>JBLXDU010000001.1:0-728183 GCA_048263775.1 Rhodospirillales bacterium
GACGCAGGAGGTCTCAAGCTCGATCTCGACCGTGCAGGTCGCCGCCAACGATACCGACGGCTCTGCCACCGAGGTTCTGCATGCGTCCGACGAACTGGCGCAGAAATCCTCCTCCCTGCAGCAGATCGTGCAGGCCTTCCTGCATGACGTGCGCGCCGCCTAAGGGGCGCGGGCCACAGACAGAATTTTCCTCCCTCCCCCCTCTGGAACCCGGCTGGCGTTACGGCGCTGACCGGGTTCCACTTTTTTTAATAATGTGTCATCCGGTGGCGGAGAGTGGGTTTTCGTGAACCAATTCCGGAAACTTGTTCGGTATCGACCTAAGTATGTGTTTAGGGCATACTAAAGTATGGACCGGGGGGGTGCATCCGGCTGCGAAGCGAAGCGGCCATAAAAAAACGAGGCAGGCAGAATGCGATTGCTGTTCGCCGATGACCATCCCATGTTTCTCGACGCGGTGCGTGAGCATCTCAACCGCGCTTTTCCCGATATCGAGATTCAGGCGGCGTCCAATCTCGACGAAGTGACGACCCTGCTTTCGAACAGGAGGGACTACGATCTCGTGGTTCTGGACTTCTCCATGCCCGGCATGGAGGGCACGGAAGGGGTCAAACGGCTTCGCGCCGCCTATCCTGACCTAGCCATTGCCGTGACTTCCGGTGTCGCCAAGACACGGGACGTGAAGACCGTCCTTGATCTCGGTGCTCATGGATTTCTGCCGAAAACATTGACCGGCTCCGCCTATGCAGGGGCCCTTCGCGTGATCGCCGAGGGCGGCACTTACGTGCCCGTGGAAACCATGCAGGCGTTGGCCGCCGAGGCGGCGGACCGCAAGATCAATGCGGAAGGCCTGACGCCCCGCGAGATGGAGGTGCTTGAGGGCATCGCCGACGGGAAACCGAATAAGCAGATCGCTCGTGATCTTGAAATTCATGAAGTCACGGTGAAACTGCACGCGCGCAGCATCTTCAAGAAAATTGGCGTGCAGAACCGTTCACAAGCGGCTGTCGTCGCCCGTGAACGGGGACTCGTTTCGAGGGGCTATGTGCAGGAAAATTACTGACCCTTATGAACGCGGGCCGTCATGGGCATTTCGTGGAAAATCCATAAGGCCGAAAACCTTGTAAGCTTTTCCGTCTTCGGGCAATCAAGCCTTCTGGAGACGGTGGACGCGCTGCGCGATTTGGCCGCCGCACCGGACTTTAGCCCCGGTATGCGTCGGCTTTATGTCTGTGATGATGGTCTGACGGCCGCCCCCGGGCTTGATTCCACCCAAGGGGCCTTTGTTGATGTGCTGGGTTTTCAGATCGCCAAGATGTTCGACCATCCGGCGACCGTGGCTTTGGTCTATCGGCGGGACAATACCGTCGCCGCCGATCGCTTTGCGAACACTGCCCGAGTGTGTGACGAAATCTATGCTCGCGACGGCAAGGGGCCCATGGACCGCAAGGTGTTCGAAGATATCGAAGACGCCATAGCGTGGTTGAAACTGCCGCCGGGTTTTCGGCCGTTTTAGGAACCCTTTCCGGATATCAAGGACCGGTAATTTCGGAAAGTTTTCAGCCTTTTATCTTTTTAAGAATTTGTCCCCTGGATCCCATGCGTGGGGGGTCGCAATGCCATCAGTGCGGCGAAAGAGACGAGTCCCAGCACACCCGAAAGCATAAGCGCGGCGGCGCCCATATGGTCGATCGCGAGGGCGAACAGGAAAGGGGCCCCGGCCTGGACGAAACGGGCTGGTGCCATCAGCAATCCCTGACGCCGCCCATATCCCACCGCCCCGAAGATGGCGAGGGGGAGGGTCCCGTTGGTGATGGTGAGGATACCGTTGCCGGCGCCGTGCAATAGGGAGAATGCGGATGCGGCCGGTGCTCCGGCGGCCAGTATTACGGCGGCACCCAAGGGGTGGGTTAGTGCCGCCAGCCGTGCGGACAGTAAGGGGTGAAAGTGTTTTAGGAATCCGAATTCAAGCAGCCTGCCCGCGACCTGGGCCGGGCCGACCAAGGCCGCCGCTGCGATCGCAGCGGCGGGAGAGGCCCCGGCCTCTTGCAGTATCCGGGGAAGATGCGCCGCCATGGCGGTGCTGGTGAACCAAGTGATGGCAAATACCAATGCCAGGATCGCGGCGGCGAATTTGGGAGGAGCCCCCGGGCCCGTGGATTGATGGGTTTCTCCGACGGGATAGTCGCCGGCTGGCGCACCGGTTCCCTTCGGCACGAACAGCCGGTTAAGCGGCAGGCCGATAACCAGATGGGCGGCGGCCCAGGCGAAACAAGCGGCCCGCCAGCCGATCTCGGCTTCCATGAAGGCGGTGATCGGCCAGCAGATGGTGCTGGCGAATCCGGCCATCAGGGTGATGCCGGTGATGGCGCCCCGGGCATCGCGGCCGTAGAGACCGGCGAGGGTCGCAAAGGCGGCATCATAAAGGCCCATGGACATGCCGACGCCGATGACGAGCCAGGCGGCGAACAGTCCGATGACAGTCTCGGCCAGGCCGAGCATCCCCAAGCCGACGGCGAACACGAGGTTCGCCGTCCATAGCAGGCCGCGCCCACCCAGCTTGTCGATCTGGCGCCCGACGATTGGGCCGAGCAATGCCGACAGGATCAGGGCCGCGGAGAAGGCGGCATAGACAAGGCCGGTCGTCACGTTGATCTCCGCCGCCATGGGTTCCGCAAGGATCGCCGGCAGATAATAGGTTGACCCCCAGCCCAGGGTTTGTCCCGTGCCGACGGCGATGACGACGGCTCTGCGCCGGGTCTTCATGATCAGTCCTTAGGCGCCTGCGGCCGCATCGGGGCCGCAACCGCAGCCCTCCTTGCCGGCGGCCTTGGCATCCATGTCACGGACGCAGCAGGCGTCGACCTCTTCGGGTGCCGGCCCGCCGCAGCAGGCGGTTTCTTCCGCCGCGCCCGGCAGGCTGCACACACCCGTTTCCGGCAGGTCCAGTTCGACACGGTGCGCCGCCGCGACGTCCCCTGCCAACCAGGCAGCGATGGAGCGTACCTGCTCGTAGCCGGTGGTCATCAAAAAGGTCGGCGCGCGGCCGTAGGACTTCATCCCGGCGATGAAGAAATCAGGTTCAGGATGGCTTAGTTCGCGCACGCCGTGAGGGCGTACGGTGCCGCAACTGTGCAGGTTGGGGTCGATCAGGGGCGCCAGGTCGTTGACGGCCTCCAGCCAGGGGTCGAGACCCAGCCGCACCTCGCGCAGCATGTCGAGCTGCGGACGGAAGCCCGTGGCGACGACGATGCGGTCGACTTGTCGGTGATCGTCGGCGCCGTCCAAGACGCCGTCGATATCAAGACTGTCGCCGTTGCGCGACACGGCGCGCACGGAATAGGGCCGGAGCAGGGTCAGGCGACCCGATTCCATGGCGGCGCGGGTTCGGATTCCCAGGTCGCCGCGCGCCGGCAGGGCATCGGCGGTGCCACCGCCGAACAACGTGTCGCCGGTATCGCGACGCACGGCCCAGATGATCTCCGTACCCGGTTCGGCATCCTTCAGGTCCAACAGGTCAAGAAGCACGTTGAAGGCCGAATGGCCGCTGCCGACCACCAATGTGCGCCTGCCGGCGTAATCGGCGCGGGCGCGGTCCAGCACGTCGGGAATGCCATAGGCGATATGGTCGGCGCAGTCGGCTTCGCCGGGCGCGGGCAGGCCGCCAGCCCCCATCGGGTTCGGCGCAGTCCAGGTGCCGGAAGCATCAATCACCGCGGCGGCGTCAAGGGAAGAGCCGTCGGCGAGTCTGATTTCGAACGGCCGCTCCGCGCGCCCTTCGGAACGGACCTTGTCCATGCCCTTGCGGCCAAGGGCGGTAACCCTGGCGTTGAGACGCAGATGAGGGCGGATCGCCATGTGGGCCGCGAGCGGCGCCAGATAGCGGTCGACGATTTCACCGCCCGTAGGCAGGGCGTCGGGATCGGGCGCCTGCCATCCTGTGTCTTCCAGCAGGCAGCGGGCCGCCTTGTCGATGTTGTAGCGCCAGGATGAGAACAGGCGCACGTGCCCCCATTCGCGCATGGCGGCGCCGGGTTCGGCCCCGGCCTCCAGAATGACGAAGGGCAGGCCGTACTCGTGCAAGTGCGCGGCGGCGGCGAGGCCGACCGGGCCGGCGCCGATGATCGCGACGGGAAGTTCTGACCGGGGTGAGGAGGATGGCATGGCGGGTGTCCTTGTCTGACATTCAATGCATTGAGGGGTGATATAAAAGGGTCAAAAAAATATCAGCAGCAGTCCTCGGTCCGGCAGATACCTTCGCTGTTGGCGGAAACGCAGGCGCCGACCTCGGCCCAGGCCTTGACCGCGACCTGGAATGCCGTCTCACCCTTGTCGGTGATCGTGTAGATCTTTCGCTTCCGGCCGCTCACGACCTCTTCACGGACGGTGACGTAACCGCCTTTCTCGAACTCCTTCAGGACCGGATACAGGGCGCCCGGTGTCGGCGAGCAGCAGCCCTGTGTCGTATTCTCCACGGCCTTGGAGATTTCGTAGCCGTGCATGGGGCGACGATTGAGGACGCAGAGGATGAAGAACTTCGACAGGCTCATCTTGATCAGCCCGTTCCAATAGACGGGGTCCGTGTAGTCGATCTCTGGCGGTGCGACGGGGGCTAAGCGGGGCATGGCTCTACCGGGATGATGAATGAAGATGGTTTCGATAGGTAATATATTATCCATCAATATATAAATCAAGCTGTCTCGATGGCCGGCTGAGATGCTCACCATCGGCCATCGTGGCTCGCATGGCGCCCCGCGGGAGGTTAGGATAGGTCATGGCAAAACAGAAAAAGAACGGCGGTTCAGGCACCCGCCCCGCCGCCATCGATCCGGCGCTTGCGGCGCGCATCTGCTGGTACCATTTCCGCGAGGGACAAACACAGCAGGAGGTCGCGGATCGCGTCGGGCTCAACCGGGCGACGGTGAACCGGGTGATCAATGATGCCCGCCGCGAAGGGATTGTCCGGGTGACGTTGGATCTACCGCTGGCGCCCTGTCTGGAGGCCGAGAACGCGCTGCGCGAGAGGTTCGGCCTGCGCGATGCCGTGGTCGTGCCGGCGCCTGCGGACGAGGACGACGTGCGCCGGGTGGTCGGGCTCGCCGCCGGGCAATACCTGTCCGGTGTGCTGGCGCCCGATGCCTTCCTAGGGCTTGGCTGGGGTGCGACGATCCATGCCGCGGGCTTCAGCCTGATCCCCCGCGAAGGGGCAGCGAACACCGTCGTGTCCCTGTCGGGCGGCTTGTCGCAAAGTGGCGCCATCAATCCCTATGACAACGCCGCCGCGTTCGCGCGCGTGCTGGGCGCCGGCTGCTACTACATGACCGCGCCGATGATTGCGGAAACGGCGGCCGCCCGGGCGACCTTCGCAGAGAGTGACCCGGTCCGCCGGATCTACGATATTGCCGGGCGGTGCCAGGCGGCGCTGATCTCGGCGGTCGACCTGTCAGCCAAGACCAAGATGGTTGAATACGGCGTGCTGACCCGCGATCAGGTGGCGGACCTTAAACGGGCTGGCTCGGTCGGCAACATTTGCGACTATTTCATCGATGCGGACGGACGGATGATCGATCACGAGATCAATGCCCGCACCCTGTCGGTGCCTTTCGAGACGCTGCGCCGTATCCCCAATGTCATCCTTGCGGCCGGCGGCACGTTCAAGGCGGACATCGTGCGGGCCGCCCTGTCCGCCGGTCTGGCCAATACGCTGATTACGGACGAGAAGTGCGCGGCGGTTCTGCTGCGCGGCTAAGGGCGGCGGTTGTTTCTAGACAGTGTGCAGCGCGCGCTTGTCGCTGAGGAACGATGTGAAGACCGTGGCGACGACAAGAAACGCGAACGCGACGATCAGGCATCCGTCGATCCCCGCCCATTGATAGGAGATACCGGACAGCAGTGTTCCCAACAGGCGCCCGGTGGCGTTTGCGCCGTAGTAGAATCCCACGTTCATGGTCACGCCGTCGTTTTCCGACAGCGCCAGGATCAGGTAGGAATGCACGGCGGAATTCACGGCGAACACGATTCCGAACAGAGCCAGTCCGGCGATCAAAGTGACCCCAGGATCAACGCCGAGGCTCAATGCCGCGATGATCACCACGACGATCAGGGCGAGCAGGACCAGCCAGATCCTTGCGGCGCGGACTTCGGTGCTCAACCCGTCGAGCGATCGTGACGTCAGTTTGGGTGCTACCGCCTGCACGAAACCATAACCGATCACCCAGGCGGCCATGAAGGCGCCGACCTGGTTGAAGGTCCAACCCAGTTGATCGTACATGAACACGGGCACGCCGACGACGAACCACACGTCGCGCGCACCGAACAGGAACACCCGCGCCGCCGACAGCAGGTTAATCTCCCGCGACTTGGAGAAAATCTCGGTGAACTTGGCTTTCTTCTTGGCCTTGCCCATGCCTTTTTCGACGGCCAGGGCGGCGCCCGCCAGGATGACCGCCAGGAATCCGGCCATCAACCACAGACCGTCCTGGAATCCGGCGACGGACAGCAGCAAGGCGCCGATGAAAAAGCCCAAGCCCTTGATGGCGTTCTTGGATCCCGTCAACAGGGCGACCCAGCGGTAAAGCCCGCCGGTTTCATTCTCCGGCACGACGAATTTGAGCGCGCTTTTAGAGCTCATTTTCGTCAGATCCTTGGCGACGCCGGACAGGCCCTGGACCACCAGAACGAACAGGACGGACAGTTCCTTCGGCCAAGCAGGATCGAGCGCGGAGAGGGCGAGCAGGGCGACGATCTGAAGCAACAGGCCGCCGGTCAGGGTCAGTTTCAGGCCGAACCTTGACGCCACCCAGCCGCCGCCGGCGTTGGTGATGATGCCCATCAGCTCATACGCAAGGAACAGCACCGCCAGTTCAAACGGAGTGTAGCCCAACCGGTGGAAGTGCAGGAGCACGAGCATCCGCAAGGCACCGTCCGTGAGCATGAAGCCCCAATAGGCGGCGGTCACGACGGCGTATTTTCGAACGTCCAACATCGCTTGATGCTCCAGGGCAGGGCGGGTCAATTGATTGACCGCGCCACCTTCTCCGTCAGTTCGTACAGGCGGTGGGCATAGCCCATTTCGTTGTCGTACCAGGCGATGATCTTCACCTGGGTGCCGTCCGTGACCATGGTCGACGGTGCGTCGATGATCGACGAATGGGTGTCGCTTTTGAAGTCGCTGGACACCAGGGGGCGGTCCTCGACATCAAGGATGCCCATGAGCGGCCCATCGGCGGCCTGGCGCAGCAGGTTGTTGACCTCTTCCACCGTCGTCTTGCGCGCGACCTCGAACACACAGTCCGTGATGGAGGCGTTGAGCAGCGGCACCCGCACGGCGATGCCGTCCAACTTCCCCTTCAGTTCCGGAAAAATCATGGTGATTGCCGTCGCCGATCCGGTCGACGTCGGGATCAAATTGGCCAGGGCCGAACGGGCCCGGCGCATGTCCTTCATGGGCTTGTCGATCACCGTTTGCGTGTTGGTCACGTCGTGGATGGTGGTGATCATGCCGTGGGTGATGCCGATGCCTTCGTGGATCACCTTGACCACGGGGGCCAGACAGTTGGTGGTGCAGGATGCCGCGGTCACAAGGTCGTGGACCTGTGGGTCGTACAGGTCGTCATTGACGCCCATGACGATGTTCAAGGCGTCGCCCTTCACTGGTGCGGAAACGACGACTTTCTTTACCCCGGCGGCATAATAAGGCGCCAAGGCGTCGCGCGTCTTGAACTTGCCGGAACACTCCAACACCAGGTCCACGCCCAGGTCCGCCCAGTCGATTTCGGCCGGCTTTGATGTGCTGGAATACCCGAGGCGCCGGTCACCGAGAATGACCGCATCCGCGCCGTCCGACCGCGTCGCTACGGGCCAGCGGCCGTGGACGCTGTCGAAGGCCATCAGGTGTGCCGCCATCTCCGCCGTGCCGCCGGGTTCGTTGATGTGGACGATGTCGAGATCGCCCCTGCCCCAGGCGCCGCCCGGGCCTTGCAGGCTGGCCGGTTTGGCGGGGTCGAACCCCCAGGCCGCGCGCAGGGCCAGGCGGCCCATGCGGCCGAAGCCGTTGATTGCAACACGTACGGTCATGTCTTCTGTGTTCTCCTAAAGATTGACGACCAGCCCATCATGGGCCGTTTCCTCGGGCACCTCGTCCTTGTGCGGCATCATCTCGCGGCTGAAGTGGGTCAGGATCATGCGCTTGGGATTCAGGTCGTTCCGGTGCTCGACGATGTCCGGATAGTTCATGTGGAAGTTGATGGGCTTGCCGTAAAAATAACATTCACAGATGAACAGGTCCGCATCCTGGGCCACGGCCGGCATATGCTTGGTCCACGCGCTGTCACCCGTATAGGACACGACTTTCCCGGCGATCTCCGTACGCAGGCTGGTGGGGTTGGTCTCCCCCGTGTGGGCCGCAGGATAAGGGGTGACCGTCAACGGGCCGATCTGTGATTCCTGCATGACCGGCATTTCTACATAATCCAATTGAAACTTTGGTGACATGGCGTGCATGCCCGGCATCAATGCCTCGCAGATGCCCGCGATGCGGGCCTGGGTGTCGCGCGGCCCGGCGATCACCAGGGGCTTTGTCCGCTTGGCGCCCAACATGGAATCCATCAGAAAGAAGGGCAGGCCGCCGCAGTGATCGCCGTGAATATGGGTCAGCACCACGGCGTCGATGGTGGTGTGGTCGATCCCAAGTTGGTTCAAGGCGGTCAGGCTGGTGGCGCCGAAGTCGATGACGTAGCGAAAGCCCGGTGCATCGACCATGAAGCAGGTCTGGAACCGGCCGCCGGCGCCGAAGGCATCGCCCGACCCAACGAAGGTGACTGTCACGCTCATGGAATGTTCCTCCTAGATGATTTCGTCGGCGCGCAGACGGGAAACCTCGTCATGCGACAGGCCGAACACGTCGCTCAAAACTTCGTCGGTATGTTCGCCCAGGGTCGGCGGCGGGCGGCGGTAGGATACGGGCGTTCCCGACATCTTGATGGGATTGCCGATCATGTCTACCGGCTGTCCGCCGGCGGCGCCATGGGGCATGGAAATCTTCATGCCGCGGGCCTGAACGTGGGGGTCGTCGAACACCTGCTCCAGATCGTTGATCGGACAGACCGGCAGGCTCGCCGCGCTTAGGTCTTCGATCCATTCCGCGCTGGTCCGCCGGTGCATGATTTCCTGCACCTTGGCAATAAGGACGTCGCGGTTCTTGAGTCGGTCCGGGTTGGTTGCGAAGCGTGGGTCAGCGGCCAGTTCAGGTTCCCCGGCCATGTCGCAAAAGCGGCGGAACTGGTCGTCGTTGTTGGCGCCCATGATGACGAAGCCGTCCTTCGTATCGAACGCCTGGTACGGCACCGTGTTGGGGTGGGCGGTGCCCAGGCGTTCCGGGATCGTGCCGCCAATCAGATAGTTCATGCCCTGGTTATAGAGCCAGCCGACCTGAACATCGAGCAGGCCCAAATCGATGTGCTGGCCCTCGCCGGTGGCGTCCCGATGGCGCAGCGCCGCCAGGATGGCGACCGCCGCGTACATGCCGGTCATCACGTCGTTGACGGCGATCGGCACCTTGACCGGAAGCCGCCCGGGCTCGCCGGTCATGCTGATCAGTCCGCCCAAGCCCTGGGCCATCATGTCGTATCCGGGGCGCGGCGCGTAGGGGCCTGTCTGCCCGTAGCCGGTGATCGAACAATAAACGAGGCCGGGGAAATCCGCCTTCAGGTCGTCATAACCTAGGCCGTATTTCGCCATGCCCCCAACCTTCAGGTTCTCGATCAGAACATCCGATTTGGTCAGCATACGGCGGATCAGGGCGACGCCTTCCGGCTTGGCGATGTCCACCGTGACGGACCGCTTGTTGCGGTTGGCCGACAGGTAGTAGGCGCTTTCGCCACTATCGTTGCCATCGGCGTCCTTCATATAGGGCGGCCCCCAGGTGCGGGTTTCGTCGCCGACGCCCCGCCGCTCCACCTTGATGACCTCTGCGCCGAGATCCCCAAGCAGTTGGGTCGATGAGGGGCCCGCGAGAACGCGGCTCATGTCGAGCACGGTAATTCCCTGCAGGGCGCTGCGTGATGTCATGTCTGCCTCCCGGAATTGTTTCCCGGGATCATAACATATGTAAATAATAAAAACATATGTAACTTTGTGCTTGCTGGTTGGCGCCCGTCAAAGGAACGGCGATGTCCTATTTCAGCGCCAGTTTCTGAACAGGGTCACACGCCACCCGCCTCCAGTGTTCCTTGACCTGTTGCCGGGCTGAAAAAGGCACGGCGCGATCCAGAGTGAGAGGCATCGTTTGAAAGCGACATGGGGATTTCTTCTTGTTTTTGATTGCTTGGTCTCAGGCGCTGTTTGACAAGGTCCGGCCGATTTCGTCGAGGCGTTTTTGCAGGGCGAGCTTGTCGAGCGAGCGCACCGGCAGGTTTACGAACAGGCTGATCCGGTTGGTCAGGTAGCGCATGGTTTGCGCGAACACCGCCCGTTTTTCCACCTCGGTGCCGTCGAAAGCGGCAGGGTCGGGAATACCCCAATGGGCAGTCATGGGCTGTCCCGGCCATATAGGGCAGACTTCATTAGCGGTCTGGTCGCAGACCGTGAACACGAAATCCATCTTCGGCGCATTCGGTTGTGCGAATTCCGACCAATCCTTGGACCGTAATTCCGACACCGGATAGTTCTGATGATCCAGCAGGGCCACCGCATAGGGGTGAACCTGTCCCGCCGGCTGGCTGCCGGCGCTGAATGCCTTGAACTTACCGGCGCCGTGGCGGCTTAGGATGGCCTCGGCCAGGATGCTGCGGGCTGAATTGCCACGGCATAGGAACAGCACGTTGAACGGGATGTCGTTGTCATTCATCGGAGGTTTCCTTCTCCTTGCATGTCGCAGCGGCGCGGGTTTGGGGTGCGGGCGTTCCGTAGCCGCAGATTTCCGGGCGGCCCCCACAGCAGTCCTCGGTCAGGTAAGTGATCAGGCGCCGTGTCCCTTCGACATCGACCGCATAGATAACCTGCTGCCGGTGGCGCGTCGGCCGCAGCAAGCCGGCTTGGCTCATCTGTGCCAGGTGGCTCGACAGGGTGGACGGCGGAACGTTCAGCGCTTTCGCGATATCCCCTGCGGGCAGGCCGCTTGGGCCGGCGGGCATCAGCAGACGGAACACCGCAAGGCGGAGGTCGTGGCTGAGGGCGGCGAACAGAGCGACGTAATTGTCTTGATCATTCATAATTCGGTTTTTCCCGAAATAAGAAAACAAGTCAAGAAATCTATCGCCTGATCCATGTTGGTTCATCAAAATTTCATGGAACGGCCAAAAGGCCGATGCCGGCATCAGCCAACCACGGATGGAGGTTTTGACGCCCAAGTGCGTCAATCAGCATTGTTTTTCGCGATCTTGGGCTGCGGGTTAAGTGCCTGAATAAGAATTAATACTATTCATGCGCCATTCAATCCGCAGCCGATGCGGCCGCCGCGGCGATCTGCCGATTTCTGACGCCGCGCCAGATCATGGCAACCAGCGTCAGCGCCGCCAGGCCGACGAAGACCAGTGAGATCGGGCGTTCCAGGAAAATCACCGGATTGCCGCCGGACATGATCAACGCGCGCCGCACCCCATCCTCCAGCAGCGGCCCCAGAAGGAATGCGATCAGCATGGGCAGGGGCGAGAACCCGGCGCGGCGCATGGCGTATCCGAGGACACCGAACAGATACATGACCCCCACGTCGAAGATCTGGCGCGTTGTCGCGTAGACGCCGATGGTCGCGACCAGAAGAATCAGGGGGAACAGAATCCGTTTGTCGATGGCCAAGGCGTAACGGGCCAGGCGGATGAAACCGAAGCCCATGGAAATCAGCAGCAGGTTGGCGACGATCAGGCTGAGGAAGATGGCGTAGACGATCGGCCCCTGCTGTTCCATGAGGAACGGCCCCGGCGTCAGCCCGTGAATCATGAACGCGCCCAGGACCAGCGCGGCCTCGATATTGCCGGGAATCCCCAGGGTGACCAGGGGAATGAGATTGGCCCCAGTGCCGGCGCTGTTACCAGCCTCTGCCGCGGCGATGCCCTTAAGGCCGCCCTGGCCGATCTTGTCTCCCGGCCGCGACAGGCGCTTGGCCGTCAGATAGGACAGGAACGCGCCGACAGTGGCGCCCAGGCCGGGCGTCGCGCCGATGAAGGTCCCGATGGCGCCGGAGCGCAGGATGGTCGGCAACAGGGGAATGAGCTCGGAAATTTTCAGCGATTCGCCGCCGCGGCTCAGGTCCAGGCCGTTCAGCGCAATGTCCTCGTGGCGGCCCCCGGTTTCCTTGCGCAGTTGAACGAAGGCCTCGGAGAACACCAGAAGACCCAGAAGAATCGGCACGATGGCGAACCCGTCGTCCAGGTTGGCGATGTCGAAGGTGAACCGCGCCTTGGCCGTGAACAGGTCGCGCCCGACCGTGCCCAGCAACAACCCGAACCCGGTCGAGATCATGCCCTTGATCGGCGAGGAGCCGACCATGGCGCCGATGATCAACAACGCGAACAGGACGATGGCGGCATATTCCGGCGGCCCGACCTTGAGGGCCACGGCGGCGATGGGGGCCGCCACCAGCAGCAGCACGATATCGGAGAACAGATCGCCGATGACCGAGGAGTAGAGCGCCGTGTGCAGCGCCTTCTTGGACTGCCCCTTCTGCGTCAGTTGATGGCCGTCGATGGCGGTAAAGCTTGCCTGCGACGTTCCCGGCATGTTGAGCAGGATCGCCGGAATGCTACCGCCGAAGCTGGTGCCCTTGCCGATCGCCAACAAACAGACGATGCCCACCACCGGATCCAGGTAATAGGTGAACGGGATCAACAAGCCGATGGCGACATTTCCGCCGATGCCGGGAAGGGCCCCGAACAGGAACCCCAGGATGATCCCCAGGCAGGAAAAGGCCAGATTCTGAACGGTGGCAACTAACTCTATAGCTGCGGTGAGATTTGCGAGCAAGGAAGCCTCTTTGTCTTGTTGTTCTGAAGCGTTCCTCCAAACGGTGTCACGGCGTTCTTGAGCGCGCCGATTGACCAGCCCAAATCAGTGGGGCTGAAAATATTTTGTTATTTCAATTAGATAATGGCGTTTTTCGATTCCTCTTCCGATTTGGAATGGGATCCTGGCACGCCATTGGCCGTGGCGGATAAGTCGACCCGCCGGAAATCCGTTTCTCGAACCTACGAATTCCGCCGCAACTTGACAACTTAAAAAACTATGGTGTAATTCGCAGCAGAAGGTCGATGAAAGACCCAGGGGACGGCTCCCCCAAAAAGCCGCGGAAACCTCCAAACAACCAGATAGGAGAACGTCTTCGGGCGAATAGACGCTTATTCAATCGACACATGCGGTGACGCAACGCGGCGGCCGCCACGAACTCCTTCGTTCTAAAAAAACCAACCCAGACACGGAGTGTTTCGAACATGGCTATCACGCGTTTCCGCCGCCTTCTCGGCGCCATGGCCTTCACGGTTGCGGGCCTTGCCGCGGCCCTCAATACCGCCCCCGTTCAGGCGGCTTTTCCCGAAAAACCCATCACCATTCTGATCGGCTACGGCCCGGGCGGGATGACCGACGTATCGACGCGCATTCTCGCGGAGAAAATGGAGAAGATCCTGGGCGTCGATGTCCTGGTCGAAAACAAACCGGGTGCCGGCGGTACCCTGGCCTGGGCGTCGTTGCTTGAACGACCGGCCGATGGCTACACCATGACCAGCTTCGGGTCCTCCGCCTATGTCACCGCAGTCATGCTCGACCGCAAGATCGGCCTCAAGGACTTCTCCCCCATCGGGCGTTTCATGGTGCAGCAGCGCGTGCTGTTCTCGCGCAAGGACATGCCCTTCAAGACCCTTGAAGAGATGATGACCTATGCCAAGGACAAGCCGGTCACCTTCGCCGACGGCGGGGCCTTCTGGGCGGCGCGCACGGTCGAGGCCTTCGCCAAGCAGTTTGATCTGAAGATTCGCCTGGTGCCGTTCCGCAGCGGCGCCGAAGGGTCCGCCGCCATCCTGGGCGGCCACGTCGCGACGGCGGAAACCGGCGTCGGTACCGGCGCTTGGCTGGGCGCGACGCGCAAGGGCACGCTGAACATTCTGGGTGTGCTCAGCCCCGGCAACCTGGACGAAGTCGGCCAGCCCGGCGTCAAAAGCATTTCCGAAGTCGGCGCCAAGCATCTGGCGGAAATGACCTACGGATATGCCGCCAAGGCCGGCACGCCGGCGGACCGGCTTAAGATCCTGGCCGATGCCGTGGAAAAGGCGCTTGCCGATCCGGACACACATAAGAAGTTCAAGGCCCGCGACCTGATCCCCGGCTGGAGCCCGGGCGGTGAATACATGACGTACCTTGACGGCCTGACCACCGAGGCCAAGGCCCTGAAGGCCTACCTCGGCGAATGACGCCGACGGCGACAAAGCAGGAGAGAGTGCGTGACGCCGTCGCCGGCGTCACGCTTCTCGCCTTTTCCCTCGCGCTCTGGTTTGTCCTGATCCCGCGTTTCGCCGGAGGGCACGGCGATCACACCACCCTGGCGGCGATCGCCGCCTTTGTGATCGGTGGCCTGTCCATACTGTTGATCATCTTGGCCGCATTGGGCATTCCCAGTGCGTCGTCCACGGCGACGGAAGACGACCCCTTCCTGGACGTGGGCGGTGGGGGCGAGCCGCCGCGCCTGATTCTGCTGGCCTTGGTTTGGGGGCTGTTCGTCCTTGGCCTGGGGTACGCCGGATTTTTCATCTGCGGCGCCCTGGCGGTGTCCGGGTCGTTCTTTCTGTTGGGCATTCGCCAGCCCCTGCGCATCGCCGCCTGGACAGCGGGGGCGCTGGCGGTCAGCTATCTGGTGTTCGACCTGGGGTTCAAACTCGCCCTGCCGTCCGGGCGCTGGATCGATGCCTTGCGTCAGGCCGCGGGTGCGTGATCTTCGGCCTTGCGGCGGCGCAGGAACCATCCGTCGTTTGCGCGGTTCAGCCGCTGCGATTTCGCGCTATAGTCGCCGGCAACGGCCCGGTGCGACCGCCGGACGATAAAAAAGGACCTATCCAGGGAGCGCATCCATGGCCAGAGTCGAGGACTCCGCATTGAGCCTTTCCGACGGTACGGCGTCCGCCGAGACCACCGCCGCGCCTGCGGCGGGCGGGGCGGGAAAGGCCGAGACGTCGGAGCTCGAACGCCTGGCGCAGGATGAACGCATCCAGGCCCTGCAGGCCGCGTTGACGCGGGCCGTGGCGCAGCGGGGCGAATCCAAAATTCATACCCTGAGCGACGCCTTGTTCAACCTGATCGAACGCGGCTTCTGGCGGTCCGGTGACAAACTTCCGGGCGAACGGGAACTCAGTCTTGTCCTGCACCTCAGCCTGGGCACGGTCCAGGCCGCATTGCGCGAACTGGTCGCCGCGCGGCTTCTGGAACGGCGCCGGGGGGCGGGGACTTTCGTCGCCGATGCCAGGGAACTGGGCTCGAGCATCTGGCATTTCCGCTTCCGCACCTTGGACGGCCGCAACCTTCTGCCCTGGGCAAGCAAGATCCTGTCCATCGACGAGATCAGTGAGCAGGGCCCCTGGGCCGACTTCCTGGGCTTCGCGCCCAGCTACATCCGCATCCGCCGCCTCAACGACATGCGGGACTTCAAGGTTTATTCGGAAATGCATTTGGACGGGCCGCGCTTTCGTCCGCTGCTCGACGTGCCGTATGATCTGCTGTCCCAGAAGAACATCCGCATCTTTCTGCACGAGCGCTACAACGCGCCGACCTTTCGCGGCGTTCACCGCGTTTTATCGACCACCATCGCCGAGAACATCGCCCCCTTGATCGACGTGGCACCGGGATCGCACGGGCTGTTAATCAAGGCCCTGGGGTTCACCTTCCGGGACCAGCCGATTTCCTATCAAACCATCGTCGTGCCCGAAACGCCCTACGAATTGGAAATTCTGGGGTAAGGCCCGAAGGTCCGTGGTCAGCCGGCCGAACTAAGCGGTTTCCGGCCCCTGGGACTAAGTAATTGATCTGCTTGTCAGAAAGATGGCTGGGGCGCCAGGATTCGAACCTGGGAATGCCGGTACCAAAAACCGGTGTGTTAAGCCACTTCACCACGCCCCAATCGCCGGGTGTCCATCCCCTACAGGGACGGGCCGACTTCTTAGACCATCTGTTGGCCCTGGGCAAGGGATGCGGGGTGCTGAAATGACCGAGGGTTCGGCTCAGTTTAGCCCGTCGGCGGGCGGCGCAAGGCGGCCGACGGCGACCCACCAGTCCGGTTCCGCGTCATAAAGCCGTGCGGCGGCGGCAAGCGCCGCCTCCGCCGTCTCATAAAGAGCGAAGCAGGTGCCGCCCGATCCGGACATGCGCGTCAGAAGCGGCGCCTCCGTCGCGTCGAGGGCATCCAGCACCTTGGCCACGGGCGGGCAGAAGGCGCAGGCGGCCTCGGTCAGGCCATTGCCACGGGTTTTCAGAAGATAGGCCAGATGGGCCGCATCGATGGGCGTTTCCCGGAATCGGTCCACAGTCTGGAATCCGCCGGTCCGTGCCTTGAACACGGCCGGGGTCGAAACCGGCACCTTGGCGTTGACCAGGACCAGGGGGGCCGGGGGCAGGGGCGGGGCGGTCTCGATCGCGTCGCCGATGCCGCCGATGAAGGCGGGTCTGCCGACCCAGCACACGGGCACGTCGGCCCCCAGCTCCAGGGCCAGGGCGCGCATCTCGGTCTCCGCCATTTCCACACCCCAGACCCGGCACAGCGCCTTCAGCGCCGCCGCCGCATCGGCCGATCCACCGCCGATGCCCGATGCCACAGGCAGGCGCTTTTCCAGGACCAGATGGGCGCCGGCGGTGATGCTGGCAGACTCGCGCAGGCGCCTGGCCGCGCGCAGCACGAGGTTATCGGCCTCGTCGGCAAGGTCCTTGGCGAAGGGGCCGCGTACGGTCAGCGTCAACGAGCCGTCGGCGGCGGCTCGGGCCTTGATCTCGTCGCCGACGTCGGCGAAGGCGATCAGGCTGTCGAGCAGATGATAGCCGTCATCCCGCCGCCCCGTGACATGCAAGTACAGGTTCAGCTTGGCCGGCGCCGCGATGCTAACGATGGCGTCGGCCACCTACAGACCTTTGTCCAGCTTGGCCTTGATCTTGGGGATCAGGTCTTTGTCCGGGTCCAGGGAGAGCGAGCGCTTCCATTGGAATTGCGCTTCCAGCTTGCGCCCCACCTTCCAGTAGGCGTCGCCCAAGTGGTCGTTGATCACCGGATCCTGAGGCCGCAGTTCGACGGCGCGTTCCAGTTCGGCCACGGCCTTGTCGTATTGGTTCTGGCGGTAGTAGGCCCAGCCCAGGCTGTCGGCGATGAAGCCGTCGTTGGGGGCCAGAGACACCGCCTTCTTGATCATGTCCGTGGCGCGGTCCAGCTGTTCACCCTGGTCGATCCAGGTATAGCCCAGATAGTTCAGCACATAGGGCTGGTCCGGGCGCAGGTCGAGGGCCTTCAGCAGGTCTTTTTCCGAATCCTTCCACCGCTTGGCGCGTTCGAACGCGATGCCGCGCGCGTAATACAGGCTCCAATGATGAGCCTGCGGGTCCTTCACGCGCTCGATCGCCGCCGAATAGGCTTTGGCCGCCTGCGGATACTTTTCCATCCGCCGGTAGACGTCGCCCAGATGCAGGTGCGGGTCGGGAAGGTCGGGGCGCAGCTTGGCCAGCTTTTCCAGGCGCTTGACCGCTTCGTCCGAGCGCTTCAGGTCGCCGAGCAGGGCGGCGGCCTGGAGCTGGGCGCTCCAACCATAGGCCGAGGCCGCGTCGACGCTGTCGTATTCCTTGACCGCCTGTTCCAGACGCTCGTCCGATTGCAGGACGTCGGCCAGGATGAATCGCGCCACGGGGAAATCGGATTTCAGGTAAAGGGACAGTTGGATCAGCGCGATGGCGGTCTCATGCGCGTTCTGGCGGCGCAGGGACGAGCCGATGTCGTACAGCGCCTCGGCGGCGCCATCGCGGGCGTTCTTGATGGCGAGCGGCGGTTTCTTGCCGGTCTCCATGCGCTTCATGGCCGTATCCATAAGCCGCGATACGGGATGTTCGCTGAGGTAGAGATTATAGATGGCCTTGGCGCGCTCGGTGTCGCCGGCGCGTTCCAGCAAGGCGCCCAGAAGATGGGTGACCCGGGACGACGGCGGCGACTGCCGTTCGATGACGCCGGTCAACAGCTTGCCCGCTTCTTCGGTCTTGCCGGTCAGTTGCAGGATCAGCGCCTCGTGGATTTCCACTAGGTTTTCGATCCCCTTCTTGTCCTCAAGCGGCTTCAGGGCGGCCAGCGCCTCCTCGGCCTTGCCCTGTCCATACAGGCTCCAGGCGACGAGAAGCGGCTTGGTGAATACGGAAAGCCCTTCGTCCGGCAGCTTGCTCAGCAACGCTTCCGCATCCTTGAAGCGTTTGTGCTTCATATGGTCGATGGCGACGGTCAACTGCGCGATGGTCTGGTCCGGGTCTTCCTTCAGATAGTCGCGGGCCAGATCGACGGCCGTCGCCACGCGGCCTTCGACCAGGTTGACGATGAAGGTCTGGCGCAGCAGTCCGGGGGTGTCCGGGCGCTGGTTCAGGGCGGCGCCGTAGAATTCGGCGGCGGCGCCCAGGTCGCCCTCGCGTTGGGCCTGGCGGCCGGCGAGATAGTTGCCGATGAAGGTGTTGGCGCTTAAGGCCTCTTTGGCGTTCGGCTTGGCGTTCGCGGCACCGGTTGAGACGGCCAGGGCGGCGGCGCAGATCACTCCGGCGGCGAGGGAACGGCGAAGGCGGCGGGATGGGGTCACGGGCGGTCTCGAACCTCGGGATCAATGGGGACGGGCGGTAACCGGAAATCAGTCTAGCCGACGCCGGTCCGGGCCGCCATATCTCGCGGCCTTATACCTTGTCGCTGTATCCTTTGGCGAAAAAAGGGCAGTCGCGCATAATAGGGCGATGACCATCTCCCGATCCTCCCGGCCCCTGGTTCTCGCGTCTTTGGAAAACGGCGACGGCACCCGCTGCGTCGATCTGTTCCGCCGCGCCGACGGCACCCATGGTTTCGAAGAGTACCGCCGTGACCCGGAAGACCCCCGCGGTTGGTCCGGCGCCGCCGGTTTCGGGGAACGGGTTTTCGTCGATGAAAGTGCCGCGCGAAGTGCCGCCGAATTGGCCGTTAAATGGCTGTCTGCTGCGGTTAACGGTTAAAATTCGCTTGTGTTTAAGAGCGTTCGAAAGTACGAATCTTAACGTGATTATGCCCCAGCCGGTTTTGGCAGGCGGTGACCGGACCCTTCGGATCCAAAAACCCCACCAACCCCAGGAAGCGTCGATCACCCGGAAAGCGCGGTTGCTGTTCCGGTATCTCACCATGTCGTGGCACCATCCGCCCGGCAACTAGTACAGGACTGTAAGTACATGACCACTGGAACGGTTAAATTCTTCAACCAGCAGAAGGGCTACGGCTTCATCACGCCGGAAGATGGCTCGAAGGACGTTTTTGTCCACATCACCGCTGTCGAACAGTCCGGCATGTCCGGTCTGGCCGAAGGCCAGAAGGTGAGCTTCGAAGTCCAGAACGAAGCCCGCGGCCCCAAGGCCGTGAACCTGCAGGAAGCTTGATCCGAAAGGATCCAGTCTAGATCCAAGCTTCAACTGGGTTGAAGTACGGTTCCAGGGTCATCCTCTGCAAGGGGGATGACCCTTTCCTTTTTCGGGGGGGCTGTCCGCGCCGGTCTTTGCGGAAATCGCGCGCCACCCGTTCTTTGCATTTTTGTGACAGCCGTCGGTCGGCTACCATCGCGCCCGACTTCAAGGCGCGGCGGGGGACCATCAATTGACCGGCTATATCTTCTTGCTGCTGGCGGGCGTCGCCGCGGGAACGCTCAGCGGTGTCGTCGGTACCGGCGGCTCCATCGTGCTGATGCCGATCCTGGTCTATCAGTTCGGCCCGCAGCAGGCCGTGCCGATCATGGCCATCGCCGCCGTTCTGGGCAACATCGGCAAGGCCGTGGCCTGGTGGCGCGAGGTCGATTGGCGGGCCTTCTGGGCCTATGCCGTGCTCGGCGTGCCGGGGGCGGCCCTGGGGGCGCGGACCCTGCTGGTGCTGCCGCCGGCGGTGGTCGAAGTGGTGCTCGGCGGGTTTTTCCTGTTGATGATTCCCGGGCGGCGCTGGATGCAGGCCCGCGATATTCGCATCCGTTACTGGCAACTGGCGATCATCGGCGGGCTGATCGGCTATCTCAGCGGCATCGTGTTGTCGACCGGGCCACTCAGCATCCCGGCGTTCCTGGCGGTCGGTCTGGCCAAGGGGGCGCTGATTTCGACGGAGGCGGCGGCCTCCCTCGCCCTGATGATCGCCAAGGTCGCGACGTTTCAGCAGGCGGGGGCGCTTCCCTGGCCAATGATCCTGCAGGGTCTGATCGTCGGCGGATCAATGATGGTCGGCGCCTACCTGGGCAAGCAGGTGATGGCCCGCATCAGCCTGAAGGTCTTCGAAAACGTGATGGACGTGATGCTGTTCTGCTCCGGCATGGCCCTGTTGTGGACGGCGGTGAAATGACGGTGGGCACCCCTTTCCGGCGGGCGGGCTGCAAAATCCAATGGACTCAAGCAGTTCCGGCCACTTAACCTGACCCCCGTGGATGTCTGCCTCGGGGGATTTCATGAGCAGCGACGACTACGATTACGACCTGTTCGTCATCGGCTCCGGCCCGGCGGGCCAGCGCGCGGCGGTGCAGGCGGCCAAACTGGGCAAGCGGGTGGCGCTGGCCGAACGGCAGACGGTGGTCGGCGGGGTCTGCCTCAACACCGGCACGATCCCGTCCAAGACGCTGCGCGCCGCGACAATGCATTTCTCCGGCTACAACGAACGCAGCGTCTATGGCTCGTCCTACAAGGTGAAGCAGGAAGTCACCATGGCCGACCTTCTGGGCCGCGCCGACCATGTGCGCCAGATCGGCATCGACGTGACCCGCCACCAGATGCAGCGCAACGGCATCAAGATCATCGAGGCCGAGGCCGCGTTCCTCGACCCCCATCGCATCGAACTGCGCCCCTGCGCCGGCGGCCCGCCGTCCCAGGTCACGGCGGAAAAGGTCGCCATCGCTGTCGGCACGACGACGACGCGGGACGACAACATCGCCTTCGACGGCAAACACATCTTCACCTCGGACGATATTCTGGACTTGCACAACCTGCCGAAAAGCCTGACCGTGATCGGCGCCGGGGTCATCGGCATCGAATACGCGACCATCTTCGCGACGCTGGGCGTGCGTGTCACGGTGATCGACAAGCGCCTGCGCATCCTGCCCTTCGTGGATGAGGAAATCATCGACACCCTGGTCCACCTCATGCGCCAGGAACGGGTGACCCTGCGCATGGGCGAGGAAGTCTCCGGCATCGATCTGGTCGACGGCGAGCAGGGCCAGAAGGTTCATATCGAACTGAAAAGCGGCAAGCACATCAATTGCGAAACCGTGCTCTATTCCATCGGCCGCACCGGGGCGACGGACACCCTCAACCTGGACGCGGCGGGGGTAGCGGCCGACCCGCGCGGGCGCATCACCGTCAACGCCAGCTATCAGACCGAGGTCGATCACATCTACGCGGTCGGCGACGTCATCGGGTTCCCGAGCCTGGCCTCGACCTCCATGGAGCAGGGCCGGCTTGCCGCCTGCCATGCCTTCGGCGTCGAGGCCCGCAGCTTCCCCGACCTTCTGCCCTACGGCATCTATACGATCCCGGAAATTTCCGTGGTCGGGAAGAACGAACAGGAACTGACCGAGGCCGAAATCCCCTACGAGGTCGGCCGCGCCGCCTACAAGGAAATCGCCCGCGGCCAGATCGTCGGCGACCAGGCGGGCCTGCTGAAGCTGTTGTTCGATCCGCAGTCGCGGAAACTTCTGGGGGTGCACATCATCGGCGACGGGGCGTGCGAGATGATCCACATCGGCCAGGCGGTGATGTCGCTCGGCGGCACCATGGATTATCTGATCGACACGGTGTTCAACTACCCGACCTTCGCTGAATGCTACAAGACGGCGGCCTTTGATGGGATCAACCGGATCGGGTGAGCCGGCGTCGGCGGGTCAGACTTCCTTGACCCCGGCGATGACGAAGCCCTGGCTGGCCGGATAGCGGCGTTCCGCGCGGCGGCGGGCCTCGGTCTCGTCATTGCCCGAGAACTCGATGAAATGGGTGTCCGCCCATTCGTCCTTGAACACCTTATGGCTGCCGCCGGCTCTCAGGGCTTCCAGAACGTCGTTGTTGTGGATCTCGAATTCAAAAGTCGGCATCCGGGTTTCTTCCGTCACTTGTGCTCAACTGGCGCGTTCCCAATGGCGCATCAGCGCCGTGGGCGGCCCAGGTTTGAGAAGGGGCTTTAAAGGCGACTTGCTGTCCAAGGCTCTATCTACGCCACCGGGATCGGCGGGACAGTGACCCATGTCACATGGCGTACGTGGGCCCGTCGGCGGCCGGAAAATTCGGGCCGGATTACAGGGCCTCGTCCAAGGCTTTCTTCAGTTCTTGCAGCCTGTCGGACAGCGCATCGAGCAACCGGGGCACCTGTGGATGTTTCGGATCGTCCCGCAGTTGCTGATCCAAGGCGGAGACGGCTTCGTACGCGCGGTTCGCGCGGATGTTCCCGCTGACTCCTTTCAAGGTATGCGCCAGCCGGGTGGCGGCCTCCACCTCTCCGGCGGCCAGGGCGTCCTTGATCTCCGCATCCTTGTCGAGGTAGCTGTTCCTGAAATCACCCAGCAGCTTTCGCAGGATTGCATCGTTGCCGCGCATCATGGTGCGCGCGGCCTCCATGTCGATCCCGTCGATGACTTCGGGAAGGGCGTCACGAGGTTTGTCCGGCGCCTTGTCGGCGGCAACCGTCTCGGGTTCCTGTCCGCGCCGCTTTTCGGGCGGGGGCATCCAACGGACCAGGGCGCCAAACAGCAAATCCGGATCAATCGGCTTGGTGACGTAGTCGTTCATGCCGCTGGCCAGGCATTTGTCGCGTTCGGACGCCAAGGCATGGGCCGTCATCGCGATGATCGGGATGTCCTGAAACCGGCGGTCCCCACGAATGGCGACTGTGGCCTCATAGCCATCCATTTCGGGCATCTGAATGTCCATCAGCACGGCATCGAAGGGCTGTTCCGCGACCATGGCGACGGCTTCTCTGCCGTTCTGGGCGATCGACACCCGCATGCCCGCTCCCTCCAGAAGTTCCCGGGCGACCTGCTGGTTGATATCGTTGTCTTCCACCAGCAGGACACGGGTATCGGTAAGCGTTTCCATGTTCGATGCCACGATCTTGTGCGTGCCGTCAGAGGGTTCGGCCGACGACGCGGCGGAACGCAGGTTCATGATGGCGTTGAAAAGCTGCGACTGGTTCACGGGTTTGGCCAGGAATGTACCAATTCCGATGTCATCCGCCTGTTGGTGAAGATCACCCTGGTCAGGCGCGGCGACCAGAATGATTTGCGGGGCGTGCGGCCGCCAGTCCTCGGATTGGATGCGCCGGATCGTTTCCAGGCCGCTCATTTCCGGCATAAGGGCATCCATTAGAACCACGTCAAAAGGCATTCCGGCATTCTGTGCTTGCCGCAAGGCCTCAAGCGCCTGGTGTCCTGACGCGACGGCCGTGCCTTTCATGGTCAGGGTTTCAATGGCTTCAAGAAACACGGTCCGGGCCGTTTCGTTGTCGTCGACGATCAGCACACGCAGGCCGCGCAAGTCGACCCGGGGCTGTTGCGAGGTTGCCGCCGCGGCCTTCCCCTGTTCTAGGGTGACGGTGAACCAAAAGGTGCTGCCGACGCCTTCTTCGCTTTCAACGCCGATTTCCCCGTCCATCAGGTCGACAAGGTTTCGGCATATCGCCAAACCAAGCCCGGTGCCGCCGTATTGGCGCGTCGTGGAGGCATCGGCTTGCGAGAACGGTTTGAAAATTTCCGCGACCTGCTGCTTCGTCATGCCGATGCCGGTATCCGATACGGAAAACTTAATCTGCGGCCGGTCGTCCTGCATGGCCACGAGGTCAATGGCGAGGACGACCTCACCCTTCTCCGTGAACTTGATCGCGTTGGTCGTCAGATTGACGAGAATCTGGCCCAGCCGCAGGGGATCACCGACAAGGTTCAGGGGAACATCGGGGGCGGTCTTGTAGAGAAGCTCCAACGGTTTGCCGCTGGCTCTTACCGCCATGATCGGTGCGAGCTCGTCCAGGACCGTGTCGAGCCGGAAGGGAATGGATTCAATCTCCAGCTTACCGGCCTCGATCTTGGAGAAGTCCAGAATGTCGTTGATGAGACCCAGCAGGGATTTGCCCGCTGATTGAACCTTCGTCAGATAGTCCCGCTGCCGGCCCGACAGATCGGTTTTCAAGGCCAACATGGTCAAGCCGATGATGGCGTTCATGGGGGTTCGGATCTCATGGCTCATGGAGGCGAGAAACTCGGACTTATGCCGTTCCGCAGACTCGGCGACTTGGCGCAACAGCGACTGTTCCTCGGCCATGGTCGCCATCATTTGCGCCTGGTCTTCCAGGGTCTCTTTCGATGACTGCAGGTCGACGATGGTCAACTCCAGTTCATCAATGGCCCACTGCCGGCGTTTGTCCGTTTGAACGATGAACCGCACGCTCATCACCGCTGTGGCCAGAAGCAGGCACAAAAGCATGACGGCGGTCAGCCAGTGGGATTGCTTGAAATCACCGATCAATCCCGGCTGCAGATAGCCGATAACCCGCCACAAGGAGCCGCCCACGTCCCTTTGGCCGCGGATGTTCGCGACCTCGGTCTTTGACAGGTAAATGTCCCGCTGCGTTGAAATATGGTCCCGCGCGCCGTCCGCGTTTATTTCGATCAGATTGTCGCGCTGTTTGTGCACGAGCGCCAGGAAATGGCCGGGGCTCTGGTGGGAGCTCAGGATTTTCTGCACGGTTTCCGGATAAAAGCTGACGAAGAAGACGCCCTGCAAGCCGTCGGGGCCCTGCCATGGCGCCATCACGTCGAAATGGTAGTTGTGCGGCTGAGGATGGATGACCGACTGGAACACCGCATGTTCGGCGGTCTCCCGGTGGATCGAGGCGACGTATTCCTGGATGTTCTGTTGGCAGGCCGGGCCGACCAGGCCCTCAAGGTCGTTGACCAGATCCTCGCCCTTCACGTTGGCGATGGTGAAGGTGAAGTAATCGGGAAACCAGCGCGCGAGACTTTCATCAATCTCTGCCCGCAGCTTCGGGTCTTCGATGTTCTGTGAATAGGCATCCAGCAGGCCGCTTTTCTCAAGAGCGAAGGTCCGAACATGGCGGCGCTGGCCGGCGAGGAAGGCTTCGATCGCAAGTGCGGCTTCCTTCGTCTCGATCTCGATGATCGAAACATGGCGGTCTTCGAAGGCGCTGATTTCGCGATGTGTCAGTTGAAGAACCGCGCCGCCGACCAACACGATGGCCGAGACCACCAGCAGAATGGAAGCCTTCGGCCGGCCTGCCGCCGCTGCCGTCGGTCGCTGTGATCCCTGGGGCTCGGTTTTCTGCCGCATCGGTGTTCCATCGCCCGCATTGTGACGGCGCACGAGAAAATTCGCCAATCCGCGATCATTCCCTGTTTGCGGGCCCGTGGCAAATAGCGCGATGGAAAACGCCCGGTCGGCGCGGCTTACATATTCGGATAATTCGGCCCTTCGCCGCCCTGGGGCGTGACCCAGTTGATGTTTTGGGTCGGGTCCTTGATGTCGCAGGTTTTGCAGTGGATGCAGTTCTGACCGTTGATCTGGAACTGCGTCTTGCCGTCGACCTCGACATACTCATAGACCCCGGCCGGGCAGAACCGGGCTTCGGGCCCGGCGTATTCCGCCCAGTTGACCGCCATGGGCACGGCGTCGTCCTTCAAGGTCAGGTGGCAGGGCTGTTCTTCCTCGTGGAAGGTGCCGGCCAATTGGACCGACGACAGCTTGTCGAAGGTCAGCTTGCCATCGGGTTTGGGATAGTCGATGGGCTTGCAGTCCTTGGCCTTTTTCAGCGCCGAATGGTCGGCCCGGTTCTTGAGCGTCCAGGGCGCGTGGCCGAAGAACAGGAAGGTGTCGATGGCGCCCAGGATCAGGCCGGCCCACATGCCCCAGTGGAAATTGGGCCGCATGTTGCGCGCCTTATATAGTTCCTTCCACACCCAGCTTTCGCGCACCGCCTGGGTATAGGCCGGCAGGCCGTCGGCCGGATTGGCGCCGGATTTCAGGGCATCGACCACGGCCTCGGCGGCCAGCATGCCGGTCTTCATGGCCGTGTGGCTGCCCTTGATCTTGGGCGTGTTGAGGAAGCCCGCCGTGCAGCCGATCAGGCAGCCGCCGGGGAAGCTCAGCCCCGGCACGGACTGATAGCCGCCTTCGTTGAGCGCGCGGGCACCGTAAGAAATGCGCCTGCCGCCTTCCAGGATCGGCGCGATCGACGGATGGGTCTTGTAGCGCTGCAATTCGTCATAGGGCGAGAGATAGGGGTTCTGGTAATCGAGCCCGACCACGAAGCCCAAGGCCACCTGGTTGTTTTCCAGGTGATAGAGGAACGAGCCGCCATAGGTTTTGGAATCCAAGGGCCAGCCGATGGTGTGCAGGATTTCGCCGGGCCTGTGGTTCTCGGGCTTGACCTCCCACAATTCCTTCAGGCCGATGCCGTAGGTCTGCGGGTCGGCGGGTGTGCCTTCCGGGCCCTTGGACCGCAGATCGAATTTCTGTTCGAGCGTCTTGGTCAGATGCCCCCGGCAGCCCTCGGCGAACAGGGTGTATTTGGCGTGCAGCTCCATGCCCGGCTGATGGTTGGGGCCGGGGGTGCCGTCGCGGTTGAGGCCCATGTCGCCCGTGGCGATGCCCTTCACCGTGCCGTCGTCGTGATACAGCACCTCGGCGGCGGCGAAGCCGGGATAAACCTCGGCGCCCAGGGCCTCCGCCTGTTCGCCCAGCCAGCGGCAGACCAGGCCCAGCGAGACGATGTAGTTGCCGTGGTTCTTCATCTGCGGCGGGGTCGGCAGGCGCAGTGCCCCCGCCGGTCCCAATAGCAGAAACTTGTCCTTGCCGGCCGGGGTGTTCAGCGGTGCGCCTTTTTCTTTCCAGTCGGGGATCAGCTCGTTCAGGGCCCGCGGCTCCAGCACCGCGCCGGACAGGATGTGGGCACCCACTTCCGAGCCTTTTTCGACGACGCAGACGGAAATCTCCGGATCCAGCTGACAGATGCGGATGGCGGCAGCCAAGCCCGAGGGCCCGGCGCCCACGATCACCACATCGAATTCCATGGATTCCCGTTCCATTCTCGTCGTCCTCGCGTCTTATTGATGTTGCCCGCAATGTGCGTCTGCGAACGCAGGTTATGGCATTCCTTGGGCGTCCGCTGCAACTCGCCTTGTGGATTCAAAGGGGATAACGCGCCCGCAAGCTTGTGGTAGGCTTTCGTCATGATCCAGACCGCAACCAATCCCGTGGCCCTGAAGGCGCTGTTGCAGTGGTATCTGGAGGCCGGCGTCGATGAAGCCATCGCCGACGCGCCTCAGGACCGCTTCGCCGAACATGCCCAGATGTTGGCCGCCAAGGCGTCCAGGCCGCCGGCGACCCGGCCGGGGCTGAGCGACGGGCCGATGCCACCGTCGCCGGTGCGGGGGGCGGCCCCCCAGGGGCGCGGGCCGCTCACAAAACCGGCGGCCCCGGCCCAGGTCTCGGATCAGGCGGCGGTCAAGGACGCGGTCGCCCAGGCGGCCAAGGCCGAGACCCTGGACGAATTGCGCGCCGCCCTCGAAGGCTTCGACGGCTGTGCGCTTAAGACCACGGCGTCCAACCTGTGTTTCTTCGACGGCAATCCCAAGGCCCGGGTCCTGCTGGTCGGCGAAGCCCCGGGGGCCGAGGAAGACCGTCAGGGCCTTCCTTTTGTCGGGCCCTCGGGCAAGTTGCTTGATGCGATGCTGGCCTCCATCGGCCTGGATCGGAACGGCGACGGCGACGGCGCGGTCCTGATTTCCAACACCGTGTTCTGGCGCCCGCCCGGCAACCGCACGCCGACACCGTCGGAAGCGGCGATCTGCCTGCCCTTCGTCGAACGGCTGATCGAAATCGTCGGCCCCCGCGTGGTGGTCTGTATCGGCGGCCCCTCGGCCAAGACCCTGTTGGCCCAGACTCAGGGCATTACCCGCCTGCGCGGCAAATGGTTCGACTACGCCACGCCCAAGATGGCCGGACCCGTGCCGGCGATGGCGCTGTACCATCCGGCCTATCTGTTGCGCTCCCCGGCCATGAAGCGGGACGCCTGGCGCGATCTGTTGATGCTGAAACAAAAAATCGCGGACCTCGGCGACGGGTGAACCGGACGGCGCGAAATCCCCGGCGTTAACCATAATTTCAAGATGTGTGGTCATGCTTTCGTCGCCCTACAAAATGTGGGACAATGCAGATTGTCACGGGGCGGTGCCAAGGCCTTAACTTGGATGTCGGCAGGGATTCGGCGCGGGCGACGAGGCCGCGTTTGATGCCGCCGGATGGTTGAGGTGCCGGGGACAGGACGCTATAACGTCGCGGCTCATAGGGGAGTAACGCGAAACCGCCATCCATAGGCGGGCCGATTAAGTTAGGGGCTTCATGGCCGGGGTCAAATCTGTGGGCGTGTCCGTTCTGGCCGCTCTCACCATCCAATTCATGGTCTGTTCTCCGCCTGCCGCCGCAGGGAGCCTGGCTTCCGTCGCCAATGGTGAAGCGGCGGTCATGACGCCTGTTCCGGCAACGCCCCAGGCGGCGGTCCCCCGGGTTCTTTCGGATAGCGACACGCAGCTTTATCGGCGCATCTTCGAAGTTCAGGAAGACGGCGACTGGAAAGAAGCCGATCGCCTGATCGCCAAGCTGTCGGACAAGCTGCTGATGGGCCATGTCCTGGCCCAGCGCTATCTGCATCCGCGCAAGTACCGCTCCAATTACAAGGAACTGAAGGCCTGGATGGGGGAATACGCCGACCACCCCCAGGCCGGGCGCATCTATCAGCTGTCGCTGCGCCGCCGGCCGAAAAACTGGCGCCTGCCGGACAAACCCGACGTCTTGCCGCGCCAGCCGACGTTCCTTGAGGAAGAGGCCGTGGCCGCCGCCGAGGCCGAACAGTCCGAACAGGACGACGAGGAAAAGGCGGCCAAGGTCCTGCCGACCAAGCGGCTGAGCCGCGCCGACGCGCGCCGCTCGCGGGCCCTGAAATACCGGATCACCAAGGCCCTGCGCCGTGGCCATACCCTGATCGCGAAGCGTCTGATCCAGTCACAGGACGCCCGGCATCTGTTTTCCACCGCCGAGATGGACCAGGCCAAGGTGCAGTTAGGGACGCGCTATTTCTTCGATCGGCGCACGGATTGGGCCGCCCAATGGCTGGATGGCGCCTTGAAACGGTCGGGCAAATATCTGCCCGACGGCCATTGGACCTTGGGTTTGATCGCCTGGCGGGCCGGCAACTACGACAAGGCCACGACCCATTTCCGTGCCGCCGCCGACATCGGCTTCGACGACGAATGGATGGACGGGGCCGCCAATTTCTGGGCCGCGCGGGGGCTTCTGGTCACCCGCAAGCCGGAACATGTCACGCATTATCTTAACGGCGCCGCCCGCCACGCGCGCACGTTCTACGGCCTGCTTGCCGCCCGCATCCTGGGCCAAGAGGTCGCCTACGAATGGTCGTCACCGCCTGTCGTCGCCGAAGCCGTCGGGCGCATCGTCGACGCCCCGCGCGGCCGCCGGGCCATGGCCTTGGTGCAGGCCGGGCAGGACCTTGGGGCGGAACGCGAGTTGCGCAACCTGGCCCGCATTTCCGACAAGAACCAAGCGCTTGCTATCCTGGCGCTGGCCGATGCCGGCGGCATGGCCGGATTGGCCGTGCGCCTGTCCGATCGCCTGTTCCCGGACGGCGGCGGGTTCGACGGCGCCGCCTATCCGGTGCCCGCGTGGCTGCCGTCTGGCGGTTTCACGGTCGACCGGGCGTTGGTCTATGCGGTCATCCGCCAGGAAAGCAAATTCAACCCCAAGGCCAAAAGCTGGGCCGGAGCCCGCGGCCTGATGCAATTGATGCCGCGCACGGCCAGTTTCGTGGCACAGGATTCATCCCTGCACCGCCACCGCCTGCCCAAGCTTTATGACCCGGACCTCAACCTGAAGCTTGGTCAGAAGTACATCGGCATGCTGCTTGCCGAACCGCATATTCAGGGCGATCTGCTGCTGCTTGCGGCGGCCTGGAACGGCGGACCCGGCAATCTGAATAAATGGCGGCGGCGCATCGAATACACGAATGATCCGCTGCTGTTCATCGAAACCATCCCGGCCTTCGAAACCCGCCACTTCGTGGAACGGGTGCTGGCCAACCTGTGGATCTACCGCGATCGCCTGGGCCAGGACAAACCGTCCCTCGACGCCCTTGCCGCCGGCCAGTGGCCGGTCTACAAAGCCTTAGGCCACGGCAAGGTGGAGGTCGCGATTTTCGATGAGCCAACAGACGGAATTTCTGCCCGTTAACATTGCGGTCCTGACCGTATCGGACACGCGGACCCTGGCTGACGACCGGTCGGGCGACACCCTTGTCGAACGGTTGACCACGGCCGGGCACAAGCTGGCCGACCGTGCCATCGTCAAGGACGATGCCGCCGTGATCGCCGACCAATTCCGAAAATGGATCAACGATCCCACCGTCGACTGCATCATCTCGACCGGCGGCACCGGGGTCACGGGCCGCGACGTCACGCCCGAGGCTCTTGATGCCGTCGCGGAAAAGATCATCCCCGGTTTCGGCGAGATGTTCCGCTGGATCAGCTATCAGAAGATCAAGTCGTCGACCATTCAGTCGCGCGCTTGCGCGGGGGTCGCGAACGGCACCTATATCTTCGTGCTGCCGGGTTCGACCGGGGCCTGCAAGGACGGCTGGGACGAGATCCTGGTCCATCAGCTGGACATCCGCCACAAGCCCTGCAACTTCGTCGAACTGATGCCGCGCCTGAAGGAACATCTGGCCTAGGCGCGATGCCGATAACGCGGGCCCGGCCAGCAAAAAATCCATATTGACGAAAAGATTGGTCCGGCGCCAAATCCATGGCGGAAAAGCGGCCGCGCGCCCGGTGCCGGGACGGCAGGGCCAACACGGGCCGCAACGTATCCATCGGAGAACTCAAGAGATGCGTTTCGCATTGCCGATTGCGGCGGTTGCCGTGATGCTGTCGTCTGCCGTCTTGACCGCGGCGGCCCATGCCAAGGATTGCATGGAAGATCCCAAGGCCGCCATCACGGCTGCCGAAGGCGACTTTAAGAAGGCCAAACCGGGCTTGGACAAGGCCGCGTCGCGGGGCTTCAACAAGAACATCGACAAGGCCAAGATGGCCGCCAAAACGAAGATGAACGATGTCGCCTGCGAAAGCGTGGCGAAGGCCCTGGGCTTTCTAGCGCCGAGCAAATAAGACCACGCGGGGGCTGTTGCCGCAGGTTGCGTGAACGAAAACGCCGAAACCGAAACGCCGGCGGGGGCATGCCTTCGTCGGCGGTCGGTCGCAGCAGCGCCGAGGCCGATTCGCTCTCTTTTTACCCGTTTGGTTATCCACAGATCCCGACATGGGTTGTGGAAAACCTGAATCCACGAATCCTGAAAACGTCAGTTTCCTGAAAGTTTTATCACGTATCCTTGCGGTTGCGGTGGAACCGGCATTTTTGCCCGCCAGTTTCACTATAGTTTTGCTATCATTCCTGTGCTGGATTTGCCGCGTCTAAGGGGGCCCGATGGACAAGTTCATGAAAAGCCTGTTGATCGGCGTTGCCGCGTCGATCCTGGTGATCGGCGGCATCGCCGGGATCGGCATCTGGGTCAGTTCAGAGCCGAGCGCCGCTGTATCCACTACCACAGTCAAGGATGACAAGGTGCATACCGTGCGCATGCGCCCGCAAGCCGTGCAGGTCGGCGGCTACAGTCTGAAAAGCAAAGAGAAGGCGAGGCAGCTTCTGGTTTCCGTCGGCATGCGGGTGACCGGCGGGCATAACGCGGCCAAGGTGTGCCAGCTGATGCCCCGCCTTGTGTCCTCGCTGAACACGACCTTTGCCAATCTGGTCAATTATTCGGGCAATGCCCAGGACGCGATCCCCCAGAATCTGACCGACCAGTTGCAGCAGCGTTTCAACAAGGCGCTCGGGGGGCGCGTGGTCGATGATGTGTTCCTGACCGCCTATCAGGACAAGAAGGACATCCCGCCGACCACCTGTCCGGACGCGACCTGATCGCTGTCCGCCGGTGCCGCGTTACGGACCGTTTGGCGCGCGGAACCTAGACTTTTGGTGTGCTTGTCTGTTGGACTGAGCCAAGTATTCTCAAGACTACGCTGGGTAAATGAGCGCCCGCGCGGTCCATCAAAAAAACATATCGAGGGTGCGGCCGAACTTCCGAAGACATTTCGGAGAGGGAAGAATGCCCGGTTTTATCAAAAGCGTTCTGATCGCCAGCACCGTCGCCGCAGGCACGGTGGGGTCGGTTGCCGCCATCGGCACGGGGTTTGACGTCTCGTTCCCGGGGAGTGCGGAACACGTCGCCGACCGGGGGCCGTCCGTGGTCCGCATGGCGCCGATCGCGGTTCATATCGGCGGCTGGACGCTCAAGAAGAAAAAGAACGAGGACAAGGTGGTGATCGTGTCGATCGCCATCGACGTGCCGAACGGGGATGCGCGGGACGCCGTCTGCCGGCTGATGCCGCGGCTGGTCTCGGCGGTTAACGGCGAAGTCTCGCGCAACGTATTGTATCAGGACACATGGAAAGAAGCCCTGACCGGTAGCCTGGGCCAGCGCCTGACGGGACGTTTCAACCGCGCCCTGGGCCGCACCCTGATCAATGATGTGCGTCTGCAGGCTCACGGCAGCAAGGCCGAGGCTCCGCCGCCGACCTGCGCCGCCGCGGCTTGATGCCATCTCGCGGCGGGGGCTGTTTCAGCGCCGCATGCGGGCATACGACGGGCCGTCGTCGACGTCTTCCAGTTCATCGATCAAGGCAATGCGAAGGCCTGCGAGATTGGCGCGGCTGTCGGCCAGGGCCTGGTCCGTGGACCAGCGCACGCCGCCAAAGGGATCGCTGAAGCGCGGCCGGCGTCGGAGGCCGACCAGCCAATAGCCACCGTCGGGCGCCGGGCCGAACACGGCATCGTGGTTGCCCAGAAGTTTGAACGCGCGGGTGATCATCTTGGGCTGGATGCTCGGGATGTCCGATCCAATCAGCACAACCGGCCCCGGCGGCAGCAGCGCCATGACCCGCGCCATGCGGGCCCCCAAATCTCCGCCGCCTTGGCTGAGGAAGGATCGGCATCCCGGCGCGGCGGCATGCCACAGACCCCGGTCGAAAATGCTTTGGTCCGGCGACACGGCCAGCCAGCAGCGCCAGCGCCGGTCCCGGCCCAGGCGTCGCGTCAATCCTGCCAGCATGCCCCGATAGAAGTTCCAAGCGCTGACGCGGCCGATATGGCGGGCCAGGCGCGTCTTCACGCGGCCCAGGCGCGGCGCCTTGGCGAAGATGACCAGATGGTTCTGCAGGGGTCGGGTTCTCACTTGTACATCGGCGCAATCCAGCGCGGCGGCAGGCCCGCATAGTACAGGCCCAGGCATAACAGATTGCGCAGCGGACGCAGCCACCAACCGTTCCTGCGGTAGCGCACGGCCGAGGTTGTGACGGCGGAGGGCAGAGGGGTCAGGCGTCTGTTGCCGATGCGGCGCACCAGATCGACGTCCTCCATCAACGGCAGGGGATTGTAGCCTTCAAGGAAATCGTAAAACGGCCGGGAAATCACAAGCCCCTGGTCGCCGTAAGGCAGACCTAGATGCTTGGCCCGCCAGTTGGCCAAGTCTTCGACCCGCCGTGCCTGGGGGGCCGGGTCATCCAGGATCAGTTGGAAGTATCCGGCACGGAAATGGTTGTCCCGGTTCCCGGTGAAGCCGCGCAGGATGATCTGCCAGCCGCGTTGCAGGGCGCTGTCCGCGTGCAGAAACAACAGCCAGGGGGCCGTTGCCGCCGCCGCCCCCGCGGCCAACTGCGCCCCCCGCCCGCGGGGGGCCGCGATGACTTTGGCGTCGAAGGCGCGGGCGATGCGTTGGGTTCCATCGGTCGATCCGCCGTCGGCGACGATAACCTCGAAATCGATGCCGCCGCCGGACAGACTGTCCAGGGCGCGGCCCAAATCCGTGGCCGCGTTCAAGGTCGGGATAATGATGCTGAGGGTCGGCGGCACGGCGCTGCGTTCGGCGAGGGGCGGGGCGTCCGATGCCGCCTCGGCCGGGTTGTCCAGGGCCGGATCATCTGTCGGTTGGTGATCGGGGGGCAGATCGCTCACGGCATCGAACTCCGATGGCGGCACGTCATCGGCGGGGGCTCATGACAGGCGTCGGAAAGGCCCGGTGTCAGCGCCGGGGGCGCTGCTGCGGGCGATTGCGCACGGGGATCGGCACGGGGGCCGGGGGCGGGGCCAGCAGTTCGGCCAAGCCGTCGAGAATGCCGTCGATGATTTCCTTGATCTTGCTCATGTACCCATGCCCAGACCATGTTTTTCCGCAGCGGGCCGGAAAACGCCCGGCCCATAACCTTAACGAAACTCTAACAAACCGTGATGGTCCTGTCACCGGGACTCTTGTCCAGGTGTGCGGGGCGACGGTCTGCCGTGTGAGGAGGGAGACCGGCGGTTTAGCGCCGGGTGATGGTGATCGGGCGGCCTTGCTGGTGATAGATCAGCCCATGGGGAGGGGATTTCTGGTCATCCTCCTCGCACCGATATTGTGACGTTTCGGCCGCGTTGGCGGCATCCGGCACATTCAAAGTGATCAGCTTTCGGGCTTCTTCACTGCTCGAGGCCTTGACCCAGAACGAATCACCGTCAGCGACGGGATAGATGTGGAAATTGGGCAATGTGGTCTCCTTGCTGCCGACGGCAAGCATATAGGAATTAGGGGGCGCAAGCGAGGGAACTCGGCGGCCTTCCGGCGATATGCGGTGCAATCATCATCACTACAAATGTTCTTGTAATGTTCTTATGCCGCGATATTGTTGTTCCATGTCCGCATCTCTTAAATTCGGCGGTGCCACGAAGGGGCGGGGCGCCGTTTCAAACCAGGACGGCCGCTTCGAGCGCCTGACGCGGGAGGCCGTGGACGACGGATGGTGTGATGACGATGACCTGCCGCCGCTGCGCACCGAGGTCCTTCCCGACACGGCGCGCAAGGTGATCGCGCGCAACACGTCGCCCGACATTCCCTTCGACCGTTCGCTCAATCCGTACCGAGGGTGCGAACACGGCTGTGTCTACTGTTTCGCGCGGCCGAGCCATGCCTATCTGGGGTTGTCGCCGGGGCTTGATTTCGAAACCAAGCTGTTCGCCAAGCATGACGCGGCGGAATTACTGCGCCGCGAACTGGCGGTCAGGTCCTACCGCTGCCAGACCTTGCAGCTGGGGGCCAATACGGACCCCTATCAGCCGATCGAACGGCGGCTTGGTATCACCCGCGGGGTGCTCGAGGTTCTGGCCGCCTGCGACCATCCCGTGTCGATCACCACCAAGTCGGATCTGGTGTTGCGCGATCTAGACATTCTGGCGCCCATGGCGGCGAAGGGCCTGGCGTCGGTCGCGGTTTCCGTGACGACCCTGGACCGGGGGGTGGCGCGCCGGCTTGAACCCCGGGCGCCGACGGCGGCCAAGCGACTTCGCGCCATCGCCGGTCTGGCCGGGGCCGGCGTTCCCGTGACGGTGCTGGCAGCACCCATGATTCCGGCCATCAACGACATGGAACTGGACGCCATCATTGCAGAGGCCGCCGACGCCGGGGCGACGGCGGCGGGTTATGTTCTGCTGCGTTTGCCGGGCGAAGTCGCGGGGTTGTTCCGGGAATGGCTGGAAGCCCATTACCCGGACCGGGCGGAGCGGGTTTTGAACCGTCTCAAGGCCAGCCGCGAGGGTGCGCTTTATCGCGCCGAATGGGGAGCCCGCCATACCGGCACGGGAATCGAGGCGCAGTTGCTCGCCGCACGCTTCAAGGCGGCGCTGAAGCGGGCGGGGCTTGACCGGGCGCGGTCCGGCAGCCGCCCGTTGCGCACGGATCTGTTCCGTCCGCCGGTGCCGCCATCGGCGCAGATGTCCCTGTTTTAGGGACAATCTCTCAATCACCATGTGGAGCGATGCCGGGGAAATGCTACCCTGTGCTCATGGACCCCCAGGCAACCCCGAAAGAGCTTCCGGAAAAGATCGCCGAGATCGGCGCCGCTGCCGTCGATGCGGTGGCCGAGGTCACGGAAAAGGCCATGACCGCGTCGGACGCGGCCCACGGCAATGACCTGACCGGTATCGCCCTCGTCGTTCTGGCGGCACTGTTGTGCGGCATGCTGATGACCCGTCTGCGCCAGCCGGCAATCGTCGGCTACATCCTGGCCGGTGTCATTCTGGGGCCGTCGGGGCTCAGCGTGGTCAAGGACCAGGGTTCCCTCGAACTGCTCGCGGAAATGGGCGTGTTGCTGCTGCTGTTCCTGGTCGGGCTGGAATTGTCCTTGCGCTCGTTCCGCCGCATGTGGCGGCTGGCCGTGTTCACGGTGGCGTTCCAGATCACGGCGTCGGTCGCCGTGACCTTGCTGTGTTCACAGATTTTCGACTGGTCGATGCCGCTTTCCGTGCTGCTGGGGTTCGTGGTTGCCCTGTCGTCGACGGCGGTGGTGGTCAAGATGCTGGAAGACCTGGGTGAGTTGCGCACCCGCACGGGGCGGGTCACGGTCGGCATCCTGATCGCCCAGGATTTGGCTGTGGTGCCCATGCTGTTATGGGTGGGGGCCATGCAGGGCGGGCAATTCGAATGGATCACGATCCCCAAGATCGTGCTGTCCATCGGCTTCCTGGCCTGGCTGATCTGGTATCTGTCGCGCGGGCGCAAGGTCGTCCTGCCGTTTACCGACCGCATCCTGCCCAATGTCGATCTGCGCCCCCTGGCGGCGCTGACCTTTTGTTTCGGCTGTGCGTCGATCGCCGGCGTCATGGGCCTGTCGGCGGCCTACGGCGCCTTCATCGCCGGGCTGATCGTCGGCAATTCGACCCTGCGCCATCCCATCACGGAAACGGTGGTGCCGATTCAAAGCATCCTGATGATGGTGTTTTTCTTGTCCATCGGGCTGCTGCTGGACATGAGCTATATCTGGGACAACCTGGGCCGGGTGCTGTTGCTGTTCTTCCTGGTCAGCGTGTTCAAGACCGTGATCAACGTGGGCTTTCTGCGCGCCCTGGGCCAGCCTTGGGACCGTGCCTTTCTGTCCGGCGTCTTGCTGGCGCAGATCGGCGAATTCTCGTTCCTGCTGTCCGTGGTCGGTGTTTCAGCGGGCGTGCTGAACGCCGATGACTCCCGTCTTGTCGTCTCGGTCACGGTGATGTCGCTGGCGCTGTCGCCGCTGTGGGTCGTCACGGCGCGGCGCATTCAGGCCATTGCCCACGAAGGCGTTGCGTCGGGTGGCGAACTGGTCCGCCTGGTCTATGCACCGGAAACGGAAATTCTCACGGAAACCTTCGGCACTGCGCGTTCGCGATCCATGCGCCAATTGCGCAAGGGGGCGTTGCTGCTGCGCCGGGCCCGCCTGCGCCGGTCGCGGCGCAAGAAGGCGGAGGCGGCGCCTGCCGTCCCTGAGACGGACACGGCCCCGACCGCGGATAAACCAAAAACCGAACCGAAGACCAAATCCAAACCAAAGTCGAAGGACGACTGACGGTGCACCACCGTGCCTGATTTCGATCACGAGGATAAAGCCCGCGCCGCCGGCCACGCCGTCATCTGCGGCATCGATGAAGCCGGCCGCGGGCCCTGGGCCGGGCCCGTGGTCGCGGCGGCGGCGATACTTGACCGGGCCAGCCTGCCGCGGCCCCTGGCGTTGGAACTGGACGATTCCAAGCGCCTGAAAGCCGCCGCCCGTGATCGCTTGTTGCTGGAACTCACCCCCCATGCAGTGATCGGCGTCGGTCAGGCCTCGGCGGCGGAAATCGATACCCTCAACATTCTGCAGGCGACGTTTCTGGCCATGGATCGCGCGGTCCAGGCCCTGGGCCGGGTGCCTGATTTCGCCCTGGTCGACGGCAACCGGCCGCCGCCCCTGCCGTCCGCGCCCGGCTGTCGAATTGACTGTCTGGTCGGCGGTGACGGTCGGTCCCTGTCCATTGCCGCCGCCTCCATCGCCGCCAAGGTGACCCGCGACCGCCTGATGGCCGATCTTGCGGAACGGTTTCCCGGATACGGTTGGGAGCGCAACGCGGGATACGGCACGGCCGCGCACAAGGCGGCCTTGGAACGCCAGGGCGTGACGCCGGAGCACCGAAAAAGTTACAAGCCGATCCGCAACATCTTGGGCGACGGGGAGTCGTGACTCCCATATATGCCGTCAAGACTCTCTCCTAAGTATTTGAATCCAAATACTTCTTGACCGCGACTCCGGCCCTGGCCATGCTCCCCGAATACTGGGGACCTGGGAAAGTCTGAACATGACGAGAAAGCCTGCCACCGCGCGCCGCAAGGCGGCCGCTGCCGAACGTGAGTCCGCCGTCGCCGCGGCGGAAGCCTATGCCGACACCATCCATGTCGGCGACTGTGTCGAGTTGATGAACGCCATGCCGGAAGGCAGCGTCGACATGGTCTTCGCCGATCCACCCTATAACCTGCAATTGGAAGGCGAATTGCATCGCCCCGACAATTCGCGGGTCGACGGAGTCGACGCCGATTGGGATCGGTTCTCGGGCTTCAAAAGCTATGACGAATTCACCCATGCCTGGCTGTCCGCCGCGCGCCGGGTTCTGCAACCCAACGGCACGCTTTGGGTGATCGGCAGCTATCACAACATCTTCCGCGTCGGCGCGATCCTGCAGGATCTGGGATATTGGATCCTCAACGACATCGTGTGGCGCAAATCCAACCCCATGCCCAATTTCCGGGGCCGGCGCTTCACCAACGCCCACGAAACCATGATCTGGGCGGCGCGGGACAAGGATGCCAAGTACCGCTTCAACTACGAAGCCATGAAGACGCTGAATGACGATCTGCAGATGCGTTCCGACTGGACCATCCCGCTGTGCACGGGGGCGGAGCGTTTGAAGAACGCCGAGGGCAAGAAGGCCCATCCGACCCAGAAACCGGAAGCGCTGCTTTACCGTACCATTCTGTCCTCGACGGACGTCGGCGACGTGATTCTGGACCCGTTCTTCGGCACGGGCACCACCGGGGCCGTGGCGCGCATGCTCGACCGGCGCTATGTCGGCCTGGAACGGGATCAGGAATACGCGGCCCTGGCCAAGGAACGCCTGGCCGGGATTGAACCCCTGGCCGAGCCGTCGTTGCTGACCACCCCGGCCAAGCGCGAACAGCCGCGCATTCCCTTCGGTTGGGTGGTCGAACGAGGGTTGCTCAAGGCAGGCCAGACCCTGACCGACCATCAGCGCCGCCACACGGCGCGGGTGCGTGCCGACGGAACCCTGGCCGCTGCTGATTTCCGCGGCTCCATCCATCAGGTGGGGGCCCATGTACAGAAGGCCCCGGCCTGCAACGGTTGGCAGTTCTGGCATGTCGAACTGGGTAACGAACTGGTGCCTATCGACCTGTTCCGCCAGAAGTTACGGGCGGAACTCCACTAACTTTCCGGATTCGATGGGAATGTCGTAGACCCGCCGCCAATGGGCGCGGGTCACGCCCGTGGTGATTTTGTCATGGCAATGGGCGGCGAGCGCCTTGCGGTCCCTGAAATCGCGGGCTTGCACCGGCGCGTGGAAGGTGACCTCGACCATGGCGCCGCGCAGCCCGAACACGGAAATCAGGTGCGGCAGCAGGGTCATGTCGCCGTACCAGGCGTAAAGAGCACGCAGGCCCCGCTCAAGCGGCCGCCCGTCGGCATAGCGGGTATAGGCGATGGACACGGGCTGCACGCGGGGCTGCTCCGCCCCCGGGGCCGCGTCGGCGACGGCGAACAAGGCACTTTTGAACGGCAATACATGGATGCCGTCCGACGACGTGCCCTCGGGGAACAGCACCAAACTGTCGCCGGCAGCAAGACGATCCGCCATCTCGGCGCGCTGGCCGAGCGCCTCCCTGGCGTCGCGGCGGATGAACAGGGTGCGGTAAATTTTCGCGCACAGCCCGAACAGGGGCCAATCCCGGACATCGTCCTTGGCCACGAAGGCGGCGTCTGTCAGCAGGGCCAGCACCGGGATGTCCAGATAGGACACATGGTTGCTGACATAAAGCGTTCCCGTCTGGCCGAGGGGGGCGCCATGGACCTTGATGCGCAGGCTGGCCAGCCGCGCCACGCCCCGGAACCAGATCAGGGCGATGCGCCTGACGGCGGCGGCGCCCAACGGATAGGCGGCCGCCGCGACCGGCAGCAGCGCGCCCGTCAGGGCAAGGAAGAGCGAAATACGCCCGGCGGACCTAAGGCCCGAGGCGGCGACGGGACCGGCGTCGCCTAGCGCGTCCCACAGGGCTTGTAGTGGCGCTGGTATTTCTCGGTGATGTGGTCCGTAGGTACGATGATGCATACGTCCGTCGTGTTGAACTGGTTGTCGATAACCGCGCCGTCGCCGATGAAGCCGCCGACGCGCATGTATCCCTTGATAAGCGGCGGCAGCATGGCGCGGGCCGCTCTTTGATCCAGCCGGGTCAGGGGCACCCGGTCGATCTTCACGTAAAGGTCATCGAGCGCCCGGGCACGGATGTCGCTGGGCGCCATGTGGAAATGGTGCAGATAGCTGAGTGCCGGCATGAGCGCTTCCGCGTCCGTGCCGGGCAGTGATCCGCAGCCGAACATCAATTTGATGTTGTAGGCGGTGAGGTATTCCGCGATGCCGCCCCACAGAAGCTGCATGACCGCCCCGGTGCGGTAGTCTTCATGGACGCAGGACCGGCCCAGTTCGACCAGTTCGCCCGGATGGCGCAGCAAGGCCGACAGATCGTATTCATGGGCCGAATAGAACCCGCCGTTGGCCTTGGCCACGGCGCCGCGAATCAATCGGTAGGTGCCGCAGACAAAGGGCCGGCCGGGCTGCGAGCGGTCCGTGTCGAGGACCAGAAGGTGATCGCAGATCTCGTCGAAGGGATCGGCGTCGCGCTCGTGACGCGCGGCGTCCACGGTCGGGATGGCGCCCATCTCGCGGTAAAATACGTTGTAGCGCAGGCGCTGCGCGGCCTCGATCTCCTCGGGTGTTTCCGCCAGGCGGATTTCCAGGTTGCGGGCACGCACGTCGACCGGGCGTGGAGGGGGGGCGGCAGGCGTCTTTCTCCGGGGGTATGCAAACTTGGGCAGCACCCCTTTGGGAACGGCCAGTTTGGCGAGCATGTTCATGATATCGCGGTCCCTATTGCCGGTACGGCATGTCTTGGTTGGTCAGGTGCGTATTGATCGCCCAGGGCCAATTTCACATCTGATGACAGACGGTCCCGGCGAAGACAAAAGAAGCTTTGTTAACGGCGGCGTGACGGTTCGATGACAGGGGAAGCCCGTTGGCACGCCTTTGTCGTGGCCCATCCGCGCGCGATATGGCAACCTTCGGCGGAACGGGAGCCTGCAACGGGGATGAATTGGGGATCAGCCGATGAGCGAGAAATGGGATATTCGATTCCTGCGTCTGGCAAAGGAGGTCGCGACTTGGTCCAAGGACCGCTCGACCCAGGTCGGCGCGGTGATCGTGGGGGATGACAAGACGCCGGGGCCTTACGGCTTCAACGGCTTTCCCCGCACCATCGACGACGCGGTCGAGGACCGTCACACCCGGCCCCTGAAATACAAATGGACCGAGCATGCGGAGCGCAACGCGATTTACAACGCGGCGCGCATCGGGATGTCGCTGAAAGGCTGCACTATCTACGTCACCCATCTGCCCTGCGCCGACTGCACGCGGGCCATCGTTCAGGTCGGCATCAAACGCGTGGTGGTCGATGCCGGCAGCCTGGAGAACGCGGACTTCGCTTCCCGCTGGTCAGAAGACGACAAGATCACCAAGGCCATGCTGGACGAGGCCGGGGTCGACCTGGGTCTGGTCTCGGCGGACAAGCCGGCCCCCGGCGATGACGACTGACATTGCCGAACACGCGCTGACTCTGCATCGCGACGCCATCGTCATTGACGGGGTCTGTCCACTGTTGATGGATCCGGCCAACGTCACCTACTACATGGACGGTGGCCTGACCGCCGCGGTTCCTACCATCGCGATCCGCGAAACGGCGGAGCAGACCCTGCGCATTTTCGGGCGCTGGCACCGCTTCATCGAAGGGCATGACCGCCTGCGCCTGGCGCGCAAGGCATCCGATATCGAGGCCGCCAAACAGGCCGGCGACATGGCCATCGTGTTCCACTTCCAGGGTACGGATGCGGTCGAGGATGATCTCGATCTGCTCGACGCCTACAAGGCGCTCGGCCTCGGCATGGTGCAGTTGACCTACAACGTGAAATGCCGGGTCGGCGATGGTGCGCTGGAACGCACGGATGCGGGGCTCAGCCTGTTCGGCCAAGATTTGGTCAAGCGCTGCAACGACCTGGGATTGATCGTCGACGGCAGCCACACCGGGTTCAAGACGACCATGGACGCCATGGAAATCTGCGACGGACCCTTTGTGTTTTCCCATGCCAATGCCAAGGCGCTGCATCCCTCGCCGCGAAACATCACGGACGAACAGATGACGGCTTGCGCCCAGACCGGCGGGGTTGTCGGCATCAACGGGTTCCCCAGTTTCCTCGGCGACGATCCAAGGCCTGGCCTGGACCGCTTTATCGAATTCATCGACTACGCGGTGGAACTGATGGGCATCGACCATGTCGGCCTGGGCATCGATTATTACATGGGGATGGACCCGATCATTCCGGCCGACAAGGCGCAGGCGCGCTATGACGACGCGATCAAGACGGGGCGATGGGACGCCGCCGTCTATCCGCCGCCGCCGCATTATTTCCCCAAAGGGATTGAGACGCCCGCGACCCTGTCCAACCTGACCGCAGAACTATTGGCGCGCGGCTATGGCGACGCCGACGTGCGGAAAATCATGGGGGAAAACTGGCTGCGCGTGTTCCGCCGGGTATGGGGCGGATAGCGCCACCGGATCAGCGGGTCGGGACCGGCGTATCCGTGGAATAGTCGTAGAACCCACGGCCTGACTTGCGCCCGAGCCAACCGGCCTCCACGTACTTCACCAGCAGCGGACAGGGCCGATACTTGGTATCGGACAGGCCGTCGTGCAGCACGTGCATGATCGACAGGCAGGTATCCAGGCCGATGAAGTCGGCCAGTTCCAGCGGACCCATGGGGTGGCGGGTGCCGAGCCGCATGGCTGTGTCGATGGCATCGACCGAGCCGACGCCTTCGTACAGGGTGTAAATCGCCTCGTTGATCATCGGCAGCAGGATGCGGTTGACGATGAAGGCGGGGAAATCCTCGGCGTTGACCGGCTTCTTGCCCAGCTCCGTGGTCAGTTCGCGGATCACGGCGAAGGTTTCTTCGTTGGTCGCGATGCCGCGGATCAGTTCGACCAGATCCATGCGCGGCACCGGGTTCATGAAGTGCATGCCGACGAAGCGCTCGGGCCGGTCGGTCTGGGCCGCCAGGCGGGTGATGGAGATGGAGGACGTGTTGGTCGCGATGATCGTGTCTTCGCCCAGATGGTCGGCGAGGGAGCGCAGGATCGCTTTCTTGACTTCCTCGTCTTCCGTGGCGGCCTCGATCACAAGGTCGCAATCCTTCATGCCGGCATAGTCGGTACCGGTCTTGATCAGCGCCAGGGCGTTTTTCATCTCGTCGGCGGAGATCAGATCGCGTTCGACCTGACGGCTCATGCCGCGTTCGATGGTGCCCATGCCCCGCGTCAAAGCGTCGTCGTTGACGTCCAGCATGTAGACGGCGCGCCCGGACAGGGCACAAACATGCGCGATGCCACTACCCATCTGGCCGGCGCCGATGACGCCGATCTTCTTAATCTTATCCGACATTATTTTCTAATCTCCACACTCCGGTGCGCCCCGCCCCGGTCCGATCTTTATGCCGGAATTAGGCTGTTCGCACTCGCACAATAGGCTTACCCCCAGGGGTGGTCAAGGCCCGTTCGGCCCTTTGGTATACATGATTCCAAGGTAATGAACGGCCCGGTGATAAAGGTTCTCCGGTGGGCTCAGCGGGTCGCCCCGGGCACCCAGAGAACGTCCGCACGCCCGCCGTCGTTGAGTCGGCGGGCCAGCACGAACAGATGGTCGGACAGGCGGTTGATGTACTTCACGGCCTCGGCGTTGACCGCTTCGATGCCCGCCAGTTCGGTGATCAGGCGTTCGGCCCGGCGGGCCACGGTGCGGGCATGGTGCAGGTGCGCAGCCGCTGCCCGCCCGCCCGGCAGGATGAAGGATTTGAGCGGTTCCAGATCCCCGTTCATGGCGTCGATTTCCGTCTCCAGGCGCGCGACCTGCGAGGCCTGGATGCGCAACGCCCCCTCGGACCGCTTGCCGTCCTCGGGCGTGCACAGATCGGCGCCCAGGTCGAACAGGTCGTTCTGGATGCGGCTCAACATGGCATCGGCCTCGGCATCCGCATCGCTGCCGCCCGGCCCGGTATAAAGCCGCACCAATCCGATTACCGAATTGGCTTCGTCGACGGTGCCGTAGGCGGCAACCCGGATGTCGTGCTTGGGCCGCCGGTCGCCGGAACCCAACGAGGTTTCGCCCGCGTCCCCGCCCCGGGTGTAGATCTTCGACAAGGTAACCAAGGAATGCGTCCTCCTGCGCCGGATAGGGCGTCTATTTGCCGCTCAGCAGCATGAGAACGGCGAACAGGATGATGGCGATGCCCTGCATGAGCACGCGGGCGCGCATCAGCTTGTTGGAATATTTCGCGTTGAACTTGCCGCCCACGGCGAAAGCGCCGATGCCGACGAACAGCACCAGCAGGGTCAGCGCCAGGGCGATGACAATGAGGATCGTGAAGAACCCTTCCATTTCCGAGATATAGTCCTTTCCCCGCCGGGCGTCACCGATTTTCCCGGCGGTTTCACCGTACACGCGGCTAAGATGCCGGACTGTCCAAGACTCAAGGAGCCCATTCATGGATGCAGAAACCCGCCAAAACCTGGAACGTATTTCCGTCGCCACCGTGTCCATGCAGTTGTTGAAGCGGGGCTTGCGCCGGGTCGTCATGGCCGGGGTGCGGCCCCTGAACGCGCCGGTCAAGCCGCTGTTGGGCGAGGCCTTCACCCTGCGGTTCATCCCCGCGCGGGAGGACCTGTCGGCCCCCGCCGTTCTGGGCGCCGACGGCTATGTGCCGCGTCACGCCATCGAAGAGGTACCTGAGGGCGCCGTACTGGTGATCGACGCAAGGCGCGATGCGGAAACGGCGGTATTGGGTGATCTGATTCTAGAGCGATTGAAGGTGCGGGGTGTTGCCGGCGTGGTTGCCGACGGCGGCGTGCGCGACGCGGCAGAGGCGATCGCCGTGGGCCTGCCCGTGTTCGCGGCGGGCCCGGCGGCGCCCGCTCATATCGTAGGCTTGGCGGCGGGGGATACGGGAACCCGGATCGGCTGCGGCGGGGTCGCCGTCATTCCCGGCGATATTATTAAGGCTGATGGCGACGGGGTCGTGGTGATCCCCCGGGATCTGGCGGCGGAGGTCGCGGCCGACGGTGTTGCCCAGGAACGATTCGAGCGGTTCGCCAAACAGAAAATTCAGGCCGGTCAGCCGATCATCGGCGTTTATCCACCCAGCCCGGAAACCCAAAAGGAATACGAAGGTTGGCGTGATCCCGAGGACGTCTGAATTTTCAGGCGGCGATGGTGTGGATGTCGGCGAGAATCTGGTTGGACAGTTTCAGCGACCGCTCGGCAAGGTGTCGCGCCTCAACCGGTAGGGGGCGGGTAAGGCCATTGCGGATTTCCTCAGACGCTTGATCCAGGGCGCCCAGAATCCACCGCTCGCTCTCCCCATCATAGTCATGAGCATCGGCGCGCATCATGTGCACGGTGACAAAATGTAGCAGATTGACCATCGCACGGTGCAAATTGAAACGATGCAGCATCTCCGGGCGGTTCATGGCGCCGGCGACTAACTTGAATTCGGGGGACGCCTCGATTTCCTCGCTCAAAATCTCTAACGCGTTCATATAACTGCGAAATTCTTCCGTACCCATGACCATGACCTCACTTTAAATCGGGCCACCCGCCGGACAATGGCCGGGGTGGCCGCACTTGACCCGAGGAAAGGACGCAAGGATCGGGCCAACTCGTGGCCAGGCGGCAGGGATGGGTGAAGGCGTTCGGCAGGGAAGGTCTTAGTTGCGCCCGGACATCAGGCCGCGGGCGATCACCTGGGCCTGAATTTCCGCCGCCCCCTCGAAGATGTTGAGGATGCGGGCGTCGCACAGCACCCGTGAGATCGGATATTCCATGGCATAGCCGTTACCGCCGTGAATTTGCAGGGCGTTGTCCGCATTGGACCAGGCCGTGCGCGCGCCCAAAAGCTTGGCCATGCCGGCCTCGATATCGCAGCGCCGGTCGGAATCCTTTTCGCGCGCGGCGAAATAGGTCAGCTGGCGGGCGATCATGGTCTCCACGGCCATCCAGGCAAGCTTGCCGTGGACGCGCGGGAAGGCGTGGATGGCGCGGCCGAACTGGTTGCGCTCCAGGGCGTATTGCAAGCCCAATTCCATGGCGTTCTGCGCCACGCCGACGGCGCGGGCGGCCGTTTGGATGCGGGCACTTTCGAAGGTCGCCATCAACTGCTTGAAACCCTGGCCCTCCTGGCCGCCCAGAAGCTGGCCCGCCGGGACTTCGAAACCGTCGAAGCCGAGCTCGTATTCCTTCATGCCGCGGTAACCGAGCACCTCGATCTCGCCGCCGGACATGCCGGGGGCGGGGAAGGGATCGTCCTCCGTGCCGCGCGGCTTTTCCGCGAGCAGCATGGAAAGCCCCTTGTATCCCGGCTCGTCCGGGTTGGTGCGGACCAGCAGCGTCATCAGGTCCGAGCGTGAGGCATGGGTGATCCAGGTTTTATTGCCGGTGACTTTGTAGGTGTCCCCGTCCTTGACCGCGCGGGTCTTCAAGGACGCCAGGTCCGAGCCCGTGCCCGGTTCCGTGAACACCGCCGTCGGCAGGATTTCGCCGGACGCGATCTTGGGCAGGTAATGGGCCTGTTGTTCCGGCGTGCCGCCCAGGCGGATCAGTTCCGCCGCGATTTCCGAGCGGGTGCCGAGAGAGCCGACGCCGATATAGCCGCGCGACAGTTCTTCCGTGACCACGCACATGGCGATCTTGCCCATGCCGAGCCCGCCGCCCTCTTCCGGCACGGTCAGGCCGAACACACCCAATTCCGCCATCTGGTCGACGACCTCGATGGGGATCAGGTTATCGGCCAGATGCCATTCGTGGGCATGGGGCATGACCTGATCCTCGACGAACTTGTGAAACTGGTCCCGCACCATGTCCAACATCTCGTCGTCCAGGCCCAGGGCGCCGAAATGGCCCTCGGCCATGATCTCGCCCATGCGTGCACGCAGGGCCGGCGTGTTGCCGCCCGCGATTAGGGTTTTGACGGCGGCGGTTTCCAGGGGAGCCATGTCGTCGGCCGTCAGGCCCATGTCCGCCGGGCGCACGATTTCGACCTGTGACAGGGCGATGCCGCCCTTGATCTGGGCCAGGTATTCGCCGAACGCGGCCTGGACCATCAGTTGTTCCATCTCCCCGAAGGTGCTCGTGCCCTCCAGGCGTTCGGCCCAGCCGAGCATCTGGCGCAGGCCCTCGACATAGGTCGCCAGCCAGGACAAGCCGTGGGCCGCGACCTGGTTGGCGTCGACCAGGGGGCCCGACACCTTGCCGTTTTCGCTGCACATGTCGGTGACGCGGCGGCGGGCAGCGGCGAACACGTCGTCGGCAGCACCCTGGGCCTCGCGGCAAAGGGTCAAAAGATCGGGCAGCAGAATGCCGCCGCTGGGTGCGCTGGCGTCCATGACGCGTCTCCTTGATGTCAGGCGGCGGGGGCGCCGATGGGCTTTACGCCGAAATGCAATCCTCGAGGGTCCGGAAGCCGGGCCGCTTGGCCTGGACCAGAACCGCCATGTTACCGGGTTTGTGCTGGTTGGCGCGCATTTTCATATGGGCCGCCGGAATGTCGGACCAGGAAAACACCTCCGACATGCAGGGGTCGAGCCGCCGTTCGATGACCAACTGGTTGGCCTGCGACGCCTGCATCAGGTTGGCGAAGTGGCTGCCCTGGATGCGTTTCTGGCGCATCCACACGAAGCGCGCGTCCATGGTCAGATTATAGCCCGTGGTGCCGGCGCAGAATACGACCATGCCGCCGCGCTTGACCACGTTGCAGCTGACCGGGAAGGTCGCCTCGCCCGGGTGTTCGAACACGAAGTCGACGTCGTTGCCCTTGCCGGTGATGTCCCAGATGGCTTTGCCGAACTTGCGGGTCTCGGCCATGTACTCCTTGAAGCCGGGGCCGTTGACCTCGGGCAGTTGGCCCCAGCAGTTGAAGTCCTTGCGGTTGATCACCGCCTTGGCGCCCAGCGACATGACGAAGTCGCGTTTGTCCTCTTCCGAGATCACGCCGATGGCGTTGGCGCCGGATACGGCGCACAACTGCACGGCCATGGAGCCCAGCCCGCCGGACGCCCCCCAAACCAGTACGTTGTGGCCGGGCCGCAGGATATGCGGGCGATGGCCGAACAACATGCGGTAGGCAGTGGCGAGGACCAGGGTGTAGCACGCACTTTCCTCCCAGGTCAGGTGCTTGGGCCGCTTCATGCACTGGCGGTCCTGGACGCGGCAAAACTGGGCGAAGGAGCCGTCCGGCGTCTCATACCCCCAGATGCGCTGCGAGGTGGAGAACATGGGGTCGCCGCCGTTGCATTCCTCGTCGTCGCCGTCGTCCTGATTACAATGGACAACGACCTCGTCACCGACCTTGAAGCGTTTGACCTTGGAGCCGACGGCGTAGACCACGCCCGAGGCGTCGGAGCCCGCGATATGATACTCGGCCTTGTGGTAATCGAAGGGCGAGATCGGCGTGCCGAGCGCGGCCCACACGCCGTTGTAGTTGACGCCGGCGGCCATCACCATGACCAGCACGTCGTGGCTGTCCAGTTCGGGCACGTCCACGACCTCGACCTGCATGGCGGTATCGGGCTCGCCATGGCGTTCCTTGCGGATCGCCCAGGCGTACATCTGTTTCGGGACATGACCCAGCGGCGGGATTTCGCCGACTTCGTAAAGGTCTTTCGTGGGCTGGTTCGGGTTCAATTCGATCACTTCGGCGGCATCCGACATTGCTGCCTCCTTCTCCACACAGTTACGCCATCCCCAACGGTCCGCGTTTTCGCCTGTATCTTATTGTTCGGCATGCGGCCATTTTTGTTGTCCTATTGGTCATATCCGCTTTACATTTTCTTCGCAATGCACAAAATTCTATCTTTCGTTTTACGATTTAGATACGAAATAAAATTACAATAATTTTTAGAGAATGGCGAATTTCTGTCATTTTAAGGAGAAGGCTATGAGTGGCGAATTAGCAGACGCAAAAGGCGGTTCCGTTGCGTCGCAACAGGCGGCGGCGCGGGATAAGCCCTGGCTGTTCCGCACCTATTCGGGCCATTCCTCGGCCAAGGAATCGAACGCGCTGTACCGTTCGAACCTGGAAAAGGGGCAGACAGGCCTGTCCGTGGCCTTCGATCTGCCGACCCAGACCGGCTATGACGCCGACCATCCGCTCGCCAAGGGTGAGGTCGGCAAGGTCGGCGTGCCGATTTCGCACCTGGGCGACATGGCGCAGTTGTTCGACGGCATCCCCCTCGACCAGATGAACACGTCGATGACCATCAACGCCCCGGCGGCCTGGCTGCTTGCGCTTTATATCGCCGCGGCCGAACGTCAGGGCGCCAAGCGCGCCGATCTGGCGGGCACGACCCAGAACGACGTGCTGAAGGAATATCTCTCGCGCGGCACCTACATCTTTCCGCCGGCGCCGTCGCTGCGCCTGACGTCGGATACCATCGCCTTTACCTGCCGCGAGGTGCCCAAGTGGAACCCGGTCAACGTGTGCTCCTACCACCTGCAGGAAGCGGGCGCGACGCCGGTTCAGGAACTGGCTTATGCGCTTGCCAATGCGCAGGCGATTTTGGATACGGTCAAGGCCTCGGGCCAGGTGTCCGACGCGGATTTCCCGCGTCTGGTCGGGCGCATCAGCTTCTTCGTCAACGCCGGCATGCGCTTCATCACCGAGCTGTGCAAGATGCGCGCGTTCACCGAGCTGTGGGACGACATCACCCGCAACCGTTACGGGGTCGAGGACGAAAAGTACCGCCGTTTCCGTTATGGCGTGCAGGTCAATTCCTTGGGCTTGACCGAACAGCAGCCGGAAAACAACGTCTACCGCATCCTGCTTGAGATGTTGGCCGTGACCCTGTCCAAGAACGCCCGCGCCCGTGCCGTGCAGCTGCCGGCCTGGAACGAGGCCCTCGGCCTGCCCCGCCCGTGGGATCAGCAATGGTCGCTGCGCCTGCAGCAGATCGTGGCTTATGAGACGGACCTGCTGGAATTCGGCGACATCTTCGACGGCTCCAAGGAAATCGACGCCAAGGTCGAAGACCTGAAGGGGCAGGCCCTGGCGGAACTGGCCCGCATCGACGCCATGGGTGGCGCCGTCCATGCGATCGAGGCCGGCTACATGAAACAGCGCCTGGTCGAAGCCAGCGCCAAACGTCTGGCCGCCATCGAGGCGGGCGAGCAGATCGTGGTCGGCGTGAACAAGTATCAGGAGGCCGAACCCTCGCCCCTGGTCGGTCAGGCGGGCGCCATCGTCACCGTTTCACCCGAGGCCGAAGCGGAACAGATCGCGTCCCTGGTTGCCTGGCGCGAGGCCCGCGACGATGCCAAGGTCGCGGCCGCGCTCAAGGCTCTGACCGAGGCGGCGAAGTCCGACGCCAACATCATGGAACCCTCGATCCAATGCGCCCATGCGGGCGTGACCACGGGCGAATGGGGGCAGGCGTTGCGCGACGTGTTCGGTGAATATCGGGCACCCACGGGCATTTCTGGCGCGGCCCTGGGTGCCGCCGGCGACATCACGGCCGTGCGCGCGCGGGTCGAGGAGGTGTCATCCGCCCTCGGCCGCCGCATCAAGATCCTGGTCGGCAAGCCGGGGCTCGACGGTCATTCCAACGGGGCGGAGCAGATCGCCGTGCGGGCGCGGGACGCCGGCATGGAGGTCGTCTACGAAGGCATTCGCCTGACCCCGGGCCAGATCGTCGCCGCCGCGCGGGACGAGGCCGTGCATGTGGTGGGATTGTCGGTACTGTCGGGATCGCACGTGGCCTTGGTCACGGACGTGATGGATCTGATGCGGGCCGAAGGCCTGGACGATATTCCCGTGGTCGCCGGCGGCATCATTCCGCCCGCCGATGCCGAAACCCTGAAGGCCGCCGGCGTCGCTCGCGTCTACACGCCCAAGGATTACGATCTGACGGCGATCATGGACCAGATCGTCGATCTGGCGGCGGAAAGTCTGAAGACGGCGGCGGAGTAGCGCCGCCGGGCTGGGATCAGCCGTCGAGAAACTTCAGATAGGTTTCATAGCAGGACATCAGGTCGTCGATGGCCGTGCCGCCGCGGTTCAGGGCGGCCATGCCTTGCTCCATGGTGAACAGGGTCATGGCAAGATCGGCGGCCGGAATGTCCGTGCGGATGTCGCCGGCCTGCTGACCGTTGCGGATGACCTGTTCGAACAAATTCCGCACCTCGGTATGAAGCCCCCGCAGGTACTCGGCCAATTCCGGATGATGAGGGGCCAGTTCCGCCGCGGTGTTGTAGACCATGCAACCCTTGCGGCCCTCGTCCGAGGACACGAATGCTTCGATATCGCGGAAATAGGCCTCAAGCGCCTGACGTCCGGCGCCCGGTGTGCGCAGGGCCCGGCGCATTTCGTCCTTCTTGATCTGGATATAGCGCATCAGCGCCTGATGATAGATCGCATCCTTGTTGCCGAAGGTGCCGTAGAGCCCATAGCGGCTGACGCCCGTATGGCGGACGAGATCCTCCATGGAGGTATGCTGAAAACCGCGTTCCCAGAACAGGCGCATGGCCTTGTCGAGGGCATCGTCGGGGTCGAATTCGCGGGTACGGGCCATGTAATCAGAATTTTCGTTCTGGTTCCCTGCGTCAATGAATTTGTTGAAAAAGGCGCGGCGGGATTGGGTTGAAAGGGGATCAAACGGTCGGTTTGGCGCCCGGCAGCATGACGGGGATGGCATCGACGGCGGCCGACGGCGCCAGCGGGTTGTCGACCTGGGGTTTGGCGATCTGGGTCAGGTAGCGCGCGGCGCCGGCCTGAAATTCCTTGCGGATGTAGCACCAGCTGACGAACAGGCCGCCGAACCGTTCGAAATACAAGATGTCTTCGTTGTTCTTGCACTCCTGCAGGTCGCGCGCCAGGTTACGCGAGGTGCCGACGTAGACCCAGGCAGGCCGCACGCCACCGTGCCAGATGATGAACACGGCGGTCTGTCCCTCCAGGTTCTGTTCCTGGGGGTCGAGATTGATGAAGCGGAAAAACTTGCCCTTTTCATTGCGCACCCAGTTGGGATCAACCGGCTTGCCCAATTGGCTCATTTTCTTCGCTGTATTAAAAAAGAACATGTTTTCTTCTCTTGCTTCGGAAATCCGGCTGAATTCCGAAGATGAACCTAATATGGGCCGGTAATGTGACGGCGAAAAGGGGCCCTGTCGATGGAATTTTTAGCCCTTTCCATGGTGCTCGCCGCCATTGTTCTGATCCTTGCCGGGACCGTATGGACCGGGGTTCCGCCGATGCCGACATCCCCTGCCGTCCGGGCCTGCATGTTCACCATGATCGAGGGCCTTGAACCGCGCTGTATTCACGAACTGGGGGCCGGATGGGGCGGCCTGGCGACGACCCTTGCCCGCCGCTTTCCGGATGCCCGGGTCATCGCCACCGAAGCCTCGCCCCTGCCTTGGGCGGTCTGCCGACTGCGCCGCGTCCTGTTCGGTCCGGCCAACCTGGAGGTCCGGTTTGGCGACGTCATGAAGACCGATTTCTCGGATGCCGATCTCGCGGTCTGTTTCCTCTGCCCGCCGGCCATGGCCAAGCTGGCCGGCCGGCTGGAGGATGGTCTGAAGCCGGGCGCTTGGGTCCTCTCCAACGCCTTCGCCCTGCCGGGTTGGTCGCCGGTGAAGGAAGCGCGGGTCGACGACCTGCACCGTTCGGCGGTTTATCTGTATCGAAAGTGACTAACCGGCGAGCGGCGCCGTCGCCTGTTTCAGCCAGGCCCGCGTCTTGGTGTCGACCAGGGGTGACAGAGCCTTGCGGACCCTTGCGTGATAGGCATCCAGCCAAGCCCGTTCCGCCGTGTCCAGTAGCGTCACCTCGATCAGATTGCGGTCAATGGGGGCCAGGGTCAGGGTCTCGAACGCCAGGACATCGCGTTCCGCACCCCGGGGTGCGGTGGCGGCGGTGACCAGGACAAGATTCTCGATGCGGATGCCGTAGGCCCCGGTCTTGTAATATCCAGGCTCGTTCGAGATCACCATGCCCGGTTCCAGCGCCACCGTACTGGGGGCTTTGGAAATGCGCTGCGGCCCTTCGTGGACGCTGAGGTAGCTGCCGACGCCGTGGCCGGTGCCGTGGTCGAAGTCCAGGCCCTCGGCCCAGAGGAACTGGCGGGCCAGCGGGTCCAACTGCGAGCCCGTGGTGCCCTTGGGAAAGCGCGCCTGGGCCAGGGCGATATGGCCCTTGAGGACGAGGGTGAAGCGGGTGCGGGCTTCCTTGGGCGGCGCTTTCGGGCCGATGGCGACGGTGCGTGTGATGTCCGTGGTGCCGTCCAGGTATTGCGCCCCGGAATCGACCAGATAGACATCGCCCGCGCGCAGTTGCCGGTCGGACGCCGGGGTCGCCTTGTAATGCACGATGGCGCCGTTGGGGCCGCTGCCGGAAATGGTGTCGAAGCTGAGATCGCGGATCAGATCGTTTTCCTTGCGGAAGGCATAGAGCCGGTCCGAGGCGGTGATCTCGCTGATTCCGCCCTTGGGTGCTTCCGCCGACAGCCAGGCAAGGAATTTCGCCACGGCGGCCCCATCGCGCAGATGGGCGGCGCGCATGCCGGCGATTTCCGTGTCGTTCTTGCAGGCCTTGAGCAGGATACACAGGTCCTGGCCGCGGTCGACCACGGCCCCGCCGTCGGCCAGGCGGGCGGCGATCCACATGGGGTCGGCCATGGGGTCGATGCGGACTTTCGTGTGTTTCGCGGCCAGCCGGTCGAGTAAGGGGCCAAGGGCGTCCGGTGCCTTGATACGCACGTCCTTGCCGAGATGGCGTGTCACGGCCGCCGGGATTTTGGCCGGATCGATGAACCAGTCGACGGTGGCGTCTTTATGGATCACGGCGAAGCTGAGGGCCAAGGGCGTGCGCGGTACGTCGGTCCCCCGCACGTTCAACAGCCAGGCGATGGAATCGGGGGCCGACAGAATCTGGGCGTTCTGGCCCTGGGATTTCAGCATTGCGGCGACGGTCCGCCGCTTGTCCGCCGATCCCAGCCCCGCGTACTTCAGGGGATGGGGGTGCACGGGGGCGGCGGGGCGTGCGGGCTGGTCGGCCCAAACCGCATCAATGGGATTGCCGTCCACGGGCACAAGCTCGCCGCCGGCCTGCTGGCAGGCTTCACGGAAGCGGGGGACCTGCGCCGGCGTCAACAGCCAGGGGTCATATCCCAGCTTGCCGCCCTTGGGCAGGGCTTCGGCGATCCAGTCGACGGCAGGTTCCTGGGTAATGTGGCGAAGGTCGTACAGGTTCGCGTCGACCTGCTTTGCCGCCTGCAGGGTGTAGCGGCCGTCACTGAACAATGCGGCCCGGCGGCTCAATACAACCGCCATCCCGGCCGAGCCGGTGAAGCCCGTCAGCCAAGCCAGGCGTTCGGAGTGGGGGGCGACGTATTCGCCCTGATGTTCGTCGCCGCGCGGCACGATGAAGCCGTCGAGCCCCCGTTTCGCCAGTTCGGCGCGCAACAGCGTCAGGCGTTCGGCGGCGGGCGGTGGTGCGATCGCGGCGCGGGAAGATCCCCGGCGGGGTTTGGCGGGTGATGATGCGTCCATGGGGACAAGCTAGGAAGCCCCGGCCCGGGTGGCAAGCAGAGACATGCGGGGCAGGGGGTTGGCTGTGATATTTCGCACAATCAGCCATGCGTTTAATGCAGTGCTGCGGTGCAGCATTTGCGGTTTTCGCATGGAAAGGACAGGCATAGGTTCCGCCCAACACGTCGTCGGCAATGTCCATTCAGGGCCCGCCCACGGCATCAATTCAGGAGTAACGACCATGGCGCCCTACAGCCAAACTGATCTGTCCGTTCAGGACCTCATCGAACAAGCCCGTATTCTGCGGGCGCAGGCTTTCGCGCGGATCTGCAAGCAAGCGGTCCAGGCGATTATCCCGGCACGGTCCCAGAAGCAGGCCGAACCGGTTCAGCAGGACCTGTTTCAGCAGCCGACCTTGATGCAGGAAGACAGCTATTTTCTGCCGCTGGTCAACGGCGTGCAGTCCCTTATCCAGGGGCTGATCATCGGCCTGCGCCGCAGCGCCATGCGCCGCCAGCTGCTGGCCCTCGACGACCGCATGCTGCGTGACATCGGCATCCGCCGCGACGACATTACCTCCCTCGTCGCCGGTGCCTTCTCCGGCAACGACCGGGTGCCGGCTTCCGCCCGCAGCGCGGCCGAACTTTATTACCTCGTTCCGGCGGCAGCGCAGCCGACGGGCCGCGGCAACGATCGCCTGGCCGCCTAAGCCAGCGCGACTCGCAGACAAGAAAACGGCGGTGCCCAACGCGGGGCGCCGCCGTTTTTGTTTGTTCAGGCCCGGTTCGTCTTATTTGGGCTGCGGCACGATGCGCAGATAAGGCTTCAGCGTTTTCCAACCGCCCGGGAATTTTGCCTTGGCGGCTTCATCGCTGACGGCGGGCACGATGATCACGTCCTCACCCTGTTTCCAATTCACCGGCGTCGCCACCTGATGCTTTGCCGTAAGCTGCAGGGAATCGATAACGCGCAGGATTTCATCGAAATTGCGTCCCGTTGCCATCGGGTAGGTCAGGCACAGCTTGATCTGTTTGTCCGGGCCGATGACGAAGACCGTGCGCACGGTCATGTTGGTCATGGCGGTGCGTTCCTTGGCCCCGCCAGAGGCATCGGCCGGAAGCATGCCGTACAGCTTGGCAACCTTCAGGTCGGCATCGCCGATCATCGGATAATTGGGGGCGGTGCCCTGGGTTTCCTCAATGTCCTTGGACCAGGCCGCGTGATCGTCCACGGAATCGACACTGAGGCCGATAACCTTCACGCCTCGTGCCTTGAACTCGGGCATCAGCTTCGCCATGTAGCCCAGTTCGGTGGTGCAGACCGGCGTGAAGTCCTTGGGGTGCGAAAAGATGATGCACCAGCCATCGCCGATCCAGTCGTGGAAATTGATAGTGCCTTGCGTGGTTTCCGCCGTGAAATCGGGGGCGGTGTCGCCAATGGTCAAGCCCATGTCGGTCTCCTCTTTCTGGCCGTGTGCGTTCAAAGACAGCTTGTGTCCGCGCCGCGCGCCGAGCAGAGGCAGGCGGCGCCCCGTCTATATGGGGAGCCGCAGTCCAGAATGGAACGCCTAGTCGAACAGCGACCGGCTGGTCCGCCGGTAGCCCCGATTTTCCATGCAAGACACGAACATCCGGTCGGTCTGGCGCGACAGGTCGTAGCGCGCCATGGCGGCATCGTATTCGCTGCCGATCAGGGGGCCGGCATCAGGTTGCGGCAAGGGTTGGCGTTTCAGGATGCGGTCGGCCTCCCGGCGGGCCAGGGATCGGCATTCCTGGCGGTCGAAGGCAAGTTGGTCCTCGGAGCCGCCGGGCAGGGTCCATTCGGTCACGCTGCACGCCCCCAGGCCCAGCACCAGGGCGCCGGTGCACAGAAATTTCAGGCTTTGTGTCGTCATGGTTTTATCCTAGCGCGTTCACCGCCGGCGATAAACCAGGGCGGTCGGATCGCCGCTCAGCCGCCTTTGGATACGCTCAGGCAGGCGCGGATGAATGCTTTGACCTCCGGGGCATTCCATTCGGCGATGCCTTCAAGGCGGCCCTTTTCCCGGCCCTGTGCGTCATAGAGAATCGTCGTCGGCAGGCCGCGCACCTTGTTGGCGCGGGCGAAGGTGCCTTTGGGATCCAGATGGATCGAGAGATTTTTATATCCCTGCTTGTCGAAGAACGGTTTGACCACGTCCAGGCCGCCGCGATCCTGGCTGACGGCGATGACTGGAATCCCGTCCTGGGCCAGATCCGTCTTCAGGGCGTCCAGATGCGGCATTTCCTTGATGCAGGGGGCGCACCAGGTGGCCCAGAAATTGACCACGGCCCCCTTGCCCCGGGCCAGTTCAGTGACGGTGACGGGGGCGCCCCCGGCGGTCTGGAACGCTTCCGTCACGGCTGCGACCGCCGAATCCGCCGTCTTGAACTTGGATAACGTTGGCGGTGGTGTGGAACAAGCGGTCTCCGCCCCCCTTGCAATGCCGCCGGGAATGATGAAAATCGCCCCACTCAACAAGACGGCGGTGGCCAGGGTCCGCAGGAATGTCGCGGGCGCAAGGGCATTACGGGTGGTCTGGATGTGGGTCCGGGTCATCATGCGGGTTCACTGTCCGTTTACGTTGATCGTCTACACCATCGCCTTGGACTTAAGGAGATAGCCATGGCGCGCACTACGGGCAAGTCCGGATCGGGCGGAAACGACGTTTCCGGCGCCTCGACCATCTGGGGCGGGCGCTTCGACGCCGGTCCCGACGCCATCATGGAGGAAATCAACGCCTCCATCGAATTCGACAAGCGGCTGGCGAACGAGGACATCGCCGGATCGACCGCCCATGTCCGCATGCTGGCCAAGCAGGGCATCGTCACGGACGCCGACGCCGACGCCATTGCCGACGGGCTTGCGGCCGTGAAGGCGGAAATCGCTGCGGGTGATTTCGAATTCAAGCGTGCCTTGGAAGACATCCACATGAACGTGGAAAGCCGTCTGGCAGCGCTGATCGGCGCGCCGGCGGGGCGTCTGCACACGGCACGGTCGCGCAACGATCAGGTGGCGACGGATTTCAAGCTGTGGGTGCGGGGTGCCATCGACGCCATGGACGCGGGCATCAAGGACCTGCAGGCCGCATTGATCGAACGGGCCGAGGCCGAGGCCGCGACCGTGATGCCCGGCTTCACACATCTTCAGGGCGCGCAGCCGGTGACCCTCGGCCATTATCTGCTGGCCTATGTGGAAATGCTGGGCCGCGACCGCGGTCGTCTTATGGATGCCCGCAAGCGCCTGAACGAATGTCCCTTGGGTGTCGCCGCCCTGGCCGGGACCTCGTTCCCCATCGACCGTCACATGACGGCGGCGGCGCTCGGCTTCGACCGGCCGACGGCCAATTCGCTGGATACCGTGTCGGACCGGGATTTCGCGCTGGAGTTTCTCTCGTCCGCGACGATCCTTGCCGTTCACCTGTCGCGCTTTGCCGAGGAAATGGTGATCTGGTGTTCGCAGCAGTTCGGCTTCGCGCAGTTCACGGATGCCTTTTCGACCGGCTCCTCCATCATGCCGCAGAAGCGCAACCCGGACGCCGCCGAACTGGTGCGCGCCAAGGTCGGGCGTATCGCCGGGGCGTTCCAGGGCCTGGTCATCGTCATGAAGGGCCTGCCGCTGACCTACGGCAAGGACATGCAGGAAGACAAGGAAGCGGTGTTCGATGCCGCCGATAACGTGGCCCTGGCCGTGGCCGCGACGGCGGGCATGGTGCGCGACGTGAAGTTCAACAAAGACCGCATGGCGGCCGACGCATCGCGCGGTTTTGCCACGGCGACGGACCTGGCCGATTGGCTGGTGCGGGTATTGGGCATGCCCTTCCGCAATGCCCACCATGTGACCGGCTCGCTCGTCGCCATGGCCGAAGCCAAGGGCTGCGAACTCGAAGGCCTGACCCTCGACGACATGCGCGAAGTGGACCCGGCCATTACCGAGGACGTATATTCGGTGCTTGGCGTCGAGAATTCCGTGACCAGCCGGACCAGTTACGGCGGCACGGCGCCGGACAACGTGCGCGCCCAGGCCAAGGATGCGCGCGCGCGGTTCCTGGGTTAGGGGCCGGAACGCGGATGGATATTCGGGAAGATCGGACGCGATGACACGCAGACAGTTCCTTTCGACGTTTTTTGCCGGCCTGACGGTTGCCGGGCTGTCGGCCTGTGGGCGCAAGAATCAGCCGAAGCATCCGCCGGGATCGGAATTTCCCCATGACTATCCCTATTTCCCGCCGGAAAAACGGAACCCCGTGCCGGTGAAACCGGCCGAAGGCGAGGCCGAGCCCATGGACCGCTCCCAGTTCCTCAAGCTGGACACGATCCCGGACCGCAACAGATAACCCGGCCGCGCCCGCCCATCAGGCCCGCCGCTGAACAAAGACCGGAAACCGACCCTTGGACCATTTCACCTACAAAGACGGGCTGTTGTCAGCCGAGGACGTAAGCCTTGCCGATCTGGCGGACCAGATCGGCACGCCGTTCTATTGTTATTCGCGGGCGACGCTGGAACGCCACTTCCGGGTGTTCGACGAAGCCCTCACGGGCCTGGACCACACCGTTTGTTACGCGGTCAAGGCCAACGGCAACGTCGCCGTCATCAAAACCCTGGCGCAGCTGGGGGCGGGGGCCGACGTGGTGTCCGGCGGCGAACTGATGCGCGCCCTTGCGGCAGGCGTTCCGGCATCGAAGATCGTGTTTTCCGGGGTCGGCAAGACTCCGGCCGAAATGGCTCAGGCGCTGGACGCCGGCATCTATCAGATGAACGTGGAGTCCGAACCGGAACTGGTGGCCCTGTCCCAGGTCGCGGCGGCCAAGGGCAAGACCGCCCATGTGGCGATCCGCATCAACCCGGACGTCGACGCCAAGACCCATGCCAAAATCACCACGGGCCGCGCGGAAAACAAGTTCGGCATTGATTGGGACCGGGCCTCGGAAGTGTACGGGCGGGCGCGTGATCTGCCGGGCATCGACGCGGGCGGCATCGCGGTTCACATCGGCTCGCAGTTGCTCGACCTGGAACCCTATCGCAAGGCGTACGAGCGTGTGCGCGACGTGGCACTGGACCTGCGTGCCCAGGGCCATGACATCCGCCGCCTCGATCTGGGCGGCGGGCTCGGCATTCCCTACAACGACGAACAGGCGCCGCCGCCGGCTGCTTACGGCGCCATGGTCAAGGATGTCGTCGGGCCGCTCGGCTGTCATGTCACGTTTGAGCCGGGGCGCCTGATCGCGGGCAACGCGGGCGTGCTGGTGACCCGCGTGCTCTATGCCAAGGACGGCTCGACCCGCCGCTTCGTCATCGTCGACGCGGCCATGAACGACCTGATCCGCCCGGCCCTCTATGACGCCTATCACGCCATCGTGCCGGTGGCCGAACCGGCGCCGGGCAGTGCCCTGCATCCCGTCGATGTCGTTGGACCTATCTGTGAAACCGGTGATACATTTGCGGTGCAACGCCATCTTCCCGCCGTAAAGCCGGGGGATCTTCTGGCGATCAGGTCCGCGGGTGCGTATGGGGCCGTCATGGCCTCGACCTACAACGGCCGGCCCCTGGTGCCTGAGGTTCTGGTATCGGGCGGTGACCATGCCGTGGTCCGCCGCCGTGTCGAAGCCGAAGAATTCATGGCCTTCGACGCGCTGCCGCCCTGGCTGGTGGACTGATCGCCGGGTTTCCGGCGTCTCGGTCCTTAAGACCTTCGGTGGAAAACGGGTTGCGGGGTGCCTTGGGCGGCCCCACCTGTTTCAGGTGAACCTGCCCGACGTTGGGTGAAAGGAACCCGCCGCATGCTGGATGTTCCGCCGCCGGCAACCGGCCGGACGGACACCGGATTGGGTCTGCGCTACCGCCTGCTGCTGCCGTTGGCGCGGGCCGTGGTTTTCTTTGAAAAAATCTGGCCGCTGGCTTGGCCTGTGCTGGCTGTCCTCGCCCTGTTCGTGGGCTTGGCGCTGCTCGATATCCTTCCCCTGCTGCCGCACTGGCTGCACGGCGTCGTGCTGGTGGCCTTCGCCGGTTTGCTGGCGCTGACCCTGCGTCGGGCGTGGGACAACCGGCCAATGGTCAGCCGCGCCGCCGCCCGCCATCGGCTGGAGGACGACAGCGGTTTCGAACATCGACCCCTCGCGACCCTTGATGACCGGCTGCTGGCCGGCATGGACGACCGTCTGGCGCGCCGCCTGTGGCAGCGCCACCGCGACCGCATGGCCGAACGCATCGCTGGCATGCGCCTGGGCGCCCCCGCGCCGGATGTGGCCGGCCACGATCCCCGGGCGTTCCGCGCCCCCCTGCTGGTGCTTCTGGTGCTTGGCATCGTCGTCGGCTGGAACGACGCAGGCGGTCGCCTGATGCGCGCGGTGACGCCGTTAGGGGCCGCCGCCATGGGCCAGGAACTCAGCGTTTCCGTCTGGATCACGCCGCCCGCCTATACCCGTCAGGCACCGATCTATCTGGAACTGAACGGTAGCGGTAAGGTGCCGGCACCCGGCGACAGGCCGGCCGACGCCGCCATATCCGTGCCCCAGGGCTCGATCTTGCTGGCCCAGGTCAGCGGCGCCGGGCGTACCCCCGACCTGACCCTGGGCGGTGTCGAAACCCCCTTCACCCCGATCGGCAGCGGCCATGAGGCCGGCAGCTTTCGTCTGGAAACCCTGCTCGACACGCCGGGTGCCCAGGACATCAACATCACCACCGCCGGACGCGGGCTCGCGGCATGGCCGCTGATCGTGGTCGCCGACGCGCCGCCGACGGCGGAATTCATCGCCAAGCCGTCACAGGCCGGACGGGCATCGTTCAAGACCGAGTTCGAAGCCAAGGACGACTACGGCCTGGCTTCCGTGGAATTGACCATCCGTCATCCCAACGGCCGCCCCGTTCCCGGCGGTGAGGAGATCGTGCGCCTTGCTCTGCCGCTGGCCGAGCCTGGCACCGTGCTGACCCAAGGCGTCGGCGTCCACGACCTGAGTGCGCATCCCTGGGCGGGGATCGAGGTCGTCGGCCGCATCGAGGCCTCGGACGGCCGCGGTCAGGTCGGCGCCAGCGAGGATCTGAAATTCCTGCTGCCGCAGCGTACTTTCAATCATCCGGTCGCGCGCGCACTGGTCGAACAGCGGCGCAAGCTGTCGGACGTTTCCCCCGATGTAATCATCGAGGTGGTCGAGGTTCTGGAAGACCTGCTTCACAAGCCCGACCATTTTTTCAACGATACGGTGGTGTTCCTCGCCATTAACGTGGCCGGCGCGCGGCTGCTGCACAGCGGCGACAAGGACACGGAGATCGCCAGCGTTCAGAAGCTTCTGTGGGATACGGCGCTGCGTATCGAAGACGGCGATTTCGCCGTCGCCGAACGCGAACTCATGGACCTTCAGGACAAGGTCATGAAGGCCATGCGCGAAGGCGCGGATTCCCAGGAGGTTCAACACCTGATGGAGCAGCTTCGTCAGGCATTGGATGAATACCTCAAGGCGCTGACCGAACAACTGACTCGCCAGGACCTCAAGGATCTGCCGGCCTTCGACCCCAATATGCAGTCGCTGCAAAGCCGCGACCTTCAGGACATGCTCGACCGGGCCCGCGAACTGGCCAAGAACGGGGCCATGGACGCGGCCCGCCAGATGCTGGCGCAATTGCAGAAGGCGCTTGATCAGATTCGCCGCGGCATGGCCATGGCGCCGCAGGAACAGCAGCAGATGTCCGAGGCCAAGCGCCTGATGGACGGGCTCCGCGAGTTAACCGAACGCCAGCGCGGTCTGCTCGACGAAACCTTTCAGCGTGCCCAGCAGGACCGCCTTTCGCCGCGCGGCCGCGAGGGTCCGGAAGGCGCCATGCCGCTGCCTCGGGATGGTGAGCAGGGCCAAGGCGAAAGGCGCCCTGGCCAGGGCCGGCAACCGGGTGAAGGACAGGGCGAGCGGCAACAGGCCCGCCCCGAGGGCACACCCCGGCCGGGCATGGGTGGCGATCCCAACCTGCAAGGCCGCGCCCAGCAGGAAGCCCTGCGTCGGGCGTTGGGTGACCTGATGCTGCAGATGGATGAAATGCTGGGCAATATCCCGGGCGAAATGGGCCAGGCGGAGCGCGCCATGCGCGAGGCGTCGCGGGCCCTTGGCAAGGGGCAGCCGGGCAATGCCGTGCCCAATCAGACGGAAGCTCTGGAACATCTGCAGAAATCCCAGGACCAGATGGCGCAGAAGATGGCGCAGCAGTTCGGCCCACAACTCGGCCTGCGTCCCGGACAGCAGGGCCAGCGCGGGCCCGGCCGCGGCCAGGATCCGTTCGGCCGTGGTTCGGGCGGGGCCTTCGGTGCCTCGGTCGACGGCGACGTCGATGTGCCGTCACGCATGGAAATGCGCCGGGCCCGGGAAATTCTCGACGAACTGCGCAAGCGGTCGGGCGAACGTCAGCGCCCGCCGCTGGAGCGCGACTACATCGACCGCTTGCTCAAGCAGTTCTGATTTCCGGAATAAACGGGCTGTCCGACGCCTAATGCTTGGCGGGTGCCGCCGCGTCCTTGGGATCGATGAAGGTGACCGTGATGCGTCGGCGCAAGGGCGACGGTTCGCGGACCCGGATCTTGAACGACATCTTGTCGCCCTTCGCCAATTCGCTCTTCAGCGGCGCCACGTCGGTGTGCTGAATCGGTTCGCCTTCGGCATCGAACAGGATCGCGCGGACCATGGGAACGGGGCGGGGGCCGTCGGCGACGTTTTCGATCTGGCCGCGGATGACCAAAACCTCCAGGCCCTGGTCCGTTTCCTGGGCATGTTCGACGCGCTGAATTTGCAGACCATCGCCGACCTGATGGAACCCGATCATCTTGAACACGTCGTTCAACTGCGGAACCTTGGCGACCAGTTCGTCCTTGAAGAAGAAGGTGCCGGCGACCAGCCCGCCGATCAGCAGCACGAAGAACAGGGCGATGACCTTGCCCAGGATGCTTTTCTTCGGCAGATCGTCGTCCGGGTCCTGTTCCTCGGCCGAGAACACATCGGGGATGTAGTCCGGGTCGTCCATCTGGTCCGGGGACTCGATGGACTCCAGGTCGTCTTCCTCGTCGTCGTTGTTGATCAGGGACTCGAACGGCTCGATGTCGTCGTCGTCCTCGAACATGTCGTCGATGTCGTTGGGCAGCACGCCCATGTCGTCGTCCGTGTCGTCGGCGATCATGGTGTCGGGCTCGATGATGGGATCGGGCTCGTCCGCCGGTTCCGGTGCCGGCGGCGCCGGCATGGGGGCCGGTTCGGGCGCTGGTGGCGGGGGCGGCGGCGCGGTCTGCGGCACGGGAGCCGGCGCATAGGCCTGCGGCGGATAGGGCGCGGGCGCGGCACCGTAGCCGGGCTGCGCGTACATCTGTTGCTGGGGCGGATAGCCGGCGGGTGCCGGGGCCTGACGGGGGGCGGGCGCCGGATCGGGCAGCGCGTCGCGCGGGTCGGCGAACCACACATGACTGCAGTTAGAGCAGCTCACGTTTCGCCCCTGCCCAAGCTGCGCGGGTTGCAGCATGTAGCGCGTGCGACAATTTGGACAGGTAACCAGCATATTTACCCCGATTCCACCCATGGACTTTATATGCGTCGGCAAATAGGAAAGCAAGCCGAGCAAACCCAAGGACTTCGGCTCCCTCCCTGGACGCCGACGCGGCCCCATGGCATTGTTCCTTAAAGGGAATAGCCGATCATTGATGAATTTTTCCCTAAAGTCCCCGAGAGCCCGATCAAGGTGCCCCCAAAGGTGAGAGACAGCGATCCCGAAAGCATCGTCCGCTTCGAAAACGTCGGACTGCGCTATGGACTGGGGCCCGAGGTGCTGCAGGACATCACCTTTTCCCTGGGGCCGTCGTCCTTTCGCTTCCTGCTGGGTGAAAGCGGCGCCGGTAAATCGTCCCTGCTGAAACTGCTCTACATGGCCATGCGTCCGACGCGGGGGCAGATTTCATTGTTCGGGCGCAACGTCGCCGGCATGTCGCGGAACGAATTGCCGCGCCTCCGGCGCCGGGTCGGTGTGGTGTTCCAGGAATTTCGTCTGCTTGATCATTTATCGGCCTTCGACAACGTGGCATTGCCCATGCGTGTGGCCGGGGCCCGGGAAAGCGACGTGCGCCGCCATGTCGAGGAACTGCTGTCCTGGGTCGGGCTGAAGGACCATCTGAATTCGCGCCCGCCGACCCTGTCCGGCGGCCAGCAGCAGCGCATCGCCATCGCGCGGGCCGTCATCACCCGGCCCAAGCTTTTGCTGGCGGACGAGCCGACGGGCAACGTCGACGACAAGATGGGCCTGCGCCTGATGCATCTGTTCGAGGAATTGAACAAACTGGGCACCACGGTGATCGTGGCGACCCACAACCTGGGTATCGTGCGCCAAATGGCGCATCCCGTCATGCGCCTGGAAAACGGCCGTCTGAACACGGACGAGGCGGAAATCATTTCCGACCTGGGCCTGGACGAACCGGGAATCGGTGCGGGTGCCGCTCCCGCCGGTCCCGGCTTCTCTCGCATTCATTGATGCTGACCGTGATGCTCCGCCGCCGATCCGACCTGCCGATGAACGAAGACACCCTGGGCCGCTTCCTGCCCTGGCTGATCGCCTTCATGGTCTTCCTGTCGGCCCTGGCGCTGGCCGGGATGCTGGTCCTCAACGACGCGGTCAAGCGCTGGGATACGGGGCTTAACGCCACCGTCTCGGTTCAGGTGCCGCCGGGCGCCAACGCGCGTGAGGACGAACAGCGCCTGGGTCAGGTGCTTGCCGTGCTGGCCGCCAAGCCGGGGGTGGAACGCTACGAGACGCTGTCCAAGGACCGCCTGCTCGACCTGCTGAAACCCTGGATCGGTGAGGCGGGGCAGGCGCAGGACCTGCCGATCCCCATGCTGATCGACGTCACCGTGGACCGCGATGCGGCGCTCGACGCGCAAAGTCTGGCCAGGGAACTTCAGGCCCGCGTGCCGGGGGTTTCCGTCGACGACCATCGGGTGTGGCTCAGCCAGCTCGTGCGTCTGGTCACGGTGATCCAGGTGCTGGCCTGGGCGGTGTTGGGCCTGATCGGTCTGGCGACCATCGGCACCGTGGTGTTCACCACCCGCACGGGCCTGGCCATCCATCGGGAAGCCATCGAGGTTTTGCATCTGATCGGCGCCCAGGATGCCTATATCGCGCGCCAATTCGCGTCCCGCGCCCTGGGCCTGGGGCTCAAGGGCGGGTTTCTCGGCCTCGCTCTCGCTGTGCCGACCCTGGCCGGGATCGGCTATCTTGCAATGGAAACGGGGGCGACCATGGTGCCCAAGCCTGACTTGGGGTTCTTCAAAGCCCTGGGATTCCTCACCCTTCCCGTCGCCGTGGCGCTGCTGGCCATGATGACCGCGCGCTCGACCGTTATGCGCAATCTGAAGCGGATGTCCTGATGAGCCGGCGTCCACGCCGCAGCACCCCGGTGGGGATGGGACGGCTGCTGGCCATGGTGATCATCGTCGCCGTCATTTGGGGCGTCGGGTTGTTCCAATTCGCCGATACCATTCCGGCGAAGGTCGAGGATCCGGGCACCCGCACGGATGCCATCGTGGTCCTGACCGGCGGCAGCGGACGGTTGGATGAGGGCCTGGACCTGTTGGCCCGCGACCTTGCCGGGCAGCTGTTCGTGTCCGGCGTTTATCACGGGCTCGACGTGGAACGCCTGGTACAGATTTCCAAGCGCGAACCCGAGGGTCTTGAGTCCCGCATCGGCATCGGCAACGCCGTCAATACCGTGGGCAACGCGGCGGAAACGCGGGTTTGGATGGCGAAACGCGGGTTCACCTCGTTGCGCTTGGTGACCGGCGCCTATCACATGCCGCGCTCGCTCGCCGAATTTCACTTCTTCATGCCGGGGGTCAAGGTCATCCCCAATCCGGTGTTCCCCGAACATGTGAAGCAGAAGTATTGGTGGGCCTGGCCCGGCACGGCCAGCCTGATCGTCTCAGAATACAACAAGTGGCTGTTCGCCCGCGCCCGGCACTGGATTTCCAGCATCTTCGCGGCGCCCCGCCCGATCCTGAAATGAGGGGACCGACCATGATCCTGGTCCGCTCGATCCTGTTCGGGGGGCTGTTCTTTCCGTGGAGCACGCTGTGCTCCATCTTCGTGCCGATTTCGCTGATCTTCCCGCGCAAGTTCATGCAGACCATCGTCAAGGTCTGGGGCATCGGCGTGCGCTTTCTGCTGAAATGGGTGGTCGGGTTGAAATGGCGGGCCGAGGGTCTGGACAACGTTCCGCCGGGGCCCTGCGTGATCGCGTCCAAGCATCAAAGTGCGTGGGACACCATGGTGTTCCATGTTTTGCTGCCCGACCCGGTCTATGTCGTGAAGAAGGAACTGACGCGCATCCCGTTCTGGGGTTGGGGCTTCTACAAGGCCGGCTGCGTCGTGGTCGACCGCAAGGCGGGGGCCAAGGCGCTGAAACATCTGGTCATCGGCGTGCAGGAAGCCCTGGCCCGCGGCAGCCAGGTCGTGATCTTCCCCGAGGGCACGCGCACCGCCCCTGACCAGAAGGTCGATTACCACCCGGGTATCGCCGCCATTTACCGCGACGCCAACGTGCCGGTGGTGCCCGTGGCGCTTGATTCCGGTTTGTTCTGGGGCCGCATGGCGGCGCTCAAATATCCCGGCGAGATCACCATCCGGTTCATGGAACCGATCCAGCCGGGCGGCGACCGCCGCGAATTCCTGGGCCTGCTGCAAAGCCGGGTCGAGGGTGAAAGCACCAAACTGATGGTGGAAAAGCGCGCGCGCTATCCCTGGCTGCCCGCCCCCCGGCCCGCTGTGGAAAACGGGTAAAACTTCTCAATCGCCCGCTCAACACCGTGTTCAGGCGGCCCTTCCTGTGGGCCGTTCTGGGGGCTTTTTGCCGCTTCCTGTGGGAAACATAAAGAGAACAAAAAATTGACCCCCTGAGGGTAACCGCCTACACTTATTGAAACTTTCCATCATCAAAGGATTACGGTCCCGTGTCTCAACCGCCTGCCACGCCGAGCGCGCCGATCGCCGCCATTTCCCAGCAGATCTGGGACATGAAGTACCGGTTGAAATCGCCGGACGGCAGGCCCGTGGACAAGACCATCGACGACACCTGGAACCGGGTGGCGGGGGCCTTGGCGGCCAAGGAAGCCGACCCCGAGGCCTGGACGCCGCGCTTCAAGGAAGCGCTTACCGGGTTCAAGTTCCTGCCCGCCGGGCGCATCATTTCCGGTGCGGGGACGGAGCGGATGGTGACGCTGTTCAACTGCTTCGTCATGGGCGAAATCCCCGACGACATGTCGGGCATCTTCGACAACCTGAAGGAAGCGGCCCTGACCATGCAGCAGGGCGGCGGCATCGGCTATGACTTCTCGACGCTTAGGCCCAAGGGGGCCTTGGTCAAACGGGTCGGCGCGGATGCTTCGGGTCCGCTGTCGTTCATGGACGTGTGGGACAGCATGTGCCGCACCATCATGTCCGCCGGTTCGCGCCGGGGCGCGATGATGGCGACCATGCGCTGCGACCACCCGGATATCGAGGACTTCATCGCGGCCAAGCGGGAGCCGGGGCGGCTCCGCATGTTTAATTTGTCGGTCCTGGTGACCGACGATTTCATGCGCGCGGTCAAGGAAGACGCGCCGTGGGAGCTGACCTTCGGCGGCACCGCCTATCGCACCCTGCCGGCCCGGGAGCTGTGGGACAAGATCATGCGCGGCACCTTTGCCTATGCGGAACCGGGCGTGATTTTCATCGACCGCATCAACGCGCGCAACAACCTGAATTATTGCGAAACCATCCACGCCACCAACCCCTGCGGCGAACAGCCGCTGCCGCCGTATGGCGCCTGTCTTCTGGGCTCGGTCAATCTGGCGCGGCTGGTCGACCGGCCGTTCGAAGACGGCGCCGGTGTCGATGCCGACGCCCTGGACAAGCTGGTCCGCACGGCCGTGCGCATGATGGACAACGTGGTCGATGCGTCGAACTTCCCGTTGGAGGCCCAGCGCCACGAAGCCCAGGCCAAACGCCGCATCGGGCTCGGCGTTACGGGTCTGGCCGACGCGCTGATCATGTGCGGGGCGCGGTATGGTGGATCGCAGGCCGTGCGCCTGACCGAACAATGGCTGCGCGCGATCCAGCGCTCGGCCTATCTTGCCTCCGTCGATCTGGCGAAGGAAAAGGGCGCCTTCCCGCTGTATGACCGGGATGCTTACCTTGCCGGCGAACATGTCCAGACCCTGGACCAGGACGTAAAGGACGCCATCGCTGAGCACGGCATCCGCAACGCGCTGCTGACTTCGGTCGCCCCCACGGGCACGATCTCGCTGTTCGCCGACAACGTGTCCTCGGGGCTGGAGCCGGTGTTTTCCTTCAAATACACCCGCCATGTGCTGATGCCCGACGGAACCCGCCGCGAGGAAGAAGTCACCGATTACGCCTACCGCCTGTTCAAGCGCATGCGCGGCGAGGATGCGGTGCTGACCGACGCCTTCGTCGATGCGCAGAGCCTCAGCCCCAATGACCATCTGGTCATGCAGGCGGCGGTGCAGAAGTATATCGATTCCTCGATTTCCAAGACCATCAACGTGCCGGAAAGCATCGCCTTCGAGGACTTCAAGGACATCTACATGCAGGCCTACGACCTGGGCTGCAAGGGCTGCACCACCTACCGCCCCAACGACGTCACCGGTGCGGTGCTGGAGGTCAAGAAGGAAGCGAAAACCGACGAACCCGAACTGCCGCTGGAGCCCGCGACGCGCAAGGCGCTGCCCGTGGACGAAGGGGACTCCGGCTCCGTCGTGCGCATGTTCCAGCCCTTGGACCGGCCGGGCGAACTGCCCGGGCGGACCTACAAGGTCAAATGGCCGGAAAGCGATCATGCGCTGTACATCACCATCAACGACGTGATGGACGACAGCGGCCGCATCCGCCCGTTCGAGATTTTCATCAATTCCAAGAACACGGAACATTACGCCTGGACCGTGGCGCTCACGCGCATGATCTCCGCCGTGTTCCGGCGCGGCGGCGACGTGTCCTTCGTGGTCGAGGAACTGAAGGCCGTGTTCGATCCGCGTGGCGGGCAATGGATGGGCGGGCGCTACGTGCCGTCACTGCTGGCCGCCATCGGCGGGGTCATTGAACAGCACATGATCCAGTCCGGCTTCCTGCCCAATCCGGACAAGGACAAGCAGGACCGCGAGACCCAGGAACTGCCCAAGGCGGTTGGCCAGGACGGTCCGCTGCTGTCCGGCGCGGCCCCCTTCCGGCAATGCCCGAAATGCGCCCAGGCCTCCCTGATGCGCCAGGAAGGCTGCGATACCTGTACAAGCTGTGGCTATTCCAAGTGCGGGTAATGCAATATGGAGAAAGGTTGATTGTTTAATTGTCGCCGGATGATAAAGAGGAGTGGCAATTTATTAGCCAAAATAGCTTCAGTAGTGTTTTGGCCAATCACGTTAGTTCTCACAATAATAAAAAAAATTAATATCAGGTTGGTTCGAATATCAATTCGCCATCACAATAGATATTTATATATATTTTCTGTAACGTGGGCGCCAATTTTGTTGACGATATTTTTCGCATGGGCGGTGTTTTCCGTTCCAATCAAAACAGAATCCGACTTTTTGTCGCCAATTTTTATTTTAATATTGTTTATGTCAAAGAAGATACTTGTTTTTCTGTACTTTATTTTAAAGCAGTATGAAAAATTAGAGAGGAATTTTCGACATTTTCGGCGGCAATTTGCCCCTGAATAATTTGGAAATTATTGGTATTGGGCTGAGTTATGCTCGACCTGAAATAATATCCGCTCCAACCCCTGATCCCGGATGCCCATCTCGCGCAGGTGGGCGACGGTGTTCTTCAGGTAATCCACGCAGGCGCCGCGACGCCCGTGGCCCTGGGCGACCATGCGGGCGGCTTCGTCCAGGGGACGGGGGCCCGCGTAATAATCGTTGGCGTGATTGACGACGAAGGCCGCACCCGTGACGGTCTCCGGGCCGACGGTCATCTTCAGCCAGCGCAGGTGGTATTCCCCTTCCGACGTTTCGCGCTTGTGCAGATGGGCCAGCACGCTGTCCCGGTCGCGGCCGCGAACGCGGAAGCCGAGCCCCCGGCACGACCCGCCCCGGTCAAGGCCGAGCACCAGGCCCGGCACCGTCCGCGTGCCCCGATAGTCGAAGGAATAGAGGCAGAGCGCGCGGTGATAGCCATAAAGCCGGGCAGGCCGCGTTTCCGCGTAAGCGAAATCCGCGTCCCACATCAGCGAGCCGTAGGCGAACAGCCAGAAATCGTCGGTCGGTGTCGGCATGGGCCATTGTTAGCCGCCATGCCTGCTTGCCGCCAGGGAGAATTCCGGCCCCCTCACCCTAACCCTCTCCCCCAAGGGGGAGAGGGGACGTTCGCCCAATCTTTCTCCCTCTCCCCCGCCTTGGTGGGGGAGAGGGCCGGGGTGAGGGGGCTGAGTACGGCCCTTTCGTGCCTTGGCCCATTGCGCCTATAACCTTGCATGACTTTCACACCGCGCCGATCCCTGGACCGCCTGCGCGCCGCGCCGCCGCTGGCGCGCCGCATCGCCGTCGTCCTGCCGCTGGTGGCGATCCTGGGCTACGCCGTGTTCTGGTTCACGGTCGCGGGCGTCGCGGAACAGCAGGTCCGCGCCTGGATCGCCTCCCAGGCGGCGCACGGGGTCACGATCACCCATGGCGCCATGGTGACCGGCGGCTTTCCTTTTCGTGTCGACGTCCGCATCGCGGCCCCCGCCGCCGCCTGGCCGGGCGGAACCTGGCGCGGTCCGGAGCTGATGCTGTCGGCCGCACCCTGGGACTGGCGGCGCCTTAACTGGCGTGCCGACGGCGTGCATGACGTGACTTGGACGCGTAAGGACGGCAAAGCGGGCAATGCGGTGCTGACCGCCCGCCATCTGGAAGGCTGGGGCGAGGCGGGCAGGGGCGGTCTGCCCCGCGTCGAGGCCTGGCTGACCGACGGGTCGCTGGCACTTGCCGGGGGCACGGTCACGGCGCGGGGGCTGCTGGTCCATATCCTGCCGCCCGGCCCCGATGATGCGGAGGCCGCCAATGACGATACGCCGCGTCTGCCCATTTCCCTCGACGCCAAGGGTGTGATCCTGCCGCCCGACCAAGCCACGGCGCTGGGCGATACCATCGACCGCCTGGCCCTGGAAACGTCCCTCAACGGTCCCATCGGCAAGGGCCCCTGGCCGGCGCCGGCGCTGGCTTGGCGCGACGCGGGCGGAGTGCTGGAAATCAAGCAGTTGGGGATCGTCCACGGCCCCCTGAACCTGACGGGGGAGGGCACGTTGGCCATCGATCCCGCGGGCCAGCCCGAAGGGGCCTTCACCGCCCGCGTCACGGGTTTCGCGGAAACGGTCGAGGCGCTTCGCAAGGCGGGTATCGTCGACAGCCGCGCCGCCGATGCCGTGCAGGTGATTCTGGGATTGTTGTCCAAGGGGCCGGTGGGTGGGCCCCGGACCCTTGATATTCCGATGACCCTGCAGGACCGCACGCTCAGCCTGGGGGCTGTGCAGCTGTTGCGGCTCAAGCCCGTCGATTGGTTCACGCCATCCGGTTCCTGATGCGGCCGGTTCGAAATCGGCTGACCGGTCTGCTATGCTTGGTTCCATGATCCGCGCCTTGATCCTCATGGTTCTGCTGACAGCGGCCTCCCCGGCCCCGGCCGGCGATGCGGCCAAGACCCGCCCGCCCGCGCCGCAGAACGGTCCCTATTATTCAGGGCAATTGCTGGTCGCCGGGCCGGCCATGCCCGACCCGCGGTTTCAGGGGGCGGTGATCTATCTTGCCGACCATGACGCCGAGGGCGCTTTCGGTTTGCTCGTCAACCGCCCCGTGGGAAAAGGTCCGGTGCGGGATTTCCTGCTCGGCCTCGGCATGAAACCGGACCCTTCGGAAGATTTCACCGGCGACGTGCGCATCCATGCCGGCGGGCCGGTCGAGCCGGGGGCGGGTTTCGTCCTGCATACCAACGACTATCAGACCGAAACCACGGGGATGCTCCGCGGCAAGGTCGCGGTGACGGCGAGCCTCCGGGCGGTCAAGGACATCGGCCTCGGTAAGGGGCCGCGCCGCTATCTGATCCTGCTGGGCTATGCCGGTTGGACATCGGGGCAGTTGGAGGCCGAAATGCGCCGGGGCGATTGGCAGATCGCGCCCTATGACGAGGACATCGTGTTCGCCACGGACGACGCCGGAAAATGGGACCGCGCGCAGAAGGCGTCCGGCATCCCCATGTAGGCGCCGGCACAAGGCGGCGCCGGGTACCCGCCGTTGACTTGACCGGGTCGGGACAGTAGCGTCGCGAAAAATGAGGGGTCTGCCGGTGACGGCTTTGGTTGCGAAATCAGGAATAGGCAAACGCCGCCGCGCCACAGGCGTGGTGTTGCTTGCTTCCCTGTGGCTCAAGGTCCTGGTGCTGGCCATCGGCCTGACCCAACCGGCGCAGGCCGCCGAGGCGGCATCCCCGTCGCCGGAACAGGATCTGCTCGCCGCCCTGCATGTCATCTGCACCTCGGGCGGGGTCAAGGTTCTCGGCACACCCGCCGAGGATGGTCAGACCAAGGATGGTGCCGCCAAATCCGGCCTGCTCGACTGTGCCCGCTGCTGCTGCACGCCGAATGTTGCCGTACCGATGGCGCTCGGCCCCTGCCTTGCCGTTTCGATCACCTTCATCGTCGCGCCGCCGGCGCCGCAGATGGTGCATCCGGCGGCGCTTTCCCAAACCCCCGTCAATCCCCGCGCCCCACCGCTGTCGATCCTCGTCTGACGCCTGACCGCTGGGTCCGGGTTCGCGCGGCGATTGCCGCCGTTCCGCCGGTCCCGCGTTTTCCTGTCATACTTCAAGGATCGACCAATGAACGCGACGACTTTCCGCCGGGCGGCGCTGACCGTCCTGGTTTTCGGGCTTGGGACCTCCCTGGCCCGGGCCGACAATCTGCCCGCCGACATGCCCAACATGCTGTCCCTGGGCGGTAACCTGAATACCAAACACACCGCCGTCGAGGTGGCTCATGACACCATGTCCCATAACGCCAACGGCCCACTCCGCGCCGACGGCCATGCGCCCATCGGGGTGATGGGTGATCATCTGCACAAGGCCGGTGAATGGATGCTGTCCTACCGTTTCATGGCCATGTCCATGTCGGACAACCTGAACGGCACGGACAACATCAGCAACGAACAGATCGTCACCACCGTCGCCAACCGGTTCGGCTCACCCACCTATCTGCGTGTCGTGCCGCGCGACATGACCATGAAGATGCACATGGCCGGCGCCATGTACGCGCCGACAGATTGGCTGACCCTGATGGCCATGGGCGGTTATGCATCGAAGTCCATGTCCCATACCACCTACCAGGGCATGGCGGGGACGACCGTGCTGGGCGATTTCGACGTTCATACCTCGGGCCTGACCGATACCCGCCTGTCGGGCCTGGTGTGGCTTTACGGTGATGGCGGTCATAAGCTGCATCTGAACCTGGGCATGAGCCTGCCGACCGGGTCTTATAAGGAAAGCGCGCAAATTCTGGCGCCCAACAACACCAAGCCCTATCTGCGCGCACCCTATGCCATGCAGCTCGGCTCCGGGACCTTCGACGCCATGCCGGGCATCACCTATTCCGGGCGCGCCGATGACGTCAGTTGGGGTGCGCAGGCCTCGGCCTATCTGCCCTTGGGCAAGAACGACGGCGGCTATTCCCTGGGCCGCTCGGTGCAGCTGACGGTATGGGGGGCCTATCAGTGGCAGCCCTGGATATCCACCTCCCTGCGGCTGACCGGCCAGGCGGCGAACCAGATCGACGGCATCGATTCCGCCATCGCCGTGCCCAACCAGACGGCCGACCCGGACAATTACGGCGGTGACCGTCTCGACCTGTCCATCGGCGTCAACCTGATGGGACAATCAGGCGGCTTGCGTGGCCACCGGTTGGCGGCGGAAGTTACCGTGCCGTTGCACCAGGACCTGAACGGCCCCCAGCTCAGCCGCGAAATTGCCTTCACCCTTGGCTATCAGAAAGCCTTCTGAGATTCCCGAAAGGAATTCCGATCATGAAATCCATCGACAGATTTTCCATCACCGCCCTGGCGGCGGTCCTGATGTTGGCCCTGGGCATGGCGCCGGCCGGCGCCCATGATGGCAAGGACCACGGCGCCATGGCGCAATCGACCATCACCGTGACCGGTGCCTGGGCCCGGCCGACCATCGCCAAGATGCGCATCTCCGCCGCCTACTTTCAGGCCACCACCACGGGCGGGGAAGACAAGCTGATCGCCGCCAAGACCGCCAATGCGGACAAGGCTGAACTGCATCAGCACATCATGGAGAACGGCATCGCCAAGATGCGCCCGGTCGACAGCGTCGCCATCGCCCCGGGCACGCCCGTGGTGTTTCAGCCGGGCGGCTATCACGTCATGATCATGGGCCTGAAAGTGCCCTTGAACGAGGGCGACAGCTTCCCCCTGACCCTGACCTTCGAAAAGGCCGGCGACGTGACCGTCAATGTCATGGTGATGAAGAAAGCGGCCCAGGGACACGGAAGCATGGACCACGGCGCCCACAAGCACTGATGCCTGAACGCCGCCGCCGGGGTGTGGGGATTACGCCTGCTTGGCGTCGATCACGCTCCGGCGCACGGCGCGGGTGCGGGTGAAGACTTCTTCCAGTCCGTCGCCGTCGCCCTTGCGAATCATGCGCTGCATGGCGGTCAGGTCTTCGGTGAAACGGCCGAGGATTTCCAGCACCGCCTCGCGGTTGGTCAGGAAGATGTCGCGCCACATCACCGGGTCGGAGGCCGCGATGCGGGTGAAGTCGCGGAAACCCGTGGCCGAATACTCGATCACTTCCTTCTGCAAATCCGTGGACAACTGCGTCGCCGTGTCGACGATGGTGTAGGCGATCAAGTGCGGCAGGTGCGAGGTGATGGCCAGGACCTGGTCATGATGGGCCGGGTCCATGACCTCGACCTTGGATCCGGCGCGCTGCCACAGGTCGGTGACCTTGGCCACGGCGGCCGCGTCCGTCCCGGCCTCGGGCGTCAGCAGGTGCCAGCGGCCTTCGAACAGTTCAGGGAACCCCGATTCCGGCCCCGAATGCTCGGTCCCCGCCAGGGGATGGCCCGGCACCAAATGCACGCCTGCGGGCAGGTGCGGTTTGATGGCATCGATGGCGGCGCGTTTCACGGAACCCACATCGGTGACGATGGCGCCCGGTTTCAGGGCCGGGGCGATGGCTTCCGCCACGGCGGCATAGGCGCCCAGCGGCGTGCAGATCACGACGATGTCGGCGTCGCGCGCGGCCTCGGCCGGGTCGGTCGTGACCTGATCGGCTAGGCCCAGCCGCAGGGCGGTGTCCAGGGTTTCCTGGCGGCGCGCGGCCACGGCGATCTCGCTGGCCAGACCGTCGCGGCGCACGACGCGGGCGAGGGACGATCCGATCAGCCCGATCCCGATGAACGCCATGCGGTTGAACATCTGATTGCTCATGTGTCGGCCCCCATGAAGTCACGAAGGGCGGTAATCACCGCTTCCATCTCGTCCGCCTTGCCGATGGTGATGCGCAGGCAGTCCGGCAGGCCGTAGCCCGCGACCCGGCGTGCGATGATGCCGTTGGATTTCAGATGCTCGTCCGCGGCCTCGGCCGTCGCGATGTCGGCAAAGCGGACCAGCACGAAGTTGCCGACCCCATCGGGCACGAACAGGCCCAACTGGCGCAGCGCGTCCTGGGTGCGCTTTAGCCATTCGTCGTTATGCGCCCGGCACATGTCGGTGAAGGCCGTGTCGTTGAAGGCGGCGAGCCCCGCCATCTGGGCCGGAACGGAGACGTTGAAGGGACCCCGCACGCGGTTGAGCACGGCGGCGACCGCTTCGGGCATGTAGGCCCAGCCGAGACGCGCCCCGCCCAGGCCGTACATTTTCGAAAACGTGCGCGTCATCACCACGTTGTCGGCGTCCCGCACCATGTCCATGCCGTCCGTATAGGTCGGCGTGCCGGTGACGTATTCCGCATAGGCGGCGTCGACGATCAATAGAACATCGTCGCGCAGGCCGTCCCGCAGACGCGCAAGTTCGTCCGCCGTCAGGAAGGTGCCTGTCGGATTGTTGGGATTGGCGATGAACAGCAGGCGTGTGTTTTCCGTCACCGCCGCCTGCAGGTTGTCGACGTCCGCTTTCAGGTCCGTTTCCGGCGCCTTCACGGGCGTGGCGCCCGCGGCCATGGCGGAAATGCCGTACATCAGGAAGCCGTGTTCGGAATACAGAACCTCGTCGCCCGGGCCGACATAGGCTTGGCACAGCATGTTGATGATCTCGTCCGACCCGGCGCCCAGCACGATGCGCTGGGGCTCCAGGCCGTATCGCCCGGCGATGGCGGCGCGCAGGTCCGGCGCATGGCCGTCGGGATAGCGGTGGATGTTCAAGGCCGCTTCCTCCAGTGCCTTGACGGCGGCCGGGCTGGGGCCGAAGGCGCCCTCGTTGGACGACAACTTGATGACCTTGTCGGCGCCCGCGATCTTGCTTTCACCACCCTTGTAGGGGGCGATGTTCATGATGCCGGGCTGCGGGCGGGGCGTGGTCATCGCTTTTTCCCCGGGTCCAGTTCCTGCGGGCCCAGCGGCGTGGCGCAAGCGCCTAAGTGAATGACCCGGCTGACCTTGCCTTTGACGTTTTCCTTCAGGGCATCCAAATGGCCCTTGTCCGGGTCGACGAAGCCGAACACCTCGACCAGATGAATCCAGGCCGCCGGGCGTGCCGGCTCGTGCCAAAGCTGGTTGTATACGGGCGAGAAACCAAGTCCGTTGAGGGCCTTGCCGATCGTGCGGAAGGGAATGTCCTCTTCACATTCGACGGCCAGATAGGTGCGGTCGCGGCCGGTCGGCTCAGGCTTGACCAGCGGGCAGATGACGAGCGCTTCCAGGCCCTGGGCCTCGAACCCGTTGCCGGGCCCGGCGAAGGGCAGGCGGGCGATGATGCGGGGCGCGTCCTCGGCCGTCGACACCAAATGACGCCACCACTGGTCGGAGTCCTGATCGTTGCGCGGCAGGGGCAGCACGCCGAGCGTGTATTCCTGGCGCTGCACGGCCTCGACCACCCGGGCAGAGGTGGTGAACCGGCGCATGGGGGTGAAGCTGCCGTATTGGTCGCGCGTCATGTCCCAGTATCCGGTCTGGTTTTCCGGAACCATGACGGCCACGGAAAAGGGGCCTTCGAAGCTCAGGGTCGCGACGATCAATTCGCGCCAGATGCGCGTCAGTTCACGGCGCGGAAAGGGGCCCTCATGACGCTCCATCAGGCGATAAATGATTTCCGCCTCGCGGGCCGGGCGGATCTTGACGCTTTCGCCCTTTTTGATCTCGCGCACGTTCTCCACCACCTGGGTCCGCTGCATGATCAGGTCATGGAGCTTCTCGTCGATGTCGTCGATCTGTTGGCGCAGGTCGGCAAGCGTGGGTTTGCGGGGCTTTGTCATGATGTTTCGGGTCGTTGGTGGTGGCGGGGAGCTGCGTAGTGATACTGGGATGGTGGGCGGAAATCAAAGGCAAATCAGGTGCTAACGCGCGCCTGGCCCCGGTTTCAGGCGGACCCGCCCGGCGGCGGCGCCCCGCCGCTCGGGCATGGGAAGGTAGGCACGTCGGCCGCGCGCCGGGTGGGCCGGGGTCGCGGCATAGATCTGTTTGACCGCCTCCATGACCACGACGCCGGCGAAAGACCCCCATAACACGGCGCCCGCGCGCTCCCAGGCCGGGGCCGAGCGGACCAGCAGCGCCGTGCGGAACGGCGGCATGTAAAGGGCCCGGTCCGTGGTCAGCGGCGTGAACATGGATTCTCGAAGCAGGCGCGACAGCTGGCGCGGCGAGAACGGCCGGCCATGGCCGAACGGTGTGCGTTCGAACCGTGCCCACAGGCCCGACCGGTTGGGCACGACCACCATCAGGCGCCCGGAATCGGTCAGCACCCGCCAGATTTCCCGCATCAGGGGTTCAACCTGTTCGGCGCATTCCAGGGCATGGACCAGGACGATGCGGTCCATGGACAGGTCGGGAAAGGGCAGTTCCAGTTCATCCACCAAGGCCGCCTGACCGCCGCCCTGGGCGGGCCAGCGCAGCACCCCTTGGCGCGCCGGCATGGCGGCGATGACGCGGTCGGCTTCGTCGCGGAACCCTTCCAGATAGGGAGCGGCATAGCCGATGCCCAGGATGCGCTGGCCCTTCATGTCGGGCCACATGGCGCGCATCTTGCGTCGGATCATGCGTCGCGCCGCCTGCCCCAGGGGGGCGGCGTAAAAATCGCGCAGGTCTACAACGTCGATCCACATGGGGCAGGAGCATAGAGCATATGAGCGCGGCTCAAAACGTCATGTGGACGATCATCCGGCGTGGCACGGGAAGATGGCTGGTGTTAATGTCGCGGCCAAACGATAACCACCATCCCGGAGACATTTATTCATGAAATTGCGCTATTCCCCGACATCGCCCTTCGTCCGCAAGGTTAGGGTGACGGCCATCGAAACCGGCCTGGACGACCAGATTGAACGTATCAACACCAATGTTTGGGCACCGGACACGGACATCGGCACGGACAACCCGGTCGGCAAGGTGCCGACCCTGGTCACCGACGGCGGCGAAATCCTCTATGATTCCTCCGTCATCTGCGAATATCTGGACAGCCTGCACGACGGCCAGAAGCTGTTTCCCGCAGTGGGTGGGGCCCGCTGGCAGGCGCTGCGTCTGAACGCGCTGGGCGACGGCATGGCCGAAACCGGCATCCGCCGTCTGCTCGAAGGCCGGTTCTGGAAGGAAAGCCCGCGTCAGGATTGGATCGACCGCGCCAACAAGGTTCTCGGCCGCTGTTTCAAGGCGCTTGAGGATGATGCGGATGCCCTTTCCGGCCCGGTCACCATCGGCCAGATTTCTGTCGGCTGCGCCATCGGCTGGCTCGACATGCGGTTCAACGATCTTGGCTGGCGCGACGATTGCCCGGCGTTGGCCGATTGGTATGCCGGGTTCTCGGCCCGTCCGTCCATGGTGGCGACCGAGCCCAAGGAATAACCGGAACCGGACGGAGACAAGGGGGGCTAAGTGCAGGCAGCCGACATCATCAAGGCACTGAACCTGGCCCCCCATCCGGAAGGTGGCCATTTCCGGGAAATTTACCGCGACACGCCGCCGGGCGGCGGACGCGGGGCCGTGACCAGCATCTATTACCTGTTGGCGGCGGGTGAACGGTCTCATTGGCACCGGGTCGACGCCGTGGAAATCTGGAACTTTCATGCCGCCGGCGGCGCCGGGGCGGCAGGCCTGACATTGGGTTTGTCACTGGACGGCAAGTCGGTCGAAAGCCATCTACTAGGAGAAAATCTGACCGCCGGGCAATCACCCCAGGCGGTCGTGCCCGCCGGCTGGTGGCAGGCGGCGGCCCTTGCCGACGCGTCGTCTGATGGCTGGGTTCTGGTCGGCTGTACGGTCGCCCCGGCCTTCGATTTTGCCGGATTCGACATGGCGCCTCCCGGCTGGGCGCCGGAAGACTGGAAATCCTAAGGTGCCGGCCCTAACGTAAAGCCGACTGACAACTTCGTGGTGGAGGCCGCCATGGCCGCCGATAAGACCCTGCACGGCGCGGGTAACCTGGGGGCCCTCCTGGTTCGGGCCTTTCGCTGGTTCGAGGAAGGCCTGGCGTCGGACCCTGACACGGCCCATTTGCCGCGCCTGTCCGGCACCCAATTCATGACTCTGGCATCCCTTGACGACGACGGCACCTCGATCGCCGAACTGGCGCGCCGCGTCGGTGTGACCCGCCAAGCCATGCATCAGCAGATCGGGGAGATGGAAAAGGCGGCCCTGGTGGAACTGGTCGGTTCGCCCACGGACCGGCGGGTCAAGCTGGTCAAGTTGTCCCTGCTCGGCCGCACCCTGGACCAGAAGGCGGCCCAGGCCATCGCCGACCTGGAAAAGGAACTGACCCAACGCATCGGCAAGGATGCCGTTTCCGGCCTGCGCGCCAACCTGTCCGTCGACTGGGGTGCGCCGGGAAAATCCGCAGCCAAGGCCTGACAAAGTACCGGGCCAGGGCGCGAATTTCACTTGCTTCATTCAAGCGACCGCATAGATTCCGTGAAAGCAGGGCGGCCGCGCCCGCCGGGACAAGACGGAAGTGACAATGGTCAAGAAATCGTTCTTCTCGAAGCTTTTCAACGGCGACGACGACGAAGAGTCGGTGGAGGACATCGACCGCCGCCTGGCCAAGGAACTCGCCGAGATCGAGAGCATGGAGGTCGAAGACCTCGAAGGCGCGCGCACGATGATGGAGGACTGGGAGAGCGCAGGCGCCTGCATCTATCTGATGGACCTGGCGCCCCTCTACGCCCTGATCGGCGGCCGCGAGGGCATGCTTGGCAAGCGCCTGCCCGACGCCTGCTGCCATATCTTTGACCGCATGGTCACGGCGAAGGACGGCCGCTCCCGCATGCGGGGCGACTATTTCGTCATGAGCTTCCTGTCGCTGTCGCGGGAGGCAGGGTTCGTCAAGGCGGCCCAGGTCATCAACGGCATCGGCCTGCAGACCATCGGCGAGCGTTTCAAGACCATCGAAGTGCCCAACCTCCTGGTCGCGGCGGATCCCACGGACCTGACCAACGACAACGGCGAGTTCGACCCGGCCAAGGCCAAGACGCAGGTCGAGTCCGGCGGCTCGGGCGTCGCCCTCGGCAATCTGGGGGCCGATGCGCCCGTGTGGCTCAAGATTTCCGTGACCAAGGCGAAGAAAGCCGCCCAGATGGTGTCCATTGCCAAGGGGCGGGGCAGCCAGGACATGGACAGTTCGCGCCCGCGCCGTCGCGGCGATCCCGGCTGGGTCGACACGCGAAATGACCGTCGGGTCAGGATTTCCAACGATCCCATGCAGATGGAACGGCGGCGGGGCCGTGACCGGCGGGTGAACAAGTAACGCCGGCGCGCTACCGAATTATCGGTTTTCCTTGGCGGGCCTGAACATTTCCTTCGACGCCAGCACGGCGCCGCCGACGATCAGGAGACACCCCAGCCCCGCGGAAAGCGTGGCCGCGCCCTTCCCGAAAACGATCAGCAGCAGGGTCGATATCAGCGGCGCGGCATAGGCCAACGCCCCCAGGACCTGGATGTCGCCGTGTTTGGTGCCATGATCCCAGGCGAAGAAGGCGGCCCCCACGGGCAGCAGGCCCAAGCCCAGCACGGCCAGCCATTGGCCCGGATCTGCGGGCCAGACAGTCGTCTCGAAGGCCAGATGACTGGCGGCGGCAAGCACCGCCGTCGCGGCGCAGAACCCGCCGACCGTGTCCGTCGGCACGGCCCCGAACCGCCGGTTGACGATGGAATAGGCCGACCAGGTCAGGGCGCAGGCGCCCGCCATGGCATACCCCAACGCGTGTTCCGATTTATACCCGCCCCCACCTTCAAGCCATGACCCCGTGCCGCCCGTGACCAGCACGGCCGTCCCGGCAAGTCCCGCGAGCGTGCCCGCCACATGCCACCAGCGCAGGTGTTCGCCCGGCAACAGGGCCGAGAACAGCACGATCAAAAGCGGCCAGAGGTAGGCGATCAGCCCGGCCTCCACCGGCGGCGCATTGCGCAGCGCCATGAAGTAGAAGAAGTGGTAGCCGAACAGTCCGCCCACACCAAGCGCCCAAGCGCCAAGGGGCTGGCGCAGGAAGGCCCCGGGCCGTTCGCCTTTGACGGTCCATTTGAACACGATCATCGCCGTAGCGACGGTGAAGCTCATGGCGACCAGCTGAAACGGCGGGACATGGCCCGTCAGCGTGGTCAGCAGCGCCAGCATGCCCCACATGAGGACCGCCGTGGTGCCGATCAGGGTTGCTTTCGTTCGTGCCGTCGCGACGGCGGTCATGGCGTGAATTTCACGACTTTTAGGCGCCCGCCGGGCGCGATCACCGCTTCGGGGCGGCCGTCGCCGTCCAGGTCTTGAACCAACACGGCCAAGTCGATGGTATCCGTGTTCACGACCTCGGCCAGTTGGCGGAAGCCGCCGAAGGCGAAGGTGACGACACGCAGGTTGTGCCGTGCCGCGTCGGGGATGATCAGGTCGGGGATGCCGTCGCCGTCCATGTCGGCGACATCGGACAGGCCCAGTTCCGGGGATCCGATGGCGTGGTTGGAAAAGCCCTCGGCCTGATGTTCGACCACCAGCCGCTCATCCTTCCACTCGTATAATTTCAGGACCGCGCCGACATGGGGGGTGACCACGGCGGCGATTTCGTTGCGTCCGTCGCCGTCAAAATCGCCGACGCCGACCGGATTGAGCCAGCGGAAGGGCTGGCCGATGGGCTCCGATTCCGCGGCCCAGCGCAGGCCCCGGTCCGAGGTCTCGATGACGGCCAGCGCGGACCCCGCCTTGGTGTAGCTTTTGATCGCCAGGATCTCGTCGACCCCGTCGCCGTCGATATCGACGATACGGGGGCTGCGGTCCTCGAACACGGCCTGGGTGGTCAGATTGAGGGTTTCCAGATAGCCGCCCTTGAGCCGCAGGGCTAGGCCCCCGGCCTCGATGGCGTCGCCCAGCACGCCATGGCCGTAACGGTCCGTCGGCTTGCGGTACCAGGCGGCCTGGATGTTGCGGGTGCCGGTGACGACGATCTCGTCGGGCATGGGGGCGCTGTCGTTCGATCCCACGGGGGCCAGGGGCTCGGGGCGCGGCGTCAGGGTCACGCCCTGTTCGTCCAGGCCGACCGCATGGTGGCTGCCGTCGGCGAGTTTGATCACGGCCGTACCGTCAATACGCCCGATCCAGGTTACAGGATGGGGCAGTTCGGCACCGAACTCGCGCACCTCCATCGCCTCGGCAGAGGCGGCGGACAGGACGGCACTGAGGGCGAACAGAAAAACGGCGCGTACCATGACGCGCCGTCTTATCAAAACTGTCTGACCTGTGCCAGGAGTTACGCCATGTACTGCCCGCCGTTGGCCGACAGGGTCGAGCCGGTGATGAAGCCGGCTTCGTCCGAGGCCAGGAACACGACGCAGCGCGCGATTTCCTCGGCCTGGCCCAGGCGGCCCACGGGAATCTGCGGGATGACCTTGGTGTCCAATACTTCCTTGGGCACGGCCATGACCATTTCCGTGGCGATGTAACCCGGTGCGATGGCGTTCACGGTGATACCCTTGGACGCCGTTTCCAGGGCCAGGGCCTTGGTGAAGCCCAGATCGCCGGCTTTGGCGGCGGCATAGTTGGTCTGCCCGAACTGCCCCTTCTGGCCGTTGATCGAGCTGATCGACACAATCCGCCCGAAGCCGGCCCCCCGCATATCGTCAATGACGTTGCGCGTGAGGTTGAACAGGCCAGACAGGTTGGTGTTGATCACCGCGTCCCACTGTTCTTTCGACATCTTGTGCAGTGGCACGTCGCGGGTGATGCCGGCGTTGTTGACCAGCACTTCCACGGCACCCAAGTCGGCTTTGATCTGGGTCAGGGCAGCGGCGACGGCGTCGAAGTCGCCGACGTCGAACTTGTAGACGGGGATACCCGTCTCATCCTTGAACTTGGCGGCGGCTTCGTCATTGCCGGCGTAATTGGCGGCGACGGTGTATCCGGCTTCCTTCAGGGCAATGCTGATTGCCTTGCCGATCCCGCGGGTGCCCCCGGTAACCAATGCGACGCGTCCCATGTCACTCTCCCTTGAACTTTATGGCGAAAAGGGGCGCCGCCTCCCCTGCCGATCGGCGCCCCGTTATTTTCTGCGTGTTAGTCCCGTTCGACGCACATGGCGATGCCCATGCCGCCGCCGATGCACAGCGTGGCCAAGCCCTTCTTGGCGTCGCGCTTCTGCATTTCGTACAGCAGCGTGGTCAGCACCCGCGTGCCGGAAGCTCCCACCGGGTGCCCCAGCGCGATGGCGCCGCCGTTGACGTTGACCTTGGCGGTATCCCATCCCAGGTCCTTGTTGACGGCGCAGGCCTGCGCGGCGAAGGCTTCGTTGGCTTCGATCAGGTCCAGATCGTCGATCGTCCAGCCGGCCTTTGCCAGGGCGGCCTTGGACGCGGGGATCGGGCCGGTGCCCATGACGGCGGGATCAACGCCGGCAGTGGCCCAGGAAACGATGCGGGCCAGCGGCGTGATGCCGCGCTTTTCGGCATTCTTCAAGGTCATCAGAACCGTCGCGGCGGCGCCGTCGTTGATGCCCGATGCGTTGCCGGCGGTCACCGTGCCTTCCTTGTCGAAGGCGGTGCGCATACCGGCCAGCGCCTCGGCCGTGGTGCCCGGCTTGGGATGTTCGTCCGTATCGACAACCGTCTCGCCCTTGCGGGATTTGATGGTGACGGGGCAGATCTCGTCCTTGAACTTTCCAGCTTCCATGGCGGCGGCGGCTTTCTGCTGCGACGACAGGGCGAAGGCGTCCTGTTCATCACGCGTCAGCTGCCAGCGCTGGGCCACGTTTTCCGCCGTGTTGCCCATGTGATAGCCGTGGAAGGCGTCGGTCAGGCCGTCCTTGATCATGCTGTCGACCATTTCGGCCGATCCCATCTTGGTGCCGTTCCGAAGGTTCATGACATGGGGGGCCTGGCTCATGCTTTCCTGGCCGCCGGCGACAACCACGTCGGCGTCACCCAATTTGATGGCCTGAAAGCCGAGCGCCACGGTGCGCAGGCCCGAGCCGCACAGTTGGTTGATGCCGTAGGCCGTGGCTTCCACCGGGATGCCGGCATTGACGGCAGCCTGACGGGCCGGGTTCTGGCCGGCGCCGGCCGACAGGATCTGGCCCATGATGACTTCGTTGACGTCCTCCGGCGCGACGCCGGCGCGCTCAAGCGCGGCGCGGATGGCGACTTCGCCCAGGTAATGGGCGGGAACGGAACTGAGGCCACCGTTGAAGGCGCCGATGGCGGTGCGTGCGGCGCTGGCGATTACGACTTCAGACATTCTTCTCTCTCCTCAACATGAATACATCCCCCAAGCATGGACCGTGGCCCCGCGAGGCGGCTGCAAAAACGCGGCTTCGCGGTGCCGCGCTGAATTGAAACCGTTTGGATGTTTGCCTTGCGTGGCCGTTTTAGACGGCCTTCGTCCCTCTGTCGGTTATATGGCGCATCCCTGATGGATACAAGGATGATCCCTGGGCCACCTTGACGCAGGTCAAGATGTGGGCGCGGGGGCGGATAAAAGCCAGTCCGACAGTGGTGTAAACAGCATTTCATGCGCGCTGCTGCCGGTGACCAGGCCGATATGTCCGGCGTTGACCGGCAGCACTTTGGCGTCGGGCAGGCCGGACGCCAGAGCGCGGCTCGACCCCGGCGGCACGAGATGGTCCTTTTCCGGGACCACGATCAGGGCGGGGCAGGTGACCCGGTCCGGGCGGATGGCTTCGCCGCCGACAACCCATTCGCCCCGGGGCGGCGTGTTGCGCAAGTGCCAATCACGAAAGCATTCGAGCGCCACCGGCCCGGCCAGAACGATGCCGTCGTTGAGCCAGTCCTCCAACTGCACGAAGCGCCTGGCGGCCAGGGCGTCCGGGGGCATCTCGGCGAAGCGACGGAACTTGGCGGGGGTCATGTAGGGATCCAGGCCCGCGAACATGGCCTGCATCATGTCGACGGGCAGCACGCCGGCTTTGGCCACCGTGTCCTCCAGCCGGGGCATCATGCCCGCCAGCACGCGCACCAGATCGCCCTGGGCGACGTGAAAATCCCAGGGCGTGGCCATCAGGGCGAGGGCGCGGACATCCTTGAGGCGAAGCTGGGCCAGGGCCAGAGCGAGCAGCCCGCCCATGCAGTAGCCGGCCAGGGCCACCGGTCCGCCGTTGAGGGCGACGGCGGCATCAAGCACGCGGGCGAGCCGCCCGGTGATGTAGTCGGTGAGGGTAAAGGCGGTTTCCGCGCCTTCGGGGGCGCCCCAATCGATGACCAGGGGGCGCAGGCCGCGTGCCGCCAGGGAGCGCAGCAAGCTTTGGTCGTGATCCAGGTCGAGGACCCAGAACCGGTTGACCAGGGAGGGGATGACCAGGACGACGGGGCCATCCGGAGCCGTCGCCTCGGGCACGGCGCCGTAATCGAGCAGGCGGGTCGAGCCCTCGCGCCAGATCACCGGCGGCTCGGCCGGGCGGGCCGTGCGGGGGGCCGTGCGGTACTTGCGCACACCCCGGGTGAATTGGTCCAGCCGCTGGCGCGCCTCCTCCGTCACCGCCTTGTAAAAGGCCTCAGGCGGAACGTTTTGGAGCGCTTTTTCCAGATCTCTTGCGCGTGCCGCCAGTTCCGGACTCAAGGGCGGCAAGCCGCCGTTCGATGCCGTCAAGGCGGCGAGCGAGCTCAGCCATGTCGAGGTCTGCACCGCCATGTGCAGCGCCAGGGGCCGGGGTCCCTGGACCGCCGGGGGCCGGGGCGGTGGTACCGGGTCCGTCGTCTGATGGGTCATGGGTCGGGGGTTCCGTGCTGGGGCCGGATGTCGAGGGGGTGGGGGGCTGCTTGCCGGCGTTGATCGCCTGTTGCGCCAGGGCCGCGAAAGCGGTGGCCGAGCCGGTCATCATCTGCGTCATCTGCGACATGGTTTCCGTGACCTTGGGATCGGCGGCCATGGACTGCATGTGGTCCTGCCACAGGTCCAGGTACTGTTTCGCCAGTTGGTCCAGGTCCGGTTGATCGGCCATGGCGGCTTCCTTGTCTCCGCGCGTGTTGCTGTGAGCGTCCGGTGGGCTCACTATACCGTCGGCCCCGGGGTCGGGGAAACTTTCATTGCGGCGCAGCAATGGACGCGGTATTTTGCCGCGTTGCAACGCGTTTACCTGGGGGAAACCGATGGCGGAAAAAAAGCCTGCCGAAGGCGAGCCGATTATCATCAAGAAGTACGCCAACCGGCGGCTCTATAATACGGCGACGTCGAGCTATGTGACGCTCGATTACCTGTCCCAGATGGTCAAGGATGGTGACGAATTCGTCGTCAACGACGCCAAGACCGGCGAGGACATCACCCGCCAGGTCCTGACCCATATCATCGTCGAAGAGGAAAGCAAGGGCACCAACCTGTTGCCCATCGGCTTCCTGCGCCATCTCATCAGCTTCTACGGCGACAGCCTGCAGGCCGTGGTGCCCAATTACCTGGAACAGACCATGCAGTCTTTCGCGACCAATCAGGAAACGCTGCGCAAAACGATGGAAGATGCCCTTGGGGGCTTCAATCCGTTCGGTCAGTTCGAGGAAGTGTCGAAGCAGAACATGGTCCTGTTCGAGAACGCCATGAAGATGTTCTCGCCGTTTCCCATGCCGACGCCGCCGGCCGGCACGCCGAAGGGCGGCGCCACGCCGCAGGGTGGTGCCGCGGCTCAGGGCGGTGCTGACATCGACGACATGCGGGCCAAGTTGGAAGAGATGCAGCGTCAGCTTGATTCGCTGTCCGGCGACAAGAAGTAGACCTTCCGGAAGCTTCCCGCCTTAGTCCAATTCCCGGACGACCCGGAAACTCAGCCAGTAGCTTTTCACCGCTGCGGCGTTCTTGGCCCGTGAGGATGAGCGTGACTGGCGGGAAAAATAATACCAGGATCCGCCCCGGATCACCCGGATGGCGCAGTCCCCTTCGGTGCGGGCCGAGCCATCGCGTGGCGCCCCCTGATAATGGGGCAGCCAGCAGTCGCTGACCCATTCATAGGCGTTGCCGTGCATGTCGTAGAGCCCAAAGGGGTTGGGCTTGTACTGGCCGACCGGCGCATTGCGGTGGCCGGGCACGGCACCGGTGCATTTGCGGCAATTGATCAGGCCGTCGTCCGGGTTGTCGCCGAACCAATAGGCCGTGGTCGACCCGGCCCGTGCACCGTATTCCCATTCCGCTTCCGTCGGCAGGCGGTACGTATGTCCGGTCTTCTGCGACAGCCACTTGGCGTAACCTTCGGCCATGTAGAAATCGATGTTCATGATCGGCTGCCGGCCGCGCCCCCAGTTGTGGTCGTGGGGATCGTGTGTGCAGCCCCGTTCCGCCAGGCAGGCGTCCCAGTTGTCGAAAGTGATTTCGAACCGGCTCATGGCGAAGGGTTTCTTGATGAACACGGGATGCTTGGGTTGTTCCGCCGGTAACAGGTCGCTGCCCATGATGAATGCCCCTTTGGGCAGGACGACCATTTCCGGGCAGACGTCGCAGTCCTTGAACACCTTGGGTGCGGCGGGTGCCGGTTTGGTCGCCGGTTTGGCTGCTGGTGCGGCCGGGGTCTGGGCCAGGGCCGGGACGGCAACCAAAGCCAGCAGAAGGGCGGTGATGCGCAGGACGGGAAGAAAGCGGGAGATCATGACGTGTTGATTTGCCCAAAAATGGAAACCGGTTCTGATAGGATAATCATATACGACCGTGCGGTCGATGGCGGCAGGAGATATCCCGCGACCTGTGGCGGGTGCGAAACGACGAGGGTTTAGGACGATGACGGCTGCGAGCGATGCAGGGTTTGTGTTCACCGGGGTGTTGGACGGCGAGGGCGGGGCGCGCCTGCTCGAGGTCGACCAGTTAGCCGTTCGGAAGGAACAAGGCCGGGTCGAATGGGTGCACCTGGATATTACCAAGGAACCTGCCCGCCAATGGCTGCACGACCAGCCGGACCTGCCGGAGCTTGCGGTCGAGGGGCTTTTGGCGCCGGATACGGAGCCGCGATACGCCGAGCTGGACGACGGCATCCTGCTGATTCTGCGCGAGGTCAACACCCACGAGAACGCCGATCCCCACGACATGATTTCGCTGCGTCTGTGGATCGGGCCGGCGCGCATCATTTCGGCCCGCCTGCGTCACCTTGCCGCGATCGAGGACATCAAGATCGCCCTGGCGAAGAAATCGGGGCCGGGCTCCGTTTCTGAATTTCTTTGTGCCGTCGGCCGCAACATGGCCAAGGAGAAGGCCGAGATTCTCGCCGGCGTGATCGAGGACTTGGACGAGATCGACGAGGACTTGGCCCAGGCCGACGAGACCAAGACCCTGCGTCCACGGATCGCCAGGCTGCGCCGCCGGGCGATCCAACTGCACCGCTTCTTCAAGCCTCAGCGCGCCGCCTTCGCCGATATCGCCGAGCGGCGCCCGGCCTGGGTCGATGATTCGGCGGCCGACGAACTGGCGGAGCTGTCGGCGGAATTCGGGCGCCTTGCGGCGGATATCGAAGCCATCCTGGGCCGTGCGCAGGTTACCCAGGACGAATTGCGTTCCCTGGAAAACCAGCGGGCGACAGACATCACCACGACGCTGACCGTGGTCGCGGCGATCTTCCTGCCGCTAGGCTTCGTCACGGGGCTTCTCGGCATAAATGTGGGCGGCATTCCGCTTGCGGAATCGAAGGCCGGATTTTGGGCGACGAGCGGCGCGCTGCTGGCCCTCGGTATCGCCCTTTGGCTTTATTTCCGCAACCGCCGCTATCTCTGAGCCTTGGCGGCGTTCAGCCGTTCATAGGCCCAGCGCGCGGCCCCGGCAACCAGGTCTGATGCATCGGCGGACAGGTCTTCCGCCACGGGAACCAGTGCCGGATCTCCGGAATTGCCTACGGCGATCATCACGTTGCGCACGAACCTGTCGCGCCCCGTGCGCTTGACCGGCGAGCCCGCGAACATTTCGCGGAATGCCGCGTCGTCTAGCCGCGCCAGATCGGTAAGTGCCGGGCCATCCAGTCCTGGGCGGGGGGCGAAGGCGGGCTCGTCCGTGGGGGCCGCGAACTTGTTCCACGGACAGGCGGCCAGGCAGTCGTCGCAGCCGTAGACATGGTTGCCCATGCGGGCCATCAGGTCGGGCGCGATGGCGTCCTTGTGCTCAATCGTCAGGTAGCTGATGCAGCGTGTGGCATCCAGACGATAAGGGGTGGGAAAGGCGTCCGTCGGGCAGGCCCGCAGGCAGGCGTCGCAGGATCCGCAATGATCGGCCTCGGGCCGGTCGGGCGGCAATTCCAGCGTGGTCAGAATCTCGCCCAGGAACAGCCAGGATCCGTGGGTTCGCGACACCAGGTTGGTGTGCTTGCCCTGCCAGCCGATCCCGGCGCGCTGGGCCAACGGCTTTTCCATCAGCGGGGCGGTGTCGACGAAGACCCGCACGTCGGGCGGATTGTTCCGGTCTTGGGCGGCCTCGGCCTGAAGCCAGCGGGCCAGCTGCTTCAGGCGCTTCTTGATGACGTCGTGGTAATCCTTGCCCTGGGCATAGACGCTGACCGCCCCCTTGTCCGGTTGTCCGGGAATATTCATTGGGTCGCCCGGGGGGGCGTAGTTGCGGGCCAGCACGATGGCTGTGCGGGCCCCCGGCACCATGGCTTCCGGGTCGCCCCGCACGGCGCCCCGGGGGCCGTCGGCCATCCAGGTCATGTCGCCGTGGTGCCCGGCCTTCAGGAACGCCTCCAACGCCTGCCGGTCGCGGGGGGCGGCGCGGGTGTCCGTGATCCCGACGGCATCGAAGCCGAGGGCCCGCGCCTCGTCGATCAGGCGGCGTTTCAGAATGTCTGGTGCAGTCGGGCTCATCCGGTTCTCGTGCGCGTCGCGGCAATATGCTAGGCAGGGTCACACTACCACACAGACATACCTGGAGAATGACCACGTGGTGAACGGTGAAACAGCCGTGGTTCTGTTGTCGGGCGGGCTCGATTCCACGACCGTCCTGGCCATCGCGCGGGACAAGGGCTACCGCCTTCTGGCCCTGTCGTTCCGTTACGGGCAGCGCCATTCCGTTGAATTGGACATCGCCGCACGCGTCGCCCGGCAGATGGGCGTTGCGCGTCACGCCGTGGCCGATATTGACCTGACCGTCTATGGGGGCTCGGCCCTGACTGCCGACATCGAGGTGCCCAAGGACCGCGACGCCGACGCCATGGCCGACGGCATCCCGGTCACCTACGTGCCGGCGCGCAACACCATCTTCCTGGCCCATGCCTTGGCGCTGGCCGAAACGGGTGGGGCGCGGGATATCTTCATCGGCGTAAACGCGCTCGACTATTCCGGTTATCCCGATTGCCGTCCGGCCTTCATCAAGGCGTTCCAGCGCCTGGCCAATCTGGCCACCAAGGAAGGGGTCGAGGCAATGGCCCGCGGCACGGACGGCCCGTTCCATGTGCAGGCGCCGCTGATGAACATGACCAAGGCGGAAATCATCCAGCACGGTATGGCGCTGGGTGTCGATTATGCTCAGACGTGGAGCTGCTACGACCCGTATCCGGGGGCCGGTGGCCCGACGGACGCGCCGATCCATTGCGGACGCTGCGATTCCTGTCAGCTGCGCAAAAAAGGGTTTGCCGAGGCTGGGGTCGATGACCCCACGGCCTATGCCGTCTAGAGCTGCGCGCCGCCGGCGGAGAAGGCGAGCATCAATCCCAACAGGGCACCGATGCCGAGCAGCACCACGTTCAGCGCCTTGCGCAGGGTAGATGGCTTGAGGAGGGGCATGGTCGCCTCCGAAACTCAAACAGGACAAATCATATTTTTCTAAATTACATATGGGTATGGCTACGGTCCGTGACCAGGGTCACAAAATTTGCAAATTTCACGCCGGGAGGCGTATAGCAACGCGGCCCGGCACAGTGCCGGGGCAGCAGCCGGGAACGGGCGATGGCCTATAGCGTCAAGGAAATCTATTTCACGTTGCAGGGCGAGGGTGCGCAGACCGGCCGCCCGGCCGTGTTTCTGCGCTTTGCCGGCTGCAACCTGTGGTCCGGGCGGGAACAGGACCGCGCGACCGCGCAATGCCGGTTCTGCGACACGGATTTCATCGGCACGGACGGGCCCGGTGGCGGATCGTTCAAGGACGCCCATGCCCTGGCGGCGGCGGTGGCGGCAAGCTGGCCGGGCGGGGGCGCGCCCCTGGTGGTCTGCACGGGCGGCGAGCCCCTGTTACAGTTGGACGAACCACTGATTGATGCCTTGCACGATGCAGGGTTTCACGTTGCGGTGGAAACCAACGGCACCCTCAACGCCCCCGATGGGCTCGACTGGATTTGCGTCAGCCCCAAGGCCGGAACCGAGGTCGTGCAGCACCGGGGCGATGAATTGAAACTGGTGTTTCCCCAGGCCGGGGCCGAGCCTGACCGCTATGAAGATTGGGATTTCGCCAACTTCCTGCTGCAGCCCATGGACGGCCCGGATCGGGACGCCAATACGGCCGCCGCCGTGGAATACTGCCTCACCCATCCCAAATGGCGATTGTCGCTGCAGACCCACAAGATGCTGGGGATTCCCTGACCGCCTGATTTTTTCAACGCCTCGTACCTTGACCCGGCGGTGCACCGGAACCATCTACATGAATTCTTACCAGAATAACCGTTCTGGTGTCGGGCTTTCGCCCGCCTAGGTGTCATCGGGGGCGCCGATAGGGAACGCTGACAAATCAAATAGGGAAGTTAAAGAATGCCGAAACTGAACATCAACGGGGTCGACCATCAGGTCGATGCGCCCGATGACATGCCTCTGCTGTGGGCGATCCGCGACCTTGTTGGCCTGACTGGTACCAAATTCGGTTGCGGACAGGCGCTCTGTGGGGCCTGCACGGTTCATCTCGACGGGCAGCCGACACGGTCGTGCCAGACCTTCGTCGGCGATCTTACAGGCGTCAAGATCACGACCATCGAAGGGATCGGCGGCAAGGTCGCCGAGACGGTCCGTCAGGTTTGGACGGACATGGACGTGCCGCAATGCGGCTACTGCCAGTCGGGCCAGGTGATGGCCGCCGTGGCGCTGCTGGCGGAAACGCCCAAGCCCACGGACGACGACATCGACGCGGCGTTGGAAGGCAATCTCTGCCGCTGCGCAACCTATCATCGCATCCGGGCCGGCATCCATGAAGCCGCCCGCCGGCTGGAGGCTTGATCATGTTGCCAAAGGTTCTTGACCATCTCGCCCCGGTGGCATCGGTGAAAACCAGCCGCCGCGCCTTCCTGGTTGCTTCGGCCGCCGCCGCGGGGGCCTTCGTCATCGGCTTCGGCGCGGCCCCCGCGCGGGCCGCCACGGGTGCCGCCGTGTCCGCCGCGCCGGCACCCTTCGATGCCTACCTGAAGATCGCAGCCGACGGCAAGGTCACCATCCTGTCGTCCCAATTCGACATGGGGCAGGGCTCCTATCATGGGCTCGCCACCCTGGTGAACGAGGAACTGGGGGCAGCCTGGGACCAGATCACCGTTGAGGGCGCGACCGGTGATCTCAGTCTCTATGGCAACATCGTCTGGGGCGGGGCCGTACAGGGCACGGGGGGATCGTCCTCCATAACCACGTCGTTCGACCGCTACCGCAAGGCCGGTGCTGCCGCGCGCATGATGCTGGTCGACGCCGCCGCCAAGGACTGGGACGTGCCTGCCACCGAAGTCGCCGTCAAGGACGGGCGTCTGGCCCATGCGTCCGGCAAGTCGGCGGGGTTCGGCGAGATGGCGGCCAAGGCAGCCCTGCTGCCGGTGCCTCAGAACGTGCCCCTGAAAGGCCGTAACGATTGGACTCTGATCGGCAACGGCGACCTGCGCCGCTACGACAGCAAGGCCAAGACCGACGGCACCCATCCTTTCACCATCGACGTGGTGTTGCCGGACATGCTGACCGCCGTGATGATCCATCCGCCCAAGTTCGGCGCCGTGGTGAAATATTTCGAGGCCGCCAAGGCCAAGGCCATGAAGGGCGTGGTCGACGTGGTGGCGACGCCGCGCGGCGTCGCCGTGGTCGGCGAACACATGTGGGCGGCGCTTGCCGCCCGCGACGCGGTCGCCGTGACCTGGGACGAAGCCAAGGCCGAAACCCGAGGTTCGGCCGCGATCCTGGCTGAGTATGAGAAACGCGCCGCGGATAAGCCGCAGGCCACCGCCCGCAACGATGGTGACGCGACCAAGGCGTTGGCGGGGGCGGCCAAGACGGTTGAGGCCACTTTCCGCTTTCCCTATCTCGCCCATGCGGCGATGGAGCCGCTCAACGCCGTGGCGCGCATGAATGCGAACGGTACCCTGGAGCTTTGGGCGGGGCACCAACTGCCCGGCCTTTACCAGGCCATCGCGGCGGGCATTGCCGGAATCAAGCCGGAGAAGGTCGCCCTGCACATCATGAAGACCGGCGGCGGGTTCGGGCGCCGGGGTACCCCCGACGGCGACATCGTGGCCGAGGCCGTAATGGTCGCCAAGGCCATCGGGTACAAGGCCCCGGTCAAGGTGCAATGGACCCGCGAGAACGACATGCGGGGCGGGCGGTACCGTCCGGCCTACGTCCATCGTTTGAAGGCGGGCATCGACGCTGCCGGCAAGCTGGTCGCCTGGGACCATCACATCGTCGGCCAGTCGATCGTCGCCGGCACGCCATTCCAGGGCCTGATCCAGAATGGCATTGATCAGACCTCTGTCGAGGGGGCATCCAATCTGCCCTATGCCGTGTCCAACCTGCGTGTCGGTCTGACGTCCACGGAGGTTGGCGTGCCGCCCTTGTGGTGGCGGGCCGTCGGCTCGACCCATACGGCCTATGCGACCGAGGTTTTCCTCGACCAGGTCGCGGCAGCGGCGGGGGCCGATCCGCTGGCGTTCCGTTTGGCGATGCTGGCGCATCATCCGCGCCACGCGGCAGTCCTGAAACTGGCGGCGGAAAAGGCCGGTTGGGGCAAGCCCCTCGCCAAGGACCGGTTCCTGGGATTGGCCGTGCACGAAAGCTTCCACACCTTCGTTGCCCATGTCGCCGAAGTCTCGATCAAGGACGGCGCGGTGAAAGTGCATCGGGCCGTCGCCGCGGTTGATTGCGGTACCGTCGTCAACCCGGACGTGGTCAAGGCGCAGATTGAAGGGGGCACCGGCTTCGGCTTGGGTGCCATCCTGGCCGAGGAACTGACCCTGGCTGCCGACGGCACGGTGGAGCAGGGCAACTACGACAGCTATACGCCGTTGCGTATTTCGGCCATGCCCAAGGTCGAGGTTCACATCGTTGCGTCGGATGCGCCGCCGACCGGCGTGGGTGAGCCCGGCGTGCCGTCCATCGGCCCGGCCGTGGCCAACGCCGTCGCCCGCGCCACCGGAAAATGGATTACGACCCTGCCGCTTACCCGAGGCATGCAGTCGTAGGCCCGGAGACCGCCCGCCCTTGGGCGGTCGGTCTTCTTCCGGCAGAAATTAAATGGAAAACGTCAGGACGCGCACTTGATGCATTGCGCCGCCTGGGGCACGGCTTCGAGCCGCGCCGGGGGAATGGCCTCGCCACAAGTGACGCAGTCGCCATAAGTGCCGTCGGCGATCCGCTCAAGGGCGGTTTCGATCTGCGCGATTTCGGTCAGCGCCGCGTTGCCCAGGTCTTCCAGCACCTCATCGCCCTCGTTCTCCGTGGCGCGTTCTTCGAAATCCTGGCTGTCCGGTTCACGCAACGTCTGGTCGATGTCCGCGATCTCCTCTTTCAACACCGCGAGGCGCTTTTCCAGGACCGGTTTCATCTTTTCCCCAAGATTCATGGACATTCCCTTTCGGTTTGGACGCGGGCCATCGGCAGCGTCTGATCAACAGAATAACATAGTCGATAACATCGGACATGGCCGCCTTGAGCTAAGTCAATTATCTGGGGGCGGAATGGCGGCGACGCAACCGGTAGCCGCTTTGCGGCCCTTCGGGCTTTTCTCGCCCCGCGGAATGCTCTAGGAAACCGGCCATGGAACGGTTCATGGATTTCACCTTCGTTGCGGCCCAGCGTCTGACCGGCGTGGGCGCCGATCATCCGGCGGCGGCCCTGCACGGGCATACCTTCAACGGTACCCTGCGGCTGCACGGCACGCCTGATGCGGCGACGGGCTGGGTGATCGACCCGGCGGACCTGAAGCGGGAGATCGACGCCGTGCTGGCCGATATCGATCACCAATACCTGAACGAACTGCCCGGTTTGGAAAACCCCTCGACGGAACGCCTCTGCGGCTACCTGCGTGACCGTCTGGCCCAGCGCTTGTCCGCCGCCGGCACCGTCACGGTCGAGCTTTGGGAAAATCCGGCCGTCGGCTGCATCACGGAAGGACATCCCGCATGACCGCTGCCCCCGGCACGATGACCGTCTACCACGGCTTTTCCTTTGAAAGTGCCCGCCGCCTGCCGCGTTTGCCGGATAGCCATATGTGCTCCCGTCTGCACGGTAATACCTTCCTGCTGCGTGTCGCCGTGACCGGCCCGGTCCGCGAATCGGAAGGCTGGGTCATTGATTTCGCCGAGGTCGCGGCCCGCGTCGAACCCGTTCTGGCGGAAATCGACCACCATTATTTGAACGAGGTTCCAGGCCTGGAAAACCCCACGACGGAAAACATCGCCGTCTGGTTATGGGATCGAATTGCGACTCATCTTCAAGGACTTAGCGAGATAGAGATCCGCGAGAACGCCACCACCGGCTGTGTCTACCGGGGCGCCTGACGCCGGAAAATCCCGTCCGCTGATCATCGCTCTCCGGCTTTTCCTTGCCCGATTCTTCGCGTTATTACAGAATCTTGGCCAATGGTCCCGCCTCCGCGCAACATATCGGGGAACACCCCAAATGTGCGGGCGAAGGCCAATGCGGCAACGAGGAGACGTCCCATGGAATTCCTGATCCTGCAGTCCAAGAAGGACCCGGATTTCTTCATCATCACCGACGCGCGGAACCTGGACCGCGCGGTGCAGGAATACCGGGACAATCAGCCCGGGGACGAGCTGTCCGCGATTCCCGAAGGGGCCGGCGGCCCGATCCTGTCATCGATCCCCAACCTGTCCGTGGTCAAAAGCTTCATCGACCTGATCGGCTATTTCGGCCATGCGGTCGAAGTGCCGATGGAATGGCCGACCCCGGTCAAGCGGGACGACGCGGCGGCGGGTTAGACACCCTCAAGCCGGGGGACGGTCTGGGCCCTTCCCCACATTCAAGTCAGCGAATTTTGGAACGTTAAGGGCGTGCCTAGCCGCGCCCGCGATACCCTGCCACGCCCTGATCTGGAATCCACAGGCCCTTGGGCGGCTCACCCGTTTGGTGGAACACGTCGATGGGAATGCCGCCGCGCGGATACCAGTGGCCGCCGATGCGCAGCCACTTGGGCGCCGCCGCCTTCTTGATCTTGGCGGCGATATCCAGGGTACATTTTTCGTGAAAGCCGGCGTGATTGCGGAAGCTGGCGAGGTACAACTTCAGCGACTTGCTTTCGACGATCTTCCGGCCCGGCACATAGTCGATCACCAGATGCGCAAAATCGGGCTGCCCGGTGACGGGACAGAGCGACGTGAATTCCGGGCAGGTGAAACGGATCAAGTAGGGCGTCTTGGGGTGCGGGTTGGCGGCGCATTCCAGAATCGCCGCGTCCGGGTTGTGCGGGATCGCCGAGGCCGCGCCCAATTGGGTCAGGGTGGTTTCCGTCGTCTTCGCCATGGCTAATCGCCCTCAATCGCGGGGATGTCGCCCGCCGCTTCGCCGTCTTCGAACGCCGTCTTGAACGCTGCGAAGGTTCCGTTTTCGATGGCCTGGCGCATGCCCGCCATCAGTTCCTGATAGTAGTGCAGATTATGCCAAGTCAGCAGCGTCAGCCCCAGGATTTCCTTGGCCTGGGCCAGATGGTGGACATAGGCCCGGGAATAGTTGGTGCAGGCGTAACATGAACAATCCGGGTCGATGGGCCGAGGGTCGTCCTTGTGCCGGGCGTTGCGGATGTTCACCTGGCCGCGCCGGGTGAAGGCCTGGTCCGTGCGGCCCGACCGCGTCGGCAGCACGCAGTCGAACATGTCGACGCCGCGTTCCACCGCCCCCACCAAATCCGACGGCTTGCCCACACCCATGAGGTAGCGGGGCTTGTCTTCCGGCAGATGCGGGGTGGTGACGTCCAGAGTCTGGAACATCAGGTCCTGGCCCTCGCCCACGGCCAGGCCGCCGATGGCGTAGCCGTCAAACCCGATATCGACCAGCGCCTTGGCCGATTCCGCGCGCAGGTTCGGGAACACCCCACCTTGAACGATGCCGAACAGGCCGTAGCCGGGCCGTTGTTCGAAGGCATCGCGGCAGCGTTTGGCCCAGCGCATGGAGAGTTCCATGGATACGCGGGCTTCGGCCTCATCCACGCCGAAGGGCGTGCATTCGTCGAGCACCATGGTGATGTCTGCATCCAGATCGTTCTGGATCGCCATGGCACTTTCGGGGGTCAATTCGTGCTTGGCCCCGTCGATGTGGGAGCGGAAGGTCACGCCCTTTTCCGTCAGCTTGCGCAGGTCCTTCAGGGACCACACCTGGAAGCCGCCGGAGTCTGTCAGGATCGGCCCCGGCCAGTTCATGAATTCGTGGAGGCCGCCCAGGCGTTTGATGCGCTCGGAACCCGGGCGCAGCATCAGGTGATAGGTATTGCCCAGCACGCATTGCGCACCCGTTTCGGCCACGGCCTCGGGCGTCATGGCCTTCACGGTCGCGGCCGTGCCGACAGGCATGAAGGCCGGGGTTTCCAGCGGGCCATGGGCGGTGTCCAGCCGGCCGCGGCGGGCCCGGCCATCCGTGGCGCTGACGGTGAAATGCATCTGTTTGTTCATGGCGCGGACTATGATGGGACCGCCGTCCACAGGCAAGCGCCCATCCGCCTCTTTTTGTCAGGGCGGATGGGCGTGCCGTGGGCCCCTCAAGAATGCGGGTCAGGCGGCGCGCAGGTCCTGAAGCATGGCGTCGATGGCCTGTTTCAGGCTGTCGGCCTGGTTTGACAGGTTCGCTGCGGCGGTTGAAACCTCGCCGGCGGCGCTGCCGGTGTCCTCGGACGCGCTGCGCACGGCGATGATGTTGGTCTGGACCTTGTCCGTATGAACGGCGGCGTCCTGGCTGGAGCGCGCAATTTCCTGGGTCGCGGCGGACTGTTCCTCGACGGCGGCGGCAATCGCTTCGCTGACCGCGTTGATTTCGTCGATGGTCGCGGAAATGCCCTGAATTTCGCGGGCCGCGTCTTCCGACACGTTCTGCATGGTGGCGATTTCCCCGGCGATTTCCTGGGTCGCCTTGGCCGTCTGATTGGCCAGATTCTTGACCTCCGACGCGACCACGGCAAAGCCTTTGCCCGCTTCGCCGGCACGGGCGGCCTCGATGGTCGCGTTCAGGGCCAGCAGGTTGGTCTGTTCGGCGATGTCGTTGATCATCTCCATGACGTTGCCGATCTTGGCGGCGGCGTCCTTCAGGCGGACCATGGTCCGATCCGTTTCGCGCGCCTTGCGGGAGGCTTCCTGCGCCACGTCATGGGCCCGGCCGACCTGGCTGGAAACCTCTGCCATGCTGGCGGTCATTTCCTCGGTGGCGCTGGCAACGGTCTGTACGTTACCGGTTGCCTGTTCGACGGCCGTGGCGGTGTCGGCCGAACGTCCGAGCGCCTGCGCCGCCAGCCCCGACAGGTTCTTCGACACGTCCGTCATGCTGCGTGCGTGGTCGTTGACGCTTGCGACGATGGGGCCGACCTGATGTTCAAAGCGGCTTGCCAGATCGAGTAACAGCTTATGCTGGTTTTCCTGATTGGCCTGTTCCAGACGTTCGCGTTCCTGGCTCAGATGTTCGATTTCGGTTTTCGCTTCCTCGGCGGCGGCGACGGCTTCGGCGCTTTGCCGGAACCCGGCGACCAAACGGAACGTCAGCCAGCTTAGGACGATGGTTTCCATGACGACGATGACGGCATGCAAAACGACGCGGAAGAAGTCGGCCCCATCGGGGAAGATGGCATAGGGCAGGGTGAAATTGAGGACCAGATGGTGCACGGCGACCGTCGCGGCGGCGACCAGCACCGTCTGCCAGCAACAGAAGGCGGCGACCATCGCCAGAACGGCAAAGAAATACATATGCACGTCGATCTGCCAGGCATGACCTGCGAACAGGTACAACAGAGCGCCGACATTGATCATGGCGCCGGCGGCGATCAGGAAGCGGCTTGCGGCGGCCGTCGGCCGAGTGCGCCAAGCGATCGTCGATGCAACGGCAACGGCGGCGATGATGCCGGCCCCGGTGACGATGTCGCCCTGCGTCAGCCAGAACGCGAGACCGGCAAGCGGCAGATGCGCCCAGGCGAACAGGACGAAAAATCGGGTTGAGTTGATGCGGAGCTCGTTAAGGGCATCCATGACCGGGTTCCTTATGATGATCGTCAGTTTGCGACAGGTCGGGTGAGACAACTGCCGAGGGCCAGCGGATTGACGGTGAACAACGCCCCTTGATCGCCGAGGTGTGCCAGTGTTTCCGGCGTGTCGAGGGCGACGACGGCAATGAATGGCCAGGCACCTTCGCGGACCAGGCGTCCACCCGCATCGGCGATGCGGGCCAGAACCTCGGTCCCCGTCAGGGATGGCGGAAAGATCACGCCGACCTGTGATTGGCCCGGTTGTGGGCGCAAGGTGGCGGCGGCCAGCCAAAATATACAGACACCGACGAGTATCGCCGCCGGCACCAAGTCGCGAATACGCATGGGTCGGTGGTCCTACCGGGATGTTCCCCAACCATTATTTATGTGTGACCCCAAGAGCGGGGAAAGATAAACATAAAAGTATTCGAATGTGTACCCAGACGATTGAAGGACATACGTCCGTATAGGGTGCGCGGATCACGCGGCGCCGTCGTTCCGATGCAACAGGCAGGCATCGCCGTAGGAATAGAAGCGGTAAGCTTCGGAGACGGCATGGGCATAGGCGCTTTGCATGCGGTCCAGCCCGGAGAAAGCGGCGACCAACATGAACAGGGTCGAGCGCGGCAGGTGGAAATTGGTCAGCATCAAATCCACGGCGCGGAATTTGTATCCTGGCGTGATGAAGATGTCCGTGTCGCCCTTGAAGGGGTGAATCTGCCCCTCGGCATCGGCCGCCGTTTCCAGAAGCCGCATGGCGGTTGACCCGCAAGCCACCACGCGGCCGCCCGCGTCCCGCGCCTGATTGATGAAATCGGCGGCCTGGCGGCTGACCTCGCCCCATTCCGCATGCATGACATGGTGGCGGGTGTCGTCCTCGCGCACGGGCAGGAAGGTGCCCGCCCCCACATGCAAGGTCAGGCTGACCCGCTCGACCCCCCGCGCATCCAGGGCCGCCAGCAGCTCCGGCGTGAAATGCAGGGAGGCCGTGGGGGCGGCGACCGCACCGTCGCGGGCGGCGAACAGGGTCTGGTAATCGTCCTTATCGGCGTCGTCGCCCGCGGCTTCGCGTTTGATGTAAGGCGGCAGGGGCATGACGCCGAATTGTTCCAGCGCGTCCTTCAAATCCGGCCCCGCCTTGTTGAAGCGGAGGGTCACCTCGCCGCCGTCACCCTTTGCGACTACGTCGGCGGAGAAGCCGGGGGCGAACACGATATGATCGCGCGGGCTGAGCTTGCGCGCCGGGCGGGCGAAGGCCCGCCACAGGCCGTCGTCGTCCCACTTGTGCAGGGTGACCTCGACCTTGGGCCCGCCTTCGGGCGGGCCGGGGCGTGATGCGTCACCGCGCCGCCCGGTCAGGCGCGCCGGAATCACCCGCGTGTCGTTGACCACCAGCACGTCGCCCGGATTCAACAGCGACGGCAGGTCGCGCACGCCCCGGTCATGCAGCGCCGTGGGCGTGACCTCCAACAGGCGCGCCGCGTCGCGCGGGCTCGCCGGTTTCTGGGCGATCCGTTCCGGCGGCAGGTCGAAATCGAACAGGTCGGTTTTCATGGGGGGCGAAACTTAAGACAATGCGTGCGGATTGTCAGGAGATTCCTGGCGGGCTAACGTTGATCTTCATCGGGTCCTTGGGGGGCCAATCGGAATAAGGGGTTTTCCATGGTCAGACTGATTCTTGCGATTTTGATTCCGTGGTTCGTGTTCTTCACGATCAGCCGCCCGATCCAGGGCATCATCTGCCTGATTCTGCAATTGTCGTTGATCGGCTGGATTCCGGCGGCGATCTGGGCTGTCTGGGCGCTCAATAACTACAACACGGACCAGAAGATCGCCCGGGCCGGCATGGGTGGCGGGGGCGATTCCTGACGCAAGCGCCTAGCGACGCAGCCTGTTAAGGGTTTCGTTCGCCGCCCCGGCGAAGCGGCTCAGGGTCATGCGCAGGACGCGGCTGACGATCACGAAGGCGACAGGCGGCCAGACATAGGGCTCCCACCACTCGATGACGTGGGCTTCGCCCCCGAATAGGGCGATTTCGTCGCGCTCCGACAGAATGCCATACACACCTGCTGCCGCCGCGGCGGCCACGGTCCAGGCCACGTAGCGCCCGTATCGCATCACTTGGCGCATCAGGAACCACATGGCCTTTCGTCCTTCTTGTCCGCAAGGGGCGGTTAGACGTCCTTCAACTGGACCGGCTGGCCGCTCGCGGCCCCCCGGATGACGGCTTCCAATACCGCCGTGCCATGCACGGCCTCGGCCGGGGTCAGGGGATAGGCGGCCTTACCCGTGCAGGCATCGGCGAAGGCTTCCAGTTCCGCCCGCTCCATGTCGAAGGGCCCGTATTCGATCATTTCCTCCTTGCCCGGCGTGCCGTCGGCCGCAACCTTGCAGACGAACAGGCGGTCGTAGCTGTGCATTTCCGCCCAGCCACCGGTGCCGAAAACCTGAATGCGCCAGATCGGCGCCGTCGCCGTCAGGGTGCCCAGGTAGCCCGTGGCGCCCGAGGCGAAGCGCAGCATCACCGAGGTCGTGTCGTCGGTGGGAATTTTCAGGAACTGACGGTCGGACCGGGCGGTGACTTCGTCGACCGAGCCCATCAGATTGATCATGGCATCGACGACGTGAATTCCCATCGGCGTCATGCCGCCGGCCGGGCTTTCATCGACCTGGGCGCGCCAGCTGTCGGCGCCGTAGCGCAGGCCGCCGGAGCCGCTCAAATTACCTTCGATATGCAGAATCTGGCCAAGCTCGCCGCTGGTGATCATGTCTTTGATCTTCAGTGTGATCGGATGGAAACGCCGATTGTGGCCGAGCGCCAGGACGACCCCCGCGGCCTCTGCCGCGTCGGCGGCGGCCTGGGCGCTGGCACGGTCCAGGGTGAAGGGCTTTTCGATGAAGATCTGCTTTCCCGCAGCGGCGGCCGCGATCACCTGATCTGCGTGCTGGCTGTGCGGGGTGGCCAGGATCACCGCGTCCAGGTCCGGGTCGTTCAACAGGTCGGCCAGGCCGTCGCGCAGGTCGATACCCTTCTCGGCGCAGAACGCCTCGGCCCGAGCCTTGCGGCCCGTGCAGCCGGCGGTAATGGTGATCTTGTCGCTTTTGCCGTGAACGGAATTGACGAGGGTCTGGCCCCAACGGCCCAGTCCGGCGATGCCTGCTTTGATCATAGTGACGGTTCCCTTCCCCAAGGATTGTATGCAATTGGCCCCATATCGGGGCGACGACCATATTGCCAGACCTCGACCCGCGTCTATAGTGAAGCCATGACGACGACCCCGGACCTCAGCGATCAAGCGACACCGGCAGGTCCCCGGGAAGTCGACAACTTCCGGGGCATGCTGTTCATGATGGTGGGGGCGGGGCTGATCGCCTGCCTGCACGCCCTGGTCCGCGACGTCACACAGGAACTGCACCCCTTCGAAGTCGCCTTTTTCCGCAACGTGGTCGTGCTGATCGCCTTGACGCCGCTGTTGCTGCGCCAGGACCGGCACGCATGGAAAAGCAAGCGGCCGGACCTGCAACTGGTGCGCGGCGTGGTCGGCCTGGGCGCCATGCTGACCTGGTTCTATACCCTGTCCCTGGTGCCTGTCGGCGACGCGACGGCGCTCAGCTTCACGGTCGTGCTGTTCACCTCCTTGGGCGCCGTGGTCATGCTGCGGGAAAAGATGGGTATTCGCCGATGGGGGGCGTTGGTCGTCGGCTTCGTCGGCATGACGATCATCATCCGCCCCGGGTTCCAGGAAATCAGCGCGGGATATCTTTGGGCCCTGGGGTCGACGGTGCTCTGGGCCTGGGCGCTGCTGCTGGTGAAAATTCTGTCGCGCTACGATTCCCCGGTTACCATCGTGTTTTATTCTTCGGTCTATTTCACGCCGGCGACGCTGATCTTCGCCCTGTTCGTCTGGGAATGGCCGACTTGGGCGCAGTTCGGCGAATTGATCGCCATCGGGCTGATCGCGGCACTTGCCCATCTTGCCATGGCCAAGGCCATGCAGTTGGGCGAGGCAACCGCCGTGCTGCCCGCCGACTTCACGCGGCTGTTGTGGGCGGCGGGGCTCGGCTATGTGATGTTTGGCGAGTTTCCGGATTTGTGGACCTGGATCGGCGGCACGGTGGTGTTCTGTTCGACCCTTTACATCACCTATCGGGAAGCCCGGGCAAAGGGGTCGGCCGATGGGGCTACCCTGAAAACCACCGAAGGCTAGGTCGGCCCTAAATCGGCCACGCGGGCGGGTGGGTGCCGAGAGGCGCCGCCGGCAGGTCCCAGCGCGGCGGCGTTTCCGACATCTGCACGACCGGTTTCAGGTGTTCCATGGGCCCCCAAGCCGTGTCGTGGATTTCCATCAGATCCTTGACGTCGTCGTAGTCGGGCTCCGCCAGTTGCTTGGCGGAATCATCGCTGATCCGGCCCAGATGATCGATCCAATGGCCGCTTTGCGCCAATGACAGGCGGACCAGCCAGCTGCCGCCGATGGTGGCGCGGCGGCGCAGGGCCTCCATGGCGCCGAAGGCGGCGAGGTATCCGGAGACATAATCGAGCGCCTGTGCCGGCAGATGGCGGGGCGTCTCCGGCCCGCCGTGCTCCACGGCGATGCCCATGGCGCATTGGGCCAGGGAATCGAAGCCCCGGCGATGAGCCCAAGGGCCTTCGTGGCCCCAGGCGCTCAGGCTGACGAAGACGATCCCGGGACGCAGTTCGGCCAGGCGCTCCGGCGCCACGCCACGCCCGGCCAGGGTGCCCGGGCGGTGGCCTTGGGTGACCACGTCGGCCTGTTTGATGAGGGCGTCGAGAGTATCCGGCGCACCCGGGTCGCGCAGGTCCAGGTTGGCGGCCAGCTTGCCGTGGCCGGTGTCGCGCAGCAGGCTGTCGTCGTCCGGGCGGTCGGGCCGGCCGATACGCATGACCTGCGCCCCGTGCTCCGCCAAGGTGCGTCCGCAGACCGGCCCGGCGATGACGCGCACCAGTTCCAGGGCACGGATGCTGGAAAGCGGCCGGTCGCCGGCCGGTAGGGGTTCCACCGGGGCGTCGCCGATCTTTTCGATGCTCATCAGCGGCAGGCCCGCGACCGCCTTGCCCTGGGGATGGGCGGCCCATTCGTCCTTGCGGCGGACCATGAAAGCGCAGAGATTTCGTTCCGCCACGGCAGCCTCGAACGCGGCGGCGTCCCAGGTGCTAAGCGCTGTGGTGACTGCCGCCCGGTCGGATGAGCAACCCAGGATGTCGAGAATACCCTCGGCCAGCCAGGGGTAGTTGCAGTGAAGCTGGACCCAGCGTCCGTCGGCGCAGCGGTAGAGGCCTGAGATATCCGCCCAGGCGGCTCCGAAACCGGCCGTTCCCACGCGGACATGGCGATTGGAGCGCATGGCCAGCGCCGCCGCGCGGAGATCCACGGAAATATCCTGCGTCCGCCCGGTCTTCAGGCACCACAGAGCGTCGGCGGCCAGCCCGACCGCACCCAGCACCGCCGCGCCGGCGGTGGCCACGCGGAAAGTTGTGGGTAACTGGGGGTCCGCGCCGGTGAAGGCGGGGGTGTCGGGGCCGCGCCCCTCCCAGCCCACGGCGTCTAGAATTTCGGCCAATGCTTGCTGGGATGAAGACGGCGCTGGCATAGCTTCGGGCATGATTTTGGACTCATTAAGTATGCACATTTGGGTACTTATACATCCTTGCATTCATGCGGCCTATGCTTTGAAATGCGCTCAGCCTCTCATGACAGGGACGGCCAGGATTGCCGGCCAGAAGTTACAAAGGCGTAAGCCTCGGGCGGCAGGGAATTGAACCAAGGGAGGACGAATATGTTTCGTCAAATTTTGAAGGGCCTGCCGATCGCGGCGGTTGCACTGGGCATCAGCACGGGTGCAGCACTGGCGGGTAAGGCCAACGACACACTAACTTGGGTGACCGACCGCGAATCTCCTGTCGTCGATCCCTACTATAACCGTACCCGTGAACTGGTCATCATCGGCAACACGGCCTGGGACGGCCTGCTGTTCCGCGACCTCAAGAGCGGCAAGTTCGTGCCCCTTCTGGCCAAATCCTACAAATGGGTCGATAACGTGACCCTGGACTTCGAACTGCGTGAAAACGTCAAGTTCCACGACGGGTCCAGCTTTGGTCCGGAAGACGTGATCTACACGGTGGACTTCACCACCAACAAGGACAACGGCGTCGTCACGCTGAAGAACACCAGCTGGATGAAGTCGGCCGAGAAAACCGGCCCGAACAGCGTCCGCATTCATCTGCACAAGCCGTTTCCGGCGGCCCTGGCATACCTCGCGCAGGCCGTTCCCATCCTGAATGCCGGCCATTACGACAATGCGCCCATGACCCAGGACGGCAAAAAGGACTTCGGCGCGGTTAAGCCGAACGGCACCGGACCCTACAAGATCACCGAGATCGTGCCGGGCGAGAAAATCGTCATGGTCCGCAACGACGACTATTTCGAGGGCAGCCCCAAGGGCAAGCCGGCGATCAAGAATCTGGTCTATCGCACGATCAAGGAAATGAACACCCAGATGGCCGAACTCCTGACCGGCGGCGTGGACTGGATCTGGGACGTGCCGAAGGACCAGGCCGAGAAGCTCAGTGCTTCCGGGCAGGTGGATATCGTGAACGCCAAGACGATGCGCATCAGCTATCTGGCGTTCGATGTCGATGGTTCGTCCGACGTTAAGGCGTTCAAGGACCTGCGTGTGCGTCAGGCCATTGCGCATGCAATCAACCGCGAGTCCATCGTCAAGAACCTGGTCGGCGAAGCGGCGGCGGTGATCAATACGCCCTGCCACCCCGATCAGGTCGCCTGCGCGCAGGACGTGTCCGGCTATGAATACGACCCCGCCAAAGCCAAGAAGCTTTTGGCCGAAGCCGGTTATCCCGATGGATTCGAATTCGACATCTACGCCTATCGTCAGCGTGAATTCACCGAAGCCGTGATCTCCGATCTCGCGAAGATCGGCGTCAAGGCCAAGCTGAACTTCATGCAATACCGCAAGCTGCGCGGTCTGGCGCAGAACGGCGTGACCCCGGTCCATCACATGACCTGGGGCTCCTACTCGATCCCGGATGCGTCGGCCTGCGCCGGCGTGTTCTTCTCGGGCGGCAAGGACGATCCGGCCAACGACCCGAAGGTCAATGAGCTGATCAATAAGGCCGGCAACCTGACCGATCAGGGCGAACGTGAGAAGCTCTATAGCGAGGCGTTCAACATGATCGCCAAGAACGTCTATTGGCTGCCCATGTTCACCTACGCCAAGAACTACGCCTACAACAAGGATCTCTCCATCGAAACGACGTCGGATGAGATCCCGCGCTTCTACACCGCGAAGTGGAAGTAACTTTCGTCTGAATGGCGATATCGCCCGGCGGTTCCGTAAGGGCCGCCGGGTCGCCATTCGAATTCCAGGGGGGCGGTACGGATGGGCGAAGCATGCTGAAATACATTCTGAAACGGTTGGGGGTCGCCTTCATGGTGGCGCTGACCGTTTCGGTTATCACGTTTTCATTGATCTATGTTTCCGGCGATCCCGCCGTGGCGCTCGCCGGCGAGGCGGCGTCGAATGACGAAATCGAACATATCCGCAAGTCCTACGGATATGACCGTCCGATCCCCGTGCAATACATGGATTGGCTCGGCCGGGCCCTGCAGGGCGACTTGGGCCGCTCCCATTATCTCAAAGAAGACATCTCCGACGTCATTCTGACCCGATTGCCCAATACTCTGATCCTGGCCGGTTGCGCCATCGCCTTTGCGTTGATCCTGTCGATCCCTTTGGGCGTGGCGGCGGCGATCCGCCCGAATTCGCTGATCGATCGCTTCGCCCTGACACTTGCCGTGGTCGGTCAGGCGCTACCGTCGTTCTGGTTTGCGCTGATCATGATGTTCTTCCTGGGCATTCAGATGCGCTGGCTGCCGATTTCACGGGTCGAGACCTGGCAAGGCTTCATCATGCCGTCCATCGCGCTGGGCTATTACGTGACGCCGGGCGTCATGCGCCTGACCCGCGCCGGGATGCTTGAGGTTCTGCAGTCGGATTACATCCGCACGGCCAAGGCCAAGGGTCTGCGTCCCATGGTGGTCCTGTTCAAGCATGCCCTGCGTAACGCCATCATTCCGGTAGTGTCGCTGGCCGCCGTTCAGTTCGGCTTCATGCTTGGCGGATCGATCGTCATCGAAAGCATCTTCGCCATCAACGGGCTCGGCTTCCTGGCTTGGGAGACCATCCAGCGCGGCGATCTGCCCATGATGCAGGCGATCGTGCTGGTTCTGTCGCTGTTCTACATCGTCATCACCTTCCTGGCTGACATGTTGAACGCCTTCCTCGACCCCCGAATCAGGGTGACCTGACATGGCCCGTCCAGAGACCCAATCAATCAGCCCCTCGGGTGCCGCGCCGTCCGACGCGGACAAAATCCTGGAACCGTCGCCCGCGTCGCAGATGCGCCGGCGCATCTTCGGCCACTATGGAATCATGATCGGTGGCACGGTCTTGGCCGCTATCTTCCTGATCGCGATCTTCGCGCCGCTGCTGACGCCGTTCGATCCGATCCTGGACCAGGATCTGGCGCAGAAGCTGAAACCACCGTTCTGGCACGACAGCCCGAAATACGATCCGGCCCATCCGCTGGGGACGGACCTGCAGGGCCGCGATTACCTGACGCGGCTGGTTCACGGGGCCCAAATCTCGCTGCTGATCGGGTTTTCGGCGATGCTCATTTCCGGGGTCATCGGCACAGCCCTGGGCGTCGCCGCCGGCTATTTCGGCGGGCGGGTCGACATGGTGGTCAACTTCATCATTACGACGCGGCTCTCCATGCCCGTGGTGCTGGTGGCGCTGGCCGTGGTGTCGTTGATCGGATCCAGCTTGTGGATCGTGATCTGGGTGTTGGGGCTTCTGATATGGGACCGTTTCGCCGTCGTGATGCGAAGTACAACCATGCAGGTTCGCAACCTGGATTACGTGGCGGCGGCCCAGGCCTGCGGCTGTTCCACCCTGCGCATCATCATGACGGAAATCATGCCCAATGTGGTCAACCACCTGATCGTGGTGGCGACCCTGGAAATGGCCCATGCGATCCTGCTCGAGGCGGCGTTGTCGTTCCTCGGGCTCGGCGTGCAGCCGCCGGCCCCTAGCTGGGGTCTGATGATTTCCGAGGCCAAGGGCATGATGTTCTTCGACCCCTGGCTGATCGGTGTGCCGGGGGCGGCGCTGTTCGCGCTGATCCTCGCCATCAATCTTCTGGGTGACGGCGTGCGCGACGTGACCGCACCCGAAAACCGGAATTAGGAAGAGGACGAAGAACGGCATGAGCGATCTGATCCTCGAAGTCCGCGACCTGGTCGTCGACATTCCCGTCGCCACCGGGATTCTGCATCCGGTGCAATCCATCAGCTTCGATGTGACGCGGGGCGAAACACTGTGCATCGTCGGTGAATCGGGCTGCGGCAAGTCGCTGACCTCGCTCGCCGTCATGGACCTGTTGCCGAGCACGGCGCGCCGCACGGCGTCGGTGCTCAAGCTCGACGACGAGGACCTGCAGTCGGCCGGCGAACGGCGCATGACCGACATCCGCGGCAACAAGATGGCCATGATCTTTCAGGAACCCATGACCTCCCTGAACCCGGCCTACACCATCGGGAACCAGTTGGAAGAGGCGCTGCTGCGCCACAAGCAGGTCAGTGGCGCCGAAGCCCGCGAGCGTGCGATTTACCTTTTGGAAAAGGTCGGCATCACGGCGGCGGCAAGCCGCCTGACCCAATATCCCCATCAGTTGTCCGGCGGCCTGCGCCAGCGGGTGATGATCGCCATGGCGCTGATGTGCGGGCCGGACCTGATCATCGCGGACGAGCCGACGACGGCGCTGGACGTGACCATCCAGGCGCAGATCCTCCACCTGCTGGCGGATCTGCAAAAAGAATTCAACATGGGCATGATTCTGATCACTCATGACTTGGGCGTGGTCGCCCGCGTCGCCGACCGGGTGGCGGTCATGTACGCGGGCCAGATCGTCGAAACGGGCACCGCCAAGCAGGTGTTCGAAAACCCAACCCATCCCTATACCCAGGGGCTGCTGGAATGCATTCCGATCCCGGGCAAGACGGAACGGGGTGCTCCGCTCGGCTCCATCCCCGGCATCGTGCCGTCCCTGGTGGGCGACCTGCCGGGCTGCCATTTCGCGGACCGCTGCACCCATGTGATGGACGCCTGCCGCAGCGGGCGGATCGATCTGCATCCCTCGTTCGAGGACGGGCACATATTCCGCTGTCTGCTGACGCCGGACCAGAGTGCCGCCAACCTGAAGAAGGGGGCTGCCTGACATGGCCGACCAGGAAGACATCGTTCTCGAAGCCCGCGACGTTACCCGCACGTTCATGATCTCGGCCGGCTTCATGAAGGGCAAGAAGCCGCTCCATGCCGTCAACGGCATCAACCTTAAGGTGCGGCGCGGCGAGGTTCTGGGCTTGGTCGGGGAATCGGGCTGCGGCAAATCGACCCTGGCCAAGATGCTGCTGGGCCTGTTGGCGCCGACCGCGGGCACGCTCTATGTCGGTGGCACGCCGACCAGCGAGATGGAACGCCTGGACATGGCGCGCAAGGTCCAGCCCGTGTTCCAGGATCCGTATTCATCGCTTAACCCGCGCAAGACCATCGGCGATATCATCAGCCTGCCCGTGCGCGTGCAGGGCGGGCCCGACGCGGTCGACGGCAAGGATTTGCGCACCCGGGTCGAGGAAATCATGGAACTGGTCGGCCTGCCGCGCCGGCTCTACCGCAACTTCCCGAACCAGTTGTCGGGCGGCCAGCGCCAGCGCGTGGCCGTGGCCCGCGCGCTGATCAACCGGCCGGAGGTCGTGATCTGTGACGAGCCGACCTCGGCCCTCGACGTGTCGGTCCAGTCGCAGATTCTCAACCTGTTGCAGGACCTGCGCTCGGAGCTGAACCTGACCTATATCGTCATCAGCCATAACTTGGCCGTGGTCGAACACATGGCGACCCGGGTCGCGGTCATGTACCTGGGCCGCCTGGTCGAGGTCGCGGACACGGACAGCCTGTTCGACAATCCGCAGCATCCCTATACCCGGGCGCTGTTGAAATCGGTGCTGACGCCGGACCCCAACCTGGACGTGCCCGACTCGGGCCTGGGTGTGGCCTATCCCAACCCGGTCGATCCGCCGTCCGGCTGCACCTTCCATCCGCGCTGCGTCGACTGCATGGACCATTGTTCCGTCGTCGCCCCGCGCACCATCCCGACCAAGACCGGTCTCGTCGAATGTCATCTCTATGACGAGAACCAGGGGAGGGGACGCCAAGCGTCGTAAGACCGCCCGGGCAAAACCACATGACCCGCCAACACGCCATCGACGCCGCGCTTGCTCATTTCGACGACCCGGAAGGATTCTTCGAAGACCTGAAGGCGCGCATCGCCGTGCCGACGGAAAGCCAGAACGCGGCTCGCCTGCCCGACTGCTATGCCTATCTGGAAGAAGAGATGCGCGACGCCTTCGAAAGCATGGGCTACGCCTGTCGCGTCTATGATAATCCCCATGAAGGCTGCGGCCCGATCCTGTTGGCGACGCGGTGGGAGGGTGACGACCTGCCCACGGTGCTGGGCTACGGCCATGGCGACACGGTGTTGGGTCAGGAAGGCCAGTGGAAGGACAACCTGGACCCCTGGCGCCTGACCAAGGTCGGCGACAAGGTCTACGGGCGGGGCACCGCCGACAACAAGGCCCAGCATTCGACCCATCTGGCGGCCTTGCGCGCCGTGCTCGACGCGCGAGGACGTCTTGGCTTCAACCACAAGTTCATTATCGAGACCGGGGAAGAGAACGGCTCCAAGGGCCTGAAGGACCTGGTCGCGCGGGAGAAAGACGCCTTCGCCGCCGATGTCTATTTCGCCTCCGACGGGCCGCGCTTCGACGTGGCCAAGCCGAACCTGACGCTGGGCAACCGGGGGGCGTTCAATTTCGATCTGGTCGTTGATCTGCGCGACGGTGGACATCATTCCGGCAACTGGGGCGGGCTGCTGGCCAATCCGGGGATCATCCTGGTGTCGGCGCTGGCGACAGTTATCGACGTGAACGGCCGCATCCTGGTGCCGGCCCTGCTGCCGCCGCCGATCAGCAACAGCGTGCGCGCGCTCCTGGCCGACGTCACGCGCGAAACGTCCAAGGGCGGGCCCGCCATCGACGACGATTGGGGGGAGCCGGGATTGACCCGGGCCGAGAAAGTCTATGCCTGGAACACCTTTGAAATCCTTGCCATGAAGACCGGCAACCCGGACAACCCGGTGCATGCCGTGCCGCCCAAGGCCGTCGCCCATTGCCAGTTGCGCTTTGTGGTCGGAACGGATTGGCAGAACATCGTCCCAAATCTCCAGGCCCATCTGGACGAAGCGGGCTTCGGCATCGTCAAGGTTCAGCCCTCGACCGGCGGCAATGCCGCGTTCTTCCACGCCGCGCGCACGGACCCGGATCACCCCTGGGCCAAATGGGTGCGCGCCGCCGTGGAACGAACGACCGGGGAGAATTGCCGCATGGTGCCCAATTCGGGTGGGTCCATCTGCAATGACGTCTTTCAGGACGTGCTGGGCATTCCCTTCGTGTGGCTGCCGCTCAGCTATACCGGCTGTTCCCAGCACGCGCCCAACGAACACATTCTGTGGTCGCTGACCCGCGAGGGCATGGAACTGGTCACCGGTATCTACTGGGACCTGGGCGATCCGGAAACGGCCTACAGACTTGAAAGGAACGCGGCGTGACACGCGATGCGGTAATCGAAAGCCTTGAACATTATTTCGACGACGGCGGGTTCTGGACGGACCTGTCGCGCCGGGTCGCCATCAAGTCGTGCAGCCAGGACGAACCCTTCCGGCCGGAACTGTATCGCTACCTGACGGACGAAATGACGCCCTATCTGGCGGAGATGGGATTCGAGAGCGAGATTTTCGAAAACCCCAAGCCCGGCGGCCAACCCATCCTGGTCGCCCGCCGGCACGAAGGCGACGACCTGCCGACCTTGATGACCTATGGCCACGGCGACGTGGTGCGCGGCTATGACGACCAATGGCGCGACGGCATCGGCCCCTGGGAAATGAAGAAAGAGGGCGAACGCTGGTACGGGCGCGGCACCGCCGACAACAAGGGCCAGCACACCATCAACCTGGCGGCGATGAAGGCCTGTATGGACGCCCGTGGCGGCACCCTCGGCTATAACGTGGTCGCCCTGATCGAAACGGGCGAGGAAACGGGGTCGCCCGGCCTGCGCGAGTTCTGCCGCGATCACAAAGATCTGTTCAAGGCCGACGTGTTCATTGCGTCCGACGGCCCGCGCCTCAATGCCGTCAGGCCCACGGTCTATTTCGGATCGCGCGGGGTGTTCAATTTCACCATGTCGCTGGACCTGCGCGACGGCGGCCACCATTCCGGCAACTGGGGCGGCCTTTTGGCCAATCCTGGCGTGATCCTGGCCCATGCCATCTCCACCATCGTCGACGCCAAGGGGAAAATCCTGCTCGACGATCTCAAGCCCGAGCCGATCTCCAATTCCGTGCGCGAGGCGCTGTCCAAGCTGACGGTCGGCGGCATGGAGGGCGATCCGGAAATCGATCCCGACTGGGGGGAGCCGGGTCTGACCGCCGAGGAAAAAGTGTTCGGCTGGAATACCTTTGAAATTCTGGCTTTCAAGACCGGCAATCCGGACAATCCGGTGAACGCCGTGCCGCCCAAGGCCTTCGCCAAATGCCACATGCGGTTCGTCGCGGGCTTCGACCCGGCCGTGGTGCTGCCCGCCGTGCGCAAGCATCTGGACGCGCTGGGATACGACAAGGTCACCCTGACCCCGGACCGGGAATTCATGGCCGCGACGCGGCTGGAACCCGACACCCCCTGGGCCAAATGGGCGATCAATTCCCTGGCCCGCACGGCGGGGGAAGAGCCGGCCGTGCTGCCCAATCTGGGCGGCTCGCTGCCCAACGACTGCTTCGCTCATATCCTGGGCCTGCCGACCATCTGGGTGCCGCATTCCTATCCGGCCTGCTCCCAACACGCGCCCAACGAACATATTCTGGAGCCCGTGTCTCGCTCGGCCCTTCGCCTCATGGGTGGGCTGTTCTGGGATTTGGGCGAGACCGCCAGTCTGCCGCTGCTGCAATGACCGAGCCTTGTGATCTGTCCGCCGTCGATCTGCGCGCCCTGATCGGGGCGAAGAAGCTGTCGCCGGTGGAGCTTGTGGAAAGCTGCCTCCGGCGCATCGCGGCGGTGAACGGCACGGTCAATGCTTTCGTGGCATTGGATGAAGACGGCGCCTTGGCGCGCGCGCGGGAACTGGAGGCCGAGATCGCCCAGGGCCGCGACCCGGGGCCGCTGGCCGGCCTGCCCGTGGGCATCAAGGACCTGGTCAACGTGAAGGGTCTGCGCACGACCTATGGCTCGTTGCTGTTCAAGGACCATGTGCCCGACGCCGACGACGGCCAGATCACCCGCTTGCGTAATGCGGGGGCGATCATCCTGGGCAAAACCAACACGCCGGAATTCGGCTCCGGCGCCAATACCACCAACCGGGTCTACGGGGCGACCACCAACCCGTTCGATCCCGCGCGCACGCCGGGCGGGTCTTCCGGCGGCTCGGCGGCGGCGCTGGCGTGTTCCATGGTGCCGCTGGCCCAGGGCTCGGACACGGGCGGCTCGCTCCGCGCTCCCGCGACCTGGTCCGGCGTGGTCGGGTTCCGCCCGCGCCCGGGCGCCGTCGCCAACGAACGGCGGATGTTGCCGCTGACCTATTTTTCCGTCCAGGGCCCGATGGGCCGGTCGGTCGCCGATACGGCGCTGCTGTATTCCGCCCAGGCGGGCAGCGCCCATCCGGGCGATCCCATGGGCATTCCTTTCGATGCGGCCCCGTTCGCAAGCCTTCAACCGGCGGACCTGGGCAAGTTGCGCGTGGCCTTTTCCGACGACCTGGGCACGGCCCCGGTGGACGACGGGATCAAGCGCGTGTTCCGCCAGCGCGCGGGGAAAATCCGCGGTGCCTTCGCCCATGCGCGGGACGACCAGCCCGACATCACGGGTGTGCGCGAGGCCTTTTGGGTGCTGCGCTGCGTCTATTACATGGCCTATCACAAGGACCGCGTGGAAAATCACCGCGACCTGCTGTCGCCCAACATCATCACCAATACGGAAGCGGGATACGACATGTCCCTGGCCGATGTGGCGGCGGCGGAGGTCGCCTGGCGGCAATGGTACGACCGCTTCCAGGCCTTCATGGAAGACGTCGACCTGCTGATCCTGCCGGGCAACGCCTATCCGCCCTACCGCTTGGATACGGGCGCGCCGACGGAAATCAACGGCAAGCCCATGGAAAACTACATGGATGCCTCATTGATCCGCTCGGCCCTGACGCTTGCCGGCAATCCGGTGATCGCCGTGCCCTGCGGCCTGGATGAGACGGGGGCGCCCTTCGGCTTCCAGATCGCCGGCAAGCGCCATGGTGAGGCGGAATTGCTGGCGGCATCGCTCGCCATTGAAACCATTTTGAACGCGGAGGGTGAAACCGCCCGCCCGATCCCAGACCTGGAGAAATTGATATGACGAAGCCAACGACGGCGACCGAACTTTGTGACCTGACCGCGACCGAAGCCCGGCGCCTGATCGGGACCAAGGAAATCTCGCCGGTCGAGCTGCTGGAAAGCTGCATCGCCCGGATCGAGGCGGTGGATGGCGCCGTCAACTGCATGGTCACCCGCGCCTATGACCGGGCGCGCGAGGAAGCCAAGGTCGCCGAACAGATGGTGGTGGACGGTGAGGAACTGGGCCTGCTGCACGGTCTGCCCATGGGCATCAAGGACCTGGAGGCCACCGAAGGCATCCGCACCACCTGGGGCTCACTGCCGACCAAGGATACGGTGCCGGAAGCCGATCAGGGCTCCGTCGCCGCCGTGCGGGCCGAGGGGGCGATCCTTCTGGGCAAGACCAACACGCCGGAATTCGGTGCCGGCGCTAATACCAAGAACCGCGTGTTCGGCGCCACGGGCAATCCCTTCAATCCGGAGCTGACCTGCGCCGGATCGTCCGGCGGCTCGGCCGTGGCGCTGGCGACTGGCATGGTACCCATCGCCTCCGGCAGCGATTACGGCGGCAGCCTGCGCACGCCCGCAGGGTTCTGCGGTGTGGTTGGCTTCCGCCCGTCGCCGGGGACGGTCCCGGCGGAAGGCAAGGCTGCCGCCCTCATGCCTTGGTCGGTGCTGGGGCCCATGGCGCGCACGGTCGCCGACACGGCACTGCTGCTGCAGGCGCAGATGGATGACGACCGCCGCGATCCGTTTTCGCATCTGGTTGATCCCCGCCTGTTTTCATCGGTGGACGGCCTGGACCTGGGATCGATCCATGCGGCGATCACGCCGGACCTGGGCTGCTGCCCCGTGGACAAGGGCATCGCCGACACCTTCAAGGCACGCACCGATCAGTTCAGGGGCGTGTTCGCCGAGGCCCAGGACCGGGCCCCCGACATGGGCGACATCCACCGCGTGTTCGAGATTTTCCGCGGTATCACCTTCGTCGCCATGCATCAGGAACGCCTGAAGAATCACAAGGACCTTTTGGGCCCCAACGTCATCGACAATACCACCCGGGGGCTTGAGATCACGGCGTCTGACGTCGGCTGGGCATTGGTCGAGCAGGCCAAGATCATGCGCAACTTCATCGATCTTTTCGACGAGGTCGATGTGCTGATCTGTCCCGCCGCCTCCGTTTCGCCGTTCCCCCACGAACAGCTTTACGTGGACGAAATCAATGGCGAGAAAATGCCGACCTACATGCGCTGGCTGGCGATTTCCTACGCGCCGACCATGGCCATGGCGTGCTCCGCCGTGATCCCCTGCGGTGTCGATCACAAAGGCATGCCTTTCGGTCTGCAAGTCATGGCGCCCAACGGCAAGGACGCCTTGGTGCTGGCCGTGGCCCATGCGCTGGAACAGTATTTCGCGGACAAGGCCGATTTGATGCGGCCGGTGCCGGACCTCGCCAAACTGAAAGCCTAGGACAGAGCCATGACCAAGCGCGTTCTGATCGCCGGTTTCAAGCACGAGACAAATACTTTCTCGAAACTGCCCACGGACATGGCGGCCTACAAGGCCCGGACCTATTACCGCGATGACGAGGTGGCGTCGAAGATGCGCGGCACGGCGACGGAGATCGGCGCGGCGCTCGACGCCGCCGAACGGCACGGCTGGTCTATTCGTCATCCGATTTATGCCAACGCCACGCCGTCGGGCAAGGTGACCAAGGACATGCACGATCATGTCACCCAGGCAATTGTCGACGCGTTGAAATCCGACGGTCCTTTCGACGGCATCCTATTGTGCCTGCACGGCGCCATGGTGTGTGAGCATGACGAGGACGGCGAGGGCCGGCTGCTGCAATCCGTGCGCGATGTCGTGGGCCCCGACGTGCCCCTTGCCATGACGCTCGACCTGCATGCCAACGTGACCGACCGCACGGCTGATCTCTGCGACATCGTGATCAGCTACCGGACCTATCCGCATATCGATCAGTACGAGATCGCGACTCAGGCCTGTGATCTTCTGGCGCGCACCATGGCGGGCGAGATCCATCCTAAGGTTCATGTCCGCCGCCGTGAAATGCTGGACGGCGCCGATCATGGGCGAACCACGTCGCCGGGGCCGATGACGGAAGCCCTCGCGACATTGGACAAGTTGCTGAAGGCAACGCCCGGCACTTATGCCGGGTCGATCAACGCGGGCTTTCCCTGGGTCGATATCCACGACACGGGGCCGACCTGCATCATCACCGGGGAGGGCGACAATCCGGCCCATGGCAAAATCGCCGAACAGGTGATGGATCAGATCTGGCGTGACCGAAACAAGCTGACCATCAATCTGCTGCGCATCGACGAGGCGATGGCCCGGGTCAAGGCCGCCCTGACCCAGGGTGTTTCGGCGCCCATCGTGCTCGCCGATTACGCGGACAATCCTGGTGGCGGCGGTTACGGCGACGCGACGAAGCTTCTGGGCGCGATGGTCGAGGCTGATCTGCCCGATGCGGCCTTCGGCACGATCTACGATCCCGAGGCGGCGCTGGCCTGCCGGAACGCGGGCCTCGGCACGACGTTCAGGCTGGAACTTGGCGGCAAGGTCGATCCGGCCGTGCAGGGCGGGCCGCTGTCTCTCATGGGTACGGTGACGGCGATCACCGACGGCACCTTTGCCATGGAAGGGCCGATGACCCGGGGAACCCGTGTCGACATGGGGCCGGCGGCGGTGTTCAGCGTCGGCCACCTGGATATCGTGGTGGCCAGCGCCCGATACCAGAATTACGACAAGATGTTCTTTAAATCCGTGGGCATCGACCCGGAGAAAAGGAAGGTCCTGGGCGTCAAATCGGCGCATCACTTTCGCGCCGCCTACGGGCCGATCGCGTCACAGATCATCGTCGTTGATGACGGTGGCGGCGTGACCTCGCGCAACTACAAGGATCTGGATTACAAAAACGTCCGCCGGCCGGTGTTCCCGCTGGATATGGACTGATCCGGCGGCTGCCTACACGGGACCGACGACGTTACGAAACGTCAGGTTGATGCGCGGGCCCACGGGTTTCTTCGTCTTGGGCACCCGGTGCAGCCAGTCGGTCTGACAGCGCCCGGACATTACCAGCACATCGCCGTTACCCAGTTCCGTGCAGACGGCGTCGCCTTGTTTGTCCTTGCGCCGCATCTGAAAGCGCCGGGCGGCGCCTAAGCTGATCGAGGCGATCACGGGAGCCGGGCCCAATGACGCCTCGTCATCAGAATGCCAATCCATGCTGTCGGCGCCGTCGCGGTACAGATTGGCGAGGACGGAATTGAAGGGGGCCTTGGCGATTTCCTCGCATCGATTGCGCAGATCCGCCAGCACGGGCGGCCAGGGCCGCAGTTCCAGACGCAGTCCTGAATAGGCATAGGCCGCATCACCGTACCAGGCACTCAGGCGCGGCTGCGGAATGCGCCGGCCGTAGAGGGTCAGTTCTTCCTGTTTCCAGTCGACGTCCGCCATCACCCGGTCGAACAAGGCGTCGGCGCCGTCCAGGGCAGCGGGGTAGAGCACCGCATCCGCCGCCTCCAGGCGCACGGGCGGATAGCCGAGGGCGAGGCCGGACATGACGGGTCTAGTGGACGTTGGGGGATTTGTAGAAGTCACCGCGCGAACAAGACCGCACGGTGATCGTCGTCATGTCCCCGTCGCGGTAGATGTTCAAGGGCACGTCGATCCCGGCGTTGCCCAGCGACCACACGCCGCGAAAGAATTCGGCCATGCCTTCGACCGGCTTGTCGTCGACGCCGACCACCAGGTCGCCGGCCTTGAGGCCCGCATCCTCCGCTGGCCCGCCCTGCCAAGTGCCGACGATGACGACACGGCCCATGGTCTCGGCGGTGAAGGTGCCCAGCCAGGGGCGGGGCGGGCGCCCGGTCGTCCCCGTGGTGCGCAGGGTCGGCAGGATCGCCTTCACGATGTCGATGGGCACGATCATGTTGCCCTCGCTTTCGCCGCTTTCCTCGCCCCGCACGTAAAGCGAACCGATGCCGCGCAGCGTGCCGTCCTCGCCGATCAGCGCCGCCCCGCCCCACAGGGGATGGGCCGGGGTGGTGAAGATGGCATCGTCCAGAAGGTATTCCCAATAGCCCGCGAATTCCTTGCGCGCCGACACGCGGGTCTGCAGCGCATGCGCCCGTCCGCCGCATCCGGCGACGATCACATCATCGCCCGGGATCAGGTCGGCGGAGGATCCCAGTTCGATGGCTGGGGTGTCCAGGGGTTGCAGCGCCTGGACCAGGCCGAAGCCCGTTTCCTGATCATAGCCCATGACATGGCCCTCGGCGGCACGGCCGTCGTTGGTGACCAGCCAGACCCGTTCGGCCTCGACCACCAGATAGCCGATGGTCAGCACCAGGCCCTTGGGGTCGATGACCACGCCATGGCCGCTGCGCTGGGTGCCGAGGGTGCCGGCGGTAAACGCCGTTTCGGGAATTTCCGTGCGCAGGGAAACCACGCTGCGCAGCGCCTTGTCGATGTCGAAGGAAAAACGGTCGTCATCGGGCCGGTACGGCTCGGGGATTTCGGGGTATTCCTGGCGCGGTTCGTCCATGGGGGAATGGTAGTGCAGTTCGCGCGGAAAGGAAATGCGCCGGGCGGGGAATTTCATCATTTGCGCGATCGTGCGCCCGGGCGTTAGGATTGTGCACAATTTTACCGAGCGAACGGATTGGGAGGATTGGCCACATGGCCCAGGTAATTCAGTTGCACGAAGTTCCGAGCCTGCGAGAAAAAGTCTCGGAAGAGGAATGGGCGCTGCGCGTCGAACTGGCGGCGGTCTATCGCCTGGTCGCGCGGTTCGGCTGGGACGACGGCATCTTCACCCATTCGTCGGTGCGCCTGCCGGGCCGCGACCATCACTTCCTGATCAATCCCTACGGCCATCTATTTTCCGAGGTCTGTGCGTCCAACCTGGTGAAGATCGATGTCGACGGCAATGTCCTGGACGACAGCCCCTACGAGGTCATCAAGGCAGGGTTCGTGATCCATTCGGCGATTCACATGTCGCGCGGCGACGCCATGTGCGTGATCCATACCCATACCAACGCGGGCATGGCCGTCTCGGCGCAAAAGGACGGATTGCTGCCCCTGAACCAGAAGTCCATGGGGTTCTACAATCGTCTCGCCTATCACGACTATCAGGGCATCTCCAACGACACGGAAGAGCGCGACAGCATCGTCCGCGATCTTGGCAATCATCATTCCATGATTTTGCGCAACCACGGCCTGCTGTGCACGGGGCGGACCATTGCCGAGGCGTTCCAGCACATCCGCTATCTGCAGCACGCCTGTGAGCTTCAATTGATGGCCCAGGCGTCCGGCGCCGAGCTGATCATTCCGCCGAAGGAGGTTTGCGAGCACGCGGCCAGCCAGTTCGACGGTGACGGTGGTCCTCGGGGCGGCGATCAGTTCGCGGCCTTCGTGCGCATGCTCGATCGGGAAGAGCCCGACTACAAACACTGATAAGAAACACCACTGAGGCGCGGGGTGCCTGAGAGGGGGGCGGGTTTGCAAGTTGCCTCCTTTTTCCCCAGTGTCTCCGCGCCTCGGCGGTTTTCTTTATTTTTGTCTGTCCGGATTTCGGTAATGACCTCAAGCGGTTCCGCTGGATCGGTGGAATGTCAAAAGGGCGTCATTTGACATCCGAGGCCACGACAACTACTTTAAATAAATCAACACCTTAAGACTGTAGCCATTTGGCCCGGCCAAAGATGACCGGGGACGGTGGCATTTTGTCCGTGCCCAACGCTGGGCGACGGAGGCCCGCGATTTCGGCGGGCAGGACGCGCCAATAGCAATAAAGGAGCCGGATGCGGCATGTGTGGACTTAGCGGCGAAATCAGATTCGACGACGGCAATGCGGACGCCCGCGCAGTGGCGCGGATGACGGACGCCATGGCGCCCCGGGGCCCTGATGCCTCGGGCCTGTTCCAGCAAAGCCGCTGCGCCTTCGGCCATCGCCGGCTTAAGATCATCGATTTGACGGAAAAGGCGCAGCAGCCCCTGATTGATGCCGAACTGGGCCTGACCATCGCCTTCAACGGCTGTATCTATAATTACAAGGCCCTGCGCGAGGAACTGATCGCCAAGGGCTACCGTTTCTTTTCCACGGGCGACACCGAAGTGGTGCTCAAGGCCTTTGCCGCCTGGGGGCCTGATTGCGTGAAACGCCTGAACGGGATGTTCGCCTTTGCCATCTATGAGCGCGACACGGGCCGCCTGACCTTGGCCCGTGACCGTCTGGGCATCAAGCCGCTGTACCTTGCGGAAAGCGGCAAGCGGCTGCGCTTCGCCTCGACTTTGCCTGCCCTGCTGGCCGGCGGCGATACGGACACGGACATCGATCCCGTGGGCCTGCACCATTACATGTCGTTTCACGCCGTGGTTCCGGCGCCCTATACGGTGCTGAAGGGTGTGCGCAAACTGCCGCCCGCGACCTATGCGGTGTTCGAGGCCGATGGCACCCGCCGCGATACGACCTACTGGTCCGTCGATTTCACACGCTCCGCCGACGATATGAAATTGTCCGCCGAGGATTGGTGCGATCTGGTCTATGACGCCCTGGCGTTGTCCATCGACCGGCGGCTCGAGGCCGATGTGGATGTCGGTGTGCTGCTGTCGGGAGGGGTTGATTCCTCGCTGATCGTCGGCATGTTGGCACGCGCCGGCAAGACGCCGCTGCGTACCTTTTCCGTGGGTTTCGAGGATGCCGGCGGCGAGGCCGGCAACGAATTCAAGTATTCCGACCTGATCGCCAAGGAGTTCGGGACCGAGCACTACAAGATTCATGTCGGCGCCAAGCGCCTGATGGATCTTTTGCCGGATACCATCAAGGCGATGTCCGAACCCATGGTCAGCCATGACAACGTGGGCTTCTTCGCGCTGTCCCAGGAAGTCTCCCGGCATGTGAAGGTGGTGCAGTCGGGCCAGGGGGCGGATGAAATCTTTGGCGGCTATTCCTGGTATCCGCCCTTGATGGATTCCAACGATCCCGTGGGCGATTACGCCCGGGTGTTCCGCGACCGCGATTTCGCGGATTACAAGAAGGCCGTGTCGCCGCAGTACCACACGGACCGTGACGAAAGCCTGGCCTTCATCGAACGGAACTTCGCCCAACCCGGCGCCGACCGTGCCGTGGACAAGGCGCTGCGTATCGATTCGACCATCATGCTGGTCGACGACCCGGTCAAGCGAGTCGATAACATGACCATGGCCTGGGGGCTTGAGGCCCGGGTGCCTTTCCTTGACCATGAATTGGTCGAATTGGCCGGCCGGGTGCCGCCTGAACACAAGGTGCGCGACGGCGGCAAAGGGGTGCTGAAGGACGTCGCCCGCAGGGTCGTGCCGGCCGAGGTCATCGACCGGCCCAAGGGATATTTCCCCGTACCGGCTCTCAAATATATCGAAGGCCCCTATCTGGATATGGTCCGCGATACCCTGGCGTCGAAGCCTGCGCGCGAAAGGTCGCTGTTCGACCGGGGTTATCTCGACATGCTGCTCGACGCGCCGGCCGATCACATCACGCCGCTCAAGGGCTCGAAGTTGTGGCAGGTGGCACTCATGGAAACTTGGCTGCAGACCCACGGGGTGTGACGGCGTGAACCGGCGAAAGGAAATCCGGTCATGGAAGATGCGCTTTCTCTGAAGCATTGGGGTGCGCCGCCAAAGAACGGCATTGGAACGGTCGGAAAATGCGTCGCCGTGCATTGCGGCTGGGGCCGCGTGCTGTTCGGGCAAACCTTCGACAAGCCGGAATTGTTGGCCGGCCGCCTGATGGAAGAAGAGACCGGGGAGCGCGACCTTGCCATCTATGTGCGCGATCCGCATGTCATCCTATCCATGGCGCCGCAGACCCTGTTCATGGACCCGTCGCACAGTTTTCGTCTGAACCTGCGGGAACTGCCGGCCGCTGCCCGCGCCGCCGACAGCACCATGTTCAACGTCCGGCCGGCTGTGGCCGCCGACGAGGCGGCGGTCAACCGGATCTATACCTCTCGCGGAATGGTGTCGTTGAAGCCCGGTTATCTGGGGGAACTCGACAACCGGCAATGTGTCACGGTGCTGGTCGCCGAATCGGTCCAGGACGGTGAAATTCTGGGCATCGTTATGGGGATCGATCACACGACCGCCTTCGACGATCCCGAGGAAGGGGCAAGCCTGTGGGCCCTGGCCGTTGACGGCCAGGCGGTGGTGCCCGCCGTTGGCATCGGCTTGGTGACGGCCCTTGCGGCCCATTTCCGTGCCGCCGGGCGCGCATTCATGGACCTGTCGGTGATGCATGACAACGCCGAGGCCATCAAGCTTTACGAAAAAATGGGGTTCGAGCGGGTGCCCGTCTATACGGTGAAGAAGAAAAACCCGATCAACGAATCCCTGTTCATCGGCCCGCAGCGGGCCGAAAACCTGAATATTTATGCCAAGATCATCGTCGACGAGGCGCGCCGGCGCGGCATCCACGTGGATATCGAGGATGCGGCGGCGGGCCTGTTCAGCCTGACGCTCGGCGGGCGGTCCATTGCCTGCCGCGAAAGTTTAAGCGAACTGACCTCCGCCGTCGCCATGAGCCGCTGCGACGACAAGGCGCTGACCCACCGGCTTCTGGCCAAGGCTAATCTGAAGATGCCGGGGCAGGTCAGCCTGCGTAGCCGGGACGACGTGCGGGCGTTTCTGGAAAAGTACGGACGCATCGTCATCAAGCCGGCCCGGGGCGAACAGGGGCAGGGCGTGTTCGTTGATCTGTGTTCCGAGGACGAGGCGATCACCGCTTTCGACGAGGTCCGAGACCAGGTCGACCATGTGATCGGCGAGGAATTCGTCAACGGCCGTGACCTGCGTATCATCGTCATCGGCGACGAAGTCGCCGCCGCCGCCGTGCGTCGGCCGCCGCGCATCACCGGCGACGGACAGCACAGCATCCAGGAACTGATTCAGCGCCTGTCGCGCCGCCGCGCCGCCGCCACGGGGGGTGAAAGCCGCATTCCCATCGACGACGAAACCCGGCGTTGTCTACAGGCACAGGGCCACGGCATGAATTCCATTTTGGGTGACGGCGTGGTGTTGGAGGTCCGCAAGACCGCCAACCTGCATTGCGGCGGCACCATCCACGATGTGACCGACGAACTGCATCCCGCGCTGCGCGATGCAGCCCTGACGGCGCGTCAGGTTCTGGGGATTCCCGTGGTCGGGTTCGATTTCATGGTTCCCCGCGTGGACGGACCCGACTACCGTATCATCGAAGCCAATGAGCGTCCCGGCCTGGCCAATCACGAACCGCAGCCGACGGCGCAGAAATTCGTCGATTTCCTGTTCCCCGAAACACGCCAAGAATTGGTGAAAAATCCCGCAAGCGGGTAAGGAGTAATTGCGTGAAGTACGACCTTTTCATAGACCGCGACTATATGGTCGAAATCCTGGCCAAGCTTCTGGCCACACCCAGCCCGACCGGCATGACGGACGAAATCGTCGGCTTGGTCTGCGCGGAACTGAAAGAGCTCGACATCCCGTTCGAGCTGACGCGCCGGGGTGCCATCCGTGCCGACTTGAAAGGCGAGGAAGCCTCGCCGGACCGCGCCATCGCAGCCCATCTCGATACCCTGGGCGCCATGGTCAAGGGATTCCGCCTGGGTGGACGGTTGGAAGTCGTGCCGATCGGTCATTGGTCGTCGCGCTTTGCCGAGGGCGCGCGCTGCACCGTCCATTCCGACGGCGGGCGGACCTTCCGTGGCACCATCCTGCCGGCCAAGGCATCGGGCCATACCTATAACGAAGCCATCGACACCCAGCCCACGGAATGGTCGGAGGTCGAATTGCGCCTGGATGAGCGCGTCGGCTATGAACACGAGGTCCGGGCGCTCGGCATCAACGTGGGCGACACGATTTCCATCGATCCGATGACCGAATTCATGCCCAACGGTTTCGTGTTTTCGCGCCACCTGGACGATAAGGCCGGGGTTGCGGCGCTGTTGGCGGCGGCACGGGCGGTCAAGCGTGCGGGCACGGTCCTGCCCATTGATTGCCATCTGCTGTTCACCATCACGGAAGAGGTCGGCGTCGGTGCTTCCGCCGTGCTGCACGGCGACGTGGCGGAACTTGTGTCCATCGACAACGGCACCATCGCGCCGGGTCAGCATACGTCCGAATACGGCGTGACCATCGCCATGCAGGATTCCAGCGGACCTTTCGACTGGCACCTGTCGCGTTCTCTGATCGACATGTGCGTCGGCCACGGGATTGAACATTCCCGCGATGTGTTCCGATTCTACCGCTCGGACGCGGCGGCGGCGCTGGAAGCCGGCAACGATATCCGCACGGCGCTTCTATGCTTCGCCCTGGACGCGTCGCATGGGTATGAGCGCACGCATCTTGATTCGGTCATGGCATTGACGCGTCTCTTGACCCTCTACATGCAGTCCAAGCCTATGTTCCTGCGTGACAAGGACGCGCTCGGGCCGCTCGGTGATCTGCCGGCGACGGAACGGGACAAGCCCGCAAAGGCGGCCGAGTAGGGGGCTTGCCGGGACGGCCGGCCTGGGCGAGACTGACCCCCGAACATTTCTGGAATGGAAATTCCAAAATAATGAGGACGGGGGGAACATGACGCAGGGCATGGTGGTCGCACCGCAGCCGGAACCGGTTGAGGTCGGCGCGGAAATTTTGAGATCGGGCGGCAATGCCGTGGATGCCGCCGTCGCGACGGCCCTGGCCCAGACGGTGGTTGACCCCTTCATGTGCGGCATCGCCGGGTTCGGCTCCATGCATCTTTACCTGCCGTCCGTCGGCCAGCACCTGTGCCTGGATTTCCACGCCCGTGCACCCGGCGCCGTTACCGACACCATGTGGGAAGCTCTTCTGGAGCAAGAGGCTGAAGACGGCTTCGGCTTCATCCTGAAAGGCCGTGTCAACGAGGTCGGCTATCAGGCCATCGCCACGCCGGAGACGCTGCGCGCCCTCGACACCGCGCTCACGCGATTCGGCACGCGCTCGCTCGCCGACCTGTTACAGCCGGCCATTGCCTTGGCGCGGGACGGCTACATGATCCGCCCGCATATGCACCGCTTTTGGACGCAGGAAGAACCGGCGGGCCGGGTGCAGCACATCGAATACCTGCGCGCCAGCCCGGCCACGGCCAGAACCTATCTGAACGCCGACGGCAGCCTGAAGACGCCCGGCATGACCATTACCAACCCCGACATGGCGCACACCCTGACACGCATTGCCGAACACGGGGCCGATGATTTCTACAACGGGGAGATCGCGGGCAAAATCGCCTCCGACATGACGGCCAACGGCGGGCTGATCTCGGCCGCTGACCTTGCCGGTTGCGGGCCCGAGGAAACCCAGCCTCTGTGGACCGAGTACCGGGGGCTCCGGATCTCGTCCTGTCCGCCGCCGGGCGGCGGGATCATGGTTCTTCAGATGCTGAACATCCTGGAAAACTTCGACCTGACGGCCATGGGCCACAACTCCCCCGATTACATCCGCACGGTTGCCGAGGCCATGAAGATTTCCACCGTCGACAAGGATCGTAGCGTCGGTGACCCACGGTTTGTCGACGTGCCGGTGGCGCACCTGCTGGACAAGGGATATGCAGCGGAATGTGCGGCGCGGATCAAGGCCGGCGAGGTTACCCATGTGCCGCGCGTCGGCCGCGACAAGGAAAGCAAGGACACGACGCATCTGTGTGTCATCGACAGTGCGGGCGATTGCGTCAGCCTGACTCATTCACTGGGCATGCCGTCGGGCGTGACCACGGATGGTCTCGGCTTCATCTATAACGGCTGCATGGGCGTGTTCGATCCCCGGCCTGGGCAGGTCGGCTCCCTTGCTCCGGGCAAGGCGCGGTTTACCTCCATGGCGCCGAGCATCGTGTTCGAGGGCGATCGGCCTCGCTTCATCGTCGGAGCACCCGGCGGCACCTACATTGCCATGGGCGTGCTGCAGGCGATCCTCAATCACGTGGATTTCGGCATGGACGCGCAGCAGGCCGTATCGGCACCCCGGTTTTCGGCGACCAGTGACATCATCGAGATCGTCAACCGTATCCCCCGCGCGGTGGAGGCCGACCTCAACGGGCAGGGCTACCGTACCCGGCGCTATCCCATCAATTTCCACTTCGCGGGCGTGCACGCCATTCGCCTGAAAGATGGCCAGGTCGACGGCGGCGCCGACCCGGGCCGCGATGGTATGGCGATGGCGGTCTAGGGCGGTTTATTTCCCCACGGCCGTATTCCCGCAGCGGCGGTATTCCCTCACGATATCTTGAGAACGGGCCATTGCCCCGGGTTTCTGCGGCCCATATTATACAAAATTAAATTGTATTAAAAATATGAATTACAAATCAGTTGACGAAATTATTATTTTGAACCACATTCTGGCTGTGGTTATTGAAAAATTCCACGGACAATTTTTGTGAAATCGAGGCGGTACACCGGATATCCACGGATTTCGGATATGGCCGCGCCCAGGACAAGGCTTGAAATCGAATGCGGCAGTTTCCTGTTTTCTTTACGGTGCAGGATCGCCCGGTGTTGATTGCCGGCGGTGGCGAGGCGGCTGCGCGCAAGCTGCGCCTGCTGCTGAAGGCCGATGCCAGGGTCACTGTCGTCGCCCCGGATGCGACCGATGAAATCCTCGACCTTGTCGAAGCGGGCGACATCGACTGGCAGGCGCGGGCGTTCCAGCCCGAGGATCTTACGGGCATCGTCCTGGCCTACGGTGCTACGGGCATTGACGCCGTCGATCGCCAAGTCTCCGATGCCGCCCGCCGGGCGGGCGTGCCCGTCAACGTGGTTGATCGGCCGGAATTGTCCGATTTCATCACCCCGGCCATTATTGACCGCGCGCCGATCACCGTCGCTGTGTCATCTGGCGGCACCGCGCCTGTCTTGGCGCGGGGGGTGAAGGCCGCCATCGAACGCCTGCTGCATCCCAACCTGGGCGCCCTGGCCCTGTTCGCCGAACGGTTCCGGGGGGCGGTGAAAGCCGTGGTGCCCGCAGGCCGGACGCGGTTGCGTTTCTGGGACGCCTTTTTCGATGGGCCCATTGCGGCCCGCGTGCTGGCCGGGGACGAAACCGGGGCGGCGGAAGACATGCTGTCCTACGTCAACCGACGGGGCCGCGAACAGGACGGCATCGTCCATATCGTCGGCGCCGGGCCGGGGGCGGCCGACCTCATCACCCTGCGCGGCCAGCGGCTGTTGGAACAGGCCGACGTCATCGTCCATGACCGTCTGGTGGGCGACGGCGTGCTCGACCTTGCGCGCCGTGACGCGGCACGCATCGACGTGGGCAAGGCCCCGGGCCGACATCCGGTGCCCCAGAATGAAATAAACGACATCCTCATTGCCGAGGCCCGCCTGGGTAAACGGGTGGTTCGCCTCAAGGGTGGCGACCCCTTCGTGTTCGGGCGCGGCGGCGAGGAGCTTCAGGCTCTCAACGCCGCCGGCATCCGGGCCGAGGTCGTGCCCGGCATCACCGCCGCCACGGCCTGCGCCGCCGCCACGGGCATCCCTCTGACCCATCGGGGCCATGCCTCGGCCGTCACCTTCGTGACCGGTCATAAGGGCGACGGCGACGCGCCGGACGTTGATTGGGCAGCGCTTGCCCGTTCGGGCGCCACGCTGGCCGTCTACATGGGCATCGGCGGCGCCGGCGTCATCGCGAATGATCTGTCCCGCCACGGTCTGGCCGATACGCCGGTCGCGGTGATCGAAAACGGCACCCGCCCGAATCAGCGGGTTTTCACCGGCCAGGTCCACGGCCTCGACGCCCTGGTGCGGGCGAACGGAATCACCGGGCCGGCCTTGATCGTCATCGGCGATGTCGCAGCCTTGACGGATGTGTCCACCGCAACCGGGGGGCTGGTGCCCCTCGCCGCCGCAATGTGATTTGGAAATTAGGAACGGAACAATGGTGCAACAGGTTGTCACGGGTAACCGCCTTGCCGACGGCGTCGTCATCTACCTTGGTCAGGACGGGGGGTGGACGTCCAAGATCGACGCGGCCCGCGTTGCCGTGGACGAGGACGAAGCCAAGCTTTTGGAGGATATCGCCAAGGCAGCGGAGAAGGCCCGCATGGTGGTCGGCCCCTATCTGATCGAGGTCACGGATGCGGAGGGCGCGGTGACGCCCGTGCGCTACCGCGAACGTCTGCGCGCCTACGGTCCTTCCGTTCATCCCGAATTCGGCCGCGCCGACGTACCGGATCACCTTCGCATGGGCTCGGAAGCTGAATACGTGCACATGAATGGCGTCGCCGGCTGAAGTGCTGCCGGCGACCGTATTCGCAAGGAAAGAAGAAACGACATGTATCGCTACGATGAATTCGACCATGCCATGGTCAAGGACCGGGTCGAGCAATTCCGTGGTCAGATCGCCCGCCGAATGGCCGGTGAAATGACCGAGGAACAATTCCGCCCGCTGCGCCTGCAAAACGGGCTGTACCTGCAGCTTCACGCCTACATGCTGCGGGTCGCCATCCCTTATGGTCAGCTCAATGCCGTTCAGATGCGTAAGCTGGCCCATATCGCGCGGACTTACGACAAGGGCTATGGCCATTTCACCACGCGCCAGAACATTCAGTACAACTGGCCGAAGCTGAGCCAGGTCGCCGATATCCTCGACGAACTGGCGAGCGTTGAGATGCATGCGATCCAGACGTCCGGAAACTGCATCCGCAACACCACCGCAGACCAATATGCAGGGGTGACGGCGGACGAGATCGAAGACCCCCGCATCTATGCCGAGATCATCCGCCAGTGGTCGACCTTCCACCCGGAATTCACCTTTCTGCCGCGCAAGTTCAAGATCGCGGTGTCGGGTGCCGTGGGCGCGGATCGCGCCGCCGTGCGTTTCCACGATATCGGCCTGTTCATTGTGAAGAACGATGCGGGCGAGGTTGGGTTTGAAGTCTGGGTCGGCGGCGGCCTGGGCCGCACGCCCATGATCGGCAAGAAAATCCGTGGCTTCGTCGCCAAGGCCGACCTGCTCGCCTATCTGGAGGCGGTGCTTCGCGTCTACAACATGCTCGGCCGGCGCGACAACATGTACAAGGCGCGGGTGAAGATTTTGGTTCATGAAACGGGAACCGAGGAATTCACTCGTCTGGTCGAAAAGGAATTCGAGGACACCCAAGGCGGCGCGCTTGATTTGCCGGCCGAAGAAATCCAGCGGATCGCGGATTATTTCCAGCCGCCGGCCTATGAGGCGCTGTCGGACGACCCGCCGGCCCTGACCGCCCGCCGGTTCGAAGACAAGGATTTCAACAATTGGGTGCGCGTCAACGTCGCCCGTCATAAGGCGGCGGGTTACGCCATCGCCAACATCTCGTTGAAGCCCGTGGGTGTGCCGCCGGGCGATATGACGGCGGATCAGATGGACGCCGTCGCGGATATCGCCGAGACCTTTTCGCTGGGCGGCATCCGGGTAACCCACGAACAGAACCTGGTGCTGCCCGATGTGCGCCAGGATCAGCTGTACGACCTGTGGCTGGCGCTGCGGGCGCAGGGCCTTGCCGATGCCAATCTGGACCATATCGGCGACATCATCTGCTGCCCGGGGCTGGATTACTGCTCGCTCGCCAATGCGCGCTCCATCCCCATCGCCGAGCGGATCAGCCAGCGGTTCGCCGATCTGGATCGCCAGTACGACATCGGCGAATTGCGTTTGAAAATTTCCGGATGCATCAATGCCTGCGGCCATCACCACGTCGGCCATATCGGCATCCTGGGTGTCGACCGTAAGGATCAGGAGTACTACCAGATCACCCTGGGCGGTGCTCCCGGCGAGGACGCGGCAATCGGCACCAAGGTGGGCGCCGCCTTTTCCGCCGCCGAAATCGTCGATGCGGTCGAAACCGTGGTGAATACCTATCTCGCCAACCGTCAGCCGAAGGAACGCTTCATCGATACCTTCCGCCGTGTCGGTGAAGCCCCCTTCAAGGAGAGCCTTTATGACAAAGCTGCTTAAGGACGGGACCGTTACCAACGATCCCTGGATTCATGTCGCCGACGATGATGCGGTTCCGGCATCGGGTCCCGTGATCGTCACCCTTACCCGCTGGCAGGCGGAACATAACTCGCTTGCCGGGCGCACGGACGGTCTGGGCATTCGCCTGGAAAGCGGCCAGTCGCCGGAACTGATCAAGGACGACCTTGCCCGCTTCGCCGTGGTGGCGTTGGCGTTTCCCAAGTTCGCCGACGGCCGGGCCTATTCCCATGCCCGCATGCTGAAGGATCGTTTGGGTTACACGGGCGAGGTGCGGGCCGTGGGTGACGTGCTGCGCGACCAATACCGCGCAATGTACCGCTGCGGGTTCGACACCCTGGAAATTTCCGGCGACCGTCCGGCGGACAAATTGGAAGCCGATTGGCGGGCGGCCCTCGGTGAACTGCGGCACGCCTATCAGCCGGCATTGCGCGGGCCGGAACCGGTCCTGCGTCAGCGCCACCGCGCCGTCGCCGCATAACGGACGTTACTTTGGGAAACGTGGGGTCAGCCCACGGCCTGAAGTTCGGCGCGCCAGACGACTTCATATACCGGTACGGGCTTCTCGATACCCTTCATGTCGAAGTTACCGGCATCGCGGAACTGAATCGAATGGCCGGTCACCAGGTCGCGAACCGTTTGCGTGATGAATATCTGATCTGCATCCGCCTTGTCGCATACGCGGGCGGACAACTGCACCGTGGTGCCGAAGAAATCATCTTCTTCCTGGACCGCGGCGCCGGCATTGAGTCCGATACGCACCTTGACCGGCAGGCTGCCCTGCGTTCCGTTGTGCTTTGCCAATTCCTGCTGAATCACCATGGTCGAGGCAACGGCGTTGGCGGCGTTTGAGAACACAGCCATGATCCCGTCACCGGTGTGTTTGACCTCGCGCCCGTGATAGGCGGCAAGGGCATTGCGCACGATGGCGTTGTGGATGCGCACGACCTGCTGGGCGCCCATGTCGCCCAGTTCCTGGGTCATCTTGGTCGATCCCACCAAATCCGTGAACATGACCACGACGACGCCCTGGGCCGTGGCCTTCGCCGCTTTGTTGGAGGTGAAGCTTTCAAGCACCGTCGGCAGTTCGCCGAAGGCCTTTGCATCGCCGTCGATGAAACGCTGCATGGCCGAACGGCCTGCGTCGATCATGGCACGGCTTTTCGAATCTTTCTCGTACTCCGCGAACTTGTCGCAAAACGGCCCGGCCATGGCCTTCTTGGTGCCGATGGCGACGATGGCCTCGGTAATCATGCCGTTGCGTTGTGCTCCTTCAAGACTGCTGTGCTTGGCAAGCTGGTCACCGGCCCCGGCGAGGTACAGGTTCAGTCCGAATTTGCCTAGTTTGTCGAGCTTGGCCAATTGGCCGCGGATCGCCCCCAAGGCAAGCTCGAGAAATTTGAGCATGGCCTTACGCGGCTCTGCCGGCACGTTTTCCGGGGGGTAATCCAGACCGGACGACATTGTCGCGGCGCTGCTGTCGGCGGCGGCCTCGTCTTCCAGAGCACCCATGGGGTCGTCGCCAAGGGCATCCTCGCGCCAGCTGCCGAGCCCGGAATCGTAGGCATCGAACTCGTCATCGTCCTGCCCGCTGTTTCGCGCGTCCTGGAAGTACTGGGTCAGGGTTTCGATATCGCCTTCCTTGAGGAGAATCTTGCCCAGGATCAGGGCGGCGATGGCGAAGCCAAGGACATATCCCGCGATCATGAAGCCCGGAATGTCGAAGCCTGAGGCAACCAGTTTCCTGTGCAGGATATCGAGAGGGATTTTCCCGGCAAACGTAATGACCGCCGTGATGATGAAGACCGTGACCAGGCGTGTGCCGACGGCAATCAGGGGAGATTTCGGAGGCTTTCCGGCTTCGGCCTCGCGTAGGGCGGCTTCTTCAGCGGCTTTCTTGACCGAATGGCTCCCACCGATGGCGCCCGTCGCTTCAAGATGCTGTTTGGCGATTTTTTTATAGGCTTCGCCCGCACTTTCGGCGCCGCCTTTGCGTTTTTTCCGGCGTTTCTTCCCGGAGGCCTCGTTGCCATCGGCGCCCGTGGCCCGGCCGCCGCTTTCGCGGCCATTATCACTGCCGCGGTTGCTATCGCTGCCGCCACCATCACTACCGCCGTTGCTTCCGCCACCGCTTCCTCGCGGCTTACTTTTTCCGGCCCGGGGAATGCCGGTCATCCAAGAAATCGTTTCTTGCGGCGGGCGGCCGTCGGGGTAGGTGCGCCGGTTCATCAGGCGCACGGCCTGCCATTTCGCCTGGTCGTCGGCGTCGTGCGCGGCGGTCAAGGCCTCGAACTCATCCGTTTCGGCCCATTCGCCCTGGTGCACCCAATCACCTTCGGGTGCGCGGCAATAGAGCACGAACGTCGTCGTGTATACGACCCTAGCGGCAGCCAACGATGCAGCTCCTGTCCCGTGCAAACACCACAAAACCCCCTCGGCGCTGCGGCGACATCCGCGCGCCGAAACTGTATTCTAGGCAAGTTGACGCCAAGTATGGCATTCAACACCTTGGATTTGTACAGATTATCAACGGTGAACCAATGATTTGTTCGCGGTTGGTCCAATGCCCGGCATGAGGGTGTCCGTGTAAGGGGGGGTGATGAACAGGCGTGTGGCGGATTTCTTCTTAATTGTACCCGTCGCAGTAGGGTTTTGGAGCCTGAGCCAGTTATGTCACCCTGCGGTTGCCGCACCGGCACCGGATGCCGTGGCGGTACTTGCCGCCGTCTGCCCCTTGCAACCCACCGATACGGCCGGTCTGCGCCGCGTGTTGACGGACGGCCGCCTGCTCGAGGCACGCCTGGACGGACCCGTGGACAAGCCCTTCAGGGCTGTGCACCGTATCCTCATGCCGGAGGGCGGAGAATGGGTGATCAACCGACTGTCGCCCGGCGGCCGTCTGCGCCGCATCAGCCTGGAATGGCATGCCCCGGCGCCGGCTGGCCCGCGCCCGGTTCTCGCCGTTAATGCCTCGGGCGATTGTCGGGCGACCGAGGGCCGCCGCCTGATCTACGATTCCGAGGGGCGTGCGGAAACACTTGAAGTCCTGTCCGCCGATTTGGCGGAGGTGGTGTTCCGCGAAGCCCTGAACCCGCCCGTCCCGGCCGGTCCGCCGACAGCGCAAGAGGCTGTGCGCGTCGCCGTCATCGACACGGGCGTCAATTACACCCTGCCGCTGTTTCGCGGGCGCTTGGTGCGGAATGATGCCGGGGACCTGCTGGGGTACGATTTTTGGGACATGGACGCGCGTCCATTCGATCTGGACACCGCGCGCTCGCCGTTCTTTCCCCTGCATCATGGCACGGCGGTGACCTCGATTATCCTGCGTGAAGCGCCCGAGGCGGTGATCTTGCCCTACCGCTACCCGCGACCGGACATGACCCGGTTCGGGGATCTGATCGCCCGTGCCGATGCGGCGGGAGCGGTGATCGTCAACATGGCCATGGGATCCAACGCCGAAGCGGACTGGCAGGCCTTTGCCCAGGCGGCCAAGGCGCGGCCTCACATGCTGTTCATCGTGTCCGCCGGCAACGACGGCCGCGATCTGGACAGGGTACCGGTTTTTCCGGCTGCCCTCGGCCTCGATAATATCCTGACCGTGACCTCCGCCGATGCCGACGGCCGCCTGGCCCGGGGGTCCAATTGGGGGGCGCGGCATGTCGATGTCATGGTGCCGGGCGAACAGGTTGCGGTGACGGACCACCGGGGGGCGGCGGGCAAGGCGTCCGGGTCATCCTTCGCCGTGCCCAGGGTCACCGCCTTGGCGGCGCGGCTTCTGGCCAGACATCCGGATTGGCGCGGGCCGGCGCTGAAGGCGGCGATCATCAAGCGCGCGCGAAAGCCGTTCGGTGGCGGTGCATCCTTGCTGCGCCATGGCTGGATTCCCGACCCGACGGACGATTACGAAGGCTGACGTAAACCCCGCGCGGCGTTTACTTTGTCGGCCCACTTCCGCGCCGGGGCGGCGGCGGTTGCTGCATGAAGCGTTCCGCCACGGGTTTCAGTTGCGGATGATGTTCCAGCAAAAGCGCATAGGCCTTTTGCGCCAGGATGTCGTCCCCACCCCATTTCCCCGCCTGGATCGCCAGGCGCAACACCTGGGGGTCCGTTGGGAGGGCCTTGATCAACGCTCTCAGGTGGGGAATTTCATCCTCATAGCGTTGCGCCACATGCAGGGAAATGGCCATGGACAGCCGCGTGTTCAGGCCGTTGGGGTCTTGGTCCAGGGACTTGCTGAACAGATCGAGGGCCTGATCGAGGAATTGCTGGCGGCCGAGCGTGCGGCCCGCGTCGTCGTATAACTGGCGGTTTCCCGTGGCGAGGCATTGCGTGTAGAGAAAATCCACGTTGCTGGGCGCCATGTGCTGGTCGCCGCCGCGCACGGCGTCAAGGGCCTCGGAACATTTGCGGTAGGCAAGACCGATGCGGGCACTGGGCAATGCCTGATCAGGGCCCGACTGGGTCTTTAGTTTTGCGATCTCGGCGATCGGGATGGCCTCGTTGCGGCCCTCGCCGCCCGACGCGATGATCGCCACCAATGAACCGTCACGGGCGAACAGGGCGCCGCCGGAATTTCCCGGCTGGCTGCGTGCCGAATGGTGGACGCGGGCTAGCGGCTTGTCGGTTGGCGGCACGGCGACCACGCGGCCCGGCAGATAGGCGCGAATGGTTCCCCGGCCCACGTCGGCTCCGACCGCATAGACCTGCTGATCGATCTCGGCGGCGCCTATGGTCAGAGGCTGCTGCACCACCAAGCCCTCCAGACGAAGCAGGATCAGGTCGCCGGGATAGGTTGTCGGGACTACGTCGGCGATGCGCTGGCTGCCGTCGGACATGAAAACCTGGGCCCGGGGGTTGTCGGCGACGACATGCCGGTTGGTGACGAGAAGCCCCGGTTCGATCAGCACGGCGCTGCCGACCGGATCATAGGACGAAATGGCGAACACCCGCGCCGATGCTTGGCATACGGCTGTCGGTGCCTTGCACCCCGGCGCCGGGCGCTGGGCCTGGGCAGGGGGCCAGCCGAACGCCAGAACGGTCAGGAAAATCAATACGAAGCGGATCATTTGGAAGCCCTGGGACATGCGAATGCGATGCCGGATTCCGGCGGACCTGTCAATCATACGGAGCTTGCGGGCTTTCAAGAATAGCAAATAAACAAAAATCGGGACAATATTCTCCTGATTTATGTTGAAATGGCGTCGATATTACGTATGATCGGGGCGACGGTGCGAAGACGCCGCACGCCAGTGGGAGCAGAAACAGATGACGACGCCCCGATCAGCAGTGACCCGCAGCCCTCTCTTCCGGCATTTGGATGGGAAGGGTGCGACCCATGCCTGATTCGGCGCAGAACGGAACCGGCAGCGCCCTCGGCAAGGCCCTTGCAGTGCTTGAGGTTCTGTTGGACGAGCCGTCGGCCCTGTCCCTGGGCGATATCGCCGCGCGCACGGACCTGCCGCGCCAGACCGTCCATCGCATGGTCAAGCAGCTTGAGGAAAACGCCTTGTTGCGCCGCGACCCTGGTGGCGACAGCTATTCCGTCGGCCCGCGCATGATAGACCTGGGCATGCAGGCGTTGACCGCCGGCACCCGTGCAGCACCCGTGCGCCGGGTTTTGCAAAATCTGGTCGCGCGCCTTGGCGAAACCTGCAACCTGGGCGTCCTCGCCCGCGACGAAGTGGTTTATGTGGAGCGGGTTGAATGTGATTGGCCGCTGCGCATCCAGTACGGCGTGGGGTCGCGCGTTCCCCTGCACGCCACCGGTATCGGCAAACTTCTGTTGGCCCATCTGCCGGCCCGTGAGCGGCGCCGTCTTTTGCGTGTGTTGCCGTTGACCCAACTGACCGATCGAACGATCACCGATCCTGACCGCCTGGAAGATGAACTGGCCGCCATCCGGCGCCGTGGTTATGCCGCCAACGATCAGGAAAACACCCCTGGTCTGATCGGCGTCGCCGTGCCGATCCGCAATCCCAAGGGCCGGGTTATCGCGGGCTTGGCCGTGCATGCGCCGGAAGCCCGCCTGCCCATGACCCGTGCACTGGAACATCTGACGTTTCTGAACGAGGCAGCGGCAGCATTGGAAGCATTTTTCGCCGAGGACCTGGAAGGTCTTCAGCCCCTAACGGACGAGGCCCGCAAAGGCATCGCGCAGGACAACACAGGAAGGGTGCAACGATGACATCACTTGAACAATCGGTTTCCGGCGGCAGCCAGGATGGAGATATCCGGGTGCGTCCGGTTTCGGACGCCATCGGCGCCGAGGTTTTGGACGTGGATCTGGCAGCCGTCGACGATGCCTTGTTCGATCAGATCCATGCCGCCTGGATGGACCATTGCGTGCTGCTGTTCCGCAATCAGGTGAACATGACCGACGACGCCCTGGTTTCGTTTTCCCGCCGCGTCGGAACCCTCGATCAGGCACCGCCCAACGAAAACGGCAAGCGTTTCGTCGCGGGTTATCCGGAAATCCTGGTGATCTCCAACGTGGTCGAGAACGGGGTCGCCTTGGGGTCCCTCGGTGCCGGGGAATCCGTGTGGCACACGGACATGAACTATATCGCGGAACCGCCGACGGCGAGCCTGCTGTGGGGCATGGAAGTACCGGAAACCGGTGGCAACACGGGATTTCTCAACATGTACAAGGCGCTCGACGGCCTGCCGGCGGATCTTCTCGCGCGCATCAAGGGCCGCCAGATCAAGCACGATAATTCGACCAATTCGGCGGGCTACCTGCGCGAAGGGGCGGAAGAGGTCACGGATGTGACGACCTGCCCCGGTGCGGTTCATCCCATCATCCGCACCCATCCGGTGACCGGGCGCAAGGCGCTTTATCTGGGACGCCGCCGCAATGCCTATGTCGTCGGTCTGCCGCTGGAAGAATCCGAAGAACTGCTGGATGCGCTGTGGGCCCATACGGCCCAGGAAAAATATTACTGGCACCATAAATGGCAGGTCGGTGATGTGTTGATGTGGGACAACCGCTGCGCCATGCACCGCCGTGACCCTTTTGATGCCTCAGCCCGCCGCGTCATGCACCGGACCCAGATCAAGGGCGCCAAGCCTGTTTGATTCCGCTCTTCTCCGGCCCATCGGCCGGACTGCCAAGACACTAGGAGAACATGAATGACTGCCACCGCAGAAAAAGTGGCCGATACCGGCCCTGAACAGGTTATCGCCGGGCTGATGACCCGCGCTCGCGCCGCCATGGAGGCTTTTGCGGACGCCGATCAGGCCCAGGTGGACGAGGCTGTGACCGCCCTTGCCTGGTCGATCTACGAGCCCGGCCGGGCCGAGGAACTGGCGAGGATCGCCGTCGAAGACACGGGCCTCGGCAACGTCAAATCCAAGATCATCAAGAACCAGCGCAAGACCTTCGGCTGCCTGCGTGACCTGATGCGGGTGAAGACCGTCGGCGTGATCGAGGAAAACAAGGCCAAGGGCCTGATCAAATACGCCAAGCCGGTCGGCGTCGTGGGCGCCGTCAGCCCCTCGACCAATCCGGCGGCGACCCCGGTCAACAAGGCCATGTTCGCGATCAAGGGCAAGAACGCGGTGATCGTCGCGCCGTCGCCGGCGGGCATGAAGACCACGACCATGACGGTCGACTACATGCGGGCTGAATTGAAAAAGGTCGGGGCCCCGGAAGACCTGGTGCAGGTTCTTCCCGCCCCGGTCGACAAGGCGCTGACGCAGGCGCTGATGAAAGCGGTCGATCTGGTCGTCATCACTGGCTCGCAGAACAACGTGCGCCGGGGTTATTCCTCGGGCACGCCCTGCATCGGCGTGGGGGCCGGGAACGTGCCGGTCATCATCGACGACACGGCGGACTTCAAGGACGCGGCGGAGAAGATCCGCATGTCCAAGATCTTCGACAACTCGACCTCCTGCTCGTCGGAAAACTCCGTCGTTATTCTCGACAGCGTCTACGACGAAGCGATCGCGGCGCTGAAATCTGTCGGCGCCTATGTGTGTTCGGCCGAGGAAAAGGCCAAAGTCAAAGATACCCTGTGGCAGGACGGGCACCTGAACCGCCGCGTCATCGCCAAGGACCCGGATATCTTCGCCAAGGAAGCGGGCCTGCCGGATGCGGCCACCAAGGCCGATTTCTTCATCGTCGAGGAACCGGCGGAAAACGTCGGCAAGGAACATCCGTTCTCCGACGAAAAGCTGTCGCTGGTCCTTACCGTCTACCGCGTGCCCGATTTCAAGGCCGCCAAGGCGCAGGTGCAGAAGATTCTCGACTTCGTCGGCATGGGCCATTCCGTCGGCATCCATACCAAGACCCAGGAACATGCGGATGAACTGGCCGCGGACCTGAAGGTCGTGCGCGTGCTGGTCAATCAGGCGCATACCTTCGGCAACGGCGGCAGTTTCACCAACGGGCTGGAATTCACGCTGACCATGGGCTGCGGCACCTGGGCCGGAAATTCCATTTCGGAAAACCTGAACTACAAGCACTTCATCAACATCACCCACCTGGTTCGGGAAATTCCCGAGGACAAGCCGTCGGAAGACGAACTTTTCGGCGCCTACTGGACGAAATACGGCAAATGAACTTCGAGGAACATGCAGGTAAGCCGCTCCTGAAAGCGGCTGGAATTCCCGTGCCTTCGGGCGGGGTCGCAACAACGGCGGACCAGGCGGCGGACATCGCCGCGCCGCTTGGCAAAGTGGCCGTGAAGGCCCAGGTGCCCACGGGCAAGCGCGGCAAGGCCGGCGGCATCAAGATCGCCGACGATGCGGCGGCGGCCAAGGCGGCCGCCCAAGCGATCCTCGGCATGACCATCGGCGAACACGTGGTGGAAAAGGTTCTGGTCGAACAGGCGACCGCCTTCACCCGTGAATTCTACGCCGCCGTCATCAACGATCCGGAAACCAAGGGCCCGAAGATTTTGTTCTCGACCCTCGGCGGCATGGATGTCGAGGAAGCGGCGGAGCAGGACCCCAATGCCATGCGCTCCCTCGCCGTCGACATCCGCAAAGGCCCGGCCCTGGCCGATGTGAAGGCCATGCTGGCGGGAGCGGACCTGGGCGGCGTCGAGGACGCCGTCGCCGACCTGCTGATGAAGCTTTATGACGCCTATGCGGCCAACGATGCGGAACTGATGGAAATCAACCCGCTGGCCGTCACCGACGCCGGTGGGCTCATCGCGCTGGATTGCAAGTTCACCATGGACGACAGCGCGATCCCGCGCCACGCGGAAACGGCCAAGTCCGGCACGCCCGACAAGCTGACGGGCCTGGAAGCCAAGGGCAAGGAACTGGACCTCAAGTACATCGAACTGGAAGGTGACGTCGGCGTCATCGCCAACGGCGCCGGCCTGACCATGACCACCATGGACGTGGTCCGCCACCACGGCGGCACGCCCGCCAACTTCCTGGAGATCGGCGGCGAAAGCTATACCAAGGGCACGGAAGCCCTGTCTTTGGTGCTCGACAATCCCAAGGTGAAGTCGTTGGTCATCAACTTCTGCGGCGCCTTCGCGCGCACGGACGTCATGACCGACGGCATTCTCAAGGCCTGGGAAGAACTGAAACCTACGCTGCCGACCTTCTGGTCCGTGCACGGCACGGGCGATGTCGAGGCTGTGGCCATGTTGAAGGAACGGATTGGGGTCGATCCCCTGTCGGATATGAGCGCCGCCTGCAAGGCGGCCGTCGAGGCGGCGAAGAACGCAGGAGATGCCAAATGATCATTCGCGGAACACATCGGGTGATCGTCCAGGGTATCACCGGCAAGCAGGGAACCTTTTGGTCCGAACGCATGATGGAATACGGCACCAAGATCGTCGGTGGCGTGAATCCGAAGAAGGCCGGGACCGAACATATCGGCGTGCCCGTGTTCGGCTCCGCCGTGGACGCCATGAAGGGCTTGGATGGCGGCTTCGACGTTTCCATTCTGTTCATCCCGCCCATGGGCGCCAAGGCGGCGGCGCTTGACGCCATCGAGGCCGGGGCCAAGGCCGTGGTCTGCCTGACCGAACACATCCCCGTGCAGGACGTCATGTACATGATGGCGGCGGCCAAGGAACGGGGCGTCAAGATCATCGGCCCCAACACGGCCGGCGGCGTGACGCCGGGCGAATGCTTCACGGGTTTCATGCCGGCCTTCAATGAAAAGATCTTCCGGCCCGGCAACGTGGGCATCATTTCCCGCTCTGGCTCGCTCGGCACCCTGATGTGCTTGAACGTGGTGCAGGCCGGCTTCGGCATTTCCGCCTTCATCGGCATCGGCGGTGACCCGATCATCGGCACCACCACCCGCGACGCGCTGGAAGCCCTGGATGCGTTCGAAAAAACCGACGCCGTGGTGATGGTCGGCGAAATCGGCGGTGCCATGGAAGAACATGCGGCCGAATATGCCGCGACCATGAACAAGCCCATGGCCGCCTTCATCGCGGGCGGGGCCGCGCCTGCGGGCAAGAAGATGGGCCATGCCGGGGCCATCGTCATGGGCAACAAGGGAACGTACCAGTCCAAGGCCGACGCGCTGTCGGCGGCGGGCGTGGCGATCCTGGACACACCCATGGATGTGGGCCCGGTCTTGAAGGAACGCATGGGTTAAGGGTAAACATCGGGGCGCGACCCGAAAAATTTAAAGGAAGACGCCCCGATGACCCCGCCCGACGGCCCCGGCCAGATGACCGACCACCCGATCTCCTCCGACACCATCCGCGTTCTGGGGGACCGGCGCTCCATCCGTTCCTATTCGGATAAGGAAGTGACCGACGCCCAGGTCACGGCGATTCTGGAGGCCGCGCGCCGGGCGCCGACCTCGGGCAATCTACAGGCCTATTCCGTGGTCGTCGTGCGCGATGCGGAGACCAAGGAAAAGCTGGCCAAGATCTCCGGCGGTCAGAAGCATATCGAGACCTGCCCGGTCTTCCTCGCCTTCGTCGCCGACCTGACGCGGATCGAGACGGCGTTCCAGCGCCACGACGGCAACCTGGACGACAACAATCTGGAAATGGGCCTGATGGCCTCTATCGACGCCTCCCTGGTCGGCATGGCGGCCTACGTGGCGGCGGATTCACTCGGCATTCAGGGCGTGATGATCGGCGCCATGCGTAACGATCCCGAGGCGGTGGCTGAGCTTCTCGGCCTGCCTTTCCGCACCTATGTGGTGTTCGGCATGTGCCTGGGCTACCCGGCCGAAGCGCCGAAGCAGAAACCCCGCATGGCCGCCGAGGGCATCATCCATTACGAACGCTACGACGCGGACAAGGCGCTTGCCGTGGTCGATACCTACAATGCCGAATTGAAGGCGCATTACGAATCCGTGGGCAAGCCGACGGCGGACGAATCCTGGTCCGCCGATGTCGACAAGAAATACGCCCAGCGCCCCCGCGACCACCTGCGGGATGCCTTGAAGAAACGCGGATTCGATTTCCGCTGAGTGCGGGCAATTCTTTGACGGGCGTATTCCCATGCCGTTCACCGTTCACGACGAGGCCGATGGATTGTGGGTCACACTCACGGGCTTTGCCGTGCCTTATGAGTTTCAGGAAGTGGCCCTTGCCACGGCGGCCCATCCTGAACGTGACCGCCACCGCTACCACCTGTTCGATTTCAGCGATATCGACCGTGACGCCCTGTTCGCGTTGACCGAAGCCATCGGCGCCTCCCACGCGGCCAAGTCGCGGGAAATTTTCGGCGACCGGGAAAACCCCAAATTCACCGGCCTGATTTCTCCGCACGAGAAGATGCAGGTGGTCTTCCGGGCCTTTATCGACTCCAACCCGCGTCCGCCGGGCCACGTAATCCGGCGGTTCACGACCCTGAAGCAGGCGCGGACCTGGTTGCGGGAATGCCTGAACGGGGAGCATCCCGAAAACGCGGGTTGAATTTCCTGCCCCGTGGGCCATGTTTGAGCCTTCGCACAGGCCATCATCATCCCGGGGCACGCCATGACCGCAAATTTTCTCGTCCAGGCTGCGGTCTTTCTTGCCGCCGCCGCCATCGCCGCCCCCATTGCCAAGAAGTTGAACATTTCGTCGGTGCTGGGCTATCTCGCCGCCGGGGTGCTGATCGGGCCTTACGGGCTGGGTTTCGTCTATTCCGTCTATCAGGTCGAAAGCATCCTCCACATCGCGGAATACGGCGTGGCGCTGCTGCTGTTCCTGATCGGCCTGGAACTGCGGCCCAAGCGTCTGTGGACCATGCGGCAGTCGATCTTCGGCTTAGGCGCTGGGCAGGTTGCCATTTGCGCTCTGTGCCTCACCCCCCTGGCGACCCTGTTCGGCATTTCCTGGGACAAGGCCGTGTTCGTCGCGCTGGCGCTGTCCCTGTCGTCGACTGCCTTCGTCCTTCAGGTGCTGGAGGAAAAGGGCGAATTGACCACCCGCCACGGCCGCGCCGCGTTCTCCATCCTGCTGTTCCAGGATCTGGCCGCCATTCCGCTGATCGCCATGATCCCGTTGTGGGGGGCAGGGGCACCCGGATCGGGCCTGTCGCTGGTTGATGCGGCCTTTGCCATCGGCGCGATCCTGGCCGTCGTGGTGGTCGGGCGCTATCTCCTGTCGCGGTTGTACAAGCTGGTCGCCATGACCGGTGTGCGCGAAGCCCTGACGGCAAGTGCGTTGCTGACCGTGGTCGGCGTGGCCCTGCTGATGGAAGCGGTCGGGCTGTCGGCGGCCTTGGGGGCCTTCCTGGCTGGGGCCCTGTTGGCCGATTCCCCCTACCGCCATCAGATCGAAGCCGATATCGCGCCTTTCGAAGGCCTGTTGCTCGGCCTATTCTTCACGGCCATCGGCATGGCGCTCAACCTCAACCTGTTGGCCGACCAGACCCTGGTGATCCTGGCCGGCGTGGTCGGCCTGGTCGCCGTGAAGGCGGGCGTGATTTTTGTTTTAGGCCGCATGCGCGGGCTCGACACCCCGGCGGCGCGGCGGCTCGCCATGGCCGTGTCGCAGGGTGGGGAATTCGCCTTCGTGCTGTTTTCCACGGCGCTTGGCGCCAATGTGATCGAACGCGACCTGGCCGAACTTCTGTCGGTCATCGTCACCCTGTCCATGCTGTCGACGCCCCTGCTGTTGGCCGCCGACGGTCTGATCGCCCGCCGCACCGTGCAGTCATCTGATGCCCATGACGACATGCCCGAGGAAATGGGTCATGTGGTGATCGCCGGGTTCGGGCGGTTCGGCCAGATCACCGCCCGCGTGCTGAGCGCCCGGGGCATTCCCTTCATCGCCCTCGATAATTCCCCGGAACAGGTCGATCTGGTCGCCCGTTTCGGCAGCCGTGCCTATTTCGGCGATGCCAGCCGCCTGCATATTCTGGAGGCGGCGCAGACGCGCAAGGCGCGGGCCTTCGTGTTGGCGATCGACGATGTCGAGGCCTCCATGCGCACGGCGGAAATCGTGCGCCGTCATTTCCCCGACGTGCCGGTGTTCGCCCGTGCCCGCAACCGCCAGCACGCCCACCGGTTGATGGACTTAGGGATCAAGCACATCCGCCGCGAAACCTTCCTCTCGGCCCTCGACCTGACGCGGGAGGTTTTGGGCGGGCTCGGCTTCTCGAATACCGAAATCACCAGCATGACCGAGGCCTTTCGGCAGCACGACGAACAGCACCTGTTCGACGACTATGCCGACTACGCGGACCAGCAGAAACTGCAGGTCAAGGCACGAAAGTACCACGAAGAACTGGTCGATCTGTTCCACCACGACGCGGCGGGATTGGGCAGCGAGACGCCGGAGGGTGGCAAGGGGTGAACGCTGTCAGGCGCTGAGGGCGGTCGGCCGGTTCATATTGTCGAACAGGCGGGCGACGATCATCTTGATCAGGTAGAGCCCGAATTCCGGGTTGTCAGCGAACAACTCCAGCACCCGCTGTTCCGCGATGGCGAGGACGATGCAGTCGTCGCGGCATTCCACGGTTTGCGAGCGTTTGCGGTCAGGGGCGAACATGGCGATCTCGCCGATCAGGTTGCCCGGGCCGATATCCAGGTCCAGTTCGATGATGTGGGCCCGGCCCGATGCCAGATAGAAGATGTCCTGGGCCGCGTCCCCGCGCCGGCACAGAAAGTCACCCTTGGCGACGCGGCGTTCCGTCATGAAGGGCAACAGGGATTTCACGTCGAATTCCGCATGGGCCATTTCATGGATGCGGCGCTTCAGGCGCACGGCCTGATACAGGCGCATGGCGTTCAGCGGAAACAGGCAGCCGTGCAACACCATGATCGGCACCAGATCGCCGTAGACACCGTAGGAGAAGAACAGGAAATTGCTGGCTAGCCCGACGATCCGAAGCGGGATCATCGATTTCATCCAAAAGGTCATGAAGACCGCGCCGGACGCGACGTAGCCGAGTATTTCCAATACCTGCATGTGCTCCCCGGTGGTCTTTTTATTCAGACCGTTCTCTTCTAATCACTCCCGGGGGTGCGGGGAAGCATTCAATTATCGGAATGTTTCGGCCAAGCCGGTTGGCCGCGCGGATCGTCAATCCTTGATGATCTCCGGCGCCGGCGGCGTCTTGCCCAGAATCATGTCAGCCGCCTTTTCCGCGATCATGATGGTCGCCGCGTTCAGGTTGGCGGATGGCATGTTGGGCATGATCGAGGCATCGACCACGCGCAGTCCCTCCATCCCGTGCAGGCGCAGCTGATCGTCCACCACCGTCGATTTGTCCGTCGCCGGGCCCATGCGGCAGGTGCCCATGGGGTGGAAGGTGGTGGTGGCGCGGATCTTGGCCGCTTCCATCAGGTCGTCGTCAGACTGCACATGGTCGCCGGGAAACTCCTCGCCGTCGAAATACTTGGCCATGGGGGCGGAGCGCAGGATGCGGCGGACCAGTTTCATGCCCGCCAGCAAAACCTGGCGGTCCGTCTCGTGCTCCAGATAGCGGGGGTTGATGACCGGTTTGTCGAAGGGATCGGTGCTGACGGCCTTCACATAGCCGGTGCTTTCCGGGCGTTGCTGCCAGGAGGCCACGGTCATGCCGGGGAATTTGTCGAGCACGGTCTGGCGGCCGGAAACGTAACTGGCCGGGGTGAAGGTCAGTTGCAAGTCCGAATTGGCGATGGCCGGGTCGGAGCGCCAGAAGGCGTAGACCATGGTCGCCTGCAGGCCGAGCACGCTGGGCTTGCCGAGCAGCCATTTGGCGACTTCGGGCACCAGGCCGAGGCCTTGGGCACGCTGGTTGAGGCTGCCCACGTTCTTGACCCGGGCGGTGAAGCGCGGCGCGTAATGGTCGCGCAGGCCCTGGCCCACGGCGGGCAGGGCATGGCGGACGTCGATGCCGAGCTCGCCCAGATGGGCCGGGTCGCCGATGCCGGACAGTTGCAGAAGCTGCGGCGAGTTGATGACCCCGCCGGACAGGATGACCTCTTTGCGCGCGGCGATCTCCTGCGGCCGGCCGCCGCGTCCGCCCTTCAGGAAGCGCACGCCGGTGACCCGTTTGCCGTCCATCACCAGGTCCGTGGCATGGGCGTTGGTGATGACGTTGAGTTTCCCCTGTTTCATGGCCGGATGCAGGAAGGCCCGGGCGGCGCTGACCCGCCGGCGGTTGTGGATGGTGCGCTGGGTATAGGCCACGCCTTCCTGATTGGCGCCGTTGTAATCGGGGTTGCGCGGAATGCCGCAGGCTTCGGCGCCGTCCATGAAGGCTTCGCAGAGTTCGTGGGTCAGGTCCGTGTCGGTAACGATCAGCGAGCCGTCGCGGCTGCGGAACCGTTCATCGGCTTCGCCAATGCGTTTTTCCGAGCGCTTGAAATAGGGCAGCACATCCGCATAGCCCCAGCCCCGGTTGCCCATCTGGGCCCAGGAATTGTAGTCCTCGCGGTTGCCGCGGTTGTAGACGTTGCCGTTGATGGACGACGATCCACCCAAAGTCTTGCCGCGCGGCACCGGGATGGCGCGGCCTGCGGTCCATTCCGTCGGCTCCGTCTGGTAGCGCCAGTTCAGCGTCTTGTGGTCCAGCAGCTTCATGAAGCCCGCCGGGATATGGATCATGGGGTTCCAATCGGGCGGCCCGGCTTCCAGCACGCAGACCGAATTCTTGCCGTCCGCCGAAAGCCGGTTGGCCAGCACGCAGCCCGCCGATCCGGCGCCGATAATGATGTAGTCGTATGTGTCCATAAGGGGTCTTCAACTTGGATGGGGAACGGGTGCGGGCTTCGCGCCGCTTGAAGTCCCTAGAAAACCCCATCATGGCGGGGCGCGGCAAGGGGCAATTCAGCATATAGGCGTCCCGAATTTTCCGTGCCAATATCGCGGGACCACTTGGGGCTTCCGCCGTGCCGCCGATTTCCGATAAGAACACGCCCGTCCGTTTTGCCGATCCGCTGCCCGACGCGGTGGACGTCGTCGTCATCGGCGCCGGGGTGGCGGGCACGGCGACCGCCTATTTCCTGGCCCAGCGCGGACAAAAGGTCGTGCTGTGCGAAAAGGGCCGGGTCGCGGGCGAACAATCGTCGCGCAACTGGGGCTGGATCCGCCAGCAGGCCCGCGACCTTGCTGAACTGCCGATCATGATCGAGGCCAACCGCATCTGGCGGGGTCTGGCGGCGGAGACGGGGGAGGCGGACCTGACCTTCACCCAAGGCGGCTGTCTCTACCTTGCGACCACCCAGGCGGAAATGGCGCGCTACGAGGGCTGGCTGGACCGGGCCAAGGTTTATCAGCTGGATACCAAGCTGCTGTCGCCGGACGACCTTCGCAATCTCTATCCGGGGCTTCCGGGCAAATATACGGGCGGCATGTATACGGCCAGCGACGGTAGGGGCGAGCCCTTCGCCGCCGTCCCCGCCCTGGCGCGGGCGGCGCAGCGGTTGGGCGTCGCGGTGGTCGAGGATTGCGCCGTGCGGACCCTGGATGTCACCGGCGGGCGGGTTTCCGGCGTGATCACGGAGAAGGGCTGGATTTCCTGCGGCGCCGTGGTGCTGGCGGCGGGTGCCTGGACGACCCATTTCGCGTCCAACGTCGGCGTCGATGTGCCGCAGCTGGCCGTGCGCTGCACCGTGGCGCGGACCGAAGCCGCGCCTAAGCTGTTCGACAACCAGCCCGAGGTGCCCAACATCCGCGACGTGGGGTTCTGCCTGCGCCGGCGCGCCGACGGTGGCTATACCCTGGCCACCGGCACGCATGCGGATCATTATCTGTCGCCGAAGTCGTTCAAGTACGCGACCAAGTTCATCAAGGCCATGGGCGCGTCGTGGCGGGATATCCGCCTGCATGTGGGAGCACCCGCGGGCTATCCCGGGGCCTGGGGTATGCCGACCCGGTGGTCCGGCGACGAGGTCAGCCCCTTCGAGAAGACCCGCGTGTTGAACCCGGAGCCGACCCCGGCGGAGGTCCGCCGACTGGAGGACCGCATGGCCAAACGTTATCCCGCCCTGGCGGGTGTCAAACTGGCTGAGGCCTGGGCCGGGATGATCGACGTTACCCCCGACGTGGTGCCGACCCTGGGGGAGGATCCCGCGCTGCCCGGCATGTTCATCTGCACCGGCCTGTCTGGCCATGGCTTCGGCATCGGCCCGGCGATCGGGCGGGTCATGGCCGACATGGTGATCGGGCGCGACCCGGGCCATGATGTGACGCGGTTCCGCGCGGACCGCTTCCGCGACGGCAGCCCCATCGTGCCCGGGCCGTACCTTTGACCGTTTAACCCCGCGCCTTCAAATCGGCCCGCGCCTTGGCGATGATGCCGGGATACTTCTTGCCCGGATAACGCGGCGCCTTGTCCAGATCGGCGAAACCGGGAATGGTCTCCATATGCTTGACCATGCGGTCGCGCATTTTCTGGTCGGGCAGGTGGCCCTTCAGCGCACCGATGTTTTCCGACGCATGATCCGGATTGGCTGTGGCCGGAATGGCCGCCGTGATCGCCGGGTGCGCGACAATCCATTTCAGGAAAAACTCGGCCCAGTTGGTGGCGAACTCCTTGGCGAAATCGGGCACCGAATGGCCCTCGACCAGCTTGAACAGGCGGGCCTTTTCGAACGGCATGTTGACCAGCACGGCGGCGCCTACGTCGGCGGCGGCGGGCAGGATCTTCTGTTCGGCCAAGCGGTTGAAGATGGAATAGTGGACCTGCACGAAGTCCGGTTTTCCCTTCTTGATCCAGCTTTCCAGCAGGTCGAAATAGGGCGGTTCGTGATGGGTGATGCCGACGTGCTTGATGTGCCCTTCCTTCTGCCAGACTTTCAGGATCGGCAGGATCACCGCGATGTTGGTCAGGCTGTGGACCTGCATCACGTCGAACTGCTTGCGCCACAGGCGGCGGCGGGATTCCTCCAGGCTGCGCTGGGCGTGGCTGTCGTCGAACAGGAACTCTCCGGTCGACCAGATCTTGTTGGCGATGAACAGCTTGTCGTTGATGTCGAGGGCCGAGGCGGAATCGCCAAGGGTCAGTTCGCCCGTGCCGTACAGCGGCGAGGTGTCGACCACCCGTCCGCCGCCGTCGTAGAACCGCTTGAGAACCTCGCGCAGATGATTGCGGGGCTCACCCGGGATGGTGTCGTAGACAAGATAGGTGCCCATACCGATGGCGGGCACCTGCTGCCCGGTCTTGCCGATGGTTTTCATGATCGCATCGGCGGGGGCGGCGGCGCGTGCCGGGTTGCCGCCGATCGCCAGGCCGGTGGGCAGGGCTGCCGCCGCCAGGCCCAGGCCCACGGCTTTCATTACATCGCGGCGCGAGGCCACGGGCTTCAGGGAATTGTCGGAATTGGTCATCGTTGGCTACTCCCATAGGTGGCTGATCGCGGCAATCGGATGCCGCGTTGTGCAGAATTCGTCAGTGCAAAAACTGCTTAACCCCACCGGGAATACCCACCGACTTTCAGGGCAAAAGCGGGGGTTCGCAAGACACAAAATTGTGACGACGCGGGTCCGTGACTGGCGCTGTTTACGGGAGTGTGCAACCAGCTTCCGTGCAGGCCGCGACCGCCTGCAACAAGGCGCGACTGAGTCTGCCGTCGGCAGCACCCGCGTAATGGCCCGTTTCACGCAGCCGCACTTGATAACGCACGATGGTGGCAGGGTCCGCGGCGCGCAGGGTGTTTTCCATGGCGAGGAAACGGTCCAGCAGGGATGGGCCTGGCGGCGCCATGGCGGGCGGCGGAGGTGGTGCCGCCGCCACCGGCATGCGCGGTGCAGGCGCCGGTACGGGGGCTGGGGGCACTTGCGCCACGGTTGCCGTCGTCGCGGCGGCAGGGGGCGGGGACGTCCGCACCGGTTCGGGATCGGGTTGCGGCGCCGCGACCGGTTCGGGGGCGCCGGTCAGGAGGGCGGGCACCTGTTCCATGGCGGGTTCCGGCGGCGGCAGGTCCAGGGTTTCGGTCGGGGCCTGGCGCTGCTGGCGTTCCGCCTTCTTGCGGTTTTCGCGCGCCTTGGCGTAGTCGGGGCGCAGCGCCAGGGCGCGGTCGTAATCACCGATGGCGGCGGCGAAGTCGCCCTGACCCGCCCGGGCAATGCCCCGATTGTTGAAGGCGACAGGATAATCGGGATCAAGGGCGATGGCGCGGTTCAGGTCGCGGACCGCCGCGTCATGGCGGCCCAGCATCATCAGGGCACCGGCCCGGTTGTTGAGGGCACGCGGGTCTTCGGGGTTGAGTACGATGGCGTGGTCCAGGTCGGCCACGGCGGCGGTGTAGTCTTTTTTGCCGTGATGGGCACGGGCGCGATTGATACGGAAGGCCGCGCGCCCGGGTTCAAGGGCGATGGCGCGGCTGAAATCGCTGATTGCCGCGTCGAAGCGGCCCTGACGATTCAGGATGATGCCCCGGTTGTTGACGGCGGCGGCGTCACCAGGGGCGAGTGCCATGGCCCGGCCATAGTCGGCGGCGGCGGCATCAAGTGCGCCCTTGCGGGCATGGGCGTCGCCCCGGTTCTTGAATGCCTTGGACAGGGTTCCGGCATCCCGCAGGCCGCCGTCGATCAGCAGCGTGCAGGCATCGATGCAGCGATCGGGATTTTCATCGCAGGCGCTGCACGACCCGCCTTGGGCGTCGGCGGGGGATGGCGCTAGGGCCAGGACAGCGCAGAACAACAGGGCCGCCAGGCCCATTTTCGGGAACTGCGGTTGCGAATGATTTACAAAATTATCTAGTAAAATCAATGTACTTGAGATCATTTTGGAACTGTGTAAATGTGTGAATAACACGGGCCTGACCCTTATTCGCATCAATGGAGACAGCACATGAAGGGCGATGCGGAGGTGCTCAAGCGCCTCAATCTGATCCTCAAGAACGAACTGACGGCCATCAACCAATATTTTCTCCATTCCCGCATCTTCAACGACTGGGGCATGGATGACATTGGCGAACACGAATACAAAAAATCCATCAAGGACATGAAGCAGGCGGACAAGCTGATCGCCCGCGTTTTGTTCCTTGACGGCCTGCCCAACCTGCAAGATCTGGGCAAACTGCGCATCGGTGAGAATACCGAGGAAATCCTGAAATGCGACACGGCGCTCGAGGAACAGTCGATCGCCGATCTGCGCGACGCCATCGCGCTGTGCGAAAAGAAGGGCGACTTCATTTCGCGCCAGCTCCTCGACGATATTCTCGAGAACGAAGAAGAATACCTGGACTGGCTGGAAACCCAGATGAGCCTGATCAAGGACATGGGGCTTCCCAATTACATCCAGTCCCAAGCGTAAGGAGCACCGCGTCATGAAAGGCAAGAAAACGGTCATCACTGCCCTCAACGGCCTGTTGACCCATGAAATGTCCGCTGCCGACCAGTACTTCATCCATTCGCGCATGTATCAGGACTGGGGCCTGGAAGAACTGTACGAGCGCATGAAGCACGAACAGGAAGAAGAGTTGGACCACGCGGCCAAGATCATCGAACGCGTCCTGTTCTTGGAAGGCACGCCCAACGTGGCCGCCCGGGCCAAGCTGAAGATCGGCAAGGACGTGCCCTCGATGATCAAGAACGATCTGGCCTATGAAATCTTCGTGCAGAAAGAGTTGGTGAAGGTCATCGCCCTTTGCGAAAAGGAAGGCGACTACGTCACCCGCCAGATGCTGACCGGCCTGCTTGAGGATACCGAGGAAGACCACCTGTACTGGTGCGAAAAGCAGCTTGGTCTGATCGAGAAGATGGGCCTGCCCAACTACATCCAGTCCAAGACTTCCGGCGGCGCCGAGTAGCGGACCCGTCTGGGTTACTCCTCCAGCAGGTGTTCGTAGCGCCGGTCGGTCAGGGTCTTCAGGAACGCCACCAGGGCGTCGATGCGTTTGTCGTCGAGCGCCGGGCCGTGGGTCAATTCCTTTACCGACAAGGTCGCCGGCACCTCCGGCGCACGAAACGGCTTGCCCGTTTCCGGATTGATCAGGCGATCCGGGTCTTTGGTATTGTAGCGATTGTAGAACAGCACCGTGGTCCGCAAATCCTTGAACACACCGTTGTGCATATAGGGGCCGGTCACCGCCACGTTGCGCAGGGTCGGCACCTTGAATTTGCCGTCCTGGGCCTGGTCCGTCACCGCCGGGTTTTCCAGTAATCCATGATCAATATGGCCGGGCTTTGATCCGTTGGCCTGGCGCACGGTGGTGTTCACGGGAATTCCGATGTTGTGAAACTGGTAGTTGGTGAAGGTCTCGCCCTTGGCCGGCTGCACCGCGTGCAATTGGTGGCACTGGTTGCAGTTGGTGAACTGCTGGGAAAAGAACAGCAGGCGCCCCAGTTCTTCCTGATCCGTCAGCTTGGCCTCACCCTTCAGAAAACGATCGTACTTGGAATCGAAGGGCGCGAATTCTTCCGTCTGCTCGAAGGCGGCGATGGCCTGGGTCATGGCCGCATAGGCGGCGTCCGTATCTTCCGTGACCTTGGGCCCGAACAGCTTGGCGAAGGCCGTCACATAAGGCGGGTATTCCCACAGCCGTTTCACGACGCTGGTCTTGTCCGGCATGCCCATTTCGATCGGATTGAGCGGCGGGCCGCCGGCCTGGCCCGCCAAATCAGGCTCCCGCCCGTCCAGGAACTGGCCGCCGACATAACGCCCGTCCTTCAGGCGCTGAAACTTGGGCGCGAACTTGGCATAGGCCGCCGTCGGCGTGTTGCGGTCGCCCAGCGATGTGCCGTCGTCCCCCAGGGACACCGCGCGCCCCACGTCGGTTTCCCTAGGATCGGTGAAGGCATTGGCCGGGTTGTGGCAAGTGGCGCAGGCCTGGGTGCGGTTTTTCGACAGGTTGGGGTCGAAGAACAGGGCTTTGCCAAGCTCTGCAGCGGTGGCGTAATCGGTTGCCCGGGCGGGTGCCGCCGCAAATGACAGGCTTAGGACAAGCGCTGTGAAAATAAGGCGGCGGGAGAAAGAAGCATGGTGCTGCATTCGATGATCCATATTGCGAATGCGACTTGTTATCATCATTTTGCAAAGCTGTGTTGATCAAAATCAAAGGTTAGCCATTTTTGTCGGGGATGGGATCACAGGCCGCTGATCATCACCCAGGCCACCGCTGCCGGGGCGACGAAGCGGCAGATGAAAATCCAAACCCGGGCCAGGGCGAAGGGATGGTCACCACCGGACTGTGCCTCGTCGACGGCGCGGGCGGCGACGGACCAGCCGACGAACAGCGCGATCAAAATCCCGCCAAGCGGCAGCATGATGTTGGACGCCAGGTAATCGACCGCATCCAGAATGCCCTTGCCGCCGATCGTGATGTCTTTCCACGGGCCCAGCGACAGGGCCGAGGGCACGCCCAAGGCCCAGGTCACGGCCCCGGCCCCCCAAGTCGCGATTCGTCGGGACAGTTTCCGTTCGTCGATCAAATAGGACACCACGGGTTCGATGATCGACACCGCCGAGGTCAGGGCGGCGATGGCCAGGAGGGTGAAGAATAGGAAAGAGAACAGTGCACCCGCCGGCATCTGGGCGAACACGGCGGGCAGGGTGATGAAGGTCAGTCCGGGGCCGGCCGCCGGGTCAAAGCCGAATGCGAACACGGCGGGCAGGATCATCAACCCGGCGATCACGGCGAAACCCGTATCCAGAAGCGTCACCTGGGCGGCGGTCTTGGGCAGGTTGACCTGTCGGTTCAGGTAGCTGGCATAGGTGATCATGGTCCCCATGCCCAATGACAGGGAAAAAAACGCCTGCCCCAATGCGGCGTTCACCGTGTTCCAGGTCACCTTGGAGAAATCGGGGGTCAGGAAAAACGCGATGCCTTTGGCGGCACCGTCGAGGGTCACGGCGCGGACGGCCAGGACGATGACCAGCAGCGCCAGGATCGGCATCAGGATGCGCGCCGCCCGTTCGATCCCATGGCGCACGCCGCCGGCGACGATCACCAGGGTCAGCACCATGAAGGCGGTGTGGAAACCGATCACGTCCAGGGGATCGGCGATGAAGGTGCCGAAGGCCGCGCCCAGGACCTTGGGATCGTTGGACGCAAGCGCGCCTGATACGGACTTGAGGGCATAGGCCAGGGTCCAGCCGCCGACCACGGAATAGAACGACAGAATGACGAAGCCGGCGATGACGCCGAGCCCGCCTGCGGCAGGCCAGGCCCCGCCTTTCAGCACCCGGAAGGAGCCCACAGGATTGCGCTGCCCGGCGCGGCCGATGGCGAATTCGGCCAGCATCACGCTGAGCCCGATGGTCAGCACGAAGACCATATAGAGCACCAGGAACGCGCCGCCGCCGTTCTGCCCGGTCATAAAGGGGAATTTCCAGATATTACCGAGCCCCACGGCCGATCCGGCGGCGGCCAGGACAAATCCCAGCCGCGTGGCGAAATGATCGCGCTGTGCCATGCGCTGCCTCCCCGTCGGTTTTTTTGATGCCGGGCGGTGTCCCGGCATCAAACGATTAGAATAGCTTCTGGGCGATCACAAGGCTCACGGGCACGGTGATCAGGCTCAACAGCGTTTGTAGGGTGATCATGCTGGCCGCCAGCGGTGCATCGCCGCCCATCTCGCGAGCGATGGTGAAGGATGATGGCGGCATCGGCATCACTGCGAAGATGGTGATGACATAGGCGGGCACACCTGTGATGCCCAACTGCCAGCACATGGCCCAGGCGGCGGCCGGGAAGACCAGGAACTTGACCGCCGTGGCAAGCGCGATGGGGGCTACCGAGGCCTTCATCTCGTGCAGGCGAATGTTGGCGCCGACGGCCAGAAGGACGATGGGCAGGGCCGCGCGGCCGAGCATGCCCGTTGCTTCGTGGACCACCGGAATTTCCCCGACGCCGATGTACTGAACGCCCATGCCCAAGGCCACCGACAGGATCAGGGGGTTGCGCGCCAAGTCCCTAGCCACGGGGGCCCACAGACTGCCGCCGCCGCCCTGGTGCAGCATGACGTTCATCAGGCTGATGATCAGGACATTGGTCGGCGGAATCAGCACCGCCGTGCACAGCGCGGCCACGGCCAATCCATCCGCGCCGAACAGGCGTTCGGCGATGGCCAGCGCGATGAACGTGTTGTGGCGGGCGGAGCCCTGAAGGATGCTGGTCGCCTGGGGCCGGTTGAAGCCGAGCGCCAGACCCAGGATCAACGACACGACGACCGCCGCGACAAGCCCTGTCAGAATGATCGCCGCGAGTGGGCCGAGGAAGCCGCCGGCCAGCTCTGTGGTCGAGGTCTTGTAGAACAAGAGGCTCGGGAACAGCACCCAGTAGACCAGCTTGTCGTTCAGGTTCCAGAACTCGATCGACGGAATGCCGTTCCGGCGCAGAAGATTGCCCAGAACGATCAACACGAAGATCGGCAGGATCGCCCATAGGATGTTGAGCATTGCTGGTTTCCGCCGTTAGTCGGCCTTGGCCGCGCGCAGGCGTTTCCGCCGCCGCTGGGCCGCCAGGTTCAAGATCTCGACCAGCATGGAAAAGGCGATGGCGAAGTACAGGTATCCGCGCGGAATGTGGAAATGCATGCCGTCGGCGACCAGGGCCATGCCGACCAGCAGCAGGAACGCCAGGGCCAACATCTTGGTGGTCGGATGGTCCTGGATGAACCGTGCGACCGGACCCGATGACCACATCATGATCACCATGGCGATCACGACGGCGGTGATCATCACCGGCAGCTGGTCTGACATACCGACGGCGGTGACCACGCTGTCGATGGAAAACACGATGTCGAGCACGATGATCTGGCCGACCACCGCGCCGAAGGCGGCGGCCTTGGTGACGGGGGCTTCCTCTTCGTCGCCTTCGATGGTGTTGTGGATCTCATGGGTGCCCTTGGCCAAAAGGAACACGCCCCCGGCCAGTAGGATCACATCGCGCCAGGACACGACATGGTCAATGAAGGGAATGGTGAAGATGGGGGCCGTCAGGCCGATGATCCAGGCGATGGAGGCAAGCAGGACGACGCGCATGCCGAGCGCGGCCGTCAGGCCCAGCTTGCGTGCCTTTTCCTGTTGCGCGGCCGGCAGTTTGGCGGCGATCACGGAGATGAACACAAGGTTGTCGATGCCGAGAACGATCTCGAGCGCCGTCAGGGTGAACAGGCTGAGCCAGAGGTTCGGATCTGCGAAGTCCATGGGCGTCTCCTTCGGAAACGGGGTGGATCAGCGTATCAGAAAACGGCGCGGCGGATCAGGTTCAGGCCGATCAGGAACAGCAGCACCAGCATGGCGCGGCGAAAGGCCTCTTCATTAATGTGTCGGCGAATGCGTTCGCCGGTCAGAATGCCCGCCATGCCGGGAAGGCAGGCTGCCGTCGACAGCCAGACGTTTGAGGGGTTCAGCACGCCGTTGGACCAGTAGAACGCGGCAAGCGGCACGGCGCCGGTGACGTAGACCAAGGCGACGGCACGCACCCAGACGTCCTTCGGCAGCCGCAGCATGACCAGATACATGATGATCGGCGGACCCCAGACGGTGGACAGACCACCCAGCAGGCCGCCGGTAACGCCGGCCAGCGGCCCGGCCCAAAGCCGGGTGCGCGGCGTCAGGGGATCCAGGTGCGGCTTCCACATGTTCGACGCGGCAAAGGCCGCGACGATGCAGCCGAGCACCAGAAACACGCCCTTGGTGTCCATGCCGGCCAGCATCCGCGACCCCAGAAACAGGCAGGGCAGGAACACGGCGATCAGCAGCCAGTGTTCCTTCAGTGTCTCTATCCAGCCGCTGGACCGGATCGCCTGCCACAGGTTGGTGACCAGGATCGGCATGACGACGAAGGCGATGGTGTCCTTGGCCGGCAGCAAATCGAACGTGAAGATGATCGACATGGTGATGATCGGCAGACCGATCCCGGAAATGCCCTTCATGATGCCGCCAAGAAATATGGCGAGCGCCAGCAGGGCCAGCGTCACCGACGGTTGCCCAAGAATATCCAACATGCCTAGGCCGCCACGCGCACGGTTTCCGCCGCCAGCGCATCCAGCGCCGCGTCGTCGATCAGCGCGGGGGTCTTGGGTTTCAGGATCATGGAGCCATGCTCGACCTGGGTGGGCTCTGCGAACAGAATCTGCCGGGGCTTGAGGAAGCCGTTCATTTCCCCGGCATTTGAAATGTGGGTGCGGGCGATGCAGGCTTCCATCCAGCATCCGGGGTCGGCGGCGACGCCGTTGCCCAGCACGGGTTCCATGCCGAGTTCGCGAATACGGGTCAATTGGTCTGCCAGGGCGGCGAGCGAGCCGGCTTTCATCAGTTTCAGTTTCACGAACCGGGCACTGCCGCTTTCCGCCGCGCGCTCGATCTCGGCCGGGCCGTAAATGCTTTCGTCCAGCATCATGGGTACAGACGAAATATCGGAAACGGCCTTGGCCGCATCCCAGTCGTCCATGTGGCAGGGCTGTTCGAACAGTTCGATATGATCGGGGGCAAGAATGCGGGTGAAGGCCAGGGCGTCGGCCTGGGAATACCCTTGGTTGCCGTCGATACGCAGTTTCAGGGTTCCAGCCGGCAGGCGGCCGACCTCGCCCTGGATGAATTTCAGGCGCTTGGCGTCGGATTCCCATTCAAACCCGACCTTGACCTTCACCGTGCCGTATCCGGCCTGGCGGTGACGTTCCAGTTCAGCCACGATGCCGGCCTCATCGGACGCACTGAGGATCGCCAGAAGCGGCACGGAGGTATCCTGGCCGATGTTCAGGAAAGGACTGCCTTCCGCCATCTCAATGGCGGTCACCACGGACGAAACGGCGAACGGCGCCTTTTTGAGATGGGCGAGGGCCAGATCCTTGGCCGAGGCGGCATCCCGTCCTTTTATCGCCGTCGCCAATTCGCGCACCTTGGCCCAGGCGCTGTCGATGGTTTCGGACGTATAGCCGGTCAGGATTGTCGCTTCGCCGAACCCATGTTCGCCCCCGTCGCCCTGGACGGTGACCAGGACGGTGTCGAAGGCGGTGACGGCGCCGAAGGCAAGCTTGTAAGGCACCTTGAGGGGTAGCGACAGTCGGCGCAGGGTGACTTGGGAAATGATCATGGTGGGTGGTGCTTATAGGTGTGTGGGCGGTATCGACGCGGCTATCATAACGGTTTCGCCCCGTGCCGCCAGCCATCTTGCTGGCATGTCGATCCGGCAGGCTTGAAAACCGGACCTTTTCAGCCGTTCCTGCCCTCTGGCCCTGCGGCCGGGGTGCTCTATAATGATCTTTGGACCGGGGCGGGAGGCCTTCACATCCATTGCGAGGACCGAAATCCATGAGCGAACAGAACGGTAAGAACAGCACAGCCAAACCGGCGGCCAAACCGGCGCCGAAGGCGGGTAGCAAGACGGCGGCGGCCCCGGACCCGGCAGCCAAGACGGCCACTGACGGCACCGCGAAGAAGTCCGCCTTGGGCGGGCTTAGCGGCGCCATCGGCATGGACGGGTCGGCGGCCACTTGGAAGCGGGTCGCCCTGGCGTTGTTCGTGGTGGCCGGTCTGGCCATCGTCGCGGCGGTCGACTACGCATCGGACGTGTCCCAGGCCCAGAATGACATGTCCCGTCTGCGCGCCCAGGTCGCCGAGGAACGCATCGCCATGAAAGCGGCGCAGGATAAGTTCATGAAGGAATCCGCTGACATCGCGGAAGCCGTGGCGAACAAGAAGGAAGAGCTGGCGGCAACCCAGGCCGATATCGACAAGCGCCGGGCCGAGGCCCAGGAGCTGGAGGCCAAGCTGTCGAGCCTTTATACGGAAACCAAGACGGCCCTGGAGGCGGCCTCGGAAGCGGCCCGCAAGCAGGCCGACGCCCAGACCGCCCTCGACAAACTGAACGCCGAGCGCGCCAAACTGGCGGCCCAGATCAAGTCCGGGCGCGAGAACCTGGGAGCCTTGGAAAAGGACGCCGACAGCATGATGAAGGGGCTTAAGGACACGATCGCCCGCATCAAGGGCGCCCTCGACAAACTCTGACCAACCACTCGATCGACAAGGACCTTACGACATGACGGCATACCGCGCGGCGGTGATCGGCCTCGGCGCCATGGGCATGGGCATGGCGAAATCCCTGGTGACGGCGGGCATCGACACGGCCGGCTGCGACCTGTCCGAGGATGCGCGCAATATCTTCGCCGCCAGCGGCGGCCGGGCCGTTCAGACCCCGGCCGAAGCCGCCCAAGGGGCGGATGCCGTCGCTGTGGTCGTCGTCAACGCCCAGCAGGTGGAGGCGGTCCTGACCGGCCCCGACGGGGTGCTCGATGCTCTGGTTCCGGGGGCGGTGGTTCTCGGCTGCGCCACCATGCCGCCTGACACGGCCATTTCCCTGGCCAAGATGGTCGAAGCCAAGGGGGCGCTCTATCTGGACGCGCCGATTTCCGGCGGGCCCGTCAAGTCGGCGGCGGGCAAACTGTCGGTCATGGCCTCGGGTTCCGCCGATGCCTTTGCCAAGGCCCGTCCGCTGCTCGACGCCGTGGCGGAAAAGGTATTCGAGCTGGGCGACGGCCCCGGGCCCGGATCGACCATGAAGATGGTCAACCAACTGCTGGCTGGTGTGCATATCGCGACGGCTATGGAGGCCATGGCGCTGGCGATCAAAAGCGGTCTGGACGCCAAGACGGTGTTCGATGTCATCACCGCCTCGGCGGGTAATTCCTGGATGTTCGAAAACCGCGTACCCCATGTACTCGACGGTGACTACAGCCCGAAAAGTGCCGTTGATATTTTCATTAAGGATCTGGGCATCGTGCTGGCGCAGGGTGAAAAACTGGACTTCCCCCTGCCGATTTCCGAAACCGCGTTCGGCCGGTATCAGCAGGCCAAGGACATGGGCTTGGGCCGGCAGGACGATGCCTCGCTCATCAAAGTCTATCAACGGGATGGCGGGTTCCCGCTGCCCGGCGAGTCCAAGGACGGCGGCGACTGAAGTTCCGGCAGCTTCTTGCCTCTTGTCATCCTATGGATGAATATTAGCCGATCCGGGGGTCGTCACGATCCCTGAACCGATTGAGGCAACAGGGGGTTTTTGGGGGCATGCCGCTTTCGACCTATCTGCCGGAAGAAATGGGCTCCGTCGCCATCGCCCCTCTGGGACCGGTGGAGGCGGGCAGCTTCCAATCCTTCTTCATCATCTACACAGCCGGCAAGTTCGGGATTGATGATTCCGGCTCGCTCAAGATCGTGCATCGCTTCGCCTCGGACTTAGGCAGGTTGCAGATGGACGACCCGGAAGGCGCCAATTACGTTTCGGCACAGGCGTCGAACGGCGCCGTCCTGCACATGGAATACGACCTCAAGCGCAACTTCCGGCCTTGGGACAAGACGCTCTACATCAAGGTCGTGCGCGGGTTCCTGTCGGAAGGAGACCGCATCGTGATTCGCATCGGCGACCGCCGGTACGGCGGGCCGGGTGTGCGTATGCAGACCTTCCAGGAAAAGGAATTCCAGTTCCGGGTCTTGGTCGATGCCTTCGCGACCTATGACTATGTGGCATTGCCGAACACGCCGTCGATCGAGATCACCTCCGGCCCGCCCGTGATCTACAAGGCCGTGTTGCCGACCCTGAAGCGGATGGGGGAGACCTTTATGCTGGGTCTCAAGGGCGAGGACCGCTGGGGCAATCCGTCAATCAAATGCGAGGATACTTTCCGTGTGACCTCGACCCGCCCGGTCGAGAATCTGCCGGACGAAATCTCCTTCTACCCCGGCCAGGCGTCGGTGCAGATCGACGGCCTGCGCGCCGAGGAAGAGGGAGATCTATGCATCGATCTGGTCGACATGGACGGCAATGTGGCGGCGCGCTCCAACCCGCTGCGCATCGTGGCGAAGACCGGCGGCGTCAGCTTCTGGGCCGACCTTCATGGTCAGTCTCAGGAAACCATCGGGACCAACAATGCGCGCTCCTACTTCTCGTTCGCCCGCGACAGGGCGTTCCTTGATGCCACGGTGCATCAGGGCAACGATTTTCAGATCACGTCGGAATTTTGGGACGAACTGAACAGCCTGAGCCGCGAATTCACCCAGGACAGCCGCTTCATCGTCATTCCCGGCTACGAATGGTCGGCCAATACCTGCCTGGGCGGCGACCGCAATATTCTGTATGCGGAGGAAGGGCGACCCATCTACCGTTCGTCCCACGCCCTGGTCGAGGACACCAGCGATCTGGCCCAAGACGCCAACAGCGTCGAGGAGCTGTTCGATAAATTGTCGGGCGAGGATGTCATGGTGTTCGCCCATGTGGGCGGGCGCTACGCCGACATTCGGCGCGGCCATGACCGGAAATTGGAACGTTCGGTCGAGGTCCATTCCGCATGGGGCACCTTCGAATGGTTGGTCGAGGACGCCTTCGAAATGGGCTATCGAACGGGCATTCTCGCGACTTCGGACGGGCACAAGGGCCGGCCGGGCGCCTCGCACCCCGGGGCCACACGGTTCGGCGCCTACGGTGGGCTGACCTGCCTATTCGCCGATGACCTGACCCGCGCCGATCTGATGACGGCGCTGAAGCGACGCCACCATTACTGCACCACGGGCTGTCGGGCGGTGTTGTCGACCAAAGTGACGCTCGACCGGCCCGCCGACCGCTTTGACGATGATCCGGCCTTGGGCGGCCCACCGGATGAACAGGTCAGCGAAGCCGTCATGGGCGACATTCTGCGCACCGATGCAGAGACGGCGACCTTCGAGATCGACATTCATGCCGCCGCGCCGATCGAACGCATCGATATCCGCGACGGTCTGCGCCTGCTGGAAATCTGGCGTCCGTCCGAGGCCGAGGACATGGGCAAGCGCATCCGGGTCATCTGGGAAGGCTCCGAATACCGGGGCCGCGGTCGGGAAACCGTGTGGGACGGGTTCGCGGAATTGTCGGGCAACGCCTTCAAGCGGATCGCGCCCATCAACTGGTACAACATCGAAAAGCGCCTGGACCTGGTGTCGTCCCAACGCGTCGAATGGTCGTCCCTGACCACGGGCGGCTTCATTGGTTTCGACGCTTGGCTGGATGACATGGTCATGGGCTGGCTTCGCATTGACACGCCGCTGGTCAAGAAAACCATCGCTGTCCAGGACATCGGGCGCGAGGATATCTGCCTGGAGGCCGGCGGCCTTGGCCGCCGCGTGCGCGTCTACCGCCTGCCTGAGGAAAACCCCCACAAGCGGCTCAAGCTGGCGCGCAAGATTCCCCTCAGCCCCGACCGCGACAACGCCCTTTACGTTCGCATCACGCTGGAAGACGGTCATGTCATCTGGTCGTCGCCCATCTACCTTGTTCCCTAACATGATTGCGGTGGCATCCGCCCGCCGTGCGCGCTTTACTCAAAGCCCTATGGGGTTTTTCACAGGACAATCACATGACGGGCATTGATCACGTCGTTCTGGCCGCCCGCGATCTGGCCGCGCTCTCGGAATTTTACGAACGTCTCGGCTTCACGCTGACGCCGCAGGCGCAGCATCCTTTCGGTACGGGCAACCGGCTGGCTCAGCTTCAGGGAAGCTTTATCGAGCTTCTGTCCGTGACCAAGCCCGATGATGTGCCGGAAGCGGGGCCGGGTGAATATTCCTTCGGCACCTATAACCGGGAGTATCTGAAGGCCGGCGACGGCATGTCCATGCTGGCCCTGACATCGGATGGCTGGGAAGCCGACCGGGCCCGGTTCGAACAGGCCGGGTTCAAACTGCCTGCTCCCTTCGCCTTCGGGCGTAAGGCACGCCAGCCCGACGGCAGCGAGGTCAAACTGGATTTCCGCCTGACCTTCCTGACCGACCCCGCCCTGCCGCGTGCCCCCTTCTTCACGTGCGATCACCGGCATCCGGGGGAAATTTTCTGGAAACCCCATTATCAGACCCATGCCAATGGGGCACAGCGCATTGTCGAAGTGCAGATGATCGCGGAAAACCCGGAAATCCACATTGGCCTGTTCAAGCGCCTGTTCGGGGCCGTGGTGCCCATCAACGGCGGTATCTGCGCGGGGTTGGAGGGCGCCGGGTTCTGTGTTCTGGAGCCCGAGGCCTTTGCCGAGACCTACCCCGGTGTGGCGATCCCGACGGTGCCGGAGGGCGAAGCGCGGTTCGCCGGGTTCCGCGTCGCCGTCGACGATCTGGACCCGGCCGAGGCCCTATGGCGGGAAAACGGCGTCACGTTTCGGCGCGTCGGTGGGCGTCTTTACGTTGCCGGCGAAAACGCCTTCGGTTGCCTTATTGTGCTGTCGGAGAGCTGATTCGCCCTCTAAATACCTATATAGCTATATAGGACTTGAAAGCTCCCGATCCTCCGGTGTAGGAATCAAGGAAAGGCCGCAACGAACCGGCCGCATCAGGGAACGCATCCATGGTTTTCTCCGCCTTGGCGACAGTGCTTGAGGACGGCGCGCATTCAGGCATGCAACGCCTGCCCAAGTATCTGCAACTGTCTGACGCCATTGCCCGCGCTATCCTGCAGGGGCGGCTGAAGACCGGTGAAAAACTGCCGCCGGAAAGCGAACTGGCGCGGGTGTTGCCCGCCAGTCTGGGCACCATTCAGCGCGCGCTCAACAATCTGGCCGAACGGGGCCTGCTGGTCCGCCGTCACGGCCACGGCACCTTCGTCGCGGAACCGGCCATGGCGCCCAAGGATCTGTGGCATTTCCGCTTTCTTGCCGACGACGGCCGCTCGCTGCTGCCGGTCTATACCCAGGTCGGCTCCATCGATGCCGTGCGCCGCCCCGGCCCATGGTCCGACTTTCTGGGCACCAAGGACCTGATCGTCGTGACCCGGCGCATCGACGTGAACCATGCCCATACGGGGATCAGCGAATTGTATTTGCCCGAAGCCCGCGTGCCGGGCCTGTTGAAGGTTCGGCCCAAGGACTTGGAAAACGTGAACATTCGCGCTTTCCTGGCTGACCGCTTCGGCATCGCCACGGAACGGGTGCGTGAAATGGCCGCCTGCGGGCCGCTGCCGGAAACGGTCACGGCGGCCCTCGGATTGACGCCGGGTATGGCGGGCCTAGCCTATCACATGGAAGGGTTCGCGCATCGCGACCGGCCCATCAGCTATCAGACCGCCTGGTTCCCGCCGGGCGGCCCGCGCCTGGTTCTCGGCGAAAAACACGAATAGGAAGACCCATACGGATGGAACGCAAATGAGCAACGACACCCTCACCGTGGAAATCTGGCGCGGCCGCGAAGACGGCCGGTTCGACACCTTCGAAGTGCCGCGCATGGCCAGCCAGACCGTGCTCGACATCGTCACCTACGTGCAGCGCAACCTGGACCCGGGCCTGTCCTACCGCTTTGCCTGCCGGGTCGGGGTCTGCGGGTCCTGCGCCATGACCGTGAACGGCAAGCCGCGCTGGACCTGCCGCACCCATGTCGACAAGGTGGCCGATGAAGGCGTCTTGCGCATCCAGCCGCTGAAGAACCTACCGGTAATCCGCGACCTGGCCGTGGACATGACCGAATTCTTTGAAAAATGGACCAAGGCCAAGGCCCATTTCGTGCCGACGGCGACTCGCCATGACGACTTCGCTCAGGTGTCGCCCAGCGACCCCAAGCGCAAGGAAGCCACGGCGGGGATCGAATGCATCAACTGCGGCGTCTGCTATTCGGCCTGCGACACAGTGGCCTGGCTGGGTGACTATCTCGGCCCGGCGGCCCTCAACCGGGCCTGGACCTTGCACAATGATGTGCGCGACGGCGGTCAGTCGGACCGTATCAAGGCCATCGCCGGGACCGGCGGTTGTCAGGCCTGTCATTCACACCAAAGCTGTTTCGAACTGTGCCCCAAGCATTTGAACCCGACGGCGTCGATCGCCGGGCTCAAGCGGGCGACGGCCAAGGCGGCGCTGAAGGGGGAGATCTGATCCATGACTCCCGAACGCGCCGAAACTCTCGAATGGCTGATGCAGCGGGTCTCCGCCATGGTGCTGGCGGTCTGCGTCATCGTGCATCTGGCCGTCATCGTCATCGCCGTGCAGGGCGGGGTCACGTCCAAGGAAATCGTCGCCCGGGTCGGCGGCTCCGTGCCCTGGTTGATGTTCTATTCCGTGTTCGTGATCGCCGTGGCGCTGCACGCGCCGACGGGGCTGCGCAACATCCTGCGGGAATACACGTCGCTCGGCCGCCGGCAGACCCATTGGATCATGGCCGCCGTCTGTGTCCTGATTCTGGTCATGGGCTTCCGCGCCGTGATCGGGCTTTACGGATTGGGAGCGTAACACCATGAAGACGCATCGCAACCACGCCAACTATTGGGCCTTCGTCCTGCACCGGGTTTCCGGGCTCGCTTTGTTGCTGTTCCTGCCGGCGCATTTTTATGTCCTGGCCCTGGCCGTTGAACAGGCCGCGACCCTCGACATGTTCCTCAGCTGGACCGAGGCGCCCTTGGTCAAGCTTCTGGAAACCGGGCTGGTGATCCTGTTGGCGGCCCATATGACCGGTGGGCTCCGCATCCTCGCCATCGAATTCCTGGCCTGGCGTAATTGGCAGAAATCCGTGGTCGCCATCACCGGCGGGCTGTCGCTCGCGGCCGGGCTGCTGTTCTTTCTCAATGCAGGATGACCGGATCACCATGACCGCGTTGTCGCCCGAACTGATCGTGGTGCTCGGGGCGTTCCTGGCGGCCTTTGTCGCGGGATCGTCCGGGTTCGGCGACGCCTTGGTGTCGGCGGCGTTCTGGCTGCATGTTCTGCCGCCGGTCGAGGCGGCCCCCCTGATCATCCTGACCGGCATCACCCTGCATGTGTTCCTGTTGATCCGCCTGCGCAGCCGACTGGATTTCTCGCGGCTGCTGCCGTTCCTGTCCCTGGGCGTGATCGGCGTGCCGATCGGCACCTGGCTGCTGCAACATCTGCCTGCGGAACCTTTCAAGATCGCGGTCGGTGCCTTGCTGGTGCTTTACGGCGGCGGCCTGCTGATCTTCGCCAATCCGCCGACCATCACCCGCGGCGGGCGCGGGATGGACGCGGCGGCGGGCGGCATCGGCGGGGTGCTGGGCGGCATGGCGGGCTTGTCCGGCATCGTGCCCGCGGTGTGGAGCGGCCTGCGCGGCTGGCCCCGCGACCAGGCCCGCGGCGTGACCCAGCCCTTCATCCTGATCATGCACAGCCTGTCCCTGGCCGCCATGGCCTATGCGGGCCTGATCACGCCGCAATTGGCGCATAATTATCTTTGGGCCTTGCCGGCCATGGCCCTGGGCGGGCTGATCGGCATCGGCTGCTACACCCGTTTGAACGAAGAACGCTTCCGGTGCATCGTCCTGGCCATTCTGGCCGGCGCCGGGGTGACGTTGATTGTCTAGGAGGCAACTAACATGAAACTCGATCTCGCCGCCGTCGAGGAAACGGCCAAACATCTGTATATCCAGGCGCTGAAGATTCTGCCGCCGGACATCAAGGACGGCTTCAAGCGCCTGGACGCGACGGAGACGGACCCGACGGCCAAGTCGATCCTGGCGACCATGATCAAGAACATCGACGTGGCCGAGGACACGACCAACCTTTTGTGTCAGGACACCGGCATCCCGATCTACAACATCCTGATCGGGCGCGGGGTCGAGGTCGATGGCCACGCCTTGAAGCAGGCGATCCGCAAAGGCTGTGAGCGGGCGACGACTGAACACCCGCTGCGCTCTTCCGTTGTTCATCCGATCACCCGGGTCAACGAGCAGACCTCCTGCGGCATCAAGGTGCCGGTCATCACCATCGACTTTTCCGACAAGGACGAGTTCTTCGAGATGGAGATGATCCCCAAGGGGTCCGGCTCGGAAAACGGAAGCTTCCTGAAGATGTGCATTCCGGCCGAGGGCGTGGCCGGCATCAAGACCTTCGTCGTCGACAAGGTGATGGAAGTGGGCGGGCGCGTCTGCCCGCCGACCATTGTCGGCGTCGGCGTCGGCGGCACCTCGGACCTGTGCACCAAGCTGGCCAAGAAAGCCGGGGCCCGGCCCTTGGGTTCCGTCTGCGAGGACCCGGAAGGGGCCAAGCTGGAAAAGGAATTGAGTGCTGCCGTCAACATGCTGGGCATCGGCCCGCAGGGCTTGGGCGGTGATTCCACCGCCTTCGCCGTGCATGTCGAAACCGCCGCCACCCACATCACCATGAACCCGGTTGCCGTCAACATCATGTGCCATTCGGCGCGCCGCGCCCGGGCGACCTTCACGCCCAAGGGCGTCGAGATCGGATTCTAGGGGAGGATTGAGACCATGACCGAACACACGATCCACATGCCCTGCACCGAGGAACAGATCCGCGAATTGAAAGCGGGTGACACGGTGATCCTGGAAGACTGGCTGTACGGCATCCGTGACGCGACGCAGATCCACATGTTCGACAAGGGCCGCAAGACCCGGTTCGATCTGAACGGCCATGCGGTGATCCACACGGCCCCCAACGTGAAGAAGGTTCCGAAGTCGAACTTCTGCCCGGCGGGTTACGAGAGCGTCTGCATCGGCACCACGACGTCGCAGCGCATGGAGCGGTTCACCCGGCCGCTGATGCAGGAGTACGGTGTGCGCATGGTCATCGGCAAGGGTGGCCTGGGCGAGGACAGCCGCGCCGCGTTCAAGGAATTCGGTGGCGTGTACCTGGCCATCATCGGCGGTACGGCGGCGCTGGAAACCACCTGGATCGAACGGATTACCGACGTCGATCTGGAAGACCTCAATCCCGAATGCCTGTGGGAATTCAAGATCAATCATTTCGGCCCGCTGCTGGTCGCCATGGATGCCCATGGCGGCTCGCTCTATGACGGGGTCAAGAAGACGGCCGAAGACCGCCGGGCGGAAGCCCTGGCCAGCATGGGAGTTTCCTCGTGAAGCCCGACATCGACACACAGCAGACCGACGTTCTGATTCTGGGCTCCGGCGGGGCCGGGCTGTTCGCGGCGCTCCACGCCAAGGACCTGGCGCCGCAGTTGAAGGTGACCGTGGCGGTCAAGGGCTTGCTCGGCAAGACCGGCTGCACCCGCATGGTGCAGGGCGGCTACAACGTGGCCCTGGCCCCCGGCGACAGCGCCGAACGCCATTTCATGGACACGGTCGAAGGCGGCAAATGGCTCAACAATCAGGAGCTTGCCTGGACCCTGGTGACCCAGGCCCAGGTCCGCATTCGCGAATTGGAAAACGAGCTTGGCTGCTATTTCGATCGCAACCCGGACGGCAGCATCCACCAAAAGGCCTTCGCCGGGCAGACCTTCGACCGCACGGTGCACAAGGGTGACCTGACCGGGATCGAGATCATCAACCGCCTGATGGAGCAGACCTGGGCGCGTGATGTCGACAAGTTGGAAGACCACCGCGCCATCGAGCTGATCAAGTCGGCGGACGGATCGCGCATTTCCGGCGTGCTGTTCATCGACATGCGCACGGGACAGTTCCGCTTCGTCCAGGCCAAGGCCGTGCTGCTGGCGACCGGCGGCGGGCCGACCATGTACAAGTACCACACACCGTCGGGCGACAAGTCCTGCGACGGCATGGCCATGGCCCTGCGTGCAGGCCTGGGCATGCGCGATATGGAAATGGTGCAGTTCCACCCCACGGGCCTGATCGCCGGGTCGGACACGCGCATGACCGGCACGATCATCGAGGAAGGCCTGCGCGGTTTCGGCGGCTACCTTCTGGGCGGCGACGAACAGCGCTTCATGCACAAATATGATGAGCGCAAGGAACGCGCGACCCGCGACATCGTGTCCCGCGCCATGTTCACGGAAATGCGCGCCGGCAACGTGGCCGCCAACGGCGGGCTCTACATCACCATGAAGCATCTGGATACGGCCCAGGTGCGCAAGAACTTCAAGGGCATGGTCGAACGCTGCGCCGATTGCGGCTTCGATCTGGCCGCCGGGCTGGTCGAGGTCGTGCCCACGGCCCATTACATGATGGGCGGGGCCGAGTTCGAGGCCGATTGCTCGACCGCCATCCCCGGCCTGTTCGCCGCCGGGGAGGATACGGGCGGCGTGCACGGCGCCAACCGCCTGGGCGGCAACGGGGTCGCCAATTCCACCGTGTTCGGCGGCATCGCCGGCGACACCATCGCCCAGTGGACGCCGGACCATGGCCAGCTTGCCGACCCGGACCCGGCAGCATTGGAAGACGCGGTGATGCGCGCCGGACGGCCGCTGACCCAGCCCGCCGACAATTCGGCCGGCGGCATCGACGGCATCCGCAAGCGGCTCTACGATCTGATGTGGGAAGACGCGGGCATCATCCGCGATCTCGACAGCCTGAAACGGGCCGAACAGGGGCTCGACGTTCTTGAACGTGACCTGGACGCCACCGGCATCACCGGCACGGACCTGGCCTATAACTTGACCTGGCATGACTGGTTGAACCTGAAAAACCTGATCCTGGTGTCCAAGGCGATCACGGCTGCGGCCACGGCGCGTGATGATTCGCGCGGCGCGCACTACCGTGCCGACTATCCGGACGTGCGTGATGTGGAAAATTCCCGCTTCACCCGTGTGACCCTGGACGGCCACGGCGAGATCAACATGACGACCGAGCCGGTCAAGTTCACCCGCGTGAAACCGGGGGAGACCCTGTTGACGGAGGGCGCGGCGGAGTAGTGCGTCGGTTTAAAACTGAAGGCCGAGCTGTTTGTTTCCCTCAACGTCTCTAACCTTCTCCCAAAACTCTAGAGCACGTTCATGCCGTGCGGCGAATGCAAGAAGATAGAGACGCTGCTTTTTAGTTCCGACGACCAACTCAGCTTGTTCCGTAGTGTCCATGCCTTCCGCTTTTAGCAGATTCCTCCAATGCCCAAGTATCCTGGAACGAATCGATTTGGGATCATGAAACGTGCCTATGTGATTGCGCCAACCTGGTGCAAATGCATCCAAAGGTGATGTTTCACTCTCAATGTACCGTTGAAGATTTCGCTGCATATCTTGGATGCTGACATGGATCAGGATGTCCATGCGTTTCAACGAGGCTAACCTTTGGATGATTCTAAAATCTAAACTTTCAAGATTGTACGGATCCAAGAACGCAAAATGTAAGCCGTATGGGTTCAACTTCGACACAATGCGATCTACGGTCTCGAGTGCTGGGCCAATTTCCGGATAAATAGGAGCGCCAACCGCAGATAGTCTAGCTTCAACAGCTTGAGAGTTCTCCGGGTCGAGGTCAGCGATGTGCATTTCAGTGAAGCCTGCGCCGTTAAGTGCAGCTTGCTCCCAAGCAACTGCGGGACTTCCATTGAACGCTGACAACTCATCGCGCACCCGTACTCGTCCCGGTCCCGAGAATAAGTCTACGTATGTCGCGCCAGCCTTTCCGGGCCCGATGAATCTGGCTCGGACCGCACGGCTTATCCCAATATATCGTTCTAGACGGGAGTGTTTATCGCGAACCCACGGCCCCACGATTTCTCGACGATACCCATCTTCATCAATCTCGTAGTTTTGATCTTCCGAGGATTTGGTCATTGGGCCAACACGATCAAAAATTGGAAAACCTAGGAAGTTAAATTCTAAAAGTAGTTCTTCTGGGTAAATTTTTTTCCCACTACTCCGCAGCTACATGCGTCATTTCGGGGCTTCGAACAGCGGGAAACCCATCCCACAACTTGCCTTCCAACTCACGTCCTCCTGCCTTTGGCCGGAAGCCGCCCCATTGCTTGAAGAAGAACGGGATTTCCTGGGCGATGCATTGGTCGCGGACTTCGGTCGCCCATTCTTCCTTCATCTCCCGAAAACCGGGGCCGCTTTCGCCGCCGACGATTACCCAATGGATGCCGGAAAGGTCGACCTTGCCGATAGGGCCGATCAAGGGTTCGATGGAAAGGAAGCGCGTGCCGGCCTGCATGTCGCGGATATGCTTGATGCGGGATTTCTTGGAGCCGTCTTCTACCGAGGTGCCGAGCCAAATGTGCAAGGGAGCCGCGCCGTCGCCGTAGCGCCGGTTCACGTAATCGCGCATGCGCGACGACCGTTTGGTCAGCACTTGGAAGGTGTGCCAGCGGGCCTGCTCCATGGTGTCGAAGACCTTGTCCACATAAGCGAACGGCACGCCCTTGTGGAACAGGTCGCTCATGGAGTTCACGAAGATCATCTTCGGCGTGCGGATGGTGAGGGGGTGTTCCAGGCGATGTGGGCGCAGGGTCAGGTCGAAGCCTTCCTCATACGGATGCCCCGGCACGCCCCGGAACCGCTCCGCGAAACGCTCTGCATAGCAGTTGTCGCAGCCCGCACTGATCTTCGTGCAGCCCGTCACCGGGTTCCACGTCAGGTTGGTCCATTCGATCTGCGATTTCTGAGTCAACATGGACTCCAATATGAACAAAACAAGAACATAAATCAATCAATTCAAGTGTAACTCTAACGGGTAAACCAATCGTTGCGATTGAAGCCCTTTTCGTCGGACGGTTAAACCCCTAGGATTCCGTCATGATTCGGATTCGCACCGTTTCGACGCTTGTCGTCGCCGTGGTCTTGCTTGCCGGCTGTCTGCAGCTGACGGAAGCGCGGCGCGTGACCGATCCGTTCGTCAAGGCGGCGGCCGATCCGCTCGACGTCTATACCTTCCAGATCGACAAGGCGCGGGAAACGGGCCAGTGGTCCGAAGGCGAACGCTGGATTGCCCAAGTTCCGCTCAAGCTGATCGACGATTACCGCCGCTGGTTCGAGCCGCAGGCCCATTACTTCCCGCCGCTGTGGATTTACGCCTCGGCGCGCAAGCTGGAGCAAGGCGGAAACGAGCTGAAGGCCGCCTATTGGTACATCGCCGCCCGCGAACGCCAGATCCGCCAACTGCGCCGCTGCCGCGACGACAGCGCCAAGGAACAGCTGATCTGGGCCGACGGCGCCTTCGCCGACTTGCGCAGGGAAATGGGCCGCCACGAGGACCTGACCCGCTATGCCGCCAAGCATGCCTTCACCTGGCTTGACCGGCACGAGGACACGGACGACGGCCTGCTTGAGGCCTGCTTGCGCGGCAAGGCGGGGGCGGAACGGGCCCGGGATGGAAAGCTCATCCCCGTCGAGGGTGCGGGCGTCCCCGGCAAGACCTTTCGTTTGGTCCCGCCGCCGGTGGAAAATCCCGCCGACTGGATCATCCCGGCGGCCGAAATTCACGACATCCGCACCTGGTCGCGCATCCTGATGAAGCAGGACGTTGCGAAGATATTGGGCGAGCCCGAGACCGAGCCGCCGACGCCGACGATCACGCCCCTGCGCTAGGGCATGGATGCTGCCGGGCGGTTGTCCGGGAATTTATCTGCACTTTTTTATATATATTGTGATGGCGGGCACAGCCCCGCGCCCCGCAACAGGGCATGGATCAGGCATGAGTAAACCCGCGTTTCCGCAAACGCCGTCGGGCGTGACCGATTGGGAAAAGGTGTTCGAGGACCCGAACGAGGGCCTGATCGCCGTGATCGCCAGCGCGCCGAACGCGACGGCGCTGAAAAGCTGCCTGGAGGCCGTGACCCGTCAGCTGTTCACCCGCAAGGGGGACGAGTTGGAAATCACCCGGGTTGAAGGCGAGATCGAACGTATGTTCGCCAATGCGGGCGGCACCACGCCCACGGACGACGCCGTAGCATTGCTGCGCTCCATCAAGGATCTGCGCATCCGCAAGGCGCAGGAGTTCCTGGCGCGCAAGCACGCGGACGACGCCGACCGCCGCGCCAAGGAATCCGGCAGCGGTGTGAAGCGTCTGGCCTATCTGGCGTTCAAGGACCCCAAGTACCTGATCGGGGCCACGGTCGCGATGCTGGCCCTGGCGGGCTATCTTTACATCGCCCTGAACGACCTCAGCACGGAACCTGCGGAAAACGCCGATATCCCTCCTGAGCCCGAAGCCGCCGCCGCGGTCGCGGTTGCGGACGCCCCGCCCCCGCAAGAGGGGGTCGTCGTCATTCCCCCGGTGGGCGCGCCGGTCGATACCGTTCACAAGGCCGCAGAGCCTAAGTCCGGCCCGATGTCCGGCATTGCCGCCGCCCTGCCGACGCAGCGACGGGCCGCTCCTCCGGTGGAAGACACGCCGCCGCCGACGATCCTGTTCAAGCATGTACCGATCCCCCGGCCGTTCGTTGGAAAGCGGGGGACGGCGGCGACCGTCTTGCCCGTTGCCATCATGGCCGAACGGAACGTGGTGGAGGATATCTGCGACATCGCGCCGGTGATCTATCACCTGGTCAATATCGCGTTGTCCGACGCGGGCCTGGCCGGATCGGACTACAGCGATTTCGATCTGGAACGGATGGCCCGGACACTGACCGGCAAGGTTAATCGTGAATTGGGGCGGCCTTTGGTGGAACGCATGATCCTGATCCGCGATCCCGGCCGCAATGTCTTTGCCCGCCACGATTGCGCCCAGGCGCCGAAGGCCATGGTGCGCCGCCTCAAGCTGGACCGTTAGTCCCCCCGGGCGGCCGCGATGGCGGCGATGGCGGTGGCGGCGAAGCGGGCTTCGGGCGGATCGGCGCGCGACGTCAGCACGATCGGCACCTTGGCGCCCAGCACGACGCCCGCGGCCAGGCCGCTCATGAAATAAACCATCATCTTGAACAGCCCGTTGCCCGTTTCGATGTTGGGCACGACCAGGATGTCGGCGTTACCGGCGACGGGGCTGTCGATGCCTTTCAGCTTGGCCGCCTCGGGCGAGATGGCGTTGTCGAAGGCGAAGGGGCCGTCGACGATGGCGCCCAAAACCTCACCGGCGCGGGCGCGCTCGACAATGGCCTTGGCCTGCATGCTCGACGGCATGGCCGGCAGCGCACTTTCCGTGCCGGACAGGATGGCGACCTTGGGCTCCGCATTGCCGAGTGCATGGGCCAGGCCGACCGCGTTGTTGACGATATCCATCAGGGTGTTTTCATTGGGCGCGACGTTGACGGCCCCGTCGGTGATCATCAACACGCGGTCCGATCCCGGCACGGTCATGTGGAATACATGGCTGAGACGCCGTCCCGTGCGCAGCCCGGTTTCCCGCGCGACCACGGCGGCCATCAGGGCGTCGGTGTGGACATGGCCCTTCATCAGGGCCTGAACCTCGCCGTCGCGGGCCAGGGTGACGGCCATGCGCGCGGCGGCGGCCTCGTCCTCTTCCCCGGTCTCGACGATGCGGAAACCGGATATGTCCCAGGCCATGGTCTCGGCCAGGCTTTCGATCTCATCCCGGTCACCGACCAGAACCGGCGTGATCAGGCCGGCATCCGTCGCCTGACGCGCACTTTCCATAACCACCATGTTGTCGGCCCCGGCCACGGCCATGGGCACGCGGGGAAGGCCACGGGCGCGGTCAAGCAGGTATTGGGGAACTTCGTAGGGGGCGGTGCTCAGCATGGTGTTAGCTTATCCTAGTTCGTGACGTCTGACAGGGGGATCTGGTATCTGGCGCGGCCCCTCATTTCACCGCCGCCGCTGCGCCAGCAAAACGGACTGCTGGCCGCAATCCGGGTCTTCCTTGGTAAAGCGGACGATATCAAGGCTCAGGCGTGCGAGCGCGTCTTCGTATTCCTCGGGTGCCAAGCTGGAATGATAGACGGGATCGTCCCCGACATGGCCGGCGACCTCCCCCGCACGGGGCCCGACGGTCAGCATCAGGGCGCCTCCGGGATTAAGGTGTTCGGCCAGACGTCGCAGGACGGAACGTTGTTCGTCTTGGCGCAGGTGGAAGAAACTGTTCCAGGCGATAATCCCGTCGAAAGTTTCCGGCAGGTCGAGGTGTCGCATGTCGCCCTGCCGCCAGTCGCCCGCCGGAAACCGTTCGCGTGCAATCGCCAACATCGCCGCCGAGGCATCGATGCCGATGACGTGGAAACCGCGCTCGGTCATGTAGGCGGCGATCGGGTCGCCGGTGCCGCAGCCGAGGTCAAGCACCCGTCCGGCCTCGCCCGTCAGGGAGAGAAAACGATCCAGCCAGACCCGTTCGTGCAGTTCTTTCGACCGCTCGGCATCGAACCGTCGGGCGTTGCGTTCGTACACGTCCTGCGTCGTTGCCGCCAAGGCCGTGAGGTCGGGATCGGGGGACGTCAAGGCCGCCGCCGTTGTATGGGCGCAAGCCGCGCGGGTGGAGCCGCTTTGCGCGATTGGTGGGCGCGAACTTCGAACGGCGCGGTGCTCGGCATGGTTCAGCATACACCCAAAAAAAAGGGCGCCCGCAACAGAGGGGCGCCCGTGAAAAAGGGGAGGGCCGGGAGACGGGCGGTGGTTGCCGCTGCCTCCCGGCCTCTTGCAAGGGCGCTTAGGCCCCTTTCTGCGGGCGCATGTCGCCGGGATTGATCCCCGCGACCTCGACCGGCGCCTTCATGGCGTCGCGGCGGAAGGGTTCGCCCAGTTCCTGGTTCAGGATGACCTCAATGAAGGTCGTTTCCTTGTTTTCCATCTGCGCCTTGACGGCGGCGTCCAGGGCCTCGGTCAGTTCCTGCATGGTCGTGACCTGCACACCCTTGAGGCCGCAGGCATCGGCGATCTTGGCGTACTGGACGTCAAGGTCCAGTTCGGTGCCGACGAAGTTGTCCTGGTACCACAGGGTCGTGTTGCGCTTTTCGGCACCCCACTGGTAGTTGCGGAAGATGACCATGGTGATGGCCGGCCATTCGTCGCGGCCGACGGCGGTCATCTCGTTGGCGGAGATGCCGAAGGCGCCGTCACCGGCGAAGCCCACGACGGGCGTGTCCGGGCAGGCGATCTTGGCACCCATGATCGACGGGAAACCGTAACCGCAGGGGCCGAACAGACCCGGGGCCAGATACTTGCGGCCCTGTTCGAAGGTCGGATAGGCGTTGCCGATGGCGCAGTTGTTGCCGATGTCGGACGAGATGATGGCGTCCCGCGGCAGGGCGGCCTGAATGGCGCGCCATGCCATGCGGGGCGACATGCGCTCCGGATGCTTGTTGCGGGCGCGCTCGTTCCAGGTCGTGCCCGGATCGTCGTCTTCGTGGTCCATGGACGACAGGGTCTGCAGCCAGCGCGACTTGGTGGTCGAGATCAGGTCCTCGCGCTCCTTGCGGCCGGCGTCGCCGGCGGTCGGGGCAAGCCCGGCCAGGATCTGTTCGGCGACCTGCTTGGCATCACCCTGGATGGCGACGTCGACCTTCTTGGTCAGGCCGATGCGTTCGGCCTTGATGTCGACCTGGATGATCTTGGCGTTCTTCGGCCAGTAATCCATGCCGTAGCCGGGCAGGGTCGAGAACGGGTTCAACCGGGTGCCCAGCGCCAGTACCACGTCGGCCTTGGAAATCAGTTCCATGCCGGCCTTGGAGCCGTTGTAGCCCAAGGGGCCGGCGAACAGCGGGTGCGAGCCCGGGAAGGCGTCGTTGTGCTGATAGCCGCAGCACACCGGCGCGGACAGGCGTTCAGCCAGGGCCTTCGAGGCCTCGATGCCGCCCGACAGCACCACGCCGGCACCGTTCAGGATGACCGGGAACTTGGCGGTCGACAGCATCTTGGCGGCGTCGGCGATGGCCTGCTTGCCGCCCGACGGGCGTTCGATGTTGATGACCTGCGGCAGGTCGATGTCGACGATCTGGGTCCAGAAATCACGCGGCACGTTGATCTGCGCCGGGCCGGAGCCGCGCCAGGCTTCGGTGATCACGCGGTTCAGGACCTCGGCGATGCGGGTCGGGTCGCGGACTTCTTCCTGGTAGCAGACCATGTCTTCGAACAGGGCCATCTGCGGGATTTCCTGAAACCCGCCCTGGCCGATGGTCTTGTTGGCCGCCTGCGGCGTGACCAGCAGCATCGGGGTGTGGTTCCAATAGGCGGTCTTGACCGGCGTCACGAAGTTGGTGATGCCGGGGCCGTTCTGGGCCACGCACATGGCCATCTTGCCGGAAGAGCGCGTGAAGCCGTCGGCCATCATGCCGGCGTTGCATTCATGGGCGCAGTCCCAGAAGGTGATCCCCGCCTTGGGGAACAGGTCCGAGATCGGCATCATGGCCGACCCGATGATGCCGAAGGCATGTTCGATGCCGTGCATCTGGAGGACCTTAACGAAGGCCTCTTCCGTGTTCATTTTGGTCATGCTTGGGATCCTCCCGTAAGCAGTTTGGCCGACCGCCGCTTGGGGCCGGCATGGAGTGTTGTTCCGTACGTTATAGCACCCTTGACGCGGTTGGCGCGCAGCGCCGGGCACGTCCATTGGCCCATATTCGGCGCGGCGGTCATCACCGCATTCCATGCTGTTGTAGGTAGGCCTTCGGAAGGCCAGAGGATAGGGCCAGATGGGGGATTTTTCACGCGCCAGAACGTCATTATAGACACTTAATTGTCCCGATTTTTTATTTAATGTCTTTCTTGAGATGAATCTGGTTGGTGCTCTTGGCTCAAAAATCCCGCTTCACGATATCGGCCAAAAGGCGGATGCCCGGCTCGATCCGTTCCGCCGCGATTGACGAAAATCCCAGGCGGAAATGATTCCGGGGCGGGCTGGGTTGGGCGAAGGTGACGCGGCCCGGTTCGATGATGACACCGTCGTCGAGGGCCCGGTCGGCCAGCTTTCCGGCGTCGAAGCCGGTTGGCCCGCTGACCCAGTAGCTGGTGCCCCCGAAGGTCGGCGCCTTGGACCAGCCGGGCAGGTGGTCGGCGAGTGCCCGGCCCATGATCTTCCAGCGTTCGCGGTAAGCCTTCTGCAGCTTGTGGACCAGGCTGTCGTGATGGCCGAGGGCGAGGAACAATGCCGCCGTGCGCTGGTTGTTGTTGGGCGCGTGGCGCAGCATCAACCGGCGCAGCGCCCGGGCTTCCTTGATCAGCGGCGCCGGGCCGACCAGATAGCCAAGGCGTAGGCCGGGGAACAGGGTCTTGGACAGCGATCCCACGTAGATCACCCGACCGGCCGTATCCATGGATTTCAGGGCCGGCGTCGGCTCGGACACGTAATTGGTTTCCCATTCGTAATCGTCTTCGATGATCACGAAGTCCTTTTCCCCGGCGCGGGTCAGCAGGTCCTGACGCCGGGCCTTGGGCATGGTGACCGTGGTCGGGGCCTGATGCGACGGCGTCACGAACACGATGTCGGCGCCGTCCAACTGTTTGTCCACGGGCAGGCCGTGGGCGTCGACCGGGACCGGCAGGATGTGGTCGGTCTTCAGCCCGAAGATGTTGCGCACGTCGGGATACCCCGGATCTTCGATGGCGACGCGGGTGTCTTCGCGGACCAAAAGGGCGGCCAGGATATAGAGCGCGTTCTGCGCACCCAACGTCACCAGGATTTCATCGTCGCGGGCCAGAATGCCCCGGCGCGGCAGCAGACGCGTCTGAATCTGTTCCACCAGCATGGGATCGTCGGCGGCGAGGGCGTCGCCGGTCCACACGTCCATGCCCTTGCGGCCGAGCGCCTGACGCGAGCATTCCCGCCACTGCGCGATGGGAAACAGGGATTGGTCCACCTGACCGTAAATGAACGGATAGGGATAGGTCAGCCAGTTGCCCGGCTTTTCGATATTGGCCTGATCGGATGGATGGACCTGGAACCGCGCGGCCCAATCGGGGCCGTTGCTGGGCCGCGGGTCAGGCGTGGGCGGCGGGGCCGCGGGTTCGTCGGCGCGGCCTTCCATGATGTCGTCGGTGACGTAGAAGCCGGACCGTTCGCGGGATTCCAGATAACCGTCGTCGACCAGTCCCTGATAGGCCAAGACCACCGTATTGCGTGACACGCCCAGGCTTTTCGCCAATTTACGTGACGACGGCAGAGGGTCGCCGGCCGGCAACTGACGGCCGAGGATGGCCGAGACCAGCATCTCGCGGATCTGGCCTTGGATCGAGATGTTGGGCCGCCGGTCCAGGTGGAATATGCCGTCGCGCATGTTGCTCCGTTGGTCTGCACAAGTGCAAAAAGTGGTCCAGGGAATCGCCGAGTCTGGCTCTAACATGGTGCCAGAGGCGCAGATTACGATGGCGCCAATCAACTGACAACCCCGACGGTTCGGAGAATTCCCGAAGAATTCCGATGGGCCGCACGGCATTTCCGCCGCCAGGAACCGACCTGCGGCGCCCCCGAGGAGGATCGACCATGGAATACAATACCAATTCCCTTGAAGAGAACTGGATGCCCTTCACCGGCAACCGCGACTTCAAGAAAAGCCCGCGCATCGTCGTGCGCGGCGAAGGGGTGCATTACTACGATCACAAGGGGGGTAAGATTCTCGACGGCTCGTCGGGCCTGTTCTGCTGCCCGCTCGGCCATGGCCGCAAGGAAATCGCCGAAGCGGTTTACGAGCAGCTTTTGGAAAACGACTACACCCCGCCGTTCCAGCTTGGCCATCCGGGGGCTTTCGATCTGGCTCAGCGGGTCGCCCGCATCACGCCCGAGCCCATGAACCACATCTTCTTCGCCAATTCGGGCTCGGAAGCCATCGACACGGCGCTGAAGATCGCCATGGCCTATCACCGCGTCAAAGGCCAGGGCCACCGCACCCGTTTCGTCAGCCGCGAGCGCGCCTACCACGGCGTAAACATCGGCGGCACGTCCTTGTCGGGCATGGTCAAGAACCGCGAGACGTTTTCCGGCACCATGCCGGGCGTCGTGCACATGCGCCATACCTGGGATCCCAAGCAGGCCTTCACCCGGGGCCAGCCGGAAACCGGCGCCGACCTTGCCGACGACCTGCAGCGCATCTGTGAAAATGTCGGCGGGTCGACCATCGCCGCCTGCTTCGTTGAACCCATCGCCGGGTCCACGGGCTGCCTGGTGCCGCCCAAGGGATACTTGGAACGGCTGCGCGAAATCTGCGACGCCCACGGTATCCTGCTGGTGTTCGACGAGGTCATCACCGGTTTCGGTCGCACGGGTGCGCCCTTCGCGGCCCAGGCCTTCGGCGTCACGCCGGACCTGATGACCATGGCCAAGGCGATCACCAACGGTTGTCAGCCCATGGGCGCCATCGCCGTGAAGGACGAGATCTACGAGACCATCATCAACGCGGCGCCCGAGAACGCGATTGAGCTGTTCCACGGCTATACTTATTCGTCGCATCCGGCGGCCTGCGCCGCCGGCGTCGCCGTGCAGAAGATCTACGAAGCCGACAACACCTTCGAGAAGGCGGCCGGCATGGTCGATTATTTCCAGAACGCGCTGTATTCCCTCGAAGGGCTCGACTGTCTGGCCGACATCCGCGGCTACGGCATGATGGGCGCCATCGAACTGAAGCCGAAGGGCAACCCGGGGGCGCTCGGCACCCAATTCCAGAAAGATCTGTTCTGGCGCGGTCTGCACGTGAAGTTCACGGGTGACTGCGGCGTCGTGGCGCCGGCCTTCGTGGCCAGTAAGTCGGACATCGACGCGATGATCGGCCTGCTCCGGGAAGCGCTCGAAGAAATCTGATTAGGATCGGATTGGTGAATTAAAGGCCGGGGCCGCTGGGCGGTCCCGGCTTTTTTATTTCGCCGCCAGATAGCGGTCGCGGTAGGCGTTGCGCAGGCCCGCGAACCACACGGGTTCGTCCGGCCACCACCACAACTTCTCCAACGCGTCCCCAGGATAGGCATCCTGAAACGCCTGACGGGCCTTCTTGGTCAGCAGGCCTTCGACCCCCTGGACCACGGAGTTATAGCCCGAGGCGTTGCTCATCTGCGCGCCGGCGCGGGCGGTGTAGAGTGCGTCGACGAAGGCATGGGCAGCGTCGACGTTCTTGGCCGCCGCCGTCAGCGACAGCCCGTCCATCCAGGCAAAGGCCCCTTCCTTCGGCGCCATGTAGGCGATCGGCTGGCCGGCCTTGGCCAGTTCGATGGCCGGACCGTCCCATGTCTGGCCGATCACCACGCCGTTGCGGGTGAAGTTGGTCTTCTGGCTTTCGTGATCGTGCCACAGGGCGCGTAGCCAGGGCTTGTGCGCGACGGCGAATTTAAGGATGTCGCCCCAGATGCTGCGCATGGTGCCTTCGTCCTTGTAGGCGTCCTGCAGCGGCGGCAATTTCCCCTGTTCGGCCAGCATGCGCCCGATCCCGGACATCAGCGAATGAGCCCGGCCCTGGACCAGCCCCTTCATTTCGGGCAGCCACAGGTCGGCCAGGGACAGGTTGCCGTAGACGCCCATGAAGCGGTCCGTGCGCCAGGCGATGCCTTCCGTCCCCCAGATATGGGGCAAGTGGTGCTGGCCTTTGTTCCAGGACCAGCTTTCGGAAATTTTCAGGAACGCAGGCTGCACGTTGGCCAGGTTCGGGATCTTCTTCATGTCCCAGGCCTGGGTCATGTTGAGGGCCAGCCACTGGCTCTTGCGATGGGCGGAGGGGGAAATCACGTCCCAGGCGCGGCCATGGGTCGCGGTGACCTGGGTCAGCATTTCCTCGTTGGAGCCGACGGTGGTGATGTTGGCGGTGATGCCCGTTTTCTTCTTGAAGGTCTTGGCGAAGCGGGCGGGGACGTAGCCGGTCCAGGTCAGGACGTTGACTGTTTCGCCCTTGGCGTTGGCGGACCGGATCAGCATCGGCGCCAACGCCATGCCAATGCCGCCGGCGGCAAGCGCCGCGCCATTGCCCAGCAACGTACGCCGCGTGAAGGCGCGCGCCAGGCGCGCGGTCTCTCCGGCAAAAGTGCCAGCGGAATCGGATGTTTTTTGTTGGGGCTTACGGCCCATGAACGGCGATCTCAATACTGATGGATCAATGTCCCATTATCTCTGCCTATGAAGTCATTGCCAGCACCAGTTTTTATTATTCACGGTGCCAGTCGTCAGGGGCCTGCAAGGCAGGGCGGGTAGTATCAGATCATCATATGATCATATGTGTGCGTTTGAGGCCGAAATACCGTGGATGATTCTTTGGCAGATAGGGAATGTGTTTTCGCCGTGGTCGAGCCGCAAGACGTGCGGTCGGCCAAATCGGTGGCGTTCCTTGACCATTGCCGTGCCCTGCAGGCTGGCCGGGCGCTGCCCCGTTGGTCGGATTTCAAGCTCCACGAATTGCCGACCGACATCATTCCCTACATGGCCGTGGTCGATATCAACGGCGCGGATGGGTCGTTCACTTATCGGTTCTGGGGGACCGGCCACACGGCCCTGAAGGGCGTCGACATGACCGGTCGGAAGGTTTCCGAAATTGCTGCCTCGGCCATGGCCCGCATTGGCCAGCGCCAGTACGAGATGGTGGTGGCGGCGCGCCGGCCGCTGATCTTCGTCCATACGCTCACGCCCTATAACCCTTGGAAGACCGACATCCAGGTTGCGGTGCGCGTCCCCATGTCCGAAGACGGCAAGGCCATCGACAAAGTCGTATCTTATTCGAACTACGTGGAAGACCGGAAAACCTGGGCCGATATCTATTGCCGGGCGCTGAACACCGGCGGCGAAACGAAAATGTCCGCCAACTACTGACGCGCGCCGCCCCCGGGCAACCGGATCAGAGGATGGACTGGCCGGTTTTTTCCCAGTCCTTGAGGAAGGCTTCCAGGCCCTTGTCCGTCAGCGGATGCTTGAACAACTGCCAGATCACTCCCGGCGGCAGGGTGCAGACGTCGGCGCCGATGCGCGCGGCGTCGACCACGTGCTGCGGCGAACGTACGGAGGCGACCAGGATTTCCGTCTGGAAATCGTAGTTGGAATAGATCTCGGCGATCTCGCCGATCAGGCTCATGCCGTCCTGGCCGATGTCGTCGAGCCGGCCGACGAAGGGCGAGATGAAGGCCGCCCCCGCCTTGGCCGCCAACAGTGCCTGGGCCGCGGAAAAGCAAAGCGTCACGTTGACCGGCGTGCCGGCCTGGCTCAACGTCTTACAGGCGGTCAGCCCGGCTTCGGTCAGCGGCACCTTGACTGCCACGTTCTTGGCAATTTTGGCTAGCTTGCGGCCTTCTTCGATCATGCCGGCGGCATCCGTCGCCGTGACCTCGGCCGATACCGGGCCATCGACCAGGGCGCAGATTTCCTTAATCACGTCGATGAAGTCGCGCCCCGACTTGGCGATCAGGGACGGGTTGGTGGTCACGCCGTCCACCAGGCCGGTGTCGTTCAGGCGCTTGATCTCGGCGACGTCCGCCGTATCGACGAAGAATTTCATAAGGTCGGCTCCCAACCGATGGTGTCGTTATCGGGCCCACTTAACCCGCTGGCCCGGGGGAAATCAACCGCCTGCCGCTTGCCCATGGAAATTCACCGCCTCATAGTTCGCATCAGAAATGGAGGCGCACATGCGGGCATTGCTGCAACGGGTGACGGCGGCCGGGGTTTCCCTGGTCGATGATGCGGGGGCGGAAGCGCCGCTGGCCACGATCGGCCCTGGTCTGGTGGTCCTGGTCTGCGCCGAACCGAAGGATACGGACGAGACGGCGCAGTATTTCGCGCGCAAGGTCGCCAACATGCGGATGTTCGTGGACGCGGACGGCAAGACCAACCTGTCCATCCAGGACGTGGGCGGCCAGGCCCTGGTGGTCAGCCAGTTCACCCTGGCCGCCGATTGGAAGCGGGGCAACCGGCCCGGGTTTTCGGGTGCTGCCGACCCGGAGACGGCGGAACGCCTCTACCTTGCCTTCGTGGAGCATCTCAAGGCTGAGGGCGTGGAAGCGGTGACGGGCCGGTTCCGGTCGCACATGCGGGTGACCCTGACCAACGATGGGCCGTTCACGATCTGGATGGATTCCGACTAGGTACAAAGAAAACGCCGCGCCCTTTTGCAGGGACGCGGCGTTTCCGTGGTGCCGCCGCTGGGGCGGGCGGCGGCGGGGGAGGGTTACTTGCGCTCGCCGTGATGTCCGCGTTCGTCGCGGTCGTGGTCACGGTCATGCCCCTTGTGCTTGCGCTTCAGTTCACTGCGTTCGATCTCGCCGTCGTCGTTACGGTCGAGGTGCGCCATCATGCGGTCGACCCGGCGGGCGATCTCGGCTTCCGAAACCTTGGCGTCGCCGTCACGGTCAAGCTTCTGGAACATGCGGACCATGCGCTGGCGCATGATCTCGTTGAACAGGCCCTGGAATTCGTCCAGCGACAACTGACCATCCTTGTTGGCGTCGTACTTGGTGATGGACGCCTTGCGGGCGGCCGTGATCTCGTCCTTGGTGATCTTGCCGTCGTTGTTGGCGTCATAGCGTTCGAACAGCCATTCCGCCCGGTCACCGGGTTTGCCGTGGGGGCCACGGGCTTCGGCCTGGACCGCGACGGCGGTCCCGCCAATGGCCGTGGCGACGGCCAGGGCGCCGAGGATGATCTTGGTGCGGGTCTTCATGCGGTGGGTGCGTGCCATCGGTTGTCTCCTTGTTTCGTGGCTTTCGATGCCCCCAAGAGACCCTGCAAACGTCGCTCAAATATGGCGGAAAACGCGGCTATTGTCGCAAAACGTGGCGCACCGCCGACGTGACACAGTTGGTTACAAATTTTTGCCCGCCGCCCCGCGGGCCTTTGGCATAGTGGCGTCCTGGAAAGAATGAAATCATGGCTGACAGCGAACACATCCTGGTCGTCGACGACCATCCGGACATCCGGGACGCCCTGGCGCGCTATCTGAAAGAGCACGGCTATCGGGTGACCACGGCCGACCGCGCCCAATCGGCGCGTCAGGTGCTGGACACCAGCGCCATCGACCTGGTGGTTCTGGACATCATGATGCCGGGCGAGGACGGCCTGTCATTGTGCCGCCACTTGCGCGCCACCACGTCCCTGCCGGTGATCCTGCTGACCGCCATGGCCGACGATACGGACCGCATCATCGGCCTGGAAATGGGTGCTGACGATTACGTGACCAAGCCGTTCAATCCGCGTGAACTTCTGGCCCGCATCAAGGCCGTGTTGCGCCGCGCCACCGCCATGCCGCCGGTCGAGGCCGAGGCCCCCGGCACCTGCTATCGCTTCGGTCCCTGGACCTTCGATCCGGGCGCCCAGGTGCTGAGCGGCCCGGGCGGTGATCCCATCACCCTGTCGACGGGGGAAAGCCTTTTGTTGGGCGTGTTCGTGCGCCACCCGGGCCGGGTTCTGAACCGCGACCAGCTGTTGGACCTGACCCGCGGACGCACGGCGCAGTTGTTCGACCGTGCCATCGACAATCAGGTCAGCCGCCTGCGCAAGAAGGTTGAACGCGACGCGCGCAATCCCGAATACATCAAGACCCATTGGGGCGGCGGGTACAGCTTTGCCGCCCCTGTGGAGGTCATCCGGCCATGACGGCGCCGTCGTTCAGATTGCCCTGGCCGCGGTCCCTGGCGGCGCAGTTGATTGCGTCGTTGCTGGTCGCGATCACCGTCGCCCAGGTCGTCAGTTTCGTCGTGTTCACGTCGGAACGCCGCGAGGATATTGCCAACGCGCGGCGTGAACAGGTGATGCAGCGCGCGGCTTCGCTGGTACAGATGCTTGACCGCCTGGGGGCGCAACGCGACGCGGCCCTGACCGAGACGATCCTGACGGCGGCGACCTCGACCCGTGTGCGGTTCTGGATCGCGCCGACCAATGCGGTGCCGGCGGATCGGGCGGAGGTGGTCGACAATGATTACGTCCGCTCCTTGTCAGATCGCCTGGGCGACGACGACCGGCGGCGGATTCTCATCATGGTCGCCGATCACGACGACCACCGGCTGCTGTCCATGCCCCCGTTCATTCACCGACTGCACCGTAAGTGGCATGGAGAGGACGCCAAAGCCGCCGGGTCGCCCGCGGCGGATGCGGGCGACCCGCCCCATCGCCCCGTGGGCCTGGCGCTGTCCGTGTCGTTGGGCAGTGGTGAATGGTTGAACGGGGAATGGGCAGCCCCCCCACCCCGTGTGTGGGGCATCCGCGCCCTGATCGCCATGGCGCTGATGGTGCTGGCCGTGTCCGCCGTCAGCTTCCTGATCGTGCGACGCCTGACCCGTCCGCTGCGCGAACTGGCCGCCGCCGCCGATGCGCTTGGCCGCGGTGACGTGCCGCCACCACTGACGCCCCGGGGGCCCGGTGAAATCCGCCGCACGACCGCCGCCTTCAACACCATGCAGGAACGCCTGCACCGCTTCGTCGCCGATCGCACGCGCATGCTGGCCGCCATCAGCCACGATCTGCGTACCCCGTTAACGTCGCTGCGCCTGCGCGCTGAATTCATCACCGACGATGCGGAGAACAAGCAGAAGATCCTGAACATCCTGGACGAGATGGAACGCATCACCGAAGCCACGCTGGCCTTCGCCCGCGACGAACAGGCGGGTGGCCAATCGGAGGCCACGGACATCGCGGCACTGTGCGGCGACGTCGCCCAGGAACTGGGCGACATGGGTCTGGACGTGACGTTCACGCCGGCGGGGCCGGCGGTCATGATCTGTCAGCCGACGGCGATCAAGCGGGCCATTCGTAATTTGGCCCAGAACGCGGTTCATTACGGCGGCCGCGCACGCCTGACCGCACGTCTCGGCGAGAGTGAAATCCTGGTCACGGTCGAAGACGACGGCCCCGGCATTCCCGAAGCCGACCATGACAGTGTGTTCGAACCTTTTACCCGGCTGGAAACCTCGCGCAGCCACGAAACGGGCGGGGTTGGGCTGGGCCTGGCGATCACCCGCAACATCGTGCGCGCCCATGGCGGCGACATTCGCCTGGAAAATCTGACGCCCCGGGGACTGCGGGTGACCGTGTCCCTTCCGCTGCCAAATGACGGCGATTAAAGGCCCTGGACAACAGGTTGGGCGCCTATAACTAAAGCCTTGTTGGCAAAGGGTTTTATTTTAAGGCTATACTGCCGCTCGGCGCTGCCGGACGGGGACCGGCGGCTGCCCGCAGAGGAGGCGGACCGTGGAAACCCTGAATGCGGGCGAACCCGGTGGCGAGATCGGCACCATTCACGATCTGATGGAGACGCTGGACCATTGGTCGGCGGCTGATTCGGACGTCAACCATCTGTTGTTGGTGTCCTTCACCACGCTGGGATTGCCCAATCAGCAGGCCGGCGTGCAGCAGGCGCTTGAGGGCGCTTTCCTTACCTTTGTCCATTCCCGCGGCGGGCATGTGTACAAGCTGTCCGATCTGGACACCGCGATCCTGATCAAACTTGCTGAATTCAACCGCATGGAAGCGATGATGGACCTCAAGGTCGACATCATGCGGGTCATTCAGCAGCACCTGCCGGAGCATTTTTCCAAGATCGATCAGGCCCGCCTGATCCGGCCCATCGATCTGGGGGCCCGCCTGGACGCGGCCAAGAGGTTTCTGGACGCCTATGGCGACCGTCGCCGGGAGACCGCCAGCGACGAAAACGGCGAACGGCCGCTCAACATGCAGGATATCCAAAAGCTGCGCGATGCGCTGCGCAAGCTGGGCCCGCGCGAATTCGGCAAGCGCTATATCCGTTCGCAGACCGCGGCCCGGATCGTGCCGGGCAAGACAGCCCAGCCGGTGATGACCGAATACTATGTCGGCGTCGACATGTTGAAGCAGTCGATCCTGCGCGGGGTCGATATCCGCGGCACCGGCAACGTGTTCAACCAGTTGACCCTGACCTTCGATCAGGCGCTGCTGTACTGCATCGGCGCGATTACCAGCGACAGGAGCAAGGCGTCGCTGAACATGAACGTGGAAACCGTGTTCACCAATGCTTTCGACCACTTCCTGCGCGAGGGCGGCGACGATGGCCTGGCCGGCGTGGTTATTGAATTTCGCCAGGACAACATGTTCCAGCATTTCAGCCAGTTTCAGACCGCTTGTGAGCTGATCCACAAGAAGGGCGGCACCGTGGCCATCGACAACGTGTTGCCGGAAACGCTCGGCGTGGTCAATCTGCACCGCCTGAAGGTCAAGATGGCCAAGGTCATGTGGCGTGGCGACGCTGAGGACTCCTATCTTCAGGCCAAGGACGATATCCGCACCATGCAAGAGGGGGGCACGGTCATGGTCCTGGCCCATGTCGATGACGAACAGGCCATCGCCATCGGCCAGAGCCTTGGCATAAATTTGTTTCAGGGCTATCACGTGGACAAGCTTTTGGCCGGGAGAACGGCCGCGCAGGGCCGCACCTAATGCAGTCCCGCGCAAGGAACGAAACGGACGCATAAAATGGCATTTGGGCCTTCATCCATGGCGGGGGATGCCGCCGATCTGCTCAAGAAACTTCGCGCCATGGGGGGCAAGAAGGGGGATGTGAACACCCTTTTGCTGGTCGATCTTTCCGATGTTGGACTGCCCGAAGACGACGATCACCTGATGGACGAAATCGCCGAAATCCATACCCGCATCGCCCGCGTGCGGGGTGGTGGGGCCTATCAGTTGTCGCCGACCAATATCGCCGTTATCGCGAACCTGACGGAAATGAACAGGATGGAGGTTCCCCAGGAACTGAAGATGAGCCTGTTCAAAATCCTGCAGGAGGAGTTCCCCGACAAGGTTGCCGCCGTCGATCAATCGAAGATCGTGCGCACCATCGACATGACGACCCAGATGGCCGGGGCCATCCGTTTTCTCGAAGCCTTCGAGGAACGTGCCAAGGAACAGGGCGTGATCGCGGGGGCGGACGGGATGCGGATGCTCAACGCCGCCGACAGCCAGACCGTGCGCGCCGTCCATGCCAAGATCGGCGACAAGGCATTCGCGGAATCCTATGTTCAGGGTCAGTCCATTACCCTGATCGCCGAAGGCAAGCCGCCGACGGTGATCGCCCGGGAATACTATATCCGCATGGATATTCTGGGATCGGATGCGCTTAAAAACGTCAGCATCCATGAATCAGACCCCTTGTTCCCGCAACTGACCTTGGCCCTCGATCCGTTGATGCTGGGCATGTACCGCCATTACAATCCCGAAGGCGGCAAGTGCGCCCTCAACCTGACTCTGGAATCGGTTACCGGGGCGGCATTCCAGAAATTCCTGGCCGCCAACGGTGCCGCTAAACTGTCCAATGTCATTGTCGAACTGCGTCTGGCCGACGTCTTGCGTGACCTGCGCAAGTACGAGGCGGCGCAGATCGCCGTGCGCGGCCAGGGCGGGACCGTCGCCGTCGACATCATCGATCCGGCCTCGCTCGCGGTGCTGAACCTTGCCGGCTTCAATGCCAATATCGCGAAAATTCCTTGGCGCGAGAGCGGCATGGAAACCCTGGCGCGCAACCGTTCGGTCATCAAGCAGGCCCAGGACGCGGGATGTATTGTCGTGCTGTGTCGGGTCGATTCCGAACTGGGCCTGCGGGTCGGGCGGGAGGTTGGAATCACGGCCTTTCAGGGGCTGCACATCGAGGAAATGCTGATATAAGGCGGCGGGGTAATTAAGATAGTTTTATCAACTCCCTGATACGGAACAGTTGTTCAGGCATTATTCTTGCTTGTGATACAGCGTATGAACCAAAATTAAGACCACTGACGGAAATGGACCGGAAATTTCATGGCTGATTCAAGCCCAGGTGGCGGCGAGCATCTTAAGCTGCTGACGCGACTGAAGAATTGGAAAGGCGGGACGGAAGAGCCCAACCATCTGATTCTCGTCAGTTTTTCCACTCTCGGCATGACCGAGGAAGAGGATAAGCAGCTCCGCAAGAAGACCGATGAATCCTACGAGCGTTCGCGCGAACGACGTGGCGCCGAAGTCTATCGCCTGACCAGCACCGATACGGCGCTGCTGATGAAGCTCAACGACTACAATCAGATGGAATGGACGTCGGAGCTCAAGGTCGACCTGATCCGTGTCATTCAGCAGAATTTCCCGGAATATTTCAGTCAGATCGACCAGTCGCGGATGCTGCGCATCATCAATCTGCAGGGCCGCATCGGCAACGCCATTAAGTTCCTGGAAACCTTCGACGACCGCGCCAAGGAAGCCGGCGTCGGCACGGGCGAGACCCGGCCACTGCGTGAAAGCGACATCCAGGTCGTGCGCGACGGCATGCGCAAGATGGGCAAGAAGGCGTTCACGGACAACTTCATCCGCTCGCAATCGACGGTCGTCATCACACCGGGCAAGCCGCCCATGCCGGTGATGAAGGAATACTTCATATCGGTCGAGATGATCCGCCAGCATATTCTGACCAATGTGGATTTCCGCGGTGCCGGTCTGGTTTTCCAGCACCTGACCCGATCCCTCGATCAGATGCTCATCGAATGCTTCGACGAGGTCAATCCGGAGCGCGCCAAGGCGTCCCTCAACCTGAACGTGGAAACCGTGTTCACTCATTCGTTCCAGAACCTTCTGGAAAAGGGGGGGAAGGCGCTGTCGAGCCTGGTCCTGGAATTCCGAGCGGAAAACATCCTGCAGAACTGGGATCAGTTCCAGACCGCGTCGGAGTTGATCACCTCCCACGGCGGGACCATCGCCATCGATGCCATTATTCCGGAAAGTCTGGGTGTGATCGACCTGCCGCGTCTGGGCGCCAAGTTGGCCAAGGTATTTTGGCGGCCGGGTACGGAAAACTCCCTGCCCAATTATAAGGATGCGATCCAAAACCTGCAGCAGCGCGGCACGGTTCTGGTCATGGCGCGCGTTGACGACGAACTGGCGATCAAGACCGCACATGCCTGCGGTATCACCATGTTCCAGGGCTTCCTGATCGACGACATGGTGCGCTAGGCGTTTCCTTGTTAGGATAAGCCATGCGCTTTCCAGAACGCTTTCTGCCCGCACGCCTTCTGCCGGCACGATTCCTGATTATCGCCTGCGTCCTGATGGCCGCCGCCGTCACGACTGCGCGGGCCGAGGATGACGTTTCCAACACGGACCTGATCAAGGCGTTCGCCGGGGTGGCGCTCGGCTCCGAACATGAAAAGCGCATTCCGCGCATCATCAAGTGGGTCGCCCCGATCAACGTTGCCATCATCGGCAAGGGCTATCCGCCTTTGTTCGAGGAACTGGTGGTCCGTCAGTTGGACGACCTTTCCAAGGAAACCGGCCATCCGGTGAAGCTTGTGTATTCCGAGGTCATGCGCCAGGAAAAGCGCCTGGCGCCCAACGTGTCCAAGATTCCCATCAACGTCCTGGTGTTCTTCGGGCCAAAGGCGTCGCTGCCGGCGGTCATCGAAAAGCGCACCAAGGGTGTGTACAAGGCCGTTGATGCGGAAAGGATGCTGCGACTGGGGTTCTGTCACGGGCGCCTGCGCATCAATAAGACGGGGGCCTTGACCTTCGGTTATGCGGCGGTCCCGGCGGAAATCGTGACCCAGGTCCAGTACGGCAATGTCCAGGTCGATCCGAAGATCTTCCTGCGCGCCTGCGTGACCGAGGAAATCACCCAGCTCATGGGGCTGGTCAACGATGTCGACGGGCTGACATTCTCGATTTTCTCGGACAGCAGCCGCCACGTCGACCTGACCGAGGCCGATCGTTGGATGCTGCGTATGCTCTACGATCCACGCATGAAACCGGGCATGAAGGCGGATCAAGCGCTGCCCATCGCGGCGCAGTATCTGGCCCTCAAACGGCCCGGCAAATAGCTTCTTCCAACGCTTTCTAAAACGTCCAGAACAGATCGCGCAGGTCGAACATGGCCTCCGCGGCAAGTGCCGTCAATGTCAACGGCAGGGCCACGGCCAAGGCGGCAAGGGGGGCTTTCATGGTTTCCATAAGAGGTCTCCTTTCTCCGTCCAAGCGGAGAGAAGGAGACCATGGAACCAGGGCCGCCCGAGGGCGGGAATCGGGCAAATAAATGGCAGGTGGAATATCCGCCCCGCCGCGATTTGGGGTCAGACGACCTTGATGGTCAGTTCGTCCACGCCCTCGACCCCGCCCTTCAGCACGTCGCCACGCTGCACGGCGCCGACACCGGCGGGCGTGCCGGTGAAGATCAGGTCGCCCGGGGCCAGGGTGAACAGGCCCGACAGGTACTCGATCATTTCCGGGATTTTCCAGATCATCTGATTCAGATCGCCGTCCTGGCGAATCTCGCCGTTGCGTTCCAGCCAGATGCGGCCCGACGCAGGATGGCCGGTTTTTTCGGCCGGGTGGATCGCCGTGCAGGGGGCGGCCAGGTCGAACGCCTTGCCGACATCCCAGGGACGGCCCATTTTCTTGGCTTCGCCCTGCAGGTCGCGGCGCGTCATATCCAGGCCCACGGCATAGCCGAATACGTGGTCGAGCGCCTGTGCCGCCGGAATGTTGGTGCCGCCGGATTTCAGGCCGAGAACCATCTCCAGCTCCCAATGAACGTCGTTCGAGGCGACCGGATAGGGCCAGTCACCACCGCCGACCATCAGGTTGTCAGGGCATTTCATGAAAAAGAACGGCGGCTCGCGATCCGGGTCATGACCCATTTCGATGGCGTGTTCGGCATAGTTACGGCCCACGCAATAGACGCGGCGCACGGGGAACTGGTCGTCCGTACCGGCGACGGGCAGGAATGACTGGGGCGGCTGGGGAATAACGTAGGCCATTGGAATCCTCGAATTTTTCGTGGTGCGGGGCGGCCGCCGACCGGCGGCGCCCGGAGGGAGACTCGGATGTACTGGATAGGCCCCGGGCGCGCAACAGGATTTGCCCGTCCTGGCCGTTCCGCCGAAATTGTCGGCGCTTGGGCATGAAAATATTTATTCATGTGTTTCAATGTCTTCCGCGGGGCTTCTCGGCCTCCCGCTGCGGTTATTCACGGGCTGTCCGGTGGGGGGAATATTTTCGTTTTGTGTGATCCGCCCTGGGGGCGTATGAAAGACCACAGGCAGGAATGCCGCGCGGCGGCTGCGCGCATCCGGCTTTAATATCCGATAGCGACCAAACAAACCAAAAACGACACGACGGCAGGCCACTTCCTGGGATAGGCAGGCTTCTTCAAAGGACCATGCCGGGCGACCGGTATTGTCTTGCAGCAGAGGACGGAACGCCATGTCCGACAGGAATGATCACCCCACCACGGGCCTTTCGGGAAATCCAAATGCCTTCATGCCCGGCGACTGGTTTTTCGAGTTTGATCAGGATTACGGCGACGGCATCCATGTTATCAAGCGTGGGCTCGATGCCTCGCTTCTGGTCGTTCGTAAATACGACATCAGCGCCGACGAGGTTCTGGCCTTCTCGACCTATGACGGCAAACGCCGGGCCATGACCGTGTTCCACTTCCACCCGGATTTCGACCTTCATCGCCGCCGCCATTACATGGAGGCCCACCGCGAAGGCTACGATGTCGCGCGCACGGTCACGGGCCATCTGGAGGCCCAGCGCGCCGAACGCCAGGCCGCTATCAGGCGTCGGGTCGCCAAGGCGCGCCGCGCCGTGACCCTGGCCGCCCAGGCCGCCGCCGTGTTCATCCTGGCCCATTATTCGCCCGGGCGCTGACCCCTTCCAGCCGCGACCGACTGTGTTAGGCTCTTTTCCTGGATGAACCTGCCGGGAGACCCGCCATGGCACTCGCGACCCCCTATCTGATGTTCGTCGGCGACGCGCCGGACCAACTCGCTGCAAAGGTTGCCATCGGGGTCGTTCATTGGCGGCCCGAATGGTGCAAGGGTCAGCTTCGCCTGGCCGGATGCAAGGCTGACCTGGGTATTCCCGACATGACCATAGCCGACGCGGTCAAGGCAGGCTGCAAGACCATGGTCATCGGCGTTGCCAACCGGGGCGGCGTGATTCCCGACAATTGGGTCGGCGTCATCGTCGAGGCCGTCGAGGCGGGCATGGATGTGGCCGCCGGGCTGCACCGACGGCTGCGCGACGTGCCCGCCATTGCCGGAGCAGCGGCCCGCCATGGGCGGACGCTGACAGACGCCCGCCACCCATCGCGCGACTTCGACGTCGCTTCGGGACAACCCAGATCAGGCCGAAGGATATTGACCGTGGGTACGGACGTATCCGTGGGCAAGATGTTCACCTCCCTTGCCATTGAGCGGGAAATGAAGGCGCGCGGCATGAAGGCCGATTTCCGTGCCACCGGCCAAACCGGCATCTTCATCGCCGGCGACGGGGCGTCCGTTGATGCCGTGGTCGCCGATTTCATCGCCGGTGCCGCCGAATGGCTGACGCCCGCCAACGACCCGGATCATTGGGACGTGGTCGAGGGGCAGGGATCCCTGTTCCATGCTTCTTATTCCGGGGTCACCCTGGGCCTGATCCACGGGGCCAGGCCGCATGCCCTGGTGCTGTGCCACGACGCGGCGCGGCTGGAAATGCGGGGCACGCCCGGCGTGCCCGTGCCCGCGTTGGAAGACTGCATCGCGGTCAACGAGCGCATGGCCCAAATGTTCGAGCCCGATGCCAAGGTCATCGGCGTGTCCGTGAACACCAGTTCCATGGACGCGGCGCGGGCCACACAGTATCTGGCCGAAGTTTCGGAACGGCTCAATCTTCCTGCCGTCGATGCGGTGCGCACGGGCGTCGCGCCCATCGTCGACGCCATCGAGAAGTTGTAACCGTGGCGGGGGCGCGCCGCCTGTCTGCCGTCGACCAGGGCTGGCCCCTGGCCCGGCCCTTCGCCATCTCGCGCGGCGTCAAGACCGAGGCCCGGGTCGTCGTCTGCGAGGTCGAGGACGCCGACGGACAAGCGGGACGCGGTGAATGCGTGCCCTATGCGCATTACGGTGAAACAGTCGACAGCGTGATCCATCAGATCGCCGAGGTCGCCGACGCCGTGGCCGAGGGCATCGGCCGCCGCGATCTGCTTGACGCCCTGCCGCCGGGGGCCGCGCGCAATGCCGTGGACTGCGCGCTGTGGGATCTGGAATGCAAGCAGGCGGGCCAACGTGCCTGGGAATTGGCGGGCCTGCCGGAACCGGTTCCGGCGGTAACGGCGGAAACCATCGGCATTGCCAGCGCCCAGGAAATGGCGGTTCAGGCCCGCCGCTTGGCCAAGGCCCCCCTGTTGAAGATCAAATTGGATGGCGCCGATGTACGCGCGCGCTTAAGCGCCGTGCGCGAGGCTGCGCCCGAGGCCCGCCTGGTCGTCGATCCCAACGAAGGTTGGGATCTGCATCGTCTGGAAAACCTGGCGCCGTTCCTGACAGAGATGGGCGTGGAAATGCTTGAGCAGCCGGTACCCGCTCATGGCGACGAGATTTTGCGCGGCCTGTCCTATCCGATCCCGATCTGCGCCGATGAAAGCTGCCACACGGCGGAGGACCTGGATCGCCTCGCCGGGCTCTATGACATGGTCAATGTGAAGCTGGACAAGACCGGCGGCCTAACGGCGGCCCTCGATCTGGCCGATGCCGCCTGCGCGCAGGGGTTCGGGTTGATGGTCGGTTGTATGGTCGCGACGTCGCTGGCCATGGCCCCGGCCACGCTTTTGATGGGCAGGGCCCGCGTCATTGATCTGGACGGCCCCTTGCTGCTGCGCGAAGACCGTGCGCCGGGTCTGGACTTCGCGGGCGGGCGCATCCATCCGCCTGCGCCGGCCTTGTGGGGGTGACGGATTGGTTGTGCCATTAGGGTATTCTAATGGTCTGATTTTCAACATTATTGGCTTTGTTAATCATTCAAGTTAAGTAGAATGCGATAACAGGCGCAACTTTAAGACGCCAAGGGAAATATCACGGGTGAGTAACATGTTGGACGGTGGCGCGGGGGGATTCTTCCTCCGATGAAAAACAATGGGCGTATACAATCTGGAGCGGCTGACCTTTCTTCTGGTCGATGACAACCGTTTCGTACTCAAGATTTTGCAGGACGTACTGAAAACCCTCGGGGCCGGTCAGGTCATCACCGCGGAGAACGGCGTCGAAGCAATCGAGTTCCTGAGCGCCCATCACGGCCCTTATGGCTGCCCCGTGGATATGATCATTTCCGACCTGGTCATGGCGCCGATCGACGGCCACCTGCTGCTGAAGTGGGTCCGCCAGGGCAAGGAATCGCCCAATCGCTTCATGCCTTTCATCATGATGTCCGGTGCCGCCGACGCTGAAAATGTCGAGAAGGCACGCGACGGCGGGGCCAGCGAATTTCTGGCCAAGCCGTTTTCCGCCCAGACCGTTTGCAACCGGGTGCTTGAGGTCGTCGATTTTCCGCGCCAGTTCGTCGCCACCCGTGAATACTTCGGCCCCGACCGGCACCGCAAGAGCGACCCGAAGTGCCCTCACGACCGGCGTCGAATCAACGAAAAGGACGCGACCATCGTTTATTCCTCGGACCGGGTGCGTCGCCCCAGGAACGATGGCGACGTCTTCCTGTTCCGCCTGCCCAACAAGCTGAAGGAAAAGGTCGGCGGCCTGGGCATGAGCCCGCCGGGCGAATTACCGTTGCGCCACCTGCAGGCAGCGGATCAGCACCTGCAGCGCAAGGGCCTAGAATTCCACGACTGGGCGCTGGGCTATCTGGCGACCTTGTCGAGTATTTGCGAGCGGGCACTTTTGCAGTCGGTGGATCAGCGCGCGCGCCATTTCAAGAACATCAACCTGCTGGCCCACGAACTGCGCGGCCAAGGCGGGACCTTCGGCTACCCGATCATCACCAATGTCGGCGAGATGCTGTACAAGATGACCCAGGCGCCCTGTCCGACCGAAGACCGTGCGGTCAAGGTCATCAAGGCCCATGTCGATACCATGCGCAGCGTGTTCCGCGACAAGATCACCGGCGACGGCGGTGAGATCGGCATTCAATTAATGCAGGATCTGAAGCGGGCGATCCGAAAGTACACCTTCGAGGAACCCCGTGCTGAAGCGGCGGCCGCCGAGGCCGCCCAAACTGAAAAGAAACACAATGGGGTCGAGCGCATCGCCGCTCCCCGTCCTAAGTCCGGCCCCGGCGACTGACCGGCGGACCAGCTACCAAGTTCAGCCGCCTTCGATCTCTTCCCGCTTCATCTCGAGCGCCAGCCACTCCTCTTCCAGGGTGGCCAGTTTCGCTTCGGCCTTGGTCAGGGCCGCCGCCGTATCGGTGAAGCGCGTGGCATTCTTGGCGAACAGGTTGGGGTCGGACAGAACCTTCTTATGGCCGGCGATCTCTTCCTCAAGCTTGGCCATGCGGTCAGGCAGGATCTTCAGCGCGTGGCTGTCCTTGAAGGACAGTTTGCGCTTTTCCTTCGGTGACCCCGGCTGGGCCGGGGCGACGGCGTTCCGTGCCGATCCCTTTTCCTTCTTCGGCTTGCTGCGTTGCGGTGCTTCGCCGCGCTGCGCCAGCATGTCGGAATAGCCGCCGGGATATTCACGCCATTGGCCTTCGCCTTCCCAGGCGATGACCGAGGTCACGACCCGGTCGATGAAATCACGGTCGTGGCTGACCAGCAGCACGGCGCCTTCGTAATCGGCGATCATTTCCTGCAACAGGTCGAGGGTTTCCAGGTCCAGGTCGTTGGTCGGCTCGTCCAGCACCAGGAGGTTGGACGGGCGGGCCAATGCCCGGGCCAGCATCAGCCGCCCGCGCTCGCCGCCCGACAGTTCGCCGATCGGCGTCGGCGCCTGTTCGGGCAGGAACAGGAAGTCCTTCATGTAGCTGATGACGTGGCGCGGCTCTCCGCCGACGGAAATCGTGTCGCCGCTGCCGTCGGTCAGGGCGTCGGACAGGCTGGTCCGCGGGTTCAGGCTTTCGCGCTTCTGGTCCAGGGTCACCATCTCGACCGACACGCCGACCTTGACCTTGCCGCTGTCCGGCGCGGCCTGGCCCGTCAGGATGTTCAACAGGGTCGTCTTGCCGGCCCCGTTGGGGCCGATGATGCCGACCCGGTCGCCGCGCAGGATGCGGGTGGAAAAGCCGTCGATCAGGGTGCGCTCACCATAGGCCTTGGTGATGTCTTCGGCGTCGATCACCAGCTTGCCCGAGGTTTCGCTCTGGGCGGCGGCCAGCTTGACCTCACCCGCCACCTGGCGCAGTTCGCGTTTCTGCTGGCGCATGTCCATCAGATTGCCGAGCCGGCGCTGATTGCGCTTGCGCCGGGCCGACACGCCGTGGATCAGCCAATGGGTTTCGGCGGCGATCTTGCGGTCCAGCTTGTGGCGGGCGGTGCTTTCCTGTTCCAGCAATTCGTCGCGCCATTCCTCGAACGCGGCAAAGCCCTGTTCCAGGCGTTTGACCTCGCCGCGATCCAGCCACAGGGTTGCCCGCGACAGGTTTTCCAGAAACCGGCGGTCGTGGCTGATCATGACGATGGCCGACGGCATGGATTTCAATTCCTGTTCCAGCCAGGCGATGGCGGGCAGGTCCAGGTGGTTGGTCGGCTCGTCCAGCAGCAGGATGTCGGGCTTTGGGGCCAGGGCGCGGGCCAGGGCCGCGCGCCGCGCCTCGCCGCCGGACAGATGGCCGGGGGTTTCCTGGCCGGTCAGGCCCAGGACATCCAACAGATATTGCGCGCGGTAGGGATCGTCGCCCGGCGCCAGGCCGTCCTCGACAAAAGCCAGGGTCGTGGGATGGCCGGACAGGTCCGGTTCCTGCGCCAGATAGCGCACGGTCGCCCCCGGCTGTACGAAAATTTCGCCCTTGTCCGGGTCGATCAGCCCGCCCGCGATCTTCAGCAGGGTCGATTTGCCGGACCCGTTGCGCCCGACCAGGCACAGGCGGTCGCCGCGCATGACGGCAAGCTCCGCCCCCTCAAGAAGCGGCGTGCCGCCGAAGGTCAGATCGATGTCGCGAAGGTGGAGGATGGGTGGGGCCAAGGGTGAGGAAACCTAGTCTGTGGGCGCGAAGCGCCGCACATTACTAAATTCCGCGCGCCAATGGAGAAATTCCTTTGGCCTTTTTGAAAGCGGCCCGCGTTATCCCCGAACCCGGTCGAGGAACGGGCCGACCGCCGCCAAAAAGCCCGCCGGATTGTCGATGTTCGACAGATGGGCCGCGTCCGGAATGACTTCCAGCGTCGATCCCGTGACCAGGGTCTGGACGCTTTCCGCCGCCGCCAGGGGCGTGCGCTGGTCCTGGTCGCCGGTGACGATATGCATGGGCTTGTCGATGGCTTGCAACTGCGTGCGCACGTCCTCGGTAAAGACGGAGCGCACAGCGTCCAGGTAATCGTCCTTGGTCATGCCGGTGATGGCGGCGATCAGGGCCTGATGATGGGCCTTGTCCGTCGCCGGCAGCAGGGTGCTGTCGGCATAGTCCTTGGCGAACTCGGTCATGGTCATGGTCGCCATCTTGGCTTCCATGCCGGCGATGCGCTCGGGTCCGGCCTCGCCCATGAAGGCAAAACTGTCGGCATAGACGATGGACAGCACATCATCGGGGGCCAGGGCGTGCAGGCGGGCGCATTGCAGCCCGCCCATGGAAATCCCCATGATGTGCGCAGGCAGCAGGCCAAGCTCCTTGAGCAGCGCATGGGCGTCCTCGGCAACGGCCTGCATGGTCACCCCGCCCCGATTGGATGAACGGCCGTGGCCGCGGGCATCCAAGGCGACGCAGGTGAACTTGTCCTGCAGGGCCGCGATCTGGCCTTCCCACAGATAACCGTTGGTGCCCAGGCTGTGCAGCATCAGCAGGGTCGGGCCGCTGCCGGCCTGGCGGTAATGAAGGGTTTCGCCGTTAACGGAAATCGTGGGCATGGATTGGTCCTGTTCTTAGGTTTTGTCTTGGGAGGTCATCTCGACCGCAATCAGGTTTGCCCCATAACGCGCCTGCCCGGCAAGGTCCATGGTCGGGGCCAAGCGCATATATTCCTTGATCGCGACCAGGGCGTCGCGGTTCCGGTCGGCCAATTTGGCGATATAGGCATCGACCGCCGCCGTCAGGCCGCCCTTGGGGGCAATCCGGGATGCAATCCCAAATGCATGGGCTGTTTGGGCGTCGATTTCGTCGCGGGTCAGCACCATGTCGAGCACGGCCTTGGCCGGCATTTTCGGCAGGGCCGCGGAAATCGCCAGGGTCGGCGGCAGGTTGCCGTCCATTTCCGGCATGGAGAACCGGGCGCTCTCTTCGGCAATGGTCACATCCGCCTGGGCGGCGAAGGCGCAGCCGAACCCCTTGGCCCGGCCCTGCACGGCGGCCAGCACCGGCACCGGCGTCATGCGCAGATTTTCATAAACACCCAGGATGGCGTCGGCGACCCGCTCGCGAAACGCCCGTGCGGTGGCGGGCGGCGTCACGCCCGGCACAATACGCCGGCCCAGGCAGAAATCGTCACCTTCGCCGGTCACCACCACAAGCTTCACGGTCTTGTCCGAACCTTCCGCGCGGATGGCCGCACCAATGGCCTGCATGTCGGGCGGGGCCAGGGTGTTGCCCTCCGCCCCCTGGCACAGGGTCACGCGGGCGACGGGGCCGTCGCGGGAAACGCGGAAACGGTCGCTGGTGCTCATCAGCGGTCCTCCTGAATGGGCTCTTGCGCGGCGTTGATCAGCTCGACGATACGCTGCGGCGTGATGGGGCAATCGGTGATGCGGATGTTGAAAGGCGACAAGGCGTTCTCGACCGCCGCGACGATGGCGGCGGGGGCGGGGATGGTACCGCCTTCGCCGGCCCCCTTGGCGCCCAGCGGGTTCAGAGGCGTCGGGCTTTCCATATGTACGATGTCGCAGTTCGGTACGATTTCCGCCGTCGGCATCAGGTAGTCGGCGAAGGTGGTGGTCAGGGGGTTGGCATCGGCATCGAACACCATGCGCTCCAACAACGCATTGCCGATGCCGTGGGCGACCCCGCCCTGGACCTGGCCGTCGACCAGCATGGGGTTGATGACCGTGCCGCAGTCGTGAACCACGGTGTATTTGAGGATCGACACCTGGCCGGTGTCCGCGTCGACCTCGACCTCGGCGACATGGCTGCCGTTGGAATAGGTTGCCTGCGGCGGGGTGAAGTATCCAGACGCTTCCAAATCCGGTTTCACGCCCTTGGGCAGGGCATAGCCCGGCATGCCGCTGGTCATCTTGGCCAGTTCCTCGAAGGTGATACTGTCGCCCTGTTCACCCTTGATGCGCACGGCGCCATGGGTCAGTTCCACATCCTCCGGCTTCACGTCGAACTTGGCGGCGGCCAGGGCCAGGGCCTTGCCGCGCAGTTCGACGGAGGCCATGCGAACGGACGACCCGGCGTTGACGGTAATTCTGGAGGCGTAGGTCCCGGCACCTCGCGGCATGACGCCCGTATCGCCGCCGACCACATCGATGTCGCCCATGTCCACGTTCAATTCGTCCGCGCAGATCTGCGCCAGGGTCGTGCGGTGGGCCTGGCCCGCCGCCGCCGCGCCCGTATAGATCGCGACGCGCCCGTTGGTCAGGATGCGGATGGTCGCCCCCTCGAAGGGGCCCAGGCCCGTGCCCTCCACATAATTGCCGATGCCGATGCCGATGTGGCGCCCTTCGGCCAATGCCGCCTTCTGGCGGGCCGGAAAATCGTCATAGCCGGCGGCGGCCAGGGCCTTGGCCTGGGCGCCCGGATAGTCGCCGGTGTCGTACATCACCGGCGCGCCGTCGCGGTAGGTCAGGCCCATGTCGTAGGGCATGTCCGACGGCTGGATGAAATTGCGCCGCCGCACCTCGGCCGGGTCGAGGTTCAGTTTTTGCGCCACCGCATCCATCAGCCGCTCCATGGCGAACACGGCCTGCGGCCGCCCGGCCCCGCGCAAGGGTGTGGTCGGCACCAGATTGGTGAAGGCGATGGTCACCGCCATGCGGTAGGCCGGCAACTTGTATGGCCCGGGCAGGGTGGTGGCCGAGATATAGGGCATGATGATGCCCCAGGGCAGATAGGCCCCGGCGTCGTGGATCAAGGTTCCCTTGATGCCGAGCAGCACACCGTTCTCGTCCACGGCGGCGGATACGTCCCAGACCTGGTCCCGCTCCTGCGTCGTGGTCAGGAAATGTTCGCGCCGGTCCTCGGCCCATTTCACGGGACGTTCCAACAGGCGGGCCGCCGCCGGAATGACCAGTTCTTCCGGATAGACTTGGTTCTTGGGCCCGAAGCCGCCGCCCACGTCGGGGGTGATGACCCGTACACGGTCTTCGGGCAGGCCGAACATGTCGATCACGGCGCGCTGGGTGTTGTGGGGTGTCTGGGTCGACGTCCAGATGCGAAAAGCGTCGCTGACCAGATCATATACAGCGACCACGCCCCGGCATTCCATGGGATGGCCGGTGCCCCGGTGGGGCTCATACCGTTCGCGGATGACATGGGCGGCGTTGCGGAACGCCGCGTCCACATCGCCGAATCCCAGGTTCAGCCGCCCGGCGATGTTGTCGGTCATCGATGAATGGGTGACGGGCGCCCCCGGCTTCAAGGCCGCGTCGCAATGGCCGGCGGCGGGCAGGGGCTCCCAATCGACGATCACTCGCTCCGCCGCGTCCTCGGCCAGGTGGCGGCTCTCGGCGATGACCACGGCCACCGCCTCGCCGACGAAGCAGACTTCCGATGATGCTAAGGGTTCCTGAGTCACCGAATAGGTGATTTCTGGATGGGGGACTTGCAGCAGGATGCGCTTGTCCCGCATCTCGGGCGGCAGGTCCTTGGCCGTCAGCACGGCGACCACGCCCGGCATGGCGCGGGCATCCTCGGCATCGATTTCGGTGAAGGTCGCATGGGCGAAGGGGCTGCGCACGAAGGCGGCTTCCAGCATCCCCGGCAGTTTCAGATCATCCAGGAACTGCCCGCGGCCGGTCAGCAGGTCCGGGTCCTCCAGGCGCTTCACGCGCTGGCCGACGAAGGCGGTCGAACTCATGCCGCGGTCCCCCCGCGCATGGTTGCGGCGGCGGCGAGCGCCGCGCGGACGATAGTGTCGTATCCCGTGCAGCGGCAGATGTTGCCGGAAAGGGCTTCGCGCAATTCCGGCTCGTCCGCGTTCGGATGGTCGCGCAGATAGGCCGTCAGGGTCGTCAGGATGCCTGGGGTGCAGAACCCGCATTGCAGGCCGTGATGCTCCATGAAGGCCGCTTGCAGGGGGCTCAATGTGCCGTCGTCGCCGGCCAATCCCTCGATGGTGGTGACCTGGCACCCCTCGGCTTGGACCGCCAGCATCAGGCAGCCGCGCACGGCCTGGCCGTCGACCAGAACGGTGCAGGCGCCGCAGACCCCGTGTTCGCATCCCAGATGCGTGCCGGTCAGGCCCAGGCCGTGGCGCAGGAAATCGGCAAGGGAATAGCGGTCTTCCGTTATGGCGGAATGTTCCTTGCCGTTGACGGTCAGGGTGATGCGGCGTTTGGGCAGGGCATCAGACATGGGCGGGCTCCGACGCGCGGACGCAGGCATTGGCGAGGGAACGGCGCAGCAGCACGCCCGCGAGGTGTTGGCGGTAGGCTTCCGTGACCAGGGCGTCGCCGGCCATGGGCCGCTCAGCAATGAGGGCGCCCGCCGCGCGGAACAGGGCGTCCGACGGCGCCTCACCGATCATCATGGCTTCCACGTCAGTCGGGCGGACCGGCCCGTCGTCGATGCCGATCAGCACAACGGCGGCGCGGTCGATGCGTCCGTTCGCGTCCAGGGTGATCAGGCTGCCGACACCGGCCATGGCGAAATCGCCGTGGCGTTGCGCGAATTCCCGGAAATCCCAGCCGTGGCCCGAAGGCCAGGCATCGAAAGAAAGGGAGGTCAGAATTTCGCCCTCGTTGATGTCGGGGGTCATGTAGCCCAGGGGGTAATCGGCCATGGCGACGCGGCGCGTGCCGTCCTGGCTGGTCAGCGTGATCTCGGCGTCCAGCAGCGCCGCCATGCCCGGCAGTTCCGCCGCCGGGTCCAGATGGGCCAGCGATCCGCCCACCGTGCCCCGGTTGCGGGTCTGGACATGGCCGACGAAGCCGAGTGCTTCGCGCAGGATCGGGTAGCAGGCGGCCAGGGCGTCCGATTCCAGCACGGCGCGCTGGCGGGTCATGGCGCCGAGGGTCACCCGCCCGCCGTCGATCGTGATCCCCGCGATTTCCGCCACCGGGTTGAGGTCGATCAGGTGATCGACCGCCACATAGCGCAGGTTCATCATCGCCATCAGGGACTGCCCGCCCGACAGCAGACGGGCGTTGTCCAGCGTTGCCGCCATCTCGGTGGCCTCGGCGAGGGACCCTGCCCGATGATAGGTGAAGGGGGCGGGCTTCATGCGTCGGGCGTGTCCGGCTTGCCGGCTTTGAAGCGCGCTGTCAGCCCCTGCCACAGAAGCGATCCCACCTTGATCGCTTCCGGGTCCGGCTCTTCCCCGCTGTCGATGCGTTTGCTCAGGCGTGCCGCGAACTGGTCGACCAGTTGCTGCGCCGTCTTGGTGACCATGCCGGCCCCCCGCGCGTATTGGATGATACTGCCGGCCAGGTTCAGGTCCGTCACCAGTTCCACGCGGGTGCCGTTGGCGGTCGGATGCAGTTGGAAGGTCACGGTGGCATGGGCCGAGCCGCGGCCCCGGTCTTCCCGCCCCTTGGCAGACACGCGGACCTTCATGGCCTCCGGGTCCACGTCCTCGATCACCGCCGTGCCGCGGAACGACAGGCTGACCGGGCCCAATTTCAGTTCCACCATGCCCTCATAGGTGCGCTCGTCCACCACCGCCGTCAGCTTGGTGCCGGGCAGGCAGGGCGCGACATAGGGGATGTTCAGAAGGGTGCGCCAGGCATCGTCGGGGGTAAGGCCGAGGTCCAGGGTATTCTCGATGATCACGGCACCGTGTCCCGTTTGTCGGATTTCGGCGCTTCGAATTCGGCCAGCATCTTTTTCAGCAGGGCCGCGAGGGTATCCTGCTCCGCCGGGGTCAGGGTCTCGATCAAGCGGGCCTGGGTTTCCACATGGGCGACAAGGGCCTGTTCGATCAGCTTCCGCCCTCGGTCGGTCAGGACGATCCGCACGCTGCGGCCGTCATCGCGGTTGGCCCGGCGCACGACATATCCCGACCGCTCCAACTGGTCGATGCGGTGGGTCATGGTGCCCGACGTGACCATGGTCGAGGCGATCAATTCGCCCGGTGACAGGCTGTAGGGCGGGCCGACGCGGAGCAGGGTCGACAGAACGTCGAACCCCGCCACGTTCAGGTCGAACTTGGCCCAGGTTTCTTCCATCCCGCGCAGAAAGAAGGTGCCGAGCCGCCGCACGCGACCGACCACGCCCATGGGCGCGGTGTCCAGGTTCGGAAATTCCTGCCGCCATTCGGCGAGTATGCGGTCGACGTGATCCTCGGGGCGGTTCGAAGAGTGATCCATGCCGGACAGTGTTCTCCGGCAACTATCTTGACGTCAAGATTAATTTTGGACCGTCAAAATCAATATCCGCAGGTGACCGGGCCCGCAGCGCGCGGGCCCGGGGAGATCATTTGTATTTCTGTTCGAAGTCGTAGACCTGGCCGAAGCCCATGAGCTGGCTGAATTCCGCGAACGGATAGAAGTCGACCTTCGAGCCGGCGGTCGAGCCGGTTTCCTTGAGGTCGGTGTACACGGCCTTCAAGGCCTGACCGGCGGCCAGGAAGCCGCTGCCGGGGAACAGGGCGATCTTGTAGCCGAGGGATTGCAGGTCGTCGCGGCTGAGCACCGGCGTGCGGCCGCCTTCGACCATGTTGGCCAGCAGCGGCAGATCGAAGCGCTCGCAGATCGTGCGCATCTCTTCTTCGCTTTCCGGGGATTCGACGAACAGGATATCGGCGCCCGCTTCGGCGAAGGCGTCGGCGCGTCGCAGGGCTTCGTCCAGGCCCAGGGTGGTGCGGGAATCCGTGCGCGCGATGATCAGGAACTCGTCGCTGTCGCGGGTGTCGCGGGCGACGCGGATTTTGGCCAGCATGTCTTCCAGCGGCACCACGTTGCGGCCCAGCATGTGGCCGCATTTCTTGGGGAATTCCTGGTCTTCAAGCTGGATCGCCGTGGCGCCGGCCCGTTCATAGCCGCGCACCGTGTGTTCCAGGTTAAGCAGCCCGCCGTAGCCGGTGTCGCCGTCGGCGATCAGGGGTGTCTTGGTGCCCTCGGCGATCTGGCGCACGCGGCTGACCATGTCCGTATAGGTCGCGATGCCGGCATCGGGCAGGCCCAAATGCGAGGCCACGACGCCGTAGCCGGTCATATAAAGGACATCGAACCCCAGGGAATCCGCGACCTTCGCCGAAATCATGTCGAACACGCCGGGGGCGATAAGAATCTCATCCTGCTTCAGGCGTTGGGACAGGCTTTTCATTCGAATATTTCCTCTTCGTGGAATAATTGCATGCAATGAAGGCTATTTTTGCCGTTTCGGGGGCTGTTTTAGCCTATATTGCATACAATAAACAAGACTATGTGGCGCATCGCCTGGGACAGTATGTTTGCCGGCGTGATGCCCAGGGAGTGAAAGCATGGCGACGTCAAGTGATCGGGTGTACCGACAGATCCGCGAAGGCATTCTTGCCGGCGACTACGCCGTGGGCGACCGCCTTCGCGAAGGCGAACTGGCGACGCAGTTCGGCGTCAGCCGCACACCCGTGCGCATCGCCCTGCAGCGCCTGGTCAATGACCGGTTGATCGACTTCACGGCCCATGCCGGTGCCATCGTGCGCGGTTACGCCGATGCGGAGATGGTCGAGATTCTGGAGATCCGCGCGCTGCTGGAACCCCAGGGTGCCCGCCTTGCGGCCCTTAACCGCAAACAGGAACACCTGGACGAACTGTTTGAGCTATGCGCGCGGATGGAAAAGCTGGGCGACCGCAGCGAGCCGGACTTCGGCCAGATCGCGCCCCTTAACAACCGCTTTCATCAGGTCCTGCTGGATGCATCGGGGCAACGCCAGCTTCTGGTCGTCACCACGTCCCTGATCGAATTGAACAACGTCGTTCAGTCCTACAGGAAATTCGCCCGTGCCGATGTCGACCGCAGTTTCGCCGAACACCGCCAACTGGCCACGGCGATCGAGCGCGGCCAGAGCGATTTGGCGGCCGCCATCATGCTCAGCCATGTCCATGCCGCGCTTGCCAATTTCAAACTGCGGATCGGGACGGCGGCCGCCCCGGTCAGGCTTCGGACAGTTCCGGGATCGGGCTGATCAGGGGCTTGCCGGCCAGGAAGGCCTCGATGTTGCGGCGCATGAGCTTCACGCCCAGGATTTGAACCTCGGGCGCCGCCCCGCCCACATGGGGGGTCAGGACGACGTTGGTCATGGTGCAGAGCGCTTCGGGGACCACAGGCTCGTCCTCGAACACATCAAGGCCGGCCCCTGCGATCACGCCGTCGCGCAGGGCGGTAATCAGATCGTCCGTATGGACGACGCTGCCGCGCCCCACGTTCACCAGGAATCCGTCCTTGCCCAATGCTTCCAGCACCGTGCGGTCGATCAGGTGATGGGTCGCGGGGCCGCCGGGCACGGCGGAAATTAGGAAATCCACGTGCTGGGCCAGGTCGCGGACATTATCGACGTAGCGCCAGGGCAAATCGGCCTTGGCCGACCGGGCCATGTAGGAGACTTCCATGTCGAAGCCTTCGGCGCGTTTGGCGATGCCCTGGCCGATGCCGCCCATGCCGATGATGCCGATCTTCTTGCCGTTCAGCATCGGGCGCTGGGGCAGGTCTTCCCGCCACTTTCCAGCCCGGGCCGACGCGTCATAGACGGGGATGTTGCGTACGATGGCGAGCAGCATGGCAAAGGCGTGGTCGGCGACCGAGGGTGCGTTCATGCCCGCTGCATGGGTGATGCGAATGCCGCGCTCTTTGGCGGCCACCTGATCGACTTTTTCATAGCCCGTGCCGATGGTGCAGATCAGCTCAAGCGCCGGCAGAGCGTCCATTTCTGCCCTGGTCACGCCGATGAAGCCCGAGGTGACCATGATGCGGGCTGACTTGCGGGCATCGTCGTCGGGTGTCCCGGCGGCGAGGTCGAAATCCAGCAGGGTGAAGTCGGGCGCGAAGTCGATGCGGTGACGGGGGGCTTCATGCTTGAAAAGGATAATGGGCTTCACGGTCGTTCCCTTGGGAGATCGGTTATTGCCAAACATCAGTGGTTCGCTCAGCGGAGAGGGCGCCAGCTTTGTGACCCTGAGTTGTTGATGAGAAATTCGGCGGGCTACCCTGCGGCCACCTTAGATACGAGGGCGAATTCTAGGAAGTTGGTACGGAAGCGCAACCGCATCTTTGACCTCCGGTGAAGATGATTGCCGCATGACGAAGGTTCAGCGCGGCCCAGTGGTCGTAAATCACACATTTCATACAGTGCCCGCCTGTCCTAATCTGTGCGAAGGTTAAAACCTATGTGACCTGCCGTGAGGCTGGACTCGACCGCAGACGAAACGTGGTCGAACATTGAAGAATCGGGAGACCAATGCCGACCGGCTTAAGCATTCTACAGGTTGCCCAACTGGTGGGTTTTGCGTTCCTGCTGGCCTGCGGTCAAATTCTGTTCAAACGGGTCGCGATCGATATTGCCGGGGATCAACTCACGAGCATTTTCGGGCAGATCTTGCACAACCCAATGGCTTGGCTGGCCATGTGCCTTTACGGCGTGGCGACGGGATTGTGGATCATCATTTTGCGTGAGGTTCCCCTGTCCGTCGCCTATCTATTTTCCGCACTTGGATTCGTTATCGTCCCGGCGGCGGCCCATTTTATTTACGGCGAGCCGATTTCTGCCAAGTACCTTGTCGGTGCCGCGGGCGTCATCGCGAGCCTGTATCTGATCGCCAATTCATAACTCGATATTTTACGGTGCCGGCATTACGGGAAGGTCGTTGGGTAACGCGGCCAAGAAGTCCCTGTACGGCATGCCCTGGCGTTTTTCATAAAGCAGCGGACCCGTATGGGGGCGGCCCGATGGCGCTTTCTCCGCCGGCTGCTGAAGATTCTGTGTGCCTGACGTTAGATAGTGCAGAAGAATAAACGGGTAGAGACCGACCAGGGTGCGCCATTGCGAGTGGTAGGACAGATAAAGCCGAAGGTGGCGTAAACGGTCGCTCCAGGGAATGACATCGCGCGTGATCGGCCCATTGGCGGCGATCGGCGCAAGCACCCGGAACATGGGGCCGGGGACACGGTGGGCATTGTAAAGCGCAAAAAACCGCAACGCGCTTAATGGAAGATCCCTGTCATGCGCACACCAAAGCGCCAAAAGGTGGGCCGCATCGTGGTCCGGATGGCCGCCTTCCCAGGCATGACTGGTCAGCGTCATCGGTGTCGATATCCGGTCTAGAATCGGCGTGACGAGATCTCGTGCGTGGACGAGGTCCTGCGCCAAGGCGCCGTCGGAGATGCCGTTTTCGGACCCGATGAAATGGACATCCGCGGCATCGACGCCTAGCCGGGTCAGAACGTGAAGGCTTTCCCGATTGCGGACGGCCGGTCTTGCGCCTTGGCCCGCGCCATCGGTCAGATAGATGCAGACAGGCCGGCGGCCCGCCGCCAGCCCCGTGTCGAGCGCATGGAAAACGCCAAACTCATCGTCTTGGTGGGCGAAAAGATAGACATCGACGCCCATCGTATCTTGATTCTGGTCCATGTCAGTATGCATCGAAATCCAACGCCGTGAAGATGACTTCGTGTGCTGCGATCTCTGGCGTTTCACCGTGAAGGTTTTTGACGACGAAATTGAGCGGGGAAGGCCGCAAGCGGTCTGGAATTTGAATCGAAACGTTCGGCGTCACGCCCCCGGGAGGGCGTTTGCCTAAATGAAGCTTGGGCGTGAAGGCCATCGGCCCCGGCGACGCGAAAAGGCCGTCCAATGGGCGTAGGTCGGCATTCAGAAAAATCTCTTCGTATGTCGGGACGAAAGGCGCGGGGCCGGGCCCCCAAACCTGTAAGGTATTTGGGTCTTTGAGTTTCGTCCGCCAACGGGCATTCGGATCACTCAATCTCCACTGCAAGGCGTCGACGGACCAAATACGTTGGAATGCAGCGACGGGTTCGCCACCCGCGTTCGGATTCGGGCGGCGGTAGGGTAGCAAGCAAATATCCGCGTCTAGGCTGCAAACCAGGCGAAAGCCTTGTCTTCCGGTCAGGCCCGGGGTCGCCTGTGCGTTTGGAACACCGTAGGCATAGTCGTATCCGGCGTCCGCAGCGCCGGCAAATGCCATGCTGGCGAGTTTCGTGAACAGTCCTTGGCCTTGAAAGTCCGGATGGGTCGCCGTGTTGAGAGCAAGTACGGCGTTCATCTTTTCGCCGTGGATGGCGATTGGGGCGGGAATACAGGCGTAATGGGCGACAATGCCTTTTTCTCGGTCGACATAGTCAAAACCCATGACAGGTCCGGCCGGATTCTTGGCATAGAGCCAGTCCAGATATTCTACCGTAAACTTCGATGCCTCCCCGTAGCAGCTTTTGAACAGCCTGACATAAGAGCTCAGGGTGGTTCGGTCATGCTTCACTTTTTCGATGGACCCCAAACAAGCCTCCTCGCGGCTAAAGCCATGCAGACTGATGATGATGAAAATACGCTCTGATGCAAGGCGAGCGGGGCTCGATTCTTGAATTCCGGCTGGCCTGGAGTTGCGAGCCGCCGCCTCAGTCGGTCGTCCGGTCACGCCGGGGTGTCGATTGAATATCGAAATTGATGGCCTGAACCAGAAACTGCACGCCCAGCAAGATCGCGAGGGCCGCGATCATGATGGTGCCGAGTGTCGCCGTCGTCCCAGATTCCGCCGCTTCCCACCATTTAATTATGCCAAAGATCAGGCCGAAGACCGTCAGCAGCGTCCCTGCCGTCAGGTAGAACGACCCCAGCGAAAAATCGTAGAGGAAGTACTTGAACAGGATGCGCTTTCCCATGCCGCGGATCAGCCGATAGATGAAGACGGGCATGATCGACGGGATGTGAAGCGAGCTTTGCTCGTCGCCGTAGCGGGCTGGGATGGCCACGTCCTCGGCCACGGCGCCGATGATGTTGAGGCGGATCAGCATGTCGGATTCGAAGAAATAGCCGTCCGATACCCGGTCAAGCTCCAGGCGTTCCAGCGCGTCGCGATTGATCGCGGTATAGCCGTTGGTCGGGTCCATCATCTGCCAGTAACCGGACGCGGCCTTGACTAGGAAGGTCAGTACGCTGTTGCCCAACAGGCGCACGCGGGGCATCTGACGCAGGGCCTTGAGGTCGCGGAACCGGTTGCCCTTGGTATAGTCGGCACGGCCCGCCAGAATCGGCTTCAACAGGGCTTTCAGGTAGGTCGGGTCCATCTGGTCGTCGGCATCCATCTTGACCACGATGTCGAAGCCGTCGGCCAGGGCCTGGCGGTATCCGGTCTTCACCGCCGCCCCCACGCCGCCGTTCTGCTGTCGGCGCAGAACCATGACCCGGTTATCCCCGGCCGCCTTGGCGGCATCGCCGGAATTTTCCGGGCAGGCGTCGTCGATCACGTAGATGCGTTTGATCCAATCGGGTACGCCCCGGATCACCGTGGCGACCTGGCCGGCGGCCCGATAGGCGGGAATTACGACGGCGGTTTTGCTGTCTTCCGGCACCTGAAATCCGTTCTTTTGCCCTTGTTCACGCCCGGGGTTCATTCCTCGGGCCTTTCAGATCGGCGCAAGGTTGGGCTAAAACCATTAAAACTTCGTCGATCATAAAATGCCACCAAGACCACAAACTCAGGAACATCCATGACCTCCACCACGCCCACCCATCCGGAAATCCGGGAATCCGTTGCTGCCCTCTGCCGGGATTTCCCCGGCGAATACTGGCGCGAGAAGGACCGCAACGACGCCTATCCCACCGAATTCGTCACGGCCTTGACCGAAGCCGGCTTCCTCGCCTGCCTGATTCCCGAGGAATACGGCGGGTCCGGCCTGGGCCTGTCCGAAGCCGCGGCGATCATGGAGGAAATCCATAAATCCGGCTGCAGTGGCGGCGCCTGCCACGCCCAGATGTACATCATGGGCGCGCTGTTGCGCCACGGTGACGAAGAGAAAAAGCGCCGCTATCTGCCCGAGATCGCGTCCGGCGCCCTGCGCCTGCAGGCCTTCGGCGTGACCGAGCCCACGTCCGGCACGGATACCACGCGCATCCGCACCACGGCACGGCGCGACGGCAACGAATGGGTCATCAACGGCCAGAAGGTGTGGACGTCGCGCGCCGAACATTCCGACTTGATGTTGCTGCTGGCCCGCACCACGCCCCGCGAAGAGGCCGCCAAACCGCACCAGGGAATGTCCATCTTCCTGGTCGATATGCAAAAGGCCAAGGGCAACGGCCTGACCATTCAGAAGCTTGAAGCCATGGTCAATCACGCGACCACGGAAATCTTCTTCGATGACCTGCGCATTCCCGCCGACGCCCTGATCGGCGAGGAAGGGCGCGGGTTCTACTACATCCTCGACGGCATGAACGCCGAACGTATCCTGATTTCCGCCGAAGCCATCGGTGACGCCCGCTGGTTCATCAAGAAGGCCCGCGACTATGCTGTCGACCGTCGGGTGTTCGATCGGCCCATCGGCCAGAACCAGGGCGTCCAGTTCCCCATCGCCCGCTGCTACGCGGAGACGGAGGCTGCGGCCCTCATGGTGCAGAAGGCGGCGGAAACCTTCGATGCGGGTGAGGAAGTCGGCGCCATGGCCAACATGTGCAAGCTGCTGGCCTCGGAAGCGACCTGGCACGCCGCCGATACCTGCCTGCAAACGCACGGTGGGTTCGGGTTTGCCCGTGAATACGACGTGGAGCGCAAGTTCCGTGAGACGCGCCTGTTCCAGACCGCGCCGATCTCCACCAACCTGATCCTCTCCTACATCGCCGAGCATGTCCTCGACATGCCGCGCTCCTTCTAAGCACATAAGAAAGACCACCCCCTATGGACGACATCGACCCCAACGCGCCTTTGGATATGGACCACCTGCGATCCTGGATCGGCAAGACCCAGGAACTGACGGACACCATCGGCGCCTTTCCGACCCGCGCCCTGACGGCGACCATCGACCGCGCCGACGCAGCACCTCAGGATGGCGATGCCCTGCCGCCGTCGGCCCATTGGCTGTATTTCCTGGAAACACCGCAGCATTCGGAACTGGCCTTTGACGGCCATGCCAAGAAGGGCGGATTCCTGCCGCCGGTGCCGCTGCCGCGCCGCATGTGGGCGGGCGGGCGCATTTGGTTCAACGGCGCACTGCGCATCGGCGACAAGGCGACGCGCCTGTCGACGGTCAAGGACGTGACCTTCAAGGAAGGCAAGTCCGGGCGGCTGGTTTTCGTGCTGGTCGAACATCGCATCCGGGCCGGTGGCCAGGACGTGATTATCGAGGAACACGACATCGTCTACCGCGACGAGGCCGGGCCCGACGCCCCGGCGGCCGCACCCAAGCCCGCCCCCGAAGGGGCCGTATGGACGCGCAGCGTGCTGCCGGACGAGGCCATGCTGTTCCGCTATTCGGCGCTGATCTTCAACGCCCATCGCATTCATTTCGACCGTGAGTTCACCCAGAACGACGAGGGCTATCCCAACCTGATCGTCCATGGCCCGCTGATCGCGACCCTGCTGATGGACCTGGGCGCGCGCGAAATGGCCAAGCAGGGCAAGCGCATGACCCGTTTCGCCTACCGGGCCGTCAGGCCCAGTTTCACCGACGGCCGCGCCATGACGTTCCAGGGCAAGCCGACGGGCGATAACGCCGCCGACCTTTGGGCGTTGGATCAGGACAACTGGCTTGCCATGCAGGCCGACGCCGATTTCGAGGATGCGTAACATGACGAACAAGCAAAGCCCCGCCGCGCTGAACGGCGTCCGCGTCATCGATATCGCAACCTTCATCGCCGGGCCCTATGCGGGTTCGATCCTGGGCGAATTCGGCGCCGAGGTCATCAAGGTCGAACAGCCCCACAAGAACGGCCAGGGCGGCGGTGACCCCTGGCGGCGCTACGGCACGAAGACGGCGCGCGAGGATTCGACCCTGGCCTGGCTGACCGAGGCGCGCAACAAGCAGTCCATCACCCTCAATCTGCGCGAGGCCGAGGGCCAGGAGCTTCTTAAGAAGCTGGTCGCTGACGCCGACGTGCTGATCGAGAATTTCCGCCCCGGCACCCTGGAACGCTGGGGCCTGGGGCCGGACGTGCTGTGGGCGATCAATCCCGGATTGGTGATTTTGCGGGTCACCGGCTACGGCCAGACCGGCCCCTACAAGGACCGGCCCGGCTTCGCCCGCATCGGTCATGCGGTGGGCGGGTTGACCTATCTTTCGGGCAAGCCCGGAGAGATTCCGGTGACGCCGGGTTCGACCTCCCTGGGCGATTACATGACTGGCATGTACGGCGCCATCGGCATCATGATGGCCCTGCGCCACCGCGATGCCACCGGCGAAGGCCAGGTCATCGACGCCGCCCTGTACGAAAGCGTGTTCCGCGTGCTCGACGAACTGGCCCCGGCTTATGCCGCCCAGGGCACCGTGCGCGAGCCCGAGGGCACCGGCACCCTCAACGCCTGCCCGCACGGGCATTTCCCCTGCGGCGACGGCAAGTTCCTGTCCATCGCCTGTACCACGTCGAAGATGTTCGAGCGCCTGACCCAGGCCATGGGACGGCCTGATCTGTGGGATGCTTACGGCGATCAGGCGGAACGCCTGAAACACCGCGACACCGTGATCGAGGAAGTCACCAACTGGTGCCTGTCCATGACCCGGGAACAGGTCATGGAAAAATGCATCGGTGCGGAAGTTCCGGCCGGGCCGATCAATTCCATCGCCGACATTTTCGAAGACCCCCACTTCCGCGCCCGTGATCAGCTTGTCACGATCGACGATCCGGAAGTCGGTGAGGTGACGATCCCCGGCGTGGTGCCCAAACTGTCGAAAACGCCGGGCACCATCCGCTCGCTCGGCCAGGGACTGGGCCAATCCAACGCGGAGATTTACGACAAGCTGCTGGGCCTGTCCGAGACGGAGCTTGCCGATTTGAAGACGCGCGGGATTATCTAGCCGCCCCGTAATCCCCGTTGCTGACGGGATCGATTTCGGCGACAGTTTCCCGGCTGCATCCTGCGGTGCCTTGGGGGAGGATACGACCATGTTCACGTTGTTCTACGCGCCGGATACATGCGCGCTGGCGACCTTGATTGCGTTCAAGGACGCGGGGCTGAAGGCGGGGGACGATTACGCGCTGCGCCGGGTCGATTTTAAGCGCCTGGAGCAGCGCTCGCCGGAATACCTGGCCGTCAATCCCAAGGGCCGGGTGCCCGCCCTGGTCACGCCAAGGGGCATCCTGACGGAAACCCCGGCCATGCTTGCCTTCCTGGCGCAAAGCTTCCCCCAGGCCAATCTGGCGCCGCTCAATGACCCTTTCGCCTTCGCCGACTTGCAGGCCTTCAACAGTTTCCTTTGCTCGTCCCTGCATGTCGCTCATGCTCATCGCATGCGTGGCCACCGCTGGGTCGATGAAAAAGATCAGGCAGCGATCACGGCCATGCAGAAGAAGGTGCCCGAGTCCGTTGGCGCCTGTTACGACCTGATCGAGACGGGCATGCTCAAGGGCCCCTGGGTGATGGGTGATGCCTATACCATCGCCGATCCCTATCTGTTCACCATCGCGCAATGGCTGGAACAGGACGGCGTCGATCCCGCGCGCATCCCCAAGGTGATGGACCACCGCGCGCGCATGGCGGCGCGGGCCAACGTGAAAGCGGCCATCGCCGAAGAAAACGCCTGATCCCTGGGGGGCAGCTGCATTGTGATTGAACGCAAGAACCGGGAAGACGACCCGTTCCGATACGGGCATCACTGATACCGGGTACACCTGTCCGCGAGAGAAACATGACACAAGGCCAACCGCCCCGTTCCATGAACGGTCCCGAATGGGGGCAGTTGGTGTTTCTGTCCGTGCTGTGGGGCGGGGCGTTCTTTTTCGTCGGCGCCGCCGTGCGCGAGGTTCCGCCGCTGACGGTCGTGTTCGCCCGGGTGTTCCTGGCGGCGCTGCTGCTGTTGCCGCTGTTTTTCCGCTATGGCCATCATCTGCCGCGCGGATGGGCGGCCTGGCGGCCATTCTTCGTCATGGGGATGCTGAACAACGTCCTGCCGTTCGGCCTGCTGTTTTTCGGGCAGACGCAGGTAACAGTGGGCCTCGCCTCGATCATCAACGCCATGACGCCGCTGTTCACGGTTCTCGTCATGGCGGGTTTCGGGATGGAGCGGCTGACGGCGCTCCGCGTCGTCGGGGTCGTTCTGGGTATATTCGGCGTGGTGGTTCTGCGGGGCGGCGGGGCCGCCGATGCGGGGCAGACCCTCGGCATCGGCCTGTGTCTGGCGGCCACGGTCAGCTATGCCTTCGCGGGTCTGTGGGGCCGCCGTCACTTGGGTGGGGTGCCGCCGCTGAAATCGGCGACCTGTCAGCTGATCTGTTCCAGCCTCGTCATGGCCGTGGTCGCCGGCCTGTGGGACCGGCCATGGGAATTGCCCTTGCCGGCGCCGGCGACGTTGGGTGCGATCGTCGGCCTAGCCGCATTCGGCACGGCGCTCGCCTATATCGTGTTCTTCCGCCTGCTGATAAGCGCCGGGGCCAGCAACGTCATGCTGGTTACCCTGCTGATCCCGGTGACGGCGATGGCCCTGGGAATTCTGTTTCTGGGCGAGGCGGTGCATCCCCGGGAACTGGCGGGGGCGGCGGTGATCGGGCTCGGTCTTGTGTTTATCGACGGTCGCCTGCCGCACCGTCTGGGGATTGTTGGTCGGCCAAGGCCGTAAGCTTCTGTTCGATACGGTCGACCTGCGTCGCCAGATTGCGGATGATCTGGTCCTGTTCGGCCTGATGCTGTTCCGCGTCGACGGCCGCCGCGTCGTGCATGGAATTGACGATGATCGCGATGAACAGGTTCAGCACGGCAAAGGTGACGATCAGGATGAAGGGTACGAAGAACGCCCAGGCGAAGGGGTGGACCTCCATCACCGGACGGACGATGCCCATGGACCAGGATTCCAGGGTCATGATCTGGAACAGGGAATAGGCTGATTCCCCGATGGTGCCGAACCAGGCGGGAAAATCGCCGCCGAACAGCTTGGTCGCCATGACGGCGGCGATATAGAACACCAGGCACAACAGGGCGAGGACCGAGCTCATGCCCGGCACGGCCTCCAGCAGGGCCTGGATCACCACGCGCATCTTGGGCACGGCGGAGACCAGGCGAAGTGCACGCAGCACGCGCAGTGCGCGCAGCACGGTCATGCCCTCCGTCACCGGCATCAAGGATATGCCGACGATCACGAAGTCGAAGATATTCCAGGCGCTGCGGAAAAACCCAAGCCGATAGACCACGAGCTTGATCGAAAGTTCGGCAACGAAAATGGCGACCGCGATGTGGTCGAGCAGGCGCAGGACGTCCCCGGCGGCGGCCATCGCCGTGGGCGACGTTTCCAGGCCAAGGACGATGGCATTGAAGATGATGACGGCGATGATCACGCGGCGGGTCGCCTCGGCCTCGATGAAGGCCTGCAGTCGGCCCAGGGCGCCCGCCGGGCGCTGGTCCAGGGTATCGGTCGATGCGTCGGACATATGTGGGCGTCGCCTTGGAATATCGTTGATGGGAGTAGGCGGCCCCCTTTGCGGCGGCCGCGCCCAAGATAGGTTCGGCGCGTATTTCCTTCAAGCGGCCATGAAGGTCTGTGCCGGAGATGGCACGAAACGGGCGGCTTCTCCTTGCGGGGAAGCCATGCCATTGTATACAAAACGTCCACCAGAAAACCGCCAATAAAGGGAGGCTTCCAAATGGAACCCAAAATCATCCGCGCCGGCGACCGTCAGACCAAGATCGCCCCGGCCCATAACTTCGTCGGTCAGGTCCTGCATGAAAGCGTATTCGCCGAGGAAGCGCCGTCGCGGCTGCGCGTGTCGCGCGTCACCTTCACGCCCGGCGGGCGCACCAATTGGCACACCCATGCGGTGGGGCAGATTCTCTATGTGCTGTCGGGGTCGGGCCGCTATCAGTTGGAAGGTCAGCCGGTCGAGGAAATCAATGCCGGCGACACGGTCGTCATTCCGCCCAATGCCCGCCATTGGCATGGTGCCGCGCCGGACAGCATGATGTGCCACCTCGCCCTGTCCGAAGCCGACGATCAGGGCAACGGCGCGACCTGGTTGGAGCCTGTCGATGACAAGGACTTCATGCAGGAACCGGCGTAACTACGTTTGACGTATTCAAAAAGTTGAGTTGCGAGCGGGCCCCTCGCGGGCCCGTCCGTATTAGCGTTCGACCGTGATCTGCTGCGTGTCGCCGACCAGCTTGCCGGTCCGACGCCAGCGGTCAAGCTGGTCGCGGCGCTTTTCAGCGAAGGTGAAGTCGCGGGTGGCACGATCCAGGTCGCGCATCTTTTCCGCGCGCTGCACTTCCATCTCGGCGATTCGTTGGGCGACCACGGCCTCCAGGTGCACGCCGCGGCGTTTCTGATAACGCCAGTCGTCGAGATCGGTGCGCCGCCGGTCGGTGTCGCCCAGCGCCCGCATGTCCAGACGTTCGTTCCGGCGCTTTTCCTTGAGCAGGCCGTTCAAGCGCGCCGTGCGGCCGGTATCGACGGCGACCAGGGTGGTCTCGCGGGATTCATCCCCGTCCGCCCCGGTGCCCTTCTTGGCTTGACGGGTTTCGCCGTCGCCCCGGTTCAGGCGGTTCCAATAGCTCAGCACCTTGATGCGGTAGGGACGGAAGTTTTCCGGCGTTTGGGAATGGTACTGGCCGGCCGCGGTCAGCCAGTTGCGGGTTTCGTCATATTTGGCCTTCAGAAATTTGGCCGCATAGGCAGCGTTGGCGGCGGGATCGAAGGCATGATCCAGGGTCTCGAAGGCGTTCCAGTGGTAATGCATGTTGATCTGCATGCAGCCGACGTCGATGTTGCGGACCCCCTGGCTCAGCAAAATTTCAACCTCGGCGCGGGCTTCGGCCTCGGTCGCGAAATAGCGGCCCTTGCCCTGGGAGGTCACAGTCCAGGGCCAGGCAAAATTTTCCCCGCTTTCCTTATCGAAACGGCCCGACTCCGTCAGCGCGATGGCGGCCAGAAGATTGGTCGGAATGCCCTCGCGCCGTTCCACGGCGCGCGCCGCCTGGAGACAGACTTCGTCAGTATTTTCAGATGCTTGTCCGCGCGCGGCCAAGGCGTCCGGGGCCCATCCAAGACCCCAGGCCAAAAGCCAGCAAAGGAACAAGCGCGTTTGCCACGCCATGGTTATTCTCCCGTTCTAGGCCAAGGCGTCGCAAGGGGCGTGCCAGGAACGGGTAAAAAATTTTGATGTAAAAACAATATGTTATCAGGTCGTCGTGCGTTGCCTGGGCGGCGGCATTTGCCGGGGGCGAAAAAAATGCCGAGGGCGGTATTTTTTTGTTTGCACCTGCGAACAAAGCCACGTATATATTGCATCGCAGCATGCGGGAGACGGATCCTCCCAGACGGTCTTCCGCACCTGCCTTTACTTGGATGTTTCCTCCCAACGACTCGGGCCGTGTCTCTGACACGGCCCTTTTTTTTGCCTGCGCCGATTGTTCATTAATGAGAAAATGCTAACAAAGTCCGGGACTTAGTCTTCGGGCAAGGAACCCCCGCCGTCGCCGAGCGCCAGCTGCATGGTCACCGAGTCGAGCCAGCGCCCGAACTTGAATCCGATGTTGCGGATGACCCCGACCTCGCGGAAGCCCATTTTGCGGTGCAAACTAATTGAGCCCGCATTTCCCGAATCCCCGATCACCGCGATCATCTGCCGATAGCCCTCGGCGGTGCAGCGACGGATCAGCTCCGCCAGCAGTTTCTGCCCGACGCCGCGGCGATGGGCGTCCTCGGCGACATAGACCGAATCCTCCACCGTATAGCGATAGGCCCGGCGCGGCCGATAGGCCCCGGCATAGGCGTATCCCAGCACCCGCCCGGCGTCCTCGGCCAGGATATAGGGGTATCCGGCGTCGACCACGGCGGCGCGGCGGCGGATCATCTCGGCGACATCCGGCGGATCGTATTCGAAGCTGCCGCCGCCGGTCGCCACATGATGGGCGTAGATGTCGCGGATCGCGGCCATGTCGGCCTCGGTGGCGTCGCGGACTTGGATGGTGTCGGATGTGCTCATCGCGGTGTTGTTCCTGGGGCGGGCTTATTCGGCCGCTTCCGGCAGGACCAGCCGCCGCGCCCCGGCGCAAAGCTGCGCCATGAAATCGTCAAGGCGGGCGGTGATCTCGGCCATTTCCGGCTTGGGCGCGATGGCGGCCTCGTCCAGGTAAAGGGCGCGGTTGAGTTCGATCTGCAGGACATGAACGCCGGCCCGGGGGCGGCCGTAATGGCGGGTGGTATAGCCGCCGGCATAGGGCCGGTTGCGGGTCACGGAAAAGCCCAGTTCCCTTAACAGCCGTTCCGCCAGGGCCGTCATCGCCGGTGCGGCGGCGGTGCCGTGGCAATCGCCCAGGATGATGTCGCCCAGGGGATGGTCGTTGCGGGTGCCGGTCACGTTGGACGGCATGGAATGGCAATCGACCAGAAGACAACCGCCGAAGGCCTGGCGGGTTTCGTCGATCAGGCCCATGAGTGCCCTGTGATAGGGCCGGTGGGTGTCTTCGATACGCCGGCGGGCCTCGGCGAAGGTCAGGGGATGGCCGTAGATTTCCTCGCCGTTGGCGACCACGCGGGCGATGGTGCCAAGCCCCGCCGCGATGCGCGGCGAGCGGGTCACCACATAGTCAGGCAGGGCGCCTGAGAACATGCGGGGGTCGAGCTCGTAAGCCTCGCGGTTGGCGTCCACATAGGCGCGCGGGAAATTGGCACGAATCAGGGGCGCGCCGAAATCGGGCGCGCGGCGGAACAATTGGTCGACGAAGGCGTCTTCCGAGCGGCGCAGCGCCGTCGCGTCCAAACAGGATTGTTCGACGAAATCGGGGGTGTAATTGCGGCCCGAATCGGGGGAGGCGGACACCACGGGGGCGGTCTGCGCGTTGGGGCGGAAAATGTCGATGGGCCGGGCCGGTGCCTGGGGCCCGGCCGAGGCGGCGGACGATGTATCGCCCGTGCCGTCTCCGTTTTGGCCTGCGTCCCGGCCTTTATCCATGTAATCGCGCCCCGTCGGCTGCTTCGACACACCCCATAATTTGTTAGCCTCCCGGCGCGGGGGGCGCAATGGTTTCTTGCGGTTGACGGCCTTGGGGCAGGCGGTGATCGGGGATCGTCACAAAGCCCGACCGCGGGCCTTGCCAAGCGGGGTCGAAGGCATTAAAACCCCCTTCTCTTGGCCGCCCCGATACGGGGCGGGGCCGGGACGGGCGCGTAGCTCAGCGGGAGAGCACCTCGGTGACATCGAGGGGGTCGTAGGTTCAATCCCTACCGCGCCCACCATCCAACACTCAAAAACGCCCCCTTCGGGGCGTTTTTTGTTACCGCATCGGCGCGCTAAATCCTGTCCCTACGCCCCTCGATTGGGTAGAAGACGCCTATGATCATCCTCTCCCTCCACACCGGCTATCACGACGGAACGGCGGCGCTGCTCGACGGCTACAATCTGGTCGCGGCGGTGCAGCTGGAGCGCCTGACCCGCAAGAAGGGCGACGGCGGCGGGATTCCCGAGGCGGCCATGGACGAGGTTCTGGCCATCGCCGGGCTGACGCGCAGGGATGTCGACGTGGTGGTGCTGTCCCGTGCGTCCTTCCCGGCGCGCTATTTCAAGTCGAACGCCCTGAAGACGGCGGAATACGCGTTTCACAAGATCATCGGCCATGAAAAGCTGAAGGATATGTGCACGCAGATGCAGCAGCGCGGCGAGGGCGAGCCGGCCAAGCTGTTCCGCGAGGAAATGTTCCGCGCCGACTTCGGCTTCAAGGAAGGCGTGAAGATCGCCTATTCCAACCACCACATGTCCCATGCGCTGTCGGCCCTGTTCTACACGGATTGGGACGATGGGCTGCTCTATACCGCCGACGGCTGCGGCGACAACGTGCATTATTCCCACAGAATCCTGAAAGACGGCAGGCTCGACTGCCTGTTCGGCGGCGAAAACATGACGCTCCAGCCCCGGCGCGTGGATAGCCTGGGTCTCGCCTACGGCTTCACGACCCAGGCCCTGGGCTACCGGATGAACCGCCACGAGGGCAAGCTGACGGGCCTGGCCGCCTTCGGCGAGCCGGCACAGGCGGCAGCCCTGGGCCGCCACTTCAACGTCGATGCCGCCGGCGTCATCTGGTCCGATTTCGATTCCGACGCCGCCATGCGCGACGAGATCCAGAAACTCGCCAAGGGGGCGGAGCCCGCCGACATGGCGGCCTCGGTCCAGAAGGTGCTGGAGGACACGGTGCTGGCCTCCGTCCGCGCGATCCTCAAACGCCATCCCGTGCGCCGCATCGGCCTGGCCGGCGGCGTGTTCGCCAACGTGCGGCTTAACCGGCTGCTTTGCGAGGAAACGGATACGGATGAAATCTTCATCTTCCCCGGCATGGGCGACGAAGGCATCACCGTGGGCGGCGCCCTGCAATACCTGCTGGAGCAGGATGGGCTTGATGCCTGGCTGAAGGCGCGGCGGCGGCTGTCCTCGGTCTATCTTGGCCGCGATTACAACGCCGACGCCGATCAGGTGCTGGCCGCCAACGGGGCGCTCAAGCGGATCGACGGCAACCCGGCGGACCGGGCGGCGGAATTGATTGCGTCGGGGAAGGCCGGGGCGATCTACGACGGGCGCATGGAATTCGGGCCCAGGGCCTTAGGCGCGCGCTCGATCCTCGCCAATCCGGCGGACGCGGAAATCAATGCGTCGCTCAACGCCAGGCTTCAGAGAACCGAATTCATGCCCTTCGCCCCCTATGTGGCGGAAGAGGACGCAGACAGCGTGTTCGATATCACCAAGGCCAACCGCTACGCCGCCAGCTTCATGACCATCACCACCGCCGTGAAGCCGGAATGGCACAAACGAATCCCCGCCGTGGTCCATGTCGACGGCACGGCGCGGCCGCAGGTCGTCCGCCGCGAGGAAAATCCCCTCTATGCCGATATCCTGTCGTCGTTCAAGGCGAAGACGGGCCTGCCGGTGCTGATCAACACGTCGTTCAACGCCCATGAAGAGCCGATCATCAACACGCCCGCCGAATGCCGCCGGGCGCTGGTCGATGATCGGGTCGATTTCGTGGTCACGGGGCAGGCGGTCTACACCCGTAACTCTGCTTGACGGCGATTGTATACAATCCTAAAAAGCCCGGCATGAAGGGGTTACCGGAAAAAGTAGACGTCATTGTCGTCGGCGGCGGCGGAGCCGCCATGGCGGCCGCCCTGACCGCGCGCGAACGCGGCGCCAGCGTGCTGGTGCTGGAAGCGGCACCCAAGGATTTCCGCGGCGGCAACACCCGCCACGTGCGCAACATCCGCTATGCCCATGACGCGGCGACGGATTTCGTCACCGGCCCCTATCCGGTCGATGAATATTACGACGACCTTTTGCGCGTGACCCAGGGCAATACGGACAAGGACCTGTCCCGTTTCCTGATCGAAAAATCCCTCGACGCCGCCGACTGGATGGCGGCCCGGGGTGTCAAGTTTCAGCCGCCCCTATCCGGTACCATCGGGCTCGACCGCACCAACGCCTTTTTCAAGGGCGGCGGCAAGGCGGTCTTGAACGCCTATTACGCGACGGCGGAAAAGCTCGGCATTGATTGCCGCTACGAGGCCGAGGTCATGGACCTAAAGATCGAGGACGGCGCCTTCACCGCCGCCCGCGTCAAATACCAGGGTCAGGAACAGACGGTCGAGGCGCGGGCCATCGTGCTTGCTTCCGGCGGGTACCAGGCCGATATCGAGTGGCTGAAGGAAGGCTGGGGCGAGGCCGCCGAGGGCTTTCTCATCCGTGGCACCGGCTACAACAAGGGCCGCATGCTGCGCGTTCTCATGGACCACGGTGCCGAGACGGCCGCCGACGCGGACCAATGCCACGCCATCGCCATCGACGCCCGCAGCCCGAAATGCGACGGCGGTATCGCCACGCGGGTCGACTGTGTGATCTATTCCATCATGGTCAACCGCAAGGCCCAGCGTTTCTATGACGAGGGCGAGGACATCTGGCCCAAGCGCTATGCCATTTGGGGCCGTCTGTTGGCCAAGCAGGAAGACCAGATCGCCTTCGGCATCGTCGACGCCAAAGCCAACGACCTGTTCATGCCGTCGCTTTACCCGCCCTTGAAGGCCGACAGCATCCGCGACCTTGCCGGTCTGCTGGAACTGGACCCCGACGCCCTGGAAAAGACCGTGGCGGACTACAACGCCGCCTGCCGCCGGGGGGACAACAAGGACAAGGAATTCAAGCCGGGCGTGCTCGACGGTCTGTCGACCGAGGGCCTGAGTCCCGCCAAATCCAACTGGGCGCAGACCATCGACACGCCGCCTTATTACGGCTATCCCCTGCGCACCGGCATCACCTTCACCTATCTGGGGGTCAAGGTGAACAAGGAAGCCCGCGTGCAGTTCAAGGACAAGGACGGCCGCGCCGTGTCCGCCGCCAACATTTTCGCCGCCGGCGAGATCGTGTCCGGTAACATCCTGGGCCAGGGGTATGCCGGTGGCATCGGCATGGCCATCGGCCTGGTATTCGGCCGCATCGCCGGAGAGGGAGCCGCCCGCAATGCCTCAAACTGAGACCCCTTTGGCCAAGATGGCCGCCGCTTCCGACGAAGCGCTTCAGGGCGACCAGATGGCCGACCTGCACGACGAAGCCCGCCGCCTGATGACCATCTGCAATGCCTGCCGGTATTGCGAGGGGTTTTGCGGTGTGTTCCCGGCGATGATGCGTCAGAACACCTTTGCCGACGGGGATCTGGATTACCTGGCCAACCTGTGCCACGGCTGCAACGGCTGCTATTACGCCTGCCAGTATGCGCCGCCCCATGAATTCGCCGTCAACGTTCCGCAGGCCTTCGCCCGCCTGCGCGCCGACACCTACCGCCGCTACACCTGGCCCGGCTTCCTCGCGGGGCTGTTCCAGAAGAACGGCACCCTTGTGTCGGTCTTGATGGCGGGCGGCATCGGCCTTGTCCTGACGCTGATCCACCTGTTCCAGCCGGCGGAGGTCATCCACGGCGAGCACGCCGGAAACTTCTACGCCGTGATTCCCCACAACGTGATGGCCTATTCCTTCGGCGGCGTGTTCCTTTATGCCGTGGGGGTGCTGCTGTTCGGGTTCTGGCGGTTCCGCCGCGACACGGCACCATCCCAGGCCGACGAAACGGCGCTGTCCGTCGCCGGTGCCACCCATGACGCCCTGGTCATGAAGTACATGGGCGGCGGCGGCGTGCGGGGCAAGATGGACGGCTGCAACTATCCTTCGGAAAGCTTTTCCCAGGTCCGCCGGGTGTTCCACCAGATGACCTTCTGGGGGTTCCTGCTGTGTTTCGCGGCGACGTCCCTGGCCACGGTCTATCACTACGTGTTCGGTTGGGAAGCGCCCTACGGTTATACGTCCCTGCCGGTCCTTTTTGGCACGGTCGGCGGCATCGGCCTGCTGATCGGGCCGCTCGGCCTGATCTATCTCAAGCGCATCGCCGACCCCAACGTTCTGGTCAACGCCCAGCGCGGCATGGACACGGGCTTCCTCGCCCTTTTGTTCCTGGTCAGCCTGACCGGTCTGGCCCTTTTGGGCTGGCGGGAGACGAGCGCCATGGGGACGCTGCTGGCGATCCACCTGGGCACGGTGCTGGCTTTGTTTCTGACCATGCCCTACGGCAAGTTCGTGCACGCGATTTATCGCTACGCCGCCCTGCTGCGCAACCGGCGCGAACAGAAGCGCTGATTTCTCTTTTCCCCTAAGCCCAATGAAAAACCGGCGCCCGTTTCCGGACGCCGGTTTCGTTTGCCGGGGCTGCCGCCAGCCGCGGGGACGCGGCCTGGGCGGCGCCCGTCAACCTGTTAGTCTTCGGAGCTCGGTGCCGTCGGCGTGACGATGGTCACGACGTTCAGCTGGCCCTGATAGTCGGCGAATTCCTCGGCCGACCGGGTGGCGGCGGCACTGGCGAGCTGGGCATCGTCAACCGGCTTCGGTTGAACGATCTGGCCTTCCTGCTGCTGGCCGAGCTGCTGCGACTGGTGATCGGCGATTTCCTCGGATGACATGGTGTCATAGGGGTTGGCGGCGACAACGCTTTGGGCGGTCACCAGGGTCAGACCGAGAACGAGCGCAGGAACGACATGAGTGCGGGACAGGGTAAACACGTGAATTGCTCCTTGAGCTGCCGCGTCCAACCAGGAGGCGGGGGAGGGACAGCTCCTTAAATTCGCCGGATACAGTCGGCGGCTGCGCCGGACCAAACCGGCGAGAGGGACTCTAGGTCAAAATTTAATCGCCTCATATCGAATATAAATAATAGATGATATCGAAAAAATAGAAGTTATGAAGACCGCTTGAGCAAAAGAAAGCCGGCGCTCCCGGGGGTAAGGGGAGCGCCGGCATGGGGGCCGGAAGAGGGGGGTATTACCGGCCCTCGGCTGCGGCGGGATCAGTCGCCCCAGCGATGGGCGTCTTCGACCGGCGCGTCGACGGTCTGGGTATGGTCGCCGGTGTTCATGGCCGTTTCACCGGCCTGGGCCGGGGCCTGGAAAAGGGCGACGCCAAGGGCGAACAGAAGAGCCGGCAGCAAAGCGGCGGAAGTACGGTAGGTCATGGTCTCTCTCCTTTGAGTGTCGGGGACGGCGACTGCGTCCCGGTGATGAGGGAGAGATGTGGATCGACCACCGTTTTCGCCAAACACAGACGATCAACGACGCGTGAGCGCATAACGTGTTGAAAATAAAATATATATTAGAAAAATCGGCGCGCGCGGAAGCCCTCCTTGCTCACGCCCCTATCGCGAGCAGGGTTTTCCTGCGGGATGTTTTTCGCCGATTTTACCGGGGGGAAGGGTCAGTCGAAGCCCATGAACCGGGTGAACCCGTCGACCGGCTCGCGCACCGGGCGGAAGGTATTGGCGACCGCGTCCGGGTCGGCATGGCCGAGCGCCATGCCGCAAACGACGATCTCGTCCTCGGGGATGTCCAGGACGTCCTTCACCGTGGTGTGGAACGAACACCAGGCTGCCTGCGGGCAGGTGTGCAGGCCGAGGCCGCGGGCCATCACCATGATGTTCTGCAGGAAGGTGCCGTAGTCGAGCCAGCTGCCCATCTCCAGCGTATTGTCGATGGTGAAGACCAGGCCCACGGGGGCGTCGAACAGAAGGAAGTTGCGTCCGTGCTGGCGGTGCATGGCCTCCTTGTCGCCCTTTTCGATGCCGAGGGTACCGTACAGGCCCCAGCCCGTGGCCCGGCGGCGCGTGAGGTAGGGTTCGGGGAAGGGATCGGGATAGTACTTGAAATCCCGTTCCTGGGCGCGGCCGGCGTCGTGTTCTGCGCTCACGGCCTTGATCAGCCTGTCTCGCACGTCACCTGCGACCACGCGCACCTTCCAGGGCTGCATGTTGGAGCCCGAGGGCGCGTAGGAGGCGGCGGCGAGGATGCGTTCGATGGTTTCCTTGGGCACCGGTGTGGGCAGGAAGGCGCGGATCGAGGCGCGCGACGTGATGGCGGTTTCAACGATTTCCGCCTGGATATCCTGCGGAACGGCGGGGGAAACGGCGGCGCCGTCGTGGTTGGGCATGGTCATATTCCTTTGTTTGCTCGGTATGTTCTGACCTACCATCGAAATCCGACAAGGCCAAGTGCAGGGCATCCAACGGCGGATGAGGGAGGGCGACAATGGCAGACGGCGACGGCAAGGCAGGCAAACACGCATCCAAGGATACCTTCGACCGGCGGGCGACCGCCGAGATGGAGGCGAATCTCGTCAAGACGGACCAATGGACCTTGCGCCAGAAATTGGCGCTGACGGCGCGCATGCTGGCCCGCGAAGGCCATGGCAACGCCCTGGCCGGGCAGATCACGGCCCGGGGCCCCGATGCGGGCACCATGTGGACGGCGCGGTTCGGCCTGGGCCTGGATGAAATCCGCGCTTGTGACTTCCTGCTGGTCGACGGCGACCTGAAGGTTCTCCAGGGCGAGGGCATAGCCAATCCGTCGAACCGTTTTCACCTGTGGATCTACAAGGCGCGGACCGATGTTCATTGCGTCGTCCATACCCACCCGCCTTATGTCTCGGCCCTGTCCATGATCGGGGTGCCGTTGAAGGCGGCCCATATGGACACGGCCATGTTCTACGAGGACTGCGCCTTTCTGGACTACTGGCCCGGCCCGCCCATCGGTGACGAGGAAGGGGACCTGATCTCGACCGCGCTTGGCGGCAAGAACTCGATCCTGCTCGCCAATCACGGGCAGTTGGCGGCGACGGCGACGGTCGAGGAAGCGGCCATGCGCTCGCTCTACATCGAATACGCGGCGCGTCTGCAACTGATGGCCCAGGCGGCCGGAACGATCCAGGAGATCGACCCCAAACGGGGCAAGGAAGCCCACGACTATCGCCTGAAGCCCCAGCCCCTGAACGCCAGCTTCCATTACTACGCGCGCAAGGTCCTGCGCGACGAACCCGACTGCCTGGAAGAATAGAGGCGGGGGCCGCGATGCCGGCGCTCGCGGCATAAAAGGGCGACATGACGGCCATTAGTCGTCATTGTCAGGCTGGGCCGAACGTCCTCAATCCAATAGTCATGTTGACTGCTCGGATAGACCTTCTGATGCAGCGCGTCACGTCTGCGCACTTAAAATAAGAAAGTAGAAAATTAATGACCTTTAAATTTGTGAAATCGATTGGTTTTGGTTTTATTTTGTATTTCGCCGTAATGACCCCGGCTTTTTCCGGTGAGCTTGTGTCGTGGAGCAACACGGTCTCCAGCAATTTTTCTGCCGAACAATGCGTCACCGTGCACGGCACGCCGGGCACGCCGCGAAAATGCGCGCCGTCATATACCCAGCATTATCCCTGCCCAACGGTTAAGCATCCCGGAAAGAAGTGCCATCACACGATTGCCGGCCCGTGTTCGCCGGCGGTTCCGGGCACGCCGGATTTGCATCAATGCGCGAATATAAACCTTGGGACCTTGAGCATCGCCGTGGACGGCGGCGTATTCGCCGATTTTTCCGGGATCGACGATAGCGAAATCGCCGTGCAGACGACGGTGCATGTTTCCTTGTTCGGGAAAACGGCTGTCGTGCCGATGGACTGCAAAATCGAGATCGGCAAAACGGCGAGCATCTGTCTCAACCTCATGACGAGAACATTCAGCGGTACGGGTTACACCTGCGAAATCGGCGGTGCCAAAGTTGCGTCGATTTCATATCCCGGCGTGACGACAAACCTCTGCATGGATGTCACGGTGAGCGGTGAAGCCAAGAAGCCGGCAGGTAAAATAACCGCGCGCATCGAAGCAGACGTGGAATTCGGCAGCGCGACGGTCGCCGGCCATAAGCTTTCGATGGGCTCGAAGGGATGGAACCCCGCGCTGTTTTCCGTGGCGTTTTAGGGCAACGGTTGGGTGATTTTTCAGGAGTTTTTAGGCAAGAAACGTCGAGGATAATTTCGCGAAGATTATGCGGCAGGCGCCTAAAGGCATGTCGGGGCTCTTGATATATTATATAATTCACATATACAATCCCGGTCGAAATTCTCGTCAAAATTTGGAGAATGGGAGATGTATGTTAAGACGCTTGCATCGGCCCTTTTGGCCGCTTTTATCCTTCTTGGCTTCGATTCTCGGGAAGCCCGTGCCGACTGCCTTGAAGATCTGAAGGTTGAGGAGCAGAAGGCCTTAGTCATAGGCCGCGCGCACCTTCAGACCACAGCCATGGATATCCTGAAGCGTGCGAGAGAAGCTGGCGAAACCGGCAAGAAGAAGAAATGCGAAAAGCTGCTTGATAAGCTCCGGGAAGTGATTGCCCGCGATAAGAGCTGATAAGCTCAAAACGATTACGCGACGCCCGGCGGGTTCAGGTCGACGCATTCCGGCCTGCCCAAGACGGGCAGGAAAGCAGAAGCCGGGATGTGAATGCGTGGTCGGAAGTTTGCCCTAATTCCAGGGGCGTGATCAGTGCGCCTGCGCGTCCCCCGGATCGGCCTTCAAGCCGGCCCCCTCGATCCCGGCGACGGCGCAGTCCTCGTCGCGTTCGCCCGTATCGCCGGAAATGCCGCAGGCGCCGATGATGCGGCCCGTGTCCGGATCGCGAATCAGCACGCCGCCGGGGGCGGGGACCATGCCCTTCGGCGCGGTCGAGATCACCCCCGCCATGAACTTGGGGTTCTTTTCCCGAAGCTCCCGCCCGCCGACACCGAAGCCGAGCGCGCCATAGGCCTTGCCGACGGCGATTTCGACGCGGAGGATGCCCGAGTCGTCTTCCCGCTTCAGCGCCACGAGATGCCCGCCTGCGTCCAGCACGGCGACGGTAAGCGGCGCGCAGTCGATGGCATGGCCCTTGGCCAGGGCCCCGTCGACGATGGCGACGGCCAGTTCCAGGGTCATCATTCAGATTGGCTCCGTTCCCATGAATTGATCTATTTCAAGCCGGATACATTCCGATTTATCCGTGTTGCCCGTCAGTGTTGGGTATATTGGCGGCAATGACAATCCGCGATCCAAGATGGACATCATGACCACATCCAAGACTGCCCCCCTTCTTGACCTCAGCCTCGCCTGCTGGGACTACGACCGCGCCCAAGCCGTGCTCGACGGCACCATCGCCGTTCCCGGCTGCCGCATTGAGGCCCAGGTCCATCCGACCTCGACCCTGTTTCCGCTCGCCGTGGGCGAGGCCCGGTTCGATGTCACGGAAATGTCCATGTCGTCCTACATTCTTGAGGTCGCCAAGGGTGAAGGGGCCTATGTGGCGATCCCCGTGTTCCTGTCCCGCGCCTTCCGCCACAACGGCTTCGTCGTTCGCGCCGACGCCGGCATCGAGACGCCTAAGGATCTGGAAGGAAAGCGCGTCGGTGTGCCCGAATACCAGATGACGGCGGCCCTGTGGATGCGGGGCATCCTGACGGAAGAATACGGCGTCGACACGGATACCTTCCAATGGCGCACAGGCGCGCTGGAGGAAGGGACCCGCAAGGACCGCCTGACCCTCAACCTGCCGCCGCATATGTCGGTCACGCCCATCGAAGCCGGGGAGACCTTGCAGGACCTGCTGCTGGCGGGCGAGTTGGATGCCGTGTTCGCGCCCAAGCCGCTGAACGCCCTGGTCGCGGGCGATCCCCGCGTCCGGCGCCTGTTTCCCGATTTCGCGGCGGTCGAGCGCGCCTATCACGCCAAGACCGGCTTTTTCCCCATCATGCATGCGATCGGGGTGCGAAAGACCATTGCCGAGGCCAATCCCTGGCTACCCCGTGCCCTGTTCGATGCCTTCACCCAGTCCCTCGACCGGGCCATGGCCAAGCTGGAATCCATTTGGCGCGGTTCCGCCAACCGCCTGACCCTGCCGTTCTTCCATGCCGACATGGAGGAAACCCGCGCCCTCATGGGCCCGGATTTCTGGAAATACGGGTTCGCCGCCAACCGGGCGGAACTGGACGCCATGTGCCGCTGGTCCCAGGCCCAGCATCTGGCCCCCCGGCGGGTGGCGCCGGAAGAACTTTTCCATCCGTCCGTGATTTCCTAGGGCTGCCAAGACCATCTGCCGGGGATATAAGGAACTGATGAGCGAACAAGCCAACAACGTGATTGCCTGCCGGGGCGGCGACGCCACGGTGCTGGAGCCGCGCCCCGTGCCGGAGATCCGCGCGGGTGAGATGCTGCTGAAGCTGCGGGTCGTCGGCTTTTGCGGCACGGACCTGTTCAAGCTGGACACGGGGGCGGCGCAGCCGGGAACGGTCCTGGGTCATGAACTGGTGGGCGAGGTGCTTGCCCTGGGTGACGGGGTTACCGAATTCCAGACCGGCGACCGTATCGCCGTGCCCCATCACGTGCCTTGCGGCACCTGCCTGATGTGCCGGCGCGGCAACGAGACCATGTGCGAGACGTTTCGCGAGAACCTGATGGCGCCCGGCGGTTTCGCCGATACGGTGCTGATCAAGGCCCGGGCCACGGCCCAGGCGGCGCATCGCGTGCCGGATGATGTTTCCGACGAGGCTGCCGTGTTCATGGAACCGGCCGCCTGCGTGCTGCGCGGTGTGGAGCGGGCGGAGATCGCCGCCGACGGCGTCGCGGTGGTCCAAGGGGCGGGCAGCATGGGCCTGCTGCATTTGTTGGTCCTGAAGGCCGCCCTGCCGGGCGTGCGGGTCGCCGTCATTGATCCGCAGGCCGACCGCCGCAATCTGGCGGTGAAACTGGGGGCGGACGCCGCCGCCGAACCGGGTGACGCGGCCAAGGCCGCCATCGGCAACCTGACCGACGGCGCCGGGGCCGATGCCGTGTTCGACACGGTCGGCGGCGCCGGGCCGCTCAAGGCGGCGCTCGGCCTCACCCGCCAGGGCGGCAGCGTGGTCCTGTTCGCCCATGCGCCGGACGGCCAGGCGGCGGATTTCGACCTCAACGACCTGTTCAAGTATGAACGCCGCATCCTCGGCACTTATTCCGGCGCGGTTCAGGAACAGGGCCGGGTGTTCGACCTGATCGCCTCGGGGGCGCTGGACCCGACGCCGCTGGTCACCCACAAGATGCCCTTGGACGATTTCCAGACGGGCCTAGACCTCGTCCGCGCGCGCAAGGCGCTCAAGGTTCTGTTCACGCCGTCCCGCGCGGCGGAAGGAAGCTGACGCCATGACCCGGATGATGAAGGGGGCCATGCTGCTGGGCCCCGAAAAAATCGAGGTCCGCGACCTGCCCGTGCCGGAACCCGACGACGGCGAGATCATCCTGAGCATCGAGGCCGCGACCACCTGCGGCACCGACGTGAAGGTGTTCAAGCGCGGCGGCCATCCCCGCATGCTCAAGGTGCCGACCCTGTTCGGCCATGAAATGGCGGGCCGGGTGGCGGCCATGGGAAAGGGTGTTGCCAAGTTCAAGGAAGGCGACGCCGTGGTGGTCGCCAATTCCGCCCCCTGCGGCGACTGTGACTACTGCGCGCGCGGGCGGGAAAACCTCTGCACCGACCTGCAATACATCAACGGCGCCTTCGCCGAATTTATCCGCGTGCCCGCCCGCTTCGTCGACCGCAACACCTATAAAATTCCCAAAGGCCTGGCCTTCGGCAAGGCGGCGCTGACGGAACCGCTGGCCTGCGTGCTGCACGGCATGGACGCCTGCGAATTGGACAAATACGGCCCGGGGACGGAGGTCGTCCTGTTCGGCGCGGGGCCCATCGGCCTTCTTTTCGTGGGCGCCCTGGCGCGGGCCGGGCACCGTGTCATCCTGGCCGACCCCAACCCGCCACGCCTGGACGTGGGCAAGCAGTTGGGCGCGGCTCAGGTCGTGCAGATCGACCGCGGCGGAAAGCAATCAGACAAGGTCAAGGCGCTGACCGAGGGCGGGCAGGGCGCCTGGGTCGCCGTCGATGCCTCCGGCGTGCCGGAAGTCTGGATCGACGCCATCAATTCCGTGCGCCCCGGCGGCCTGATCAACCTGTTCGGCGGCTGCGCCCCCGGCACCTCGATCCCCCTCGACACCCACGCCGTCCACTACAGCGAACTGACGGTAAAGGGTGTGTACCACCACCGCCCCGACACCATTCGCCGCGCACTGGACATGCTGGCCGACCCCGCGTTCAAGGCCGACCTGATGCTGTCCGCCGAAATGCCCGTTGCGCAGACCGAGGCAGCACTCCGCGCCATGATCGCCAAGGAAGCGTTGAAGGTGGTTATTCGCGGGAGGTGAAAGTCGATGGCGACACTCAATCACCCTTCCCAGCGGCGGGCTTTCAGGACAAGGCTTGCGAAGTTGCCTGCCCCGAAGACGCATAGCAAGCCTACGACCAGCAGGGGAATGATTTGGAAAAGCTGAAAGGTTTCAGCTCTGCCGGTGAACAGGAAGGTTGCGAGCACGCCTGCCGCGCGAGGGACTGCGATCACTAGGACGAAAACGCCGCAAATGGCCACAGCCGTGGCAAGCAGTTCCTTACGGGTGAGAGACGTTTCCCCGCTGGGGTCTTCCTGGCCGCCGCTTACACCTGCTGCAATGCGCCCGGCCGAAAACCACAGGAATATAAATAGTGCGATATCAATGATTAAGGCGAGGATCGTCGGCTCAGACAGACTTAGGCCGAGGCCGGTTTTGATGGCCTTATCAAGGTAGATCGCCGAAAATCCAATCCTATGGATTGCTTGGTACAGGATGTACAACGCAAATAGTCGGCATCCGACAAATGCCATGTCCCTCGAGTTCACCATTGCATCTTCTCCCCTAAATGAGACGTTTCAGTGTGTCTGCTGGGTTCGCAGTTAACAAGAAAGAGAATTTGTACCGTTTACGCTGACCTGCCCGGTTGTCCCGTTCACGGTCCGCGACCCTGCACACGATCCGATGGACTGGCGCGCCGCCGGTGATAAAGTGATGCCGTCGCACCGGTCCGGGGAACATCATGCAACGCTTCACCACCTTCGCGCTTTTCGTGCTCGCCACGCCTGTGCTGATCGGGCTGGCGTTTTTTCATCTTTGGCTTATTCCCATCGCCGCGATCGCGGCCGCGTTGACGGCGCTGGGCGTGTGGGATCTGTTTCAGACGCGCCATGCGATTATGCGCAATTATCCGGTGATCGGGCACATGCGCTGGCTGTTCGAGGGCATTCGTCCTGAGATCAGGCAATACCTGATCGAAAGCGACCAGGACGAACAGCCGTTCTCGCGCGAGCAGCGCTCCCTGGTCTATCAGCGCGCCAAGGGGGTCGAGGACAAGCGGCCGTTCGGCACGCGCGAAGACGTCTACGCCCCCGGCTTCGCCTGGCTGACCCATTCGGTCAACGCCAAGCATATCGACGACCACGATTTCCGGGTCAAGATCGGTGGGCCTGACTGCAAGCAGCCCTATGACGCCTCGCTCTACAACATCTCGGCCATGAGCTTCGGGGCGCTGAGCGCCAACGCGATCCAGGCGCTCAACACCGGCGCGCGGTTGGGCGGGTTCGCCCATGACACGGGCGAGGGCGGGATTTCGCGCTATCACCGCGAGGGCGGCGGCGACCTGATCTACGAGATCGGCTCCGGCTATTTCGGCTGCCGCGCCGACGACGGCACGTTCAGCCCCGAACGCTTCAAGGAACAGGCGGCGTCGGAGCAGATCAAGATGATCGAGGTCAAGCTGTCCCAGGGGGCCAAGCCCGGCCACGGCGGCGTGCTTCCGGCGGCCAAGGTGACGCCGGAAATTTCGGAAGCGCGCGGCGTGCCCATGGGTCAGGACTGCGTTTCACCGGCCGGTCATTCGGCCTTCACCACGCCCATCGAGTTCATGGAATTCTTAGGGACACTGCGCGAGCTGTCCGGCGGCAAGCCGGTCGGCTTCAAGCTGTGTATCGGCCATCGGCGTGAATTCATGTGCATGGTCAAGGCCATGCTGGAAACCGGCATCATCCCCGACTTCATCGTCGTCGACGGGACCGAGGGCGGCACCGGGGCGGCCCCCCTGGAATTCACCAACCACATCGGCACACCGATGATCGAGGGCCTGACCTTCGTTCACAACACGCTGCGCGGGGCGGGCATCCGCGACCGGGTGCGCATCGGGGCGGCGAGCAAGCTGGTCACCGCCTTCGATATTTCCCGCGCCCTGGCGCTGGGCGCCGACTGGTGCAATTCGGCGCGCGGCTTCATGTTCGCCATCGGCTGCATCCAGGCCCAGGCCTGCCACACCAACGCCTGCCCGACGGGCGTGGCGACGCAGGATCCCCTGCGTCAGCGCGCATTGAACGTCGACGATAAGTCCCAGCGCGTCGCCCGTTTCCACGCCAACACGCTGCGCGCCGTCGCCGACATGGTGGGATCGGCGGGGCTCGACAATCCGGGCCAACTGCACCCCAAGCATTTCAACGTGCGCCAGAACAGCGGCGAGACCGTCGCCGGCGACATCGCCTATCCCGAGTGGCCCGTGGGCGGGTTGCTCGACGGGACCTGCGACCCGGAACAGATGGTCCGCTGGTCGAAGGCGCGGGCGGATACCTTCCGCGAAGTCGGCGGTGAACGGCGCGGCAAGGCCCGCCGTCAGGTCGGTGCCGTCACGCCCTAGGACGCCAGCCGTTCGGGAATGAACCGCTCCTTCGCCGGGGCGGGCATGCCCAGGGATGCTGCCTGACGGGTTTCGAAGGCGAGCCGCACGTCATCGTATTCATGGCCGCGAATGCCGCCGCGCACCGTGCCCGGTTCGATGGACCGGAAGTAGCCGCCCCAGCTTTCCGGCAGGCGCAGGGAATTGGGCGTCGCCAGCCACAGGCGATAGAGCAGACGCTTGCGGTCTTCGTCCTCATGATCCTCGAACGGGGTGCGCGAATGCAGCATGACGTGGTTGTTCATGATCTGCAGGTCGCCGGGCTCCAGCCACATGGTGAACATGACCTCCGGGCGGCGCAGAATGTCGTCCAGCAGGTCCGTGCATTCCTTCTGCGCGTCGGTCAATTGCGGCACGCCCGGGATTTCCTGGGCCGTGCGCACGCGGTTGCGGTTCCACTTGCCGAACATGTGGCCCTCGGCCATGTCGAACAGGGGCTGGCCGTAATAGGGGCCTTCGTCGGGGGCCTGTTCCGTGTTGCGCGAAAAATAGAACGGCTGACAGGCAATTTCGGCCAGGTCCGGGCGTTCGGCCCGCAGGATGTTCCAGGCGGTGATGCTGGAGGACACCATGCTCTGGCCGCCCGACTTCGCCTTGTTGAAACAGGCCAGGGTGACCAGATCGCAGCCGTCCGTGTGGAAATCCAGCCCGGCGTTGGAATTGTAGCCGCGCCCGTTGGCGGCGCGGTAGGTATGGCCCACGGCGCGGACCTCTGAAATGTATTGCGATTTGATGCCCTGGGGCCGGGCGACGCCGAAATGAAGGCCGATGGCCCAGTTCATGAAGCGGAATTCGGGGGCGCTCAACTCGTCCCGCGGCAGGCCCTTGACCAGGGCGATGCCGCGCCTTCCGTGGGCTTCCTGCATGGCGTCGGCGATGGTCTTGAGCGCCGGGCCCAGATCGACGTCGTCGCGCCGGTAATCGAACAGGGGGCGGTCGGCGTCGAAGGCGGCTTTCGTCGCATCGGCCAGCTGGCTGCGCGCCGCGTCGTCGAGTCGGAAGATCCAGCTTTTGTCCTGTTCGATTTCGGAAACCCGCCAGGCGGCGGGGATGTCGACGTGGGGGAAGGTCATCGTAAAAGCTCCTGAAGCGGCGGGGCCATGGGCGCCCCGGTGAGAACGCGGCCAATCTATCGGTAATCACATTGAAAGAAAAATACGATGATTGTATAAACTGATAGATAATTATGATTAATCTCTCGCCTGCTGACCTGGACGCCTTCGTCGCCGTCGCCGAAACCGGAAGCTTCCGGCAGGCGGCGCAGACGCTGGGCGTGTCGCAGCCGACGATCTCCGCCCGTATCCAGCATCTGGAAGCCGTTCTGGGCGTGCGCCTGTTCCACCGCACCACCCGGCGCGTGGTCATCACCGATGCCGGTGAACGCCTGCGCGGACGGGTCGAGCGCATGATCCTGGAAACCCGCGCGCTGCTTCGGGAATTCCGCGAGGAAGCCCAGCTTCAGCGCGGCCGGGTCACGGTCGGCGCCTCGCCCTCGGCGGCGGCGGCCTTCCTGCCGCGCGTGATCGGCGATTTCCAGCGCCGCCATCCGGGGATCGAGGTCGTGCTGTATGACGATTTCTTCGGCCAGGTCATGGACCGGGTCAGCCGCGGCGACGTGGACATGGCCGTATCGCCCTTCGTCGGCGACGAAACCCCCTTCATTGTGGAGCCCCTTTTGACAGATACGGTCATGCTGGCCGTGCGCGAGGACCATCCGCTGGCCGCCCGCGATTCCGTGACCCTTGCCGAAATCGGGGCCGAACGGCTGATCTCCATGCCGCCGGAATCCGCCGCCTGGGCCTATACCCGCCGGGCGTTCGAACGGGCGGGGGTGGACTATGCGCCTGTGTTCATGACGCGCTATGCGCTCACCCTGGTGTCCCTGGTCAAGCAGGGGGTGGGGGTCGGCCTGGTTGCCGGCATGGTCGCCCGGGTGCTGGACATGACGGGCTTGAAGCTGCTGCCCGTGGCCGATGCGGACCTGACGCGCCGGGTCTCGGTCATTCAGGCCCGCGACCGCGCCGTCAGCCCGCCCGCCGAAGCGTTCTGCGAATTGATGCGCCAATCGGCCAAACGGCTTTAGGCGAAGCGGCCTTCGAAAAACGCCCGGATACGATCATTGGCCAGGTCCGGGCTTTCCCAGGCGACGAAATGCCCGGCGCCTGGGGCCTGTTCCAGGGTGATGTCGGTGAACACGCCGGTCAGGGTTTCCTGCCATTCGGCGCGTAGGATCGGATCGACCGCACCCCATAGGGAATAGGCGGGGATATCCAAGGGTGGATGGTTCTCCCCGCCCGCCGCCATGGCCTTGAGCCGCCGGTCGTTGGCGCAGGCGTACCAGCGAAACCCGCCCGCCAGGTTGCCGGGCTTGAGGAAGTTATCGACCCATTCTTCCAGGGCCGCCGCGTCGAAGGCATCGGGTGATCCCGCCCAATGGGCCAGGAAATGGCGGAAATAGGCGCGGCAGCTATCACGCGACGCGCCGACCAGCTCTTGCGCCAGCGGCAATTGGTGGAACGACTGATACCAGATTTCCCGGACCTGCTGACCCTGGACCCAGCGGGGTCCGATGCCGAAGTGGGGGCAGTCGAAAAAGAACAGGCCCGCCACGCGCTCGGGATTCTTGCGGGCGTAGTCCTGGGCCAGGAAGCCGCCGATGTCGTGGCTGACGATGCCGAAGCGCTCCAGCCCCAGGCCGTCGACCAGGGCTTCGATATCGGAAACGTAATGGGCGACGTCCCGTGCCTCCGCCCCCCGGCTGTCACCGAAATTGCGCAGGTCCGGGGCGATGACATCGGAGGTTTCGGCCAAGACCGGCAGGTTCTTGCGCCACACGCCCGACCATTCCGGCCAGCCGTGGAGGAACACCAGGGGCGGGCCGCTGCCCTGGCGCAGGTAATGAAGGCGCAGGTCGGGAAGGTCCAGATAGGCCATCCCGGCGATCGACCTAGACCGCCGCTGCCTTGGCTTCGGCGATGTAGAGTTCGCGCAGCTTCTGGGTGACAGGGCCGGGCACGCCGTTGCCCAGGATATGGTCGTCGATCTTGATCACCGGCATGACGAAGGCGGAGGCACTGGTGGAAAAGGCCTCCCGCGCCTCATAGGCTTCTTCCGGGGTGAACGCGCGTTCGATCAGGGTCAGGCCCGCCGCCTCGGCGCACTTCAGCACCGCCTTGCGGGTGATGCCGTGCAGGATGTCGTTGGACAATTGGCGGGTGATGATCTGGCCGTCGTCGGTGACGATGAAGGCGTTGTTGGAGGTGCCTTCGGTGATGAAGCCGTCCTCGACCAGCCAGGCGTCGTCCGCCCCCATGTCCTTGGCGGTCTGCTTGGCCAGGGACGAGGCCAGTAACTGCACGGTCTTGATGTCGCGGCGGTGCCAGCGGATGTCGGGCAGGGTGACGACGGCAAGGCCCTTGGCGGCGTTCGGGCTGTTCAGAATGTTCTTTTCCTGGGTGAACATGACCAGCGACGGCGTCGCGTCCTTGGGGAAATTGAAATCCCGGTCGGCGGCGCCGCGCGTGATCTGCATGTAGACCACGCCCTCGGCCAGGTTGTTGCGCTTGATCAGTTCCTTCTGGATGGTCAGCAGCTCGTCGTCCGAACAGGGCCGCGCCATCTTCAGTTCCGACAACGACCGGGCGAGCCGCGCCATATGCCCGGCATTGTCGATCAATTTTCCGTCCAGCACCGACGACACTTCGTAAATGCCGTCGGCGAACAGGAAGCCGCGGTCGAAGATCGAGACCGTGGCCTCTTCCTCGGCAACGTAGTCGCCATTGACGTAGACGGTGCGGGACATGATTGAGGCCTCCGGGCTCGAATTGCGATGGGCCCGGTTATACCACCGGGCCCATGGGATCAGATAGGGTCAGACCGCGCCGAACGGGCGGTCCACGCCATCAGGGAACGGCGGGCGGAACACGTTCAGATTGGCGGATACCAGGCAATAGCAGCCGGCCAGCAGCACCAGTTCGACCATGCCCTGGTCGCCCAGGATGGCATGGGCGGCGGCGTAAGTGGCGTCCGACACCTTGCGTTCGGCCAGCATTTCCCAGACGAAGCCGGTGATGGCGGCGTGCTTGGGGTCGGCGGGGGCGTTGCCCTGGCGCACGGCTTCGATGGTGGCCTCGTCGACGCCTTCGTTCCGCGCCACTTTGGCATGGGCGTAGAATTCGTAATCGGCCTTCCAATGCTGGCCCACGGCGCAGATGGCCAGTTCGCGGAGATCGCCCGGCAATACCGATTCAAAGCGCAGCAGCCCGGCCAGGGTCTGCGCTGCGTCGCCGATCTTGGGCGTGTACAGATAAGCGTTGAACGGGCCGATCAGGCCGCCGTCCTGGTCCAGAAAGTCCATGGCGTTGCGGCCCTTGGACCGGGGGCCGGAGGTGATCTTGCCGAACAGGTCGAGCTGTTCCGGTTTCATGGAGTCCTTGGTGACGGCGGGCAGACGGCGCATGGCGGATGTTCCTTGTGGTTGGTGGTCTATGCTTGTTTGGTTTTTTCTTCGGGCCGGCGGCGGCGCGCCCCGACCTGGCAATCATCGGCGGCCTGCATGACGGGCTCGGCGAACATGTCCGGATTGTCCAGCCAGTCGAGCATCCAGTCCCCGGCGTCGAAGCCCCAGAACAGGCGCCAGCCGTTCTCGGCGGTGACGTCCTCGATGGCGAAGGTCGGCACGCCGTAAACGCCCTTGGCCACGGCGGCGTCCGTATTTTTCTTCAGCGCCTGTTTGGCGGCCTGGTCGTCCAGCTCCGGGCCCGGCGCAGGGCCGAGGGACGCCTTCAGATCCGCGAACACCTTGGGGTCGGCGACGTCGAGGCCCTGTCCCCAGATGGTATCGAAGATTTTTTCAACGTCCGGGGCGTTGGACCCCCGCGCCAGGGTCAGGCGCAGGGTCGCCAGCGGATTGTAGGGATGGGTCGGCGGGGTGCGGAACGGCAGGCCCATGCGCCCGGCCTGCCAGGTGCAGAATTTGTAGGTCGCGATGCGCTTTTGCGGGATTTCCGCCGGGCCCAGTTGCCCCCAAGCGTTCAGGAGACCCGCGAACAGCACCGGCTCCAGGGTGATGTCCAGGCGCTCCGTGAAGCGGTCCATCTGATGGAACTGCAGATAGGCGTAAGGCGAGATGTAATCGAAATACCAATGGGCCTTCGGCTTCGCGGGCGTGTTCATCGGTGGTCTATCCCTGTTTCTTTACCTTGGCCCAGGTGTCGCGCAGCGTCATCGTGCGGTTGAACACGGGCGCATCCGCCGTGCCGTCCTTGTCGGCGCAGAAATAGCCCAGGCGTTCGAACTGCAATGTCTTGCCGACCGGCCAGCCGGCCAACGACGGCTCCAGCATGGCGTCCTCGATGATTTCGAGGGAGTCGGGGTTGAGGTCATCCAGATAGTCGCGGCCGCCGGAACCGGGGGCTTCTTCCCGGAACAGGTGGTCGTAGAGCCGGACCTGGGCCTTCACCGCATGGGTTGCGGACACCCAATGCAGGGTGCCTTTGACCTTGCGCCCGTCCGGCGCGTCGCCGCCTCGGGTCGCGGGATCGTAGGTCGCGCGGATTTCGACGATGTTGCCCTGGGCGTCCTTGATGACGTCCGTGCAGGTGATGAAAAAGGCATAGCGCAGGCGCACTTCACGGCCGGGCCCTAAGCGGAAGAACTTCTTGGGCGGATCCTCCATGAAGTCGTCCTGTTCGATATAGATCTCGCGGGTGAACGGCACGGTATGGCCGCCGCCGTCCGGGTCTTCCGGGTTGTTGATGGCGTCCAGGTTGTCGACCTCGCCCTCGGGGAAGTTCTCGATCACCACCTTGAGGGGGCGCAGCACCGCCATCCGGCGTTCCGCCGACTTGTTCAGATGTTCGCGCACGCAGTGTTCCAGCAGCGAGAATTCAACCTGGCTGTCCTGCTTGGTGATGCCCAGGCGGGAAATGAAATCGCGGATGGTTTCCGGCGGGATGCCGCGCCGGCGCAGGCCGGTCAGGGTCGGCATGCGGGGGTCGTCCCATCCCGACACATGGCCGTCGGCGACCAGTTGCGTCAGGCGCCGCTTGGACAGCACGGTGTAACCCAGGTTCAGGCGCGCGAATTCGTACTGGCGCGGGCGCGACGGCACCGGCAGGTTCTCGACCAGCCAGTCGTAGAGCGGGCGGTGATCTTCGAACTCCAGCGTACAAAGCGAATGGGTCACCTGTTCCAGGGCGTCCGACTGGCCATGGGCATAGTCATAGGTCGGATAGATGCACCAGGCATCGCCCGTACGCGGATGGGGTTTCTTGACGATGCGGTAGATGACCGGATCGCGCATGTTCATGTTGCCGTGGCCCATGTCGATCTTGGCGCGCAGTACCTTGGCGCCGTCGGCGAATTCGCCCGCCCGCATGCGGCGGAACTGATCCAGGCTTTCATCCACGGGCCGATCGCGCCAGGGGCTTGGTTTTCCGGGCTGGGTCAGGGTGCCGCGGTATTCGCGGATTTCGTCGGCCGACAGTTCGTCCACATAGGCCAGGCCGTTTTCGATCAGATGTTCGGCCCATTGGTAGAGCTGTTCAAAATAGTCCGAGGCATGGAACAGATTGTCGCCCCAATCGAAGCCGAGCCAGCGCACGTCGGCCATGATGGCGTCGATGAATTCCTGTTCTTCCTTGGCCGGGTTGGTGTCGTCGAAGCGCAGATTGCACACGCCGCCGAATTCCTGGGCGACGCCGAAATTCAGGCAGATCGACTTGGCATGGCCGATGTGCAGATAGCCGTTGGGTTCCGGCGGAAACCGCGTGACCACGCCCTGGGCCCGCCCCGCCGCCAGGTCGTCGCGGATGATGTCACGGATGAAGTCGCGCGGGCCGTCCGCGTCCGGTTCGGCGGAAGTTTTGCCGTCAACGGCCGCAGGGGGCGTGGGGTCGGTCATGGATGGAATTGCTCCGGTTCAGAAAAATGGGCAGCCCCGTGTTCTGCCAAAAAAACGCCGCCGCGCCAAGGAGTATAAGTCCGCGGCCTAGGCCGGGTCCGGGATGGAAAACGCGACCTCGGTGCCCTTTCCGACCTCGCTGTCGATGGTCAATTCGCCCCCGTGCAGTTCGACCAGGGAGCGCGCGATGGCCAGGCCCAGGCCCGTGCCGTCGGCGGTGGCATAGGCGCTCGACTGGCCCCGTTCGAAGGCGCGGGTGATGTTTTTCAGGTTTTCCTTGGGGATACCCTTGCCCGTGTCGGCGACGCTGAAGGTGGTCCGGTCCCCGGCCCGGCGGGCGCTCAGGACGATTTTTCCTTCCGGCGGTGTGAACTTCAAGGCGTTGGACAACAGGTTCAGGATCACCTGTTTCAAGGCCCGGCGGTCGGCCTTGAGGGGGGGCATCTCCGGATCCAGGTTTACGCCGACGATCGCGCCGTTGGTGACCCGTGCTGTCGCTGCCTTGGTGCATTCGGCGAAGAAAGGAGCCAGGCGGATTGATTCGCGGCGGATCGCACGCTGGCCGGCCTCGATGGTGGAAATGTCCAGCAGGTCATTGACCAGATCCAGCAGATAAGTACCGCTGTCGCGGATGTCCTTGGCATATTCGACGTACTTGGGATGGCCGACGGGGCCCAGAAGCTGCTGCTTGATGATCTCGGAGAACCCCAGGACCGCGTTCAAGGGGGTGCGCAGATCGTGGCTGACATTGGCAAGAAAGGCGGATTTTGCCCGGTTGGCGTCCTCGGCCACCTCCAGGGCTTCCAAGCGTTCGGTTTCCGCCTTGATACGGGCGCCGACGTCACGGATGACGGCGATGAACCCGATGATGTCGTCGTTTTGGGCGCGCAAGGATGAGGCCACGGTCTCGCCGGGAAAGACCTCGCCGTTCTTGTGCCTGTAGGGGATGATGCAGGGGTCCAGGATGGTGTCCCCCGCCGCCTCGATGCGGGCGCAGCCGTCCCGTTTGTACACTTCTTCGTTTTCATAAAGAAATTCCGCCGTGCGGCCGATGACGTCGTCGATCTCGAAGCCGAACATCCGGGTGAACGCCGGATTGCACATGCTGATACGACGGTCCGCATCGACCAGGACCATGGCGTCGGGAACGTCGCGGAACACGGTTTCCAGCAATGCCTTCTGCGAGTGAAGTTCCTCGGCCGTGCGAATCTGTTCGGTCGTGTCGCGGAAACTGATGACGCGGCCGATGATGGTGTCGCCCAGGTACTGCGGGCGGGTGTAGCGCTCGATGATCCGCCCGTCCTTTAGTTCCAGGATAGAGTGGAACTCATTGCTCGGGTCCGCATAAAGCCGCTCCACATCGGCGATGAAGGACTCTGGCTGTTCCGCAAGGGCGGCGACCCAGTCACGCACCTTCCAGGCGTCTCGTGAGGCGATCAGGTCGTCGGGCACGGCGAACATTTCAATGAAACGCTGGTTGAATGCCTGAATGCGACGGTCCATGGCCGTCACCAGAATGCCGTCGGCGGTCGCGTCCAGGGTCGCCTGCAGCAACGAGACGTTGGCCTTCAATGCCGTTTCGGCGGCATTCTCGCTGGTGACGTCGCGCCCGACGCCGCGGTAGCCAAGGAAATCCCCTGCCGGCCCGAACACCGGCTTGCCGCTGATCGAAATGTGGCGAATGTCGGCGCCGGGGGGGCGGATGTCATAGCGGAAGTCCTGAAACGGGCGGTGCGCTTCCAGATCGTCCAGGTGGTCACGCCATTTCCGGGCATCAATGTTCTCGGGCGTGACGTCGGTGCGCCGTTTGCCGATGATGGAGGCCATATCGAACCCCAGCATTTCCCGGTTGCGGTCCGAGAAGTAGGAGAACCGCAGGTCCGCGTCCATTTCCCAGAACCAGTCCGAGGCGATCTCGGCGATGTCGCGGAACCGTTGTTCGCTCTGGCGGAGCGCTTCCGCCGCTTCGTGGCGGTCTGTCACGTCGGTGGTGACGGCGATCATGCCGCCGTCGGGCAGGGGCGAGCGGCGGATTTCGACGAACCGCCCGGTGCTCAGCTGGCTTTCAGTATTGAAGCGCCGGCCCTGGCGGATCAGGTCCAGCATGTTTTCGGTGATTTCGTCCGGGTCGCCGGGGCCGTAATCGCCCCGCAGGGCAAGGAACCGAAATACATCGGCCATGGGCATGCCGATGCGGATGAAGCCCTCGGGAAATTCGTAGATGTCGTAAAGAATGCGGTTTCCGGCGCGGACCATCAGGTCGGCGCCAATGACCAACACCCCCTGATCCAGATGATCCAGACCAGAGAGTAGGGCCGTGTCAGGCGCATCCGGGGGATGCGCTGATTTTTTATCCCTTCCCGTCATCCGAATTCTTCTCCGTCCGGAATTATGTAACAGTACTACGCCAGCGGTGGGAAATCATCTAAGCCATCGGTAGTATATCGGCGACGCGATATTGCCGCGAAGATGAACCGCCGCCGCTTAACGGGCGCAAAGGAAACCCGCGTGACCAGGGCTGCCAGGAACGCCGTGCTGATCGTTCTCGGCTGGGGCTTCGTCGCCCTGGGCGTGGTCGGGGTCGTCCTTCCGGTGTTGCCGACGACGCCGTTCATGCTGATCGCGCTGTGGTGTTTCGCGCGGTCCAGCAAACGATTTCACGACTGGCTCTATCATCACCGCCTGTTCGGCCCGCCGCTGCGCAAGTGGGACCGTTACGGGGTCATTCCGGTTTCGGCCAAGGTTTTCGCCTGCACGGCAATGTCGGCGAGCCTTATCTACATCATCTTTTTCCGTGACCTGCCGGTCTATCTGGTCGCCCTTACCGCCGCCGTCATGGCCTACGGTGCCTGGTTCATCCTGACCAAGCCGTCGCACGTGCCGACGGACGGGGAACCGACCTGAGGGGGCGTTACGCCGCCGGTTGGTTGTTGATCAGGCGACCGCTGCCGGGTCGACGATGGTCGGAATCGGGCCTTCGGCGCGGCTGTGGACGAACTGATCGACGTAGGCGTTGCCGCTGTCGCGCATGTTCGCCGTGGGGCCATGCCAGATGATGCGCCCATCATAGATCATGGCGGCATTCTGGGCCGTGCGCGCCGCACCCCGCATGTCCGAATTGACGGAAATCACCGTCGCCCCGGTCTTGTCCATGACCTCCAGGATCAGGTCGTTGATGACATTGGACATGATCGGGTCGAGGCCGGCCGTGGGCTCATCCAGCAGCAGCACGTCCGGGTCCGCCGCCATGGCCCGCGCGATGCCGACGCGTTTCTGCATGCCGCCCGACAATTCCGACGGAAACAAATCAGCCTCGCCCGGGGCCAGGCCGACCAGGCCCAATTTCTCGATGGCGCGGTCGCGGGCGTCACGGCGGGTCATGCCGTCCTGCTGCAGCAGGCGGAAGGCGACGTTTTCCCAAACCGGAAGTGAATCGAACAGACCCGATTTTTGGAACAGCATGCCGAACCGGCCGTAAAGCGCGCGTTTGTCGGCGCCGTCGAGGGATGACACATCCGTGCCGTCGATGGTGATGCGCCCGCCGTCGGGGGCGTGGACGCCGATCAGCGTCTTCAGCAGGACCGTCTTGCCCGTGCCCGATGGCCCGATGACGACCAGCGACCCACCCGCCGGCACGCCGAGGTCGATGCCCCGCAGTACCTTGTTGTCGGCGAAGCTTTTGCTGACGTTTTCCAGATTGATGGCCGGACCGGCCATGGGCGCTCTCCCATTTCTAACCTGGGGCGGATAGTATCAACCGCATTAGGACCAGGGAACGCTAAATGGTCGACGACCGACTTTCATCCGATATCTGGATCATGGCCCATGTGCGCCGCTGCAACGCCGACGGTGTGCCGGCCATGGTGGTGCGCCGAGGCGACGACCGGGCAGGGGCACTGATCCTGAAGTTGAACCGCCTCGACGGCACCTGCCGGCTGCTGACCCAAGCCACGGACATGGAGGGTAAACGCGGCTGGCTCGAAGCCTTCAAGGGCGAAACCGTGCCGGAGGCCGAGGCCGACGACTACATCCAGCGCGCCATCAAGCGCGACCCGGACCTATGGGTGGTCGAGATCGAGCACAAGGACGCCTGGCACCCGTTCGAAGGGAAAATGGTGTAGGTCTGCCGGTTCCGCACGCTTATTGATCGACGATGAAGCCGTCCGCATGGGGGCGCATGCGCACCTTGCGCGGGAATGGCGGGAAGTTCTCCGCCGCCCCGGGGGCCAGCTTCACGCCCAGGCCCGGCGCGGTGGGGATGTCGACGAAGCCGTCCTTGAAGGTCGGCACGTTGGTGACGACGCCCTTGTCGGCCAGTTCCGTGCCCGGTTCGTTGGACGTGCCTTTGTCTTCGAAGCCGACGCCGACCGTGGGATATTCCTGAATGGCGAAGTTGGGGATGGCGGCATCCAGCTGCAGTTCCGCGAATAGGCATACGGGCGACAGCGGATTGTGCGGAATGACCTGCACGTCATGGGCCTCGGCCAGGGCGGCAATCTTGCGCGCCCCGGTGATGCCGCCGCACAGGCAGGCGGAAATGCGCACGTAATCGACGCCTTCGCGGGTCAACAGCGCCTGGAAATCATAGATCGAATTGAACCGTTCGCCGGTTGCAAGCGGAATGCTGATGCGGTCCTTGACCCGCGCCATGGCGTCGTGGCTGTCCGGGCGGATCGGGTCTTCGTAGAACATGGGGCGCAGGGGTACGAGTTCCTGGGCGAACACCACGGCTTCGGCCGGGGTCAGGCGGCGGTGGATTTCGATGCACAGATCCAAGTCCGGGCCACAGGCCTCGCGCACGGCGGCGACCACGGCAACGGCGTCGTCGATCTTGCGTGCGTGGCTTTTGTAATAGGGCTTGTCGCGGTCTTCATCCAGGAACGGATTGAAATGGCCGATGGCGGTGAAACCCAGTTCCTGCATCTTCTTGCAGTTGGCGACCATCTCGTCCTTGGTTTCAGCCTTCACATGGCCGTAGACGCGGGCCTTGGTGCGGGTCGGCCCGCCCAAAAGCGCATGGATCGGTTGGCCCAGGGCCTGGCCCTTGATGTCCCACAAGGCGATGTCGATGGCGGAAATCGCGCCGCAGATGGCGGCCCCCCGGAAGTGGCTGAACCGATGCATGACGTTCCAGTGATGCTCGATGGGCCCGGGATCCTTGCCGATTAGGTAATCGGCGAATTTCTCAACCGCCGTCTGGGCGGCTTCCAGCTGTCCCCAGCTGCCGCATTCGCCCAGGCCGGTGATGCCGGCGTGGGTTTCGATCTCGACGAACAGGTACTTGCTGATCAGCTTGGGCGTGACTTTGGTGATTTTCATGGTCGGGTCTTTCAACAGACGATATCGGGCCGCCCCTTGGGAGCGGCCCGACAATCAGGTCAGGGTGTCAATTCAGGCAGGCGGATCAGGCCGCGTCGCCCAGAAGTTTCTTGGGGTCGAACGCGCCTTTGGCCCGGATCGCTTTCCATACTTTCTGCGGCGTCAGCGGCATGTCGATATGGGTGACGCCGTAATCCTTCAGCGCGTCCAGCACCGCATTGACCACCGCAGGGCAGGCGCCGACGCAGCCGGCTTCACCGGCCCCCTTGACGCCGAGCGGGTTCTTCTTGGTCGGCGCCCCCTCGTAATAGCCGATCTCCATATTGGGGATTTCGTCGGCATGAGGCAGGCCGTAATCCATCAGCGAGCCGGTTACCAACTGGCCATTGTCCGGGTCGTATACGATGTCTTCCAGCAGAGCCTGGCCGATGCCTTGGGCGACGCCGCCCATGACCTGGCCGTCGGCCAGCATGGGATTGATGATGGTGCCGAAGTCGTCCATCACCCAATAGCCCAGGAATTCGACCATGCCCGTGTCCGGGTCGACCGCGACGGCCGCCGCATGGACGCCGTTGGGGATCGAAATCACGCCCCGTTCGAACACCGACGAATGGTCCAGACAGCCTTCATCCATGCCTTCGGGCAGCTTGTCCTTGTCCATGGAGGCGTCGATCACGTCGTTCATGGACACGGACGATGCCCCGGCCTTGAAGGTGCCGTCCTCGAATTCGACCTCGTTCGTTTCCGACTGCAACAGACGGGCGGCGACGGGCTTGGCGAGTTCGATGATTTCCTGCGCGGCCTGCTGGACGGCGTTGCCGCCGACCTCCATCCCGCGCGACCCGCCATGACCGCCGCCCAAGGGCGTGGCCGTGGTGTCGGATTGACGGAACTGGATGCGCTCCATATCGACGCCCAGGTTGGCGGCGAGAATCTGGGCCAGTGAGGTTTCGTGCCCCATGCCCGTGGAGGACGTGCCGACGGCAAGGTCGATGGAGCCGTCCTTGTTGAAGGTTACGCCCGCGTGCTCCTTCGGTCCGCCGCCCGTGCATTCCAGATAGGGGGCGACGGCGAAGCCGTACTTCTTGCCGGCGGCTTCGGCCTTGGCTTTCAGCGCGCCCAGGTCTGCCTTTTCCGCCATCTTGAGGGTTTCCTCGAACAGCAGCGGGAAATCGCCGGAATCCACATCAAGGCCCATGGGGGTCTTATGCGGCAGCATTTCCTTGGGCATCAAGTTCTTGCGGCGCAGTTCGATGGGGTCGAACCCCAACGTCCGGGCCGCGTATTCGACGATGCGTTCGGTCTGGAAGGTCGCTTCCGGCCGCCCCGCCCCCCGGTAGGGGTCCATGGGCGCGGTGTTGGTCAGCACGGCCTTGCCCGAATAGAACATGGCCGGGAAGTTATAGGGGCCACCCTGGGTCCGGGCCGAGCCCCCCGTGGGCGTGAACGGCCCCACGGTCCAGGCATAGGCGCCGATGCCGCCGACGGTGGTCGTGCGCAATCCTAAGAACGTGCCGTCCTTGGTCAGCGCCAGTTCCACGCGGGACGATTGGCCCCGGCCATGGGTGTCGGACAGGAAGCTTTCCGAACGCGAATTGATCCACTTCACCGGCCGGCCCAGACGTTTGGCCGCATACAGGCACAAGGGCGGTTCCGGATAGCCCGAGTTCTTGGCCCCGAAACCGCCGCCCACGTCGGGGGCGATATGGTCAAGCTGGCTTTTGTCGATGTTCAGAACCTCGGCGAAGGTGTCGCGGTTGGCGTGCACGTTCTGCGAGGCGTTCCACAAGGTGTACTTGTCGGCCGCCGCGTCATAGGCGGCAACGCAGCCCCGCGTTTCGATCGGCACGGCGGTGACGCGGTTGTTCAGCACGTCGAGGGAGACAACATGGTCGGCCTCGGCGAAGGCCTTGTCCGTGCCGGCCTTATCGCCCAGTTCGAAGTTCAGGCACAGGTTATTGGGGATGTCGTCCCACAATTGGGGTGCTCCGGGCTTCAGGGCTTCGACCGGGTCGATCACGGCGGGCAGTTCCTCGTAATCGACCTCGACCGCTTCCGCCGCCGCCTGGGCCTGGCCCAGGGTTTCAGCGACGACCAGGGCCACCGGCTCACCCACATAGCGCACCCGGTCGATGGCCAGCGCGTGGCGCGGCGGCTCCTTCAGTGGCGTGCCGTCGGCGTTGTTCTTCACGCCCGACTTGGTCGGCATGGGCTTGAAGCCCTCGCGCAGCCAGTCGTCGCGGGTGACGACCAGAAGCACGCCGTCCATGGCCATGGCGGCCGAGGTGTCGATGGCGTTGATGGTGGCATGGGCATAGGCCGCGCGCACCACGACGGCGCGGGCCTGGCCATCCAGGTTGATGTCGTCGATATAGCGGCCGTGGCCGGTCAGAAAGCGCTGATCCTCGAACCGCTTGAGGGATTCGCCGATTTTTACGTTGCTCATGTTTCCGTACTCCCCCTTCAGCCTTGCCCGTTGGCTTGATTGACGGCCCGTTTAGCCATGACGCCGATCAGATTGGCGCGGTATTCCGCGTCGGCATGCATGTCGGTCATCAGGTCGTCGGCCGGTACGGTGACGCCGGTCAGGGCGTCGGCTGAGAAATTATTGTTCAAGGCGTCTTCGATTTCCGCGGCACGGAACACGCCGTCCTGGCCCGCCCCCGTGACGGCGACACGGACACCCGATGCGGTCTTGGCGACGAACACGCCGACCAGGGCATAGCGCGATGCCGGGTTGGGGAATTTGCCGTAACCGGCCTTTTCCGGCACCGGAAACTTGACCGCCTTGATGATCTCGCCGGGTTCCAGGTTGGTTGCGAACATGCCGTCGAAATAGTCCTCGGCGGACAATTCGCGCTGGTCGGTGACCACCGTGGCCCCCAGCCCCATGACGGCGGCGGGATAGTCGGCGGAAGGATCGTTGTTGGCGAGCGAGCCGCCGATGGTGCCTCGGTTGCGCACCTGGGCATCGCCGATGCCGCCGGCCAGGACCGTCAGCGCCGGCAGCACGTTCTTGATCTCGGCCGATGCGGCGACGACCGCGTGGCGGGTCATGGCGCCGATGGTCACGAAGCCGCCGGCGACCTCGATCCCCGCAAGGCCGTCGACCTTGTTCAGATCAACCACGTCCGTCGGCATGGCCAGGCCCTGCTTAAGGACCGGGATCAGCGTCTGGCCGCCGGCCATGTACATGGCGTCGTCGGCATTTGAATGGGTGGCGGCGGCATCGGAAAGCGACGCGGGCCGGGTATAATTGAAGTCTTCCATGTCGTTTCCCCTCAGCCCCGAAGTGCCTTGGCGCCGTCAAGGACGGCGGCGACGATGTTCTGATACCCCGTGCAGCGGCAGATGTTGCCTTCCAGGCCATGGCGCACATCGGCCTCGGTCGGGGTCGGGTTGTCTTTGACCAGGGTCATGGCGCGCATGACCATGCCGGGGGTGCAGAACCCGCACTGCAGGCCGTGATGGTCGTTGAAGGCCTTCTGCATGGGGTTCAGCTGACCTTCCGGGGCAAGGCCCTCGATGGTCGTGATTTCGGCGCCGTCGGCCTGTGCCGCCAGCATGGTGCAGCTTTTCACGGCCTGGCCGTTCAGATGCACGGTGCAGGCGCCGCATTGGCTGGTGTCGCAGCCGATGTGGGTGCCCGTCAGTTTCAGGGTTTCGCGGATGAACTCGACAAGCAACGTACGGCCCTCGACGGACTTGGTAACCTGCTCGCCATTTACGGTTAGGGATATTTCTGGCATGGCCCCTTCAAACCCTTGTTCAGGGTTTGTCCTGGATGTTTTTTGGATGAATGGCGTCTACGCGCCTGGAATAATTGTATACAAATCATATAACAGGACTCCACCATCAGGAAAACCCGCTAACAGGCCCAGATGCAAGTTACAGATCGAAAAAACGGTGCCGATCCGGCCCATTTACGGGTCACGGCCGTCGTGTTGGCGGCGGGGCGCTCGACGCGCATGGCGCCGGTCAACAAGCTGACGGCGGACTATCAGGGGGCGGCACTGGTGCGGCACGCGGCTGCGGCGGCCCTGGCGTCCCGCGCGGCGGAGGTCGTGGTGGTTACCGGCCATGACGCTGATCGGGTGTGCGACGCGCTTTCAGGCCTTGATGTGCGTTTCGTCGCCAATTCGGATTACGCCACGGGCCTTGCATCCTCGGTCAAGGCCGGGATCGCCGCCGTGGGGCCGGATGCCGCGGGCGCGATCATCCTGCTGGGTGACATGCCGGGGGTTACCGCCGGCGTCGTCGATGCCCTGATCGGCGCGTTCGAAAAGACCGGCGGGGGAAAAATCTGCCAACCGCGATATGACGGGCGGCCCGGCAATCCGGTGCTCTGGCCGCGTGCCCTGTTTCCCGAATTCGATGCGCTGTCCGGCGACATCGGCGCCAAGCCGCTGCTGGCCCGCCATAAATCCGAGGTGTTGGGGGTGGACGTGGGCACCGATGCTATCCATATGGACATCGACGCGCCCACCGATCTCGGCATCTGATCATTCCCGACATGACTTTTCGAACATATCGAGGCATAAAGAGCCCACGATATCCCGCAGACAACCCAAGAAGGACGTGAAAGACCCATGGATCTGAAGGACCAACGCCGCATCGCCGCCCCGAGAGAAGCCGTGTTCGCCGCCCTCAACGACCCGGAAATTCTGGCCAAGGCGATCCCGGGCTGTGAAAGCCTGGACAAGGTTTCGGACACGGAATTCGCCGCCGTCGTGACCGCCAAGGTCGGGCCCGTGCGCGCCAAGTTCAACGGCCAGGTCACTCTGTCGGACCTCAACCCGCCGGAAAGCTACACCATCACCGGCGAGGGCAAGGGCGGCGCTGCCGGCTTCGCCAAGGGGGGTGCGGTCATCACTCTGGTCGAGGACGGTGACGGCACCTTGTTGAATTACGAGGTCAAGGCCGACGTCGGCGGCAAGCTGGCGCAACTCGGCGGCCGACTGATCGAAGGCACCTCCAAGAAGCTGGCCGGCGAGTTCTTTTCGACCTTCGAACAACTGGTCGTCGAGAGCGCCGGCGGTGCGCCCGCCGACGAAGCGGCCGCACAACCGGCCCCCGCCGTGGGTGAACCGATTGCCGCCCCGTCGTCCCCCGGCACCGGCAGACGGGTGTGGATTTGGATTGCCGTCGCCGCCGCAGCGGCCGTTGCCGCAGCCTATGTGCTGTCGTCCATGAATTCGGCCGGCTAGGAAAGAGGCCCCCGGCCATGTCCCTGCCTACGGATCAAATGCTGCCCGCCGATGACGTGTTCGACGCCGCCTTTGCCTGGCGGGACGCCGGCAAGCCCGTGGCGTTGGCGACCGTGGTCTCGACCTGGGGGTCGTCGCCGCGCCCGCCGGGAAGCCACCTTGGTGTCTCGGCCGATGGTGAGATGACGGGATCCGTCTCCGGCGGCTGCATCGAGGGCGCGGTGGTCAAGGAAGCGCTCGACATTCTCAAGGGGGCTCCGGCCCAGGTTCTTGATTTCGGTGTCACCGACCAGCAGGCCTGGGACGTGGGCCTGGCCTGCGGCGGGGCGGTCAAGGTTTTGGTCCGCGACTTCGTACCCTTGATTCCATTGTACACACAGGCCCGCGCGGCCCTTGCGTCCGGTGAGCCCTCGGCCCTGGTCACCCGCCTGGACAGCGGCGAAACAGTGACGCTGGACGCGGGCGATCTTCCTGATGCGGTCGCCGAGGCCGCGCGCAAGGCGCTCAAGGACGATAAGTCCCGTGCCTATTCCGGCGACGATGGCGACTGGTTCATCGAGGTCGTGGCTCCGCCGCGGCGCCTGATCGTGGTCGGCGCGGTGCATATCGCCCAGGCCTTGGTGCCCATGGCGGCCATGGCCGGGTTCCGGGTCACGGTTGTTGATCCGCGCCGGGCCTATGCCTCCGACGCCCGGTTTCCCGGCGTCGACGTGCGCACGGATTGGCCGGACGAGGCCCTCGACGACCTGAAGCCCGACAGCCGCACGGCCATCGTCACCCTGACCCATGATCCCAAGTTGGACGATCCGGCCCTGGACAGGGCGCTGCGCTCACCGGCGTTCTATATCGGTTCTCTCGGCAGTTCGCGGACCCAGGCCAAACGGGTCGAGCGTCTGGCCGAAGTCGGGTTCGATGAGGCCGCCATCGCGCGCATCCACGGCCCCGTCGGGCTGCGCATCGGGGCGCAGTCGCCTGCGGAAATCGCCGTCAGCATCCTGGCCGAGATCATCGCCCGGATGCGCAGCACCCCGGATTAAGGCAGGGGCGGCCCATGTTGTCCCTGCGTGATCAGTTTCCTTCTCTGGCCTCGGGTCTGGCCGGGACATATCTGGATAATGCGGCGATGACCCAGATCGCGACCCCCGTGTTGGCCCGCATGACGTCGTTCGAAACCGGCGGCCGGGCCAACGTGAAGCGCGGCATCTATCCCCTGGCGACGCAGGCGACGGCGGCTTTCGAGGGGGCACGGGCGGCCTTGGCGCGCTACCTGGGGGCAGAAAACCCGAACGAGGTGGTGTTCACATCCGGGGCCACGGCGGCGATCAATCTTGTCGCTCATGGTTTCGGCGCCGGTTTGACGGCGGGTGATGAAATCATCATCGGCGAGGCCGAACACCATGCCAACATCGTGCCCTGGCAGATGCTGCGTGACCGCGCGGGCGTGATCCTCAAGGTGCTGCCGGTCGACGATGCGGGCTATCCCCGGCTGGATGCCCTGGACGATCTGATGACGGCGCGCACCCGACTGATCACCATCACCCATGCCTCCAACGTGACGGGGGCGGTGACCGATATCGCGGCGATCTGCGACCGGGCCCGTTCCCGGGGCGTGCGGGTGCTGGTCGACGGCGCGCAGATGGCGGCCCACGGCCCCGTCGACGTGACCACCCTGGGCTGCGATTTCTATGTCGTCACCGGGCACAAGATGTTCGGGCCGACGGGTGTCGGCGTATTGTGGGCGCGGACGGAGGTTCAGGAAACCATGACGCCGTTCATGGGGGGCGGCGAAATGATCCGCCGCGTCACCTTCGGCGAAACCACCTACGCCCCGCCGCCCCACCGGTTCGAAGCCGGAACCCCGCCGGTGACCCAGGCCGTTGGCCTGGGCGCAGCGGCGGACATGTTGTTAGGGCTCGACTGGCCGGAAATTCGCGCCCATGAACAGATCCTTTTCGGCATCCTGATGGAACGGCTTGCTGCCCTGGATCGCGTCACGGTCATCGGCCCGGCTGGCAACGCCAGGCGCTTACCGATCCTGTCCTTCACCGTGGCCGATGCCCATCCCCACGACATTTGCGAGTTGATGGGGGCAAGGGGGGTCGCCTTGCGCGGCGGTCATCATTGCGCCCAGCCGTTGATGGACCGCTTCGGGGTCGAGGCGACGACCCGGGCCAGCCTGGCGCTCTACAACGTGCAGGGCGACATCGACGCCTTCACGGACGCCCTGGACGAAACATTGAAGGTATTGGCATGAGCGGCGCCGACGGCATCTACGACACGCGGATCAAGGAATTGGCGGCTACGGCCAGGGATCTGGGGCCGGTCGAGCACGCCGATTGCCGGCACGAGGCCGATAATTTCCTATGCGGCGACCGGGTCGCGGTCGAGGTCGAACGGGATGGTGAGCGGATCAAGACGGTCGGCGGCAAGGTGCGCGGCTGTCTTTTGACCCAGGCGGCGGCGGCCCTGGTCGCCCAGGCGGCGCCGGGCCTGAAGGTGGCGGACCTCAGGGGCGGCATCAAACAGGCCGAAGCCCTGATGGCCGACGGCACGCCGGCCACGGGTGCTTGGGAAGGGCTCAACGCCTTTACGCCGGTCCATGACGCGAAGCACCGACACGACTGCGTGCTGCTGCCGTTCCAGGCACTCGCGGCTTGTCTCGACCAGACCGAACCTCGGGACGGCTGATCCTTCATGGACCCGCTCAGTCAGGGCGCCCTTGGCGCGGTTCTTCCGCTTGCCACGCGCCGGCGCACCCAGGCCGTCGTGGCCGGCGGCCTCGGCTTCATCGCCGGGATGATGGCGGATCTGGATGTGCTGATCCGGTCACAAACGGACAGCCTTCTGTTTCTTGAATACCATCGTCAATTCACCCACTCCCTGATCTTCATCCCCGTGGGCGGGCTGATTGCCGCTCTTCTTCTGCATCGGCCGTTTCGACGATGGCACGGCCTGACGTTCCTGCGGACATGGATGTACTGCGCCCTGGGATACGGCACCCATGGGCTGCTCGACACGGCGACCTCTTATGGGACCGTGCTGTTGTGGCCATTCAGTGATGAGCGGTTTTCCTGGAGCATCATCTCCATCGTCGATCCCCTGTTCACGCTGCCGGTCCTCGCGCTCGCCATCATCGGCGTGGTTCGGCGGAACGGCGCCTGGGGCCGGGCGGCCCTTGTCTGGGCGCTGGTTTATCTGGGATTGGGGGCGGTTCAGCACCGCAATGCCCTGGTTATGGGCCATGCCCTTGCGGTCGAGCGGGGACATGCGCCGCTGCGGCTTGAGGTCAAGCCCAGCTTCGCCAACATCCTGGTGTGGAAGGTGATCTACGAGACCGCCGGCCGCTTCCATGTGGATGCCGTGCGCGCCGGCATCGGCCCCATGGTCATGCCGGGCACGTCCGTTCCGCGGCTTGACCCGGCGCGGGATTTTCCCTGGCTGCGGGCGAATTCACGGCAGGCGCGCGATATCGCGCGGTTCGCCCGGTACAGCGACGGTTACGTGGCGCGTGATCCGGTCCGCCCCGACCGCGTTATCGACGTGCGCTATTCCTTCATGCCGAACGAGATCGCGCCCCTGTGGTCGATCGGCCTTAGGCGCGATGCCGAACCGGATGCTCATGTCACCTTCGACACGCATCGGGAGTCGGTACGCGCGCGGCTTCCAGACCTGTGGCGGATGATTGCCCAGCCGACGGCAAGGCATGACGCGGCCGATTGATTTTCAATACGTTGATGCGTGGCCTACATCAGCGCCCGTTGTTCCAGGCGGCCCCGGTCGGGGATCGCCAGGCCTTTGTCCGTGCGCTGGACGATGTCGTCGTCGCGCAGGCGGCCGAGGATGCGCGACACGGTTTCCCTGGACGCGCCGATCATGTTGGCGAAGTTGGTTTGCGTCGGCACGGGGAACACCAGGTAGCGTTCGGGGTCGTTCGGGTCCGGTTCGGCCATGCGGATCAGTTCCATGCAGACCCGCTGTTCAGCACCCAGCAGGCTGACGTCGGCCAATCGTTCGTCGCCCAGACGGATCACGGCGGCCAACCGTTTGAGCAGCGCCATGGCCATGTTCCGGTTGCTGGTGACGAGATCAAGGAACGCCGGGCCGGGCACGGCGCCGACGATGCAGCGTGTAATGGTGCAGACCCAGGCGGAGCGCGGCAGGCCGTCGATGGCGGCCAGTTCGCCGAACACGTCGCCGTTCTTCAGCGCGGCATAGGAGACGGCGCGCCCGGATTCCGAATAGTTCAGGACATGGGCGGTGCCGGTAATCAGAAAATAGACGCTGGTATATTCCTCGCCCCGCTCGATGATCTTTTCACCGGGCCCAAAGTCCATCCATCGGCATTGCCGTTCCAGGCCGGCCCGCTCATTCGCGCTTAGACAGTCCAGCAGTGACACGCCGTCCAGGCTTTGCGGCGTCTTGGCAAGATTGCCGGATTTGCTTGGATCACTGCGGCCCATGCGTCCATTCCCCTTTGTTGGGCTGCACGCGGTGACGGTGCCGCCGAAACCTAAGATACGGCGCAAAAGCAAACGGGTTCAACGCAGAAATGGCGGAAACGGGCCTGGTCCGGCGGGATGTCTCGTCAATGGCAGGGCGGATGGATGCCGAACCAGGTGCCGGGTTTGTCCTCGTCATCCATCAGGATACGTTCCGCCGCGCCGTCCAGATCGTCGAACTGGCCCGACTTCAGCGCCCAGAAAAACGCCCCCAGGCCCAACAGGCCAAGGAACAGGGCGGCGGGGATCAGGTAGATCAGGACATCCATGAGACGGTTCCTACTTTACAAGTTTCAGGCGCAGCGCATTGAGCGTCACCAGGATCGAGGAGGACGACATGGCGACGGCGGCGACCAGCGGCGTCGCGAAACCGGCCACGGCGATCGGCACGGCGATGACGTTGTAGAGCAGGGCCAGGGCGAAGTTCTGCTTCACATGCCGGGTCGCGGCGCGGGCCACGGCGACGGCCTCGGCCACGGGGGCGAGGGAGCGGCCCTGAAACACCATGTCGGCGGCGGTCTGGCTGATGTCGGCGGCGGTTGCGGGTGACAGGGAGGCATGGCCCGCCGCCAGGGCAGGGGCATCGTTCAGGCCGTCGCCGACCATCACCACATGGCGACCCTCGGCTGCCAGATCCTTGAGGCGCTGGACCTTGGCGGCGGGCGGGCACTGGGCCTGCCAATCCTTGATGCCAAGCTCACTCGCGACGGTGCGCACGACGTCTTCGCGGTCGCCGGACAGAAGTTCGATCCCCAGCCCCATGGCCCGCAGCCGCGCGATGGTGTCGCGGGCATCGTCACGCAGCCGGTCGGCGAAGACGAAGCGCACGGGCGTGTCGTCGCCGTCGGCCAGCCAGAATTCCGGCCCGGTTGCAGCGCCGGTATCGGACGCCGTGATGTCCGCATGGCACCAGGCCGCGCTGCCCAGGCGGAGCAGGCGGCCGCCGTGATGGGCGGACAAACCGCAGCCCGGCGTTTCCGCGATGTCGGCAAGGTCGATCCGGGCGTTATCGTCCTGGGGGGCGGCCTTGACCAGGGCGCGGGCCAGGGGATGGCGGCTGTGGGCGGCCAGGGCGGCGGCCAGGCGCAGGCTGTGCGGCGGAATATCATCGGCGTTGACCAAAGCCGGCTCGCCCAGGGTCAGGGTGCCGGTCTTGTCGAACACCACATGGTCCACCTGGGCCAGGCGTTCCAGCCCGTCGGCGGCCTTGAGCAGCACGCCGCGCTGGAGAAGGCGGCCGGAAGCGACGACCTGCACCGCCGGCACGGCAAGCCCGAGCGCGCAGGGACAGGTGATGATCAGCACGGCCACGGCGGTCAGCAACGACCGTTCCCAGTCGCCGGTCGCCAGCCACCATCCGGCGAGGGTGCCGGCGGCCAGGATATGCACGGCCGGGGCATAGATACGGGCAGCCCGGTCGGCAAGCTTCACGTATTTGGCGCGGCCCTGTTCGGCGGCCTCCATCAGGCGCACGATCTCGGCCAGCAAGGTATCCTCGCCGGCGGCGGTGATACGGACCTCGACCGGGGCGGTCAGGTTCAGCGTCCCGGCATAGACGGCGTCGCCGGGGGCGGCGGCCTGCGGCAGGCTTTCGCCGGTGACCAGGGAGGTATCCATGTCCGTGCGGCCGGTGGCGATTTCGCCGTCGGCGGCCAGCCGCTCACCGGCGGCGACGGCCAGCACCATGCCGGGGACCAGGCTTGTGGTCGCGACGGCGCGTTGCTTGCCGTCCGCGCCGATGACCATGGCTGTCGCGGCACGCAGGCCGAGCAGGCGGGTCGCCGCCGACCGTGCCTTGGTCCGCGCCCGGCGGTCCAGGTAACGACCGATCAACAGGAAGAACAGCAGCGTCACGGAGGCGTCGAAATAGGCGTGCTCCGCCCCCTTCATGGTCTGCTGCAGGCTCATGCCCGCGGCCAGGATCACCGCCAGCGAGATCGGCACGTCCATGTTCAGCGCCCGGTTGGCAAGTGCGCGCGCGGCGGAGGCGAAGAACGGCATGCCCGCATAGACTACGGCAGGCAAGGCGATCAGTGCCGAGACCCAGTGGAACAGGTCGCGGGTCGCGCCGCCCATGCCGGAGAAATGCCCGGACCACACGGACACCGACAGCAGCATCACGTTGGCGGCGGCGAACCCGGCCACGGCCATGGCCTTCAAAAGGCGCCTGTCCTCGGCCTCGCCGCCGTCTTCCAGGGCGGCAGGGTCGAAGGCGCGGGCGGGAAAGCCCAGGTCGGTGACCGTCTCGGCGATGGCGTCGGGGGTGGTCTGGCCGGGCAGCCAGTCAACCCGCAGACGCTTGGTCGATAGGTTGACGCGCGACGCGGCGACGCCCGGCATGTTCGCCAGCGTGTTCTCGATCCGCTTGATGCAGCCCGCGCAATGGACGTTCTCGACCATCAGGTGCAGGGTCTCGGGCGAGGCGGATGTGGCCTCGGCGGCGGTGACCGGGGCGGCGGCGGTGACCTGGTTCATTTCGTGTCCCCGGCCTGAATCTCGTGGACCATGCGGAAGTTACGGCCATCCGGGGCCCGGGCGGTGACCTCGACCTGCCAACGGCCCAGGGCCGGAAGACGCAACAAGGCGGCGTAGAGGCCCGGGCGGTCCTCGGCCAGTCTGGCTTCCACGGTCAGTCCTTCGCCCAACGGGCGGGTGAGGCGGGCCTGGGCGGCAAGCCCGGCAAGGGGTCCGTCGGGCCCGGTCATGGTCAGGGTCAGCATGCGGGTTCCCTTGGGTGTCGACGGGCCCAGGGCAACGTGGGACCGCCAGCCCATGGCATCCTGGCGGGCGGCGCTTTCCAGGGTCTTGTTGTAGGCGACGCCTTCTTCATAGGCTTTCTGGGTGGTCAGTCCCGGCCAACTGTCGAGCGCGAAATAGACGAAGGTCAGGTTGACGGCGATGATCACGGCGAAAAAGGCGATGATCCAAATCAGCACCATCTTGCCGGTGATCGGCCGGGATGCGGACGGCAGGGTGGTGCCCATCACTGCGGCCCTCGGAACAGGCTGTTGTAGGACGCGGTCTGGCCCGTGTTGATTTCCTTCAGCACGAAGCGCAGGTCGGCGGCGTCGCTTTGCAGGGTGCCCGGCGGCACGGTAACCAGCAGGCGGAACGACTGCAGGCGGTCGGGCTTCACGGTGAAGTAGGGATCGGGGCTGTCACCCATGTCTTCGGAGCCGACAACCTTCAGTGCGATCCCGGGCAGGCCCGAGGCATGCAGGGTCAGGGTGCGCTGCTCGCGCGCCTTGTTGAGAATCTTGAAGGTATAGCCGTTGCGGATGCTGCCGTCCGAAAGCGTCGTGTACAGCGGGTTGCGGTCATGGATCACGTTGATGTCCAGGTCGGACCGGGTCAGCAGCACATAGACCATGCCGAGCCCGATCAGCGCCCAGAGCGCGAAATAGAACAGAGTGCGCGGGCGGAACAGGCGGAGCTTGGTTTCCTTGCCTTCGCGGCGGCGTTCGTCGTTGGCGATGGAATCATAATCGATCAGCCCGCGCGGCCGGCCGATCTTACCCATGACATCATCACAGGCGTCGATGCACAGCGCGCAGGTGATGCATTCCAACTGCTGGCCGTCGCGGATGTCGATGCCCATGGGGCAGACGACGACGCAGGCCTTGCAATCGATGCAGTCGCCGCGTTTGTCCCAGTCGGCGTTCTTTTCGAACGGTTTGCGCGGCTCGCCCCGGTCCGTGCGGTAGGTGACGGTCAGGCTTTCCTCGTCCATCATCGCCGCCTGGATGCGCGGCCAGGGGCACATGTAGGTGCAGACCTGCTCCCGCATGAAACCGCCCAGGGTGAAGGTGGTGAAGGTCAGCACCCCGACGGTGGCATAGGCGACCGTGGCGGCCTGGCCGGTGAACAGATCGACCAGCAGCGTCGGCGCGTCGGCGAAATAGAATACCCAGGCGCCGCCGGTGCCCATGGCGATGATCAGCCAGATCACGTATTTGGTCAGCCGCTTCGTGGCCTTGGCCGCCGACATCGGCTCCTTATCCAGGCGGATGCGCGCCCCGCGGTCGCCTTCGACCAGGCGTTCGACCCAGATGAACAGGTCCGTCCACACGGTCTGCGGGCAGGCATAACCGCACCATGCCCGGCCGACCACGGAGGTAACCAGAAACAGGCCGAGGCCCGCCATGATCAGCAGGCCCGCGATGTAATAGAATTCCTGGGGCCAGATCTCGATGAAGAAGAAATAGAACCGCCGGCCCGGAATATCGACCAGTACGGCCTGATCGGGCGCCCCCGGTCCCCGGTCCCAGCGCAGCCAGGGGGTGACGTAATAGATACCCAGGGTGGCGGCCATGACCCACCACTTGAAGGTGCGGAAAAAGCCGTGGGTGCGGCGCGGATGGATCTTCTTGCGCGGCACGTAAAGCGGCGGCCGCGTTTCCTTGCGGTTGACGGCTTCGACGTCGTATTCCCGGACTTCCGGGGCGTCGATGGCCGTGTCCAACAGACTTCCCATGCTGCGCATTCGTTTTACCCTAAGGTGTTCCTGTCTCCGGAACGGCCGCCTCCCTCCCCGAGCCGGTGAAGTTCCCTGAAACGTGGGTTACTTGCCGCCTCCCAGCGAGTGGACATAGATGGCCAGTTGCTTGACCGTGGCTTCGTCCAGATGGCGGCCCCAGGCCGGCATGACGCCGCGGCGGCTGTTGGTGACGGTCTCGACGATGGATTGCTTGTCACCGCCGTAGAGCCAGATGTTGTTATTCAGCGCCGGGGCGCCGAATTCGGTGCTGCCCTGGCCGTTGTCACCGTGACAGGCGGCGCAGTTGTCGGTGAACAGGGGTTTGCCGCGGGCCGCCGCGGTGCCGTCCGCCGCCTGCCCGGACAGGGACAGAACGTATTCGGCCACGTCGGAAACCTGTGCCTTGGTCAGGATGCCGTCGCGCCCGAAGGCCGGCATCTCCGACTGATGGGCGTTTTCGTCCTCTGTGTTGCGGATGCCGTGGGTGATGGTGCGGAAGATGGCGTCGATGGTGCCGCCCCAGATCCATTCGTCGTCGTTCAGGTTGGGGAAGCCCTTGAACCCCTGGGCGCCCGAACCATGGCACTGCGAACAGTTGACGTTGAACGCCGACCGACCGCCGGCCAGCGCGAATTCACGCAGGCCCGTGTCGGTGCGGATCTGTTCGAGCGGCGCCTTGCGGATGCGCTCCAGCTGCCCGGCCATGCCCGCCGTCGCCGTCTTGATCTCCTGGGCGACCTCGGCCCGCGAGGAATACCCGATCATGCCCTTGGTATGGCTGGAGACCAGCGGCCAGGCGGGATAAACCACCCAATAGCCGACCGACCACACCACGCAGGCCCAGAACACCCATTGCCACCAGCGCGGCAGGGGATTGTCCAGTTCGCGGATGCCGTCCCATTCGTGTCCGGTCGTCTCGACGCCGGTAAATTCGTCAACATGACGGTGATCAGACATGATCAGTCCTCCTTGAACGGAATCTGGGCGGCGTCCTGGAATTTCTTCTTGGCGCTGGGCCGCAGGGCATAGATCAGAACCCCGGCGAACAGAACCGCGAGGTACACGAGGCCCCAGGTCTGGGCGAACATGGCGACCTGTTCGAAGGCCGTACCGGTGGTTTGCATGGCAACGTCCTCCTAACGGTAGTTGTCTTCGGCCTTGTAGGCCTTGAAGTCGACCATGGTGCCAAGCACCTGGAGATAGGCGATCAGGGCGTCCATTTCCGTGGCCGGCCCCGGCTGAGCGTCGAAGTTGCGGGCCTGGGCGCCGGGATAGCGCTGCTGCAGGGCCTCGACACCGTCACTGTCCGGATTGACCTGGGCCTCCAGGTCGGCCTTGGCGGCGGCGATCATGGCATCGTCATAGGGCACGCCGACCATCTTGTTGGCGGTCAGGTGATTTTCGATGTCCTTGTACTTGAGCGCCGTGGTGGCCAGGAACGGATATCCGGGCATCACCGATTCCGGCACCAGGGCGCGCGGGTCGATCAGGTGCGTCATGTGCCATTCGTCGGAATATTTGGCGCCGACCCGCGCCAGATCAGGGCCCGTGCGTTTGGAGCCCCATTGGAACGGGTGGTCGTACATGCTTTCCGCGGCCAGGGAATAATGGCCGTAGCGTTCCACTTCGTCGCGGAACGGACGGACCATCTGGCTGTGGCAGTTATAGCAGCCTTCGCGGATGTAGATGTTGCGCCCGGCCAGTTCCAGCGGGGTGTAGGGGCGCATGCCCTTGACCTTCTCGATGGTGCTTTCCAGGTAGAACAGGGGGGCGATTTCCACCAGCCCGCCGATGGACACGACGATCAGAATCCCGATCAGCATCAGGATCGAGTTCTTTTCGAGCTTCGAATGATCGAACATGAATGTCTCCTTGCCCGGACGTTATTCAGCAGGCGCCGTCGCGGGCGCGGCCGGCGTGGTTTCATAGGGGCGTTCGTCGCGGATGCGTCCCTGCGCGGTCTGGTAGACGTTCCACGCCATGACCAGCCCGCCGACGACGTAAAGCAGTCCGCCCAGGGCCCGGATGACGTAGAAGGGATGCATGGCCTCGACCGTTTCCGCGAAAGAGTATTCGAGGAAGCCGAGCGAGTCGTAAGCCCGCCACATCAACCCCTGCATGATCCCCGAGACCCACATGGCGGAGGCGTAGAGCACGATGCCCACGGTCGCGAGCCAGAAATGGGCGGACACGAGACGCAGGGAATAGAGCTTGTCCGCCGCGAACATACGCGGTGCGAGGAAGTAGATCGCGCCGAACGACACCATGCCGACCCAGCCGAGCGCACCCGAGTGCACATGGCCGATGGTCCAGTCGGTGAAGTGGCTGAGGCCGTTGACGGCCTTGATCGACATCAGCGGGCCTTCGAAGGTCGACATGCCGTAGAACGCGATGGAGATCGCGAGCAGACGCAGGACCGGGTCCGTGCGCAGCTTGTCCCAGGCACCGGACAAGGTCATCAGGCCGTTGATCATGCCGCCCCAGCTGGGCATCCACAGCATGATCGAGAAGGTCATGCCCAGCGTCTGTGCCCAGTCGGGCAGGGCCGTGTAATGCAGGTGGTGCGGGCCGGCCCAGATGTAGAGGAAGATCAGCGACCAGAAGTGCACGATCGACAGGCGGTAGGAATAGACCGGCCGTTCGGCCTGTTTCGGCACGTAGTAGTACATGATGCCGAGGAAGCCGGCGGTCAGGAAGAAGCCGACGGCGTTATGGCCGTACCACCACTGGGTCAGGGCATCCTGCACGCCCGCGAACAGCACGTAGCTTTTGGTCGACGTCAGGCTGATCGGCACCGCCAGGTTGTTGATGATGTGCAGCATCGCGATGGTCACGATGAATGCCAGATAGAACCAGTTGGCGACGTAGATGTGCGGTTCCTTGCGGCGCCACAGGGTGCCCATGAAGACCAGCAGATAAACGACCCAGACGATGGTCAGCCACAGATCGACGTACCATTCCGGTTCGGCGTATTCCTTGGATTGGGTGACGCCCAGGACATAGCCCGATGCGGCCATCAGCAGGAACAGCTGGTATCCCCAGAATACGAACCACGGCGCCCAACCGCCGGCAAGGCGGGCCTGGCAGGTGCGCTGCACGACATGGAACGAGGTCATCATCAGGACGTTGCCGCCGAAGGCGAAGATCACCGCCGAGGTATGCAGCGGGCGCAGGCGGCCGAAATTGGTCCAGGGCAGATCGAAGTTGAGAACCGGAAAGGCGAGTTGCAGTGCGATCACGAGGCCGACAGAGAAGCCGACGACGCCCCAGAAGGTCGAGGCGACAACGCCGGCGCGGATCACCCCGTCGTTGTAGTTGACCCCGCCGGGGACGGCCTTGGCCGGGCCACCCATGTCGCCGTCGCGGGCGATGACCCAGAAGATGCCGAGAAACCCGAACGCGGCCATCAGCAGGCCGTGACCGTACATCACGGCATCGTCGGCGCCGGCCGCGAGGGACAGCCCGAGAAGGCCGATCAGGCCCAATGGCAGGAATACGAGGAATGTCATGGCTCTGCCTCTATCGATTGCACACAACTGCGCACCGGCCTGACCGGCGGCACTGAAAGCTTCCCCCTACCTACAAAATTCGCCCGCCCGGCTTCTTGATCTAGGTCAACCCAGGCCCATTGACGGGGTAAAATTGTTGCGGTGCACACAAATAAACGGCCGCACCGGCACTCCTCCCGGAAAACGTATCAGGAAAATCGCAACTAACAAACTTGGGAAACTTATGGAGCGGACGCGGCGGGCAAAAAAAGGGCCCCGCGTCGCCGCGGGGCCAATTTTCAGCAAGTGGATTTGGGCGAACTCAGCTTAGACAGGCTTGAACTTGGAAGCCGCTTCGAAGGCCTTGGTCATATGCGTCTGGATCGGCGCGAACAGATCCTTGGCGACGCCCTGGTAAAGCGCGACCGCTTCCTTGGCCATGGCCTGGGCCTTCTTCTGCTCGGCGGCGATCAGGTCGGCCTGCAGCTTCATCAGCTCGGACGGATCGGTGATCGACATCGCCTTGAAGATCACGGCGACGCGGTCTTCGGCGAGTTCGGTCGCCTGGGAGCGGGTCAGCTCTTCGATCTTGCTCAGGTTGCCGGCCGCGGCCTTGGTGGCGGCGACGGCGGCTTCGAAATTCTCGCGGTAGGCCGTAACGGCCTGTTCGAACCCTTCGGTGGCCGCGGTACGGGCCTTGTCGGTTTCAGCCTGGGCGGCGGAAGCAATCTTTTCCTGCTGCGCCTTGGCGCTGTTCACCGCTTCCAGGATGGTTTCCCGGACGGGGGCGAAGGGGTCGGTGGTGGTCGTTTTCTTGGTAGCCATTGTCTTAAATCTCCTGTTTCCCGATATGGCGAAAAGGGCTGAAGCGGGCGGCCCGATCATCGGCACCGCCATTCATGTTGCGATGCAACATTGCTAATATGCCCAAGGTTTCCGGTATCGTCAAGAAATTTATTGTGCAGTGCACAATTAATCTAAAAAGGCCGCCGCGCATTGCATTCCGCCGCTTTCACGGCCGTCAGGGGCGAACGTGCCGCTTGATTATCGGCCGCCGCTGGCTCCTAAATGGCGGCCGATGGGGGCATCACAAGAAACGACGATCCTTGGGAGGGATAAATCCGCCATGACCATGAAAGCCGTGCTTTGGCGCCCGATGTACGATCCGGGCGGCCATGATCTTTTACGCGCCGCCGGGATTGAGCCGGTGGTCGTCGACAGCCCCGACGCCGATCAGGTGAAGGCCGCTCTCGGCAATGCCAATGCGCTCTGGGTGCGTACGCCCGAACGGGTGACAGCCGAGATCATGGACGCCGCACCCGGCCTGACCGTGATTTCGACCTCGGGCTTCGGCACCGACAACATCGACATTCCCGCCGCGACGGAACGCGGCATCCTGGTGGTCAACCATCTGGGCTTCGGGCGCACGCCCGTGGCCGAACATACGGTGATGCTGCTGCTGGCCTGCCTGAAACAGCTTACCTGGGGCGACCGCGCGGCACGCGACGGCAGCGCCTGGTCGCAGCGCCAGGGATTGCAGGTTTATGAGCTCGAGGGCCGCACGGTCGGCATCGTCGGCCTCGGCTATATCGGCTCGGAACTGGCGAAGAAGCTGCGCCTCGCCTTCAACTGCCGGGTGCTCGCCTACGATCCCTATGTCAACGCACGCCTCGCCCTGGTCACCGGCGCTGAAATGTGCCCGGACCTGCACGCCATGCTCGGCCAATGCGACGCGCTTGCCATGGCGGCGGAATTGACGGACGAAACCCGCAACATGATCAGCACGGCGGAACTGGCGGCCCTGCCCGAAGGGGCGGTGGTGGTCAACGCGGCGCGGGGGCAGTTGATCGATCTCAACGCCTTGGACGCGGCGCTCAAATCCGGGCATATCCGGGCGGCCGGGCTCGACGTCGTGTTTCCTGAACCGCTGCCCGCCGACCATGCGCTGCTCAAGAATCCCAAGGTCATCTTCACGCCGCACACGGCGGGGGTGACCCAGGAAGCCTCGAAGGCGCTGGCCATCTCGGCGGCGGAGCAGATCACCACGGCCCTCAAGGGCGAGATGCCGCCGTTCCCCCTGAATCCGGAGGTCTGGGACAGCCCGCAGTCGCGCCGGCCGTCTTAACCAAGCAAGGCTAAAGCCCCATCAGCTTAAGCGCCGCCTTGTGGACGGGGCCGTCCGCATCGGCGAGACGGCGGCCCATCTCGAAATGGTTGAGGCCGGGCAGGTCCTGTTCGGTGACCGTCACGCCCGCCGCCCGCAGGGTGTCGGCGAAGGCGTGGCCTTGGCGGCGGAATTCGGCCAGTTCATTGCCGCCGTAAAACAGGGCGACGGGGGGCAGCCCGGGGCGAATTTTTTTGATCGGGCTCAGGCCCTCGACGGCGGCATCGTCCAGATTCAGGTACTTGTTGCGGTAGGTCAGACGCACCGGCGTCAGATCATAGATACCGCTGGTGATGACGCAGCCTTTGACAAGGTCGCCGGGCATGCGGGGCGAGGCCCAATCGGTCACCAGCATCATCGACGCCAGATGTGATCCCGACGAATGGCCGGCGATGACGATGCGGTCCGCGTCGCCGTTGATGTCGTCGGCATGGGTGTGGGCCCAGGCAACAGCGCGGCGGCATTGCTGGACCATGCCTGCCAGCGTGCCCGCCGGGCAGAGCGTGAATTCGACGAGCACCACGGCGGCCCCGGCGGCGACCAGGGGCGGTGCGATGAAGCTTTCGCTGGATTTGCTGCCCCGGGTCCAGGCGCCGCCGTGGAAAAACACCAGGATCGGCGAACCCGGATTGTTGGCCGGAAAAACGTCCAGCGTTTCGTCGGACGTGACGCTGTAGGGAATGTCGAGCCGACAGGCGATTTCCGACCGTGCCTGCGCGCTGGCCATGGCATCGGCGGCCTTGTAATTGTCGCCGTCGGGAACGACGGAGCGCTGATCGTACTGGCGATCCAGTTCGTCCTGATCATAGTCCAGCCATACCTTGGCGGCGGCGGTCGCAGTCATGAAGATCTCCGGTCTTTTTGAAGTGGTCTTTACAGAAGGCCCGACAGAATAGTCGCGATGCCGAGGAAGGAAAAGAACCCGGCGATGTCGGTGACCGTGGTCAGGATGATCGACGACGCGACCGCCGGGTCCTGACCCAGCTTGGTCAGCACCACGGGCACGATGGCGCCGGCCAGCCCGGCGGCGACCATGGCCAGCACCATGGACACGGTGATGACCAGAACAAGGCCGAGGGAGCCCGACCAGAAATACACCCCGATGCCGCAGGTCGCGGCGACGGCGATGCCGTTGACCAGGCCGACGTTGGCTTCCTTGAAGGTCACGGCGAACCATTGGCGCGGCGTGATTTCGCGCAGCGCCAATCCGCGCATGGTCACGGCCAGGGCCTGCGCCCCCGCGTTGCCCGATTGTCCGGCGACCACCGGCAGCAGCACGGCCAGGGCCGTGAACTTGGCGATGGTGCCTTCGAACAGGCCGACCACGGCGGCGGCCATGAAGGCCGTCAGCAGGTTGATCTGCAGCCAGGGCAGGCGCTTTCTGACCGCGAACAGGGGTTTGGACAGGGCGCGTTCGTCCTTGGACGCACCGACCATGGTCTGGATGTCGACGGAGGCATCGGCTTGCAGGGCGCCGATCAGGGTGGTGTGCTGGACCACGCCCATCAGTTGGCCGTCGTGGTCGACCACGGGCAGGTCGACCAGGCGATGCTGTTCCAGAAGGTCGGCGACCTCTTCCTGAGGGGTCAGCGGGCTGACATAGGCCAAAACCGGCGTCGCGATATCGGACAGCTTGGCGGCCGGGTCGGCGACGGCAAGGTCCTGGATGCCGACCTTGCCGGTCAGCCGGTTGTCCTCATCGACGAGAAACAACGACCGCGCCGTCTTGGCCCGCGCGCGGCGCAATGCGGCCAACGCCTGCTTGGCGGTCATGGTGCTGCGGAACTGCGCGATGTCGGTGATCATCAGGCGCCCGGCGCTGCCTTCGGGAAAGTCGCCCAGGCGTTTCAGATCGTCGGCGATGGCCGGGTCGAGGGCGGCCAGATAGCGCTCGCGGTCGGCCGGTTTCAGGGCGTTGAATACACGTAGCGCCTCGCCGGGCCGCAGTTCGCCCAACAAGGCGCAGGCCAGGTCGTCGGGCAGGCGCTTCAACAGCCGCGCCGCCGTTTCCGGCAGCAGCATGCGCCACAAGGGGGCCAGGACGTCGGCCGGCTGCCGGGTCAGGGTTGGGGCAGTTTCCGCCGTCGGCAGGGTCTCGATGCGGCGCGCGGCCTCCCATGGGAAATCCAGCAGGAACCGGCGTTCCAGCTTGACCGTCGCGGCATCCAGATTACCGCTCATTCCGGTTCTCCGATCGTGCCGGGGGCCGGGTCGCCGATATGCGCCACCGTGCGCAGCATGCCGGCGCAGGCCAGCAGATAGGCGGATATCAGATTGCCCATCAGGGTGTCGGCGCCGTCCTGGCTTCGCGTGTGGCGGCCGCGCCGCAGTTCCGCCAGCCCGGCGCCCAGCGCGGCGCGGCTGAGGGCGCCCAGGAAGTTGCCCGTGCGCCCGATCACCGGCAGCGCCAGATAGCTGTTCCACTGCGGATTGCCGAGCACCGAGGCCAGGGTCGCGCGGTTCGACAGCGCCGCCACCGTGCGGTCCATCAGGTCGGCGACCGAAGTCTTGCCGTCGGCGCGCAAAAGGTCGCCGGCCCGAACCGTGCCCAGGAACCGGCCGTCGTCGTCGACCACGAACAGATGGTCCGTGGTCTTGCGTCGGCGGCGCTTCACCAGCTTGGCGACGTCGTCCACCGTGCGCGTCGCGGCGACGGAGACGGCGGTCTGATCCATGACCGCGCCGACCGTGCCCACGGGATAGGTCACGGCGATGCGCAGGTCGCGGGCCAGATTGGCCGGCAGGGCGTCGGCGATGGTGCCGCGCACGCCCGGCGCCAGGTTGCGGAAGAACGTCACCGCATCGACGAAGGGCAGTTCCCGCAGCAGCCCGGCCCCCCGCTCGGCGGGCAGAATTTCCAGACAGCGCGCGGCGCTGAATGCCGCCATCTGGCGCAACACCTCGGCGCCGACGCGGGCCGGTACCTGGGCGAACAGGGCGGCCGCGTCCTCGGCCGGCATGTCTTCCAGAACCCGGGCCGCGGCGTCCGGCCGGGTATCCATGAAGGCCAGAGTGAGGGGGATATGGTCAGCCATCGGCGTCCTCGGGGATGGTCAGGACGATGGCGTCGGTCAGAAAGGTGCGTGCGGGGATCAGGGTCCGCCCGCCCTCGGTCGCGATGATGATGGCGGTTGCTGAAATCTCCAGAATTTCGCCGTCGTTGCCGTTCCAGGCGATGCGCTGTCCGGGCAGCAGGTGGCGCCGCGCATGGTGGGCGGCGACCAGGTTGGCGACCAGATCGCGGGCCCCCAGGCCGAAGGCCAGGGCCATGGCGCCGAGCACCCCGGCGATCACCGTGGCGGCGATGATCACCAGGATCGTCACGTCGACGCCCAGCTGTTCGACGCCGATGATCACGGCCGCCAGCAGTACCGCCCATTGGGTCAGCGCGCCGATCAGATTGCTTTGCGCGATGTTGGCCGATGCCAGGGCGGCGGCCACGACGTCGCGGATGACCAGGGAAACCAGATAGCCGACCAGGATGATGACGCCGCCGGCCACCAGATGCGGCACGTAGACGACGATACGGTCCAGCCAGACGGAAAAGGCGTCAAGCCCGGCAACCCGTGTCGCCGCCGTGATGAACAGCAGCATGGTGACCCAGAACACCATGCTGGCGGCGATGCGGACGACGCCGGTGGACACCTGGAAACTGGTGAGAAAGCCTGTGCTGGCGACCCGGGTCAAAAAACGGTTGGCCGTGTCGCCCAGGCGGCGCGTGCCGGCACGCAGCAGGCGGGCCACGAACCAGCCCAGGACGACGATCAGGATCGCGCCCAGCAAGGACGGCAGATAGGCGGCCATGGTCTCGAAAAACTCGCTCGACACCTTGCGGATGTCGACGACCCAGGCGGACACTTCTTCCATCGACGCCTCCTTTGCAAAGGGGACTTCTTGGGCCAGGGTGGCTTGTGATGACTCTAGCAAACCCGCACCTTGTTGTATTCAGCTAGTTTCCCCGACCGGCGGCCAGGGGGCACTTGGGTGTTGACGGAGACTTAGAAGTCCATGCCGCCCATGTCCGGCATGCCGGCGCCCGCACCCGCATCCTTCTTAGGCTCGGGCTTTTCGGCGACCATGGCTTCCGTGGTGATCAGCAGGCCGGCGACGGAGGACGCGTCCTGCAGCGCCGTGCGCACCACCTTGGTCGGATCGACGATGCCGTTCTTGACCAGATTCTGGTACTCACCGGTCTGGGCGTTGAAGCCCCAGTTGGTGTCCTTCTGATCCATCAGCTTGCCGGCGACCACGGCGCCGTCGAAGCCGGCGTTTTCCGCGATCTGCCGCACCGGGGCCTGCAGGGCGCGGCGGACGATGTCGATGCCGACCTGCTGGTCGTTGTTTTCCGGTTCCAGCTTCTTCAGCGCATTGACGGCATACAGAAGGGCCGTGCCGCCGCCGGCGATGATGCCTTCCTCGACGGCCGCGCGGGTCGCGTGAAGGGCGTCGTCGACGCGGTCCTTCTTCTCCTTCACCTCGACCTCGGTGGCGCCGCCGACCTTGATCACCGCGACACCGCCGGCCAGCTTGGCCAGACGTTCCTGCAGCTTCTCGCGGTCGTAGTCCGAGGTGGTGTCCTCGATCTGCGCCCGGATCTGATCGCAGCGGGCTTCGATCTCCTTCTTCGACCCGGCACCGTCGACGACGGTGGTGTCGTCCTTGGTGATGGACACCTTCTTGGCCGTGCCCAGCATGTCGAGGGTCACGTTCTCCAGCTTGATGCCCAGGTCTTCGGAGATCACCTGGCCCTTGGTCAGGATGGCGATGTCTTCCAGCATGGCCTTGCGGCGGTCACCGAAGCCCGGCGCCTTGACGGCGGCGACCTTTAGGCCACCCCGCAGCTTGTTGACGACCAGGGTCGCCAGCGCTTCGCCTTCGATATCCTCGGCAATGATCAGAAGCGGCTTGCCCGCCTGCACCACCGCCTCCAGGACCGGCAGCATGGCCTGCAGGTTGGACAGCTTCTTTTCGTGAATCAGGATGTAGGGGTTTTCCAGCTCACAGGACATCTTGTCCGTGTTGGTCACGAAATAGGGTGAGGAATAGCCCCGGTCGAACTGCATGCCTTCGACCACGTCCAGTTCCGTTTCCAGGCTTTTGGCCTCTTCCACGGTGATGACGCCCTCGTTGCCGACCCGCTGCATGGCTTCGGCGATGATGTCGCCGATGGACCGGTCACCGTTGGCGGAAATGGTGCCGACCTGGGCGACTTCCTCGTTGGTCTTGACGGCGTGGGACCGCTTCTTGACGTCGGCGACGACCGCCTCGACGGCCATGTCGACGCCGCGCTTCAGGTCCATCGGGTTCATGCCGGCGGCCACGGCCTTCGCACCCTCGCGAACGATGGCCTGGGCCAGAACGGTCGCGGTGGTGGTGCCGTCACCGGCCAGGTCGTTGGTCTTGGACGCCACTTCCTTGATCATCTGGGCGCCCATGTTTTCGAACTTGTCGGTCAGTTCGATTTCCTTGGCGACGGTGACGCCGTCCTTGGTGATGCGCGGCGCACCGAAGGACTTGTCGATGACCACGTTGCGGCCCTTGGGGCCGAGGGTCACCTTGACGGCGTTGGCCAGGGTGTCGACACCTTTGAGAAGACGCGCCCGCGCGTCACCATGAAACTTCACTTCTTTCGCAGCCATTTTCGATCACTCCTTTGAAGAGAGGCAGCTTTCTAATTGCTGATGGATTGATGTCCGGTCAGGACGCCCTTAGGCGGCCTTCTTGGTCTTCGCGGTCTGGGCGCCGTCGATGATGCCCAGGATGTCCGATTCCTTCATGATCAGAAGTTCCTCGCCGTCGAGGGTTACTTCCGTGCCCGACCACTTGCCGAACAGGACCCGGTCGCCGGCCTGGACGTCCAGCGGCGTGACCGTGCCGTCCTCGGCCTTGTGGCCCGAGCCGACGGCGATGATCTCGCCCTCCATGGGCTTTTCCTTGGCCGTATCGGGGATGATGATCCCGCCCTTGGTCTTTTCGTCCTGTTCGATGCGGCGGACGAGAACCCGGTCGTGAAGAGGTTTGAACATGCGATGGCTCCTCTTGAACATTCCTTGATTGAGCAAGCAAATGACGGGAGAAAACCCACGGAAATCCGGCATTTTCCCCCGTTTCCGCGAAAAAATTTAGTCGCCGATCCGGGGCCTTCAACCCCTTGCTGGCAAAAAAATTCGCGTCTGCCGCGGAATTGGCAGCACTCTCGATCATCGGCTGCTAATGCATTGATTTAACGCATTAATTCTTGACGGCAGAGGATTTCAGAGGGAACAATTCAGACCGTCCAGGGAGGACATGCAAGCCACGCAACCAAGACGGAGGGTCTGACATGTCTTTGGAAGTGCAGCTTTCGGGGTATCGGTTGACCACGGCCGAAATCACCTATCGGCGGCCGGATCATCTTCACCTTCTTCAGGACTACATCTGGCAGGACATGGACATGGCGCCGGACTTTCCCGTGCTGCGCCGGTTCCTGGAATTCTGGGAAAACAATCTGGAGGGCCCGTTGCATTCCGTGCGCGTCGCCTCGGTGGCTTTGGTCAAGCCGGCGGAATTTCGTCTTGTCGGCGGGATGATGCGCCTGCATTAGCCCGCCATGCGGGAAACCGCCAGGCCGACCCCGATCAGGCTTTCCCCGGCGACCAGCCCGGCGGCGACGGCCGTGCCGTAGCGTTCCGTCCACCGGGGGTTGAGGTGTGCGGCCCCGGCCGCGATCACAGCTCCCAGGCAGAGTGAGATCGAATTCCACGCTGGAATGACGAAGGCGACCCCGGCGGCGGGTGCGCTCGGCATCCACCGCGCGATGCGTTCCGGCAGCACACGGTCCGCCGCGCCCAGGGTCACGCCCAGCACCGCCGCGACAGCCATGGCGGGGGCAGCCCCTTCCGGGATCGCGCCCAGGCCCGCTGCCATGACCTCGGCCACGGCCTTCCAAGTCGCCACGGCGGGGGCCGGCCATTCGGGGGTCATCAGCATGGCGGCGGGGTCGGGGATCAGGATCAGATAGACCGCCGCCCCGGCCAGCGATCCCGTCAGCACGCCCAGCGCCTGCGCGTAAATCTGCAATCGTGGTGCGGCACCGATCAGGGAGCCGGTTTTCAAATCGTGCATCATGTCGGCGCATTGCCCGGCAGCACCCCCGGTGACGTTGGCGGTCATCAGGTTGGCCGCCATGTCGCCTGGCGTGATGGCGCCATAGGTCAGCTGTGTCACCTTGCCCAGTGCCCCGACGGGCGTCACCCCCGTTTCCCCGGACACGCGGGCGGCGATCACGGCCAGCACGTAGCTGAGGGCGACCGCCAGCACCGACACCCAGACGGGCAAACCGAACAGGGTCCATCCGGCGATGCAGATCAACGCCGTGACCACGGCCAGCGCCAGGGCGTATCCACGCCCCATTCGCCCATCCGTGCCGACCAACCGCCGGCGGATGCGGAGGACCGAAATGGCAAAGGCGGTCAGGGCCGCCGTGACCGTCAGGGTCACCCCCGGCCACAGCAGCCAAGCGACCAGTTCGGAAAACCACACCGTGCCGGGCGCCCCGGCCTGGGCCCAACCCTGGTCCAGCACCCAGGGAGCGAGCAGGCCCCAGGATGCGGCCGCGCCCAGCAGCAGCGACAGCCCCGCGCGCGGGCCGATCAGCGCCCCGAAACCGATCATCAACAGCGACGGATCGAACGCCAGGCCCAAATTCTTGAAGGTCACGCCCCCCGCGAATGATCCCGGCAGGGCCAGGCGGGGCACCGCCGCCGCCAGATCGACCGCCAGTTTGACCGCCGCCGACACCCCTGCCGCCGCCAGAAGGGCGCGCAGGCGGGCGCCTTGCTCGCGGCCCTTGCCGTGAATGCGCTTCAGGGTTTCCGCCGTGGCCAGGCCGGCGGGAAAGGCCAGATTTTCGTGCTCGATCATCTGGCGGCGCAGGCCGGCGGCGACAACCACGCCCAGGATCGACACGCAGAACACCCAGAAGGCCAGAACGGGCCATTGCAGGGTCTGCCCGGTCAACAGCGTCAGCGCCGGAATCGGCGCCACCAAACCGCCCGATACAATGGAGGCCGAGGCAGATGCCGCCGTTTGGTTGATGTTGTTTTCCTTGAGGCCCAGGGGGGCGGTGCCCAGGCCGCGTTCGGCCAGGCGCCAAGCCCCCACGGCCAGCAACCCGGCAGCGATCGACATGTTGAAGGACCAACCGATTTTCAGTCCTGAATAGACGTTACAGGGAGTCAGCGCCGCACCCAGGACCATGCCGGTCAGGACCGCACGTCGGGTGAATTCGGCGGGGCTTTCCTGTTCCATGCCGCCCAGAATTTGCAGACGGGGTCGCGTCTGTCAAACCGGGCGCAGCCGGGATGGCGTCAGAAACCTTGCAGCGGCGGCGGATCTACGGGGTATAATCGTACAAAAGCCGGCAACGGCACGTGTGCGTGGATCATGCACCGAAAATAATGGGAGACGTTCATGGATCACTCCGTCCTGGTGGTCGAAGACGATGACAACATCGTCCTGTCGCTGAAATTTCTTCTCGAAAAGTCGGGGTTCGCGACGCGCGTCGTCGGCGACGGAAATGCGGCGCTCGGCGAAATGCGCGCGGCCAAGCCGGATGTCGTGCTGCTGGACGTCATGCTGCCGGAACGGGACGGTTTTTCCGTATGCGAAGAAATCCGCGGCAACAGCGCCTGGTCCGATGTGCACGTCATCATGCTGACGGCAAAGGGGCGCGAAGCGGACCGCGAAAAGGGCCTGTCCGCCGGGGCTGACGACTTCATCACCAAACCGTTTTCCACCCGCGACCTGGTCGCCAGGGTCAAGGCCGCGGTCGGGTTGGCCGTGGACTGATGGTGGACGGTCCGGCACGCGATCCCGAGCGGCGCCGGGCGGGTGCCCCGGAGCGGGGAGCAAGCCGGGTCGGCGCCTTTTCCGTATCCTTATTCCTGGTCGCCACGCTGCTGTTTCTGCCGCCGCTGGTGACCCTTGGCGAAGGGCCGGCCGACCTGTTTGGGCTGCCGCGAATTTTTGTGGTTCTGTTCGCCGTATGGATCGGCGTCGTCGCCATGATCTACCTGATCGCCGAACGCGTCGACCGGCCTGCCCCGCGGGACGACTGACGTGCTCGAGGGCTGGGTCATCTTCATCGCGTCGGTGGCCTATCTCGGGCTGCTGTTCGCGATCGCCTTCTGGGGGGACAAGCGGGCGGATGCCGGGCGCTCGATCCTCAACAATCCCTATATCTATGCGCTGTCCATGGCGGTCTATTGCACAAGCTGGACCTTCTACGGAAGCGTCGGTCGGGCCGCGACCTCGGGCCTGGATTTTCTGCCCATCTACCTGGGGCCGACCCTGGTGCTGGTGCTCTGGCCCTTCGTGCTGGAAAAGATGGTCCGCATATCGGCGGAAAACCGCATCACTTCGATCGCCGATTTCATCGCATCCCGGTACGGCAAAAGCATCTATCTCGGCGGCCTTGTCACGGTGATCGTGGTGGTCGGCATCCTGCCCTACATCGCCTTGCAGCTTAAGGCCGTGTCGACCAGCTTTACCGTGCTGATTCAATATCCGGAAATCGTCATGCCGCGGCATCTCGGCCGCGTGCCGCTGTTCCAGGACACGGCCTTTTTCGTGGCCCTGATCATGGCCCTGTTCGCCATCCTGTTCGGCACCCGCCACATCGACGCCTCGGAACATCACGAAGGCATGGTGATTGCTGTCGCCTTCGAATCGATCATCAAGCTTCTGGCGTTCCTTGCCGTCGGGTTTTACGTCACCTACGGCGTTTTCGACGGGTTCGGCGACCTGTTCGCCAAAGGCAATGCGGTGCCCGAGATATCTCATCTGTTCCATCAGGTCGGGGCCGGGGGTTATGCGCAATGGTCGACCCTGCTGGTGTTGTCCATGTTCGCCATTGTCTGCTTGCCGCGCCAATTCCAGGTGGGGGTGGTCGAAAACGTCAACCCGGACCATGTGCGCAAGGCGGCCTGGCTGTTCCCACTGTATCTGATCCTGATCAACGTGTTCGTGCTGCCGATCGCCATCGGTGGCCTGTTGCAATTCCCCGACCGCAACGTCGATGCCGACACTTTCGTTTTGACTGTGGCCATGGCCAATCAGAACGAGGGCATGGCCCTGTTCGCCTATATCGGTGGGCTGTCTGCGGCGACGGGGATGCTGATCGTCGCGACCATCGCGCTATCGACCATGGTCTGTAACGACCTGGTGGTGCCGGTGCTGTTGCGTATGCGGTGGTTCCAGACCCGGTTTACCGGCGACCTGTCCGCGTTCCTGCTGTTTGTCCGGCGCAGTGCGATCCTGTTCGTGCTGCTGCTGGCCTATACCTACATGCGGCTGATCGGGGAATCCTACGCCCTGGTGACCATCGGTCTGGTGTCCTTCGCCGCGGCGGCGCAGTTCGCGCCGTCGTTGTTGGGCGGGATTTTCTGGAAGGGCGGCACGCGGGCCGGCGCCATGACTGGCCTTTTGCTGGGCACGGCCATGTGGTTCTACACCCTGGTGCTGCCGTCCTTCGCGCGCTCGGGTTGGGTGGACATGAGCCTGATCGAACTGGGGCCCTTCGGGATCGAATACCTGAAACCCTATGCCCTGTTCGGACTCGACGGGATCGACCATCTGTCGCATTCCCTGTTCTGGTCGATGCTGGTCAATATCGGTGGTTTTGTCTGGGTGTCGCTGCTCAGCCGGCCCAGCGATCTGGAACAATTGCAGGCCGGTGAGTTCGTGCAGAAGCTGGACAGCCCAGGTGCGAAACCGGTCACCGTGTGGCGCGGCTCGGCCGCGGTCGGTGAACTGAAGGCCGTGCTGCGGCGCTTTTTGGGAGATGACCGGGCGGGGGCGGCGCTCGCCGATTTCGCCGCACGCCAGGGTCTCAACCTGGACCCCCGGGCGGAAGCGGCACCGGCGCTCGTGTCCTTCGCCGAACGGCAGTTGGCCGGGGTCATCGGCGCGGCCTCGGCCCAGGCCGTGGTCGCCAGCGTGACCAAGGGCGAGGTCGTCAGCACCGAGGACCTGATGCGCATTCTCGACGAAACGTCGCAGGTCATCGAGTATTCCCACGAGCTGGAGGAGAAATCCAAGGCGCTTGAGGAAACCACGGCCGAATTGCGGGCCGCCAACGAGCGGCTCAAGGAACTGGACCGCATGAAGGACAACTTCATCACTACCGTGGGCCACGAGTTCCGCACGCCGTTGACGTCAATCCGCGCGGCGGGGGAAATCCTGTCTGACAACCCGGCCCTGCGCGGGCCTGAACGCGACCGTTTCTACAGCGTCGTGGTCGCCGAAACGCAACGTTTGACGCGTCTGATTGATCAGCTTCTGGACCTTTCGAAGATGGAAGCCGGCAATTTGAAATGGAACATGACCTCGCTTGACCTGGGTGCTGTCATGGAGACCGCCGTGGCCGCCGCGTCGCCCCTGGCACAGGCCGAAGGCGTGCGCCTGGAATTGGATCTTCCCGGCGGTCTGCCCCGGGTTCATGCCGATCGCGACCGGTTGATCCAGGTTTTGGTCAATCTGATTTCCAATGCCGTGAAATTCTGTGATCCGAACGACGGACATATCCGTGTTACCGCCACGGTGGATGGTGGCATGGTTACCGTCGATGTGATCGACAACGGCCCCGGTGTGGCGCCGGGCGAACGGGACCGCATTTTCGAACGTTTCCAGCAGGGCGGGTCGGGCGAAACCCTGACCAACAAACCGAAGGGGACGGGGTTGGGCCTCGCCATCTGCCGCGAGATCGTGGAACGTTTCGGCGGCAAGGTATGGGTCGAGGCGGCGCCGGGGCGGGGGTCCGTGTTTCGCTTCACGCTGCCGGCATCAACCACGGACGGGGCAGGCTGATCGGTGCTTATGCCGACAACCGTCTAAAGTCCTACTCGATATTACCAGCGCAACAATTTAGCCTGTCAGGCATCGCGCGGGCTTACAAGCCATCGGATATCCAGATATCGCCGGGGCGATGCCGGAGTTTACCCATGACAGAAACACCACCGCCGGATAACGCAAATCAGCGGCCTGCAATGCCCGGGTCTTCCAGCCGCTTGCCCGACAATCTGCCGGGGATTGATATCGACGGGTTTCGTGTGATGGTGCGGGGCAACGACGACATGATCCGCAAGCTGCTGAACAAATTTGCCGATACCTATGGCGGCAAGGCGGCGGAAATTGCGGCCGATGTGGCGGCGGGCAATTTTCAGCATGCCATCAGCACCGCCCATACGTTGAAGGGCGTCAGCGGCAACATTCGAGCGACAGCGGTGTTCGAGGCGGCGAAAGCCCTCGAAGCCGCCTTGAAGGCGGCGCCCGAAGGCTCGGAGATCGAGCCGCTGCTGAACGATCTCGCCGGCGCATTGGATCAGGTCATGGCCGGGTTGGAAGATGCGCTTGGGCGTTCGCCGAATTCACCGACTTAAGCTTGTTCGGCCGGTCTTTTCCCCTGGCCCGGCGAAGCGTTTGGGGAAAGTGAACAATTCACCAAAATATCCCAGTTCCTCTTGCCGTAGCTTGATTTTGGCAACTGAAATCCCGAAGACAGATAGGTGAACATCGGTTAATATGTCGCCAAACCTATACCCGGGCACCGCATCAGACCTGGGACAGGGCAATTATTCGTGAAATCCCATGGGGGGAAACATAATGTCGCGATCGCCAATGTTGGGCGCGCGCCTTCGGCGGCTCCGCAAGGACCGTGGACTGACGCAGGTTAAGCTTGCTGAAATTCTTGGCATCTCGCCCAGCTACCTGAACATGATCGAGCACAACGACCGGCCCTTGACCGTGTCGCTGCTGCTCAAGCTTTCCGAAGCGCTTGGCGTTGATCTGCGGGACTTTTCCGCGGGCGACGAGGTGCGCATCAAAAGCGACCTGGAAGAGGCGTTGTCCGACCCCATGTTCGGCGGCACCCGTCCCTCGGCGGCGGAACTGGACGAATTCGTGACCTCCGTGCCCGACATCTGCCGCTCGTTCCTTCGCCTTTATAGATCCTACCGCAACAGCCGCGAAGATGTGGAGGCACTGACGGACAAGTTGGCGTCCAGCCCCTATCTGGTGGCCTCCAGCCACTCCGTGCGCACGCTGCTGACTTCGGTCCGCAGTTTCTCGGAAATCCTGCTCGACAATATCGACCTGGCGGCGGCGGAACGGCAACAGTTCCTCGGCATCGTCGTCGACGGCACGGAAAAGCTTACCCTTCAGGTTGACGAGCTGCTGCGTTTCATCACCGGCGAAAATCTCGACAACCTGCTCGACAGCCGCACGCCGGCGGAAGAGGTCGGCGACTTCACCGAACGTAACGATAATTTCTTCGACGACCTGGACCGTCGGGCGGAATCGCTCCGCGCCGAAATCGGAATGGAGACCGTGGGCCTGTTCTCGCGCCTGTCCGAGGTGCTGCGGGACCGCTTTGGGATTGAGGTCGAAACCTCGGGCGCCGGTGATGGCAATCGGGGCGGCGCGGTGATGCCCGCCGTGCGCCTGGAACCCGGGCCGGGTGGGGCGGGTGGCCGGCTGATCGTGCGCGATGATTTGGCTCTGCCCAGCCTGCGCTTCCACCTGGCGCGCGAAACCGGCCGCCGGGCCGCCGCCGACCTGATCGATACCTGGCTCGGGGAAACGGAGCTGTCCCCCGCTTCCGAAGATCTTTGCCGGGATTATCTGGCGGAATATTTCGCCGCCGCGGTGCTGATGCCCTATGACGCCTTTCTCGACCGCGCCCGCGCCTATCGCTACGACGTGGAGCGTCTGAGCCAGGCCTTCGGCGTCAGCCTGGAGCAGGCTTGTCGGCGTCTCGCGACCCTGCGCCGCCCGGGCGAAGAAGGCGTGCGCTTCCACTTCCTGCGCATTGACAGTGCGGGCAACGTGTTCCGGCGGGTGCCCGGCTCGGGTCTGCCGATCCCCCGGTTCGCGGGAATCTGCCCGCGCTGGAACGTGCATGCGGCCAGCGGTCGGCCGGGCACCGTCGATGCCCAGGTTCTGCAACTGGCCGACGGCAGCGCCTATCTTTCCGTTGCCTTCGGCCAGCGCCGGCCCGGGGCCGGCTATAACGCGCCGGACGGCAGCTATGCGTTGGCATTGGGCTGCCGGCTGGAGGATGCGGGTGAACTGGTTTATTCGGGCGGCCTGGATCTGACACGGTCGGAAACCTTCCTGCCCGTCGGGGTGACCTGTCGGCTGTGCGAACGGACCGACTGCGCCCAGCGCGCCCATCCGACCCTTATCCATGCGGTCGAGCACGGGCCGTCTGCGTCGGACAAGCCGGCCCTCAAGACGGCCCGCAAGCAGGCCGCGTCGCTTTCCGACTGACGGCCTTCCTCCGGCGGCAGATAAAAAAAGCGCGGGCCTTGCGGGCCCGCGCTCGATCACCAGTCTTTGGGACGATATGACCTAGCTGGTCAGGATGCCGATCGCGATCAGAATTGCGAAGACAACCGGCAGGATCAGGAATGCTTTATTGATTTTGCCCATGACTGCTTCTCCCATTGTGAAATTCATAAATTCGCGCCCTATCCGGAAACCGGCAGATCAGCCTTCGGAAAGCGCCCGGCAGATGCCGGATTTCGTATTGTTAAGTTTACACTCATATTTTTGTTCGGCAATTTAAATACTGATTTTATTATAAAAATCACGTTAAGAGATGTGTATAAAATTATGTATTTAAGTGAATTGTGTGAATATAGGGGGGCTTTGCGGGCTGCAAGATGGGCCGGCTGGGGGCGCTTTCCGCCGACTGCGGCTGTCCTGCGTGCTACTATGGGCCGTTTCGCGGCGCTGCCGGGGCTGCGGGTTGTGCGGGTGCGCAGGGATAAGGGTCTGGTGTGACGATGATCATCCATGTGGAAAAACTGCTCGGTGACGACGGACTCGCCGAAATCGACGCCGTTCTCGACAAAGTCCCCTGGGTCGACGGAGCCGGCGGAATGCGCGACGACATCAAGGCCGTGAAGCGCAACCGTCAGGTCGACCGCGCCGCCGCCGGCGATGCCTTGGCGCCTGTTGATCGCCTGATCATGGGTGCGATCGGGCAGTCTGCGGCGATCCGCAACGGGACCTTCCCCCATCGGGTCATGCGCCCGCTCTACGCCCGCTATGGGAAGGGCGAGGAATACGGCCTGCACACGGATAACCCCTTCATCGGAAATCCGGAATCAATCCGCGCCGACGTGTCCTGTACGCTGTTCCTCAACGGGCCCGAGGATTACGACGGCGGTGAGCTGGTCATCCTGGCGCCCGGCGGGGAGGTCAAGGTCAAGCTGGCCCGGGGCGCCGCCGTGGTCTATCCGACAGGCTGGCATCATCGGGTCGAGGCCGTGACAAAGGGCGAACGGCGGGTCGCCGTGACCTGGATCCAAAGCCGCGTCGCCTCCGCCGAGCGGCGCGAAATCCTGGCGGACGCCAACGGCGTCGCCCATCACCTGCACCAGACGGCGGCCAACAGCCCCGCCGCCCTGACCGCGCAACGGGTGTTCAACAGCCTGATGCGGCGCTGGGCCGAGGGCAGCTGACCGCCGCCTGTCCTTTTCTTCTCGGAACGATGTCAAAGCCGCCTTGCAGGCGGGCCGTTCGGTCCGCCGGGGATGCTTGCGCGCCTCCGTAATTTATGCAAAATTACGTCAAATACGTATAATTATGCATAATTTACGGAATCGTGGGGAGATCGTCCCACGCGTCCTGGGGATGGGAACGGGCGGACAGCCAGACGATGCAGGATTTCGGCGAGGCCTTCTTCACGGCTTTCTCATTGCTGTTCAGTTTCGACGCGGACCTGATGGAGGTCATCGGGCTGTCGCTGCGCGTCAGTTTGACGGCGCTGCTGGTGGCGGGATTGATCGGCCTCAGCATCGGCGCCCTGCTGGCCGTGACGCGGTTCCCCGGCCGCGGCGTGGCGCTGGTCGTCGTCAATTCCATGATGGGTCTGCCGCCGGTGGTGGTCGGCTTGATCATCTACATGCTGCTGTCCAACGCGGGGCCGCTCGGGTTCTTAGGGCTGCTTTATACGCCGACGGCCATGATCATCGCCCAGGCGGTGTTGATCCTGCCGATCATCGCCGCCTTGTCGCGCCAAGTGATCGAGGACCTGTACAATGAATACGCCGACCAGTTCCGTTCGTTCTGCGTGCCTACGGGGCGGATGATGGCGGAGCTGTTGTGGGATGCGCGCTATTCCCTGCTCACGGTCATGCTGGCCGGGCTCGGCCGCGCCATGGCCGAAGTCGGCGCCGTCATCATCGTCGGCGGCAACATCAACCATCTGACCCGCGTCATGACGACGACCATCGCGCTGGAGACGTCGAAGGGCGATCTTGCTCTGGCGCTCGGCCTGGGTGTCGTGCTGCTGACCATCGCGTTGACCATCAACGCGGCGGTCATGGGGCTGAACGCGACGGCGAAAAGGCAGGCCTATGCGTGATCTGCGCCCAGCCAACGTGATCGACCTGCGGGGCAAGCAGGACAGCGGCGCGGGCGCCGACCTGTTCCCTGTGACGGTCGAGGACCTGACCTATCAGGCCGGCGGAACGGTGCTGATCAAGGGCGTCGACCTGACCCTGGACGGCGGCGGCGTGACCGTCATCATGGGCCCCAACGGGGCGGGGAAAAGCCTGTTGCTGCGCCTTCTGCATGGGTTGTTGGAACCGTCCGGCGGATGGATTGCCTGGGGCGGCCAGCCGCTCGACGATGCCATCCGCCGTCGTCAGGCCATGGTGTTTCAGCGTGCGGTGATGCTGCGCCGCTCGGTCGCCGCCAACATCGATTTCGTATTGCGCCTGCGCGGCCGGGCCGACCCGGCCCGGCGGCGGGAAATTCTCGAACACGCGGGCTTGGCCGCCCATGCGGATCAGCCGGCGCGGCTGTTGTCCGGCGGCGAACAGCAGCGCTTGGCGCTCGCCCGGGCCCTCGCCACCGAACCGGACGTTCTGTTCATGGACGAGCCGACGTCCAACCTGGACCCGGCGTCGACCCTGGTGATCGAGGACATCACCAAGGCGGCCCGCGACCGGGGCACCAAGATCGTCTTCATCACCCATGACATGGGCCAGGCCCGCCGCCTGGCCGACGACGTGGTGTTCATGCACCGGGGCAAGGTGCTGGAGCACAGCCCGGCGGCGGCGTTTTTCAATCAACCGTCCTCGGCCGAGGCCGGCGACTACATGGCGGGCAAGATCATCCTGTGATCGGACAATCTCAAGGGACACCTCACCCCAATAAACCTCAACCGGAACCAGCAATCAGGGAGTTATCCATGAAAACAATCAAGCGGATCACCTTCGGCGCGGCCGCCCTGGCCCTCGCCGTTGCGGCCTTTCAGGCCCCCCCGGTCCAGGCCGACGGCAAGTCGATCATCGTGCAGTCGACGACCTCGACCCAGAATTCGGGCCTGTATGACTACATGCTGCCGATCTTCGAAAAGAAGACGGGCATCAAGGTCAACGTGGTCGCCGTCGGCACCGGCCAGGCGATCAAGAACGCCCAGAACTGCGACGGCGACGTGCTGCTGGTCCACGCCAAGCCGGCCGAAGAAAAGTTCGTCAACGCGGGCTTTGGCGTGAAGCGCTCCGACGTCATGTACAACGACTTCATCGTCGTCGGCCCGGCCAACGATCCGGCCAAGGTCGGCGGCATGAAGGATGCGCCCAAGGCCTTCAAGATGATCGCCGACGCCAATGCGATCTTTGCGTCGCGCGGCGATAACTCGGGTACGCATAAGAAAGAGGTCCGCCTGTGGAAGGCAGCCGAGGTCGACATCAAGAAAGCGTCCGGTGAATGGTACCGTGAAACCGGCAGCGGCATGGGGGCGACCCTCAACGCCGCCGTCGGCATGGGCGCCTATGCCCTGACCGACCGCGCCACCTGGATCAGCTTCAAGAACAAGGGCACATACAAGATCCAGGTCGAAGGCGACAAGCAGTTGTTCAACCAGTACGGCATCATTCTGGTCAACCCGAAGAAATGCCCCAAGGTGAAACAGGCCGAAGCCCAGGCCTTCATCGATTGGGTGCTGTCCAAGGACGGCCAGGACACCATCGCGTCCTACAAGCTGAACGGCCTGCAGCTGTTCTTCCCGAACGGCAAGTCGTCGTAACAGGGCGGACGTTCATGTGATTTGGAAAGGGCGGGCCTTCGGGGCCGCCCTTTTCTTTTGGCGGCGCCGAAGCAGGGGCCGTCACGCCCCGACGAAATGCACCTTGCCAAGGCCGGTGATGTCGTAGCCGCCCATGGCGTCGGCCTTGAAGCGGAAAGCTTCGGAGCGGCAGAAATCCAGGAAGGCCTGCATCGGCGGCTCGAACCAGGCCTTGCGGTCGACCAGAAGGTCGAAGCGCTCGCGCAGTACCGGCACGAATTCCAGCTTTAGCGGCGCGGCCGAGGCGCGCAGGCCCAGCGTGACCTCGCCCATATGGTCGGCGACGACCTGAGCCGCGTCCGTTTCCGTGCGCGCGGGCTCTGTCATCACGCAGCTGTCCAGGCCGATCCCGGCCTCGGCCAGCAGATGTTCTAAAAGCGCCTGGGTGCCGGCCTCGGCCTGGCGCGGCACGATCAGGCGGCCGCGCAGGTCGGCGATGGAATTGAACTCATGGGCGGATATGGGATCGACGATCAGACCCCGTTCGCGCCAGGCGAATTCGACCAGCACACAGGGGGCCGTCGCCGCATAGCGCCGGACCCAGCCGATGTTCCAGGCTGCGTCGTCGTCGCTGCCCCCGGCTTTGGAATCGAACATATGCAGGCCGGCGGCCATGCCCTCGGCATTGGCGAACCGTTCCAGCCCGTCGGCGGAACCGTCGAAAAAGGTCGCGAGCCCGCAGCGCGATTGGCGCAGGGCCCAATCCAACAGCGGATCGTGGGAGCCCAGGAACACGCCGGGCCGCACCTTGGCCGGTTGCGGGGCCGCCCCCGCCGCGGCCATGCCCCCGCCGTCGCCGGCCATGCCGCGGGCAACCCAGGCTTCGATCTCGGCGCGGGGAAACAACAGCTTGCCCATGGCGCGGGAACAGGGAATGCGCCCGGTGGCGGCCAGGTCATAGACCTTGCGCTGCTTGATGCGCAGAAAATCCGCCAGTTCCTTGGTGGTCATGTATTCGGTCATGGGGCCGCAGTTTTGCGGAATAAGCCGTTATTTACAAGATGACATAACGGAGAAAGATGGCGGTGGCCTAGCCGTCAATACTCCCGCCCCGGCCGGGGCCGGTAGGGGGGCAGCGACAGGCCCCGGACGATGCCCAGGGCGCGCAGGGCGAAGCCGGCTGTGAAGCCCAGGGCGATGGCCGCATCGCGCGGCACGTCGAGCCCGGCAAGGACGACATAGACCGTGGCGGCCAGCGCCGCGCAGGTGGCGTAGACCTCCTTGCGTAGGATCAAGGGCGTTTCCTGGCAGACCACGTCGCGGATCAGGCCGCCGAAGGTCGCGGTCATCATGCCCATGATGATGGCGATCAGTGGGCTGACCCCGGTCTGAAGCGCAAGTTCCGCCCCCATGACGCCATACAGCGCGATGCCCAGGCCGTCTGCCCAGAGCAGCAGGGCATGGCGGCGCTGAATCACATGGGCGGTGAAGAACAGGACCGCCGCGACGGTAAGGCAAATGATGACCGGCTTGGGATCGGCGATCCAGAACACGTCGCGGCCCAGCAGCAGGTCGCGCAGGGTGCCGCCGCCCACGCCGGTCAGGCAGGCCATCAGGCCGAAGCCGACAAGGTCCATTTCCTTGCGGCTGGCGACCAGCGCGCCCGAGGCGGCGAACACGCAAACACCAAGAAGGTCGAGAAGGGGGAGGACGGATTGCATGGCGTGACTGTCGCGGATTAACACCGCCGCCGCAACCTCAAGAGCAGGCGGATGGGGCGGCTGGCTGCGGTCCGTCGGCAGAAAATATCAAATGTTCATAAAGTTATTGCCTGAGAATTATAAAATAAAAATCATATGTGTATTGAAAATTAAATTATCAAATACCATATGATTAAAACGGATATATTTCCGTTTATAAAAGGAATCAAACAATGTCCTTCAAGGATTTTTCAACGGGCAATAAGCCTGCGAAACCCGCCGATGCCGCCGATAAAGCCGCCGCCGCCGCGACCAAGCCCGCCGCCAAGCCTGCCGCGGATACACCGGCCAGCAAGTGACCCTGCCCGCCGAGGGCAAGGAGAAATAGGCCGTTTTCCGCCGGTATTGCGGAAAGATCGATGGCGGGCAACGAGATGCCCGCCAGGAGGCCGACAATGACAATACGCACAACCGAAAAGACGGTGACATTCGCGCGCCCGTTCGTTCTGGGCGGCTTTGACGAAGTGTTGCCGGCGGGCGATTACAGGGTCGAAACGGATGAAGAACTCCTGCAATCCCTCTCGTTCCCGGTGTTTCACCGGGTGCGCAGCGTTATCTACCTGCAACGCGGGATCAACGCCGCGCGAAACGCCCGCGCTCTGACGATTGATCCCAACGACCTTGATGCGGCCTTGGTCCGTGATCAGGGGCCGCCGGAAACGGGACCCATGCCTGCGGAGGGCCGCAGATGATTACCGATCAGGACACCCGGGACCGCACGGCGCGGGACGCTGCCCTGGAAGATCATTTGCGCCATCCGGACGATGCGGCCGCGGCCGTGCCGGCAACACCGGCGGCACCGGCGGAAAAGTCCTTGTTTCAGTTGTCTTCGGAACTGAAGAACCTGATTCGCGGTGATCGCATCTTCCGGGCCGGTGCAAAGCGCTGACCCCGGGTTATCCGGCCGGTCGGGCCGAGGATCACGCGTCAAATTTTGAGGAGCTGTCATGAAGAACGTGGACAGGAAGAAGCCGAAGAAAGCCGAGTTCATTTCCGAGGCCGAGGAAATGGCGGCGCACGGGATCACGAAAATGACGATCGAGTACTATTGCATCGGCAAATACCGCTACACCAATCTTGAGGGTGCCGTGGCCCAGGCGCAGCGCGCCGCGCGCGAAGGCTAGGCGGGGACGGTCACGGATGAGTCTGAATTTCCCCAACGTCAGCCGCAGTTTCGAGGCCAAGCGCAACCGGGTGCGGTTCTGGGGCTATGACAGCGCCCTGGAGATCACCTTTTTCGTGGACAGCGGGCTGCTGGCCAGGCTCTGCCCCGATTGCGGGGGCGGCGAGGCCGGCCTTCTGAAGGCTTTTGACACCATGATCGAGCGCATTCATGCCGCCGCGCGGAAGGCCTATAATAGCAGCCGCGAACGGTCCGACATTTTTGTCCTGACGGAGTCACAGTTTTGAGCAGATGTGAGATTTCCCCGGCGACGGGCGCACACGGGGCAGCGGAGGACGCCGGGCGATGATCGACCCCTTGCTGTTCACGTCTCCCCGCCTGTTCACCTTCGAACACGACCGCCATCTGACCAACGCCAGCGGCTTTTTCTTCACCCGCGACGACCGGCTGTTCCTGGTGACCAGCCGCCATGTGGTGCTTGACGAACCGAGCGAACATTTCCCCAATCGGATCGAGATCGAAATCCATACCAATGCGGGCAACCTGGCCGAGTCCACGGGCCTGTCGATCCTGTTGTACCAGGACGGCAAAAGCATTTGGCGCGACGGCGCCGACGGCAAGGGGGTCGTCGACATCGCCGTGATCGAAATCGACCGCGCGGCGCTGCCGAAGACGGCGGTCATTCAGGCCTTCACACCGGACCATCTGGTCGGCTCGGACGAACATGTGGAAATCGGAAGTTCCCTGCTGGTGGTGGGCTTTCCCTTGGGCTTTCATGATACGCTGCATCATCTGCCCGTTGTCCGGCAGGCGGTCGTCGCCTCTTCCTTCGGTCTGCGCTTTCAGGGCGAGGGTTATTTCCTGACCGATGCCAGGACTCATCGCGGGACCAGCGGCGCGCCGGTGGTGATGCGGGTCGGCGACGGTGGTCTGGGCGTTCTACCCTGGAAACTGCTGGGCGTTCATTCGGCCCGGCTCGACATCGGCACGCGCGATCTCAAGCTGGATGAGGCCCTGGGCCTCAACTGCGCCTGGTACGCGGATATCCTGATGACCTTGACGGCGCCGGCAGTCTAGCCGGCCTCATTGACCCCGCCGGATTTCAAACCGGCCGACAACGAAAGTGACCCATAAATGTTTCGCGTTTTATCTGCCATGCGGCCCTGTGCCATGGTTCTGGCTGTGCTCGCGGTCTGGTTGGCCGTGCCGGGCCCGTCGTCCGCCCAGGTGACCGCCGCCACGGTTCCCCCCAACGCCCATGGCGACGGCATGGGCCGGGGGTGGGAATGCGACGAGGGTTTCCGCAAGGTCGACGGCGCCTGCGTCGGCGTATCGGTGCCGGAAAACGCCTTCATGACGAACGTGTCCTATGGCCGGGGTTGGGAATGCCTGCGTGGTTATATGGAAAAGGGCGAAACCTGCGTCGCGGTCGTGATTCCGCCTCACGCCTTTCTCAGCGCCTATGGTGATACCTGGAACTGCGAGCGGACCTACCGCCGGCAGGGCGAGGGCTGCGTCGAGATCAAGGTGCCGAAGAACGGCTACCTGACCAACGCCAGCCACGGCGCCGGGTGGGAGTGTGAACGGGGATACCGCGAGTCCGAGGGTGTGTGCGTCGCCGTCAAGGTTCCGGAAAACGCCTACTTCGTCGATTCATCTTATGGCGAGGGCTGGAAATGCGAGCGCGGTTATCACCTTGAAAACGGTGCCTGCGCCGTCGTGCAGATGCCGCAAAACGCGCACCTCGACCGCACCGGAAATGACTGGGAATGCAACCCGCCGCTGATGCGACAGATGAACATCTGCCTGCAGCCCTAATGGGGCGCGACGCCGTTCAGTTTTCCGCCGGGCATTCCTTCGCTCGATAGGCAATGACCAGATGGTCGCGGCGCAACTGGTTTTCATCGAGCATGCTTTTCGTGCCGTCGTCATTTTCGACCGCGAAGATCGCCGGCAGGAACAGAACGCCGGCAATGTAACCGGCGAACTGGTTCTTGCCGCGATTGGCCTGAATCTTCTCTTCGAGATAAGAGTCATGCTGTGCAAGGTTTTCAATCTCGAGATTGATCTGCTTGCAACTCATCTGTTTGACGGCTTGCGGCACAGTCGCCATGGCTTTCGCGATGGCGGCTTCGTCGTTGCCCAGTTCCGGGGGCAGGGCGGGTGCATTGCGGGCACAGCCCCCGACGGCAATCGCCAGGGCGATCAGACAGACGCTAATTGACGAACTTGATCGCACGGCCTTTTCCATCCAAGGACCCCCAGCTGAACAGGCCGATCCCCACGGTTCCGTAGCGAACCAGGATCACGGCGTCTGCATTGAGTTTTGCGGCTTCTTCCTTGAGCTTCTCGGCGACCAGTTCCTTGGTCGGATCGGCGTGGAAGATCGTTGTCTTGTTCACCGTCACTTCAAGGTCCGCAAGGGTTTCATACTTACGGTCAGTGATATCCTTTTCCGTGAGGATGATGTCAGCCGCCGATTTGGGCGTTTCCACAGACGCAGCAGCGGGGGCGGCGGCCGGCGCGGATGCCGTCTCCATATCCGTGCCCTTGGTCTTGAGTTCGACGTTGGCGGACGACCAAGTGTTGCACCCGGCCAGAATGGTGCCGCAAAGGGCAACCAGAGCCAATCGTCCGGCGCGATGGTATGTCATGGTTGTTTCCTTCTATTCTGGTACCTGCTGCGCGGCGCAATTCCCGCACGCACGGGCGAAGATCAGATTGCTTCCAGGATTTTCAAACGCTGAGAATCGAATTCTTCCTGGGTGATCAGTCCGTCCCGGAGGAGTTGCTCCAGTTTCTGCAGGCGCCCGGGAACATCTTCCTTCGGGGCAATTTCCTTCTTCACCTTGATCAAGGCGGCGCCACAATCCTTTTGCACCATGGTCTTTTCGATGGCGTCTTCTTCACCCAAGAGGCGGGAATACTCGGCCGCTTGCGGGCCGTCGCCGCCTTCGAGGAAGAACAGCGTCGGCCAGAACAGGACAAGGCCCAAGCCCATTTGGACGGCATCATTGTCCGCTGTGTTCTTCAACTGCTTGTAGAGTTCGACCTTGCGCGAGGAGACCCGCTCAAGCTCGCCGCTTAACTGGGTGCAACCGAGCGGTGCGAACTGCGTCGGTGAGACATAGGCGCGTTGCATGTCGTCGGGCGACGAAGCGCAGCCGGCAACGAACAGGAGGCTGAGAGCCCCCAGGATGGACGTTCTGTTCATGGTGTTTCCCCTTAATTTTCCCCTGAACACGATTGTATGAATATTTTCGTGATCAACTTTGACTATAAATTCTACCATAACGCAGACAAGACAAAATGACGGGCCGCGCAGTTATTTTTCGCGGCCCGGTTGAGGTGATTAAAATCGTTGAATGACGGTATCGGTTGCGAGGCGCCCGGTCTTACTCCGCCGCCTGGGCCCCGGTCTTTAATGCCCAGGCGAGCGCTCCCCGGCGTTCCAGGTTCTCATTGAAAGCCTCGGGAAATTCTGGCGGGACGGAGCCGGTCACCGCGTCCGTCGCGAGCAAGGCATCGACCCAGGCCGCGACCAGCGGGAAATCGTCCAGCAGCCCCGTCTTCAGGTGTTCCTCGCATAGCATGAAACGCTGGAAGAACGGCGCGTAGGCGGCATCGACCAGGCACATGTCGGGGCCGTTGAAGAACGGGCCGTCGTTGCCCCGTTCCTTGGCGATGGCGGCTTCCAGACGGCTGACGCGCTGGCGCGCCGTTTCCAGCGCCCCGGCCAGGGCGTCCTTGGAATCACAATAGGACAGGTTGTTCAGGCCCGGGCCCCAGGCGAAGGTCTGAAGAAAATCGGTCCAGGCCCGGTTCTTGGCCCGCTTGATGGGATCGGCCGGGTGTAGGCGGGGTTCGAACACTTCGTCCAGGTATTCGGCGATGGCGTTGGATTCGAACAGGACCTCACCGTCGACCTTCAGCACCGGCACCTTGCCGTGGGGCGAGAGGGCCAGAAACCAATCGGGTTTTTCCCGCAGGTTCACGTAGGTGACGTCGAAATCCACGCCCTTGGCGCGCAGCATGATGACGGCCCGCTGCACCCAGGGGCAGGTGACGGCGCTGATCAGGTGGAATGTCTCCGGCATGGCGTCGTCTCCCGGCCCTGGTTGCGTGGTTCGTCGGCTATCCTCAATCGGTCTCGGGCGGCAGGCAGCACACCGCCTCGTAGGGATAGCGTTCCTTCAGCGTGCCGAAGTGTTCGAACACGTCCTGGGTCACTGCGTAGGCTTCCTTGGTGATCTCGACATGGGGCGTCCAGCAGCCGAGTTTCTGATAGGTCGCGATGCAGTCGGCCAGCACGTCCTCGTCGATCTCGGGGAAATAGGAGCTTTCCGCCTTGGCGATCTCGATCGCCGGGGTCTCGTTCATGTAGATGCGGGTTTTCTTGTAGGCGCGCATGAAGGCCTTGGCCATGTCCGTCGCCAGCCATTCCGGCGTGGCGCACAGGCTGGAGAATCCGTTGGGGCCGATCTGCGGGCCGACCTGGGCGACGACATGGCCGATGCCATCCTTTTCCAGCTGCTGCGGGAACGGACCCTGCTGCTGCACATAGTCGCCAAGGCCGTCGCGGAAGGCCTTGTCGATATCGGCGGCGCCGCCCGGGGTGATCAGGTTGATTTTCGAGAAATCGATGCCCGCCTTGTGACAGGCGTACATGAACATGGCGCGCGGCTGCCCGCCGCCGAAACAGACAAGGTCGGCCCCTTCGAGCTTTTTCCAGGTGAAATCGGGGTCTGCTTCGCGCCCGGTGACGAAGAAGCCGTCCATTTCGTTGATCTGGGCGAAATGCTTGACCTTGGGCGTCTCGCCCTTGCCAAGCGTGGTGAAACCCTGAGACAGCGCCGATTGAACCACATCGGCGGAGCCGTTGAGCAGGGCGTCGATCGCCGACTTGCCCGGCGGTGATACGGACCAGTTCGGCTCAAGGCCCTCGGCCTTGAGAAAGCCGCCGGACATGGTGGAAATGAGCGGCGAATAGAACGCCGAGAACAGGGTGAACTGGATGTTGATCTTGGTCATGGTTTCCCCCTTAGGGACTGGAATTCGGTTGGTTGGTCTCGTTGGCCAAGCAGCCTAACGGTTCACGCCCGGACGTCAAGGATGGGGGGGTAGAGGCTGCGTTCAGGCGGAAACGACGCGAAGCGGCGGCTGATCGCCGCTGTCCGGATTCAGCGGAAACCGCGCCGTGACCAACGTGCCTTCACCCGGTGTGCTGTCGATGACCAGCGTGCCGCCATGGGCCTCGGTCAGGGATTTTACGATGGATAGGCCCAGCCCGGTGCCGGTCTGCGACAGATGCGGGTTGGAATGGCTGCGGGTGAAGGGTTCGGTGACGGTTTTAAGGGCGTTTTTCGGAATGCCGACGCCCGTGTCCTCGACCATGAGTGACAGGGTGTCGCCGGTCTGCGTCACGCTGACGGTGACGTGACCGCTGGGATGCGTGAATTTGATGGCGTTGGACAAGAGATTAAGGGTGATCTGCACCACCGCGCGGCGGTCGGCGGTCAGCGTCGGGATGTCCTGCGCGATATTGACCTCGACGGTGATGGCCTTGTCTTCGGCCATTGTCGCGAAGGTACTTACGCAGTCCTCGATAACGACGCGCAAATTGATCGGCTCCATGACCAGCAACCGCTTGCCCGCCTCGATGGTCGAGATATCAAGCACATCGTTGACCAGCGCCAGCATCAGTTCACCGGAATCGCGGATGTTGTCGGCATACCCCTTGTACCGCTTGTCGCCCAGCGGCCCGAAGATCTCGTTGCCGAGAAGCTGGCTGAACCCCAGGATCGCGTTGAGTGGCGTGCGGAATTCGTGGCTCATGGTCGCCAGGAACTGGGACTTGGCCCGGTTGGCCTCGATGGCGCTTTCCGTTGCCTCGCGCAGGGATCGCTCGGCCGCCTTGCGCGCCGAGATATCCTGAATGAACGAGACATAGTTGAGAACTTCGCCGTCGTCGCCGCGGATGATCGACGACGACACGCTGCCCCAGACCACATGGCCGTCCCTGTGCAGATAGCGCTTTTCCATGGAGATGACCTCGACCTCGCCGTCGGCCAGACGCCGGCGCAGTTCAAGGCTGTGCAGCAGGTCGTCGGGATGGGTCAGTATCTCGTAGGGATTGTCGAGCAGGTCCGCCTGCGAATACCCGACAAGGTCGCAGAAGGCGTCGTTGACGCGTACGCGGGTCGATCCGTCGGGCGCGTGCAGGACCATGCCCACGGCGGCGTTGTCGAACACGCTGCGCAACACGGCGTCTTTGCGCCGCAATTCATCGACCTCGCGCAGTTCCCGGGGCAGCCAATGGCGGATCAAAAGGACCAGTACCAGGACCCCGGCGGCGATGTTAACCCCCTTGGGGAACAGCAACAGCGACGGATCGCCAAGGATTTCAGCCCAGCTTTCCGGGAGCATGCCCAATCGTGAATTGTGGTACGCGCCGAAATAGACGTTTTCGAGCACCGTGCGGAAGGCATCAATCGACAGAATGACCAGCAGCACCGCGATGCCGCCGCCCGCCAGTTTGGACTGACGCAGCTTGACCACATACAGAACGAGGATGACCAGCCATAAAGCGGTCACCACCCAATAGGAAATTGGTGCGAAATACTCCAGCATCAGGTGGTCCGGCTTGATTCTCCCCTAGACGAAGACTCCCACATTTGTCGCCAGGGTTGCAACCTTTGCGGCTGACTCGCGAATTTCAAGGATGATTGCGGGATCATGCGCGGACCGCGCGGTCGGCCGGAAAACGGGCGGTCACGGTCGTGCCCTCGCCCGGCGCGCTGATCAGGGTCAGGCTGCCGCCGTGCAGTTCGACCAGTTGTTTGGAGACGGACAGGCCCAGGCCAGTGCCGATATGGCTGCGGTCCGACGATGTGCCGGCCTGCCCGAACGGTTCCAGAACCAGGGGGATGTCCTCGGTCGCAATGCCGATGCCCGTATCGGCGAAACTGATGGCGATACGGCCGTCATCCTCGACCCTTGCGGCGACATCGACCCGTCCGCCCGGAATATTGAATTTCACGGCGTTCGACAACAGGTTCAGGACCACCTGCATGACATAGCGGGTGTCGGCGAACAGCCTCGGGGTTCCGGCTTCGCAGGTGCAGGTCAGGGTCAAGGTCTTGGCTTCGGCCTCGGTCTTGAGCATGTGGCAGGCCTGTTCGAGGGTTTCCGGCAGGTCGATCTCGCTTTCATTCAGAGTGACCTGGCCGGCTTCGATCTTGGACAAGTCCAGCAGATCATTGATGAGCTGCAGCAGATGTTCGGCCGAGCGCTGAATGTCGCGGGCATATTCCAGATGCTTGTCCGCAGAAAGCCCGAAATCCTTACCCAACGACATGACTTGCGAAAACCCGATGATGGAATTCAGCGGCGTACGCAATTCGTGACTCATGTTGGCGAGGAATTCCGACTTCGCGCGGTTGGCTCGCTCGGCGTCCATCAGGGCATCGTTGATGCGCCGTTCCGTCGCCTTCTGCTCCGTGATGTCCGTGGAAAAAGTGCCGATGCCGACGATTGCGCCGTCTTCGCCGATGACCGGAAACTTGGTGCAGAGATGAACATGGTCGCCGTCCTCATGGGGGATGACATGTTCTTCGCTCACCTCGTGCCGTGTTTCCACAGCCCGGCATTCCTGGTCCCGGAATATCTTGGCTAGGTCTTTCGGGAACACGTTGCTGGCATCCAGGCCTTCGGCCTTGGCGGGGTCGAGGCCAAACTGGGTCGTATATTGTTTGTTCATCAGAAGATAGCGCCCGTCCGCGTGCTTGAGCGCGACCAGCGCCGGGGCATGGTCGATGAAGGCGCGCAAGGTGCCTTCGCTGCGGCGGTAGGCTTCTTCGGCCGTCTGTTGCTTTTTAAGGATCCTGCTGATGATCCCGGCCGGCACGAACATGGCGACGGCGGCGAAGACAGTGGCCGTCAGGACATGTTCCCAGCGGTCGATGCGTTCCGGATGCGGCGATCCATGGGCGAAGGTCTCGGCGGCATCACCCGCAACCGTGAACTCCCATAGGCATGCGAGCCCGAACACGGCGGCCAGGGTTGCTCCGTACAACGCGAACAGTTGGCGGTTGTTCAACAGCGCCATCCTTCAAGAGCGCCCGCGTTCTTCTGCGCGGGTCGGCGGCCCGTTCCGAGCCAGTTATTAATCGCATATACCGGGATCCGGTTTGGGTCCAGCATATCCACATGTTCGGGAGGTTACCCGCGATTTTCTTCCCCCAACGCAAGACCCGCGACAAAGGCTTCGGCGGCGGCCAGGCCGGCCCGGTCGATGCCGGTGGCGAAACCGGCGCGGTCCAGGTAATCGACCACGCGGCCCGTCGCCACGTTGCCTTTGGCCCCCGGCGCGTAGGGACAGCCGCCCAGCCCGCCGACGGAGGAATCGAAGGTCCTGAGGCCCTTTTCCAGGCTGACCGCGATGTTGTCGAGCGCGCGGCCGCCGGTGTCGTGGAAATGGCCGCCAAGGTTGGCGGCTTCGGATATGTTCAGAACCGCGTCCAGCATGGCGGCGACGGCGTCGGGTGCGGCCTTGCCGATGCTGTCGCCGAGGGAGACCTCATAACAGCCAAGGGCGAACAACGCCTCGGTCACGCGGGCGGCGGCCTCCGGCGGCACGGCGCCGGAATAGGGGCAGTCGGTGACGCAGGACACGTACCCCCGCACGGGAATGCCGTCGGCCTTGGCCGCCTCGACCACGGGGCGAAATCGTTCCAGACTTTCGTCAATCGAACAGTTGATGTTTTTCTGGCTGAAGGCTTCGGACGCGGCGGCGAATACGGCGACCTCGTCGACCAGGGCGGCCTTGGCCCCTTCATAACCCTTCATGTTGGGGGTCAGGGCGGCATAGGTCACGCCGGGCTTGCGGGTGATCGCGGCCATGACTTCGGCGGCGTCGGCCATCTGCGGCACCCACTTGGGGGAGACGAAGCTGGTCGCCTCGATCTTCTTGAATCCAGCCGCGGCCAAAAGGTCGATCAGGCGCACCTTGTCGGCGGCCGGGATCAGGCGTTTTTCGTTCTGCAGGCCGTCGCGGGGCCCGACTTCATATATGGTGACGGCATCGGCCATGGCGCTCAATCCCTCGGGCTTACATCCGGAAGATGCCGAAGCCGCCCTGCGGCGTTGGGCGATTGAGGGCGATTTTCAGGGAATGGGCCAGCACCCGCCGGGTTTCCGCCGGGGTGATGATGCCGTCGTCCCACAGCCGTGCGCTGGCGTAAAGCGGGTCGGCCTGTTCGTTGAACTGGGCGATGATGGGGGCCTTGAATTCCTTCTCGTCCTCTGCCGACCATTCGCCGCCGTCGCGCTCGATGCCGTCGCGCTTGACCGTTGCCAGAACGCCCGCCGCCTGTTCGCCGCCCATCACGGCGATGCGCGAATTGGGCCAGGTCCACAGGAAACGGGGCGAATAGGCGCGCCCGCACATGCCGTAATTGCCGCCGCCGTAGGATGCGCCGATGAACAGCGTCACCTTGGGCACGCGGGCCGTGGCCACGGCGGTCACCATCTTGGCGCCGTCCTTGGTGATGCCCTCGGCCTCGAACTGGCGGCCGACGATAAAGCCCGAGATGTTCTGCAGGAACACCAGCGGAATGCCCCGCTGGTCGCAGAGCTCGATGAAATGGGTCGCCTTCAGGGCCGAGGCGGAAAACAAAATGCCGTTATTAGCGACGATGCCCACGGGCACGCCGTCGATATGCGCGAAGGCGCAGACCACGGTTTCGCCGTACAGGCGCTTGAACTCGTCGAACCGTGATCCGTCGACGATGCGGGCGATGACCTCGCGCACGTTGTAGGGCAGGCGCGGGTCGGCCGGGATGATGCCGTTGATTTCCTCGGGGTCGTAGGCCGGGTCTTCCGGTGCCGCCAGGGTCACGCCGTGGGTGGCGGGGGCGCGGTTCAGGTGCGACACGGCGGCGCGCGCGATCTCCAACGCATGGCCGTCGTTTTCGGCGTAATGGTCGGCGACGCCCGACTTTCGGCAATGAACATCGGCGCCGCCCAGGTCTTCCGCCGTCACTTCCTCGCCCGTGGCGGCCTTCACCAACGGCGGGCCGCCCAGGAAGATCGTGCCCTGGCCCTTGACGATGACGCTTTCGTCGCACATGGCGGGCACATAGGCGCCGCCCGCCGTGCAGGAGCCCATGACCACGGCGATCTGCGGGATGTTGGCCGCCGACATGTTGGCCTGATTGAAGAAGATGCGCCCGAAATGGTCGCGGTCGGGAAACACCTGGTCCTGATTGGGCAGGTTGGCGCCGCCGGAATCCACCAAATAGACGCAGGGCAGGCCGTTCTCCATGGCGATTTCCTGGGCCCGCAGGTGCTTCTTCACGGTCACCGGGTAATAGGTGCCCCCCTTCACCGTGGCGTCGTTGCAAACGACCATGCAGTCGGTGCCCGACACGCGGCCGATCCCGGCAATCATGCCGGCCCCCGGCACCCCGCCGTCGTACATGTTCCAGGCCGCAAGCTGGCCGACCTCCAGGAACGAGGATCCCGGGTCGAGCAGGCCCTTCACCCGGTCGCGGGGCAGCAACTTGCCACGGGCCAGATGGCGATCACGGGCCTGGTCGCTGCCGCCTTTTTCCACGGTGGCGCGGGTGTCTTCCAGCGCGCGGACCAGACCGTCCATGCGTTCCTTGTTCTTCTTGAACGCCGGGGTGCCGGTGGCGACCTGGGATTCGAACTTGGGCATTAGGCGGTCTCCTGGAACAGTTCGCGGCCGATCAGCATGCGCCGGATTTCCGACGTGCCGGCGCCGATTTCGTACAGCTTGGCATCGCGCAGCAGCCGCCCCGTGGGGCTTTCGTTGATGTAGCCCATGCCGCCCAGCGCCTGCACGGCCTGCAACGCCACCTGGGTCGCCTTTTCGGCAGCATACAGGATGCAGCCGGCGGCATCTTTTCGCGTCGTGCGGCCCTGGTCGGCGGCCTGGGCCACGGCGTAGACATAGGCGCGGCAGGCGTTCATGTCCGTGTACATGTCGGCCAGCTTGCCCTGCATCAACTGGAACTCGCCGATGGCCTGGCCGAACTGTTTGCGGTCATGGACATAGGGTACCACGATGTCCAGGCAGGCCTGCATGATGCCGACGGGCCCGGCGGCCAGCACCAAGCGTTCGTAATCCAGGCCCGACATCAGTACCTTCACGCCGCCGTCGACCGCGCCCAGCACGTTTTCCGCCGGGATTTCGCAGTCCTCGAACACCAGTTCGCAGGTGTCGGACCCGCGCATGCCCAACTTGTCCAGCTTCTGCGCCGTGGAAAACCCGACCATGTCTTTTTCCACCAGGAAGGCAGTGATGCCCTTCGACCCCGCGTCCGGCTGGGTCTTGGCGTAGACGACCAGCACGTCGGCCTGGGGGCCGTTGGTGATCCACATCTTGCTGCCGTTGAGGATGTAGCGGTCGTTGCGCCGCTCGGCCCGAAGCTTCATGCCGACCACGTCGGACCCGGCCCCGGGCTCGCTCATGGCGAGCGCCCCCAGGTGCTCGCCGGTGATCAGCTTGGGCAGGTAGCGCGCCTTTTGCTCGGGCGTGCCGTTGCGGTTGATCTGGTTGACGCAGAGGTTGGAATGGGCGCCGTAGGACAAGGCGACAGAGGCCGAGGCGCGGGAGAGTTCCTCCATCGCAACGCAGTGCGCCAGGTATCCCATGGCCGCCCCGCCGTGATCCTCGTCGGCGGTAATGCCGAGCAGGCCCAGCTTGCCCATCTCCGGCCACAGGTCGCGGGGGAATTCGTTGGTTTCGTCGATCTCGGCCGCGCGCGGCGCGATCTTGTCCTGCGCGAAGCGGAAAACCGTGTCGCGCAGGGCCTCGACCTCGTCGCCCAGGGCAAAGGTCATGCCGGTGGTGAACATTCCGATGTCTCCCAAGAACCTGGGCGCGATTATCCCGGTCCCGGGGGCAGGGCACAAGGGCCGCCGGTTGACGTAAGGGAAGGGGGCATTACTGGAATTTCAATTGCCCCGGGGCGTCTCACGCTCCAAGAATGGGGGACAAAAACAATCCATCGGAGGAGACATCCCACATGACCATCGAATATCTGAACTCGGGCGAAATTCTCAGCCAGGGCACGGCGACGGACACGACCGTCTATCTGTGCGGGCTTACGGGTGGCGACACGTCCAAGGACATCGCCGGGCAGACCCGCGACGTGCTGGCCAAGATCGACAAATGCCTGGCCCATTACGGCACGGACAAGTCGAAGTTGCTGTCGGCCGTGATCTATCTGGACGACCTGCGCCGCAAGCCGGCGATGAACGAGGTGTGGAAGGAATGGCTGGGTGATCTCAAGCGGCCGGCCCGGGCCTGCATCGGGGTGCAGCTTGAAATGGGCACCGAGGTGGAGATCATGGTAACGGCGGCCCGCTGACCGTTCATTTCAATTAATGCAGCTGCCTGCCTGTGCGGGAGGCGCTTTGCGCGGCGATGGCGGCGGCAACCTGACGCCAGGTTTCCGCGCCGTCGCTGTCGCCTTCGGATTCCAGTTCGTGGGCGCGGCGGTTGGCTTCCGTCAGGGCGGCCTCACCATAACGCAGGATGAACCGGCGCACGGTTTCGTCGAAGTTCGCGGTACGGGCCCTGTCGGGCATGTTTCCTGTTCCCCCAGAATAGACGCCCCGGCTGGCGGGTGGACTCGATCACCCTATCCGGTTGTGCCGGTCGGGGTGTTGATTCAGATCAATTCCAAGAAACAGAATATGAGCGATACTTACCCCATTGAGGCGCCGATTTCGGTGTCGAACCTTGGGGAAGTATCATGGATAAGTCGTGTTCCAACTGCGCACACCGTCAGGCTGCCGAATGGTCGGTCCTGGAAGGGGCGAACGTCGCCCAGATGGATGATGCCCGCCGGTCACGCAGCTTTCTGGCCGGCGAAGCCATCTACCACGAAGGCGACGAAGCGACGGGCGTTTATTGCGTATCCTCGGGCTTGGTCGGCATCCGCAAGGTCGATGCGGATGGTGAATCGGTGCTGCTGCGCCTGGTCCGCCCGGGCCAGACCTTCGGTTATCGGTCGCTTTTGACCGGTACGCCCCACGGCGTCAGCGCCGAAGTCTTGAAAGAAGGCCGCATCTGCCACGTGCCGGCGGCCACGGTGCACCGCATGGCAGCCGACAGCCCGGCCCTGGTCATGGCCTTTTTCCGCCATCTTGCCCGCGATATGGCCGAGGCCGAGAACAAGGTCATGGAAACGGTCACGGCGTCCTGCCGGGTGCGCTTCCTGCGCCTTCTGGTGGCGTTCGGCGGCGAGAGCGATTCCAATGAAGGAACGCGGGTCCGTCTGGAACTTCCCGTGTCGCGTCAGGACATTGCGTCCCTGATCGGCGTACGCTCGGAAACCATGTCGCGGGTGATCCGCGCCATCGAAAACGAAGGCTTGGCCCACTTCAAGGGCCGCCATGTGGACATTCCCGACGCCCGCCGTCTGGCCGACGAAAGTTTCGGTTCGCTGGCAGCCTGACGCCGCTTAATCCCCGGAAATCAGCGCCATGACCTCGCGGGCCACGGCCTGGGTGCCCATGTCGCCGCCGAATTCCATGGGGCGCAGGCGGTTCTGCTCGAACCCTTTCTGCACGGCATCTTCGATCACCGTGGCCGCGTCGGCCAGCCCGTCGTGGCCGCCCATGCGGTCGGCGAGGTAATCCAGCATCAAGGCGCCGGACAGGATCGCCGCCAGGGGATTGGCCTTGTCCTGGCCCATGATGTCGGGGGCCGAGCCGTGGGCCGGTTGGAACAGGGCGTGTTCATCGCCGACCTCGGCGCAGGACGCCATGCCCATGCCGCCGACCAGCCCGCCGGCAAGGTCCGACAGGATGTCGCCGAACATGTTTTCCATGACCAAAACGTCGAAATCCCACGGCCGGCGGATCAGGTCCAACGCCTGGGCGTCGACATAGTTGTAGGAGGTTTCGACGCCGGGAAAGGCGCCCTTACGTTCGTCGAAGATCTTGCGGAAAAAGGCCATGGAGCGGAACACATTGGCCTTGTCGACGCAGGTCACCATGCCTTTGCCGCCTTTTGATTTGCGTTTTTCGGCCAGGCGGAAGGCGAAATCGAACAGCTTTTCCGAGGTATGGCGCGTGATGCGCAGAATGTCCTGGACCTCGCTGTCGTTGGCCACGGTCTCGCGCTTGTTGGCGGCGGCGGAATAGAACAGGCCTTCCGTCGATTCCCTGAGGATGATCAGGTCGATCCCCGCTGCGCGCGGGTCGGCCAGGCGCTGTGGCGCGTTGGGATAGGCCTTGACCGGGCGTACGCCTGCGTACAGCTGGAAGCGTTCGCGCAGGCGCAGATGGGGCGAGATTTCCGTACCGTCCGCATGGCGCACCGCCGGTAATCCAATCGCACCCAACAGGATCGCATCGGCCTCGGCCGCGGCGTCTTCGTGCCCGGGTGCGATATCCTGGCCCGTTTCCTTGAAATACCCGGCCCCGGCCACAAGGTCATTGCAGGCAAGGCGGAAACCGCCCGTGCGCGCCTTGGCCGCGTCGATTACGGCAAGTGTCGCGTCGGTCACGTCGACGCCGATGCCGTCGCCGCGGATGACGGCGATGGTGCAGGTGGTTTCATTCATAATGGTGTTTCCTTCCGTCTTTCCTTGGCCGTATCGCAAAGCCATGCGCCGCGCAACCGCCTATCGCCCTGCCAGGGACATGATCGACCCACAGCACCAGTGCGGTTCGCGACCTGTCGTCACTGAAATCGGGGGGCGTGGCGGTGTTTCCGAGGGCAGGCGACCGGGTATCCGCAAGGGCTTCGCACTGACGGCTCCCAGGAATTGTCTATGACTTTAGGGGGAATTGATCGAGTCGTGAAACTGTAACAGTGTGTTCGCAGGTGCCTACAGAAATACACGGCGTGGAGTCATCGCCGGAATGAGGGGAGAGAGGTGCCGTCGGTGATGTCTTGGAAACCACGGTCGATAACCGTGTCTCATCAGAACGCCGATAGCATCGGTTTCCACTCCACAGAAGATGTTTGCATCCCAAGGTTCCCGCCCATTCGGACCAAGGTCTGTCTCATTGAATGAACTAGGCTTTATTGCTTCTACGAGGTTGACCCGTTTGACCCGGCATTTTGCCGCGATCGTCTTGTGGTTAATCTGTGTTTGGATGCCAAGCCCGGCGGTAGGCGACCACGGACAGGACGTCAGGGCGTTTCGCGTTCTGGCCGTCCATTCCTACAGCCAGCAATACCCTTGGACCGCGCGCCAGCACGAGGGGTTCGTCGCCGCCCTGACCACGGGATTGGATGCCCCGGTCGAGATCAAGACGGAATACCTGGATACCAAGCGCCGGGCGCTGAGTACGGTATACGCCGATGCCTTTGCCCAGCATCTGAAAATCAAGTACAGCAACTATGACCCGGATGCGATCTATGTGACTGACGACAGCGGGCTGAATTTCGCGTTGCACCACCTGCGCCACGTGTTTCCCGATGCGCCCGTGTTCTTTTCTGGGGTCAATGATTTCTCTCATTTGGAACGGTTGGATGCGGAGAGCGTCACCGGGGTTTTCGAAAAGAAGGAAATCCGCCCGAACCTCGATCTGCTGTACCAGCTTCAGGGCAATGCGGAACAGGTCGTGGTCATCGGCGACGGGTCGGCAACCTACCAGGCCATTGAAGTCGAACTGAAAAGGGAACTGCATGGGGCCGCCAGGCCCGCAGTGACGTTCCTGGTGAGCGAGCGGCTTGAAGATATCCTGGACAGTCTGCGAAAGGTGCCCGACCAGCCGGTCATCCTGACGACCTTGGGGGCGATCCGGAATCAGACCGGCGATGTCGCCACGCTGGCGCAGATTGTCGGGGGGATCGTCAATGCCGGCCGCAGGATCGTGATCAGCATGGAAGACGCCTATCTGTTCGACGGCGTTCTCGGCGGCTATGTGACCAGCGGCATCGCTCAGGGACGGATGGCAGCGGGGCTGATGGCGGCCCACCTGGAGGGCGTGCCGATGCGCGAACTCGCCCCGGTAAAGGACAGCCCGAACGAGTATCTGTTCAATGATCAGGTGTTGGACGCGTTGGGCCTGGAACTGCCGCGGGAGATTGCACTGCAGGCGCGCCTGATCAATCCGCGCCGGAACTGGGTCGAGAAATACCGCAGCATCATTGTGGTGGTCATTGTCGGCCTGACGGTCGCACTCGTGCTCAGCCTGCTCACCTATCTGTCGATCATGTCCGCGAAGAACCGCCAGTTGGTGGACCGGGACCAGAGGCTGCGCCACAGCGAACAGTTCCGGGCCCGGCAAAGCCGGCTTCTTGAAGACGTGGAACGGTTGAGCAGGACCGGCGGCTGGCAGTTGGACCTGAGAACCCGACAATTGACCTGGAGCCAGGGAACATACCGCATTCTTGAAGCGCCGATGGACTACAACCCGACGTTCGCGGAAGCGATCGAGTTTTTTGTCCCGGAACATCGTCCCATGCTGGCGGCTGCGGTTGCCGCCGGACGCCGGAACGGCACCCCGTGGGATCTGGAATTGTCGATCCTGACCCTCAAGGGGACGGCCAAGAACGTTCGTATCGTCGGTGAGGCGGTTTCAGAAGACGGCGTTCCGATCCTGCTGCGGGGGTCGTTTCAGGACATCACGGAACGGAAATTGTTCGAGCAAGCGTTGAGAACGGCGCGGGAAGACGCAGAAAAGGCCAATCTTGCCAAATCTCAGTTCCTGGCTGCCATGAGCCATGAATTGCGCACGCCCTTGAATGCGATCATCGGCTTCTCCGAGCTCATCGCCTTTCAGGATTTCGGCGAGTCCTCTGCGAGCAAGTTCAAGGAATATGCCAAGGATATCCGATTCAGTGGTGAACATCTGCTGTCCCTGATCAACAGCATTCTTGATATTTCGGCCATTGAATCGGGGGGGCGCGGCCTGGATCGGGAAACGTTCAATGCCCTGGAGGCCCTTAACGAATGCATCCACATCTTCTCGGCGGATGCGGCGCGAAAGGATATATCTGTGTCGGTCGATGCGGATGCGGGGGTCGTTGATATCAATGCCGACCGCCAGGCGATCCGGCAGGTCATCCTGAACCTTCTGTCGAATGCCCTGAAATTCACTCCGCCCGGCGGTAAGATTGACGCCGCTGCGTACGAAGTAGCGGATGCAGTCATTATAAAGATGGTGGATACCGGCTGCGGTATCGCCCAAGGGAACCTTCCCGGCATTACGGAACCCTTCGCACGGGGCGACCTTGATCCTTACAAGGCGGTTGAGGGATGGGGACTTGGGTTGGCGATATGTAAGACGTTGATTGAAAAACACGGCGGCCGGATCGAAATCGAAAGCACTGTGGGCCAGGGAACAACCGTTTCGGTGATCCTGCCCAAGCTGGTATGGGAACAGAAGCAGCGCGCATAAATGCCGTGCGGAGAATAAGCGATCAGCCGCGGCGTGCTGACGGGACAGAACGGTCGGGACAGCGGGAAAGCCGCCGCCCCGGATGTCCGCAGTATCAGGCGACCTTATGCCATTCGAACTTCTTGAAAGCAGCGTCCACCGGCGTGTCGGCCAGGTGGTTAGTGTAGTTGGACATCACTTTTTGCGCGACGCCCAGGACGACCTCGAGGATCTGGCGTTTGGTGAACCCGGTATCAAGAAATGTCTGCACCGCGTCGTCGTCAACGACGCCGCGGTTGCGGACGACACTGAGGGTAAACGTGCGCAAGGCTTCCAGGTGCGGATCGGGCAGCGGCGTGTTGTTGCGCAGGGCATCTGTGATGTCGTCGGCGACGCCCATGTTCTTTGCGATGCCGGTATGGGCGGGCACGCAATAATGGCACTCGTGTTCCACGTTGATCGCCTGCCAGACGACGGTCAGTTCGTCTTTGTTAAAACTAGAGGCCTGAAACAGGTTGTGGGTCACCTGATAGGCTTCAAGCAGACCGGGAGCTTCGGCCATCACGGCGTGCAGGCCCGGCACCATTCCGAACGATTTCCGGGATTTGGCGAGTAACGGCTTGCTTTCCTCGGGGGCAGTGGTTTCGTCATGCAGTTCGAACGTGGCCATTGGGGGCTCCTGTTATCTGGTTTGGGTGGGCACCAACAAGCGGGTGCAATGAGACAGAACTCATTTGAGTGATTGCTAAATATCTGCTATTGAGTGATTGCTCAATGAGCGATTTGAGCAATCACTCAAACGTGATCGCCGGCAACGGCCGATCCCCGTCGGCAAACTTGAAACATCGATTATCTTGAACATCATGAAACGCGCCCGCCCCTATGACCGTGAAACCGCCCTGGCCGCAGCTGAGACGCTGTTCTGGACAAAAGGCTATCATGCCACCTCGCTCAAGGATCTGGAGGCGGCGTTGCAGATGAAGCCCGGCAGCATCTATGCGGCTTTTTCAAGCAAGGAAGCGCTGTTCTGCCTGGCTTTGGACCGATACTTCGCGCGAATGTCAGAGGAATTCCGCAACGAGATCGACCAGGCCGAGTCCCCGCTCACGGCCCTGTCCGAATATCTGCGTAAGCTCGGTCGATACCCGGCCAGCGACCCGCGCCACCGCGCCTGCATGTTGGTCAAAACGGTTCTTGATGCGACGCCCGAGGAAACGGCGATCGCAGCGCATGCCGGGCGCTATCTTGACCAGATCAGGGAGGAGTTCACTCGGATGTTCGAGCGCGCCAAGGCCATGGGCGAACTTCCTGCGGATGCCGATTGCGCACGTCTAGCCCGCCGCTACCAAACCAGCATCACGGCGATCAAGATCGAGATGCACCGCGGTGCGGCTCAGGCCGATCTCGTGGCCCTCGCCGAGGATATGGCGATGGAACTGGATGCTCTGAACCCGGCGCGATCCGCCGCCTGACCTGTGGCGTCCGACGCGGGGCGCGGCGTTTGACACTTTTTAAAATAAAGGAGAAAGCCATGTCCCAGGACACGGTATTGTTCGACATCAATGAAACGGTTCTCGACCTGTCGTCGCTGAAACCGGGATTCGAGGCGGTCTTTCAGGACGCCGGCGTCATTTCCACCTGGTTCGCGATGCTGCTGCAGACGTCGACCGTCTGTGCCCTGACCGGTGTGGAAACGGGCTTTGCCCGTCTTGCGGCGATCACCTTGGATGCCGTCGCCGCGCGCCGCGGCGTCACGCTTTCCGAGGACCGGCGCACGGACATTCTCAAGGGCTTCGCCGGCCTGAATCCACATCCCGACATCAAGCCGGCATTGGCGCGTTTGCGTGCCGCCGGCTACCGGACCGTCGCGTTCTCCAATTCCTCCCTCGATCTGGTGAGCAGCCAGATCACCAACGCCGGTTTGAACGAGAGTTTCGACGATGTCGTCTCCGTCGAGAAAACGGGCAGCTTCAAGCCCGATCCCAAGGTCTACCGTTACGTGGCGGATCACCTTGGAGGGCCGATACAGGACCTGCGCCTTGTCGCGACCCATGACTGGGATACCCACGGCGCCATGTCCGCCGGTATGCAGGCGGCCTATATCGACCGTTCCGGCGCGCCCTATCATCCGCTGTATCGGCGGCCCGGGGTCTTCGGGACGGACATGAACGATGTCGTGGATCAGATCATCCAGGCGGACAAGGCGGAAAAATAAAGGACGCTGAACGCAGCGGCGGCTCAGCGCCCGCACATTTAATATTTCATGATTTCAGTGGGTTATCGTCGGTTTTCTGTCTGCTGCCGCGATTTCGTGATTTTACGAATTTGCCGCGGTCTTGATCGAAGTCAAGGTGCGGACCGGCGGGGGGAGTTAGCGTCAAAATTGCGACGCAGAAAATTCCATGTCGCGGTCGATGAACAAGTAAATTCCAACGTCGGAGTTGAAAATGGAAAAGACCCCTGGAATTCGGTCCACCGTCTCCCGAAGAAACTTTCTCTCAGGCACCGCTACTGTCGGCGGTGGGCTGTTGGCCATGGAGATGGCCGGCAATCCGGCCCATGCGGCGGCGCCTAAATCCCCCCAGACATCCGCCCCCTTGTCGGAGAAACAAATTGCCGCCCTGCCGCGGGTAAAACAGGAAATGGTCGCACCGCCGTTTCTGCCCAAGCACGAACAGGTGGCCACCGGCGGGCCGAAGGTTGTCGAGGTCCGGTTGGACATCGAAGAAAAGAAGATGGTGCTGGACGACGAAGGGGCTGAAATCTGGGCGTTGACCTTCAACGGATCCGTTCCCGGCCCGATGATCGTCGTTCATCAGGACGACTATGTGGAACTGACCCTGGTCAATCCCGAAACCAGCGCCATGGAACACAATATCGACTTCCATGCCTCGACAGGGGCGCTCGGCGGTGGCGGGTTGACCCATGTGTCGCCGGGCGAGGAAGCCGTGCTGCGGTTCCGGGCGACGAAGGCCGGGGTATTCGTCTACCACTGCGCGCCGGGCGGGGCGATGATCCCCTATCACGTCTGCCACGGCATGAACGGCGCGATCATGGTTCTGCCACGTGACGGCCTCAAGGCCGCTGACGGTACCCCCATCCGCTATGACCGCGCCTACTACATCGGCGAACAGGATTACTACCTGGCCAAGGATGAGCACGACGAATACATCAAATACGAAACGGCCGGCGAGGATTACGCCGATTCATTGAAGGTGATGGCGACCTTGACCCCCAGCCATGTCGTGTTCAACGGCGCCGTCGGCGCCCTGCTCGGCGAAGGCACTCTCAAGGCCAGCGTCGGCGAAACGGTCTTGATGGTTCATTCCCAGGCCAACCGGGACACCCGGCCGCACCTGATCGGTGGCCATGGGGATTATGTCTGGTCCACGGGATCGTTCACGGACCCGCCCCAGACGGGCCTGGAAACCTGGTTCATCGCCGGGGGCGCCGCCGGTTGCGCGATCTATACGTTCCGGCAGCCGGGCATCTATGCCTATGTGAACCACAATTTGATCGAGGCCGTTCTTAAAGGTGCGTCGGCGCATTTCGAGGTCGATGGCAAATGGAACGACGACCTGATGAAGCAGGTCCGCAAGCCCAGCCAGATCAAAAAATAGCTCGTGAACCACACCCCTAACCCCATCTCAATTGGGGGGTCAGGATCAGGAGATTATCGTGAAGATTGCACATGCGTTTTCCATCTGGATGGCCTTGGCCATCGGTTTGGCGGCATCGGGCGCCTCGGCGGCGGATGATGTCGAAAACGGCAAGAAGATCGCCAAGAAATGTACGGCCTGCCACACCCTGAATAAGGGCGGTAAGAACCGGCTTGGCCCCAACCTGTTCGGCGTGCTCGGCAAGCCGGCCGGCCACATCAAGGATTACAAGTATTCCAAGGCGCTGTTGGACTCGGGCATCGTTTGGGATGAAGCGAACTTCATGGAATTCATCACCAACCCGAAAAAGACGATCAAGGGCACCAAGATGAGCTTTGCCGGGATCAAGAAACCGGCCCAGCGGGCGGAGCTTCTCGCCTATTTCAAGACCCTGACGGACGCATCTGCGCCCAAGGAGACGGCCGGCAACGCCAAGGACGGATTGGTCGCCGCGAAAAAGCACTGCATCGTCTGTCATTCCTTCGAAAAAGGCGGCCGGGTGGTGTTCGGCCCGACCTTGTTCGACATCTACGGCAAACCCGCCGCCTCCATCCCGGGGTACGACTATTCGACCGCGATGAAGAATTCCGGGCTGACATGGAACGATAAGAACCTTCTGGAATTCCTGTCCAACCCCGGGCGTTTCCTGCCCGGGACCACGGCACGGTTCCCCGGTTTGAAAAGCGCTCAGGAAAAGGCCGACATTCTCGCCTATCTGAAAACCCTGAAATAGGGGAGGCGGATCAAGAGGGTGACATGCGCAACCGAACGGTCTTCGCTGTCCTTCTGGCCGGGATCGCCGCGGTCGCGTTGATCGTCGCCTGGCCCGCCGTCGGCCCGAAGGCACCCAAGCGGACCCTGGCCGGATTGGAGATGACCAAGGTCGTTCCGGGCCACTACAACCTGACGATCCTGGTCCCCAATTCCTTCGGCCGGAAGTACCATTCCAAACCCGTAACCATCCGCCGCCCGTTCGAGATCAGCCGACACGAGATCACCATCGATCAGTGGAACCTGTGCCACGCCGAGGGCGGCTGCCCGCGCGAAGCCAAACGGCGGCCTTATCAGACCGGCGACCATCCAGTGACGCGGGTTTCCTGGCTCGACGCCGTGCTGTTCACACGCTGGTTGTCGGCCATCACCGGGGAAACCTATCGCCTGCCGACGGAAGAAGAATGGGCCTATGCCGCCTTCGCCGGGAAGGACGTGTCCAAGGACACGATCGAAGACCTGATAACCCAGCGGCAGATGGTCCGCACGGCCACGTTCACCACCTTCCGGCCGACCCGCGCGGTCGGCGGTAACGGAGAAAACCCCTGGTCGATCGCCGATATGACGGGGTCCGTCTGGGAATGGACCCTGACCTGCTGGTTTTCCTCGGACGCGGAAAACCGCCGGCCGTGGACGATCGACCAACTCAGCGATCCGGACCTATGCGCCAACCGCGTGGTTCAGGGCGACGAGCGGGCCCATGTGCCGTTCTTCGTCGACAAGGTGTACTCGGGCGGCTGCGGCACCGGCAGCCCGGTCGATCACATCGGCTTCCGCGTCGTCAAAGACACAGGCACGGGCAAGGCGTTGTTCTGATGCCCTAAGGCGTCGGGTCGTTGAGGTTGTCCAGCGGATAGATCGGCCGCCGCACGTTTTTGAAATCCAGCTTGGAATAGTCGGAACCGCACACCCCTGATCCCGCGCATTCGATGACCTGTTTCGCCAGGCGCCCGAACCCGGCGCGGTAATGGATGCGGCTTTTCAGCATCAGGAAGGTCTTTTCCTCGGGATCGATGCCGAGTGAGGTGAAGCAGGCCGTGTCGTTGGGTTCCTGCTGGCGCGAGATCACGCAGATCTGCACACGGCCCGTGTCGAGCACGCCCGAGGGGCCCATGTCCATGGTCACACCGCGCGATGCCGGGCCCTTGTTCTTGTAGATGCCGTCGGTCAGCACCTTAACCCGCCCAGTCACGGTCAGCGGCTTGCCCGTCTCGCCGATGGCCGGCATATCGACCTTGCCGCCGAGGTCGAGGGTGATCTCCGCCCCGATGCCGGCCTGGGTCATTTTTTGCACGGCCGCCGGATCACAGATCGCGAAGGCCGCGACATCGTCCAGCCCAGCCTCCAGGATCGCCGCCAGCACCGTCATGGTGTCCTGCGTGCCGCCGGAGGACGCGTTGTCGTAATGGTCCAGCAGGACGACCGGGCCGTCATCCTTCGTGATCTCCTTGGCGCGGGCGATGGAGCTTTCCAGGGGTTCGATCTCGTAGACGAAGGCCTTGCGCTCGTTCCAGGCGAAATCCAGAAGCTCGTCGCGGTATTTCTCGGCCAAGGCCTTGTCCCCGTCCGTCACCACCACGGCGGACACTCCGGCGTTATGAATATCCGCATGGGGAAAGCCCGTGAACAGGGTTGCGGCCAGCGCCCCTTCCTTTTCCATGCGCCGGGTCATTTCCTGCAGCTCCTTGTTGGGGAAGTTGTCCGAGCCCTGGCGCATGACATGCGGCAGCATGGGCCGGTTGCCCCAGGCGACCGTCGGCTGGGCCTCGCCCCGCAGCAGGGCGTAGACGGGCCGCCCGGCGCGCTGCGCGGTTTCATAAAGGTCCGTATGGGGATAGGTCTGATAGCCCGCCAGCGAGGTCACGTTTTCCGCCAGTTCGGGATAAAGGTTGGTGTGCATGTCCAACGCCACGGCGATGGGCAGGTCGGGGGCGATGGCGCGGATTTGTTGGATCAGGCTGCCCTCGCCGTCTTCCCGGCTGTCGGTGACCATGGCGCCGTGCAGGTCGAGGAACAGGGCGTCGCATCCCGCCTTCACGGCGCTCAGGATCCGGTCGGACATATAGTCGAAGGCATCGTCGGCCACGGGGCCGGACGGCCAGGCGTTGGCGGCGATGGGGATGACGATCTCGGCCCCGGCTTCTTCCGCCAGGTCGATGAAGCCGCCCGTGCCGCTGCCGGTCCCCTTGAAGGCCTTATAGGCCGCGTCGCCTTCGTAGGGCATGGGGGTGGAGCGGGCGAAGCGTTCGATCGGCGTCGGCACCGGCGAAAAGGTGTTGGTTTCGTGCTTCATCATGGCAATGACGACGCGCATGGGATGGTCCTCCGGTGGGGTCGACGGGAACGGATAGCTTAGACCGGCCCGGCGGATTTTCAATGACGCGTGGCCGAACTCCGCGCTAGCCTTCGCTCAAAGACCTCTAAGAAACGGAACCATCCAGATGACATACCAACATATTGACGTTCGCCCCATCGCCGGCGCCCTGGGCGCCGAAATCCACGGCGTTGATTTCTCCCAGGACCTGGCCGACGACGTGGTGGCGGAAATTCGCCGGGCCTGGCTCGACCACCTCGTGGTCTTTTTTCGCGGGCAAACCCTCACCCCGGCGCAGCAGCTCGCCGCCGCCCTACGGTTCGGCGAGCCCGTGGAATATCCCTTCGTTCAGGGTCTGCCCGACTTCCCGGTCATCACGCCGATCATCAAGTTGCCCCATGAAAAGGTGAATTTCGGCGGCCTGTGGCATACGGACACGACCTATCAGCCGCGCCCGCCCATGGCGACCATGCTCTACGCGCTGGAACTGCCGCCCTATGGCGGCGACACGATGTTCGCCAGCATGTACATGGCCTATGAGACGCTATCGGACGGGATGAAGGACTTACTGGCGCCGCTGACCGGGGTGTTCCGCTCCGACAAGAAGCGGGTTTCGGACACCCGCGCCGCGCGGGTCGCCGACGCGCCGAAGGAAGACGTCTCCAAGCCCAAGATCGCCGAACATCCGATCATCCGCGTCCATCCGGAAACCGGGCGCAAGGCGCTTTATGTCAGCTTGGCCCATACGACCAATTTCAAGGGCTGGACCGAGGCGGAAAGCGCGCCGCTGCTGAACTACCTGTTCGAACATCAGACCCGGCCCGAATTCACCTGCCGCTTCCGCTGGGAGCCGGGCTCGATCGCGCTTTGGGACAACCGCTGCGCCCTGCACAACCCGATCAACGACTACCACGGCCACAAACGCGTCCTGCACCGCATCACCTTCGCCGGCGACGCGCCCAAGGGGTAGGTGGGGAGAGGGGGAAAGTTGACTGTCTGCTTATAGCCATAAGGGGACATTAGCCTGTCTGGCCATTCTCAAGAGCCGCAACGTTCGATCAAGTACGCGTGCCTCTTGGACAGCGCGATCATAGCTTTTCCATTAGGCATGTCCCCAGGTAAGGCAACAATTGGTTCGCTTTTACCTCTGACAGGCTGAAACGTAGCCAGATCGTCACTCACGTAGACGGAGCTACAGGCGTCGCAAGTCAAGAAGTAGCGACCCAAGCCAGGGCTGTAGGTCAGCCCAAACGAACCCGGTTGACGAACCGGCAGGGAGATCGATCGCATATCCAAGTTATCCATGATCTCAGCCAACCATCCATATGCCTTTAAGATGGTTCGCTCGCCTACTTGGAACAGAAACGCTTTGCGTGCAGCTTTGAAACCTAGCTGCGGCAGGTTATGCAAACGGGAGCCATCGAATGAGGCAAAACCATCCTCATGTCCTATGATCGTAAATCCTGACCCCCGGTGAAACGTGCTTGGTGAAACGTTCGCACGACCGGCCATTCTCGGTTTTGCGGCAAAGCCTCCAACAGGTGTCGGCGAGCCGGGCGTCATTTCCCAAAGACCCGGCTCACCAGGATGCTTCTTTGGCCGGTCAAAATTATCCTGCGTTCGTGGTTCTCCAGACCAAACCAAGACTTGCCCGGTAGGTTGGTGGACGACAACTTGGCCGGAAAACTGATAATCGAACTTTGGGAAGGCATCTTCCGGCCTAAAGCGACCAACCATCACCCGGTCAAACAGCATCAGCCGGATTATGCCGGTGTCGTCTTGATAGCTAACTTGGAAGATGTCGAACGGTGACTCGCCATAGACACTCCGGAGGTCTCGAATTTTAGAAACATTATGCCACTCAGTTTGATCGAACCGACGAAAATAGATCTTTCCATCGACTGAAAGAAACCAACCGACATCAGGAACATGTACAGGTACAGACCCTGACCGTCGCCAATCTCTAGGTAACGAAAACCTCTCAAGTTTGCCGTCATTGAACATCGCAAGACCATCTTCGATCTCGGCGAAGATCGGGCCGTCACGACCTGTAGTTGACGTTCGGTCTCCATGCTGACGCCGCCAGCCAGAGTGGGCGAAGCGGACCAACCCAGGCGTATCTGAAGCCGGTTCTCGAATGAACTGACCAGCTCCCTTGTCAAGGCGGTACAGGGCGGGTTTGACCATGGAGTAGGCAAAAGTCACGCCATCTGAACTCGTGACAACTTTTGGAGGCAGCCGACTCCACTGATCTAGCGGCGGCTCGTCAAAAACCAATAACTTCCGATTGGCGATTGTTAGGATTGGTGCGCCGAAAGTCTCAATGAATGGGCGCTCATACCCTTCGATCACTTGAACCTCGCTAGTCCGATCGATGCCCGTGTTGGGCAGCGTAATGTCTGGAGACATAGCGACCGGAGAGATGCAGGCCTCGTTCGCCACAGCCCCTTGGCTGGATGCCAATAAAGCTACTGCGGACAAGAAGGCGATCGATACAACCCGCATAATTCCCCCCTTGCGAGAAGTCATATTCATTGCCAGCGGCCAGAACAATTTGCAAACCCTTGATGTCCGCTTCGGGTCATAAGCGGACATACCGCCCCCCGGCGATTACCCCGGCTTGGTGCCGACGATCAGCCGGGTCAGGCCGGGGACCATTTCGTGTTCCTGGATGTCGGTGAAGCCGACCTCTTCCATGCGGGCGATCAGCCAGCCCGGGGTGACCGAGCGGGCATCGGGCGTGAAGGCCATGTGCTGAAGCTGCCAGAGTGCCGCCATGGGCGGGCCCTGGCGGTCGTCGTCGACCATGAAATCGTGAACCATGAAGCGGCCGCCGGGGGCTAGGCTGTCGAAGGCGTCGGAGACCATGCGCGGCAACTCACCGCCCGGAATGCCGGAAAACAGATAGGACATGAGGATCGCGTCCTGCTCCGTCGGCCAGGCGATTTGAAGCGCGTTGCCGGGGATGTAGCGCACCCGGTCGACCATCCCGGCCTCGGTAATGAAGCGCCAGCCCAGTTCGGACACGTTGGGGAAATCGATGATGGTGGCGGTCATCTCCGGATTGGCTTCGAGCAGCCGGATGGTCATGGCCCCCGTGCCGCCGGCGATGTCCAACAATGACTTGGCGCCCTTGAGGTCGACCAGACGGGCGAGCGTCTTACCCGGGCCGAGGGAGCCCGCGTGCTGGGCCTCGGAATAGATCGCCGCCTGTTTCGGGTCGGCCATCCAATGCTGGTAGCTGTCGACCGCGTCCGGGTCGAGGGAGCCGTCCATGACCTCGTTCAGCTGCTGCAGGAACGGATACATCTGACGGTCGATCTGATAGCGCAGGTAGTCGCCGAAATCGTACTTGGCGCCGCGCGACAGGAACGCCGCCGCTCCCGGCGAGTTGGTATAGATCTCGTCGTCGGAGCGGTCGACCAGGCCGACGCTGGTCAAGGCCGTCATCAAAGTGGTGATGCGGTTGGTGGGGATGCCGGTTTTCTTGGAAATCTCGGCCGAGGTTTTCGGCCCGTCGGCCAGCACCGTGAACACATCCACATGGAGTGCTGCGAACAGCGCCTTCGATGCCATGAAGCCGAAGGCAAGTTGCGATACGTCCTCAGCCGTTTCCACTAGGCGTCCATCCATGGGGTGCCGTCTCCAGTCCTGATTTTGCGTTGATCGTTCCGGGGCAACCTAACACGCGTTTCCGCAATGTCCAAAATCGGCCCCTTTTCGGGCCGATCCGGCGCGCGGTCCCTTGGGCTGGCGGTCAGTCAGCCACCTTGCGATAGGGCGCCAGGAAATCGCGGAACCGGCGCGCGACGTCGGGCGGGGTCACGGTCGGGCGGCCCAGTTCCTTCATGGACCCGGGTGCGATCTTCATATGGATCAGGTGCGGGCCGGGAGTCTTGAGGGCTGCTGTGACCGCCTGCTTGAGGCCGTCCAGGCTGTCGGCTTCCCATCCGGCGGCATAGCCGCAGGCCTGGGCGACACGGGCGAAGCGCACGGCGGGGGCCGTGGTCGGCTGACCGCCCGTGGAATCGTAGGTGCCGTTGTCGAACACCATGTGGATCAGGTTCGTGGGCGCCATCGACCCGATGGTCGCAAGCGACCCCAGCTTCATGAGGGCCGCCCCGTCACCGTCGAACACGACGATGGGCGAGGTGACGTTGAGCGCCGCCCCCAATCCCATGCCGGCGGCCCCGCCCATGGAGCCGACCTGATAGAGATGCTGTTTACGGTCTTCGATGGTAAACAGTTCGCGCCCGCACTTGCCCGTGGTTGCGATGATGCCGGCGTCGTCCGGCAGGACCTCCAGCACGGCCTCCATGGACCGCATGCGCCCCGGCAGGTCGCCGCCGGTGAACAGATCCGTCACCGGGCCCATGTCGGGGGCGGGCATGGGCGTGGCGTCTAGGCCGTCGTCCGCGACGCTGCCCTTCTCCATGATGAAGGCGAAGGGCAGGTTTTCGGCGTCCATGTAGCTAAGGGCCACTTTCAGGGCGGGCTCGACGCTTTCTGCCTCCGTCGGGAAGGGCAGGTGCGGGATGCGGATGACATCCAGCAGGTCCGGCGTGATCTCGCCCATGACCTCGTGCTGGGGTTCGTCCTTTAGCCCCGGCGCACCCCGCCAGGTGGTCACCACAAGCGAGGGGATGCGGAACGGATGGTTCAAGGACGTCAGCGGATTGACCGCGTTGCCCAATCCTGAGTTCTGGAACATCACCACCGTGCCGCGCCCGGCCAGCCAGGCGCCGGAGGCGATGGCCACGGCCTCGCCCTCGCTGGCGGCCGGCACGTAGTCGAGCCGCGCGTTGCCGCCCCCCGCCGTTCCGCCGACCACCTTGTTGATCAGGGGGGTGAGGAACGAGCAGGGCACGCCTGTGAAGAAATCGAACCCGCGCGCGCGCAGCGGGGTCAGGAAGTCGTCGGCGTCGATCATGGCGGGGCTCCCAGGCAAAGCAGATCTTAAAGAAACAGCTTCGCTTGGTTTAGATCGGCGGCCTGGTCGATGTCCATCCATTGTCCGGCCACGTAGGCGACGGAAATTTCGTGCCCCTTGGCGACCAGGCGGGAAAACAGCGCGGGCAGGCCCGCCTTGGTCTGGCCCTCGGCCAGCATGGTGTCGATTTCCGCGCGCAGGATTTCGGCACCCTTTTCCGTGACGCGGGCCAGGCCGACCCATTCGCCCGCGATGCGGTCCTCGGCGATGTCCGGGCCCATGGCGGTCAAGGTTACGGGTGCGTCTTCGTCCATGAAGTCGGCGGCGAAGGGCAGGGAGCATTCGGCGAAATCGCGCACCCAGACCGCTTCGGCATCGTCGCCCTGGTGTTCTTCGCTGCGCACCCGCCATTGGCCGTCGATGACGACGACGATGTCGCCCGCCGTTTCCATCAACTTGTCGACAAGGTGATGGCGGAACAGGATGTCACCATAGGCGATGACGCAGTCTCCCTGGATCGCGTCCTTGGCGCAGGCCAGGCTGCCGACCTCGCCGGTTTTTTCGTAGAAGTCGTTGTCCACGGTCCGGATGCCCGGCAGGTTGATCATCTGCTTGGCGTAGCCGCGCACCACCGTGATGTCGCGCACGCCCGACTGTTTCAAGGCATCGGTCATGCGGGCCAGCAGCGGCCGGCCGCGCACGTCGATCATGCATTTCGGCCGGTCGGCGGTCAGCGCACCCAGGGCCTGTCCGCGGGATGCCGCCAGGATCACGGCCCCCGGCGCCTTCTTGGCCGGCAGATAGCGGCCTTCGGCCTGACGCAGTTCGTCGTTGCCCTGCAGTTGGAAGATTTCCGACACGGTGGTGATATGCGGCTCGATCCCGGCCAGGCTTTCCTCCCGCAGGATGCGAGCCGTGGTTTCGCGCATGGCGGTGATCGCGGCGCGCAGGTTGTGATTGGCCCAGATGGCCAGCGACACGCCGGCCTTGCGGAATTCGTCCGTCGGCGTGGCGTAGTACTTGGTCGGTACGATCACGACCGGCACGCGGTTGTCCCATTGGCGCATGAATTCCATGATCTCGTCCGCCGTCGCCAGCTTGGAATGGCACAGCACGGCATCGGCCCCGGCTTCGGCATAGGCATGGGCACGGTCGAGCGCCTCGTTCAGCCCGCGCCCGGCGATGAAGGCCTCCAGCCGTGCGACGATGGAGAAGTCAGGGTCGGTCTGGCTGTCCTTGCCCGCCTTGATCTTGCCCGCGAACTCGGCCATGTCGGCCAGCGGCTGGCCCTCGCCGATGAAGGAATTGGTCTTGGGGAACAGCTTGTCCTCGATACAGATGCCGGCGATGCCGCGCTGGCAGAACTTGGTCACCGCGCGGCGCATGTTGTTGAAGTTGCCCCAGCCGGTGTCGCCGTCGACCAGGATCGGGATCGACGTGGCGTCGGACATGAATTCCAGAACTTCCAGAACCTGGGTCCAGGAGGCCTCGTTGTTGTCGCGCACACCCAGCGCCGCCGACATGGACAGGCCGGACGCCCAGATGCCCTTGAACCCGGCTTCCTCGACGATCTTCGCCGACAGGCCGTTATGGGCCTCCATGATGAATTCCAGATCGGGAGAGGTCAGCATCTGGCGCAGCTTGCCGGCCTTGGTCAGGGGTTCGGAATGGGTGGTGCGGGCGTCGCGGTTGGACGTGATCATGATGTCTCCGATGGCAGATAGGGCAATGGCATTTGGAATGGCGTGGAGTACGACCCGATAATTGGGCAAATCTATGGCAGCTATTGATAGAGTCGATACTGAGGCCGGGTTATAACCCGGCCGCCACGAATTTGTCACTCAACAGTTTGTGAAGGCGATCCGGTTTCGGGCATGTGCAAAGGGTGGGGTGGGCCGTTTGGCGGCGCACACTTGTATGGTTATTAATTGTGCAAAATTGCTTTATTGCATAATTAATAAACAATATATGCGCCTTCTTGAGGACGCCCAAGGCAAGGAGATGTTATCTAATCCATTGATATATAACAAATAATTTTATCTTCAGAGGCCTTGTGCGAATTGGCACGGCGCTTGCCATTACCTTGCCGCAACGCAGCAACAATTCCTTATTTGGAGGCCATATAATGAAAACGTATTTCCGGGGGGCAGTGGCGGGCATCGCCCTGGCCGCGGCCGCGATGACGAGCACCGTCGCGCAGGCCGCCGACACCATCAAGGTCGGTATCCTTCATTCTCTGTCCGGCACCATGGCGATCAGCGAAACCACGCTGAAGGACGTCATGCTGATGCTGATCGAGGAGCAGAACAAGAAAGGCGGCCTGCTGGGTAAGAAGCTCGAAGCCGTCGTCGTGGACCCTGCGTCCAACTGGCCGCTGTTCGCCGAAAAGGCGCGCGAGCTGATCGAGGTCAAGAAGGTCGACGTGGTGTTCGGCTGCTGGACCTCCGTGTCGCGCAAGTCCGTTTTGCCGGTGTTCGAGGAACTGAATTCGGTGCTGTTCTATCCGGTCCAGTACGAAGGCGAGGAAAGCCAGAAGAACGTATTCTACACGGGCGCCGCGCCGAACCAGCAGGCGATCCCCGCCGTCGATTACCTAGCCAAGCAGGAAGGCGTGAAGCGCTGGGTCCTGGCCGGGACCGACTATGTCTATCCGCGCACCACCAACAAGATTCTTGAGACCTATCTCAAGGACAAGGGCGTGCCCGCCGAAGACATCATGATCAACTACACGCCGTTCGGTCATTCCGATTGGCAGACCATCGTCGCCGACATCAAGAAGTTCGGGTCCGCCGGCAAGAAGACCGCCGTGGTGTCGACCATCAACGGTGACGCCAACGTGCCGTTCTACAAGGAACTGGCCAACCAGGGCATCAAGGCCGAAGACATTCCGGTCGTCGCATTCTCCGTCGGCGAAGAGGAACTGGCCGGTCTGGATACCGCCCCGCTGGTCGGCCATCTGGCCGCCTGGAACTACTTCATGTCTGCCAACACGCCGGAAAACGCCGCGTTCATCAAGAAATGGAAGACCTTCATCAAGAACGACAAGCGCGTGACCAACGACCCCATGGAAGCCCATTACATCGGCTTCAACATGTGGGTGAAGGCGGTCGAGATCGCCGGTACGACCAAGTCGGACGAAGTGATCGACAGCATCGTCGGCGTCACCGTGCCGAACCTGACGGGCGGCGTGTCGGCCATGATGCCGAACCACCACATCACCAAGCCGGTGCTGATCGGCGAGATTCAGGCCAACGGCCAGTTCGAAACCGTGTCCTCGACGCCGGGCCTGGTGCCGGGCGACGCCTGGTCCGATTTCCTGCCGGGTTCCAAGGACCTGATCTCCGATTGGCGCAAGCCCATGTCCTGCGGCAACTTCAACGTGAAGACCGGCAAGTGCAGCGGCAAGGGGTCCTGAGTTAGGGCCCGGTCACAGCCGTGACGGATACAGACCACACGGGCGGGCGGGGCAAACGCCCCGCCCCCCACACCACCAAGAATTTCCGCAACCACCATCCTGGCAACGGCGGCAGGTCCATGGCGCGAATACTCCCTTCATTATTGCTTTTCCTGGCCCTGGCCTGGCTGATCCCGGCAGGGGCGGCCCAGGCGGCGGATGAGGCCCTCCAGGCGCAGATAGACGCCCTGGGCACGGGCGGGTTCTCCGACACGGCCAAGCAAATTCAGGCCCTCGCGGCTTCCGGCGACGACCGCGTCGTCCCTGCCCTTCAGGCCCTTCTGGCCGGCGACCTTTACGTCCGGCCGTCCGACAAGAAAGTTTTCATCACCAAAAAGACCGACGGCGGTTTCGCCCTGATCGACCCGCTTTCGGGTCAGGATGCCGGTGCGTCCGACAGTTTTTCGGTCAAGAAGATCCGCGTGAACAACCGGCTTCGGCGCGAACTGAAAGCGGCCCTTGGCGGCCTGACGCTGCTGTCCAAGGACCCCGCGGCGCGCCTCAAGGCGGCGGGTGCGGTATTCAAATCCCAGGACCCGGACATGCTGGCCCCCCTGGAGGCGGCGATCCTCAAGGAAACCGAAGACAAGGTGCGAAAGGCGCTGCAGGGGGCCCGCGCCGCCGTGCAGCTGAAATCCGACGTGCCTGAGGCCGACAAGATCGCGGCCCTCAAGCTGATCGAGGAACGCGGCGACCGCGACGCGCTTTCCGTCGCCCTTGCCGCCGCCGCGCAATCGGAGGGCGCCGTGAAGGCCGCCGCCGAGGCCACGGCGAAATCCATCCGCCAGACCCTGGAACTGTGGGGTGCCGCGCAGAACGTCTGGTACGGCCTGTCCCTGGGCTCGGTCCTGCTGCTGGCCGCCATCGGCCTCGCCATCACCTTCGGCGTCATGGGGGTCATCAACATGGCGCACGGCGAAATGGTGATGATCGGCGCCTATGTGACCTTCATGGTGCAGGAAGTCATCCGCACCTCCATGCCGGAAATGTTCGCCTATTCTCTGCTGATTTCGGTGCCGCTCGCATTTCTGGTCGCCGGCGCCATCGGCATGGCGGTGGAACGCTGCATCATCCGCTTCCTCTATGGCCGCCCGTTGGAAACCTTGCTCGCGACCTGGGGCCTGTCGCTGGTCCTGCAGCAGGCGGTGCGCACCATCTTTGGGCCGTCCAACCGCGAGGTCGGCACCCCCGACTACATGGCCGGCGCCTTCGAGATCGGCCATCTGACCATCACCTACAACCGGCTGTGGATCATCGTGTTCTCGCTGGTTGTGCTGTTCGCCCTGATGGCGGTGCTGAAAAAGACTTCCCTCGGCCTGCAGATGCGCGCCGTCACCCAGAACCGCCGCATGGCCGGCGCCATGGGCATCCGCACCAGCTGGGTCGATGCCGTGACCTTCGGGTTGGGTTCCGGCATCGCCGGGATCGCCGGCGTGGCGCTCAGCCAGATCGACAACGTCAGCCCCAACCTGGGCCAGTCCTACATCATCGACAGTTTCATGGTCGTGGTGTTCGGCGGGGTCGGCAACCTGTGGGGCACCCTGGTCGGGGCCATGACGCTGGGCGTCGCCAACAAGTTCCTTGAACCCTATGCGGGGGCGGTGCTGGGCAAGGTCCTGGTCCTCGTGTTCATCATCCTGTTCATCCAGAAACGTCCACGGGGGCTGTTCGCCCTCAAGGGCCGGGCGATCGAATCATGATGACCCTCAAGCTCATTCAGGGTGGTTTCGACCGCCGCACGGCGATCTTCCTGGGGCTGTTGTTCCTGATCGTCATCGGGGTGTCCGTGCTCAGCCTCGGCACCGACGCGGACAGTCCGCTGCATGTCTCGTCCTATTCGGTGGCGCTGCTCGGCAAGTATCTCTGCTATGCCCTGCTGGCACTCTCGGTCGATCTCGTCTGGGGCTTCTGCGGCGTGCTGTCGCTGGGCCACGCGGCGTTCTTCGCGCTCGGCGGCTACGCCATGGGCATGTACCTGATGCGCCAGATCGGCACGCGGGGCGTCTACGGCGATCCGATCCTGCCCGACTTCATGGTGTTCCTGAACTACAAGGAACTGCCCTGGTTCTGGTACGGCTTCGACCAGTTCTGGTTCGCGGCCCTGATGGTCATCGTGGTGCCCGGGGTGCTGGCCTTCGTATTCGGCTGGTTGGCTTTCCGCTCGCGGGTCACGGGGGTCTATCTCTCGATCATCACCCAGGCCCTGACCTTCGCCCTGATGCTTGCCTTCTTCCGCAACGACATGGGTTTCGGCGGCAACAACGGCTTGACCGATTTCAAGGAAATCCTGGGCTTCGATGTACAGGCGGATTCAACCCGCGTCGGCCTGCTGGTGGCTTCGGCGGTGGCCTTGGCGCTCGGCTTCATCATCTGCAAGGCCCTGGTCAATTCCAAGTTCGGGAAGGTGCTGATCGCCGTGCGCGACGCGGAAAGCCGGACCCGCTTCCTGGGTTACCGGCCCGAGAACTACAAATTGCTGGTCTGGACGCTCTCGGCCTGCATGGCGGGTGTCGCGGGCGCGCTTTACGTGCCCCAGGTCGGCATCATCAACCCGTCGGAATTCACGCCCGCCAATTCTATCGAGGTCGTGATCTGGGTCGCTGTCGGCGGCCGGGGGACCCTGGTGGGGGCGACGGTGGGGGCGATCATCGTCAACTTCGGCAAGACCCTGTTCACGGGCATCCTGCCGGAATTCTGGCTGTTCGCCCTGGGCGGGCTGTTCATCGCCGTGACCCTGTTCCTGCCCAAGGGCATTGTCGGCACCTATGACGACTGGAAGGCCAAGCGGCGCGCGTCCAAGGATGCCGTCGCCGCACCCCAGCCGCAGGAAGGAGATTGAGCGCATGTCATCGAAAAGCTCGATCCTCTATCTGGAAAACGTCAACGTCTCGTTCGACGGCTTCCGGGCACTCCGCGATCTGTCGCTGACGGTAAAGCCCGGCGAAATGCGCGCCATCATCGGCCCCAACGGGGCCGGAAAGACCACGATGATGGACGTCATCACCGGCAAGACGAAGCCTGATAACGGCCGCGTGCTGTTCGACGAGACCGTGAACCTGACCCGCCTGGACGAAGCGGAGATCGCGTCCCTCGGCATCGGCCGCAAGTTCCAGAAACCGACCGTGTTCGAGAACCACACGGTCTGGGACAACCTGGTGCTGGCGCTTAAATCCGGGCGGCGGGCCTGGGATACCCTGTTCCATATCACGGGGGCCAAGGACCGGAAGGAGATTGAGGATATCCTTGAGATCATCCGCCTGACCCGTGTGAAGGACGAGATTTCCGCCAATCTGTCCCACGGCCAGAAGCAGTGGCTGGAGATCGGCATGCTGCTGGCCCAGGACCCCAAGCTTCTTTTGGTGGACGAACCGGTCGCCGGCATGACCGATGCGGAAACGGAAGAAACGGCGCGGCTGTTGCGCGACATCGCCCAGCGCCATTCCGTGGTCGTGGTCGAACACGACATGACCTTCGTGCGCGACCTGGATGTGCAGGTCACCGTGCTGCACGAAGGCTCGGCCATCGCCGAGGGCACGCTCGATTATGTCAGCGCCGACGAGCGCGTCATCGAAGTTTATTTGGGACGCTAGGAAGAGGAAGACGAGAGATGCTTGAAGTCCAAAACGTCGACCTGTTCTACGGCGCCGCCCAGGCCCTTCGCGGTGTCAGCATGAAAGCCGAGGTCGGCAAGGTCACCTGTGTCCTGGGCCGAAACGGCGTCGGCAAGACCAGCCTGCTGCGCGCCATCGTCGGCCATCACCCGATTGCGAACGGCGACATTCTGTGGGACGGGGCCTCGGTCAATTCACTGGCGACCTTCGACCGGGCGCGGCGCGGCATCGCCTATGTGCCCCAGGGCCGCGAGATTTTCCCGCTGCTGACCGTGCAGGAAAATCTGGAAACGGGTTATGCCGGCCTGCCGGCCAAGCTGCGGTTCATCCCGGACGAGGTGTTCGAACTGTTCCCCGTGCTGAAAGACATGCTGAAGCGCCGGGGCGGCGACCTGTCCGGTGGCCAGCAGCAGCAGTTGGCGATCGGCCGGGCATTGGTGACGCGGCCGCGCCTTCTGGTCCTGGACGAACCCACGGAAGGCATTCAGCCTTCGATCATCAAGGACATCGGCGGCGCCATCAAGTTCCTGCGCGACCGTTCGAACAAGCAGGACGAGGCGTCGTCCTTCCGGGTCTACGACACGCCGCCCGGAGAAACCAACGGCGAGACCAACAGGACGGTTAAGGACGCGGTTTCCTACTTGCGCGAGAAAGGGGAAATGGCGATCCTGCTGGTCGAACAGTATTTTGATTTCGCCCACGAATTGGCCGACGCCATCACCGTCATGGACCGGGGCGAGGTCATTGTCGCCGGTGACAAGAGCGAGTTGGACGCGGACGATGTACGACGGCACCTCACCGTCTGACCGGCCCGGCGAGATCATTCCCCTTCAGCGCGCCCGCGGTCGGGCCCGGATCGCGGTCCGGGCCGAAGGCGGCATCACGCGCCTGGCGGACCTGTATCAGGACGGCTGCGCCAAAATCCGCCTGCCCAAGGTCTACGGTCCGTCTTCGGTCGAGGCGGTGTTGCTCAACACGGCGGGCGGTCTCACGGGCGGCGACGTCTATGTGACCGAGGCTGTGGCCGGACCGAATGCTTCCCTCGTCCTGACCTCCCAGGCCTGCGAGCGGGTCTACCGCGCCACGGGCGACCAGCCGGCGCGGGTCGAGACGCGGCTTTCCGCCGGGGCCGGGGCCAATCTGCACTGGCTGCCCCAGGAAACCATTCTGTTCGACGGCGGGCGGTTGGACCGGACCCTGGACGTCGATTTGTCCGGCGACGCGGCGTTCCTGGCGGTCGAGGCGCTTGTGCTGGGGCGGGTCGCTTCGGGCGAGACGGTTACCGGCGGGGCGTTCGCCGATTCCTGGCGCATCCGCCGCGACGGGCGATTGATCTTTGCCGACGCAGCGCGGATCGACGGCGACATCGACGCCGTGGCCGCCGGTCCCGCCGTTCTGGCGGGCAACAAGGCGGTGGCGACGGTGGTCCTGGCCGCCCCCGGCGCGGAAGAAAAACTGGCCGACGCGCGGGCGGTGCTGGATGCGTTGCCCACGGCTGGGGCGAGTGCGATGCCCGGCCTGCTGATCTGCCGCCTGGTGGCGCCCGACGACCGGGCGCTGCGCGCCTGTCTGGTGCCGCTGTTGAACCTGTTGGCCGGGCGGGCGTTGCCCCGCGTCTGGCACCTCTAGACGTCAAAGAAGATAAAGGGAGGATCCATGAACCTGACACCCAGAGAAAAGGACAAGCTGCTGATCGCCATGGCGGCGATGGTCGCGCGCAAGCGGCTGGAGCGGGGGGTCAAGCTGAACCATCCGGAAGCCATCGCGCTGATTTCCGACTTCGTGGTCGAGGGGGCCCGCGACGGGCGCACCGTCGCCGACCTGATGGAGGCAGGGGCCCATGTCATCACCCGCGATCAGGTCATGGAAGGCATCCCTGAGATGATCCACGACGTGCAGGTCGAAGCGACCTTTCCCGACGGGACCAAGCTGGTCACCGTCCACAACCCGATCCGTTAAGGGAGGATGCCATGATCCCAGGTGAAATCATCGCGGCCCCCGGCGAGATCGAATTGAACGCGGGCCAGCCGACCGTGACCCTGACCGTCGCCAACACGGGCGACCGCCCGGTCCAGGTCGGCAGCCACTATCATTTCTATGAAACCAATGAAGCGCTGGACTTTGATCGCGAGAAGACGCGGGGCATGCGCCTCGACATCGCGTCGGGCACGGCCGTGCGGTTCGAACCGGGCCAGTCCCGCGACGTGACCCTGGTGCCGCTTTTGGGGGCGCGCAAGGTCTACGGTTTCAATCAAAAGGTCATGGGCGATCTCGATGGGGGGGCGAACTGATGCCGGCAAAGATTTCTCGCGCCGCCTATGCGGACATGTTCGGCCCGACCGTGGGCGACCGTGTTCGCCTCGCCGATACGGAGCTGTTCATCGAGGTCGAAAAGGACTTCACCACCTACGGGGAAGAGGTCAAGTTCGGCGGCGGCAAGGTCATCCGCGACGGCATGGGCCAATCCCAGGCGACCCGCGCCGAAGGGGCGGTGGACACGGTCATCACCAATGCGCTGATCGTCGATCATTGGGGCATCGTCAAGGCCGACGTGGGCCTATCGGGCGGGCGCATCGTCGCCGTCGGCAAGGCCGGCAACCCGGATACCCAGCCGGGCGTCGACATCATCATCGGCCCGGGCACGGAAGCCATCGCCGGTGAGGGCAAGATCCTCACCGCCGGTGCCCTCGACGTGCACATCCATTTCATCTGCCCGCAGCAGGTGGACGAAGCCCTGATGTCGGGCGTCACCACCATGCTGGGCGGCGGCACGGGCCCGGCCACGGGCACCAACGCCACGACCTGCACCCCCGGCCCCTGGCACATCGGGCGGATGATCCAGGCCGCCGACGGCCTGCCCATGAACCTTGCCTTCGCGGGCAAGGGCAACGCGGCGCAGCCGGCGGCCTTGATCGAACAGGTCCGGGCCGGGGCCTGTTCCCTGAAACTGCACGAAGACTGGGGCACGACGCCTGGGGCTATCGACTGCTGCCTTGCCGTCGCCGACGACATGGACGTGCAGGTGATGATCCATACGGACACGCTCAACGAGTCCGGCTTTGTCGAGAACACCATCAATGCCTTCAAGGGCCGGACGATCCATGCCTTCCACACGGAAGGGGCGGGCGGCGGCCATGCGCCGGACATCATCAAGGTCTGCGGCGAGATGAACGTGATCCCGTCCTCGACCAACCCGACCCGGCCCTACACGGTGAACACGCTCGAAGAACATCTGGACATGCTGATGGTCTGCCATCACCTGGACAGCAATATCCCCGAAGACGTCGCCTTCGCCGAAAGCCGCATCCGCAAGGAAACCATCGCGGCGGAAGACATCCTGCACGATCTGGGGGCGTTCTCGATCATCGCCTCGGACAGCCAGGCCATGGGCAGGGTGGGCGAGGTGTTGATTCGCACTTGGCAGACCGCCGACAAGATGAAGCGCCAGCGCGGCCGGCTTGCGGGTGAGACGGGGGACAACGACAACCTGCGCGTCAAACGCTACATCGCCAAGTACACCATCAACCCGGCCATCGCCCACGGCCTGTCCAAGCATGTAGGCTCGGTCGAGGTCGGCAAGCGCGCCGATCTGGTTCTGTGGTCGCCCGCCTTCTTCGGGGTCAAGCCGGACATGATCCTGATCGGCGGCACCATTGCGGCGGCGGCCATGGGTGATCCCAACGCCTCGATCCCGACGCCGCAGCCGGTCCACTACCGGCCGATGTTCGGTGCCTTCGGGCGGTCCATGGCGGCGTCCGGCGTGACCTTCGTGTCCAAGGCGGCGCTTGACGACGGTATTGCCCATCACCTGGGCGCGGCCAAGGAACTGCTGGCGGTCGAGAACACGCGCGGCGGGATTTCCAAGAAATCCATGGTCCTGAACGACGCTACGCCCAAGGTCGAGGTCGATCCGGAAACCTACGAGGTGCGGGCCGACGGCGAACTGCTGACCTGCGAGCCGGCGGACGTCCTGCCCATGGCGCAGAGGTATTTCTTATTCTAAGGGAGACGGACATGCTTCGGGCAACGGCGCTCAAGCGGAAAGGGGACTGGTCGGGGGCGGCGGCCGATACGGTGGTGCTCGACTTCGACCATCGCCATCGGCGGCGGCTCGCCATGACGGGCACGGGCGGTCTGGCGTTCCTGCTCGACTTGGCCGAGGCCGAGGCGCTGGCCGACGGTGACGGCCTGATGCTCGACGACGGCCGTCTCGTCGCCGTGACGGCGGCGGCGGAACCTCTGGTCGAGGTCACCTGTGATGATGCCGATCACCTGGTCCGCGTCGCCTGGCATCTGGGCAACCGGCACCTGCCGACGGAATTGCTGGGCGACCGATTGCGCATCCGCCGCGATCACGTGATCGAGGACATGCTGGTCAAGCTGGGGGCGACGGTGACCCATGTGTCGGCCCCTTTCAATCCGGAGGGCGGGGCCTATGGCCATGGCCGCACTCATGGTCACGATCACGGCGATGATCATGACCATCATCACGGGCACGGAAGCCATTCCCATGGATAAGTCCTTGATGAGTTCGGGGGCGCTTTACCGGCTGCTGGCCTGGCTGTCGCCGGGCTATCCCGTGGGTGCCTTCGCCTATAGCCACGGCCTGGAATGGGCGGTGGAAACGGGGGCGGTGGCCGACTGGGCGGGCCTGGACCGCTGGCTGCGCGACCTTCTGGCCCATGGCGGGGCCTGGACGGATGCCGTCCTGTTCGCCCGCGCCCATGACGCCGCCATCGCGGGGGACCGGGCCGGATTGGCGGAGATCAACGATCTCGCCGTCGCCTTGTGCCCCTCGTCGGAACGGCGGCTGGAAACCACGGCCCAGGGCAACGCCTTCCTGCTCGCCACGCGGGCGAGCTGGCCTTGGGACGACGACGATGTGAATGCGATCCCGGGGGACTGCGCCTATCCGGTGGCCGTCGCCTGGGCCGCCGCCGGGCATGGCCTGCCTTTGGAGCCGGCCCTGCATGCTTATGTCCATGCCGTGGCGGCCAATTTGATTTCCGCGGGCGTGCGGCTGATCCCGCTTGGCCAGACCGACGGCCAGCGCGTGCTGGCGGCGCTGGAAGACGCCGTGGCGCAGACGGCCGCCGCCGCCCAGGTGGCGGACCTTGCCGCCCTCGGCGGCTGCGCCTTTCTTTCCGACGTGGCCGCCATGCGCCACGAAACCCAGTACACGAGGCTTTTCAGATCATGACCACATCCCCCCATGGACCACTCCGCGTCGGCATCGGCGGGCCCGTCGGCTCCGGCAAGACGGCGCTGATGGAACAGTTGTGCCGCGCCTTCCGCGACACCCACGACATCTGCGCCATCACCAACGACATCTATACCAAGGAAGACGCCGAGGCCCTGACCCGGCGGGGTGCTCTGGCGCCGGAGCGCATCATGGGCGTGGAAACGGGGGGCTGCCCGCACACGGCGATTCGCGAGGACGCGTCCATCAATCTGGCTGCCGTGGCGGAAATGCGGAAGACCTTTCCGGGCCTGGACCTGATCCTGATTGAATCTGGCGGCGACAATCTGGCGGCGACATTCAGCCCCGAACTGGCCGACATCACCATCTACGTGATCGACGTCTCGGCCGGTGAAGAAATCCCCCGCAAGGGCGGGCCGGGTATCACCCGCTCGGACCTTCTGGTCATCAACAAGACGGATTTGGCCCCCCATGTCGGCGCCGACCTGGGGGTCCTGGATCGGGATGCCAAACGCATGCGCGGCGACCGCCCCTTCGTCTTCACCAATATGAAGACCGGGGCGGGCGTGGCCGAGATTTCAGATTTGGTGTGCAGCCTGGGAGGGCTTGCGCCGTCCCTCGCCAAGGCGGAAAGCTGAGCGCGATCTTGACCGCAACGGACCCAATTGCCGATAAGAACGGCGACAACCTCCACCACCGTGAACCGGCATGAAGAAACAATCCAAGAAGTTCAAGGTGTTCCGCGCGTCCGCCGGGCTCGGCCTGCGCGCCCTTCGGGATTTCAAGAAGTCCGAGGAACTCATCGAATACACGGGCCCCCGCATCAGCACCAAGAACGCCGACGCCAAGCCGAACCGTTATCTGTTTCAGCTGAACGACAAGTATTACATCGACGGCTCGCCGCGCTCGAACCTGGCGCGCTACATCAATCATTCCTGCCGGCCGAACGCCAAGGCGTTTGTCAGCCATGATGAAAAGCGCATCACCATCGAGGCGATCCGGCCGATCAAGGAAGGCGAGGAAATCACCTACGATTACGGCAAGGAGTACTTCGAGGAATACATCAAGCCGGTCGGCTGCCGCTGCGTGAAATGCGCAGGCTCTTGACGGCATTCTGAAAACGGGGACGATGGGGCCGGGCAAAACCAAGCCCGCAAGAAACGCCAGCCCGCAGGAAACACCCATGACCGATCTGGAATTCGCGGCCCGCATGGACCGCATCGAAACCTCGCCCTCCGCCGTGATGACGCAGCGCGCCCGCGAAATGAAGGAAGCGGGGCGGGACATCATCTCTCTGTCCTCGGGCCAGCCCGATTTTCCGACCCCCGACCACGTGATGGAGGCGGCGATCCGGGCCATGCGCGAGGGCCAGACGACCTATACCCCCATCGCCGGGACCAACGCGCTGAAGGACGCCATCATCGCCAAGTTCAAGCGCGAGAACGGCCTGGACTACACGCGCGACCACATCATCGTCGGCAATGGCGCCAAGCAGGTGATCTTCAACGCCTTCACCGCCGGGACCGACGACGGGGACGAGGTCATCCTGCCGGCGCCCTACTACGTGGCTTATATCGACATGATCAAGTTCGCGGGCGGCGTGCCGGTCATCGTGCCCTGCCCGGAAGACCAGGATTTCAAGCTGACGCCGGACCAGTTGCGGGGGGCGATCACGCCGAAGACGCGCTGGCTGCTGCTCAACTCGCCCAACAACCCGACCGGGGCAGTTTACGAAGAGGCCGATCTCCGCGCCCTTGCCGATGTGCTGCTGGAATATCCCCGCGTCTGCATCATCGCCGACGATATCTACGAACATATCGCCTTCGACGGGCTGAAATTCGCGACCATCGCCAAGGTGGAGCCCAAGCTGTTCGACCGCACGGTGACCGTCAACGGCGTGTCCAAGGCCTTTGCGATGACCGGCTGGCGCATTGGCTATGCCGGGGCCCATCCGTCCCTGGTCAAACAGATGATCAAGCTGCAGTCCCTGGTCACCGTGGGCGCGGCCTCGGTCAGTCAGGCCGCCGCCGTGGAGGCCCTCAACGGGCCGCAGGGCTATGTCGCCGAACGCTCCAAATCCTTCGAGGAGCGCCGCGATCTGGTCGTTTCCATGCTTAACCAGGCGTCGGGCATTTCCTGCCCCGTGCCCAAGGGCGCGTTCTACGTCTATCCCAATTGCGCCGGGGTGATCGGCAAGACCACGCCGTCGGGCCAGGTCATCGAAAACGACCGGGATTTCGTCATGTATCTGCTGGAATCGGAAGGGGTTGCCACGGTCCACGGCGGGGCCTACGGAGTGTCGCCCTATTTCCGCATTTCCTACGCGGCGGCGGTCGAGGAACTGACCCAGGCCTGCGAGCGCATCCAGCGCGCCTGCGCGGCCCTGCGCTAGGAGGCATCACGGTCCCGACTTCCCTTTTCGGCCGTGGCCCGTTAAACGGGCGGCACATTCTTTTGCGGACCTTTGCGGGAAATCGACATGACCACGGAAACCGACCTTCTTGAGCGCAGCGGCGGCGCTTGCGAGCTTTGCGCCGCCACGGACGACTTGGGGGTCTTCGACGTGCCGTCGGCACCCGCCGGAATGGCGGACACCAGTGTGCTTCTGTGCCCGACTTGCCGAGCCCAGATCGACGGCGCGGCGGCGATGGAGGCCGATCACTGGCGGTGCCTCGCCGACAGCATGTGGACGCCGGTGCCCGCGGTTCAGGTCATGGCCTGGCGCATCCTGAACCGGTTCAAGGCAGAGGCCTGGGCGGCGGACCTTCTCGACCAGCTTTACCTGGACGACGAGACCCTGGCCTGGGCCCAATCCGGCGCCGATGCCGGGGCGGACGACGACGGGGTGGTGCACCGCGATTGCCACGGCGCCGTGCTGGATGTCGGCGATACGGTGACCCTGATCAAGGACCTGACCGTCAAGGGGGCCAATTTCACGGCCAAGCGCGGCACCGCCGTGCGCGGCATCTCCCTGGTGCGCGACAACGCGGCGCAGATCGAAGGCCGGGTCAACGGCCAGCAGATCGTCATCCTGACGGAATTCGTCAAGAAATCCGCCTGATCCCTCCCATCGCCGCCGTTTCCTCCGGCCGCGCGTTCCGCTAGGCTTGGCCCATGCGTGACGTAACCCTGACCTTCGACAATGGGCCCGAACCCGACGTGACGCCGGGGGTGCTCGATGTGCTGGCGCGGACCGGCGTGCCCGCCAGTTTCTTCGTTCTCGGCCACAAGATCGCCGACCCGGCCCGGCGCAAGCTGGCCGAGCGCGCGGCGGCCGAAGGCCATTGGATCGCCAATCATACCTATAGCCACGAAACCCCCTTGGGGAAGCTGCCGGGCCTCGACGTGCCCGAGGCCGAGATCGGCCGCACCCAGGCCCTGATCGGCGACCTTGCCCATCCCGACAAGTTCTTCCGCCCGTTCGGCGGCGGCGGGGCGCTCGGCCCGCATCTGTTGAGCCGCCCGGTCGCGGATTATCTGATCGACGGCCGCTATACCTGCGTGCTGTGGAACGCCATCCCCCGCGACTGGGCGGAGCCGGAAATATGGGTCGAAACAGCGCTGGAGATCATTTCTCCTCTTGACCACGCATTGATTGTGGTTCACGACCTGCCCACGGGCGCCATGGCGCATCTGGAGCGCTTCATCGGCCGCGTTCGGGACACGGGCGGCGCCTTCCGCCAGGACTTTCCAGAGAATTGCGTGCCGCTCCGCCGGGGGCGGATTACGGGCGATTTCGGCGCCTGCGTCACCGAGACGGCCGGTGCCGCCTGAGCCGCAGACCCGGTCGACACGGGACCAGCACACAAAATTGAACCCCGGCGGCATCCCCAAGGAATGCCGCCCATTTGCAAAGTGAAAGAGACGGACATGCCGACCAAAAGTGCGACGAATGAAGCCAAGGCGAAACTTGTCGTGCGTCATGCACGGGCAGCCGACGTGTCGGCGGTCCAGAAGCTGTATAAGAAGGTCTATCCCGGCATGTCCGCCTATTCGGCGGACCAGCTGCGCGGCCAGATCAACAACTTCCCGCAAGGCCAGTTCGTCGCCACCTACGAGGACGAGATCGTCGGCTATTGCGCCACCTTCCGCATCGCCGAGGCGATCGCCTTCGCCCCCCATACCTGGTGGCAGATCACCGGCAACGGCTTCGCCTCGCGCCATGATCCGGCCGGCGATTGGCTCTACGGCATGGAGGTCTTCGTCGATCCCGAGTTCCGGGGGCTACGCATCGGGCAGCGGCTGTATGCGGCGCGCAAGGCGCTGGCGACGGAATTGCATCTGAAGGGCATCGTGTTCGGCGGCCGTATCCCGGGCTATGCCCGGCGGTCCAAGAAGATCGGTTCGCCCCGCGCCTATGTGGACGCGGTGGCGGCCAAGAACCTTCGCGATTCCGTGCTCGGCTTCCAGCTTCGCAACGGGTTCGAAATTTATGGCGTGCTGGAAAACTATCTGCCATCGGATAAGGAATCCGGCGGCCATGCGGCGCATCTGGTGTGGCGTGACCCGAAATACATCGCGCCCGAACCGGTATCGTCGCGCCCAAGCAACCGTTCCGTCGACACGGTCCGCGTCAGCCTGGTTCAGTATCAGCAGCGGCGGGTCAAATCGTTCGAGGAATTCGCCGCCCAGGTCGAATACTTCGTCGACGTGGTTGCCGACTATAAATCCGATTTCGTGGTGTTCCCCGAACTGTTCACCCTGCAATTGCTGTCGATCGAGAACGAACAGATTCCGGCGTCGGAAGCCATCGCCCATCTTACCCGCTATACCGAGCCCCTGAAGGAGCTTTTGAGCGGCCTCGCCGTTAGCTACAACATCAACATCATCGGCGGATCGCACCCCTCGCGCGAAGAAAACGGCGACATCCGGAACACCTGTTACGTCTGCCTGCGCGACGGCTCCATCCATCGTCAGGACAAGATCCACCCGACGCCCAACGAACGCTATTGGTGGCATATCCAGGGCGGGACGGAGGTCTCGACCATCATGACCGACTGCGGGCCGATCGGCGTCAACATCTGCTACGATTCAGAGTTTCCCGAACTGTCCCGCCATCTGGTCGACCAGGGGGCGCAGATTCTGTTCGTGCCGTTCTGCACGGACGAGCGGCAAAGCTACATGCGCGTGCGCTATTGCGGGCAGGCGCGGGCCGTGGAAAACCAGATGTTCGTGGTGCTGGCCGGCAACGTCGGCAACCTGCCCAATGTCGACAACATGGACATCCAATACGCGCAAAGCTGCATCCTGACCCCCTGCGACGTCGCCTTCGCCCGCGACGGCATCGCCGCCGACACGACGCCCAACGTGGAAATGGTCGCCTTCGCCGATCTGCGCCTCGACAACCTGAAGACCGCGCGCCATTCCGGCACGGTGCAGAATTTGAAGGACCGGCGTTTTGATCTTTACCGCATCGACTGGCGGGGCGATCACGACTAGGGGCGGTGGCGTTCCGCCTCAGGCGGCGATCCGGCGCCCGAAGCGGTCTTGCACAAAAGCCGTGATCTCGTCGAACCGGCAGCCGGCGCGGACCACCGTGTAATCGCGGAAATCGATGATGGTCGACGACAGGCCCTGGTCGTTGGCGTCGCGGCACCGCCCGTGGTCGATCACGATGTCGGCGGCGGCCACCACGTCGGGCTCGATCTCGGCGACCGTGTATTTGGAGCCCGACAGCGACTGATTGGCGCTGGAGCCGAACACCGGCGTGCCGCGGCTGTGGCTCAGTGCGGCTAGGGCGTTGTGCAGCGGCCCCGCGTTCAGCAGCATGTCCATGGTCGGCCCCTTGGTCGAGGTTTCCAGCACGAAGGGTTCGACGCTGTTCAGCAGCGGATGATCCCGCCGGTACTCGGCGACGATGGAAAACGGCAGGTCGGCGTCTTCGATCAGGGCCTGGCGGATCGCCTGGGCCTCGTCGTCCAGCACGTGCAGGTCGGCCGAGGCCGCCGCCCCCCCGAACATCCCCGACGGCTTCTCGAAACTGCGGCGCTTGACCTCGAAGATGCGGCGGATGGCGTCCTCCGTGCGGCCCAGGATGGCATAGGCGACGTTCAGCGGAATGATCGCGATGCCGCCGCGGTCAAGCACATCCATGACGTCGCGGGCTTCCTGTTCGACATCATGGCCGATGGGGTTGTCGGTGGTGGGGGTGGTCGTGGGCATGATCAGGGGCTCGCATGGTCTGGGGTGGACGGGGCGCCAGTCGATCATGCCGGGGGTGATGGGACAAATAGAAATATGTGAACGATATATCGGGAAATGAGATCGGGAGGCGTGAGCGCTAGGTTACACGCGAACGCCGGTCGGCTCTTCCGGCAGGCGGTCGTCCCAAAGGGTGTCGTCATAGTACTTGTTGAGCTTGATTGCTTCTTCGCGGGGAATTTGAATGCCGGGACCGACGGCCCTGCGGATTTCGCCACCGTCTTGTGACCAAAGACAGGCATCAAGGCCAACACAGTTACCTTTCGAAGTAACTTTATTGACGAGTCGCAGGAGTTTCATGGCGAACAGCTTCAGTTCCGGTTCACTCTTCGGATAGCCGACAACCAAGTTTCCGAAACTAATGAGGGGTGGATCGAATGCCCATTTTTTCGTTGGGTCGGGCCAGACAAGCGCGGACCGTTCCATCCGGAAACTGACCCATGGCGCCACCATCTGTGTTCTGGTTTCGATATTCAGTTTCCATTGGCGTTCCTGGCCGGGCGAGGGGAGTGCAATGTCCAGCCACCTCGATACGCAACTTGGGATATTGGAAACCGGCTCAGATTGTACTTTGCCGTTATCGAAAAACATGACGCCGGGTTCGAACTCGCGCAGCACACGGCTGAACGCGAGTTCGTCCCGTTCCGTCAGTCCGATATATTTGCTTCGGAAGTAAGTTTCCCGATCCTTATAATAGGCCATCCGAAAACGCTATGCGCTCATTGTTGCGTCGTCAACGCACCCGTTTCGGCATCATCCAGTCTTTACCAACCAACAGGATATGGTGGATTTCTTCTTCCTGCTGACGTGCTTCCAGGCCCCGCCTCGCTTTCTCTGCATTGTCCAGTTCCCGGTCCGTGGGCTTGCCGTTCCTGTCGACATCGACCGTTTGGATATGGACAAACGTTTTCCCGTCAGGGCTCACGAACGTAAGGTCGGTTCTCTTCGATCCCGCACGGCCATCGCCGGCTTCACCCGGCCTTTTCCCGGGATGCGGAAACGCGAAGCCCGTCCCTGGAATATAGTACTCCGTCATTTCTGATCCGCTGGCTTGATCTCGACCGCCGGCCAGATGAGTCCAGCCAGCGTTATTTTTCAGGAACCAATCCCTCACATGTTCCAAGTGTTTTCGGGTTCGTTCATTTCCTTTGCTTTCCCATATGTTCGGGCCAAATTCTCCTGAGGATGGGATTGGGGAAATGAAAATGGTCGGCTTCGTCGTTTCGGGGATCGGCTGTGAGAGGTCTGGCAGTTCGATGGGCTTGTCCGCAGGTTCAGTCAGGTTCGGAAGGTGTATATCCGAGGGCTCGTACCCAGGTGACGGCGGAAAGGTTGGGGAAATTTCGGTCCGTTCATTCGCTGTGTCTTGTTCGTCGGGTTTGGCTTGATTGGCGATCAGCGCGCCTGCGGCGCCCGTTGTCGCGCCGCCGATGATCGACCGAGTGGTTTGCCCAAAGAGGGCGCGTGCAGCGGCCCCCAGTGACGGCAGGAGAAGGGCTGCGACCGCTGGCGCCATGGCGACCTGAGTGCCTTCAGGGGCGGATTTCTTTGAATCCATCGGCGGCACGGCGCCCGGACGGGCGGGCAGGCTCGCCAGGTGACGGCTCAAGGGAGAAGTGGGTTCGGGGGCGGGGCCGAGCAGGGACGTCGCGCTCGTGTCCTGTCGGTTGTTTGGGGGCGCGGGCGCCGGCTCGTTTTCCAGCGCCTCATTCAAGCGCGCCAGCGTCGGCCCGTCCGGCTTCATGACGCCGTCTTCCGTTAGGCCTTCGGCGCGTTGGAACGATTTCACGGCCTCGATCATGGGCCGGTCCGGGTATGGGTCGAAACCGCCGTCGGGCACCTCGAGATGGCCCAGGCTGGCCAGGGTCTGCTTGGTGATGAGGGTGTCGGCCAGGTCCATGTCATAGGCCTCGCCGATGGTCTTGTTCAGGCGGAAAGGGGGGCGCATGGGCGTCTCCTCGCGCGCCGACGTCGCGGAGGACCGGCGCGGCGATGCTGAGGCCGCGGCGGCGCTCCGGTGCGACAATCGTCATACGAAACCGGATGCGCCGGCCGGTGGGCCGGTTGCGGGGATTATGAGGTTGGGAGTCGGGGCGTTGTCCGCTTGTGGGGTTGCCCCACCATCACGGCGGGACCCGGCGGGCGCTCTATGTTGCGACAATGGCGCGGCCTGCGGTCAATGTCAAGTATTTATTCCTATTTCCAGATGGGGAGTAGGCTCGCCATTCCTGCCGATGCCGGTCCGGTGAGCCGATTTCCCGAAAAACTCCGACCAATCGCGCGTGCCCCAGGAAAAACACCTGACTTCCCCTGCCCGGGGAGGTATCCCGGGGTGGCGGCGCCGGTTCGCCTGCATCGGGCGGGCCGCCTGCGGACATTTTACGGAACAGCCTTAACGCATATGAACATGGACGCGACCCCCCACCAGGCCCAGGCCGAAGACCTGCTGCATGCCGTGTTCGGGCTGCAGGCGTTCCGTCCGGGGCAGGCGGAGATCGTCGGGCGGTTGTTGGCGCGGCGGAACGCGCTGGTCGTCATGCCGACGGGGGCGGGCAAGTCGCTGTGCTATCAGATCCCGGCCCTGGTGTTCGACGGCCTGACGGTGGTGATCTCGCCCCTGGTCGCCCTCATGGACGATCAGGTCGCGGCCCTGCGCGCCCTCGGCGTCGATGCCGCCTGCATCCATTCCGGGCGCGACCGCGACGCCAACGTGGCCGATTGGAAACGGGTGCAGGGCGGGGCCTGCAAGCTGCTCTACCTGTCGCCGGAGCGGCTGATGACCGAGCGCATGATCCGCGCTCTGCAGAAGATCGGCCCCGACATGTTCGTGGTCGACGAGGCCCATTGCATTTCCAAATGGGGCATGAACTTCCGCCCGGAGTACGAGGCCCTGTCGCACCTCAAGGACGCCTTTCCGGGTGCCGTGTTTTCGGCCTTCACCGCCACCGCCGACGAAGCGACCCGCCGCGACATCGCGGCCAAGCTGTTCGCCGGCCGGGGCGAGATCATCGTCCACGGCTTCGACCGGCCCAACCTGCACCTCGCGGTCGAACCGAAGGCCGATTGGCGGCGCCAGTTGCTGGATTTCATCGGCGCGCGGGCGGGGCAATCGGGCATCGTCTATTGCCTGTCCCGCCGCCTGACGGAAGAGGTCAGTGAATTCCTCAACGACAGCGGCCACCGGGCGCTGCCCTATCACGCGGGCCTGTCGGCCGAGGTGCGCCGCGACAACCAGGAAGTCTTCATGGCCGAGGACGGCGTGGTCATGGTCGCCACCATCGCCTTCGGCATGGGCATCGACAAGCCGGATATCCGCTATGTCTTTCACCTCAACCTGCCGGGCAGCATGGAAGCCTATTACCAGGAAATCGGCCGCGCCGGGCGCGACGGCGCGGCGGCGGATGTGAAGCTGATCTACGGCCTGGACGATATCCGCATGCGCCGCCAGTTCATCGACCAGGACGGCGAGGACGACGACCACCGGCGGCGCGAACACAAGCGCCTGGATGCCCTGCTCGCCTATTGCGAGGCGACGACCTGCCGGCGGGTGACGCTGCTGTCCTATTTCGACGAGGCGACGGAACCCTGCGGCAATTGCGACATCTGCCTGGACCCGCCGAAACTGATCGACGCGACGCCCCAGGCGCAGATGCTGTTTTCCGCCGCGCTGCGCACCGGCCAAGCCTTCGGGGCGGCCCATCTGATCGACATCCTGCGCGGTGCCGCGACCCAGAAGATCAAGGACCGCGGCCATGACCAACTGCCGACCTACGGCGTCGGCGCGGCCCATGCCAAGGGCTATTGGCAGAGCTTCATCCGCCAGGCCCTGGCGGGGGGGTATCTGTCCGTCGATATCGACGGCTACGGCAGTCTGAAGCTGACCGAACGGGCCGAGGCTGTGTTGCAAGGAGACAGCGAGTTCCTGATCCGCGAGCCGGCCCCCGGCAAGGTCGCGACGGCGCGCAGCCGCAACGGGCGTGGGGCCGCGCCCGACCTGCCGGCGGAGCTTGCCGGTCTGCTCGCCAATCTGAAGAAGCTGCGCCAGGAACTGGCCAAGGCCCGCGGCGTGCCGGCCTATGTCGTGTTTTCCGACGCGACGCTCCGTGAAATGTGCCTGAGCCGCCCCGCCACCCTGGAGCAGATGGCCGACATCAACGGCGTCGGCCCGAAGAAGCTGGAAGAATACGGCCTGATGTTCCTGGAGCGCCTGTCCGCCGGGGCGGAGGCCTAGCGCCGAACCATTATAAGGGGGCGGCGGGTGTCGGTGGCTTACGTGCCGCCGTAGGTCCGCTGTAGGGAGCCTTTCCGCGCCGCGGCTTCGGTGAGGTGCTGGCGCATGTAGTAGGACGCCGCGACGGGGTCGCCCTGACGCAGCAGGCCGATGAGTTCCAGATGGCCGGAAAACTGATCGTAGACCCGTTTGCGGTCGACGCTGGAGCGGATTTCCAGAAGCCGGCGCAGGCGGTTTACCCGGACAAGGGCCTGATGGAAGAAGATGTTGCCCGAAAGCTTGATGATCGCCTCGTGGAAATGCAGGCCGACAAGGACCAGACGGTCGGCCGTTTCGGTTTCGACAAGGCCGTCGAGGTAGCGTTCCTGAATGCGTTGCAATTCGTCCAGAACCTTGAAGTCGAGTTCGAAGGTGGGCTCCAGGAGGGCGGCCGGTTCGATCGCCGCGCGGAAGCGGTAGACCTGCTCGAAAGCTTCCGGCGTGTTGACCACGGGCAGGAGAGTCCAGCCGTAGCCCGGTTTGCGTTCGGCCCAGCCTTCATTGGTCGCGCGGAACAGGGTGCTGGTGATTTCCGACCGTTTGACGTCGTAGTGCTGCAACAGGAATTGTTCCGTCACATCCTGGGATATCCGCCCGGCGACCCAGTCGTCGGCCAGGCGGAAATAGAAATCCGATGCGGATGAGGGTTCCTTGAGATCCTTGATCTTGGCCGGGGGCGGGGTGTCCGCGACCGTGTAGCCGCGGTTCGGCCGGTGTTCGGCGATGCCGCTGTCGGCAAGGATCTTCAAGGCCTTCAGCACGGGCGTGCGCGAGACCCGCAGATCGCTGGCCAGGCATTGGGCGTTCAGTTTGTCCCCCGGCATGAATTCGCCGCCGCGAATTTTGCCCAGAATGTCACGGGCAAGCCGGCCGCTGAGTGTTCGTTCGGCCATGGCTGTCGGTTCTCCCCCGGTTGTGCGGATGGCGGTTTCAAATACCCGGAATCATCCTGAGTGAACATAAGGGCCGGTCATCAGCACTTTACAAAATGTTTTTCTTGTGATGAATATGCAAAATAACCCTTGGCAGCGCAGGCCGCCAGTGAAAAAGACCAACAAGCCGGGCGACGTAAGACCCGGTTCGGAGGAGCAGACTTGTCCCATCCCAAAGGTGACGGACCGCGCGGTCCGGCGGAGAAAGAGGGCGCGCAGCGGTTCGCCTGCGATCCCCTGCATGCATTCGTAACGGATGTATTCGTTCATCACGGCCTGGACCGTGAGGATGCCGGCCATTGCGCCGACGTTCTGATCGCCGCCGACGCCCGCGGGGTTTGGTCCCACGGCGTCGCCCGCGTCGGCATGTATTGTGGTCGGCTTAAAGCCGGTGTTGCCAAGGCCCATCCGGACATCAAGATCGATCATGTCGCCGACGCCGCGGCCCTGGTCGATGGCGACGACGGCCTGGGACTTGTCGTCGCCCGCCGCGCCATGGAAGAGGCCATCGAAATTTCCGGCCGCACCGGCATCGCCATGGTCGGGGTCAAGAACAGCGGCCATTTCGGCATGGCCGCCCATTACACGCAGATGGGCACGGATGCCGGCCGGCTGACGTGGCTGTACACCAACGCATCACCGGCTCTGCCGCCGTGGGGTGGGCGCAGCCAGTTGTTCGGCACCAACCCGTTTTCCTTCGGCGCGCCGACCAAGGCGGGCGAGGCGCCGTTCCTGATCGACATGGCGATGTCCGTGGTCGCGCGCGGCAAGCTGAAATTCGCGGCCCAGCGCGGCGATCCCATCCCCGAGGGTCTGGCGCTGGATAGCGACGGCCGCCCGACAACCGACGGCATGGCGGCGTTCAACGGCGTCGTGCTGCCGTTCGGCGGGGTCAAGGGGGCGGCGATGTCGTGGATGATGGACGTGGTCGGCGGCGTCTTCACCGGGGCCGGTCATGCGGGCTCCATCGCCAATCCGTTCAAGGAATTGGACCGGCCGCAGAACGTGGGCCATCTGATCGTCGTCGCCCGGGCGGACTTGTTCCAGCCGCTGGAGAATTTCTTCGAGGCCATGACGAAAACCACGAACACGGCCAAGAAGTCGCCCCGCGCGGAAGGGGTCGACGAGATCTATGCCCCCGGCGAGATCGAGGCCAACAAGGTTGCGGAATCCGCCCGGCAGGGCGTGCCCCTGTCGCCGGACGTGGTCGCCGATCTTCAGGACCTGGGCCGCGCGGCGGACGTCGCCTGGCCGTTCGATGACACCGGACGGACCGTGGCCGCGGAATGACGCGGCCGACCCGCATGGAACAGGGCTAGGAGACCCCACGATGTTCGCAGCGCCACCAGAGCTGAAAACCGAGGTGTTCGCCCGCCTGCCCGAGAAGTATCGGGTCAAGGACCGGGTTTCCGAATGGGCCTTCGGCAAGGAAAACCCCAACCTGCATTCGTTTTTCGAAGGGCCCAGCTTCGATCGCGACGGCAACTTGCTGGTCACCGATATCCCGTTCGGACGGGTGTTCCGCATCACGCCGGACGGTGAATTCGACCTGGTCGCGGAATACGACGGCGAACCGAACGGCATGGCCATCGACGCCGAAGGACAATTGTTCCTGGCGGACCACAAGAACGGCATCGTCAAGGTCGACCCGCGCACGGGTGAGGTTACCTACGTGCTCAAGCGTCTGCGCCGCGAGGGCTTCAAGGGGTTGAATGATCTGGTGTTCGACGCCAAGGGCAACCTGTACTTCAACGACCAGGGGCAGACCGGGATGCAGGATCCGACCGGCAAGGTCTATCGCCTGAACCGGGATGACACGGTCGACTGCCTGATCGATACGGTGCCCAGCCCCAACGGCATGACTTTCAGCCCCGACGGAAAGATCCTCTACGTCGCCGTCACCAGGGCCAATCAGGTCTGGCGCCTGCCGATCCACGGCGACGGCAGCTCGACCAAGGCCAGCATCTTCCTGCATATGCAAGGGGGGCATACGGGCCCCGACGGCATCGCCGCGGACGTCGACGGTAACGTCGTCGTCTGTCAGTGCGGCACGGATTCCGTCTGGTTGTTCAGCAAGTTCGGCGAACCCCTTTACCGGATCCGATCCTGCGCCGGGCATGACCTAACCAATGCCGCCTATGGCGGGCAGGACAACAAGCGCCTTTACATCACCGAAGCCTCGACGGGTCAGATTTTGGTCGCCGACCTGGACGTTCCCGGCCTGCCGACCTACGCGCAGCAGACGGCGGGGTAAAAACGCTCCGGTCTCAACGACAGCCCGCGGCGGAGCCTTCCCGAGTGCCGCCGCGTGCAGCGAACCAAGTCTCGGGGTTCATCCAAGCATCAAATCTTCAAAGGGAGGATAAGCATGCGTTTCCATAAAACTCTGATCGCCGGTGCCGCGGCCCTGGCGGTCGCAGCAACCGGTCTGGCCACGCCGGTCAAGGCCGACGAAATCGTCATCAGCGCCGTTTCCCCGACCAGTGACGACTACGCCTTCGCCGTGGTCTGGTCGAACCTGCTGATCAAGGCCGGCAGCAAGCACAAGATGACCGTGGTCGACAACGGTACGGCCGGCGGCGTGCGCAAGCTGGCCCAAGGCAAGGTCGACATCGCCATGATCGGCGCGCCGCACTTTAAGGATGCGACCCAGAAAGCCGGCAAGTTCAAGAAGGATCCGGACGCCCTGGTCGCCAAGTACAAGAAGATGAAGGCCTTGTTCGCCCTGCAGACGGCGGCGGCGCAATACGTCTTCAAGGCCGACCAGAACGTGAAGACCTTCTCTGACTTCAAGGGCAAGAAATTCTCCATCGGTCGTCCCGGCGGCAACGGCGGCCGCGTGACCCAGACGATGCTGAAGGTCCACGGCATCGACATGGAAAAAGAAACGGGCGGCGTCTACATGAAGTACGCGCCGGCGCTTGACCAGATGGCCAACGGCTCCATGGACGGCGCCTTCGTGTTCGGTGGCATTCCGCACGCCGCCATCGACAACGCGTCCCGCAAGATGGAACTGAAATTCGCCTCACCCGAACCGGAGAAGATGGCGGAGTTCCGCAAATCCATCACCAACGGCGAATTCTATGTGCTGAAGCACATCCCCGCCGAAACCATCGAGAAGGCCTATGAGGGCCGGGTCAAGGCGAACGGCGACCAGTATTTCTGGGCCTTTCCCTTCATGTGGGTGGTCCACGACACCATGCCGGAAGACGTCGCCTACGATCTGACCAAGACCGTTTGGGAAAACGTCGCCGAGGTCAACAAGACCAGCCTGGCGCTGTCACTGATCAAGCGTGAAGTGGCGATCGAAGGCCTGTCGGTGGACCTGCACCCCGGTGCGGCGAAATACTTCAAGGAAATCGGTCTTCTGAAGTAAGACCGACGCGTAATTGGTAGGGCGGGCGAGAGTTTCATGGACAAATCGGTGAACCTGAAAAACATATTCACGAATGCCTTGGGCGTGCCGGCAGATGCCGGCCCGGTCAAACGCCTGATGCATGTCCTTGGCGCTCTCGCCTGTTCGGCCATTACGGTCTTCATCCTCTACACCACGGCTTTCGGCCAGCTGCCGGGACCGGCGCAATACGCCGTCGTCCTGACCCTCGGGATGACTGCGATCTATTGTTTCTACCCCGGCCCGTTGCAGCAGGTGAACGCGGGATTGGACAGCCTGTTGTCCGTTCTGCTGATCGTCCTGACCGTGGCCAGCGGCCTCTATTACCTGGACCAGTACCAGGAAATCGCCTCTCTGCGGGAAGGCATCCCGACACCCTGGGATCTGACCTGCTATGCCGTCGGCGTGTTTTGCGTGCTCGAAGCGGCGCGCCGGGTCGAAGGCTGGATTTTGATCGGCGTCGTCGCCGCCGCGTTCATCTACATGACCCACGGCGAATACATGCCGGGGCTTCTGCAGCACCGGCCGTTTTGGATTTCCGAGGTCCTGGAATATTCCTACAGTTACCAGGGCATTTTCGGCATCGCGCTCGGCGCCGTCGTCGACGTGGTTTTCGTCTTCGTCATTCTGGGCGTCGCGCTGCGGGTGTCCGGGGCCGGCGACTTCTTCAATTTCATGGCCATGCGCCTGACACGCGGGCGCAAGTCCGGCCCGGCGCAATGCGCGATCATCGCCTCGGCGATGTTCGGCTCGATCAACGGCTCGGCCCCGGCCAACGTGTCGGCGACGGGGGTGCTGACGATCCCGATGATGCGGCGTGCCGGGTACCGCATGGAATTCGCCGGCGGGGTGGAGGCCAGCGCCTCCTGCGTCGGCCAGATCATGCCGCCGATCATGGGCGTCGGCGCGTTCATCATGTCGGAAATCACCGGCATTCCCTATTCCAAGATCATGCTGGCGGCGCTGGTGCCGGCCTTCCTGTTCATCATCTCGCTGATGATCGCCGTCGCTTTGCAGGCGGAAAAGCACGGCATCGAAAGCCAGGACGAAGAAACCGACACGGCAATGACGCCCGCACGAAGGGCGCAGGCGGTGACCCTGGTGGCCGGGTTCGCGACCTTGATCGCCCTTTTGTTTCTCGGGTTCTCGCCGACGTTCTGCGGCCTTGCCGCGACCGGCGTGGTGCTGGCGGTGGCGCAGCTGTTCGCGGATACGCGTCTGGACCTGGGCAAGGCCGTCACCTTCATCGTCGACGGCGGACGCGACGGCATCGCCGTGATGATCGCCTGCGCCGCCATCGGCATCGTCATCGCGTCGTTCACCAGCACCGGTCTGGGGATCAAGCTGAACCAGATGATCGTCGCGGTGGGGGGTGACAGCCTGCTGGTCGCGTTGGTCCTGGCGGCGACCTGCTCGATCATCCTGGGGATGGGGCTGCCGACGGCGGCGTCCTACCTGATGGTCGTGTTCGTCGCCGGGCCGGCGATCATGAACCTGGGCGTCGAGACGCTGCAGACCCATCTGTTCGTGTTCTACTACGCAGTGTTGTCGGCGATCACGCCGCCGGTGGCGTTGGCCGTGTTCGCCGCCGCGGCGATTGCGAAAGTCAGTCCATTGAAGCTGGCGGCACGGGCATTACGTCTTTCGCTGGTCGCCTTCGTGCTGCCCATCGTCTGGGTCTACCATCCGGAAATCAACCTGCAGGACCTGAATGCGGAAACTTGGCTGCCGACAACCGCCTATATTCTGGCCCTGTTGCTGGCGGTGATTGCCGCGACGGCGGGGCAGATCGGGTATTTCAAGGTTAGGCTCGGCTATATCGAGCGTGCGTTGATGTTGGCGGGGGCGGCGGCCATCGTCGCGCACGAAACTCCGGTGATTCTCACGGGTGTCGTGGCCGTCACGGCGTTGCTGGGATTCGCCTGGTTGCGTGGCGCCCGGGCGGCGTCCTGAAGCGCCCTGCCTTACCGGGGGTTTAAACCCGCAAATATCAGTGCTGTTGACGTCATCGCGGCGTCTGGGCGCTAGCGCCACACGGCGGTAAATCCGGCAAGGCCCGTCTAGGCCGCCGTTCAGCCCCTTTGAAGCCGATTCCCAGTTCGCCTGTTGACGGTGTGCACGTCGGTCAGTATCGCGTTTCCAGCACAACCTGGCGGTCACTTGGGGCTTCGGTGCCCGCAATGCCGGCAGATGTGTGGGGGCAGACCAGATAGCCAAATCCCCCTTTTTAATTAAAAAAGGGGGGCTTTGGCGGTGGGGGCAGTCTTTAGCGAACCAGTCTCTTATGAAATTCCCTAATCAATAGGGAAACTATAGGGAAATATGGCGATATACTGCTCTCTATAACTCTGCTTCAACGGCCCTCTTCAGGAAAACCAGTGTTACTGGATTAATTTCACTAAAATTTAAAACAGGGAATTGAATCAAGAAGTACAGGGCTTAAAAAGCCAACAACCCCGCATCAACCAGCGAACTAGGCCCGCGAACCAACCCATTGAGCATGCCCGCTCAAATAGGCTGTGGCCGACATCTACTCGCATCATCTCACGCTGGTAATAGCGTACCCCTTGCCCGATTGCACAAAGTCAAAGTCGACGGTTTTACCAACACTGAGTTTTTCCAGCAGGGCCTTATCCATGACCATGAAGCCCATCGTCATGGACGGCCAATTCAAGGTGCCGACAGGCTCGTGGGCCAACGTTACCATGCCACTGCTGCCATCGACCTTGGTCACCTTACCCCTTGTGGAATGGATCGTTTGGTCAGCGGCAGGCTTGTCCATCCTGTTGTTTTCCATAGTGCCCATCGGCATGTCCTTCATGTCGTTCATCATCTTTTGCTGAGCCGTGGCCGGGGCTGCGGCAATCGCCAGGAAGGCGGCACAAAGAACGATCGTTGATTTTTTCATCAAATTCTCTCCACAAGTTGGTGAAAGGTTGCAAGCTGGGGTCTGGCACCGCCGATTGACCCGAAGATATCCATCACGCGGTATCGGCAGATGACGGAATCAGTTGATCCGCCGCCTGTCGTCCTTTGCGCCGTCGGCGCATTAGGTAGTAGGCGGCGGGTATCACGAACATCGATAACAAGGGCGCGGTGATCATGCCGCCGACCATCGGCGCGGCAATGCGCTGCATGACCTCGCTGCCGGTCCCGACGCCCCACATGATCGGCAGAAGGCCGGCCAGAATCACCGCGACGGTCATGGCTTTCGGCCGCACGCGCAGAACCGCGCCTTCCCGAATGGCGTCGAGCAAGTCCGCCTCGCTTGTCAGACCTTGTTCAATCCGCGCGGACCATGCTTGCTTCAGGTACAGGAGCATGATGACCCCGAATTCGGCGGCTACCCCCGCAAGCGCGATGAACCCGACCACGCCGGCGACGGAAAGATTGTATCCGAGGCCGTAAAGAAGCCAGATGCCGCCGACCAGCGCGAACGGCAGGGTGGCCATCAGCAGCAAGGCTTCGCCGAAGCTCTTGAAGGTCAGGTACAGCAGCACGAGGATGATCAGGAGCGTAAAGGGTACGACAACCTTGAGTTTGGCGCTCGCGCGCTCGAGAAACTCGAACTGTCCGGACCACGTAACCGAATACCCCGGCGGCAGATCGACCTGTTCGCTCACCCTTTGTTGCATTTCGCGAACTGCTGAACCGAGATCCCGCCCACGCAGGTCCACGTATACGAACCCGGCCAACCTAGCATTTTCGCTGCGAAGCATCGGGGGGCCATCGTTAATCCGGATGTCGGCGACGTCACCCAACACCAGTTGCTGGCCACGAGGCGTGACGATGGGCAGGGCACGAAGCCTGTCGAGAGAGTCGCGCGTCTCACGGGGATAACGCAGATTGATGGGATAACGCTGCAACCCTTCGACCGTCTCACCAATATTCTTTCCCCCGACGGCGGAACTGACGACGGACTGAACGTCGGCGATATTCAACCCGTAGCGGGCGGAAAGCTCCCGCTTGATGTCCACATCGACGTACCGGCCACCCGTCATACGTTCGGCGAAGGCGCTGGTCACACCGGGCAGGTTCTTGACGGTCCGTTCAATTTCGCCGGTGAGCCTGTCTATGACCTTCAGATCGCTCCCGAGAACCTTGACACCAACCGGGCTCTTGATCCCGGTCGCCAGCATATCGATGCGGTTGCGGATGGGCGGTATCCAAATGTTCGTCAGTCCCGGCACGCGCACGGTTCTGTCGAGTTCCTCGACGATCTTCTCGGGCGTCATTCCGGCGCGCCATTCATCACGGGGTTTGAATTGGATCGTCGTTTCGAACATCACCAGGGGTGCCGGGTCGGTGGCGGTGACCGCCCTGCCGGCTTTTCCGTATACGGTCGCGACTTCGGGGACAGTCTTTATCAGGCGATCCGTTTGTTGCAGCAACTCGGCGGCCTTTCCCGCAGACAGGCCAGGAAGCGCCGTCGGCATGTAGAGCAGGTCGCCTTCGTCGAGCGGCGGCATGAATTCGCTTCCGATATGCTGCAACGGCCACAAACTGGCCACGAAAAACAGCGCGGCCACAACAATAGTCGACCTGGGAAACCGCAACACGACTTCAAGCATCGGCCGATAAACCGCGATCAGTCCGCGATTGATGGGGTTTTTGTGCTCATCGGGGATGCGGCCGCGAATCAGATACCCCATCAGCACCGGGATCAACGTGACGGCCAAACCGGCGGCTGCGGCCATTGCATAGGTCTTGGTGAAGGCCAGGGGAGAGAATAGCCGCCCCTCCTGCGCTTCGAGCGCGAAAACCGGCACGAACGACAGGGTGATGATCAGCAGAGAGAAGAACAGGGCCGGGCCGACCTCTGCCGCGGCATCACCGATGACCCGCCACCTTGCCTCTCCCGCCAGTGGCTCATCCGGGTGTTTATGACGCCAGTGCTCCAGGTGCTTGTGCGCGTTTTCGATCATCACCACGGCGGCATCGACCATTGCTCCGATGGCGATGGCGATCCCGCCCAGGGACATGATATTGGCGTTCACACCCTGCCAATTCATGACCATGAAGGCGGCAAGAATACCGATAGGCAACGAGACGATCGCGACCAACGCCGACCGAAGATGAAACAGGAAGATTACGCAAACCGCCGCGACGACAAGAAATTCCTCGAACAACTTGAAGCTCAGGTTCTCGATGGCACGTTCGATCAGACCCGCGCGGTCATAGGTCGGAACGATTTCAACGCCGTCCGGTAGGCTCGATTTCAGGGTTTCCAGCTTGTCTTTGACCGCTTGGATGGTGGAAAGGGCATTCTCGCCGGATCTCATCACGATCACACCGCCCACCGCTTCGCCCAGTCCGTCCAACTCACCGATCCCGCGCCGCATTTCCGGACCGATCTGGACATGCGCGACATCGCCCAGGACCACCGAGACACCGGCATCCGTGGTCATCAGCGGTATGGTTCGGAAATCGTCCAGGGATTGAAGGTAGCCGGAAGTCCGAACCATGAACTCGGCCTCGCCCATTTCGAGAACCGAGCCCCCGGCCTCCTGATTGGCTCGACGAATGGCGTTCACGACAGTTCCGTGGGCGATCCGATAGGCGGCCAGCTTGTCGGGATCCAGAACCACCTGGTATTGGCGCACCATGCCGCCGATCGTCGCCACTTCGGCTACGCCGGGAACCGTCTTGAGCTCGAATTTCAGGAACCAGTCCTGAAGGCTTCTTAGCTGCGACAAGTCCTGCCGGCCGGACTTGTCGACCAAGGCGTACTGATAGATCCAACCGACACCCGTGGCATCGGGCCCCAGGGCCGAGTTGGCACCGGGCGGCAGGCGTGATTGAGCTTGGTTGAGGTATTCAAGAACCCGGGATCGCGCCCAATAGAGGTCGATTCCGTCCTCGAACAACACGTAGACATAGCTGTCACCGAAGAAGGAATAGCCGCGCACCACCGCAGCGCCGGGCACCGAGAGCATCGTGGTCGTGAGAGGATAGGTGACTTGGTTCTCCACAAGCTGCGGCGCCTGGCCGGGCCACGTCGTCCGGATGATCACCTGGGTGTCGGACAGGTCCGGAAGCGCGTCCAGGGGCGTGCGGGTCAATGAAATGATCCCCCAGGCGGTAAGCAGCAGGGTGGCCAGCAAGACCAAAAAACGGTTGGCGATCGACCAGTAAATTAGACGGGCGATCATTTCGACTCTCCCGCGGAGGGTCCGTTCCGGGGCGTCAGGGAAACGATCATTGGCGCATCTCCCTCCTGCAACTGGAACCTGATCTCAATCTCGTCGCCGCTCCGCACGCCGGGCATCTTGATCTGGGGGGGCAACTTGAAATCCATGGTCATCGCCGGCCATTGCAAGGCCTGGATCTCGGGATGCACCAAGGTCAGGGCATCGGCCGACACTGCCTCGACACGCGCGGTCGTTTCATAGGTCCTGGCCGCATTGGACTCCGGCGTGCTCATTGGCGGCGGGGACATGCGTGCCTCGACTCCCTTCAGGCTGGCCTCGGAATCGATAAGAAACTGGCCGGATAGGACAACCTTCTGGCCTTTTAAGAGACCGCTTATGATCTCACTCCGGCCATTCTGCTCCCTACCAACCTCTACTTCGGTGGGACGGAACCCGTTATTGTCCTCGGCCACCATAACCAAGGTGCGTCGGCCTGTTCTGATCAGCGCTTCGGAAGGCACCAACAAAACCATTCTGCTTTGCTCATCCAGAAGACGCATCCGAACGAACATTCCGGGGACAAGAAGTTCCTCTGGATTTGCCAATTCCAAACGCGCCTTGCGCGTTCGGGTCGTGGGGTTCACCTCGGGCAGCAGGGCCTGTACCTTGCCCTCGAATATCTTCCCGGTCAGGCCGGGCGCCTGCGCCGAAACCGGACTTCCCGCGCGCAATTTCGCCGCCTGGCTTTCTGGCACTTCGGCATGCGCCCACACCGTCGAAAGGTCGTTTATCCGGGCCAGAAGCATTCCCGAATTGACCGTGCTGCCCTCGCGGGCCGTCAATTCGGTGACGACGCCGTCATGCGGTGCGACGATCGTGGTGCGCGCCTGCACCTTGCCCGTGCGTTCGACATTCTCGATCTGGCGATCATCCATGCCGGCTTGCCGCATGCGTTGCAGAGAGGCCTCGACAAGAGGTTGAAGATCGCGCCCTTGCATTCGACGGACGCTAAGGTAGTCCTCCTGTACGGCAACCCAGTCGGGTACATAAAGTTCGAACAACGGTTGACCCTTGGTGACGCGGTCCAACGTCGCGCGGACATGCAGCTTCTCGACAAACCCGGTCGCGCGGGCCTGGATGGCAGACTGACCGCGTTCGTTCCAGGCGATGGCGCCGACCGCCGAAACTTCCTGCGAGAGGACGCCGTCAACGACCTCTCCGACGCGAAGGCCGAGATTTTGCTGGATACGCGGGCTGACGGTCACGGTTCCCGGGTCCGATCCCTCGCCCCCCGAATACGCGGGGACGAGCATCATATCCATGAACGGCGACTTGGCCGGGGAATCGAACTTTTTCCCCGGCACCATGGGGTCGTGATAATAGAGAATCCGACGATCTGTCAGGGGGTCCGTATCACCGGCCTTGAGGCCGCTTTCCATGTGGCGGCGGGTCGCTCTTTCTCCTTCGGGAATTCCCCAACTGGAAGGGTCTTCTGGCGCCGCGACGGTCATCGCCTGTGCCTCCATCAAACCAACCGAAGGAGATTGGGGTGCCGCGTGCGACATGCCGAGGCGATAAAGCCCAAAGCCGGCCGCGGTGATCACGCTGATCGCGAGCAGGCTCATCGATATCTTTTTGCTGTTCATTGTCCCGGCTCCTTGTCGGATTTGGAATTGGTTGCATCGGCTGACGCATCGGGTTCAGGTATGAGAAACTCCAACCACGCCCAGATGGCTGCGGCCTGTTTTTCGATTCGCAATCTCTCCAACTGGGTGTTGATCTCCATACGCCGGGCCTCCAGCACGGTCGCCAGTGTCCCCTTGCCGCCGCGGTATGCCGCAACGGATGCGTTGGTCCTCTCGGTGGCCAGGGGAATTAACGACTGGTCGTAGTCCCGCACCCTCATCAGGTTGGAGCGCCAAGTCGCCAACATGCGCTCGACTTCCGAATGATGCTCGCGGCGCATCTCTTCCCGCTCGGCCCGTATCTCGGCGACTTTTTCGAGGCGCGCGGCGAGTTCTCGGTCCTGGCGGTTTTTTTGGTTCCACTGAAGCGGGATAGACGCGCCGACGGAGACCATGTCGCTGAAGTTGTCACCTCGCCTGCTGAACATAAGGGAGAGGCTCCAGTCGGCGTTCTTGTCTTCCCTCGCGACCTTGACCTCGGCCAGCGCGACCTGCTCCTTTGAGTTCAGGGCTTGAATTTCAGGATGCAAATCGACTTGGTGCGCTGTGTCTAGTCCGTCCCAGCCGATATTGCTCAGGGCCGGTGCGGTGCCCAGCGGCAACCTCGCGCTCTCTCCAATCCATCGTGCCAAGAGAGTGGTGGAATTGCTGACATCCGCTCGCACCTCGTGAATTCGATTGTCGATGCGGGAAATCTCCTCTTGTGCCGCGATAACGTCTTTTTGCGGGCCTCGACCGCTTCGATAAGCCGTGGAAACAGCCTCTGCTGTAAGGACGGCTTCTTCACGCTGGCGTTCGAGCAGGTTCAATATGCGCTGTTGATAAAAGCGGTCGAACCAGGCACGCGCGGTTTCGGTTCGAAGACGCGCCAATTCCATGGACCGCATTGCCGACGCCAATTCTGCCTCGCGTTCAAACCGGTCGCGTCGGGCATCCCTTTTGTCACTTCCGATGAATGTCTGCGTAAGGCCGACCGAACGCATGGTCATGAAATCGTCGGTCAGGCTGTAGCGCATCGAACCAGTGACAGGCAGATTGTCGATCGAGAACCGGAGAACAGGGTCGGGCAGACTACCCGCCGACACCGCCCTTTCGCGGGATGACCGGCCCCTGGCGTCTTTAGCGTGCAAACTGAATGAACGTTCTTCCGCCAACCGAAGGGCGTGATCAATAGTCAATTCGGCTGATGGTTCAGGCGCCTGCGCGAGAGGCTCCTTGGGGAAAACGATCGTTAACGCGGCGACGGCAACAAGAAAAATTGAAAAGCCGCGGAAGGATTGAGCGAGAAAAGTGGGGGGCCCTTTGGCTTCCCGCGGGGACTCTTCACCCTTCGGCACTGGGACAGCGGCCAGGAGTTCGTGTTTCTCCGCGACACCATGAGATGGTGGCACAAGTGTGACGAGGGCAAGCCCGGGCATTCCCGGAGCCAACCTCTTGATGACGGACATATTGTTCGATCCTTCTTGGCGGACGGCCATCGGATGCCGCCGGAAACGGTGCACGCATACGCGAGACTAGCGGCCAGGCTCAGGCCCGGTCCAAGGCACGCGCAGAGGTCATCGAAGGATCAGGTTCGTGGGGGAGGGAATAACAGACCGATTGCCCACGAACGCAGGTGCTCGGCTTTAACGAGTCGAAGCGCGATGGTCTCCTGATCGGGAAATTCGTGCGTTGATGCACCAATGATCAAGGGAACAAGACAGGTTGAAACGCAGAACTCAGGCGGGCAGGACTGTTCCGTCGCGCAACAAGAACCTTCCGCTTCTCCGTGTCGGGCCGCATCGTTCTGACAGCTGATGACGTCCACTTGGCCAACGCTGGCGCCGCCTGATGTCGATAAGCTACCCGAGTCCGCCCACGCAGCGACCACAGGTGGAAGCAACAAGGCAGATACCAGTAAAATCGCTGAGATCAGACGAGGTAAAAATCGCATCAGGGTTACAGAGCCAACAATCTGAAGCAGGGAAGGCGATAAGGTACGATATCAAATTTTTTTTGCGGCGCACCATCTTTGTTTTCGCAGGGCATCATATTTTTGTGACCGTACGACAACCTCATCGCATCGGGCCGGAAAACCGACCAATCCATGGGGTCGAGCAAGAAATAGGCCGATCTCTTATGATATTCAAGGAGCCGAAGATCAAGTTCCAGAGGCCAATGACATATCCGCCATGCGGGGCTATGGTTGCCCTATTCCTGCGGTTCGAAGGGCGTCTTCGGTCACGCCTCGACCGGCACAACACGAGGCCAGAACGCCGTCAACCGCCACGGCAGGCAGCGTGCGCACGCCCAAGTCCTTGGCCCTGGCAATCACCTCGTCCTCTTTCATATCGAGGATGGAAACCTCGCAGTTTGAACAGGCCATCTGGTTGACCAGCTCAATGGTTTCCTCACACAAGCCACATCCGGCACTGAAAACTTCGATCTTGCGTTTCTGGGGCATCGTCAAAATCTCCTTCGTTGAGTCATGAGGTTACGTATTCGTCCTTAACGTTCGCACAGGCAGGGCAGCCCGCCGTTTGGCCCGATTGGCTTTTGCTTCGCATCGGCCAGGTGTTCCACAGGGACGCGGCAACGAGAACGCCAAGACCAGCCCACATGGCCGGGTCGCTGTCGAAGCCGAACTTGCCGAACAGCACGATTCCTGCGCCGACAACACCCAACCCAAACGGACCGTACCCGCGCCGTGTCGTCGCCCGGTAAGCCAATGCAGAAACGGCAACAGCAAGAAAGGCACCGGTGAGCGGCAATAGAAACGGGGTATAGTCGATAAATCCGATGCCAAGACTGCTGAACAAACCGGCATAGGCCGGCCAACAGGCGGGGCAGGCCAGTTTCGGCAATAAAGCCGCCCCGATGGACGGCACCATGGCCGCATTCAAATGCAAGGTTCCAGAGGGCTTGCCGGGTTCATAACCTGGCGTCAACGCCGTCACGATCTGGTCAAGCGGCGGCACGCCACGCGCATCGCCTTCCAACGTGTATATGCGGCAACACGAACTGGCTTCTTCAAGGGAAAGTCCCGACACGTCCTTACCATCGACCAAGATCGTCGGCGAGCCATAGGAACGAACGTGGTCGGGCGTATCTGGGGCACCAACCTCCCATTCCGACCAAGCAGGAGCCACACCGGCAGCGCCAAACGCCGCTATCAACTGTTTTCGGGCGGCCGCGATATTCGGGCATGATTTTTCATAGACGAATTCAACGGTCGGCATTTGCGGGCCCTTTCCTGGCTTCCAGGGCATCAAGAATCGGACAGGCACTCACTGGCCCTGTGCTGGGGCACGCATTCGTCCATGTGCTGAGGACATCCCGCATTCGCGATAAAACATCGATCTTCTCCTCGATTTCGCTGAGTTTCCCCAGCGCCCGGTCCCGAACATCGCTGCACGATGCCCCGGGATCGGTTTTAAGTGAGAGAAGGTCTCCGATATCCCGCAAGGTGAACCCAACATCCTGGGCGCGTTTGATGAACTGAATATGCCGAACGACCTCAGGCGCGTATTTCCGATAGCCGTTCGCGTCCCGGTCAGGCGTTTCAATCAACCCTTGCTGTTCGTAGTAACGCAGGGTTTCGACGCTCACGCCGCCTTGCCGGGCGACATCTCCGATGTTCAGCATTTCAGTATCTCCATCGATTCCGGACAGCGTAACCCCTGTAGTATACTTTAGGGTCAAGGGCGAAATTTGCCTTGATCCGGCCATGATTGATGGCAACACTTCCGACCCATGAGACGACTGCTGCGATCCCGCCTTCTGATTGTCGCCCTGCTGCTTGCAGTGGGCGTGGGGTCCGTCGTCTCGGTGGTCCAGGCGGGACAAATGCGTGTCGACATGGCCATGACCGGCGATGTTCAAGGTCCCGATGGCGATAGCTGTACCGCGTGCGGCACCGGCGGTGATGGGGCAAAGGCATCGATAGATTGCGTGTCGGCCTGTCACCTTTCCGCAATCGATATGGTCGATGGCCGCGCGGCCGCCGGTATGGCCGATGACCGAACGTATCCCCTAGATCGCAGGCAATTCGCGCGGTCATCCGGGCCTCTGCTCGACCCCTCTCCCCCAAAATCCATTCTCGGTTAGTGCGCAGCCGGCGAAAGCCTTTGCTTTTGCCACGCGTCACGTCTTAGGCCCGCCTCCTCCATACGGGGCAGGTGAGGCTTTGTTGGTACAGGCACGTCAGCCTGTCCGCCTCCATACCCGAGAATGGACATCATCTAATGAAAAACACGTTCAACAACGGCCTGTCGCGCCGTTCCTTCCTTGCCGCCGCCGGCGCCGCGGCAGGGGTGGCTGCCGTGCCCGCCTGGGCAGCACCTTCGCTTCCCCTGCGTCAAATCGATTTGGCCGCCGCCCCCGGTGCGACCCACCTAGTGGACAGTGACGGGACGAAAACCAAAGTCTGGTCGTACAACGGTCGCGTGCCCGGCCCGGAAATCCGGATACGCCAAGGCGAACGTCTGCGCGTCGCCGTGCGCAACGGACTGACTGAAGAGACGACGGTTCACTGGCACGGGCTTCGCGTGCCCCATGCGATGGACGGCGTGCCACATCTGACGCAAAAGCCCATCGCGCCTGGCGAAACCTTTGTTTACGAGTTCGATGCACCCGACGCCGGAACTTATTGGTATCACCCCCATCAGCGGAGCTTCGAGCAGGTCGGGCGTGGCCTTTATGGCCCCCTGATCATCGAGGAAACGAACCCGCCCCAAGTGGACCGTGATGTGACCTGGGTATTGGACGACTGGCGCTTGCTGATAGATGCGCAGATCAGCGAGGATTTCGGGAATCGCCATGATATGAGCCATGCCGGCCGCATCGGCAACACGGTTACGGTCAATGGCCGGATCACCGATATGTTCGAAGCCAGGGCAGGCGAGCGTATCCGCCTGCGCCTGATCAATGCCGCCAACGCCCGTATCTTCGGTCTGGAATTCGACGGTCATACACCCTGGGTCATCGCCTATGACGGTCAGCCGGTTGACCCGCACCAGGTGACGGGACGGTTGGACATCGGACCGGCCATGAGGATCGATCTGATCCTCGACCTGACCGGCGATCCTGGCGATGCCTTCGCCGTCAGGGACACCTTCTACAGCCGTCTGAAATACCGACTGTTGAATGTCGTCTACGGACCCAAGCGGCTGCGGGATAAGCCGATGCGCAAGGTCGCGGCGTTGCCCGACAACACCATGCCCGAACCTGACCTGGCTTCTGCCGAGCGTCATCACATCGCGTTCGGCGGCGGCATGATGGGCGGTATGGCCATGGCCAAGATGGGCGGACGTGAGGTCGGCATGATGGAGATGATGCGGAACGGCAAGGCCTGGACGGTCAACGGCGTCGCTGCCACGGGTCACGTCATGGACCCCATTCTGACGCTGGCGCGGAACCGCTCCTACATCCTGGCTCTGGACAACCAGACAGCCTGGTATCACCCCATCCATTTGCATGGACACTCCTTTCGCGTGATCAGCCGAAACGGCGAGCCGACCCGTCATAAGGAATGGCAGGACACGGTTATGATGGCGCCGCGCGAACAGGTCGAAATCGCCTTCGTCGCCGACAACCCCGGCGGCTGGATGTTCCATTGCCACATCCTGGAACACCAGGCCGGCGGCATGATGGGTGTCATACAGGTGACATGAGGAGGGCCGGAAATGAGACGAAACCTATTCTCCACGGCCGGCGCGATTATCGCGGCCTTGTTCACCGGGTTCATCGGCACGGCGCGGGCGGACGGCGACCCCGACCGTGGTCGAAAAGCCTTTTTGCAATGTCTGTCCTGCCATTCAGCCCGTCCCGGCCTCCACAAGACCGGCCCCAGTCTGGCGACGGTCGCCGGGCAGAAAGCCGCAACGGTTGAAGGATTCGGGCGATACAGCGATGCCCTTAAGGCTTCCGGCTTGGTCTGGAACGATGAAAAACTGGACGCCTGGATGCTCGATCCCAGGGGGCTGGTTCCCGGAACGTCCATGAACATTCCGGGCATCAAGTCGACGTCCGACCGTCGAGATATCATCGCCTTTTTGAAGGCCGTGAAAGCCGAACAGTCAGCTGAAAGGTCACCGGCACCTTCAAATGAATCCGGTGGCAGCATGATGATGGGGGATCGCCCTATGCCTGATCTGGAAGCACTGGGTCCGGAGCGTCAGGTCGCGTCGCTGACCTACTGCCGAGGCACCTATCATGTGCGTACGGTAGCCGGGCAGGTTCAGAAAATCTGGGAGTTCAATCTCCGGTTCAAATCGGACTCTAGTGATAAGGGGCCGATGGCGGGGAAGCCGGTGATCATCCCCAAGGGCATGAGGGGGGATCGATTCTTCGTCATCTTTGCCCAACCGTCCGAGATTAGCCCGTTCATCGAAAACCGATGCTGAATCAGTCCGGCGTAACTCAGTTAATCCAGTGTCAAAAAGGAAATGATCATGACCATTAGAAACCGAATTCAAGCGGCCATCTTTGCGGTCTTGCTCAGCGCTGTTACTGCCGTTTCTACTCTTGCGGCCGACCGGCCTGATGCCACCATCATCAAGAACCCGCAGTGCGGCTGTTGCGAAAGCTACGCCGATTACCTTCGCGAGAACGGCTTCAAGGTAACGGTCAAGGCATCCCACGACCTTACCTTGATGAAGCGTGAGATGGGCGTGCCTGATGACTTCGCGGGCTGCCACACCATGGTGCTCGATAAATACGTTGTCGAAGGCCACGTCCCGGTTTCCGCCATCGACAAGCTTCTGGCCGAACGTCCGGACATCAAGGGAATTTCCCTGCCGGGCATGCCGCAAGGATCACCCGGAATGTCGGGTACAAAGACCGCCCCCTTCACCGTCTATCAATTCGGCCAAGGGCCGGCAAAGGTCTTCACGGTCGAATGATGGCGGACTTCAAACCAACCGCCTTCATGATGGTTGCGGCAACCGTCGGGTCAATTTCCCTGCCGGTTGCCGCGCAATCACCCGAGACGGACAACCTTGCCCGGGGCCGCACGCTTTACCAAACCCACTGCGCCAGTTGTCACGGCAAGAACCTGGAAGGGCAGTCCGATTGGCAGATCCGCCGGCCGGACGGCCGCCTGCCGGCCCCGCCGCATGATCGAACGGGACATACCTGGCACCATCCAGATGAGCACCTGTTCCAGATGACCAAGCACGGTCTTGTTCCGCCGTTGGCACCAGAGGGATACGAAAGCGACATGCCGGCGTTCGGCGATGTTCTTTCGGACGACGAGATCTGGTCCGTACTCGACTTCATCAAAAGCACCTGGCCGGACCGTTTTCAGCGTCGGCAGCAGGACGTCACCAAAAGGGCGAATGAGAAATGAGCGATATGATGGGAACCGATTGTGCCATGGGCTGGGGAATGACCCTGGCGGGCGCATTGGTCGCCGGACTGGCATTGTTGGTCGCGGCGGCATTGATCAAGTATCTGTTCACGAGCGGCGGGAGAAGCCGCCATGAGTGAAATGCTCCTTGAAGCAGGACAAAGGCGCCGCACAGCGATTTTGTTCTGGGGGCCTGTGATGGTGTTCGCGGGCTTGGCCACAGCGCTGGGTTGGGGTTTGACGCGCGATCCGAAGGTGCTGCCCTCGGCCCTGATCGATAAGCCGGTGCCCGAGTTCAATCTGCCGCCGGTCAAGGGACGAACCTCGGGCCTCGCGTCGGCGGATCTCTCGGGTGAGGTGTCTATCGTCAACGTATTCGCTTCCTGGTGCCTACCATGCAAAGCGGAACATCCGATTTGGATGGATCTCAAGGCGCGGAACGTCGTGCCCATTCACGGGCTGAACTATAAAGACACGCCCGATGATGCCTCGGCTTGGCTCAACCGGCTTGGCGATCCCTACAAGCGGACAGGCGCCGATCTCGATGGCCGTGTCGCCATCGACTGGGGTGTCTATGGCGTGCCGGAAACGTTCATCGTCTCCGCCGACGGGCGTATCGCCTACAAGCACGTGGGGCCTGTGACACAGGTAATCGTGGACGGCACGCTCATGCCCATCGTCGACCGCCTGCGGCGGAAAGCCGAAGGGGCAAAGCCATGACCGTGATGACGCGCCGTCGGGCCATGACGGTCATGGCCGCGGCATCCTTGATGTTGCCGGCTGCCGTCGCAGGCGCCGCGGGAACGGCTAAGACCTTTAACCTGCACGATGCACCACTGCCAATGCCGGAGGTCGCGTTCGCGTACGAAGACGGCCGGCCCGGATCTCTCGCGGACTTCCGGGGTAAACATGTGCTTCTAAATATATGGGCAACATGGTGTCCACCCTGCCGCGAAGAGATGTCGACGCTTGACCGCCTGCAGGGCCTTCTGGGCGGCAACGACTTTCATGTGTTGCCACTTTCGATCGACCGGGCGGGAGTGAAGGTCGTGCGGGATTTCTATGCCAAGACCGGCATCGAGAACCTGAAAATCTACATGGATCAGAATGCACGGGTCATGCGTGTCCTGAAGTTGGGCGGGTTACCGACGACCTTCCTGATCGGCCCAAGCGGGCAGCAGTTGGGCGGGTTGGTCGGTGCCGCGGAATGGGATGCGCCAGATTTGGTCGCCCTGTTCCGGGACCGGATTGCGTCAGCAAAGAATCAAAGGAGATAGAGCGATGAAGAATGGACAACAAGCAGTACCCGCGGTTTCAACCGCCCAACGCGCCGTCAACAAGCTCTGGCCCTATGTCACCGGGCGCCGTGGTTGGATTCTGTTCGGGCTCGCCGCCATCGGTGGCGGCCTGGCGATGAACTGGGGCACGGTGGTCGCCCTGGGCCTGGCGCCGCTTCTTCTTGGTGTGCTGCCCTGTGTCGCCATGTGTGCGCTGGGCATGTGCATGAGCGGGGGGAGCGGAAAATGTTCGTCCAAGCCAGGGGAGAAGGAAAAGCCAGACGATGTCTGACAGCACTTCCAGCGCGCCGAAGGATAGCCCCCGTCTCCGGGGTGTGCGATGGGCCGCTTGGGGACTTGTCCTGATCACGGCCATGGCTGTGGCCGGTATCGCCGGCTGGCGCACCTTTAAGCCGGAACCGCCGTTGCCCACGGCACGACAACTTGGCCAAGCCATGATCAAAAGCCAATTCACACTGACAGATCACCACGGTCATACGGTCACAGAGAAGGACTTCCATGGACGATGGCAGCTTGTGTTTTTCGGGTTCACATTCTGTCCCGACGTCTGCCCGACAACGCTCTCGGTCATGGCCCAGGTTCTGGATATTCTGGGGGAGGACGCGAACAAGGTGGCACCGATGTTCATCACGGTTGATCCGGAGCGCGACACAGCCGAGGTTATGGCCGAATATGTCGAGGCCTTCCACCCGGATATCGTCGGCCTTACCGGCACGCCTGAGCAGATCAAACAGGCTGCGAAGTCGTTCCGGGTTTTTTACGGGAAAACCGAAAAAGCCAACGCGCCGGGCGGCTACGTTATGGGGCATTCGGGATACATGTACCTGATGACGCCGGACGGCTCGTACGACGCGGTGTTCTCGGAAAACCTTCATCCGCCGGAGAAAATCGCGGCGGAGATCCAACGTCGCCTGAAGAACGAAAGAATTGAAAAATGAAATCACTGAAATTGAGTCTGTTCGCCTTCATTGCTGCCTTCACTCTGCTGATACAGGCACGCGGCGCGTCAGCAGGAGACGCTTCAATTGTCATTGAGAAACCTTGGGCGCGTGCGTCTATCCTACAATCGCGGCCGGGTGCCGCCTATTTGACGATCCGCAATACCGGCACGAAATCGGATCGACTTCTAAAAGTCACGTCACCAGCTGCGGGCATGGTGATGATCCATGAATCCAAAGTCGCAGACGGCGTCGCGTAAATGCAGGACCGCAATGAGGTGACTATCCTACTAGGAGCCGAAGTGGTCTTCCGCCTGGGCGGGCTGCATCTCATGCTCATAGAATTGCATGAGAAACCACGAAAGGGTGTAAATCTGACTTTGGCTTTGGAGTTCGAGCATGCCGATTCTCGAGCTTGGGGCGACCAGCCCGGAATAACCCGGCCACAAACCGCTTCGTATAGGTCCGTGCGATATAGGTCAATGCGATGGAATTGACTGTCGGGTTTTCTTGCAGAGTGTAAGACACTTGAATATAGAACGGCCAGACTTTGCGGCCAATCTGCCGGGCTGAAGGGAATGATTTGCTATGAATGATCGTCATGAGCATTGGAATGACGTGTATGGGGCCCGCGAAGAGACTGCGCTAACCTGGTTCGAGGCAATCCCCACCGTATCTCTCGAACTGATCCGTAAGTACGCCGATGCAAACGACCCTATCCTGGATGTCGGCGGTGGCGCTTCCCGGATCGTCGACAGCTTGATTGATCTCGGCTTCAGCCGCATCTCGATCTTGGACCTATCCGAAGCAGGAATGAATGTGTCACGCTGCCGACTGGGGTCGCGGGCAGACAAGGTAACGTGGATCACAGAAGACGTAACCAAATGGGTTCCCGATCAGCCCTGCCGGCTCTGGCATGATCGAGCGGTGTTCCATTTTCTGACATCAAAAGACGACTGCAGGGCCTACGTTTCGAGGATGCTGTCAGCGCTCGAGCCCAGTGGAATTGCGATTATTATGACGTTTGCAGAGGACGGGCCGGAGATGTGCTCCGGGTTGCCTGTTATGCGTTATTCGCCCGAAGACCTGGTAGCCACCTTGGAAGAAATCGCGCCGGGTGCTTTGAAAACGGTCGATATGCGGAAGCATGTGCACATGACACCCAAAGGGAACGAGCAGAGGTTTCAGGTTTCTGTCTTACGGAAGGCTGGTCAATAAGATTTAGTTTGATCGCAGGCGCTAGGTGAAGAAACCTCCCCACTCAGAACCTGCGATCCTGATTCTCCCCTCGTTTACCTCGAATTTCGCCCTGCCAATTGTGTTGCTCGCTAACTACCAGCTTGCCGAATAAGAGGCGTAGTTGAATTTGAACATGATCAATCTCAGTTCACCTAGGCAATGGAAAAGGTAAGTTAAATGCCGTCACCTATTGAACGATCTGCATCCAGCCGGTGTGCCGGTCGACCTTGAGCTTCTGGACGACCTTTCCGTCTTTGTCCGTGATTTCGACCTCGATCACATCACCCTCTTTCTCGCTGACATTGCCAAGTTTGACGTTCTGGTTTCCGCTCCAGGCCAAGCGGTGCTCCATCATATGCTTAACTTCATCGGCCGTCAGGTCGCGGCGCAGAACCTGCATCCCTCCCCAACCGCCCATCATGGGCATTTGGCTTCCCATCATGCCGGACCCCATCATCGGCATCTGGCCCATCATGCCGTACCCGCCCATCATGGGCATTTGGCCTCCCATCATGCCGGGCCCCATCATCGGCATTTGGCCCATCATGCCGTACCCGCCCATCATGGGCATTTGGCTTCCCATCATGCCTTGGCCCATCATCGGCATTTGGCCTTGGCTGGAATTCGAGTTTCCGGAGCCATGGGCGAACGCCGATGTGGTGATCGACATGGCCAAAACACAGGCCACGGCCAATCCGGCCAGCTTCGTTTTACGTGTCATGATCAATCTCCTCTCACACTTTTTCAAAAGACGCGCCGAAATAACGACATCTTGCTTAAGGCTAAACTATTCTCGGTGTCGGTACTTTGACCTGCGTCAACTCCAGTATTGTTTGTTCGTTGAGCATCGCACCGTCTGGCCATCTCAAAAATTCAAATAGATATCCCGGGGAGTCGCAACGCAGTTGGAAATTTCGGATGCCACGCGATCTGAAAGCCTCGAACGCCCCCGGATTCCTATGGTTTCCGCGATGGCGGTCTCATAAGCCATTAGGCTGCCCAAGACTTCTTGCGCTGCGCGGATGCGCCAAATCCGTTCCTTGGCGACAACAGCAAGCGCGCCTTGAACCTTTTCAGCAATCGCGGTGCGAGCGGTCGGGTTAGCACGCAAAACCCGGCGCGCTTGAGTTAGGGCATTTTCTATTTCCGTGGAATGGCGGACCAGGGCTGCCTGGCCATAGGCTGTTTTCAACCGATCTATCAGATCGTCCGCAGGCATCACCTCCACATTCGCCTTTAACTCTTGCAAAGCCTTTTGGAGGGAACCCACACGGTCTCCGTCATTGATCGCCTGGATCGCTTCGACCACGGGGCCATGAGCCGCATCAACGGTTCGCCGATAACGAATACGTGCGTCATGGTGAGCCTTCAGCTTAGCCGCCATGTCGGTCCGCACATCCGTCCAGCCTGCCGGAATTTGGGCCGTTAGTTCGGCGCGTTCGTTTGTTAGGGGCTTTATGCGCGCTTCTGCCCGCCGACCTTCCTCGGACGAGGCCGCCCTACCGGTCCAGGAAATGATAGCCCGGTTTTGCTCGATCTTCTTGTCGATCCGCCGAATATCGCGTTCGATCCGCCGCACCCTGTCGTGGACCGGCCGGTAGGTCTGCGCCGCCGTGTGTATCGCCGCAGCGGTTTCGGTGATTCGTTCCATCGTCGGAAACGCATTTTCCGCTTTCTCGAAGCTGCGTATTAGTTCGTTCTGAAGGTATGAAGGAAGTCCCTCCAGATTGATGTTCCGGGCTTTGCCGATGGCTTGCCTTATGGTCGTCCCGTTTATTTGAAACTCGTCCCTTATAAACTCTTCCATGCAGTACTGAAGCCGAGGATTGGTTGGCGGCGGTGAAGCCTCCGCCCCGAGCGAAACACGGGTCGGAAGATAGGTCACCAAGGTCGGATAGGCCGCAACCACACCAAGGACCAGCAACTGAATGGCGATGAAAGGCACAACGCCCTTGTAGATGTCGAGCGTACGGACGCCTTTCGGCGCGACCCCGCGCAAGTAGAAGAGTGCAAAACCGAAGGGCGGCGTTAGAAACGAAGTCTGAATGTTCAGCGCGATCATAACACCGAACCAGACAGCGGCGACGTTTGCTGCGGGGTCGGTCAGCAGAATCGGCGCGATGATCGGGACAACAACCACGGTGATTTCCAGAAAGTCGAGGAAAAATCCGAGGACGAAAATGATGATCATGGCGACTGCGAACTGACCCCAGAACCCGCCCGGCAGGCCACGCATGAAATCACGCACCAGGTCCTCGCCGCCGAACCCCCGGAATGCCGCTGTCAGCATGACCGCACCGATCAGGATGGCGAACACCAGGGAGGTCGTCTTGGTCGTGTCCTCCAACACACGCTTTAAGGTGCCGCCGGTTGCCCATGTGCGCCAGAGGCTCCAACCGAGGGCGATGGCGAGGGCGCTTGAGGCGACTGCGGCGAGCACGATGCCCGCGATGTCTGCTGTGCCTTCGATCTTTCGCAGATTGACGTGGAAAAGGGCATTGATGATGCCAAGAGCAACTAGGGCGGCGATGGCCAGTAGGGTCGGCCAGAAGGCATCACGCTGACCTTCACGCAGGCGGTATCCGGCCATCATGGCCGCCCCTGCGGCACCGACGGCGCCGGCCTGATTGACCGTGGCGATGCCGGCGATGATCGAACCAAGAACCAAAAGAATAAGGGTCAGGGGCGGGGCCAAGGCGATGAGCAGCGCCGTAACGGCATTCTTGCCAGAGATATCTGTATGCCTGTGCACCGGTGCCAGGTCTGGCCGCAGATAGGCCGTGACGAGGATATAGAGGACATAGAGGGCGATAAGGACCAATCCCGGCACGAGAGCGCCCATGAACATCTCGCCTGCGCTGACCGATGGCACATCGAACTGGCTCGGCATCAGCAGGTCATCTGTCACGGTCTTGTAAAGGGCCCGCCGGGCGGCGTTGGCTTCGTTGACGGCGGTGGTGAGTTGGTGGACCAGGATCAGCAAGACGATCGACGGCGGGACGATCTGGCCCAGCGTGCCCGTGGCTGCGACAATGCCCGTCGCCATGGGCTTGGAATAGCGGTTCCGTAACATGGTCGGTAGCGAAATCATGCCCATGGCGATCACCGTCGCGCCGATCACGCTGGTGGTTGCCGCCAGCAAGGCGCCGACCAGGACGACCGAGACGCCGAGCCCACCGCGCACCGTGCCAAACAGACGCGCCATGGCGACGAGAAGGTCTTCGGCGACGCGCGACTTCTCCAGCATCAGGCCCATGAAGATGAACAACGGCACGGCGATCAACACATCCGTCCCGTCATTGTTATAAATCCCCCGAATGTTCATCGCTCCAGCGGATAGCCATTCGCTAGGGCCTCCGCCGTGGATAAAGAATGCATCCGGGTTTCCAGTGACCACCAGACCGGCGAACGCGGCCAGGCTGACGGCGACGATCGCCGAACCCGGAATGGCGAATGCGACGGGAAAGCCCGAGCCGAGGGCGACGGCCAATATCACGACCAGTAGGACGAGGAAAAAGAGTTCCATCCTCAGCCCCCCTCAGCGCCGCCCGTTGGCGTGGGCTCGCCCAGCACGTCGGCCATTCCGCCGAACATCATGCTGACGAATTGAATGATGAGTGTGACCGCGAACACCCCGACCAGTACGGTCATCAGGTACAGGATGTACATGCCGTCGCCGACGCCTTCGATCTCGAAGGTCCGCAGGGCGCTGTTGAGGATGCCGGTGCGGCCTGCCGTGCCGACGCTCAGGATCAGCCAGCAGAACGGCATGCCGAGCACCAGGGCACCGATGGCGTTGACCAGCCCGCGACGGCGGGGATTTGCTTCCGCGTAAAGCAGATCAATCCGCACATGGCCATCCTCATAAAGGGTGTAGGCGCAGCCCAGCATGAATAGGGCCGCGTACCAGAAGCGGACCAGATCGCCCATGTAGGTCTGTTCGTAGGAAAACACGAAGCGGAACAGCACGATTAGTAGTTCGGCGACGACGATCATCAGGACCAGCCAAGGTAGCGCCAGGACCCGTGTGCGAAGCGCGATGGCGAGCCCGATTGCGACCAATGGCATGTGCACATAGGCACCGCGCAATTCCGCGCGCCCCAGAGTATCTGCCAGCGGCGCGCCGACCAGGCCGATCAGGAGTTCCTCGCCCTTCAGAAAGGCAAGAGTGAAGTCGATCAGACCGATCAACAGAACGGCCCAGAACCCGGCGCGGATTAGCACGGCATTGAGCCCAAAGACCCGCTGGTGGTCGGTTCTCAGGCTGTGATCCCTGGTGCGTGTGACATGGGCGGCGGCGGCCAGTGCGGCGGCAGCGTAGATGGCCACCTGTAACCAGATGCGGGGATCGTGGCCGCCAGTGGACGGGTTGGCCAAAAGCCTGACGCCAGGCCATCCGAGCCAATTAGTCAGGAAATTATTGAATAGAAAGGCGGCAAGTACGCCGATGATGGTCCAACCAAAAACTCTCGTCAGGGCTATGGGGAAGTTCGGTATGGAAGCAAAGCCAGCATTTCGTTTGTTCTGCTTAAGCTCCGGCATGATGCCCCCTTAACCCTTATTTTTCGTGCCGTTCAGGAACGTCGACGTCAAAATCAAAAACGCGCCGAGGAAAATGAAAACATCGGCAGCGTTGAAGGCCGGCCAGTGCAGTCCTTGCCAATGAAAATCGAGGAAATCGGTCACAGCACCTTGTCGCCAACGATCGATGATGTTTCCGAGTGCACCGCCCGCGACCAGAGCCAGTCCTCTGCGCTCTCCCGGTAAGCAGGATCTTAGTGCCCAGATCATCAGCAGGCTGGCGATCGCAAAAGAGAGAAGAGCCAGTGTTCCTGGTCGGGAAGCAAAAAAATCTTGAAACATGCCGAAACTCACGCCGGTGTTGAAGGTCAACATCAGGTTAAAAAAGGAGGTCACCTCGATCACTCTCGGCGGGTCCATCACTCTGGTAAGGATGATCCACTTAGTCACCTGATCGCCAGCCGTCGCCCCTGCCGCCAGGAACAACAGCGAAAGTGTATGCAATCCGGTCTGCCGGCAGCGATTGCCGAAGATTAGTCTGGGCAATATACCACCAATCCATTTCTCCATTCCTTGCTCCCCGGCCATCGTTGTCTATATTTACAATCGATATGGCCGACGCCCCCTGACACTTCTGGGGGGGCTGATCGAATCGTAAAAAAAAAGACGGCGCAGAACGCCTCCCCGAGGCTTTTTCATTTAAAGTGCCTCTGTTCAGCGCCTGCGCCGCCAACAGGAAAACTAACGGCTTCGATAAACACCTCGTCAATTCGAAATCCAACCGGCGCGCATATCGCAACTTCAAAGCTATACAGCCTCTTGTTTGATATCTGCCCTTTGGCACTCGTCGATATTCTTATTCCCATGTTTTCCACGTGCCGTTTGGCCGGCCTGCGTGCTGGTCCACTCTGATCTTGCCTGGAGGACAATCTGCGTTGCCGACCAAAGAAACAGCCCGGCCATGATGGCGGCAACGATAAGGTCGGGCCATGCAGTGCCGGTAAACCAGACACCTGCCGCTGCCAACATAACAGCCACGTTTCCGATGGCATCGTTTCGGCTGCAAAGCCAGACAGAGCGGACATTCGCATCCCCGTCTTTAAATCGCCTCAACAAAAGGACACTGATAATATTGGCGGCCAGCGCCATGAAACCGATTGCGCCCATGACTGTCGCCGAAGGCATACCCAGAATTAGGACCTGATACGCTGTTGAGCCGAACACCCAAAGCCCCATAGCACCGAGACTGAACCCTTTCGCGAGCGCGGCCATTGCCCGAATTCTGACAGACATGCCGATGACAAATAAGCTGATTGCATAGGTTGCGGTGTCACCAAGAAAGTCGAGCGCATCCGCTTGCAAGGCTTTCGACCCAGCAAAACCGCCTGCGGTCATTTCGACGAAGAACATTGAACCGTTAATCGCGATAACAGCCCATAGCGCACGTTTGAAATCCTTTGATGCCCCATCGAATTTGGCGGTATCTCCGCAACAATTGGCACTCATATGGATCGACTCCTTTAATCCGTGGCGGGCACGTTCATTGAAACTGTCCGCCGCTTTGCATTCGTCGATCCGCAGATGCTACAATCTATAATCGTTGTAGGAGCAATAGGAAAAACTGATGACCGTTGAAAGCACCTCCATCGGGGAATTGGCTGAGCGTGCCGGATGTACGGTCCAGATCATCCGCCATTACGAGAAAATCGGACTGTTGCCGGAGCCAAGACGGACCAGGGGTAACCGTCGCATCTACTCCGAAGCTCAGGCATCTCGGCTGGTTTTCATTCGTCATTGCCGACAACTGGGGTTCAGTTTAGACGATATCCGCCAATTGCTGTCGTTCTGCGGTCAGTCAAATCAGTCATGCGCGCAAGTAGACATGATCGCTCGTAAACACCTCGGTCACGTTCAGGAACGACTCGCGCGCCTTCGGTCTATGGAGCGGGAGCTCAAGCGAATGATCTGCGAATGTAATGGCGGGAAGGTGGCGGAATGCAAAATCATCGAGGTCTTGGCGGATCACTCGAAGTGTTTGAGCGATGACCATTCATCTGCCTGATTTTATCGCGCTTTCTGCTAGTATCGCCTTCGTGTGACATCTACGCCCAGCTACACGAAAGTGTCTTGTGATCGAAGGCTGGGAGCGTGTGTTCGTGTGCTTTAAAGCATCAAATAGCTGCACTAAGCCGCTGTTCTTGAGAAGACCATTTCAATCTGTAGGCGGATGGCAAGGTCAGACTAGGTTCGCTCCGGCTTACGCCATCCCGGTTCCACACAGGTCCGCCAGGACCAAAGTTTCGCCATGGCGATGTAAATGAATGATGCGGACCAAGCTATCAGCAACAGGCCGTTCAGGGTCTCGATGCCCGTGATGAAGCGCAAGTGATCCGATGGCACGATGTCGCCCATGCCGAGGGAGGTATAGGCGACGATGGAGAAATAAAAATAATCCAACGGCCCAACGATCTGAGGGCCTTCGAGGCTGCCGATCTCAAGTATTCGTTCCCCGAAGGCATAGGCAGCGGAATACAGTGCGACTTCAACGATATGGGCAGAGAGCGTCAGCAGCCAAATGATCAGGATCCGCCGCTCCGCCGTCATCGCGAAGTTCGACATCCCGCCGGACAGCCATCGGAAGACGGCGTAATGCAGGAGGAATGTCGTGATGACCAGGAAAACCGATATGCCCACTGCGGCGCCCATCTGAACCTCCTCTCATATTATGGTCATTGAGAACCCAATAGTTACTTTGAGCATGCTAGAGTTGAAGTCTCTCTAGGACTCTATCGGCTTCATGTCTTCTCTTGTTCCAAGAACCGTCATCGCCCGACCGGGGTCGATCATCGAAATGAAGACCGAACGCTCATAGGCGTCGGTGACAAGGGAGGCTTGCCGCAGGAGCTCTTCCTGGCGTTGCCGATAGCGGTCAAGGCCCTGAGTATCTTCCAATATTTGATTTACGGTTTCCGGGTCTCTGACGAACGTCGCGAACTGCGGCCGACGCTCTGCTCCCTTGATGCTCCTCGCCTCACTTTCCCGAAGATCAAGGCGATCCGCCTGATCTGCAGCCAGAGGCGCCGATGGGGCAATCGCAGCCTCTGTCCCGACCGTTGGGATGGGCGGAATAAGGCCAGAATAAAAATCTGTCTGAATGCCGATCATCGAAGTCACTCCATTCCATTGGTTCTCCGATGGTTGCCAACATAGGACCTCCAGTCGCCGGAGGGTCAAGGATAAGATTGAAGAGAATGACGTAAGACCAATCGATCAGGGCGACGTGACGAGCCGTACACTGGCGAAGTCTGCGTCTGCGAGCCGAAGGCATGGAGATGACGTGAAATTATAATTAGTCGGCAGGCGACGATGCGGCCCGATGTCTGTTGAGTGAAAGCGTATCACCTGACCGGCTTACCAACGTCACGCCGACGATCGTCAACGGTATGCCGATAAAATGTGCCCACCCGAACGTTTCGTCAAAGAAGGTCATGCCGAGAAGAATACCGAATATCGGCACGAGAAAGGCGAAGGCGTTCGCCCGGTTGAGCGGGGTGTGTTCGAGCGCCGAGAACCAGAGGTAATACGCAAGAGCCGTCCCGAAGATACTGAGACCGAGCAAAGAGGCAACGAAGGCAGGCGTCCATTGCACGCTTGCGGGATCTTCCAGGTACCAAGCAGCTGCCCCTAAAGGAATGCTCCCGATAAGCGTTTGCAGGCCCATCGCCATCAGCACGTCAACCTTGCCGGCGATTTTCTTGATCAAGACGTTGCTGATCGTGATTCCGACTGCCGCCAGCAAAATGTAGGCGATACCCAGGGCGTAGGTTTCCCCGCCAGTTAAAAAGAACTGCGGGACGGCGATCACCACGATCCCGACAAATCCCAAAAGCAATCCAAGCTTCCCCCGAACGGAAACGGTTTCGCCAAGCATGAGTGCGGCAAGGAACGCCGCCATGAGCGGCTGTGTATTGGCGACAACCGTTGCGACGCCAGGCGTCACGAATTCAGCGGCATGGAACATGCCGAGGAATCCGAGGCTCGTTGCGCCCAGGCCGATAAAGGTGATGATGGCCCAATCCCTTCCGGTGGCGGGAAGAGGGCGGCGAAGTGCGGCCGCAAGGATCATGAGCGCTGCGCCCGCGATAACCGCGCGCAAGGCTGCGAAGGTCAAATGCGGCGAGAACCCGATCCCGGCCGTGATGAGCGGAAAGCACGACGCCCAAAGCACCATCACCACGAGAATCTGCAGCGTCGAAATGCGCGAGACGGAAGATTTCGGTTGGTCGGAATCCATTTAATGCGCTACCTCGATTTTATCGTGTTCCAGGAGGTGTAGCAGAAGGAGGCATGTCATGCATGAGCTGGTGCCGGAAAAATTCGTGTGGTTTGTCTGGGCGTCCGCATTCCTTGTTCCGTGGATGGTGGCTTTTGGCGCGTTCCCGGCCCATCGCAGAGTAATTCTTTGGGCGAGCCTGTTTACGACACCGTTCGGTTTGACGGAGCCCTTGTTCGTGCCTGAGTATTGGAACCCACCCAGTCTCTTCGATCTCGCGCAACGGACGGGGTTCGATATCGAAAGCCTCATTTTCTGCTTTGGCATCGGCGGGGTCGGCGCGGTTTCGTACAACATCCTGACGGGAAAAAGTCACGGACGAATGAGTTCGATGGCGCGCCGGCTCGCAAGTCATCGGTTTCATTTTTGGGCCGTGGCGACGCCGTTCCTTGTGTTCCCTGTCCTCTATCTGATGGAGTGGAACCCCATCTATCCGGCGATCGTCGCCATGGCATTGGGCGCCGTTTCGACGATGCTCTGTCGACGCGACCTGATTTCCAAAACTTGGGTCGGAGGCGTGTTGTTCCTTGTCTATTACCTAGTCTTTCTTGCCGGACTGGAGTGGCTGTCACCTGGTTACATCGGCAAGGTTTGGAACCTTGAGTCACTGTCCGGAATATTGATTTACGGCATGCCCATTGAGGAGCTTCTTTTCGCCGTCATGTTCGGCGCCTATTGGTCCGGGGTCTATGAGCATTTCACATGGCGGCGCGTGACAGATATACATTGAGGACTGAACTTATGAGCATGATCTGAAATGGCCCGCGCGAGAGATGTGTTTTTCTGAAGCCGTGAGTTTCGCGACCGGCGGCGTGTTGATCGCCGGCGGCGGTTTCGCGACCTATAAGGCCGCGGCGTTGAACAGGCGTTACCTCCCCTTCGCGTTGATGCCCGCGATGGCTGGCGTCCAGCAGTTGTTCGAGGGGCATGTCTGGATGGGATTGAATGTCGGCGATCCGACAATGGTCTGGTGGGCGGCGCTCGGCTTCATGTTCTTTTCCTGGTTCATGTGGCCTGCCTGGGTTCCCTTCAGTGTCTATGTATTGGAGCCTCCGGAAAGTCGTCGTAAAAAAATGTTCCTGTTGTTTGCGGTCGCCGGTGTCGCGTTGGGCGGCGTTCTCTTCGTGCCGCATCTTTTGAACGCGGATTGGATTGATGTCGGTATCAACAACCGGTCCTTGGCGTATGAAGACACCATGTTCCTCGACTATCTCATGCCGCGCTGGATGACATACTTGATCTATCTTTTCCTGATCGTCGCGCCGACGCTTTTGTCGACATACCTTCATGTCCGCTGGTTTGGGGTAACGCTGATCGTCACGCTTACCGTCGTCTATCTGTTCTTGAGCTACGCCTACATATCGTTTTTCTGTTTGTTGGCTGGACTTGGTACCCTCCATCTCATCTACATCATCCTGCGCAACAAATGCCGCAGGGAATGCCCGGTGTTGTTTTCATAGTAACCGCGCATTCCATTCTAGAAACGCGACCTAGAAACTCTTGACCCTCCGGTTGCAGGAGGGGGCATGTTCATTCTGTTCCCACCGAAGTCCGTAGGCGGGAAGGCGAACAAGGGAGTTCCGATAAAATGGAAGCTCTGGTCTACTTCGTCATCTGGGGCGTGTTTATCTTTCTCATGATGCGCATGGGATGCGGCAGCCATGTCATGGGGCATTCGCATCGACATGGCGGTGCCGGCGAGGAAAAAGGTCAAGATGCCGAAAGGCGGCAGGACTTGAAATGGTATCCGCCGGCAGAAGATATCGATCCCGTCTGCAAGAAGCAGGTCAGAACCGCCGACGCGAAGCCCAGCGTTTACGAAGGCTACGTCTATTACTTCTGCTCGCGCGACTGCCGGGAGCTTTTCGAGACCAAACCGGACCTCTACGTCGGGCAGAGTGACGATGCTTCTAACCCGAGATTGGAGGCGCACAATGCCTAATCCGTCAGATACAAAGGTCTCTGAACCAGCCCGCCCCGGGACGCCACTGGCCGGCTCGAGCCGAGTTTCCCGCATGCCGGTCATGGCGCTTGGCAACAGCTTATGCGTCTTCTTGGCCATCACCTATCTGCTTTGTGTCGGCTTCGACCTGCTGTTCCCTGATTATGCCATGTACCGTGTCTGGCAGCCTCTGTTGCCGGGCTTTACCTGGCTGACATGGCCGAGCTTCTTCCTGGGTCTCGTCGAGAGCGCTGCGTACGGGTGGTACGTCGCGTTGGTGTTCGGGCCGCTATACAACTTCTTCGCCTCGCGGAAAGGTTAAAACCTCTCCAGAGCGATGCCTCTCATGTAAATACTCATTCGGAGTCAGTCATGACAGCGCAGCTCACGTTCCTTGGAGGTGTCGGCACCGTCACCGGATCAAAGTATCTGCTTACATTTGGTGGTCAGCGGGTGCTTGCCGATTGCGGCTTGTTTCAGGGTTTCAAGAAGCTGCGTCAGAAGAACTGGGCCCCGCTGCCAATCGAGCCGAGCGAGATTGACGCCGTGGTCCTGACGCATGCGCACCTTGACCATTCGGGATATCTTCCTCTCTTGGTCAGGAATGGGTTCAAGGGACCTGTCTACACCACCTCTGCGACGACTGAATTGTGTGGGATCCTGCTGCCGGACAGCGGTCATCTGCAGGAACGCGACGCGGAATTTGCCAATCGACACGGCTTCTCCAAACACCGGCCGGCCGCCCCCCTATATACTGAAGGGAATGCGTGGAATTGCCTTGGCCACTTCCGCGTCTGCCCATACGAGGTGGACACCGAAGTCACTGATGCACTTCAAATAAGATTCCTGCCGGCGGACCATCTAATCATGGAGTCAACCTACGGAAACCACCTTCATGATCCGGCGAACGTAGAGAATGCTTTGGCCGAGACGATCTCGAGGGTGGCGGCCAGAGTCGGAACCGTCCTGATTCCGGCTTTTGCCGTCGGCCGCGTCCAGTCGATCCTATTTCATCTGCAGCGGTTCAAGGTGTTCAAACGTATTCCTAACCTGCCGGTTCGATCGCAGCTGGAATTGGGGCTGAAAAAGGAGAACTTCTGGTGCGCCATTTCCCTGACGGCGAATCCTATTTCCGCTACGAGACGCCGGTCGATGGAAAAAATGTCATCCTCGTTGCCACGTTGGGTCGTCCGGATGCGAAAATCTTGCCGCTGATCTTCGCCGCCGGTACGGCCATGGAATTGGGGGCGTCACAGGTTGGTCTAGTCGCGCCCTATCTCGCCTACATGCGGCAGGACAAAAGCTTTAAGTCCGGCGAGAGCGTATCCTCTGTACACTTTGCTAAAACTCTCTCGCCCTGGATCGACTGGCTGGTCACGGTCGATCCCCATCTTCATCGACGCTGTACTCTAAATGAAATTTATTCAGTGCCGAGCTTGGTCGTCCACGCGGCCCCCTCATTTCGAACTGGATTAAGGAAGCGGTTCCACGACCGTTGCTGATCGGTCCAGACAGTGAGAGCGAACAGTGGGTTACCGCGGTTGCCGCAGATGCCGGCGCGCCTTTCGTCGTTTTGGAAAAGACGAGAAGGGGAGACAGAGACGTCGAGGTCTCTATTCCTGAGGTGGGAAAATGGCGTGACCGAACGCCGGTCCTGGTCGATGACATCATCTCGACCGCGCGTACGATGATCGAAATGGTTGGGCGTGTCCGGGCGGCCGGCCTGAAAGCGCCGGTTTGCATCGGCAACCACGCGGTATTTGCAGACAATGCTTACGTGGAATTGAAGCAAGCCGGCGCGGGTGAAATTGCGACCTGCAACACGATCGGCCACGACAGCAATCGGATCGATGTCTCAGGATTGATCGCTTCGGCCGTCCGCCGGGTTTTACCCATTTAGATTAGCCTTGACCCTCCGGTCGCTGGAGCCATTAAGGATAACGCGTTACGTTGATGGCCATAAATTCGGATGGCAAACCCCAAGTGACCAGCAAGGTTTTTCAGAGGTGTATTTCCGATGAATAAAGTAACGAAGCGAAGACATTCAGTCGAGGGGAGTGCGAGAAATCCGGCCTCTAAAATTAAAAAGGCTGGGCAATCTAATCAAACGAACCAGACCCAGCCAGAACTGTTAGGCGTTCCGGGAGAAAAGGTAGTCCAGGCTTCCGAATATGGACGAGATCTCTGGCAACGCTCAATTCTATTCATGGACACGCTTCGTGAACGTGCCGACAACATGTTGGGCCACGAACGTGCTGGTCTGCCGCCTTTGCTCGATTTCAAATACGAGATGATCCTTGATGGGCGCGATTTTGAGGCTCCTTCAAATTATGCGCTGTTGCGGATTACGGAAGTTGGCGATGATTGTTGGGACGATTGCGTCGATCCAGAAAAAACACCTGTCATCGTTATTGATCCACGCGCAGGGCACGGACCGGGTATCGGAGGATTCAAACACGACTCCGAAGTCGGCATGGCCCTGCACGAAGGTCACCCGGTTTACTTCGTAATGTTCTATCCCGAACCATCGCCTGGCCAGACGCTTGCGGACGTGTTGCATGCCCTCCGGCGTTTCGTCGATGAGGTTGCTCAGCGCCATCCCAAAACACCTCCCATATTGTATGGAAACTGCCAAGCCGGTTGGGCCGTGGCGCTTCTATCCGCGGATTGCGAGGGCTTGGTCGGCCCGGCTGTGCTTAACGGCTCGCCAATGTCCTATTGGGCGGGGGAAGCCGGCGTTAATCCGATGCGGATAACCGGCGGGCTTCTCGGTGGCGTTTGGTTGGCCCACCTTGCCGCCGATCTCGGTGACGGGCGTTTCGATGGCGCGTGGCTTGCGCAGAATTTTGAGAATCTGAAGCCGGAAAAGGCAATCTGGGAAAAGTACGCCGGACTGTTCGCCAAGGTCGATACGGAGCGCGAGCGGTTTCTTGAATTTGAACGATGGTGGAACGGGTTCTATTTCATGAGCCGCGAGGAAATCGTCGCGATCGTCGAAAACCTGTTCATCGGCAATAAACTTGAAAATGGCGAATTCCGAATTTGCAACGGCTGTACCGCTGACCTTCGGCGAATTCGAAACCCGCTCGTCATCTTCGCCTCCTACGGTGATAACATCACCCCGCCGCACCAGGCCTTGGGATGGATCCCGGCCGTGTACAAGGATACGGATGACCTGAAGCGCGCAGGGCAACGTATCGTCTATTTGACGAACCCGCATGTCGGGCATCTTGGGCTATTCGTCTCGGCCAAGGTCGCTCGGCTTGAACACCGCGCGATCCTTGAAAGCCTTGATGAGATCGAAGAGTTGAATCCCGGGCTCTATGAGATGCAAATCGACAACCCGAGCGGCGATCCGGACTGCCATAAACCGCAATTTTCCGTCCGGTTCATAGAGCGCAAAGTCGAGGACATCGACTTTGCGAAACAACCGGAATCTTTCGAACGGGTTCGAGCAGTGTCGGAGGCGAATGAAGCTTTCTATCGGACGTTTGTGAGCCCTTGGGTGCAAGCCGCGACAAATCCTTGGATCGCGGAAACCCTCAAATGGCAGCACCCCATGCGTGTCAGCCGCTATGTATTTTCGGAAGTTTTTAACCCTTGGATGAGGGTTGTCGCGGGTCTCGCCGACGTGGTGGCAAAAGAGCGGCGACCGATGTCCGACAACTACCCAATGATAAAGAATGAGCGGGAATTTTTCGGCCGTGTGTCCGAGGCAATGGAGATGGTCCGAGAGTTGCGCGATGCGGGCAACGAGCACGTGTTCCGCTTGCTCTACGGCCAGAACTTGTTTGAGCCCTCCCAAAAAAAGCCTGGCAAAGATGAGCCGTGATGATGGTTGAAGAGGCGATCATTGTTATCAACTGTGGGTCATCAAGCGTAAAATTTGCGCTTTTTTCTCCTGAGTTCGAGAGTTCTGTGCGGATTGCGCGTGGCGCGGTCGAGCGGATCGGCATAGGTGCCGGCCGGTTTTCAGTGTTGGATGGTTCCGGCGCGACCATTTTAGACGAGACACTCGAAGTTGAAAGTCACGCTGCCGCCATCGACGCGCTCCTCGACTGGCTTCAGGGCACCCAATACATGCCTGTGTCCGTCGGGCACCGTATCGTCCATGGCGGCGAAGAATGCGATTGCTCGCTCATCATCACTTCCGACTTGGAAGATCGCCTAAGCCGACTGATCCCTCTTGCCCCATTGCATCTCCCGCATAACCTGACGGGTATCAAGGCGATGAAATTGCGTTGTCCGGAACTTCCGCAGGTCGCCTGTTTCGACACGGCGTTTCACCATGGACTTCCACGCGTTGCACAGTTGACCGGACTGCCTCGCCGGTTCGATGACGACAGCATACGACGGTTCGGTTTTCATGGCTTGTCCTATGAGTACGTTGTCGAGCAAGTGCGTCGTTGGCATGGCGATGAGGCGGCGGACGGGAAGATCGTTGCCGCGCATTTGGGCAACGGCGCGTCCATGACGGCGATCAAGGGGGGACGGAGCATCGAAACCTCAATGGGGTTCAGCACCCTAGCGGGCCTTCCCATGGGGACGCGACCTGGAGATCTCGATCCCGGTGCCGTCCTTTACCTTCTGATGGAAAAGAACCTAACTCCCGCCGAACTGCAGCATATCCTTTATCGTGAATCCGGGTTGCTCGGCCGGTCCGGCCTAAGCCGAAACATGCGGGATCTTCTGGCGCAACAGGATCTACCCGAGGCGGCTGAGGCGATCGAGTTTTTCTGCCATCACGCTCGGAGGCATCTAGCCGCGCAGACGGCGTCTCTCGGCGGTCTCGACCGGCTCGTCTTCACCGGTGGAATTGGTGCGAATTCGCCTGAAATCCGCGCCCGAATTTGTGAGGGATTGTCCTATTTGGGTGTCGAAATCGACCCAGAGAGAAATGCCCAAAACCTTCCGGTCGTATCTACTGATCGGAGCCGCGTCCCCATTGATGCGTTCGACACGGATGAGGAATCAGTGATCGCTCGGCATGTCCGGACGGTTTTGGAAAGCGCCTCGGGGAAAGGGGAACTAAATGCCTGTGCATAGTCATGCTGAGGGGCTCGAAGAACTGGTTGAGCGTGCAGAAAAGCTTCCGCCGATCCGAATGGCCGTAATCGCAGCAGACCAGGCACTAGTCCTTCAGTCTGTCGTACAAGCTCGGAAGGCCGGTCTTATTGTGCCGCTCCTCATCGGCGCGCCGGACGAGATTGTTGCATGCGCCGGTGAAATTGACGCCGATATCACCGGTGTTGAAATCATCACTGCAAAAGATGCGGAGGAAGCGGCTCGGGTTGGCGTTGACCTCGTTCGTGGTGGACGAGCAGATGCACTCATGAAAGGGCGAATTCACACAGACGCTTTGATGCGGGCGGTTCTCGATTCTGATCGCGGGCTCAGGCTGCCCGACCAGCGTGTCAGTCACGTATTTGTGGTCGATATCCCGACCTATCCGAAATTGTTGGCGATTACAGATGCGGCGATAAACATTTCTCCGGACCTAAACGCGAAGGCGCAAATTCTTCAGAACGCCATCTCGCTCTTTCATCTCCTTGGCGTCGCTAGACCCAAGGTCGCAGCGCTCTCGGCTGTTGAAACGGTGAATCCGGCGATTGTATCGACGGTGGACGCGGCTTGCCTCGCGTTGATGGCAAGACGGGGGCAAATCTCCGGCGCTGCCATTGATGGCCCCATGGCCTTTGATAATGCGATCTCGAGTGACGCTGCAAAGGTGAAGGGGATCGTGTCCGAGGTCGCGGGAGATGTCGATATTCTCCTCGTTCCCGATCTCATATCCGGCAACATCTTGGCCAAGAATCTAGAATATCTGGCAGGCGCCACGGCGGCGGGTATCGTATTGGGATTGTCCGCGCCGGTCGTCCTAAGTTCGCGTGCCGATCCGACTCAGGCGCGCTTGGCGGCAATGGCGCTTGCCGTCCTAATGCATCAGTCATCGGCGGCTCAACGACGACAAGGGCGCGAGGAGGAACTCGAGTCTGCGATTCACTGTGCAGCCCAACCTGAAAGCGCCTGTTGTCCTATTGGAGCGTGAACAAAATGAAGAATGGCCTGGAGTGTGAGGCGCCTGATCTCAAGTATGCCCCCAAAACCCAACCTTCGTTGGATCAACCGCTGAATGCTGCGCTTGGGCGGGTAACTGGTGGGATTAGCCCCACAGCTCTCTTTCAGGCGTACATCGATTGGGCTCAACATCTCCTTATGTCGCCGGACAAACAGATTGAACTTGCACTCAAGGCACAACGAAAGTTGTTGCGGTATATTGAATTCAGCCATAGTGCCTGTTGCGACCCTCAATGCGCACCATGCATCGACCCTTTGCCCCATGATAAGCGGTTTGTGGCTGAGGAATGGCAGGATTGGCCTTATCGGCTTGCCTACCAAGGGTTTCTTCTTACCCAGCAGTGGTGGCACAACGCCACGACCCAGGTTTCCGGCGTCTCTAAACATCATGAACAGATAGTTTCCTTTGTCGCCCGCCAACTACTTGACGTTGTTTCGCCGGCGAATTACCCGGCGACCAATCCGGAGTTCCGAAAGGCAACGCTGGAAAGCAGAGGTCATAACCTGGTTCAAGGGACGCTGAATTTTGTAGAGGATTGGAAACTGGCCCTTCAGGGTGAACGCCCGTCCGCAGTAAAGCAGTTCCAGGTCGGGCAAAATCTGGCCGTCACGCCAGGAAAGGTCGTTTTCCGCAACGAATTGATTGAACTTATCCAATACACGCCAGCATCCGGAAAGGTTTATCCAGAGCCGATCCTGATCACACCGGCTTGGATAATGAAGTACTACATCCTCGACCTCAGCCCTGGAAATTCACTGGTCAGGTTTCTTGTCGAGCAGGGACACACGGTTTTCATCATCTCCTGGAAAAACCCGTCGGTGGAGGACCGCGAACTCAGTCTGGAAGACTACCGTTTGCTTGGTGTGATGGCGGCGCTTGATGCGATCTCTGCGATCATGCCTGGGAGGGGCATCCACGGCGTCGGATATTGTCTCGGCGGCACTCTTATGGCTATCGCGGCCGCGTGGATGGCCCGTGAGGATGATCGTCGTTTGGTATCCTTGACATTGTTCGCTGCGCAAACCGACTTTACCGAGGCTGGCGAACTTATGCTGTTTATCGATGAGGCGCAGGTCAACTTCCTCGAGAATATCATGGCAGAGACAGGATACCTGGACACCAAGCAAATGGCTGGGGCTTTCCAGCTCCTGCGCTCCAACGACTTGATATGGTCAAGCATGGTGAACGCATACCTGTTCGGCGAACGACTGCCTATGATTGACCTGATAGCCTGGAACGCAGATGCAACACGGATGCCGTCGAAAATGCATTCAGAGTATCTCCGTAAGCTCTTCCTGAATAATGACCTTGCCGACGAGCGCTATGTCATCGGCGGTCGAGCAATCTCATTGCGGGACATCCGTATTCCGATATTCGCGGTCAGTACTTTGTCCGATCATATCGCTCCGTGGCGCTCCGTATATAAAATCCATGCTCAGACCAACGCCGATGTCACCTTTGTTCTATCTACTGGTGGTCACAATGCCGGCGTCGTTAATCCGCCAGGCAACGCGAAGCGATCCCACCAAATCGCCGCTCACGATGATCTCGAAGCCTATCTCGATCCTGATTCCTGGCAGTCACAGGCGGACAATCATGAAGGATCTTGGTGGCCCTGTTGGCGGAAGTGGCTTGCGACGAATTCGGGAGTACTGGTCGACCCGCCTCGAATGGGGGCTGCGCGGAAAGGCTATAAACCGCTCTGCGATGCCCCTGGGACATATGTCTATATGCAGTGAATTGATGGCGACGTGAGATTGGTTCACTCGCTCGAACTGCAGGAGGAGTATCAGAGAATGGAAGTCATAGATTTGAATGGCCGGAAAGGACTGGTCGTTGGTATTGCCAACGAGCACAGCCTTGCTTGGTCGGCGGCGCAGCGTTTCCGGAATGCTGGCGCCGAACTGGCGATTTCCTACCTGAACGACAAGGCGATGCCGTTTGTTGAGCCGCTTGCCCGCGAAATCGAAACCCCGGTTTTCCTTCCCTGTGACGTCTCCGTCCCCGGGCAATTGGAAAAGTTGTTTGACACGATAGCGGAAAAATGGGGTCGACTGGATTTTCTTCTGCATTCGATCGCTTGGGCCCGGAAAGAGGATCTGCATGGCAGGCTGACCGACTGTTCGAGCGATGGGTTCGCTGAATCAATGTTGATATCTTGTCATTCCTTTATCCGCATGGCCAAGCTTGCCGAGCCATTGATGCAAGAGGGCGGCAGCCTGATGACTCTAAGCTACTACGGTGCTGAGAAGGTGGTAGATCACTACAATGTCATGGGGCCTGTGAAGGCTGCTCTCGAAGCATCAGTTCGGTACTTGGCACATGAACTCGGACGCTCTTCCATTAGAGTGAACGCCATCTCGGCGGGCGCTGTGGCAACACGCGCTGCTTCCGGGATTGAGCATTTCGACGAACTCCTGAATGAAACGGTGCTAAAGGCGCCGCTTCGGAGAACCGTCGAATCCTGTGAAGTTGGGCGCGCCGCATTGATGTTGGCGAGCGATTATTCTTCCGCCATTACAGGTGAAACGCTCCACGTCGACGCCGGATTTCATATTGAGGGCATGGTTTTTCATTGAGATTTGGTCGCGGGGCTGTTTGCGACCGAGGCAGAAAATTTTGACTTGACCCTCCTGCTGCGGGAGCCCTCATACAAAGATTTATTCGGTTTTGAGCGAATGGAGAGGGTTATGTTTCAGCAATCGATCAGTCGAGTTTCGGAGGCCCGCGCAACAGGATTGGGCTTTCTTATCATGGCGGCCTATTTCGCGATGGCTGCGCTTTCCTCGGCCTCAGCCGGAGAACGGAATGTGGTTTTTGTCCCCATGGGCGGCAACAATGAAATCGCGGTTATCGATGTCGATACAAACAAGGTCGTCGAGCGCATCACCGGCGTACCGGCTGTCCACGGGCTTGCCAAGACGCCCGACGGGAAGCTCCTTATCGCCGGCAGCTTCACGGAGGTCGAGCCCGGCGCCACAATACCTGAACGGCCTGCGGGTGTGTCGGCGGAAGACCATGCCGCGCATCACGCGAAATCGGCAAGCCGACCAGTGGCGAAGAGCGCCGTCATAAGCCGCGTAACCTTCATCAAGGTCAAGGACCGTTCCGTGGTTCGTCGGGTCGATGTTCCGGGTGGAGTTCATCATGTTGCTGCGTCGCCCAATGGTTTCTTCGCCGCTGTGACCCATCCCAATCAGGATGCGGTATCCGTGATCGATATTCGGACGTTCACGGTCGTTGCGACCGTCAAGACCGGGGCCGTGCCCAACTATGCCGCCTTTTCTCAGGACGGAGCCCGCCTTTACATCAGCGATTCCGGTGACAACTCCGTCAGCATTGTGCGCACGGCCAACTGGCGGGTTTCCGACAGGGTGAAGGTTGGAGAAGCCCCGGAGCACCTCGTTGTTCGAGATGATCTCGGAAAGATGTTCGTCAACAACGTCGGCGACGGCACTGTGTCGGTCATTGACCTTAAGCACCTTGCCGTTGCCAAGGTTTTAAAGGGCGGTGAGGATCCGCACGGCATCGACGTGTCTGAGGACGGCCGGACGCTCTTTGTGAGCGCCAAGGGCGCGAACAAGCTCATTGCGATCGATCTGAGTTCCGGTGACCGGCGCGAACTAACGTTGGCACCGCAGCCCTACCATCTGGCGGTGATCAAGGGCCAAGGCGTGATCTATGTCTCGAGCGTCGAACTGCCGAAGCTATGGGTTGTCGATGCGAAGACCCTGAAACTGACCGGCACGATCGACGTCGGCGGCAAGGGACATCAGTTAGTTCAGTAATGGGCTTCAGTTGGAGGGCGATAAAATGGCTGAAAGACATTCCAACGGCATATTGAGCGGGTTGTTTTCGCGAAGCGGCTTGGTCCTTGCTGGGTTTCTCGGTGTTGCCGGATACTTTCTCTGGACCGAGCATCAGGCGCACGTGGCCAGTGCGTTACCGTATCTTCCATGGCTTCTTATTCTTCTGTGTCCCTTGATGCACCTCTTTATGCACCACGGGCACGGTGGCCATGGCGGCCACGAGGGGCACGAAGGCCACCAATCGGAAGGGAAGGCCGAGGGCGGTCGGGACGAAGGCAATAATCGTGGAGGACCAAGCGCATGAGCGAGACAACTAACGCCTACGGTCTTTGGTCCCTTGTGATCATTAACTCCGCGGTATTTATCATGTTTGCCTTCAGTTTCTTCAAGCCACAGACGGCAACGGACTGGCGGTCCTTCGGGGCGTTCAGCGCGTTCCTGGTCGCGTTGTTCACTGAGATGTATGGCTTTCCGCTAACCATCTACCTTCTATCCGGCTGGCTTCAGAGCAATTATCCGGGGATCGACTGGTTAGCTCATGATTCGGGCCACCTGCCCGAGATGATCTTCGGCTGGCAGGGCAACCCGCATTTCGGTCCATTCCATATTCTGAGCTTCGCATTCATCCTGGCGGGATTCGCGCTGATTTCGTCCGCTTGGCGCATTCTTTACCAGGCGCAGAAATCCGGCACGCTGGCGAGGACAGGCGCTTATGCGAAGGTCCGTCATCCGCAGTACGTTGGATTTATCGCCATTATGATCGGATTCCTTTTTCAGTGGCCGACGGTTCTGACGCTGGCGATGTTCCCGGTCCTCGTCTGGATGTACGTCCGGCTGGCATATGCGGAGGAACAGACGGCGCTAAAGGAGTTCGGCGCCGAATACGAAGACTACCGGTCCAGGGTTCCGGCGTTTATCCCTCGGTTTGGGAATTTGGTCGATACGACGACATAACCGCATCCGGGGTTAACGACCAAGCTAAGTGAGCAGGTTGTTTCACGATGATGAAATCAGAAGGACATATTGAAAGCCTCAGGATTGACGAGCGGTCGAGACGCGATTTTCTGATCGTCTCAACATCGACGCTCGCAGCTACCGGCGTGGCTTTGTCGGTTTGGCCGTTGATCGACAGCCTTAATCCGGCATCCGACACGCTCGCGCTCGCATCGACAGACTTGAACCTGCGGCCTATTGAGCGCGGCCAGCGGGTTACGGTCGTTTGGCAAGGCAAGCCGGTATTTGTGGATCGTCGTACTCCGGAGGCCGTTACAAAAGCGAAGGCAGATGATAGCGCGGCCTTGCCGGATCCGGAGAAGGATGCGGACCGGGTCCAAAGGGAAGAGTGGTTAATTGTCGTTGGGATTTGCACACATCTGGGCTGCATTCCCCTTGGTCAGCGAGAAGGGAGCCGGCGAGGTGATTTCGGCGGCTGGTTTTGCCCCTGTCATGGGTCTCACTACGACACCTCCGGCCGCATCAGGAAAGGGCCGGCGCCGCGCAATCTGGTCGTGCCGCCATATGCTTTCCCCAACCCTGAGAAATTGGTGATCGGATGACATTGGAAATGGAAGGATTTGTTATGAGAACAAAGTTGACCGGCGGGGCGCACGCTTTTCGTCGATATGGTCTCGCTTTCCGGTTCTTCGTCGTGGCGGCGGTGGCGATGGTCTCAGTTACGGCGGTATCTAGCGCGCGGGCTGAGATGAGTGCGGACGAAATTCGAAATAAAGTCGCCGCTGACTACGGTGTTACGGTTCTGAAAATAACACCTGTGGAGAGCGCGTCAGGCACTCGTTATGCCGTGACCGTGATGGCTCCTGGTGGCAACCGGAACCATGCGTTTCAAGTCAACACCATCGTGGTTGATAGTGAAACCGGCAAACCGGTGATTCTGTATGGCCATACCGGCGGGCAACAGCAATCGGCGGCGCCGTCGATTTCACACCGCACGCATCCACGCATGGCTGGGGATGAATAGAATGATCGGGCAGAGCTGTTGAACACCAGAGATGTCGTCGCCGTGGAGGGGAGTAGTGAAGATCATGGACAAGGTGCCCGCTATCTTTGTGAGTGCGTTTGTCATAGGCGGCATTGCCATCATCGGTTGGAAGATTTTCTCCTCGGAACGGGCAGACACGGTCGTTTCGGTGAAGGTGCCCACGCTGTCGCAGCCGGCGAAGGCCGGCAAGGCGGCGTTCGATGCGACCTGCGCTCAGTGCCACGGTGCTAACGCCGCCGGATCTGACAAGGGGCCGCCTCTGGTACATGACATCTACAATCCCGGCCATCATGCAGACTATGCGTTCGTACTTGCGGCCCAGCGGGGCGTGCGGCAACATCATTGGCCGTTCGGTGACATGCCGCCGCAGCCACAGGTGAGCGAGGCGGATATCGGGGCCATTGTCCGCTACATTCGCGAGTTGCAGGCCGCTAACGGAATTGGATACCGGCCACACAACATGTGAAGTGGCCGTGTGCATTCCTCCAACCTCTGTTTCTGAGAGAATAAATGAAAAGCCTGCTTCGCAGTGATCAAGGTGCCGGCATCGTCATGCTTGCATTCATGGCGCTTGCTTTGGTCGCTGCCAATTCACCCTTCGCAGCATTGTATCAGGCCGTCCATCACACGCCGGTCCACTTGCGTATCGGCGAACTCCTCATCGAAGGCCCAATGGTTTACTGGATTAATCAGGGACTCATGGTGATCTTTTTTGTCATCATCGGTTTCGAAATCAAACAGCAGGTCCTCGAAGGACAGCTCAACACCTTGCGGAGTGCGGCGCTACCGGCTTTCGCGGCGCTGGGAGGCATGGCGGTGCCCGCGATCGTCTATGCGTCTTTCAATCAGGGTGACGCTGTGGGCATACGGGGTTGGGCGGTGCCGACTGCGACCGACATTGTGCTCGCTCTGAGCATTCTCTCGCTGATGGGGCCGCGTGTGCCGATCGGACTGAAAGTCTTTCTGACGGCTCTCGCCGTGTTCGATGACATCGGGGCGGTCATCATCATCGGTGTATTTTATGGTGAGCATTTTTCCCTGGTACCGGCGGTGGTTGGGTTGGCTGCGGTTGTCGGGCTGTTCGCGCTTAATCGCTGGAAGGTTACTAACCCCGTTGCATACATCATCGTCGGAGCGGTTCTGTGGGTAGGCATGTTGAAAGCGGGTGTCGAGGCTGCTCTTGCAGGGGTTATAATTGCGGCTGCAGTTCCCATGCACGGAGACCGGACAAAGTCCAAATCCCCTCTGCGTTCCGCTGAAAACACCCTCCATTTGTGGAGTTCCCTGCTCGTCGTTCCCCTATTCGTGTTTTTCAATTCCGGCGTGGTTTTGGACGAGAAGGCATTTTCCAGCAGCAGCGAAGGGGTTTGGCTTGGGATCGTCCTGGGGTTGTTCCTTGGGAAACAGGTCGGCATATTCGGTGCAGTATTTCTCGCGGTTCGTTCTGGTCTTTGCCGTTTGCCGGAACGTGTCAACTGGATGCAGGTATTCGGTGTTTCGATTCTTGCGGGGATCGGATTCACCATGAGCTTGTTCATCGCCACACGGGCATTTCCGGATCCGGCGGTGTTGTCATCAGCGAAGCTTGCGGTTCTATCCGGGTCGCTGTTGTCTGCCGTGATTGGTGTTCTGGTTCTTCAGTATGCGACTATCGGGTCCGGAACGATCACGCACGATTGATATTTTTCGGGATACTTGGTGTTGACCCTCTTCCTACAGGATGCTTCAGGATTTTCATCAGTTTTTGGGAAGGAGATGTAAAATGACATCCAAGTTGGCGATCGCCTCCATCTTTGTTGCCGCACCTATCCTGGCGGCCTGCGCGAGCTTCAGGCCGGGGAAACTCTTTGAAAAGGCCGTTCTGGTACCTGCCGGCAACTCGTCCGTAGCGGAAGTCGACCAGTTGCAGGCGTGGCAGACGGAAGATGGCTACGTGCTGACTGGCAGGTTGATGCAGTTCGGAAGCGCAGGGCTTCGCCGAGGGCATATTCATGTCCGCGCCGCCGATAGCGGTGCCGAGCCCGACGCGGGGTGGGCGGCCTTCACGGATCGGGGAAGAAGGATCACGACGGCACTTAAGGTCTCGCGGTTCAGCGTAAATCTCGGGAAGTCAGTGCCGCCGGATAGCAAACTCGAAGTGCGCTACCATGGCGACGCCCATTCATGACGGCAAAAACAGGATAAAGCGATATGACCGATCCGCACGGCCACGAAGGGCATGGCAGTCACGATCGCTCGGCCAAATATCAAGAGAACAGCCTGTCGCTGACGGGTGCTGTTTCCTTGGGAACAGGCGTCATGATCGGTGCCGGGATTTTCGCGCTGACTGGCCAGGTCGCCGAACTCGCAGGCGAATGGTTCCCTTTCGCCTTTCTCGCGGCGGCGATCATCGTTGGATTTAGCGCCTATTCTTACGTCAAGATGTCGAATGCCTATCCATCGGCTGGTGGCATCGCCATGTTCCTGGAGAAAGCCTACGGCAAGACCATGATGACCGGCGCCTGCGGGCTCCTGATGTATTTCTCCATGGTCATCAACGAGAGCTTGGTTGCACGGACATTCGGCACCTACACGCTGCAACTGTTTGACGTCGATGCAGACAAAAATTGGTTGGTACCTGCAATGGGGATCGGACTGCTGACTTTTGCCTTCTTTGTGAACGTTCTCAGCAACCGCTTTATCCAGACATTCTCCTTCGTCATGGCATTTCTCAAGATCGGCGGGATTGCGGTGTTCGCCGTGGGCGGGCTTTGGCTCACCGGGTTCACGTTCAAGAGTGTTTCCGTTGATCCGGCGACGACCAGCGCTGGCGGCTTCCTCGGCGCCACCGCCCTGGCGATCCTTGCCTACAAGGGGTTCACAACGATCACAAATAGTGGCGGGGAGATTGTTGAGCCGAACAAGAACGTCGGCCGCGCCATCATCGTCTCCATTGTCATCTGCGTCGTCATCTATTTCCTGGTGGCACTTGCAGTTGGGGGGAATTTGACCATTGAGGAGATCGTTCGTGCGCGCGACTTCGCTTTGGCCGAGGCCGCGCGTCCTGCCTTCGGAAAAACGGGTCTATGGTTTACGGTCGCTTTCGCCATTATCGCGACGGTATCGGGCGTGATCGCCAGCGTTTTCGCAGTCTCGCGCATGCTCGCAATGCTGACCGATATGAAGCTGGTGCCACACAGCCATTTCGGCATGCCGGGGGATATCCAGAGGCACACCCTCGTCTACACCATCGTACTGGCGATGCTTTTGACCGCGTTCTTTGACCTCGGCCGCATCGCTGCGCTGGGCGCTATCTTCTATATCATCATGGATATCGTCGTTCATTGGGGCGTTCTTCGCCATTTGCGCAAGGAAGTGAACGCCTCGGCGACAGTGCTTATCATCGCCATTGTCATGGATGTCGTCGTGCTCGGTGCGCTGTTGGTGATCAAGGCGCAGTCCGACATGACGGTGATCTATTCCGCGGCGGTCGGTATTGCCCTCGTTTTCTTTGGGGAAAAGCTTTTCCTCCGCCGTACCGGCTGAATTCGGTACGCCTTGGTGCCAGGCGAAATGGCGCTTGAGAGTGAAAGTTTTTGCTTGACCCTCCTGTTGCTGGAGGCCTCAAAATTCCATCGTCAGTTCAACCGGGGCTCTTGAGCAACGTGAGAGGGATTTAGTGATGGATCAGCATTCCAAACAGGGTGAAGGCGAACGTAAGCAGGTAGAAACCGCTGCGGAGTCCCACAAACTCCAAGGCCACAATTGTTGCTCCGGCCATGGTTCGTGCGGCGGCCCTGGGCATCACGATGCGCCGGCTGTGGTGAAAGACCCTGTATGCGGCATGACGGTCGATCCGAACGCGGGAAAACCGCGGTTCGACCATAACGGGTCGACATATCATTTTTGTTCCGAGAAATGTCTCGGTAAGTTCAAGGCTGATCCCGACCATTATCTCTCTGGCGCTCAAGAAAAGGCTGCCGAGAATTCCCCCGTCGGCACCAAATACACCTGCCCCATGCATCCCGAAATTGTCCGAGACGCTCTCGGCGATTGTCCCATCTGCGGCATGGCATTGGAGCCCATAGGGGTGCCGACAGGCGAAGAAGGGCCTAATCTTGAACTGATCGACTTCACCCGGCGGTTTTGGGTGGGGGCTATTCTGACCGTGCCGTTGCTGGTCTTGACCATGGGGCCGTTCGTCGGGCTTGGGTTCATCCGTGAGGCGGTCGGCGAACGTGCGGCACTTTGGATCGAGTTGATCCTCGGAACGCCCGTGATTCTTTGGTCCGGCTGGCCATTTTTCGTGCGCGGCGTGAAGTCGGTCGTGAACCGCTCGCTTAACATGTTCACCCTCATCGGTATGGGCGTGGGGGCAGCCTACCTGTTCAGCCTCGTCGCCGTTCTGGCACCCGATATCTTCCCCGATGGTTTCAGGTCCGTGGACGGTCACGTCGGCGTTTATTTCGAGGCTGGTGCGGTTATCGTCGTTTTGGTTCTACTCGGGCAGATGATGGAACTTGGCGCACGTGACCGGACGGGGGCCGCGATCCGGGCGCTTTTGGATATGGCGGCGAAGACGGCCCGCGTTATCCGCGATGACGGCTCGGAAGAAGAAATCCCGCTCGAGGACGTCAAGGTCGGCGACAAGCTGCGCATCCGCCCCGGTGACAAGGTTCCGGTGGACGGCGTCGTCCTGGAAGGCCGCTCAAGCATCGATGAGTCCATGATTTCCGGGGAGCCGGTCCCGGTCGAGAAGACGGAGGGCGATGACCTGACTGGCGCCACCATCAATGGTACGGGCAGTCTGGTCATGGAGGCCAAGCGGGTCGGATCCGATACCATGCTGAGCCAGATCGTTGAGATGGTTGCGAATGCGCAGCGTTCCCGTGCTCCTATTCAAAAGGTCGCTGACTCTGTCGCCGGCATGTTCGTCCCGGTTGTGATCTTGGTCGCGATTGGTGCCTTCATTGCATGGTCCATCTGGGGGCCGGCACCGGCTATGGCGTATGGTTTGGTTTCGGCGGTTGCCGTGTTGATCATCGCCTGTCCTTGTGCGCTGGGCCTGGCCACACCCATGTCGATCATGACGGCAACCGGCCGAGGGGCCCAGGCGGGCGTGCTGATCAAGAACGCAGAAGCCTTGGAACGCTTCGCCAAGGTCGATACGCTGATCGTCGATAAGACCGGCACGTTGACGGTCGGCAAGCCCAAACTGGTCGCCGTTCTTCCCAACGACGGTCATGGTGAAGCGGAAGTCTTGCGGCTTGCGGCAAGTTTGGAGCGCGGTTCGGAACACCCGCTGGCCGAGGCCATCGTATCCGGTGCCGAGGAACGGGGCATCGAATTCGCCAAGGCAGAGAATTTCGAGGCCGTCACCGGCAAGGGTGTCAAGGGCATCATCGACGGCAAACAGGTCGCGCTGGGCAACGCCAAACTTGCTGCTGACCTTGGTTTGGATGGCGATGCACTCTCTGCCACCGCGGATAGCCGCAGGGATCAAGGCGAAACGGTGATGTTCGTCATTCTCGGGAATGAAATCGCGGGCCTGATCGCCGTCGCCGATCCCGTCAAAGAAACCACCGTCGGCGCGATCAAGGCCCTTCACGCCGAAGGATTCCGCATCGTTATGGCCACTGGCGACAATGAACGCACGGCGAAGGCCGTGGCCGGCAGACTGGGCATCGACGAGATTCGCGCGGATGTCCTGCCTGAGGATAAGGCGCGGATTATCAAGGATCTCCAAGATCAAGGCCGTAAGGTCGCCATGGCCGGAGACGGTGTCAACGACGCGCCTGCGCTGGCCCAGGCCGATGTCGGTATTGCAATGGGAACCGGCGCCGACGTCGCCATTGAAAGCGCTGGGTTCACCCTGGTTAAGGGAGACCTAAACGGCATTGTCCGTGCCCGCCGTTTGGCACGAGCAACCATGCGCAATATCAAACAGAACCTGTTCTTTGCCTTGGTCTACAACGCGGCCGGCGTGCCGGTGGCGGCGGGGGTTCTCTACCCGTTCTTCGGAATTTTGATCTCGCCGATCTTCGCCGCGGCAGCCATGAGCCTGAGCTCGCTCTCCGTCGTAGGGAACGCGTTGCGTCTTAGGACCGTCTCAATCGAGGAGAAGTGAGATGATGAACGTGGGTCAAGCCGCCGAGGCAAGCGGCATGTCGGTCAAGACCTTGCACTACTATGAGGAAATCGGCCTGGTTGTGCCGAAACGTCAGGAAAACGGCTATCGCGCCTATAGTGAGACGGATGTCCACAAACTGAACTTCATTCATCGGGCGCGCGGCTTGGGGTTCACGGTTGAAGCTTGCCGCGAACTGCTCTCGCTCTACGAGGACAGGAGCCGAGCGAGCGCCGATGTCAAGGCGATCGCGGGCCAGCACCTTGAAGAAGTCGAAACGAAGATCGAGGAATTGAAAGCCCTTCGGGAAACAATCAAGGACCTGCACGATAAGTGCCGGGGCGACCATCGGCCGGACTGTCCCATCATCAACGGCTTGGCCAGTACGACGCACTGATGAGAAGACTAAAGGTCGTCGTTACCGGCGCGGTATGTGTTGCGGTACTTGGAGCCGGCGTTTGGTTCTGGATGCCAGGTGCGGAGGCGGATATCCGATTGCGTCCGAATGACCCGGAGGTAGTGGCTCATGGTCAGAAGATTTACATGGCCCAATGCGCATCCTGCCACGGCCCGGGGTTGGGGGGGCAAGCCAACTGGCGCGAACGCCTGCCCAACGGACGCCTACCCGCACCTCCTCATGACAAGTCGGGGCATACTTGGCACCACCCGGACGCTCAATTGTTCGATTTGACGAAACGCGGCCCTGCAGCGGTCGTTGGCGGCAGTTACGAAAGCGACATGCCCGCCTATGCCGGCATCCTAAGCGACGAGGACATCGTTGCCGTTCTGTCTTTTATCAAAAGCACTTGGCCGGGAAAAACTCAACGGCGCCACGACGACATAAACATGCGAACCAAAAAGCCGGGTAATTAGTTAAATTAAGGTGTTGACCCTAACCTTAGGGGAGGCTTCAAACTCCGAACTTGTGCAAGATTGGATTGAGCTAACAATGTTTTGTCTGCACCTTGAAGGAAGCAAACAAAGGACATGGCCATGAAAGAAAAATTGGCGATTTTCGGATCGATTCCCGGAATATTCTGGGGCCTGCCTGCCCTTGCTGATGCAACCGATCGGGGGGGCTACTATTACGGTCATCCCATGTGGTCCGGTGGCTGGGGCGGCATGTTCATGGGCTGGGGCATGATGGCGATTTTTATGATCGCGGTGATCGTCGTCATCCTGTTTGTCGTCAAGGGGCTGACCGGCGGTGACCGTTCATCTTCCGCCCTTGATGTCCTGAACGAACGCTATGCCCGGGGCGAAATCGACGCTGCTGAATATAACGAGCGCAAAAAGAACATTTCAGGAAAGGGATGAGGGCAAATCATCCGAAATCGAAATTTCAACAACCCTCAAACTGATATAGTATTTGTGTGTTCAGAGGAATGATCCAGGCAGTGAACATGAGATGCGGTTTTCTCCGAATATGCAGTTTATTGCTGGCTGTTTCCGTTCTTTTCGCGGGGATGAGCGCCGGTCACGCTGCCGGTTTTCAGGGAGGAGGGCACGTTCATGTTGCGCATTTTGGTGCGGGTGCGAGTGACGGAACCCACCTGAACTCTTCTCCGCAGCACAAAGCTGATTGCGATAAGCCCTCTGAAGAAAAAGCCGGAGCCGGGAACAAGAGTTCTGGCGGAATGGATGGTTGCTGCCACGTTGCCTGTTTCCCATCCGTTGCCGCGCAAGACCTCTCGGACTTGTCCGCTCACGTGTTCGAGGCGGAGAGGCTCGTTCTGCCGCACGATGAAGCGGTTGTTTCCAATAATCCTCAAGAACAATTTAGACCTCCGCGCCCTCGCGGCTGACTTCCATGCGGTCATTCGGGCTGCCGACACGTCAGGCCATCAGGACCGCGTAGCAGGGTAGATGGCGACAGGCCGTCCGAAAATGAATCGAAACGCTGAAATATGCGTGATCGTGCGGCACGGAGTTCTGCCCCGTTCGCCTTCCAAACGCATGGATATAAATTTTCCAGTAAGGCTTGGGCCTTGCTGACCAACAATCAAGGAAACCCAAACTTTGGGACAAGGATATCGAAAATGTTGACCTTAACGACCAATGCGCCCCGTCTCGTGATCACTTCCCTTGCCTTCGCTACTTTCTTGACCTTGAGCGCTTCGGCCTGGGCCGGCGCGGGGCACGGTCCGGCGAAGGGCGAGCCGCAAAACCAAGGACACATGATGGGCGCTCAAGGGGGCGATAGTCACGGCCCCGCGGGGCATCACGGTATGGAGATCGGCGCGCCGGGCAAGGCTGCCGACGTGACGCGGACCATCGACGTGGCGATGCACGATAATTACTACAAACCGGAACAAATCACCGTTAAGGCGGGAGAGACAATCCGCTTCAAGATCACCAACAAAGGCGAGTTCTTACACGAATTCGGCCTCGGCACTGCGGTTATGCACAAAGCCCACCAGAAGGAAATGATGAAAATGTGGGAGCACGGCATGATCGAAGCTGATCGGATCAACCGCGATAAAATGATGATGGACCATGGCGATGGGCGCGGGATGAAGCATGATGACCCGAATAGCATCCTGCTGGAGCCGGGAAAATCCGGTGAGGTGATTTGGAAGTTCTCCAAGCCGGTGGATCTGGAATTTGCTTGCAACATTCCAGGGCATTACGAGTCCGGAATGATGGGCCCCATCAAATTCAAGTAAAGATCGAAGGACAGGAGAATCCGATGATAACTATTACACGCCAACATGTTGTCGGTGCCGTGATGGGCTTAGGGCTGGTAGCCGCTCTGGGGAGCGGCTCCGCCCAAGCCGGCGAGTACAACATTACTATCGATCCGGTAACCATCGACACAGGCGACTTTACGCGATCCGGGGTGGGGTTCAACGGCGCCTCGCCGGGGCCGGTGTTGCGGTTCAAGGAAGGTGAAAACGTTACCATTAACGTGACCAACAATCTGTCCGAGGATTCGTCGATCCACTGGCATGGATTAATACTGCCGTTCCAGCAGGACGGCGTGCCTAACATCAGCTATCCAGGGATCAAGTCAGGCGAGACTTTCACCTATAATTTCCCGATCAAGCAATCCGGCACCTATTGGTTCCACAGTCATTCTGGATTTCAGGAACCGGATGGCGCCTATGGCGCCATCGTCATCGAACCAAAAGAACGCGAGCCTTATCGCTACGACCGCGAATACGTGGTTCAACTCGCCGATGCCCATCCGCATTCGGGAAATCGCATCATGCGAAACCTGAAGATGATGGCGGATTACTACAACCGTAAACAGCAAACGGTGTTCGACTTCTTCAAGGACAGTGAAAAGATGGGTTTGGGTGCGGCGCTGTCGGATCGCATGGCCTGGGGCGACATGCGGATGATGGCCACGGACATCGAAGACCTTCAGGGGTTTACGCCGCTGATCAATGGCAAGGGTCCCGACCAGAATTGGACGGGCCTGTTTAAGCCAGGCGAACGCGTCCGCCTTCGCTTCATTAATTCATCGGCGATGACATATTTTGATATTCGCATCCCCGGCTTGAAGATGACCGTGGTGCAGGCCGACGGAAATAACGTACAACCTGTGTCTGTCGACGAATTCCGCATCGCCGTGGCCGAAACTTATGATGTCATCGTTCGGCCAGCGGAAGACAAAGCCTATACCATCTTCGCAGAGTCCATGGGGCGCACCGCCTATGCGCGTGGCACCCTTGCGCCTCGTGAGGGATTGACTGCCGAAGTGCCGGACCTGCGGAAGTCCCCACTTCTTACCATGGCGGACATGGGGATGTCGCACGGCATGGATCACGGAGCGATGGCCATGGGAAGCGCAACGCACAAAATGCCTGACGGCAGCTCGATGAGTGGTGCGGCCCATGATGCTCATAGCAGCACAACCCATAAAATGCCGGACGGAAGCGAAATGAAAGGCGCTGGCCACGCGATGCCCGACGGATCACAAATGCAAGGTGCTGAGCACCAAGGTATGGCGCAGGGTGGCAGGCATCAAATGTCCGACGACGCCATGATGAAGGGCATGGACCATTCAGCCCAGGGTGCCATGGCACAGAGCGGCATGGATAATTCCATGCACGGCGGCATGGCAAAAGGTGGCATGGCCAAGGAAGCCGATTCTTTCTACGCATCCAACAGCGGTTTGATGCCGAGCGCGGCGAACGGCGGAAAATTTCTTTCCTACAATGATTTGAAAGCGCAGAAACCGCTCTATAAACAGCGTCCGCCGACGCGCGAGATCGAACTGCGTCTGACCGGCAACATGGAGCGCTACATCTGGTCCATTAACGGCGTGAAGTTCAAGGACGCCGAGCCCATCCGCCTGAAGTACGGGGAGCGGGTTCGATTCAAGTTCGTCAATGAAACCATGATGACCCACCCCATGCACCTGCACGGCATGTGGTCGATTTTGGACAATGGCAACGGCAAATGGAACCCGATCAAGCACGTTGTCAGCGTGTCTCCGGGAACTACGGTCTATATGGAGACTGAGGTCGATGCGCCCGGCCAATGGGCGTTCCATTGCCATCTCTCCTATCACGCCGACGCGGGCATGTTCCGCAAAGTCGTGGTCGAGGGTGGTCCCAAAGAACAGGCCGACGCATCGGCCGTCCGGCACGAAGGGCATTGATCATGACGCTGCAGAAAATTCTCGCGGGGCTTGTCGCACCAGCCTTTGTGATCTCGGTCTTACCAGCCACACCCGTTCAAGCGGAGCCTCTGATTTGGGGCGTTCAGGCGGAACAAACTGAATTCCGGTATGGCAAGGATACGGACGTGTTCGCCTGGAACTTCGATGCCTTGGTCGGCAGTGATGAATTGAAACTCGTGTGGCGCTCCGAGGGTGAATTCGCGACCAAGAATGATAATTTTGAACGGTTGGAGAACCAGCTCCGGGCGCAGGTCCCGATCTCGACTTTCTTCGATGCGGTGGGCGGTGTTCGCTTCTCAAGCCCATCCACCGGCAACCGTTTCGATGGAGTCATCGGACTACACGGATTGGCTCCGCAGTTCTTTGAAGTGGATGCCGATCTATTCGTTGGCGAGTATCCGTCAGCGAGGCTTGACGTGGATTACGAAGTTCTACTTACGAACCGCCTTATTGCGACACCAACCATCGAATTGAATCTACCGTTCACGGACGATACAAAATATGGCAAAGCGGCGTTTGGTCCCAGTTTGGAAGTTGGGTTGCGTCTTAGCTATGACGTCGTAGACCGTTTGTTGTCACCCTATATCGGGATTCATTACGAACGGTCGTTCGGCGGAACGGCGAATATCAAGCGTAGCGAAGGCGAAGATGCAGGTGCCGTATTTTTCTTGGTTGGGGCGAAGATGATATTCTAACCCCTTATCGTTTTCTCCCCAACCTGGCCCCTGGTGTCCTCGAGAGAGAGAGCATCAGGGGCCGCTTTTTATCATCAGCCAGAGTCTAGGGGGATGTTATAGAATTGGGAAAGATTCTCAGTTCGGTAAGGAAGGCGAAATTGGACATCAAATCCTTTCATGTTTCCCGTCGACACGTCCTGGGTGGGATTGCTGGTGCAGTTGCGGTTGGCGCTTTTCGGCAAAGCTTGGCGGCGATGCCGTCGCCCTCGTTGGTTCTACGTCCCAGCCCGGGTCGAAGCATGCTGACTGAGAACGGTGAACCTACGGCGGTCTGGAGCTATGGTGATACGGTTCCTGGACCGTTGCTCCGCGTCCGCCAGGGCGAGCGCGTAAACGTTCGCTTGGAAAACGGCCTGGATCAGCCGACGTCGGTTCACTGGCACGGCATCCGTATTGAAAATTCGATGGACGGCGTTGCCGGGATGACACAGGACCCTGTCCCACCGGGCGGCGAATTCGATTACTCCTTCGTTGTGCCGGACGCCGGCACCTATTGGTACCACCCTCATTTCCGATCTTGGGAGCAGTTGGCCAGAGGTCTATACGGCGTTTTGATCGTCGACGAAGCCGATCCCCCCAAGGTCGATCATGACCTTGTTTTCTGCGCCGACGACTGGCGAATGACCAAGAATAATCAGATAGACGCGCAAAGCTTTGGGCAACTCCACGACTGGGCACATGCCGGCCGGTTGGGGAATTGGCTGACGGTGAACGGCCTGACGGGCATGGAGTACTCCGCCAGGCCAGGGGCAAGGGTACGGCTGCGGATGCTGAACGTTGCCAACGCGCGCATCCTTGCGTTCAATCTGGGCAGCCTGCCTGCCCGCGTCGTCGCAATCGACGGCCAGCCAATCGTCAGTCCAGCTGAGCCTGGGAATAGATTGATTTTGGCTCCGGGGCAGCGGGCCGATGTGATCCTCGATCTACCGGGCCCGGGGCCGGGCACCTACGTCATCCAGGAAGTGTCGGGCGCGGAGCCAATCGAGGCTGCTCGTATCGTTACGCAAGGCGTCGCGGTTGCGGCCCCTCGACCGGCCCTGGACGCTGTCGCCTTGCTGCCCAATCCGGTGCCGGGGGATTTTGAATTTGAGGACGCGGTTGTCGTGCCGTTGCGGATGGAGGGCGGCGCCATGGGGCGGATGGAAGGTGCAACCTACAAAGGCGCCTATTACGGCATCCGCGACCTTGTGGGAAAGAACCAGGCGTGGGCATTCAACGGCATTGCTGGGCTCCCTGAAAAGCCTTTGGCATCGGTCGCCAAAGGGCGAACGATTGTTGTCGATATGATCAACGATACTCGCTGGCCGCATGCCATGCACCTCCACGGCCATCATTTCCGCGTCATCGCCCGCAACGGCAAGGCCGTAACCGGCATCCCCTGGCGGGATACGGAACTGGTCGACGCTGGGGAACGCGTCCGCATTGCTTTCGTGGCGAACAATCCGGGAAAGTGGGTGTTCCATTGCCATATGCTTGAGCATCAGGCGGCGGGCATGATCACCTGGCTTGAAGTTGTTGATGGGTGAAGCTCAGCGGCAAATCCTTCACTCCTCTAAAGAGATGCGTTTAAAAGTCGGCTTATCATGTCATCTGACGACAATTCACATTCGGCACCTCCGGTTGAGGATCATCCCGCTCCGAAAAACGGGATGGCGGGCGATGGTCCCAGTGACCGCAAGCGCACCAAAATTCTTCTTACCGTTCTTATTCTTGTCGGCCTTGTCGCGGCTTATGGTGCGCTCTCGTGGAGTGGCGCGCTCGACGAAATGATGAACAGTGAGACGCTTCGGAAGCATGTCGAAAACCTCGGTCTCTTCGGTCCTCTTGGCGTCGTCATTTTGATGTCCTTGGCGATTGTGTTGAATCCAATCCCAAGCGCACCCATAGCGTTGGCCGCCGGAGCGGCCTATGGCCATTTCTGGGGAACAGTGTATGTAGCGATTGGCGCGGAGATAGGGGCTTTGATTGCGTTTGGCATTGCCCGCCTAGTTGGCTACGACGTCTTGCGTCGATGGTTGGGCCGCGGCCTTTCATTGGGCGTTTTCGGCTCCCAGAATGCGTTAATGGCTGTCGTCTTTCTAAGCCGTTTGTTACCCTTCATATCGTTTGATCTGGTTAGTTATGCGGCGGGCCTCTCGCCCCTCAAATGGTGGCGGTTCGCGGTCGCAACAATGGCCGGCATCATTCCGGCAAGTTTCCTGCTCGCCCATTTCGGTGGAGAAATGGCATCCCTCGATAGTGCGCGGGTTGTAGAAGCGGTCGTCGCTCTCGGTGCTCTTACAGCCCTTCCGATCGCGGGAAAATTGATTTGGGATCGTGTTCGGAAAAAATCCGTCCGAACAGAGGGCAACGAATGATTAGCGGGGAAGGGTGACGGTCACGGTCAACCCGGAGGTGGCTTCATTGTTCAGTTCGACAGTCCCGCCGTGATTCTCGATGACCGTTTTCGCCAAGCTGAGGCCGAGGCCCGTACCTTCGGTGTCTTCCGAACGGGATCTATCGCATCGATAAAACGGTTCGAACACGCGCTCGATCTCTTCATCGGGAATTCCTGGGCCGTCGTCCTTTATGCGGACAGATATCCTGTCTTCGGTACGTTCAAGAAAAGCCCGAACGCGATGTCCATAGCGAAGGCCGTTGTCGATCAGGTTGCTGAATGCCCGGCGCAAGGCCACGGGCTGGCCATGGATGATGATTTTCCCTGAAAGCGGCATGACGGTCACGTCATTCCCTATGTCTGAAGCATCGTCGCAAATGGCCTGTATCAAGGCTCCCAGGTCGATGTCCTGCCTATCTTCCAAATCAAACGCCTGCCGAGCCAGGCCCAAGGTTGCCGAAACGATGAATTCCATTTCCGAGATTGACGAAAGGAGTTTCGTCCTTTCGTCGGATGAGGGCAAAGCCTCGGTCCGGAGTTTGATTAAAGACAACGGGGTCCGCAGATCGTGGGACAGAGCACCCATCATTTCCGTCCGGCTTCGGATCATGCTTCTGACCTGATCCTGCATATCGTTGAAGACCGCAGCGACTTCTCGAACTTCCGCAGCGCCTCTGATCGGCATCGGCGGTGCATGAATGTCAGATGCAAATCTCCGGGCAGCGCGGGCAAATACATCCAAGGGAGAGAGCATGCGTCGTACAACCCAAATTGAAATTAGGATGATCGAAATGGTCATGACCCCGACGGTGGTTAATGATGGACTCCAGAGTTCTGCCGGAAACTCGGGGATCACATATGCGATGTTGAGCCAGCCTCCACTGTTCAAAGGTACGGACATTCTTACGTTCAGGTGAACAGGTAAGCGGTAAACAGTTCGAAGCACATGGAGGAACCATTCGCTGACCGTGTCCCTGTGGAGAGAGGTTGACATCGGTGGTCGTTCGACCATGCTGATTCGTACGTTTGCCATTTCGTTTGAATGGGATTCGCGTTTTATGTGCTCCCGAAAAACTTGATCGTAAGGAGAGCGATAAGGTTCATCTGAAAAAACCGGGTCGCCACTCAACGATGCGCGAAGATGAGGTTCATCCAGGGTATTCACAATATCAAACCGCCAAGCGGTATTTGATGCAGCGACCGTATGTGTGACATGCGCAAAGGTTTGCGCCGTTGTGCGCAAGCTTAGATGAATGAGTGCGTCGAGCCGGTCTCTCGAGTAATGGAACAGCCCGATAAGGTAGGCTGTTGTGAGGCCGAGGGTGACCATGATGATGGTCTGTGTTGTCAGGGACCGGATACGCATGGTTTTACTCTCGCGTCACTTCGGCTGAGAGAACGTATCCTCCTCCCCAGACTGTCTTGATAATTGTCGGATTTTTGGGATCGTGTTCGATCTTGCGTCTGAGCCGACTGACTTGTGTGTCGATGCTGCGGTCGAAAGCAACGGAATCGCGTCCACGCGCCAAGTCTAACAGTTGCTCACGGGAGAGTACCCGGTTTGGGCGTTGGACCAACACTTGGAGCAGGCTGAATTCACCGGTGCTCAGTGGTACGATGACGTTATCAACCGCAATCAGTTCGCGACGTTCTACATCCAGACGCCAACCGTTGAACTTATAGATTTTACTTGGCTCGTTAGGAGGAGAGGTTGGTTCTCGCTCTATCCTTCTAAGGACGGCTTGCACGCGAGCGATGAGCTCAAGTGTGCTGAACGGCTTTGGCAGATAGTCATCCGCACCCATCTTGAGACCTAAAACGCGGTCGAGTTCTTCGCCTTTAGCGCTGATGATGATTACAGGTGTTGTGGCTTTCGAGCGAAGATCGCGGCAAAGAGTCAATCCATCATCACCAGGCAACATGACATCGAGAATGATTAAATCTACGCGCTCATTATCAAGCGCTTTGTTCATTTCTTTGCCATCACCTGCGACAGATACACGGTAGCCTTCTTTTCTCAAAGCCTTGCTGACGAGTTCTCTCATTTCTCGGTTGTCTTCAACGACGAGAATTTTCGGTGTCATTTCCATATTCGTTCCTGCTGCCATCAGGGAAATTTGTGACTCCATTGGATGCCTGGATTGAATTATCAAGGCTCCAGTAGCAGGAGGGTCAAAGGAATTAGATCTGTTTATGGAAATATTGTGCCCTTGCCATCTGATGGTCGAAGGAAAAAATGTGACAAAAAGTTTCAATTCGGGTTTTTGAAATATTTTGTCACAAAAAACCACAGATTCGAAAAACTTCAGTGGCATTTCCAAGGCGTACTTCACCTCTATTCAACATCTCGAATGAGGAGGCTATTAAATTGAAGAACGTCACCAAAATTGCTCTGAAATCTTGCACGTCACTTTCCCTTGCGGGGGCTGCGATGTTCGTACTTTCTGCTCCGGCAGAAGCGGGCTCGGTCAAGAATGGCAACGTGACTGACCTCACCGTTTATGGCCAAGTGAACCGTACCTTCATGGTTTATGACGACGGAGAGGAGATGGGCTATCGCAACATGGATGGCGATGCGGGTTCAACCCGTTTCGGCCTAAAGGCGTCAGGTAAGATCAATGAGTCGGTTTCTGTAGGGGCCCGTTTGGAAGCGGAGTTGCAATCCAACGACCCTGCCACGATCAGCCAGTCAACTGAAAGCGATAGCGCCAGTGGCTTCACTGAGCGCCTTGCCTTCATTTACATCAACCACAAACAGTTCGGCAAATTAACCATGGGTCAGGCATCTGCCGTATCCGACGGAATGTCCGATGGGTTGGACCTTGGTTATGTGGCCGGAGCGTTTGACGGGGTGGAGACCGGACGACGAAGTGTCAATGCCGTCCTGTTCCGCGAAGATAATGCGGGTGCGGCGCTTAGCAGCAGAAAGATCGGCAATTTCTTCGGAACTTATGACCGTGGCCGTCAAGATCAGATCAATTATGTCAGCCCGAATATCAACGGCTTCAAGCTTGAAGCTGGTTTGTATGACGCCGGAGATTGGGGCGCGGGTGTTCACTATGACAATAAGATCGGTGCGTTCAAAGTTCGTGGGCGAGCATTTTATGAAAGTTTGACTAATTCGAGCACAAGCGAAGGTGCCTGGCAGGTCGGCGGCTCTGTGAAGCATGACAGCGGGATTTCTTTGACCGGTGTTTATGGACAGAGCCTTGCAGTGGAAGGTGCGGAGGATGATGCCCGTTGGGCGGCTACTGTTGGCTATACGGCCAATTTGAATGCCCTAGGCCCCACCGGAATCGGTGTCAACGTCTCTGGTAGCCAGGATCGTACGGTTGTAGGTAGCGAGGCGATCGCAGTCGGGCTCGGTTTCAACCAACAGATCAAGGGGGCCGGTACCAACATATACGGTAACGTTGCTTTTTGGGATGTTGACCTGCCTTCGAGTCAGACCCAGCTTGATCAGGTCGTGACCATGCTGGTGGGTATGCAGGTCAAGTTTTAAGGGGGCGCTGGCAGGAGTGAGCTCTCCTGCTGTTCAAGTGACCTGACATTGGAAAACGGCCGCCGTTGGGGCGGCCGTTTTTCTTTGATCCGCTTTTTTCGCAAATTATGTGACGAAGTTTGTCAAATCGCAGATCAGAAAACTTCCGTCACAAGAAACCTCGTTTCCGGCAAAGTTGTGAAACACCTAGGTGGTTTGTTGAGGGCATCAACCAACCACAACAAGGAAACTTTGATATGAACAACATGACTGATACGATTCTTAAAACCCGCGCTCCGTTCTATGCTCTGGCGTTTGCAGCCCTGCTTGGCGTTGCTGGTGCAAACGGTGCACAAGCTGCCGAGTATCGGGAAGATTCCACGATCAATACGGAGGCAGCTCATTCCCACGGCAATGATCACATCCACGACAGCCAATCGATGAAGAAGGCGGGCGAGTACCGGGAAGACTCTTCGGTCGCTACCGAGATGGCGAGTTCCGATGGGCAAACCCACGAACACGACAGCCAGTCGCTGGACCAACGTGCAGGTGACTGAGCGATTATCAAAGACCATCGCGAGAGCGGGGGCCGATATCGGCCCCCGTTTCTACTGCCTCCGTTTCTACTGGAAGCGTGATTTGTGGAGACTATCGAGCACTTTCGGAGCACCCCATGCATCATGCCTGACCGCGTGATGTCTCAGGTTCTAAAGCCATAGCGTGCCGCTTGGATTAGGGTGTGCGTGTTCTAATGGAACCTTATGCGATAGGGCCGAAAGCATTTTGAATAACGACCGGTCTACTTTGTCATCGATTTGAGAAAAGCCTTGACCCGTCTTTGAGGCAGCGCCTTATATGCTTTTAATGATGCGAAAAATCTTTAATTTGCCGGCCAAGAAAGCGCTTTTGGCGTGCGTCCTGTTCAGCTTTGTCGTGCTGACGATGACAGCAGTGATCGCTGCGTCTGCAGACGAAGGCGTTGCCGGTGATTTGATTTCCGTCGCTCATTTGGATCATCCGACAACAAAAAACAATCTCGCCAACGAGCATGACGATGTATGTCATTATCTGACCCATCACCTTTCCTGGGTTGAACATAAAATCGAATATGTTTCATGGATGGATAGTGAGGAGCTTCCTCTTACTGTCTCAGAAAACCGAACGGGATTGGTTTTCTCCGGATTTTATCGTCCCCCCAAAGTCTGAGTTTCCACGCATTGCACCTAACTGCGCGAGGCCCTGTGGCCACGTGATGTCGTTCATTTGTGCTCATTTGGAAACTCAAACATGCTCAATATCAATCGAGCCGCAGCAGCGCTTGCGCTAGCAGCGGTGTCTTTGGCGCCATTGTCATTGGCTGCTCAGCAGCCTCAGCGCCTAAGCGCTTTCATCGATCAGACGATCAATCTCCATCCGGCAATTCGAGCGGCGGAAAAAAACCTGTCCAAAGCCAAAGCGTCAGCGAGTGCGGCGGGTCAGTATCCATACAATCCAGAACTTGAGGCCGGTTACGAAGAGACAGCAGAAAAATCCAGAGAGTTCGGCCTGTCGCAGACGATCGATGCCTGGGGCCGGCGCGGAGCCGCTGAAGCACAGGCAACCGCAGAAATCGAAATCGCTCGCGCGGAATACAATCTTGTACGAACGGATCTGCTAGAAGCCCTGCTCCGAGCGTTGGGCGCCAATAGGAAGCAGATCGCTCTCCGGCAGTTGGCGGAAAAACGCCTTAACTTAAGCGATCGCTTCCTTACTTTGACTCGCAAGTTTGCTGCTGCCGGTGACATTGGTAGCGCAGATGTGCTGACGGCCGAAGTCGGACGTTCTAGCGCCGAACTTCAGGTCAGCGCTGCGAAAGCCGCAGTCGCGGATGCTCAGTCTGCGCTTATTGCCCTGGCGGGTGAGCAAAGAAAGGTATGGCCGGAGCCAGTCGAAATCGTCGGACGGGCCTTTGACGCCCTTACCGCTGATATCGAAAAAACACCCGAAATGATCATGACCCGCGCGACATTGAACGCGAGCAAGGCAAGTATCCAGGTCGCTGAAAAGTTATGGATGCCGGATCCGACAATCGGCGTGCGAGTTGGAAAGGATGGGGACTCCGATCTCTTTGGTGTTTCTCTTTCCGTGCCCCTTCCCGTCTGGAACCGTGGGTCGGCTGAAAAGCTCGCCGCATCCGAAGACGCGGCAAGCAAAGAGTTCTTGGTGGTGGAAACGCGTAGGCGGTTATACGCACGTCTCGCCACAGCGGAAGTGAATTTACGGTCCGCCAGCGAGGCTGTGACACATTGGCGGTCAATCGCGCGGCCGACGATCGCCCGTCAGGAAGCGCTTCTAGAACGGCTGTCCGAGGCACGTGAAATCGGTGCTCTGGAATACCTGCAGCAACTCGATCGCCTCTTGGAAACCGAGGCCTTGGGTATCGAACTGGAACAATCTCTATGGAGCGCATGGATCGATCGCCTGCGTGCCGGCGCAAATCTTCTGACCTGGGTGGAGGAATTGAAATGAAGAGCAAGAATTTAATGATTTCAGCCTGTGTTGCGGGGCTAATTTTTGTCACTCCCGTGATTGCCTTCGGCGCCGACTCTCACGGGCACGGTCCTGAAGAGATTAAAGGTCACGAAGGAAAATCTGATCATTCTGAGGCGTCTTCTAGCGCGCGAGATACGGAAAAAAAGGGCCATTCAGGTAAAGAAGCTGATGGAGATCATGCGGAAGGCGAAAAGCCGCATGGCAGTGAAGGGCATGAAGAAAAAAAGGCGGAAGGCATTTCGCTTTCAGAAGCCCAACTCCGAGAAGCCGGTGTGATTGTTCGCCCGCTGCAGCCTATGCAGGTGCCCTCTCGGCTGAATGTTCCGGGCGAGGTTCTTTTCAACCAGTACAAGACCCGTATTGTTACTCCGCGGATCACGGCGATGGCCCTGAAACGCGAGGCCATCATGGGTCAGCAAGTCCGAAAGGGAGATGTCCTTGCGACCTTATTCAGTGTCGAAATGGCCCAGGCTCAAGGCGAATACATCGTCGCGTCCACTGAATGGAACCGAGTCCGAAATATCGGGGAAAAAATCGTCTCAGAAAAACGGGCGACCGAAGCTCGTGTAAACCAGCAACAAGCCAAGGCACGTCTGATTGCATATGGCCTGACAAAAGATCAAATCGCGGCCCTGTCCGCCCAGGTCTCTCTGGAAGCGCCGGGCCAATTCGACATCCTTGCGGACCAGGACGGTCTTATCGTGGTCGATGACTTTCTGGTTGGGCAGGTCATCGAGCCGGGCACGCCGATCTATAAAATTACGGATCCGGAATCACGATGGATCGAAGCCAGGATCAGCCCCTCGGAAGCACGATTGGTCGAACCAGGTGGTCTGGTCAGGGTCGAAACAGAATCGACAGGTGCTCAAGCGTATGAGGGGCGAGTCCTCCAGATCGAACAACAAGTCGATGAGAAAACCCGGACCCTGGGCGTGCGGATCGAAGTGATCGACCCTCAGCAACAATTGCGCCCTGGACAGTTCGTCACGGTTTCGTTGAACGGGGGCGGACACGAGAACGTGTTGGCCTTACCGAAAAAGGCCGTGCTTCGGGGGCCCGATGGTGATTGGACAGTGTTTCAACAGGTGTCGGCTGAGAGGTTCGAGCCTGTGGAAATTCGTGTCATTCGAGAAACCTCAGGGTTGGTGGTGTTCGAGGGAATCCCCGTCGGCGCAAAGGTGGTGACCGACGGTGCTTTCTTCGTGCAGTCGGAGCTCGCGAAAAGCGGGTTCAGCGTTCACAACCACTGATCGGCAGGAACTAGCACCATGTTGAATAAGATCATCGACCTTGGGATCCAGGGACGACTTCTCGTCGTCCTTGTCCTGTTTGGAATCATGGCAGGCGCAGCGATTCTGCTGCCCCGTCTTAACCTTGACGCTTTTCCGGATGTTACAAATGTTCAAGTCTCGATCAATACGGAAGCACGCGGTCTTGCCGCCGAGGAAGTTGAACAACTGATCACTTACCCGATCGAGGCAGTGATGTACTCGATGCCGGATGTATCGGAAGTCCGCTCAATATCGAAATCCGGCCTATCGGTTGTCACCGTCGTATTCGCCGAAGGGACAGACATCTACTTTGCACGCCAACTCACGTTTGAGCGTTTACAGGCGGCAAAAGAACAAATCCCGGAGGGTATCGGTTCTCCTGAAATGGGGCCGAACACGAGTGGTTTGGGGCAGGTGTTCCAATATGTCCTGCGTTCCGAGGCTACGGATGCCTTCGACGTCACGGCATTGCGTAGTCTGAATGATTGGGTCGTGAAGCTGTTGCTCATGCCCGTGGATGGCATTACCGAAGTTTTGTCCTTTGGGGGGGAAGTTCGCCAGTATCAAGTGTTGGTCAATCCGGAACGGTTGCTTTCCTACGGCCTGCATGTCCGCGAAATCCAAGAAGCGATTGAAAACAACAATCGCAATGCGGGCGGGTGGTTCATGGACCGAGGTCAGGAACAACTCGTCATCCGGGGCGTCGGCTGGGTCAGAAGTGAGCAAGATGGCTTGCGGGACATCGGTAACATACCGATCAAGGAAGAAGACGGTGTCGTTGTTCGGGTGAAGGACGTCGCGGAAGTCGCCTTCGGAAACGAGATTCGACAAGGGGCCGTTTCGATGACCGCGCGCTCCCCCGACGGATCGCCAGTCCAGTATGGCGAGGTTGTTACGGGAATCATCCTGAAGCGGACGGGAGCGAATACCAAAGCAACCATCGATGGCGTGAAATCACGATTGCCGATCATCCAGAATGCCCTTCCCAAAGGGGTATTGCTCGAGCCCATCTATGACCAGGCTGATTTGATTACAAAAGCAGTGGAAACGGTGACACGCGCCTTGATCGAGGCGTTTGCATTGATCGTCGTGATTCTTCTTTTGTTTTTGATGAACCTGCGGGCGTCGCTCTTGGTTCTGGTCTCCGTGCCTGTGTCGATCGGTCTCGCCTTGATGGCCATGGCTTATTGGGGAGTATCGGCTAATCTTATGTCGCTCGGCGGATTGACGATTGCGATCGGCATGATGGTCGATGGTTCCGTCGTGATGATGGAGAACATCTTCAAGCACCTGACCTCCCATGGCGAGGGGAGTGAACCCCGAACATTGGGGCAGGAGCCTCATGCCTTACGCTTGAGGGTTCAGGAGGCCGCCAAAGAAGTCGGCCGGCCGGTTTTCTTCGCCGTCCTCATCATCATCGTGGTGTTTGCCCCGCTGTTCAGTCTTGAAGGGGTCGAAGGAAAACTCTTTCAGCCAATGGCGACTTCAATCGTTTTGGCCATGATGGCATCGCTTGTCGTCGCGCTGATCGTCATTCCCGCGTTGGCGACTTATGCTTTCAGTCGACCGGTCAAACATCGCGACAGTCCCATTTTCAAGCCGATTGAGGCAACTTACAGGTGGGGACTTGCCAGAGCACTGAACAATCGTATTGCCGTGACTTTGGTGGCGCTTGCGATCTTCCTTGGGTCTCTTGCCACGGTTCCATACTTGGGAACGGAGTTCGTGCCGGAACTGGAGGAGGGCACTCTCAATGTCCGGGTAACTCTCGGGCCCTCCGTGAGTCTCGATACCTCTCTCGAGGTCGCAAAAAAGCTTGAGCGGAAGCTGATCGACTTTCCAGAAGTTACCTACGTTTCCGCACGCGTCGGTCGGCCGGAACTTGGGGGTGATCCGGAACCCGTTTCCAACATCGAATTATTGGTCGGGCTTTTGCCCGTAGACCAATGGACGTCGGCCGGCGATCGCAAGGGATTGCAGGCTCTGATGGAAGACAAGATGTCTGTTCATCCGGGTCTATTGTTCTCCTTCTCCCAACCTATCGCGACGCGCGTCGACGAACTGCTTTCGGGTGTGAAAGCTCAATTGGCCGTTAAGCTATTCGGGCCGGACCTGGACACTCTTGCCAAGAAAGGACAAGAGATCGAGGCATTCATTAAGACTGTGGATGGTACGCGTGATGTTGCCATGGAACAGGTCGTGGGTGAGGCTCAACTGGTGGTCAGCCCGGACCGCGACCAGTTGGCGCGATACGGCATTCCTGTCAGCCAGGTAATGGACTTGGTGGCCGACGCCATTGGTGGTGTCTCCGCGGGGCAGGTAATCAGCGGAAACGAACGTTACGATATCTATATCCGCTTGGCTTCGGAGTTTCGTGACAGCACAGAAGCAATCTCAGGCCTTGTCCTCCAGGCGCCTAACGGCGGATGGGTCCGTCTTCGCGATGTTGCGTCCGTGGACATTATCAGCGGTCCGCCACAGATCCGAAGGGACGATGTGCAAAGGCGTGTCGTTATTCAGGCAAACGTCGAAGGACGCGACATGGGTGGACTTGTTTCGGAACTGGAGAAACGAATCCCCGAAGCTGTCGAACTCCCACCGGGCTACTCGGTGGTATTCGGAGGCCAATTTGAGAATCAACGCCGCGCACAAGAACGTCTGACCATCGTCGTTCCGCTTTCTCTGTGCCTGATATTTCTGTTGCTGTTCTTCGCCTTTGGGTCCGTTGGTCAGTCGTTCTTGATCATGGTGAATGTGCCACTGGCGCTGATCGGCGGAATCTTCTCGTTGTTCCTCACGGGACAGTTTCTGTCCGTTCCGGGATCGATCGGCTTTATCGCGTTGTTCGGCGTGGCTGTCTTGAACGGCGTGGTGATGGTCAATGCCATTAACCAGAATATTCTCGGCGGAATGGAGCCTGACGAGGCCGTGTATCAAGGCGCGTTGTCGCGTCTTCGGCCCGTTCTAATGACGGCGTTGATTGCCGCACTGGGCTTGATCCCGATGCTGCTTTCGACGGGTGTTGGATCTGAGGTTCAGCGGCCTTTGGCGACCGTGGTGGTCGGGGGGCTGCTCAGTTCGACATTGCTCACTCTACTTCTCTTGCCCGCGCTCTACACGTGGTTCTCGCGAGGTATGCTCCGCTATTGGCAGCGTACCCATCAGTCCAACTATCAAACTTCGGAGGTAATGTGATGCGTAAACTCTTTCCTGTAACAGCCGCCCTGTTAGGAGCCATTCTTTTAGCGGGCTGTGCCTCTAACAGCCAAGAAATCACAAAAATGGGTGGCCTTTCGATCAAAGTTGAAAATACGGCCAGGACCGAGATCGATATGGTCAAAATATGGAAAAGGGAAGATGGCGAGCTCATTCTTACCGGGCGAATTATGCAGCGTGGGTACGGGCGGCTGATCCGGGGGCATGTAGATGTTGAGTTCGTCGACAATGGTACGAATGCGCAGCGGCAATATGTCGGCGAAATTCAACGAGCGATACCGATCACGAAGCACTTCAAGCGAGCGAACTTCGATTCCAATTTAGGGAACTTGGAATTGGCCGCAGGGCAATTGAACCTGCGTTACCACGAAGAAGCTCACCAGCTTGAGCCGATGGAACTGAAGAAGAATACGTGATTGCTTATCACAGCTGGAATGTATGAAACATGGAGAGGCCCGCATTTTGCGGGCCTCTTTTTTTAGCGTACGTTATGCGACTGCAGGTAACCAAACGGGAACAAAATAAGTAATCAGAAGTAGCCGAGAGCCTCCAGAGAGGCGGGATGGGGAGCTTCGTGATAGCCAGAATTCAAAAGCATTTAAGCACTTATCTTTACTTTACATACAAGAATAAATTAAGAATTTTACTGTGTTTTCAAGTACAACTCTTTCGGCCGCTAAATTGACGCCTCAATTTCGTGGAGGGACGAAGCGCGTGAGTATGATTATTCCCGCGTACCCAAGTAGCTGAAACAATTTGATTCAAGCGATCTTTGCGTGACTTTTGTCATTAAGTGGCATGAGCAACTACAACTCACTGAATAAGCTAATAACGTTAGGCCCCTTGGCAAATGCTAGGGAAACGCACCATTAGAGATGTTAAGCTGAGAGTGTTGATAGTTCGCAATCGACCTCTGGGGTAGGGGCAGGCAATGAACACCCACTTTCGAATAGCACATCTCTCGGATCTGCATCTGACAGAAAAGGACAGTGACAGACGGCTGGAGCCCAAACTGCCGGGTAACAGGCTGCAGGGCATGAACAAGTCGTTCGCCGAATTGCTGAACTCCGACAAGATCCGGAACTCGGACATCATTCTGGTTACCGGCGACGTTACGGACAAAGGGGAGCTGCCGGCGTGGAAGAATTTCGACAGAATCCTCAGGGAAGCAGGCGTCCGGAGCAGAACGCACATCGTCATCGGAAATCATGATATATGTGGCGTGGACGCTTTTTTCCGTCTTTCGGACAGGCGCCGCCTGCGCGCGTTTGATGTCAGCCGTCTGAAAAGGTCGCTCTCCGAAATCGGCTTTCGACATGATTACCCGTGGGTGGAAATTCTCAGAGAGGATATCGCGCTGTTTGGCATCGATTCCAACAATGCCGGTAATGCAGGCTCCCACGACAATGCAATTGGCCGCATAGGGAAGTTCCAGCTCGAGGCGCTTGCCCGCCTATTACGGAAGCACCGGGATATTCCGATAAAGATCGTTGCGCTGCACCACAGTCCCAATATGCCAGAGCGGGCAACCCAGGTCAGGCGTAAGGGCACTGCAGATCCCGAATGGGTCAGGTATACCCATGAAATTCCCCAGGAAGATCGCTGGGCACTCCGTTATATGGCACTCTCGCACGGAGTAAGGCTTATGGTGCACGGACATCTGCACGAGGACGAAGACAGGCGGGTCAATGGCATCCGAATTATCGGTGCGCTAAGCTCGACACAACCGGTTACCGAGGGCGCGCGATCCTTCTTCCAGTTTAACCGCTACGACGTGGTTAAAACCGATGCGAACAGTTACCGGATAAACAGGGAGGTGTGTCGGGTTAATCTGACGTGAACCCGGCTTTCTGTTCGAGTTGGCTGACTAACGAACCCGGAAAAGAGATGGTAATCCGCTACCGGTTGGCTGGGGACAGTTGGAAGCCGCTCAGGGGCGGCATACGACGTAGCCGCGGACGCCCATTTCCGCACACGCCGAAAAATAGGACATCAGCAGCCAGTAAAGCTGAACAAAATATGGAGGCGGCGCTACTCCGTTTTGCGCGTCATTGAATACCTGCTGCACCTGGTTGCGACTGAGGGAAGACGTTACAATGAATGCCCTCTGGAGGACGTCAGGAGTCGTCCGGACACTGTCCATTTTCTCTTCAATATCCGGCTGAGCGCCACCCCTCAACAACCGTGATATGGCTGTCTGCACCCCATCATTCCGGTACATATCATCCCACCGATCGAGCTTCGCGGCTGTCATCTCGGCAGGAAGCGCCATTCGTCCCAGGTTCTTGATCGCCTGACCCACAGCATCATGAAACTTTGACGCGCTGAGCGACTGATCGCCATGCTTGGCATGATAAAAGCTGATCATTACCGGATTGGTCCCGGTGCTCAGACCAATAAAATCAGCCCATTCGTCACCAAGGTCATCGCACATCAGAACATCATCATGCGCTATGACATCAACAACGGCCCGGAAGACCGAATTTGCGGCAAACTCCGTCTGGTTGGCCTGAAATTGGCCCTTCTCGCTGTCGGCATTGTCCAGTGACTGCTCGACCTGAAGGTGCGCAAGGAACATTTCCCCGCCGCCGACCAGCGCCTCATCCCGAAACAGGGAACCGTTGATATACGCAAGCGCGAGATCGCTGAAGAGGACCATGAACAGGTCGTTCTGATCCAGATAGCGTGCGAGGGTTTTTGCATCGGGATCAGCGCCAAGAGGTGTCGAGCATTTTTCTACTGAAATTCCGGCAATTTCGGCGAGGTCGAGTGCAGCCAGCGAAATGCGCGTTTTCCCGACCTTGAGATTGCCAATCTCGTCATCATTGCGGATATCGATGATCCGGAGTTTGTTGCCTTCGGCGACGATGGGCAACGGAGACTCGATTGATTCAAGAACAGCTTCAACCTGATCCTTGTTGAGTTCAACTGGCTGATCATTCTCCGTGCGGACCAGCCGAACTTTGTCGTCAGCGTCGAAGATGTTGTCTGCAAGGCCGATTACATCAATGCCGACGAAAGTAGGTTCTGTACCGTCATTTAAGGACGACAGATCGAGCGGTCTCGCAAAGTTTCGAATGAATGCAGAGACTTCACCGGCATCGGCCTCCAGTGAGGTGATGATCCGCCTTGCCCACGCGATCATTTCCTGATGGCCCGCCCGATCGGAGCGCTCCGAAATCCGTCCCGTGCTGGGCGTGGCCGAATACACCCCGTCTGGGCGTTTTACGCTGTATCCCTGGGGGATGAATCGGCTCGCGCTTGCTGTGGCTATCGTGTTTTCCAGATCTCTTGCTTCGAGTGACTTTGAACGAAGCGCCTGTCTGGAGACGGACATGTTGCGAAGCCTCAGTTTCTCGAATGTTGCTTCATTGGTCGCAATTGCGCGCTCAACCCGCCCGTGGCCGACCGTCTCGAGATATTCACTTTTGAATGATGACGGCAGGTCGAGGCCCGATTTAAACAGCGCAACGTATTCCCCGTATTCAACAAGCATAAGAAAGCCGAAAATTCGTTCATTCGCTTCGGCGGGAGGTTTAAGGAACGAGGCCTTGCGCGCGAATGAAAAACAGATGGCTGAATAAATCGCGTTTTCACTTGTCTCCCGGGTTTCCCGGAAAAGGTTCCGTTTGGGATCATCGGCAGCGCGTCGCAGGTCCACGAACAGGTTGCTTATTGCGGCATTGGTGAGCCGCTTTTTGCAACGGTAGAAGTAGCCGGCACGATTGATATCCAGGTGCTGGATCATCGCGATTTCTGCCTTTTCCTGAATTCAAGCCGCTGGACGAAATTGATTCATCGCTGGCGAAACACCACAGACCCCCTCTATGGGGTAGCAGCGTTCCAATTTCCGCTAATGCCTTAAGCTAACAGCAATTCTATCAGTTCGAATTTCTGAATACTCGCCATAGTATTATCACGCAAGGAACGTAAATCGCTCGCTCTGCAAATATGCCTTCAACGTTTCGCTGGCACAGCGACAACCGAAAATATAGCCATACTGTGTACTGAATAAAGATTGGCGAAAACTGACGGCGCCTATAAGAGGTTCCTTTCGTCTTAGCTGCCCTCAACATGGCTCAAAGCGGCGATTAACGTGGCAGCGCCCCCACCGGTAAAAGGCGCATGAGGTTCCTAGAAGCGCCATCTGAACTCATAGCAGACCGAGAGGAACAAGGTCCCCAGAGTGAGGAACGATAAAAACGCCCAGATCGAATTCCTGCTCCGGACCACCCGCTGCAATTATCAAAATAGGCTCGGGACAATGATATCGCTGGTCACCCGCCAGTTGTCGCATCTGCGATATATCCTGAGGACTTGGTAGCGCCTCACCGTATGGATGAAAATGCCATTCTCCGAGATAGTAGAGGCCGTTCTCCCAGTGCCGGTCCAGCAGCTCTTTTAAACCCAACGTGCCTCGCAAAAATTTAGTTTTTCCCTGTCGAGAGCCTTTGGGTGGCGGCGTTGCCTCAACGATAGTAGCCAATCTCAATTCCTCATCGTATTTGCCGATAAGAATGCCGCCCGTTTCCAGCTTCTTCGCATCAATGCAAGAAGCCGCGATGAGCTCTATGGCAACTTGATCCAACTTGACCTGAAACCTATCGTCAGCCGAACCATAACATTCGGCCATCACGACTGCCCGGCGGCTGATTTGTTTCGAGTGTTCGCCGTGTTCTCTGCCAACACGCCGCTGCTTAACCAAACTTCGAAACGCTTCTCAGGCCGATCTAGGATAGCTCTCTCCAGAAAACGGACTGCCTGTCCGGCAAGAACCGACAAGCTATCAATTCTCGCCGGCACAAGGGGATGCCAGCACCCGACACCTTCCCAAGGAAGCCCATTGGCCTGTATCGCCTCGCGGTCCAGATGCTTCCATTCGCCATACAATTCTCTGAATTTGTCCAGAGGGAACGCGATCTCGTGGGACGAGAATGCATAAAGCCGTTCCGCTTCATAGCCGGTCGACAATGAAACATACTGCAATTGCCGCTCGGCCCGGTCGCCCTTCAAGAAAGCAAGGACATCGTCCGCTCCTGTGCAATCAACGATAACGTCAATTGCTTCCGTTAGTTTCTTGAACTCCTCATGAGTATGCGAGAGTAGGTTTTTGCGCGATCCTTCACAGTTCAAGTGAGGATTCAACATGCTTAGTCTACGGGCAAGCGAGACGGCTTTGTTCTGCCCGACATCAACCAAGGACAGCGTATGACGCGCAAGGTTTCCAGCCAGCAGCTGATCTACATCGAGTATTAATGTGACTACGCCTCCGGCCCTCACCCAGTTCTCGGCAAATAGGCTGCCAAGAGCCCCCGCACCGATTAACAAGACTCTCTGTTCTTGCGCTACGGGATCGAGCGATCCCCGTGTTCCCAGTTGATCCGGGGCCCAGTTGAACGTGGGACACCACGGCACTGGCATTGTGGCATGCCTTATCCACATATTGTCCGCCTTGATGAACCCCTCTTCGTTTTTCCGGAACCCTCCAGCACGATCCTTGCGTGCGTATTTGTTAGTTCCGGACCTCTTCTTATCCGTCAGGGGTGGGAGCATGAGCGCCGACCAGTTGATCCGTGACGGCTCGTCACCGAACTGTTCCGGAACGGGATACCCGACCAAAACAAAATGCTCTTTCCCATCTCTTATTGACTTTGAATGCTGATCTAACAGCTGCTTTAAATCTGTCCGGCCACTTAGACATTGGGAATAAAGATCGCCCCATGTGTTCGGGAACGCCCAAGGTGGATCGACAGGCATGGCTTCTAATAGAACCCACAAACCAATCGAGTCTTTGTCGGAAAAGAGCTTTTGAAGGCCTGCCCCCCAACTAATAGATTTGACAGGAGCCTTTCGTGCGTCTTGAAACTCGCATGTGACAAAAAACGAGGGAGTAGTGCTGACCCACTTTAGCTGAACGAACCCTTCTCTGGCGCCGATATCCTGCCATTCCGCATAGCTAATTGCATCTTCGCTAAATGCCACAGCCCCCGGCGCATCCGACGTATGGGGATACTGCGGCAGTTCAAACGGATGATCTGGCTCCACGAGGGTTTCGGCGAGAGCGTGCTCGCACCACTGGACAGTGCGGTCCAAATGCCATGCTAGGCGCTCTTCAACTCCAACAGGCTCAAAATCAGTGAAGCTGTTAAATGGGTGGTCCAGACAAAGCTTGCCGGTTCGCCACTCAAACGCCCCCCAGTCTTTTCCATCTCCAGCACCATTAAAATTCTGGTGCCAAAACGTACAGGCAATGCCCCCTTTTTTCGCAGGATAGATTTCTATCGGACCTTCCGGATAAAGCGCGGACACAACAACGTACCAGCGTGATTCATTAGGAAGGAACTGATTACCATCTCGAGCCAGGCACACCGAGAAATCTATCGCCCAATTGTTAGGGTGATAGTACTGCCATTGCCCAACGTTTTTTACGCTGGAAACACTCTCCAATGTAGCGCGGGCACGTTGCAAATTCGCCGGTGCCGCTACGCTGGATCGTTTCACGCAAACCTCGTTGGGGTGATGTCCTCGACCGGCTCATGGCGCTCCGAAAATCCGCCTGCCGCAGCTACGGCGGCAATTCTCCCGGCACGAGGAGAATTATCCTGCGAGGAACCATCTACAACCGGGAAATCTTGACCGAACAGACCATGCCAAATCTGAGAACTTTCCGCCTTGTCCTCGCACTCAAAAGCCTGTCGGGCAGTTCGAGCAGCGACCTCAATTCGGCCCATAAACTCCCAAAAATCTCCGCCATCGACGCGGTCCATGACATTGGCCGTTTTGCAGCCGCGATCTCGCAGAACCGGCACTTGCCTATATGAGGCATGTTCACCATAGGTTCTGACCATTTGCTCTAAGGTTTCAACAACACCTTCCGCAACAGAGCGGATTCCGTCTGGGCAACAATCTCCCACCATGTGCTCTAGTGGGTAGCTTTTCGGATATTTGGGGAACAACCCATCTTGGGCTTTCAGCCACTTGATAGCGCGGACCGTATCAACAAAATGCCCGTTGGTATTACTGTTCTTTATTTTGGTCCATTCCATCTGCGCCATCGGGTGCGTTTCCGCCCAGATTTTCAAATCGCGGTCCGGGATTTCCAGCGGGTTTTCCTGCCAAGCCGCCAATCGTTCTTGGGCGGCAGCCAAGTGCGCCCGATCAAACTTTTGCACCCCTTCTGCAAACGTCGCATTCTCACGCTCTTTGGCATAAGCCTCTTCGATCGTCGTAACGCCATCACCAAAAAGGCTATTGGAATAACTGTTATCGAATCTGGTATTAAATAGCGGGTCCGCAAAAGCCTCGGCAAGGATGGCGCTTTTGGCCACTGTTTCCGGAGGCTCTCTTGTAACCACTAGGTCAAGTTCGATATCGGCCTTTTTGATGCCGATAGAACGCCCTTGGCGTTCCCATTTCCCCGGATAGTGCTTTTCAACAAACGGCTCAAACAACCCCAATACGTAGTCGGGCGGTGATTGGGGATGAAACCGGCCAACGACGACAAGGTCGACATCGGGTTTTTCATCGCCTTGCGGCTTTACAATCGTAGACCGGCGATAGCTGCCTTGCAGAAACGTCGTCATGATCAGGGGCTTGAGTCCCTCATCATGCACCAACTGATCGCGGAGGAGTTCATGCCCTTGTTTCGCGGCCTCGTTCTGAGACTTCGTTAAACGAATTTCTTTCAGAAAGTCATCAAACTGTTTTGTGTTTTTCATGTCATTTCATCCTAAATAGATTGAGGGTGAATACGTACCGTTTCCGTCGCCATCGAAATCAAATTCGTATAGTTGCACGGCCCCAAAAGTACGACGAAGCTGCCCTAAGAAAAAAAGCACGGCATTGGGACAAGCCGCGAACAAGTGAATAGACGCACCATTCCTCGTCGCAGCTTTCTCTTTGATTATCTGTGCAGCTTTCTCCGCGATTGCAACTGCATGTGCCCCATCGCGAACAACACTTTGACCACTACCTGAGTCGAGTTGGATATCGACGATATGAGCCGTGCCTAATTTTGCTTTCTCAAGATAACTCCGCACATTCGCCGTGATCTGATGCGTGAGAGACAAACAAGTCGCTATTGTCTCAATCTTCGCATCATCATCGCAGTGTTCTGTAACGACCAATCCGTGCTCTGCACTTCCAATCTCGGGTTGTTCCCATTCCGACATTCTGCCGCGCGTCCTTTGGTGGATGGAGATCGGTGCATTAAATTTGGTCCCGATTGCATCTCCAGCAGTAAAGGCTATCGAAGAATGTGCTTCTATTTGAACGCACATCGGCTCGGCCTTGCCCGTAAATTCCGAGACGAAGGCTTGAATCTTCCCCCTTACGCTTTCGTTCCAATCCTTCGGATCATTGATGTAACGACGTTCGAAGTACTCAACGAGGCAAAGATATTCATCCGTCTCATCTTCCATATTCTCCGCCAAGCGTAGAAAGCTGCGGATTCCGATTGTCCTTTTTGACTTCGAAACCACGGCACGGCCGCTCTTAGGAGATTTAGCGATAAGATCGTTGTGCTCGCAGTACTTCCGAAAAGAATCGCTCGTGAACTTGGTGCGCCCTTGCTTCATCAAGCTTTGGTAGTGCCCTGAATAGAGGTCTGCGTTTGAAGTTTGATCCAATGGCTTAAGCCCGCATGAGACAAGGCGCTCATTTAGAGCTTCATCCAGCAACCTCATATTTCCATCGCCGGTATACAATCGGATAGGCTCCAGAATGGCGACGAGATCTGCGGTGTTTGTTATCGCTAGCTCTTTTTTCCAGAGATCCCTGACCTCCCTGATCTTCTTAGGGGCGCTCTGTTTGGCAAGCCTATCGCAATCTATCCCAGCTGAATTTTGCAGATGCAGTTCGGCAAGCACGTCATCCGGATGGATTCCCCACGGAGTAACAAAGACATATTCCGCTTCCGATGCGGGAACGATAGCGTCGTCCCGATACTTTCTCGCATACGACAAAACCGAGTTTTGCTTCGTGCCAATGAATTTCGGGTCTACGAGGTCTTTGTAACCAATCGAGCCGTTGCCCCGAACGTGCCATTTACATTGGAAAAACTGCCCGCGGACCATACGCCCAGCAGAGCAAATCGGATTTTTGTAAAATACCCATAGGTCATCGAAGCCTGTTTCTCTGGCTTCAAATTCAATCTCGCTTACCGGGCTATCTTCCTTGAGAAGGCGCGGCGCATTGAACCAAAAATATCGATCTTGATAGGAGATGCCATCAAGAATCGCACCTAATGAGGGCAGCATGTTGTGTTCCAGTCATCTTGCTGGCATATATATAGTGTTTTTATAAAATTTCAAATATTTGGCTTGCTTGAGACGCCAGTTCTTAGGGCGTCTTAATTAGTAGGCTCGCAAACGATTCTCACGTAGTTGTTTCTCCGCCCTGCCTTCTGCATCTTGCAATCGGACTCTCCCTATGACTGGAGGGAACTTGGGGTTCAGGTCAGTTTGGATACTTTTATCGATCGGAATGAGGGTTTCGGCGAATTTGTAGAGAAGGCCGCACCCGTCAAAAGGTTGGCTTCTCCGAATCTAATATTTCGTATCGACCCGATAGGCGGCTCGTCCCGGGCAGGACCGGCTTTCAGTCGTAAGGACGGAGCGAGGCTGTCAGCCTTCAGGAACTCGCGGCCAAATTCGCAGAGCTAGATCGATAGGGTTGAGAGGACGAATTCCCCCTCGGCAGGGGTGGGGACAAAAGACTAGTTAAGGCTTAAATCGTCCTCCAAGTGCGGCTGCCATTAGTCCAGTCTTCAAGGCCAAGATACTGATTCGCGGAACGATTCACCCATACCGCTTTTTGGTTTTGTTTTTCATTCGTACCCGCGATATCCACGTACGGATACAGAGAGAGATATTCTTGCCCTTTAAATTCCTGTTCGGCATCGGTGAGAACAGGAAGAATTGCGACATTGCCATTATGGCCATCGAAGAAACCCAGCTCCCAAGGCATCCATTTTGAGTCCTTCGAGTTGCTACTGTGCAAATAGAAGAGGCTGTCGCAGCTTATCATGCGCTGGCGAAGGATACTGGCTGTTTTTCGGTTGACCTTTGAGCGATCAAGCTGGGGGTCTGCTATCCAATCCACGTACACAGAATGGCCAAGTTCTTCCAAAATCTGCTTGGTTCCAAGCACGATTTTGGCGTCCTTAACGGTATGAGACAGGAAGATATCGTAATGTTGTTTTCGGGGGTCAATCTGTTCATTGAGAACTGACTCCGCAGCCACCTTAAAACGGCGGCGAACAGCTCGATCTGCAGCTCTATAGACCTCAGATTCACGCAGATAAGCCATTACCGACCAGCCGCCAGCGCAGCCGCCCTGACCCAGTCGGCAAAATTCGCACCACCATTTTGATCGATATAGTCATACGAGTTTCCGTAACGGCTGAGAGGGATAACGTCGCGGGAAGCTGGCTTAACCCAGCCGGCCGGAAGGCCCACCGCCTGGGTGTAATCACCATATCGTTGCCAAATGCCGTTCCCATCCAGAGCGGCGATCAGAATACGACCATCGTCCACGCGGTAAACGCCCATACAGCTAAGAGGGTTCTTACCGGGCGCACTGGCATACCCTTGCTGGTTCGCCATCTGGTGAATGTTGACCGTAAGCAAACCGTTCCCTTTGACGATACTGCGCGCCATTTCATATTGCACCCACCGCCGTGACCAAGTTTGCGACCCTGCCAAAATACAGGTGACGGAGGTGTTCTTCATTCCTTCACGGATGAGGGCCTTCAGACTGTCATCCCCCGTGCGTTGACTGCTTTCCCACAAGCTACCGTCAAAAAATCCAAACGCCTCGCGTTCGGCTTCTTTGTGGTAACGCCAGGACTGCCGAACCTGGTTCGCCCGCCAAATGTCTTGTTGGTAATCGAAGGAAAAGAAAACACGGCGTTTCGTCGGGATCGCAAGGTGATTGAATTGCACCGACATAGCTACTTCCCAACGAAACGAATAGCGGCAAGCATGAAAAGGATCAGGGCTCCGTAGAGTCCCAGAACCGACCAAGAGCACAGGACAAAACAAATGCTGTGCCTGTCCGGAGACGTTGAAAGACGGAAATCGGGCTTTTTGCTGGCCGGCTCCTGCCGGACAGCATCAAACAAATCACGATAACAACGCTCCAGAAGCAAATAACGGGCATCGAGGAGAGCAAAGAGGATGACAGTGCCGATTGACAGCCAAAGGATCATCGGCTCCTTGGCGAATTTGGCGAATGATACAGCAGCGGCGGAGAGCACAACGGCATAACGCTTGATCGTTCCGCTATTCGTAGACATGCGCGTGATAATGCCCTGAATCATCTCCAGGTGTTTTACGCGAAGATCAGTGTGATCCTGTCGAGACACATTCATTTACACGTTCCATTCGGCCACGACAGGCCACAAACAACCAAAAGCAATCAGCGTCACTTCTTCACGGTTTGCTTGTAGGTGGTTTTGGGGCTCGACTTGACCGTTTTGTAGGAAACAAACCGGCCTGTAACAGCGCTTTTGTTGACAGTCCGGGAACCGCCGCTGGATTTACCCTTCGCCATAGCAACCCTCACTAAATCTAGGATACCAGAGCAACCATAATACCATATGCTCTCGGCCAACCAAAAGAACATAAGATGAACAATTTACGCTTGATGCCCCCACCTGTAAAGCGATATCTCTAATACACGCTACCTTCGTCGGCATTTCGCAGAAGCCCGATCCACGCTCACCGCGATACGCATGTGCAGCATGGGAAATTCTTCTAGCAGTAGCACCAGACAGGCTATGCTTGATGGAACAGACGCACCATCTGAACGAATAGGAGCCTCGCTATGGCAGGCGGATTTGCACACATCACGGCAGCGGCGGAAGCTATCGGTCGATTGGAAGAGGTAGAGGGCCTGACGCCGGCAGATAAGATCGCCCTCACCCAGCTCATGCCCTTCATTGAGGTTGGTGCGGTAGGCCCGGATTACCCTTATCTCGGCGGCCAATCAGAGTGGGCCGATAAGATGCACTATCAGTACACGGGCGAGGTTATTCGCAACGGTGTCCGCACACTGGTTGGTTACGATCTCGGCGCTCCACGCAACCGCTGCCTGGCATGGTTGTTCGGTTATGCAGCCCATGTTGCCACAGACCTCACGATTCATCCGATCGTCCTGGCTCGCGTTGGCCCCTATGAACAGAACAAGTCAGCCCATCGAACCTGCGAAATGCATCAAGACGCCTATATATGGCCTCGGCGCAATCTTGGCGATATCGGCCTCGCAGATTATTTCCGGATCAACATCAATCATTGCTCAACAGACGCCGGCGATTTTTCGCCGGATATCGCGGGGCTTTGGCAGCAAATGCTTGAAACGACGTATCCAGATGCGGTGACGGCCGACCCGCCCGATTTCGACGGATGGAATAAGGGATTCCGCCGCATTGTCGATACTGTTGATGATGCTGGATCGTTCTTTTCTTTCACGCGCCATCTTTTGGCTTCTCAGGGACTTGTCTATCCATCAACCGCAGCGGTGAATATGACATTCATTGAAGACCTCGATACGCCAGAAGGCAAAATGCACTATGACGACATTTTCAGTCGGGCAGTAGACTCTATCGTTTCCGTTTGGTCGCAAATCGGGTTGGCATTAAACGCCCCGAACCAAGAAGAAAGCGAACAAGCCCTGGGCTGGATTCCAGAAGGCAATCTGGATACGGGTGAAACCCTGGCGAACAACGAACTGATCTTCTGGAGCGCAGCATGAGAAAGACACAGCGTACCTCGATATTCGCCACCGCGATCGCGGTGTTTTTTGTCGCCTCATGTGCAAGTAGTTTTGGCTCGGAAGATGAAGAGCTGTCCGACAAGGCTGTAAGCCTTGGCTACATCGCGGTCGCAGTCGATGGCTATATCCGTTTTGGAAAACCACCGAAAAGCCTCAATGGCGAAGCACTGCTGACACAGGCCACAAGTCAAAACCCTAAGCTATTGGCTCCCCTGTCCGATTACTTCATACAGGTTCGGCGCGAAGGGACGCATAGCTCTGTGTTGCTTTGCGACAAGGAAAAGGCGCGAGGCCTGGCCGAGGATGCCGGTTGCACATCTTCAAAGCTGGATGCCGCGTATTGGAAAAGCGCTCCCAATGCACCATGTGAGTTCCAATTGATCCTGGCAAACACTTGTAACAGAAAATAGGAGTATGGTGCGGGCGGGGGGACTCGAACCCCCACGGGCAAAAGCCCAACGGATTTTCATACCAGCTACGGCTTTCGCCGCGACGCCCCCTTACCAAGGGGGCGCTTTGTGGTTTGGACTATTCCTTCACCATAGAATTCGCCTTAGGTGCTGCCCGTCTAGTCTCTGGCTACCATACGCAGCTCTCAATCCACATTGGTACAGGTTGGGCGCATCCTAACGGGTCATGATTTTGATATAGCGAACTTTTTTAAATATTGTCCTGTTTGACTTCCAATCCTTCCCCGTTTGAGCAAGACTCCGTCCCGGAGCCGCGACGCACGGCTCTGGGGCTTGGAAAACCCCGTAACGAGCGGTCGTTGCTGACCGATAACAGTAACCCTGACTTCTGGTCGGGGTGCCTGGGCTATGTCCAGGCCTCCCGGCTAAAAACCCAGGGGCCGTCTCGTTACGGTTTTTCCAACACCCCGATCACCAGTCTGGTTGAAGCCACCTTCCAGCGGGCGCGCTGGAGGCTCTGGCCTCGGACTTTGGGAGAGGGGTCCCATGAAACTTGGAAAGCGATGGATCGTCGGCCTCTTGGCCGGTGGAATTGTTGCGGTCGTGGCGGCGCATCAGCCTGCAGTGGCGCAAGACACCCAACTGGGCGTTTGGGAGTACGATGCGAGTAATGACAGTTTGACCAAGACGCGATCACACGCTGCGTTCGTTTTCGACGGGTCGGCGGCAAAACTTGGCTTGTTGGTGGTGAAATGCGATCGAGAGGATCTGGCGCCCTACGTCAAATATACCCACCACGGCGTATTTTTCGGCACGGATGGCCCGACCCTGGCTCGATATCGCGTCGATGAAAATGACCTTCACGAAGAAGATTGGCGGTTATTCGAGAAAAGCGTTGTGAACTTCAATAAGGGGCAGGTCTACGACATGGTCCAGCAGATGATTGCCGGCTCGTCAGTCACCGTCGAGGTCTCGGACTTCCGCTACCGGAAATACCGGACGGTATTCGGCTTGAAGGGCTCGGCCAGCGCCCTGACCAAGGTCCTGGAGAACTGCGGCGACAAGTGAGATTGAGGCTAATTTCAATAACTTGTGCTGACTAAGGCATCAAGCTCACAAAATATTGTTGCGCGGAGGTTTTTCCTCGCGTTACGATTCAGGCGTTATCTCCCTACCAAGGAGGGTGTGAAGGGGAGATGGCAGTGGTCTTAACCGCTGCTGTCTCGTCGTCCTTGGTGGGCCATCGGACAGCGGCACATTTGTGGAGCAAGTCCGATGGGAAAGCACCCTCTTCCCGAAAAGCATCATAACCAGCGCCTCTACGTCGACGAGATTCTCGTTGATCAGGTCGAGTACGTCCCGATTGAAGTTCTGTCCCCGTATCGGGGGCACGCCCGCAAACATCCGAAAAGACAACTGAAGGCACTGGAACGCGGGATTGCGGCGTTCGGGTTCATCGTCCCAGTCTTGGTGGGGGAGGATGGTGAGGTCGTCGCCGGCCATGCCCGCGTCCTGGTCGCCAAGCAGTTGGGGTATACGAAGGTTCCGGTGATCCGCCTACCACATCTGAGCCCAGCTCAGATCCGAGCCTTCCGGCTTGCCGACAACAAACTTGCTGAACTAAGTGAGTGGGACGGGGAGAAGCTGGCCCTCGAACTCCGGGACTTGATCGAGATCGACTTCGACGTCGACCTGACAGGGTTCGAGGCGGCAGAGGTGGACCTCATCATCGACAGCCAGTTCTCTCTGGTCGGCGCGACGCCGGCGGACGAGGTGCCAAGTGTAGCAGACGAGCCGGTGTCGTGCCTGGGCGACCTATGGATGCTCGACGAGCAGTGCGTCTTGTGCGGCGACGCCCGGGATCCGGACGCCTACGCCGCCGTCCTACAGGGCCGCCTCGCGGCCATGGTGATCACGGATTCTCCTTACAACGTTAAGGTCCAGGGCAACGTCTGCGGTTCGGGGGCCATCAAGCATGGCGAGTTCGTTATGGCCTCGGGTGAGATGTCGGAGGAGCAATTCCGGGGTTTCCTGGAAGCCATCATCCGCAATCTCCTCATATCGACGGCGCCGGGATCGCTCCACTACCTGTTCATGGATTGGCGGCATCTCCGCGTGTTGCAGGAGGTCTGTGACAGGCTCTACGGCCCCCAGGTAAACCTGTGTGTCTGGGTCAAGACGAACGGCGGCATGGGATCGTTCTACCGGTCCCGGCACGAACTGGTGGTCATCTACAAGAACGGTTCGGCGCCCCACGTCAATAACGTCCAACTTGGCCAGTATGGCCGCAACCGTACCAACGTTTGGGAGTACGAGGGGGCCAATAGCCTGTCCCCGAAGCGACGGGCAGACCTGGCGCTGCATCCGACTGTGAAACCCGTGGAGATGATCGCCGACGCCATCCGGGATGCCTCCAACCGCGGCGACCTGATCCTAGACCCATTCCTCGGATCCGGCACCACGGTGATCGCTTGCGAACAGACTGGGCGCACCTGTGCCGGGATGGAACTGGACCCCAAGTACGTGGATGTCATCGTCCGGCGGTGGGAATCCTTCACCGGCGGTGAGGCGCGCCATGCCGGCACCGGCCTGACCTTCAGGGAGATGGCGGACCACCGGAGCGGCAATGTCTTGATGCTGCCGGCGCCGTCACAGGGTGGGGAGGCGTGACATGGCGATCAAGAAGGAGCCGAAGAAGGGCTACGAGGTCGGATACAAGAAGCCGCCCAAGCATAGCCAATTCAAACCTGGCCAGTCAGGCAATCCGAAGGGCCGGCCCAGTGGCGCCAAAAATCTCTCGACGGAGCTGTTGGAGGAGCTCCATGAGCGTGTACGTGTCACGGAGGACGGCAAACAGAAGACGATCTCCAAGCAGCGAGCAATGCTCAAGTCGTTGATGGCCAAAGCCGTCAAAGGCGACACCAAGGCCGCCAATACCCTTCTCAACATGTTCCTCAAACTGGTCCCTGCAGAGGAGAAGGACACGGAAGGCAGGGAATTCACCCGAACCGATGAGCAGGTCCTGGAGGACTTCAAGGCCGCTTTGCTGTCGCAGGCACTAAACAAGGAAAAAGGTCGATGAACGACCATCAGGATGTAGACCGAGAGCTATTAAGAGCGATCTATCGGACCGACTTAAAAGCGTTTTACCGGAAGGCGGTCGAGGAACTCTTTCCGGGCCGGAGCTACCATCCCGCCGAATACATCGCAGCGGTCACCTATGCGCTGAGCCAGGTTTTGGATGGCGAGGTTACCCGCCAGATCATCAATATGCCCCCGCGCCACTTCAAGTCGTCGATCGTTTCGGTCGTGTTCCCGGCCTTTGTCCTGGGCCACGATCCGAGCCGAAAGATCATCTGCGTCTCTTACGGAAGCGATTTGGCCGCGGAACTGCACAATCTGACCCGCGAACTTATGAAATCGGATTTTTACCGGTGGGTGTTCACGGAAACGAAGATCAAGGCCGGCAAGGACACGGAGACGGAGATCAAAACCACCAAGAACGGTGGGCGGCGTGCAGTTTCCACAGGAGGGCCGATCACCGGGTTCGGCGCTGACTTGATCATCGGGGACGATCTCATGAAGCCGGAGGACGCCAACAGCGAGGTGAAGCGTGCGAAGGCCAACAGCTACCTACAAAGCACACTTCTATCGCGGCTGGAGGAGAAGAAGCATGGCGCCATGGTCTTGGTGCAACAGCGCCTCCACGTGGACGACACCACAGGCCATTTGCTCGATAGCGGAAACTGGGAACACCTAAGCCTGCCGGCGATCGCGGTAAAGAAGGAGAAAATCTACGTCGGAGACGAGCAGTGGTTCCTGCGGGAACCGGGAGAGGCATTGGATCCTGTCCGTGAGGACCTGGAGACCCTAGCAAAAATCAAAGCCGAAGTCGGCGAACAAGTGTTCTCATCCCAATGGCAGCAATTCCCCACCTTGCCCGGCGGGAACATGTTGAAGCTTGAGCAGTTCCGGCGATACGAGGTCCTGCCGCCCAGGCATTGGTTGGAGTACTACGTGCAAAGCTGGGACACGGCCGTAACGGCATCGGATACCAGCGACTACTCCGTCTGTACGACCTGGGGGAAGCGCGGTAACCACCACTACCTGATCGACGTATGCCGGGTGAAGTTGGAATACCCGGATCTCCGGAAGGCTGTGGAGGAGCAATTTCTGAAGCATGGGCCCAAGTTGGTGATCTTGGAGGGCTCGCACATCGGAAAAGCGCTGTACCGTGAATTTTACCGCTCCAAATACTGCAGGGAGACCAACGATGGCCCGATCGTGTTCAAGTTTTACACGCCGAGGGTCAGCAAAGAGGAAAGGGCAGCCGTTCAGTCCGTGAAGATCGAACAAGGGTTCGTCTGGTTGCCGACGGATGCAAACTGGCTGGAAGTCTTCGAAAAGGAAGTCAGGGAGTTTCCGGTCGGCAAAAACGATGACCAGGTGGACAGCATGGTCCAGTACTTGGCTGTCATTGCGCTCCGGATCCCAAGGGTTAATTGGTAGGCTGCCGAAATCGACCTTCATTTCTCTTTGGTGGGGGCGGCGAGAATGCTGCCCCCGATTTTGTCGATCAATTGACTGGACTTCCGCTGCGAACAGAGCGGTACTGATCCCACGCGGTGAGGGACGCCAGGGCCCCTGAAAAGCCTCCAACCACCGCCCGCCCGGACCGGTCCGACGACCGGCCGGGGTCTGGGCGGTGGAAGCCCCTGCATCCCGCGGGGCGCGATCACGGAGGTGAAATATGACCGCCCAGACCAAATCGAAAACCACCAAACCCCAGCCCACCAAATCTGCAACCATCCTGAAGTTCATCAGCCGGCCTTCGGGCGCCAGCCTAGGCGTCCTGGAGAAGGCCACAGGCTGGCAGCCTCACAGCGTCCGCGCGGCGCTCACCGGCCTGCGCAAGGCTGGCCATGCCATCGAGCGCGATAAGGACGCCAAGGGGGTCACCGTCTACCGCGTCACCAAGGTGGCATCGGCGGCGGACGCATGCTGAGCCTGGACGACCTGGACGGCATGACGACGGTGGAACTGCGGGCGGCCTGGGAAGACGACCTGGGTCGTCCGCCGCCCTCCCGGGCGAGCGCCGACTGGATGCGCTCGGTGCTCGCCTACCGCATCCAGGAATGGGCGGGCCCGCGCCTGTCCAACGCCACCAAGCGGGAACTCGAGCGTATCGCCCGGGCGATCGAGAAGGACCGGGGCCACCAACCGAAGCCGACGAGGCAACTGAAGGCCGGGACCAAGCTGCTTCGCGAATGGAACGGCGTCGTCCATGAGGTGCAGGTGCTCGACGACGGCGCCGAATACCGGAGCACCCGGTTCCCCAGCCTCACGGCCGTCGCCAAGGAAATCACGGGGGCCCACTGGTCGGGCCCCCGGTTCTTCGGCCTGAAGACGCGGGGTAAAGCCGATGGCCGCTGATCGCAGGCTGAATTGCGCCGTCTACACGCGCAAGTCGTCCGAGGAGGGGCTGGAGCAGGAATTCAATTCGCTGGATGCCCAGCGCGAGGCCTGCGAGGCCTACGTCGCCAGCCAGAAGCACGAGGGATGGCGGCTCCTAAAGGATCGTTACGACGACGGCGGTATCTCCGGTGGCACCATGGAGCGGCCGGGGCTGCAGCGCCTCCTCGCCGACGTGGCGGCGGGCAAGGTGCAGATCGTCGTCGTCTACAAGGTGGACCGGCTGACCCGCGCGCTCGCCGACTTCGCCAAGATCATCGAGGTCTTCGACGCCCAGGGCGCCTCCTTCGTCTCCGTCACCCAGCAGTTCAACACGACCACCTCCATGGGCCGGCTCACCCTCAACGTGCTGCTCTCCTTCGCCCAGTTCGAACGCGAGGTCACGGGCGAGCGCATCCGCGACAAGATCGCGGCTTCGAAGCGCAAGGGCATGTGGATGGGCGGCAACCCGCCGCTTGGCTACGACTGCCGGAACCGCAAGCTGGAAGTGGTTGAGGCGGAGGCGGAAACCGTCCGCCACATCTTCAGGCGTTACGCCGCCCTTGGCAACGTGCGGACGCTGAAGGCCGACCTGGATGCCGCCGGCATCGTCAGCAAGCTATGGACCTCGGCCAGCGGCCGCCGTGTCGGCGGCAAACCCTTCGCCCGGGGCGCCCTCTACCACCTCCTGCAGAACCGCCTCTACCTGGGCGAGATCGTCCACAAGGGTCAGACCCACCCGGGCCAGCACGCCGCCATCGTCGATCAATCGCTCTGGGACGAGGTGCAGGCAAAGCTCGCCGCCAACCGGATTGACCGTAAGCGCGGGACCAATGCGAAGGAGCCCAGCCTGCTTGCAGGTATCCTGTTCGATGAACATGGCCGCCGTCTGACGCCAAGTCACGCCAACAAGGGAGGCCGCCGCTACCGCTACTACGTCACCGACCCACGGGACGATGGCCGCATTCCGGCAATCCGCCTTCCGGCCAAGGAGGTGGAGAACGCAGTCCTTTCGGAGTTGAGGCGATATCTGGAAAGTGAATGTATTCGGCAAGGCCGCAGTCTGGTTGGAGATAGTGATTGCCTGAGCTTCTTGCGATCGGACGTAATCAAGGTCGTCCTTGGTGAGGCGGAGATCGAAGTATTGCTTAAGGCGCCGAACGACAGCGAGGAACATTCCTTATGTGTGCCTTACACGCTTCGGCGAAGAGGCGTTGAAACCAAGCTCGTTCTGGACCCCGATATACACCCGCGTCAATCCAACCCGGATCCGGCGTTGATCAGAGGAATTGCCAAGGCCTTCATGTGGAACAAACGACTAATGGCTGGCGACCCGTCGTCTCTACGCACGTTGGCGCGCGCTGAAGGCGTCAGTGTTCGCTACATCCAGAAGCTTCTGCCACTCGCATACCTAAGTCCAAGCATCGTAGGCGTAATCCTCGAGGGGCATCAGCCTCGCGATCTAACTTTGGAGGCGCTTGTCAATTCGGAAGTGCCTGTTGATTGGAAAAGTCAGGCCACAATGTTCCGGTTCCTCCATTGCTTTTGACCGCTCGGTTCAGTTTGGTGCGGGCGCCTTCCTAGCCTATAGTTGTAGTGTTGGAGGCGGGTTGATGTTCAATTGGTTTCGTCCGAAGAACAGCGCTGACCGCAATTTTTCAAAACGCTTCAAAGACGATGATGCGGTAAAAGCCTTCGTTGCAGACTGTGCACACTGTGGGCATCACCTTGGGTCTAACGTCTCATCGATAATCTCAGAGTATTGCGACGGCGAGCAGGGACGCCCGACGCTTTCCGACATGCTTTCACGGCCCTTGATGTCGTTTGCTGGTGACGTTTTTGAAGCCGGGAGGCGTTCACTTTTTGAAGCCCATTGCTACGCGATCGTTCTCTCGGTAGCCCAGGACGTTCTCTATCGATCTAAAACCCCCTATGGGGAAGTCCGATTTATCGTCAGCGATATTTCGAGGGCGGTCGCTGAAGAAGAGGTTGGGCCGGGCAAGGTGGGGAATGCGCCTAGTCCACGCCCTGCCCCTGGTGTGCACGTATCCTGGAGACCGGGGACATTGGTGGGAGGCGTTGCGTCTCAACAGTTGACTTTGGTTCAACGCTACGCGCGGATGAAATCTGTCGAAGAGAAGTTGGCAATGTTCTGCCTTGCGTTGGGGCTTGTTCCGCCCGGAGAAGGCATCGGAATGAAAATTTTGGAGGAGGTGCCTGGTTCCAGGCATGGAAATATCGCCAGTTACGATCTGGTCGGTTATCGGACTCCGGATACTGAAGAGATCGATGAATGGTCGGATGACCTTGAAATCTTGGACCCAGAAGAAGTCCTCGCGGCTCTCCCTCCAGATATCCGTGACGCCATGTTGGCGGAAATTTCAAGCCTCGACCCGTTCACTAAACCATCCTCATGACGACCGGCAAACGGGCCGGGAGAGACACTCGGTGCAAATCCGTGGAAATCCGAGCGAACTTGGTCTCCCGGCGATCCTCGCGCGGGACAACCCAGCCATATCTATTTGAATTTTAGCGGTTTTTCGGAAGGTCGGCGACGACCGCCGTTTGACGGCGGACGGAATGGCGGAGAGGGAGGGATTCGAACCCTCGGTAGGCTTGCGCCCACAACGGTTTTCGAGACCGCCCCGTTCGACCACTCCGGCACCTCTCCTAAAGCCCTGAAAAGGGATATCTTTTCAGAAGCCCGGCGGCATCCGCCAAGACGCCGCCCGATATGTCGAAACCAAATATGGTCCGGGAACGCCCCTTTATAGCCGCGAATTTTTTCCTGTCCACTGGTTCGTCGCGGGGGATAGGTTGCGCGCCTCGTGGCGGGCGTCGCCGAGACTGCCGCCGGAGGCCGTCGGGGGCGCCGTAACGCCTGCGTTTCCGGGCGTTACGGCCATTGACTTATGGGATTTCACGGCTATAGTGCCGCCCTTCCATCGGCCCTCGAATGGCGGGTGGATGTAAATAACCAAACAAGATCAACAATTAATAGGGTTCTGAAACGATGTACGCGGTTATCAAAACCGGCGGTAAGCAGTATCGAGTGACGTCGGGTGACGTCATTATCGTGGAAAAGCTGCTTGGCGAACCGGGTGAAACGATTGAAGTTGGCCAGGTGATGATGCTGGGCGAAGAGGGCAAGGCCCCCACGTTCGGCACCCCCGTGGTCGAGAAGGCTGCCGTGTTCGCCGAAGTGCTGGAACAGCAGAAGGGCGACAAGGTTCTGATCTTCAAAAAGAAGCGGCGCCACAACTACCGCCGCCTCAAGGGTCATCGGCAGTTCGAGACGGTGCTGCGCATCCTCGACGTGAGCGCCACCGGCACCAAGCCGGCCGCGGCCAAGAAGGCGGCGCCGAAGAAGGCTGACGCCGAACCCGCAGCCGACGCCAAGCCGGCGAAAAAGGAATCCAAGGCGGCCGCCGACAAGGCTGACGCCAAACCGGCCGCGAAAAAGCCCGCGGCCAAGAAGGCCCCCGCCAAGAAAGCCGCCCCCAAAAAGGGCGAGGAATAAGGAGTAGTCACCGATGGCACATAAGAAATCCGGTGGTAGTTCGCGCAACGGCCGCGACTCAGAAGGCCGCCGCCTGGGCTTGAAGAAGTCCGGCGGACAGGCTGTCGAACCCGGCAACATCATCGTGCGTCAGCGCGGCACCAAGTATCACCCCGGCGAAAACGTCGGCATCGGCAAGGATCACACGATCTTCGCCATGGCCGAAGGCCGGGTGAAGTTCGCGACCAAGGCCAAGGGCCGCACCTACATTTCGGTGGAGCCGTCGGTCTGACGGACTGAACGGCCATTCGCGACTTGAAATGCGCGGGGGAATGGCCAGCCATTCCCCCGTTTTTCGTGTCGGATGCAAGGTGTAGGTTCTCGCAATGAAATTCCTCGACGAAGCGAAGGTGTTCGTGAAAAGCGGCGACGGCGGCAGCGGCTGCATGTCGTTTCGGCGCGAGAAATACATCGAATTCGGCGGTCCCGACGGCGGCGACGGCGGGCGCGGCGGCGACGTCATCATCGAATGCGCCGACGGCCTGAACACACTGATCGATTTCCGCTATCAGCAGCATTTCAAGGCCGGGCGCGGTAATCACGGCATGGGCAAGAACCGCACCGGCGCCGGCGGCAAGGATATCACCCTCAAGGTGCCCGTCGGTACGCAGATCCTGGACGACGACAAGGAAACCGTTCTGGCCGACATGACCCGTGTGGGCCAGCGCATCGTCCTGCTGAAGGGCGGCGACGGCGGGCTCGGCAACGCGCGGTTCAAGACATCGACCAATCAGGCTCCGCGCAAGACCATCCCCGGCTTTCCCGGCGAGGAACGCTGGATCTGGCTGCGCCTGAAGCTGATCGCCGACGCCGGCCTGGTCGGCCTGCCCAACGCGGGCAAGTCGACCTTCCTGGCGGCATCGTCGCGGGCCAAGCCGAAGATCGCCGATTATCCTTTCACCACCCTGCACCCCAACCTGGGCGTGGTCATGGTCGACCAATGGTCCTTCGTGCTGGCCGACATCCCCGGCCTGATCGAAGGTGCGAGCGAGGGGGCGGGTCTGGGCACGCGCTTCCTCGGCCATGTCGAACGCTGCCGCGTGCTGCTGCATCTGGTCGACGGCACCCAGGAAGACGTCGCGGGGGCCTACAGGCAGGTGCGCCACGAAATGAAGGCCTACGGCGGCGGCCTGGCCGACAAGACCGAAATCGTGGCCCTTAACAAATGTGACGCCCTGACCGACGACGAGATCAAGGAACAGCGCAAAAAGCTGGCCCGGGCGGCCAGGTGCAAGATGGCCGACGTGATGTTGGTATCCGGCGTGTCCGGCAAGGGTGTGCCTGAGGTGCTACGCGCCTTGGTCGCCGAGATCGGCGGCGCACAGGATGCCGAGAAAGCCGCCGAAGCGGGCCCGGCGGAGGAGGAGGCCTGGCGGCCATGACCGGGACTCCCGCCCTGACCGACGGCAAGCGGATCATCATCAAGATCGGCTCGGCCCTGCTGGTTGACAAGGAACGCGGCACCGTCAAGCGCGGCTGGCTGGAAACCCTGGCTGCGGACATGATGACCCTGCGCGAGCGCGGGCACGAGGTCCTGATCGTATCCTCCGGTGCCATCGCCGTCGGCCGCCGCCACTTGGGCCTGCCCGTGCGCGGCAAACTGAAGCTGGAAGAAAGCCAGGCCGCCGCCGCCGCCGGCATGGTCCGTCTGGCCCATGCCTATCAAGAGGTCCTGGGTGACTACGGCGTGACGGTGGCGCAGGTGTTGCTGACCCTGGACGATAGCGAGAACCGCCGCCGGTATCTGAACGCGCGCAACACCATCGACCAGATCATCCGCCTGGGCGCCGTGCCCCTGATCAACGAGAACGATACCGTGGCGACGGACGAAATCCGCTTCGGCGACAACGACCGCCTGGCCGCGCGCGTGGCCGCCATGGTGTCCGCCGATATCCTGGTGCTGCTGTCGTCGTCGGACGGGCTTTATGAAAGTGATCCGACCCAGAATCCCGACGCCATCCATGTCCCCTTGGTAACCAAAGGTATCACGCCCGAGATCGAGGCCATGGCCGGCATCAATAAGACCGACGACGGGTCGGGCGGCATGGTGACCAAGCTGGTCGCCGCGCGCATGGCCATGGCCGCCGGCTGCCGCATGGTGATCGCCAATGGCATGGAAGATCATCCGCTTGCCCGCATGGAAGCGGGCGGCCGGGTAACCTGGTTCCTGCCTGACGCCACGCCGTTGACGGCGCGCAAGCAATGGATTTCCGGCTCGCTGAAGCCCGCTGGCGCCCTGGTGGTCGATGCCGGGGCAAGCCGCGCCCTGACCCGAGGCAAGAGCTTGCTGCCCGCCGGCGTGGTGAAGGTCGAAGGCCGGTTCAAGCGCGGCGATGCGGTGGCCGTGAAAAATCAGGCGGGCGACCATCTGGGCCTTGGGCTGGTCGCCTATTCGGCCCCCGACGCGCGCCGCATCGCGGGCGCAAAATCGAAGGAAATCGAGGCCATCCTGGGCTATCGTGGTCGTGACGAGATGATCCACCGTGACGATCTGGTGTTGGACTGATACCCGCCAGCCCCCATATCGCTGCTGGTGAGGAGAGGACGATGACGAACGAAACCGACGATATTCCCCGGATGATGGCCGAGATCGGCCGCCGCGCCCGCGCCGCCCAAGCGAAGCTGGCCGTGGCGCCGCGCGCCGCCAAGGACAAGGCCTTGACCGAAGCCGCCGCCAGCCTGCGCCGGCGCCAGAACCACATCCTTTCGGAAAACGCCAAGGACATGGCGGGCGGCGAGGCGAAGGGGCTGACCAAGGCCCTGCTCGACCGTCTGCTGTTGAACGAGGACCGGGTCGAGGCCATGGCCAAGGGCTTGGAAGACATCGCCAAACTCGACGATCCCGTGGGTACGACGCTCGCCGAATGGGACAGGCCCAACGGTCTGCATATCGAACGCAGGCGTGTGCCGCTGGGTGTCATCGGCGTGATCTACGAATCCCGGCCCAACGTGACGGCGGACGCGGGCGGGCTGTGCCTGAAGGCCGGCAATGCCTCGATCCTGCGCGGCGGCTCGGAAAGCTTTCATTCATCCTCGGCGATCCTGGAGAGCCTGCGCGAAGGCCTGAAGGCGGCAGACCTGCCCGAGGACGCGATCCAGACCGTGCCGACCCGCGACCGCGCCGCCGTCGGCGAAATGCTGCGGATGACCGACTATATCGACGTCATCGTGCCGCGCGGCGGCAAGTCCCTGATCGAACGGGTCATCCAGGAAAGCAAGGTGCCCCTGTTCCAGCATCTGGAAGGGCTCTGCCATTCCTACGTCAACAAGGCCGCCGACCCGGCCATGGCCCGCGACGTGGTGGTCAACGCCAAGATGCGCCGCACGGGCATCTGCGGGGCGACGGAAAACATCCTGGTCGACCGTGACGCGGCGGCTGCCCTGCTGCCCGGCATTCTCGACGGCTTGGTTCAGGCCGGCTGTGAAGTGCGCGGCGACGCCGACGTGCAGAAGATGGACGCCCGCGTGGTGCCGGCGACGGATGAAGACTGGGATACGGAATACTTGGACAGCATCGTCGCGGTGAAACTGGTCGACGACATCGACGATGCCATCCGCTTCATCGGGACCCACGGCTCCGACCATACGGACGCGATCATCACCGGCGACGCTGCGGCGGCGGAAAAATTCATCAACGAGGTCGACAGCGCCATCGTTCTGGTCAATGCCTCGACTCAGTTCGCCGACGGCGGCGAATTCGGCATGGGGGCGGAGATAGGTATTTCCACCGGCAAGCTGCATGCCCGCGGGCCGGTCGGTGTCGAACAGTTGACCAGCTTCAAATACGTCGTCCGCGGCGCCGGCCAGGTCCGGCCGTAGCGCCTTCGGGCATCCTCATCACCCCTGACCCTCAGGCGGGCCCCCCTTGAAACGGCATTTTCGGCGCATCGGTATTCTGGGCGGATCCTTCAACCCCGCCCACCAGGGCCACCGGCACATCAGCCTGCAGGCGCTGAAGCGTTTGCGGCTGGACGAGGTGTGGTGGCTGGTATCGCCGCAGAACCCGTTGAAGCCCCAGGCGGGCATGGCGCCCTTCGAGGCGCGAATCGAAAGTGCGCAAAAAGTCGCCGATCATCCCCGCATCCGGGTCACCGACGTGGAAAAGGGCCTGGGCACCACCTATACGGCGGAAACCCTGGCCAGATTGGTCAGGCGTTTCTCAAATCACCGGTTTGTCTGGCTTATGGGGGCCGACAACCTGGCGCAGATTTCCCGCTGGAATCACTGGACACGAATCTTTCAAACCGTGCCCGTTGCGGTTTTCGACCGTCCTACCTATTCTTTAGGGGCGTTGTCGGGCAGGGCAGCGCGCCGGTTCCACCGGGAACGGATCAAGGAATCCCGGGCGGGTCGGCTGGCCGACATGCGTCCTCCGGCGTGGGTCTTCCTTCATACGCCCTTGAACGCGACCTCGGCCACGGCGCTCCGGGCGCGGGGCCTGTTCCGGCGTCCAGGCGGTTAACAAGACCGCCGGCAAGGTTGCCGACGGTTCGTGCAACGAACGAAAAGGAAAAAGGCCATACCAAAAGCGAAACCGATGCCCCTCACCGGCGATGACGTCTTGAAGCTGGTGACTGCATCCCTAGATGACGACAAGGCACTGGACCTTTCCGTCATCGACCTTCACGGCAAGACCGATATCGCGGACCACATGGTCATTGCCAGCGGCACATCCGAGCGCCAGGTGGGCGCCATGGCCGACCATCTTCGGGAAAAACTCAAACAGAACGGGTTGAAGGGCATCAATGTCGAGGGCCTGACGCAGTGCGACTGGGTCCTGATCGACGCCGGTGATGTCATCGTGCACCTGTTCCGCCCCGAAGTGCGGCAGTTCTACGGCCTGGAAAAGCTGTGGTCCGGCGCTCCGGTCCAGGAAGCCAGCGCCGCGCCGGCCTGATGTCCTGATGTAAGGTCAGCCGCCAAGACCCGGTTCCCCGGCATAACGCCGGCGGGGCTTAGGGAACGACGTATATCCGACGGCAGCCCCGCTTTCGTCACAGGAAAGCGGGCTGTATCAGACGGCCTTGTTCGCTCTGCCGTCAAATCACGCTAATCTCTCGCCATGCGCATCACCATCATCGCCGTGGGCCGCCGCAAGAAAGGCCCCGAACAGGATCTGTTCGACCAGTACAAGGCGCGCCTGCCCTGGCCGCTGGACCTCAAGCTGGTTGAGGAGAAAAAGCCGCTTTCCGGCGACGCCTTGAAGGCGCGGGAGGCGGAACTGCTGCTGGCGGCCTGCCCCGACGGCGCCACCTTGGTGGCGCTGGACGAACGCGGGACCTCGGACAGCAGCCCGAAATTCGCCGAACGCCTAGGTGCCTGGCGCGACGACAGCGTGCGCGATCTGGTGTTCCTGATCGGCGGGGCCGACGGCCTGGCCGCTGATCTGCGCAAACGGGCCGATTTCGTGATGTCGCTTGGCAAGCAGACCTGGCCGCACCAACTGGTCCCGGCCTTGCTGGCCGAACAGCTTTACCGCGGCCATGCGATCCTCACCGGTCATCCTTATCACCGGGTCTGAGGGCCGGTTCCCCCGTGGGGCGGGCCGCGCGCCAAGGCTACCATCCGGCGCGATCCTCTGGTAAAAGACGGCCTGAGGATCGGCGCCGTTGACGGCAGACCGAGAACACCCCATTTCAGCACCCCAATGCCTGTTTATCGTTAAGAAGAGCGCCATGTCCGAAGCGACCAAATACCCCCGACCCGTCGTCCTGTGCATTCTGGACGGATGGGGCGACCGCGAAGCGGCCCCCGACAACGCCATTTCCCTGGCCAAGACGCCGACCTGGGACCGGCTTGTCGCCGCGTGTCCGCGCGCACGCCTGGATGCCTCGGCCCAGGAAGTCGGCCTGCCTCAGGGCCAGATGGGCAATTCCGAGGTCGGGCACATGAACCTGGGCGCCGGGCGCGTTGTCATGCAGGACCTGCCGCGCATCGACGCGGCGGTGGCCGACGGCTCGCTGGCCAAGAATCCGGCGCTGACCGCCTTTATCGACAACCTCAAGAAATCCGGCGGCGCCTGCCATTTGATGGGTCTGCTCAGCCCCGGCGGCGTGCATAGCCATCAAGATCACATGGTCGCCCTGGCCAAGGCCGTGGCCAAGGCGGGTGTGCCCGTCGTCGTCCATGCCTTCCTTGACGGCCGAGACACCCAACCCAAGGGGGCCAAGGGTTATATGGGCCGCTTCCTGACCGATCTTGATACCTGCGACGGCGTGACCGTCGGCACGGTGACCGGGCGCTACTTCGCCATGGACCGGGACAAGCGCTGGGACCGCGTATCCAAGGCCTATGACGTGATGGTCCGTGCCGAAGGCGTGGATACGGTGGATGACCCCGTGCGCGCGATCGAGGAAGCCTATAACGTCGGCAAGACCGATGAATTCATGGAACCCTGCGTGATCGGCGATTATGCGGGGATGTCCGACGGTGACGGTCTGCTCTGCGCCAATTTCCGCGCCGACCGGGCACGGGAGATTCTGTCGGCCCTGGTCGATCCCGGCTTCGACGGATTCACGCGGGCCAAGACCGTGGATTTCGCGGCGCGCCTGGGCATGGTGGAATATTCCAGTGATCTCAATAGCTTCCTTGCGGCCATGTTTCCCTCGGAAACCCTCTCGGGCATTCTGGGCGAGGTCGTATCCAAGGCCGGGAAGTCTCAATTGCGCATCGCCGAGACGGAAAAATACGCCCATGTGACCTTCTTCCTGAACGGCGGGCGTGAGGACGTGTTCGACGGCGAGGAGCGCATCCTGGTGCCGTCGCCCAAGGTCGCGACCTATGACCTGCAGCCCGAAATGTCGGCGCCCAAGGTGACGGACGAACTGGTCCGGGTGATCGGCGAGGGCAGGTTCGATCTGATCGTGGTCAACTTCGCCAACGGCGACATGGTCGGCCATACGGGTATCCTCGAGGCCGCCATGAAGGCGGCGGAAACCATCGACGCCGCGCTGACCCGCCTGGAAAAGGCCGTAATCGATGCCGGCGGCGTCATGCTGGTCACCGCCGACCACGGCAATTGCGAGCAAATGGCCGATCCCAAGAACCGCGGCCCCCACACGGCCCATACCCTGAATTTGGTGCCAGCGTTGCTGGTCAACGCGCCCGACTGGGTCAACGGTCTGCATGACGGACGGCTGGCCGATGTGGCGCCGACGCTGCTGCAACTCATGGGTCTGGAACAGCCGGCGGAAATGTCTGGCCGGTCGCTGATCGACGGCAGCGCGGCCGCGGCCCGCGCGGCGGCGGAGTAGGCGGGCCCCTTGGCCCGGCGCCGCCGGTCATCCTTTGGAATAGTGCTGACGGCGGCCTTGGCTGCCCAGATGTCGGCTCCCGCCGTTCTGGCCGACGACAAGCCTGCGGCCGGATCCCTCGACAAGGTCCAGCAGGAAATCAAGAAGGGCCGGGCGGAAAGTGAACGCCTGAAGGGGGCCGCCCAGGCGCTGGAGGCCGACCTCAAAAATCTGCAGCATCGTTTGGTCTCGGCCGCCAAGGTCGTGCAGGACCGGGAACTGCGTGTCATTACCCTGGAGGCCAAGATCGCCGACCTGGTGCGCCAGGAAAAGGAAAAGCTGGCCCAGTTGAGCGCCAACCGCTCACAGCTGGCCGGCGTTCTGGTAGCCTTGCAGAAGATGGTCCAATTCCCGCCCGAGGCCTTGCTGGCCATGCCGTCCAGCCCCGACGACCTGGTCCGCAGCGCCATTCTGCTGCGCGCCGTGGTGCCGGAAATCGATCGCCGCGCGACGCGCATCCGCCTGGATCTGCAATCCCTGGCTGATACCCGGGAAAAAACCGCGGATGAGCGCCTGAACCTGAATTCGGCGGCCCAGGACCTGGACCGCCAACGCGCCGAGATCCGCCAGTTGATGGCCGACCGGCGGCGCCTGCTGGACAAGACCCTGGCCGAGGAACGCCGGGCCGCCGAGCGCGTCGCCCGCCTGGCCGCCAAGGCGGAGAACCTGAAGGACCTGATGTCCCGGCTCGAGGAACAGCGCGCCGCCGACGAGCGCCAGGCCGCCCGCGCCGAAGAGGCAGCCAAAAGCGAGGCGACCGCCAAGGAACAGGCCGCCCGCGTGCGTGCCGAAGCCCAGCGCCAAGCCCGTGTTGCCGCCACAGTTTCGCCATCTGCATCGATCACAAGTCGTCGTGGCCGGTTGCCGTTGCCCGTGATCGGCGACCTGATCGGCCGTTACGGCGAGAACCTGCCGACGGGGCTTTCGCGCAAGGGCATCGACATCGCGGCCCGCGCCGGCGCCCAGGTGATCGCCACCTATGACGGGAAAATCGCGTTCGCGGGAAAATTCAGAGGTTATGGGCAATTATTGATTATCGATCACGGCGACGGATATCATACCCTGCTGGCCGGGATGGCCCGCATCGACATGGCCGTGGGCCAGCATGTTTCCACCGGTGAGCCCGTGGGCCTGATGGGGTCCGAGGGGGGCGACCGGCCCGTTCTCTACGTTGAACTGCGCCGCAAGGGACAACCGATCAATCCCTTGCCGTGGTTGGCGTCACGCAATGACAAGGTAAGCGGATGACACATAGAATGATGAAGGTTGCGGGCATGCGGGCTTTGGCCGGTGCGGCGGTGCTGGGCGGATTGGCGTTTCTCGGCCATCCGGCGGTAGCACAGGAGCCGGCGGCAGCCCCGGCGGCGGGCGTCAAGAACTCGGAAGAGACCTACCGCCTGCTCAACCTGTTCGGCGACGTGTTCGAACGCATCCGCTCGCAATACGTGGATCAGCCCACGGACGAGCAGATGATCGAGGCGGCGATCACCGGCATGCTGCAGTCCCTGGACCCCCATTCCAGCTACATGAACGCCCGCACCTTCAAGGAAATGCAGGTCAACACGCGTGGCCAGTTCGGCGGCCTGGGTATCCAGGTGACCATGGAGAACGGCGTGGTGAAGGTGATTTCGCCCATCGACGATACGCCGGCGGCCCGCGCCGGGGTCAAGCCGGGTGACCTGATCACCCATCTCGATAGTGAATCGATCCAGGGCCTGACCCTGTCGCAGGCGGTTGAAAAGATGCGCGGCAAGGTCGGCAGCGACATCAAGCTGACCATCTTCCGCGCTGGCCAGGAACCCTTCGACGTCACGCTGACCCGGGCGATCATCAAGATCACTTCCGTGCGCTCGCAGATGGAAGGCGACGACATCGGCTACATCCGCATCACCTCGTTCAGCGAACAGACCAAGCAGGGCCTGGACAAGGCCATCGAGAAGATCAAGAAGGACGCCGGCGACAAGTTGAAGGGATACGTCCTCGACCTGCGCAACAACCCGGGCGGGTTGTTGGATCAGGCGATTGCCGTGTCCGATACGTTCTTGGACAAGGGCGAGATCGTCTCGACCCGGTCGCGCGATCCTAACGATACGCAACGTTTCAACGCGACCAAGGGTGACCTGACGGAAGGCAAGCCGGTTGTCGTGCTGATCAACGGCGGATCGGCATCGGCCTCGGAGATCGTCGCCGGCGCGCTGCAGGATCACCGCCGCGCCGTGCTTATGGGCACGCGCTCGTTCGGCAAGGGATCGGTGCAGACCATCGTGCCGTTGCAGGGCCATCGGGCCATGCGGCTGACCACGGCGCGTTACTACACGCCGTCGGGCGACAGCATCCAGGCCAAGGGCATCCACCCGGATATCGAGGTCAAGCCGTCGCGAATCGAAGAGATCGAAAGCCGCCCCGGCCGCCGCGAGGAGAACCTGCGCGGCGCCCTCGACAACGGCGAGCATGAAAAGGATGCCAAGGACGCGGTTCCCGAGGCGAAGTCGGACGCCAAGCCGGAAGGCGGGAAAACGGCGGAAAAAGAGGGCGAAAAGAAGGCCGAGCCGGTTGATTATCAGCTTTTGCGGGCGATCGACCTGTTGCGCGGCGTGGCCCTGTTCTCCGGTGCGTTGACCTCGTCAACCAATTGAGTACCCTGGATTTATTGGGGTGGACTTAAAAGCGTCGGCCAAGCCATGCCTATCATGGCGGCCGACCGCGTCTGCCGGTCTGATCCATGGGGGGCATTCCGTGGCGCAAGCCGGCCTTGAGTGAACGGGTGATCCGTTGAAATTGCCGTCGATCAAACTACCGTCGATCAAGATGCCGTCGCTGAAACGCAAAAAGCGTGGCGACGATGATGAGGACGACGAAGAGGAATTCGATCTCGACGAAGGCGAGGACGAGGAAGACGACGACGCCTACGACGATGACGACGACGATGATGAGGAAGAGGGAAGTGCGTGGGAGCGCATGGACCCTCAGCGCAAGATTCTCATTATCTCGGCCCTCGCCGGCGGCCTTCTTCTGACCTCCATTTTCGGCGGCGCTGCCTGGTTCCTGCTGGGGTCTTCCGAACCGGAACCTGTCGCCGAGCAACGGCGTCCCGATGGCTCCGTCGCCATTCCGACCGCCCAGGTGCCGGGCGGCGGCCTGACGCCCCCCTCCGAAACCGGTGCCCCCCCTCCTGCAGGCGAGGGCACCCCTGCTGCCACTAGTGCCGCCGCGCCGGGTACGACGCCGATGGCTGATCGGGTGGTCGGCGGCATTACCGCATCGCAGATCGCCCTGCAGAACGAAGGGACGGGCGGGTTGGCCGTCGCCACCGCGCCCGGCGGCATCAGCCAGGACCCGGATCATGGGCGCGTCATACCCTTTACCACCGCCGAGGCCTACAAAGGTATCGCCTGGATCGAGGGCGTCGAGGCCCTGGCCCGGGTGCCGGACCTGGCCCTGGTGGAAAAAGGGCCCGATGGCCGCGACATGCCCATTGTCGCGCGCAACGGCACCCGCCCCATGGACGCCTACGCGCGGCCAGTCGCCGATGCGGACGCCAGCATCCCCCAGGTCGCGATCCTGATCCGCGGCATCGGCCTGTCGCGGTCGGCTTCGATCACAGCCATCAAGTCGCTGCCGCCCGAGGTCAGCATGGTGATCTCTCCCTATGCGCGCGACCCCGGTGATTGGGTGATCCGTGCGCGGTTGGCCGGGCACGAAGTGTTCATGGGCCTGCCCATGGAAAGCGCTAATTTCCCATTCGAGGACGCCGGTCCGCTTGCACTGAACACGACCAAGCAGGTCGAGGAGAACATGCGCACGCTCAGGACACTGATGGGGATGGTGCCCGGATACGTCGGCTTTTTGGCGCGCTTCGGGTCCAAGTTCGGCGTCGCCGAGGGGCAGCTCAAGCCTGTGTTCGAGGAGATCAAGGGGCGAGGTCTGATGTTCGTTGATTCCGGTGAAAGCGGCAGCGGCGCGATGACGCGGATCGCCGCCGAAATGGCCCTGCCAAAGGCAGTGGTCAATATTCACCTGGACCGAACACCGACCGAGGGTGAGATCGCATCCAAGCTGTTGCGCCTGGGCGCCCTGGCGCGCAGCCAGTCCGTCGCAGTGGGGATGGGCGACCCCTATCCCCATACGATCCGCGAACTGAAGAACTGGCTGGCGGCCCAATCACCGACGAAGTTGCGCCTGGTGCCCGTCAGCGCCGTCGCCGACCGTCAGATCATCCAATAGCCTGAAACCCCTGGGGCCCCCTATTCAACCGGTGACGATATCCCATGACCGATCCTAATGACGACCCGCGCCCGTATCGGCTTGGTGTCGGTGTCCTGTTGCTGAACGGCGCCAGCCGTGTCTGGCTCGGCGAGCGCATCCGCCGCACCGGTCAGCAGATGGATTATCCCTGGCAACTGCCCCAAGGAGGCCTGGACGAGGGCGAGGACCCGCGCGATGCCGTGTTCCGCGAACTGGAAGAGGAAACCGGCACGGCCAAGGCGGAGATCATCGCCGAAACGCCGGACTGGCTGACCTACGACCTGCCCTTAGACGTCCGCGACCGGGTCTGGAAGGGTCGGTTCCGCGGTCAACGTCAGAAATGGTATGCGCTGCGGTTTTTAGGGGAGGATGGAGATTTCGACCTGAATACTCACCACAAGCCGGAATTTTCCCAGTGGCGCTGGGCGCCGATGTCCGACCTGCCGGCCCTGGTGGTGCCGTTCAAGCGTAGTCTCTACCACGATCTGTTGGACGCCTTCGGGCATCTCGACGGTGACGTTGGACCCAATAGCCGATGATGTACGTGGAACTGCTGGGCGGACTCATCATTTTGATGGTTGCGGCCGAGGTCATGATCCGGGGAGCCGTCGGCTTGGCCCGCCTGTTCGGCCTGTCGCCGCTTCTGATCGGGATGACCGTGGTGGCGCTGGGAACCTCGGCGCCGGAATTAGTGGTCTCGCTGGATGCGGCGCTGACCGGAAATGCGGGGATCGCCACGGGCAACATCGTCGGCTCCAACATCGCCAACACGCTTCTGATCGTTGGCGCGGCGGCGGTGATTTCCCCCATGGCGCGGCGCGGTGATCGGCTTTACCGTGACGGTGCGTTGCTGGTTCTGTGCACGGCGCTGTTCGTCATGCTGTGCTGGGGCGATACGCTGGATGTGGCCCAGGGGGGGCTGCTGCTGATCATCTTCCTGGGCTTCATGGGCAGCGCCTATTGGCGCGACATCAATAACCCCAAGGCATCGGCCGAGCGCGTCGGCGAGGTCGAGGAGATCGGCGCCGTGCCCCGCAAATCCTGGATCGCCTGGGCAGCGACCCTGGGTGGTCTGGCCGGGATCGCCGTCGGTGCCGACCTGATGGTCGGCGGCGGGGTTGCGATCGCGCGCTCCTTTGGCCTGGGTGAAGAGGTCATCGGCCTGACCCTGATTGCCATCGGCACCTCTCTGCCGGAACTGGCGGCATCGGCGGTCGCGGCCCGGCGCGGCCATGCCGATGTGGCCATCGGCAACGTCGTCGGATCCAACATGTTCAACATGCTGGGCATCGCGGGCGTCGTCTCCATGGCCGCCCCCCTGCCGGTGCCGTCGTCGATGCTTGCGTTTGATTTGTGGGTCATGCTGGGGGCAGCGGTCCTGATCGTGCCGGCGATGATCGGCTGGACCGGGGTGTCTCGGACGGGTGGCGTGGCGCTTCTCGTGCTCTATGGCGGCTACCTGGCGGCCCAGGTCGTGGGCCTGCCGACAACCGGCGCCGGCATGCTATTCTGAGGCGGTGATGACCGAGAACGATCCCGCCGCCCTTCCAGAAACCGCCCTGATCACCGGGGCGGCGCACCGCATCGGCCGCGCAATGGCGCTGGATTTGGCGGATGCCGGCTGGCGCGTTGCCGTGCATTACAACGGCTCGCGCACCGCGGCAGAGGCCCTTGTCGCCGAGATCACGGCCAAGGGCGGGCTTGCGGCGGCGGTCCAAGCCGACCTTGCGGACGAGGATGCCACGGAAAACCTGATCCCCGCCGCCATCGCCGCCCTGGGCCCGGTGACCCTGCTGGTCAACAATGCGTCGCTGTTCGAACTGGATATGCCGGACACGGTGACCCGGGAAAGCTGGGACGCCCATATGGAGATCAACCTGCGCGCCCCCTTCGTGCTGACCCAGGCCTTCGCCCGGCGCCTGCCGGACGGGGTTGTGGGTAACGTGGTTAACATCGTCGATCAGCGGGTCATGAACCTGCGCGGTGATTTCACGTCCTATACGTTATCGAAATACGGGCTGTGGGGCCTGACCCAGATGCTGGCGCGGGCCCTTTCCCCGCAGATCCGAGTCAACGCCATCGGCCCCGGCCCGACCCTGCCGAGCCCCCGCCAGACCGACGATCAGTTCGCCGCGCAATGGCAGGCGACCCCGCTTGGGCGACCGGTCGATCTGCGGGATATTTGCCGCGCCCTACGCTTCATCCTTGACGCGCCGGCCTTTACAGGCCAAATCATCGCCCTGGACAGCGGTCAGCACATGGGGGCCGCCTGGGACAATGCGCCCGCGCCCGAATAGGGCGGGCCGGCCAAACCAACCGGGGAACGGATGACCGTCGACCAATACAAGGTTTCGGACACGGCCAAGATCGCGGACGCGCGGTCGCTGACCCGCCATGTCTTCGTGCGCAATTTGGTGCTGATGGCCAACGTCGGCATCCATTCCTTCGAGAAGACGGGGACCCAGCGTATCCGCCTGAACGTCGACCTGGCCGTGCGTGAGACGGAACAACCGCCCGCCGACGAGATCAACCAGGTGGTCTGCTACGAAGAAATCACTGATGGGATCAAGGGTATCGTCGGGCGTGGTCATGTCAATTTGGTCGAAACCCTGGCCGAAGACATCGCGGCCATGTGCCTGGAAGACCCCCGCGTCCGTTCGGCCCGGGTGCGTGTCGAGAAACTGGACATTTTCGAAAACGCGGAGAGCGTCGGCGTCGAGATCGAGCGCTTCAACTCCCGGGCCTGACAGCTATCTGAAAGCCTTCCTCTAAGTGCTTGAAATCGCGGCTTTGTGACAGACTCCCATGGGAGTTGTGCACAGGCTCTCCCATCGTTTCATATTTGTGTCCAGCCTGTTTCCGGAAATTTTCAATACCTCTGGCGCCCTCATCGGGACGGAATTTTCTGTTTTATTTCAATAACTTATTGTCATGCCCAAATATTAGGCAAAGCGGAGGAATCCCGGGATTTTCTGGCTCCGGGCCTGTGCAGGCGGGTTTTTCAACAGGTTTATCCACAAGAGTCGTGGATAGTTGTCCGTCGCGAAATTGATCGGTCGGATATATCTTTCGACATAGTATTGATTCACTTCAGGTTTCTCGCCTGAAGGGCGGTTCAAACGAGGATCATCGGTGACGGTGGGCAAACAAAATCACGACGACGGCACGGCGGACACGGACATGCCGGCGGCTTCGATCACCCGGGGGGCGGAGGTCATCGCCCGCCATCTGAAGACCCTGCCCAACACGCCCGGGGTCTACCGCATGATCGCTGGCGACGGCGCCGTGCTCTATGTCGGCAAGGCGAAGGATTTGAAAAAGCGGGTCGCAGCCTATACGGCGCCGGACCGCCAACCCACCCGCATCCGCCGCATGATCGCGCTGACCACGGACATGGAGTTCGTGACCACGGCGACCGAGGCGGAGGCCCTGCTGCTTGAATCCAACCTGATCAAGCGTTATGCGCCGCGCTACAACATCCTTTTGCGCGACGACAAATCCTTCCCCTACATCCTGGTCACCGGCGACCACGACTATCCCCAGGTGGTGAAATACCGGGGGGCGAAATCGCGGCCGGGCGACTACTTCGGGCCGTTCGCTTCCGTTTGGGCAGTCAATGACGCGCTCAACGTGCTGCAGCGGGCGTTTCTTCTGCGCTCGTGTTCGGACAACGTCTTTTCCGGACGTACCAGGCCCTGCCTGCTGTATCAGATCAAGCGCTGTTCGGCGCCCTGCGTCGGGCGCATCTCCAAGGACGATTACGCCGATCTTGTCGGCCAGGCGCGGGATTTCCTGACCGGCGGCTCCAGGGCCGTGCAGGCCAACCTGTCCAAGCGCATGCAGGCGGCATCTGACGCGCTGGAGTTCGAATTGGCGGCCCAGTACCGCGACCGCATCCAGGCCATGACCCGCATTCAGGCCCATCAGGATATCAATCTCCGCACCGTCGGCGATGCTGACGTGATCGCCGCCCATCGTCAGAGCGGGCAGACCTGCGTGCAGGTGTTCTTCTTCCGCACGGGTGCCAATTTCGGCAATCGTGCCTATTTCCCCAGCCACGGCCCCGACGACGACATGGGCGACGTGCTGGAAGCCTTCCTGGGCCAGTTCTATGCCCGCGCACAGCCGCCCAAGACGGTGATCCTCAGCCATGCCCTGCCCAATCGGGCCCTGGTCGAAGATGCGCTTTCCGTGCGTGCCGAGCGGCGGGTGCAGATCACGGTCCCGACCCGGGGTGACAAGCGCAAGGTGGTCGACCATGCGCAGAACAACGCGAAAGAGGCATTATCGCGCCGCCAGTCGGAAAGCGCCACGCAGCGCAAATTGTTGGACGGGCTGGCCGATGTTCTGGGGCTGGAGGCCGCGCCTGCTCGCATCGAAGTTTATGACAACAGCCACGTCGGCGGCACCAAGGCCGTGGGCGGCATGATCGTGGCCGGCCCGGACGGGTTCGAAAAGGGCGCCTATCGCAAGTTCAACATCAAGGGGGCGGCCAATGTACCGGACGCCGACGGCAAGACGGGCGAAGGCTTCGCCCCCGGCGACGATTACGCGATGATGCGGGAAGTCCTGACCCGGCGGTTTTCCCGGGCGCTCAAGGAAGACCCCGAGCGCGCAGAGGGCCAATGGCCCGACCTGATCCTGATCGACGGCGGCAAGGGGCAGCTTGGCATCGCCATGGAGGTTTTCCAGGATCTGGGGATCGAAGACGTCGCCCTGGCGGCCATTGCCAAGGGGCCGGACCGTAATGCCGGGCGTGAACACATCTTCATGCCCGACGGGCGCGAACTGCTGCTGAAACCCCAGGATCCGGTGCTGTATTTCCTGCAGCGCCTGCGTGACGAGGCCCACCGCTTCGCCATCGGTGCCCATCGTGGCCGCCGGGCCAAGGCGATCCACACCTCACGCCTGGATGATGTGCCTGGCATCGGTGCCCAGCGCAAACGCGCCCTGTTGCATCATTTCGGCCATGCCAAGGCGGTGGAGGAGGCGCGGCCCGAGGATATCGCCGCCGTCGACGGCATTTCCAAGTCGATGGCGCGTAAAATCTATGACTGGTTTCATCCCGACGACTGATGTGGTTGAATGCGCTCCGCTGGTTGTCGCCCGCATTGGGGTGGGATGATCGGTGCGGGGGCGGTGGCGCCGCATGGAATTCAGCGCCTCGCGATGGAGACGTTCTTGCTGACCCAATTACCCAACCTGTTGACCTTGTCACGCATCGCCGCCATTCCGGTGGTGGTTTGTCTGATGCTGTTTATCGAGGCCCCCTTGGGCAATTGGCTGGCCTTTGCCGTCTATTGCTATGCCTCCATCACCGATTTCTTCGACGGCTATCTGGCCCGTGCCTGGGATTTGCAGTCGTCCCTGGGCCGGTTTCTCGATCCCATCGCCGATAAGCTGCTGATTTCTGCGCTGCTGCTGGCCCTGGTCGGGGTCGATCGCTTCAACGGCATCCATATCCTGCCGGCGGCGGTCATCCTGTGCCGTGAAATCCTGGTTTCGGGCCTGCGCGAATTTCTGGCCTCGGCCCGGGTCGGCCTGCCTGTCTCAACCTTGGCGAAATGGAAAACCACGGTACAGATCCTGGCCCTGGGGTTCCTCATCGTCGGCCCGGCGGGCCCCGATTTCGGGCCGCTTTCGACGACCGAGGTGGGCGTTTACGGCCTGTGGATCGCAGCTCTTTTGACACTGGTGACCGGGTTTGACTATCTGATCGCGGGACTGCGCCATATCCGCCGCGCCGATAGCACCCCGCCAGCCGCGCCGGGCGGCACGCAAGGCGCTGAAAACCGTTGAATTTTGTGTCATTCTAACCAATATCAACGGCCTTCCGGTGGCGCTCGGCCCGGCAGGCAGGAAACATCCAAGGGGAAATGGCGGCATGAAGGTATTCGGCCTGGTCGGATGGAGCGGCAGTGGTAAAACGACCCTGCTGGTGCGTCTGATCCCGGAACTGACGTCGCGGGGGCTCACGGTTTCGACCATGAAGCACACCCACCACAATTTCGACATCGATCAGAAGGGCAAGGATTCCTACGAGCACCGCGCGGCGGGGGCCACGGAAGTCATGCTGACCTCGGGCAAGCGATGGGTCCTTCAACGGGAACTACGCGACGAGGGTGAGCCCGACATGGACAGCCTGATCCGGCGCATGGCACCGGTCGATCTGGTCCTGATCGAGGGCTTCAAGCGCCACCGCCACGACAAGATGGAAGTGTTCCGCGCCGAAGTGGGGAAGGAGCTGATCGCCGCCGATGACGACACTATCGTCGCCGTGGCCTCGGACGGGGCGGTCGCGGGCGTGACCTGCCCGGTCCTCGACATCAACGACGTTAGCGCAATCGCCGATTTCATCATCACCCACTGCGGCCTGACGGCCCCGGCCGCCCAGGGGCAGCCGGGCAAGGTAAGCCATGGCGCAGCTTAAGGACGACTGCTTCGCCTTCGACGGCGGCCTGATGCCCGTCGATGACGCGCTCGCGATCCTGGCCGGGCGCATTGCCTGCGTCGTCGGTACGGAAGAGGTGCCGCTGCGTCAGGCCCTGGGCCGTATCCTGGCCGAGGATGTGGTCGCCCCCCGCAACGTGCCGCCACATGACAATTCGGCCGTCGATGGCTATGCGGTCTATCATGCGGATTTGAACCCCGACGGTGAGACGCGCCTGCCCGTGGCCGGGCGGATCGCCGCCGGCCATCCGTTGAGCGGACCGGCCGAGCGAGGCAAGGCTTATCAAATCTTCACCGGCGCCCCCATGCCGGCGGGTGCCGACGGCGGGCCGGATACGGTCTTCATGGCGGAAGATGCAGAAGCCGTGGACGATGCCGTCGTCCTGCCCAAGGGTTTGAAGAAGGGGGCGAACCGGCGGTTCGCCGGCGAGGACGTGAAGCAGGGCGACGTGATCCTGCGTGCCGGGCAACGCCTGCGCGCCCAGGAAATCGGCCTGGCGGCCTCGGTCGGGCGGGGCAACCTGACCGTGCGGAAAAAGCTGCGCGCGGCCGTGTTCTCGACCGGGGATGAGGTCCGCGACCCGGCCAATGACGCCCCCGAGGGCTGCATCTTCGACGCCAACCGCTACACGGTCATGAGTCTGCTGGACGGGCTCGGCTGTGCCGTTACGGACTTGGGCATTCTGCCCGACAATCCAGACGCAATCGCCAAGGCCCTGACGGCGGCCGAGGCGGGGCATGATCTGCTGATTACCTCGGGCGGCGTGTCGGCCGGAGAGGAAGACCACGTAAAGGCCGCCGTGGAACGCCGGGGCAGCATCCATTTCTGGCGCCTGGCGATCAAGCCGGGGCGACCCGTGGCCCTGGGGCAGGTCGGCGACACGGCCTTTGTCGGCCTGCCGGGCAACCCGGTCGCGGCCATGGTCACCTTCATGCTGATCGCCCGGCCGCTGATCATGATGCTGTCGGGCGCGGCGGAGACGGACGCCCCCCGCTTCGCGGTCAAGGCAGGTTTTCCCTACAAGAAAAAGACCGGGCGGCGCGAATGGGCGCGGGCCAAGCTGGTGCGAAACGGCGACGGGATGCTGGTCGCGGAAAAACGCCATTCGTCGGGGGCGGGTATCCTGACCTCCATGGTCGATGCCGACGGCCTGGTCGAACTGCCGGAAGAATTGACCGAACTGAAAGAGGGTGCGACCGTGGATTTCCTGCCGTTCCGTGAGGTGAGCTGAATGACCGCGCCTGTAAAACTGCTGTATTTCGCTTGGCTGCGTGAAAAGGCCGGGGTTGGGGAGGAAGACGTCCAGCCGCCGGCCACGGTCGCGACCGTGGCCCAGCTTATCGATTGGCTGGAAGCACAGGGCGGCGGCCGCGCCGAGGCCTTCGCCGACCGTAAGGTCGTGCGTGTCGCCGTGAACCAGGAATATGTTAGTCTGAACCATCCCGTGACGGCGGGCGACGAGGTCGCGTTCTTTCCGCCGGTGACGGGCGGCTGACAGGGCAGGGCGAACCCATGATCCGCGTACAGACCGAAGATTTTGACCTGGGCGCTGAACTGAAGGCGCTGACCGCCGGCAATCACGGCATCGGCGGTCTGTGTTCCTTCGTCGGCCTAGTCCGCGACATGGCGGGCGGCGAGGCGATCGGCGCCATGACCCTCGAACACTACCCCGGGATGACGGAAAAGGAGTTGGAGCGCATCGAGGCCGAGGCCCAGGCGCGCTGGCCGCTCGACGCGACCCTGATCATCCATCGTTACGGGCGACTGGAGCCGGGCGACCAGATCGTTTTGGTGGCCGCCGCGTCGGCCCACCGCGAGGCGGCTTTCGAGGCCTGCCATTTCCTGATCGATTTCCTCAAGACCAAGGCGCCGTTCTGGAAGCTGGAAGGCACGCCCGGCGGCGGCCAATGGGTCGATGCCCGCGATTCCGATGATGCGGCGACGGCACGCTGGACGCAATCCCCCGGGAAGGCCGCCGAGTGACGGCCGGGTCACCCGCCGCCGCCGGTGTCGACCCGCGGGACATCGATGCGGTGTTTTTCGATTTCGACGGGGTGCTGGTCGAATCCAACGAGGTCAAGATCGAAGCCTTTCGTCGTCTGTACGAACGCTTCGGAACCGACGTGGTCGATCAGGTGATCGCCGAACATGTCCGCCACGAAGGGGTGTCACGGGTGGTTAAGCTGGAACGCTTTCACCGGGAATTTCTCGGCATCGTCTTGGACGAAGACGGTCTTGCCGATCTCGCGCAGACCTATTCTGAGATGGTCGAGGACGACGTGGTCGCCTGCGACGCCGTGCCGGGCGCGGTTGAGGCATTGGACGTCTGGGCCAAACATTGCCCGCTTTACGTGGTGTCCGGAACACCCCAGGACGAACTGCGCCGCATCGCCCAGCGCCGGGGTCTTGATGGATACTTCGCAACCGTGTTCGGATCACCCCGTGTCAAGCCGGACATTGTCGGAGACGAGCTTTCGCGGATCGGGGTTCAGGCGGATCGTGTTTTGTTCGTCGGCGATTCTCTGACCGATTATGATTGTGCGGTGGCCGTCGGCACCCGCTTTCTTGGCCGCGTGCCGCCTTGGCGGAAAAGCCGGTTCCCGGATGATACCGAGGTCGCCCAGGATATGTGGTCCCTGGCTTTGGCCGGAGGGGCGTCGGCCCGGCCGCAGGCGGAGACCGGGGCATGAGCGCCGGCGACGACCCGGATCGGGTCTACCATCCGCCCAAGGCTTACAAGAACGAGCGGTTCCTGAATTCCCGGAGCGCCCGGAGTGTGCGCATCCTATCGGAATATGTCGAGCCGGCGGCACGTTTCAGCGCCCTCGACGTGGCCGATACGGTGGTGTTTTTCGGCTCGGCCCGTATTCTGCCCCGGGACGAAGCCGAACGCCGCCTGCAGGCGGCCCGCGAACACGGCGGTGACGTTGCCCGTGCCGAAATGGCGCTGGAGATGTCGCGGTATTACGAGGATGCCCGTGAATTGGCGCGGCGCCTGACCGAATGGTCGAAGGGGCTGGAAGACAAGCACAAGCGTTTCATCGTGTGTTCCGGCGGCGGGCCGGGGATCATGGAGGCCGCCAACCGGGGGGCATCGGAAGCCAAGGGCATCAACATCGGGTTGGGCATTTCACTGCCCCACGAACAGCACGCCAACCCCTATATCACCCGCGAACTGGCCTTTGAATTTCACTACTTCTTCATGCGCAAGCTGTGGTTCATGTATCTCGCCAAGGCGCTGATCGTGTTTCCTGGCGGCTTCGGGTCCTTGGACGAACTGTTCGAAACCCTGACCTTGATCCAGACCGGCAAGATCAAGAAGCATATGCCGGTCATTCTTTACGGCCGCGATTTCTGGGACGAAGTGCTGAACCTGGATGCGTTGGTGAAGTACGGCACGATCAATGCCGAGGATGTCGACCTGCTGCATGTGGTCGATACGGTCGATGATGCCTTCACCTATATTACCGGTGAATTGTCCAAGAGCCTGGAAGCCCCGAAAGGGCCGGAACTCTAGTATTGAGCTGCTGTGCCGCACTCTATAACCATCGGCTATATATCAATTTTCAGTCCATCTCTCTAAGTTAGCCCATTAATTGGCCGCATCGCCGGGGCCGACGCGCAGATATACGGCGCTCCAGGAGAATTAGACAGAATGTCAGGTGCCAGCCTTTCACGGCTTAGCATTGTATGGAAGATGTTGGCGCCGACACCGCTTGTCGTGCTGATCAGTCTTGTCGTCGTGCTGTTGATCGTGCCGCCCATGGTGCGCACCAACGTCGAGGCCGCCGCCCGTGACGCCGCCCTTGAAACCATCCATCAATACAAAACCGTACGCGGTATCTACAGCCGCAACGTCGTCAGTAAAGTGCTCGCCCATCCGGAATTTTCCGCGACGGTGGAGCACAGCGACAACATCAACGAAATTCCACCGCCTGCGACTTTCATTCTCGATATCAGCGAGGCCCTGTCGAAAGAAGGCATCTCGCTGAAATTTTACAGCCCCTTTCCCTTCGCCAACCGCGCCGACCGCGAACTTGATGCCTTCGGCTCCAAGGCTTGGGAGTTATTGTCAGCTAACCCCGAAGCGGTGATTAGCGAAGAGACGAGCATCGACGGCCATCGTGCCTACCGTGTTGCCGTGGGCGATGTCTTTCGCGAGCAAACCTGTGTGGATTGCCACAACTACCACCCCCTATCGATCCAGAAGGGGTGGAAGTTGGGTGACCTGCGCGGCGTGTTCGAGGTGGTTGTCGATGTCGAGCGCCTGTTGGATACGGGCGACAGGGTCAGCCGTTTCGTCATTTTGGCCTTCGTCGCAAGCGGCTTGTTGATTGTCTTGGTCGGCGTGATGATCGGCCGTCCTATCGCCCAGCGCCTGAGCGAGATGCGGGGTGCGGTGCAGGCGGTTGCCGATGGGCGATGGGATGTGGATATCCCGGCATCCGGTTCCAACGACGAGATCGGCGCCTTGGGCGGTGCCTTGAAAGTATTTCGCGAGAATGCCAAGCGGCGCGTCGAGTTGGAAGAAGAGCAGCTTGATCTGTACAATCAGATCAAATCGCAGATCGTTCTGTTGACGGATACGAACAAATCCATCGAACGGTTCGTGCCGAACACCTTCCTCAAACTGTTGAATAAAGAAAACGTCATTGACGTCGAACTGGGCGATTACGCGCTGCGTGATATGTCGGTTTTGTTCACGGATATCCGTGATTTCACGACACTGTCCGAAACGATGACGCCCAACGACAATTTCAGCTTCATCAACAATTACCTCGGCCGCATGGGGCCGATCATCCGCGACCACAAGGGATTCATCGATAAGTACATCGGTGATGCGATCATGGCGTTGTTCGATGAACCGGACAACGCGCTGTCGGCGGCCGTTGATATGTTGCAGCGCCTTGAGCGCTACAACCAGGAAGAACGTATTCGCTATGGTCGCGATGCCATCCGTATCGGGATCGGCATCAATACGGGCTCCCTGATGCTCGGCACCATCGGCGAGGAGCACCGCATGGACGGCACCGTGATCAGTGATGCGGTCAACCTGGCGGCCCGGGTCGAGGGGTTGACGAAAGAATATGGTGTGCCTTTGATCATCACCGACAACACCCTGAATTCCCTATCGGACCCTGGGCAGTATTCGATCCGACCGCTGGATTCTGTGACGGTCAAAGGCAAGACCAAGCAGGTGGCCGTGTTCGAGGTCCTGGATGGCCTTTCCGATCATGAGCGTGCGGCCAAGGAAGCGACCCTTGAAACCTATCTGGCCGCGATCGCGTCGCTAAAGTCGGGCCATCCGGTTCGCGCCCGAAGATTGTTCGAGGAATGCCTCGCAGCCAATCCGAACGATATGCCCGTGCGCCTTCATCTGAGTCGGCTGACGGTCGAGGCCTAGCGCGCTTTCTTGCGCGATACCGGGGGGCGTGCTTAACGCCGTGGCCGCCGCTTTGGCCGCGCGGCGCCGCCCATCCATCCCTTCCGCTTGAAGTAATAGACCAAGCCCAGGGCGATCGCGGCCATGAAGGCGAGGGCGACCGGATAACCGTAGCGCCATCCCAGTTCGGGCATGTTGAACGGGGAGGCGGCCCTGTCAAAGTTCATGCCCCAAAGGCCGGCGAAAAATCCCAGCGGAATGAAGATCGTGGCAATGATGGTCAAAACCTTCATGATCTCGTTCATGCGCGCACTCAGGCTCGACAGATAAACCTCAAGCAAAGAGGAAACCGTCTCCCGGTCGGTTTCCACGATGTCCATCAATTGCACCAGATGGTCATAACAGTCGCGCAGGTAGATGCGGGTGTCCTTGGTGATCAGCGGGTTTTCATCGCGGATCAGCGCGTTGGCCATGTCACGCATGGGCCAGATGCATCGGCGCAGATGGATCAGGCGCCGTTTAAGGTCGTGAATGTCTTCCACCTGCCAAGGTTCGGGGCGGGCGATGACAAGGTCTTCAAGGTCATCCAGGGTCTCGCCGGCGGCTTCAAGCACGGGAAAGTAGGCGTCGATCAATGTATCGATGATGGAATAGGCGAGATAGTCGGCGGATAATTGGCGAATGCGCCCCTTGCCGTCTCGGATGCGCTCGCGCAGCGGGTCAAGGCAGTCCGTGTGGCTTTCGTGGAAGCTGATGACGTATCCGTCGCCGAGGATCAGGGAAACCTGTTCGGTGTCTTCGCTGCCGTTCACCGTGATGGCACGGCAAACGACAAATACCTGGTCCTTGAACGTTTCCGCTTTCGGGCGCTGGTGAACGTTGACGATATCTTCCAGGGCCAGGCTGTGGATGCCGAATTGGGCGCCGGTTTTTTCGATCAATCGGACATCGGCAAGGCCGGAAACCTGAATCCAGGTGACAGGAAGCTGCCCGCTGTGGGCGGCGATGTCGGCATCGGGGGCCGGGCGATCCTCGCGAATACCTTCGGGCCCATAGGCAAGGATGCGGACGCGGGTTTCCTTGGCGCCGGAATGGACGATCAACGTTCCGGGGGGCGAGCCGGGCTTAGCGCGACGTACGGCAATGCCGCGTCGTCGACGTCGGGGCGGATGAGCGGAAGGCGTTGAAGGCGTGTCTTCCGGCATCCCGATGGCCTATTCCGCCGCCGCGCTTTCCGTCTTCTTGCCGACGGCCTTTTCGTAGTCTTCGATCAGCCAATGGGTGATCTGGCCGGGTGTGAAGGTCATGTCGTCGATCTGGCCGACGGGCGTCACTTCGGCGGCGGAGCCGGTGAGGAAGATTTCCGTCGCCTTTTTCAGCTCGTCCGGGAAGATCGCCCGTTCGATGACCTCGATCCCCCGGGCCTTGGCCAGGGCGATCACGGTCTGGCGGGTGATGCCGTTGAGGAAGCAATCCGGTGTCGGCGTGTGCAGTTTGCCATCGCCGAAGGAAATGAAGATGTTCGCCCCCGTGGCCTCGGCCACTTGGCCGCGGTAGTCCAGCATCAGGGCATCCTGGCAGCCGTGCGATTCCGCCGTATGCTTGGATAGGGTGCAGATCATGTACAGGCCCGCGGCCTTGGCGTGGACTGGTGCACATTCGGGTGCCGGGCGGCGCCAGGTCGAGGTTTCCAGCTTGATGCCTTTTTCGCGCAATTCCGGCGAAAAGTAGCTGGGCCAGTCCCAGGCGGCGATGGCGACGTTGATGCGGTTCTGCTGGGCCGACACGCCCATCATTTCCGACCCGCGCCAAGCGACCGGGCGGATATAGCCGTCGACGATGCCGTTCTTGGTGCAGGCGTCGATGCAGGCCTGGTCGATCTCTTCCACCGTGAAGGGAATTTTGAAACCCAGGGTCTGCGCAGAATAGAACAGCCGTTCCGTATGTTCGCGCAGCTTGAAGATTTGCCCCGAATACATGCGTTCGCCTTCGAACACGCAAGAGCCGTAATGCAGGCCGTGGGTCAGGACATGGACGCGGGCGTCCCGCCAATCGACCCATTCACCATTGAACCAGATCAGACCGTCGCGGTCGTCGAAGGTAGCAGCTGCCATTGTAATATTCTTTCGTCCATCCGTTTTTCCCAAGAACGATGTTGCGTTTATTATCATTCTCAGGCATATAAGTCAATAACACTGACTTATTTTTGCGGGGTCTTCGACTACATTTTCCGGCGGCCCCGGTGAAGGAAACTGTCATGGATGAACAGGTCCCCTGGGTCCAGCAGCAGGCCGATCCCCTGGCGCCGCGCGATGACGACCTGCGTCACGCCATGGAACTTCTGTTCTTCGCCTACCGTGACTTCACGGGCGAAGCCGACGCCGTCCTGGCCGATTACGACATGGGCCGCGCCCATCACCGGGCGGTCTATTTCATCGGCGCCAACACGGGCATCAGCGTGTCGGAATTGCTGGCGATCCTGAAGATCACCAAACAGTCCCTCAACCGTGTGCTGTCGACCCTGATCGACGAAGGTTATGTCGTGCAGGAAACCGACGACGGCGACCGCCGCCGGAGGCTCATGCATTTGACGCCAAAGGGCCGCGACCTGGAGCAGCTTTTGACCCGCCGCCAGTCGGCGCATATCGCGCGCGCCTACCGCGACGCGGGCCCAGACGCTGTCGAAGGGTTCCGCCGCGTGCTGTTCGGCCTGATCAACGAGGCGGACCGCCATCGCGTGCCCCCTCCAGGCGCCGCGGCCCACGGCTGACGGGCTGCCGCGTCCGGCTTGATCATGATAGGATTTACACCGGCCTTGCGGCGGCTTGAACGCTTGACCGCATGGCACGGGGGAGTGATGCCGTGAATGCCGACCTGCCGCATCTTCTTGTCGTGGACGACGACGGCCGTCTGCGCGACCTGCTGAGCCGCTTTCTGACGGAGAACGGCTTCGTCGTGGTCACCGCCGCCGATGCGGCCCAGGCGCGCAGCCGGCTCAGCCATTTCGATTTCGACGCGGTGATCCTGGACCTCATGATGCCTGGGGAAACGGGCCTGGAATTCGCGCGCGACCTGCGTACCCGGTCGGCCATTCCCATCCTGATGCTGACCGCCATGGCGGAGACCGAAGATCGTATCTCGGGCCTGGAGGGCGGCGCCGACGATTATGTGGTCAAGCCGTTCGAACCGCGTGAGCTGCTTTTGCGCATTCGGAACATCATGAAGCGTACCCCTCAGGCCCAGGCCCCCGGAGATGACCTTCATCTCGGCGATTTTCTGTTCCGCCGTGACCGGGGCGAACTCTTGCGGGGCGGTCGCCCGGTGCGTCTGACCGACCTGGAGGCCGGGCTGCTGAGCGCGCTTGCCGCGCGTCCGGGAGACGTGCTGACCCGCGACGACCTGATCGCCCGCACGGGGGCGGCCGGTGGCGGGCGTGCCGTCGATGTACAGGTCACCCGTCTTCGCCGTAAGATCGAGCCCGATCCCCGCGATCCCCGCTATCTGCAGACTGTGCGGGGCAAGGGCTACGTTCTGCGCCCTGATTGAAGATCCGGCCATGCCCCTTCAGACAACCATCAAGAACGCCCTGCCGAAAAGCCTGCTCGGCCGCGCCCTGCTGATCATCGTCACGCCGCTGATCCTGTTGCAGGTGGTGTCGGGGCTGATTTTCTACGAAACCCATTGGGACAAGGTGTCCTACCGTCTGGCGCGAAGCGTCGCCGGCGATGTGGCCGCCATCGTGCAACTGGTCACCGACGACCCCAGCGAGGAAGGCCGCGAGCGCGCCGCCGCCCTGGCCGGCCGCAACATGGACATGTTCGTGACCTTTCTGCCGGGCGCGATCCTGTCCAACAAAGCCGTGCCGCCTGCCAACGATCTGGAAGATGCGCTCGACCGCTCCATGCAGAGCTTCATCGTCAAACCCTACCGCCTGGATTCGGAAAGTTCCGACCGCAACGTGAGTATCGACGTACAGCTTGCCGACGGCGTGCTGCGCATCACCACCACGCGCAAGCGGCTGTTTTCGACCACGGTGTATGTCTTTGTCATCTGGATGATCGGCACGTCGCTGATTCTGTTCGGGGTCGCCACCATTTTCATGCGCAATCAGGTGAAGCCGATCCGCCGCCTGGCCCGTGCCGCCGATAATTTCGGCAAGGGCCGCGATGTATCGAACTTCAAACCCGAAGGCGCGACCGAGGTCCGCCAGGCGGCCCAGGCCTTCATGGCCATGCGTGAACGCATCCAGCGCCAGATCACTCAGCGCACGGACATGTTGTCCGGTGTGTCGCACGATCTGCGCACGCCGTTGACGCGGATGAAGCTGCAATTGGCGATGTTCAAGAACGTCGATGGAGTGGACGACCTATCCGCCGATGTTTCGGAAATGGAACACATGCTGGAAGGCTATCTTGCCTTCGCCCGTGGCGAGGGCACGGAAAAGCCGACGCCGACGGATCTGGGCATGCTGTTGGAAGACGTGGTCGGTCAGGTCCGACGCCGTGGCCGGCCCATCGACCTGCACCTGGAAGATCAGTTGAACCTGCCGTTGCGACCCAATGCCTTCAAGCGCTGCGTCACCAATCTGGTGGAGAACGCCGCGCGCTATGGCCAACATGTGTCGGTGCGGGCGGGGCTCCGGGGCGACGCCATCGAGATCACCGTGGATGACGACGGGCCCGGCATTCCCGAAGACAAACGTGCCGAGGTATTCCGGCCGTTTTTTCGGTTGGACGATTCCCGAAACCCGGAAACGGGTGGGGTCGGGCTGGGCCTGACCATTGCCCGCGACGTGGTGCGCAGCCACGGCGGCGAAATCCTGTTGTCGGAATCGCCGGCCGGGGGCCTGCGCGGTCGTATCCGCCTGCCCCTATAGGCATATCCGGCGGGACGTCCCCAGCGGATTTCATGGCAATTCCGCCGATGACATCTATAATGGGAACAGATCACGTAATGGTCCGATAATCGAGGCACCGCTGCCCTGGGAGGGTTCGGCTTGGTGTCTGGGGGGTGTAGGTGACTGATTCCCTTCCGTCGAAAGTTCTGATTGCCGACGATCATGCCCTGTTCCGCAAGGGGCTGGGCTCGCTGTTGGAAATCATCGATCCCGATATCAAGGTGGTCGAGGCCGCGAGTTATCCGGAAGCCCTGCGCACGGCCAACGAAACCGACGATCTGGACCTTGCGCTTGTCGATCTGGGCATGCCGGGGATGGAACGGTTCGCCGGCCTGAACGCCCTGATCCGTTCCCTGGATGGCGTGCCGGTGGTGGTCGTGTCCGCCGCCGAAACGTCCGAGGAAATGAGCCTGGCGATGGACTGTGGCGCCCATGGCTACATCCCCAAAACCCTGGATAGTTCCGTGGTGGTTAATGCCGTGCGTCAGGTAATCGCCGGGGAAATCTATCTGCCGCCGACACTGCTTGACTGGGCTCCCGGCGGGGCCAAGACCGAAGGCCCCGGCGGATTGCACCTGACGCCGCGTCAACGTGACGTGCTCAACCTCATGGCCGGGGGCAAGTCGAACAAAGAGATCGCCCGCATCCTGGGTCTCGCCGAAGGCACCATCAAGCTGCATGTCACGGGCCTGCTGAAGGTGCTCGACGCGAACAACCGGACCCAGGCGGTTATCAAGGCGGCATCGCTGGGATTGACACAGGGCCTGGAACAGGACTGACCGCGCCGACAAGGAGGGCGCCATGACGTCCCGCTGTCCCCATACGGGCCTTGGCACCAGAGGCCGGGAAAACAATAATTCTCCGCTGAATGTTCGCCGCCAATCAGGCGCGGCGGTCGCTGCCGTCCCGGTATTGATCTCGGCGGCGCCGGCATGGGCGCAATCCGGTGAGGCGATGACCCACCCGGGACCGGCGGTCATGGCCGGGCTGGTGGTCGCAGCAGTGGCGTTTTTTGTCGGGTTGTGGTGGGGCCGCCGGCGGCGCGGTCCCGCGGCCGTGGAAAATCCCACTGCACGGTTGGAGGAAGCCCCCCGCCGACGCGCGATGACGGCCGCCGAACGCGATGCCGAAACGGACGCCCACTACCGTATCATTTCCGAACTGACCTCGGACGTCGTCTATGCCTATGACGTCGCCCCCGATGGCCGCGTGACGTCGAAATGGCAGGTCGGCGGGATCGACGGCTTGGCCGGGCAATCCGGGCAAAGCGACGCGCCCCTTGCCTGGCTGACCCAGATTCATCCCGACGATGTGCCGATCCTGGAATCCCGCGATCAGCGCCTGCGCCTTGGCATTCCGTCGACCGACGAATTCCGCCTGCTGTCCGCCGACGGCCGGGTGCGCTGGCTGCGCGTTTATTCGCGCCCGGAACGGGGCACCAGCGGCGAGGTCGTGCGCGTGGTCGGCGCCGCCAAGGAGATCACCCAGGACAAGCGCTGGGAAGAGGCGCTGGCCGATTCCGAAAGCAAGCTGCAGGCGACGTCACGCACGGCCCGCGTCGGTTATTGGGAACATTTCCCGGATGACAACCGCACCGTCTGTTCGCCCGTTCTGTGGCGGATCTGGGGCCTGCGTCCCGGTCGCGCGGGGCCCACGGGCAAGGTCTTCCTAGACATGATCCACCCCGACGACCGGCCGCGCATCGCCGCCGCCTATGAAGACCCCGTGCCCAATTGCCGGCATGAGTACCGGGTTCTTCGGCCCGACGGCTCGGTGCGTTATGTCTTTGAGGACCTTAGCGCCGATTTCGACGAACACGGCCGCGCGCGCCGGCTGTTCGGGGTGACCCAGGACATAACCGAGCGCAAGCGGGCCGAACAGGCGCTGCGCGATTCCGAGCTGCGATATCATGCCATCGTCGAGGACCAGACGGAGTTGATCCGGCGCTGCACCCCTGACGGGGTCCGGACCTTCGTCAACGAAGCCTATTGCCAATATTACGGGGTGCCCCGCGAACAGCTGATCGGCCGGCCTGTCGGCTCGGAACTGAGCGATAGCGAAGCCGCCCTGCGCCAGGCCATCATCCGCCGGATCGGCCCGAAAAATCCGATCGAGGAGAATCTCCACCGGGTGATCGGGCACGACGGCAAGGTCAGTTGGCAGCAATGGACCGAACGCGCGGTGTTCGACGACGACGGGCGCATGGTGGAAATCCAGGGTGTCGGCCGCGATGTCACGGCCACGAAAGAGGCCGAGGAAATGTTGGCCGAGGCCAAGGATGCCGCCGAACTGGCAAGCGCCGCCAAGTCACGCTTCCTGGCCGCCGCCAGCCATGACCTGCGCCAGCCCCTGCAGGCGCTGGCGATGTTCGTCAACGTGTTGTCGGAACGGGACCTGGACGACAAGGCGAAGCAGCTTATCAACCGCATCAGCGACTGTTCGGACGCCCTGGAACGCCTGCTTGGCTCATTGCTCGATATTTCCAAACTGGATGCCGGGCTGTTCGTGCCGCAGCGGCGCGATTTCAACCTCGGCGCGGTGCTGGAACGCCTGTGTTCGGAAATCCGCCCGTTGGCCGAGGAAAAGGGCCTGCGGCTCAACATGGTACCGTGCGCGCTTCTGGTCGACAGCGATCCAGGCTTACTCGACCGTCTGCTGCGCAATCTTTTGACCAATGCGGTGCGACATACGGAAACCGGCAAGATCCTCGTCGGCTGCCGGCGTGCCGGGTCCAATGTGCGTGTCGAAATCTGGGATACGGGTGTCGGCATTCCGGACGATCAACTGGACATGATCTTCGAGGAGTTCCACCAAGTCGGTAATCCGGCGCGCGACCGGCGCGAAGGGTTGGGCCTGGGGCTCGCCATCGTGCAGCGGTTGTCCAATCTGCTCGACCATCCCGTGGATGTGCGGTCATGGGTGGGCCGGGGGTCGGGGTTCTCCGTCAGCCTGCCCTTGGCGGGTGACCATGCACCTGCGGAAATGACCCTGCCGGCGGATGAGCACCCCGATGTGACAGGGGCCGTGGTGGTCGGCATCGACGACGAGGCCGATATTCGCGACGCCCTGGGGTTGCTGTTGACCGGCTGGGGCTATGACGCTGTGGTCGCCGGCTCGGCGGTCGAGGCGATCGCCAAACTGGAGCAGGAACGCAAGCAGCCGGAATTGGTCGTCGCCGATTATCGGCTTAAGCTTGGCCATACGGGGGCCGATGCGATTTTGGCCATCCGCCACGTTTGGGGCGGGGATGTGCCGGGGTTCCTGTTGACCGGCGACACGGGCCCGGACCGCCTGCGTGAGGCGGCGGCCAGCGGATTCGAGGTCATGCACAAGCCGATTCAGCCCGAGAAACTGCGCCTGATGGTCGCGGAATCGATCGCCTATGCCCGCCGGATGGCTGCGATCGAGGCGCGTACCCGGGCGCAGGAAAAGGACGAGATGGAACGCCAAGTCTGACGGGCGGCCGGGAAGATCAGAAAAGCCGTCCGCCGTTAGGAACCTTCAGGTCCGGGTGGATCAGCACGACCTCGCCGTCCGTGTCGGGAAACCCCAAGACCAACACTTCCGACATGAACTTGCCGATCTGCTTTGACGGAAAATTGACGACGCCCGCGACCTGACGCCCGACCAGGCTGTCAGGCGTGTAGTGGCGGGTGATCTGGGCCGAGGTCTTGCGCTCGCCGATATCCGGGCCGAAATCGACCCACAGTTTGATGGCGGGGCGGCGGGCTTCGGGAAAGGGTTCGGCGCGGACGATCGTCCCGACGCGGATATCCACGGCCAGGAAATCGTCGAAAGTGATCTGCGGGGTCGGGCTTTCGGGCATGGAGTGTCTCCTTCGGCCCGGAAATTTATCGCGCCCACCCCGTCATGCAATCAAAAAGGCGGGCAACAAAAAAGGCCGCCCTCAGGGGGCGGCCTTCTTCGAAAGACGGAAAAGCCGATTACTTGGCTTTGGCTTTGCTCATCTGACCCTTCATTTCGTCGAAGGCTTCGGCGATGCGGGTGTTGATCACCTTAACGGCGGCGTCGTTGGCTTTGGTGACGACGTCCGTAACCTTCTTGGAATTGGCCAGGGAGGATTCGAAAGCGGCCTTGCACAGGTCCAGTTCCTTGGTCACCAGATCCTGCGGGGAAGAAACCTTGCCCAGGGATTCGGCGGCGGTGCTGGCCTGATCGAACGCGGCCTTGAACAGTTCGGCCTGCTTCTGGGCAGCGGCCTGGACGCCTTCGAAGGCGGCCTGGCTGGCCTTGTTCAGGGCTTCAAGATTCTTGCGCTGGATGTCCATCACGGCGTTGACGTCGATGGCTTCCATGGATCCACCCTTCATCGCCTTCATGACCTGGTCGGACATCTTGGCAGGGTCGAAATCGGCATAAATCTTGGTGAAGTCGGCAGCCCAGGCAGGGAAGCCATTTTTGTCGAGCTTGAACATATCGGCGTACATTTGGTCGGTCCTCCATTGGAGCGCGAAAGGGAATATGCTTTGTGCATGTGCGAGAGTTATGCTGCACTGCAACAGTGATGCCTATATGCGGTCGAATGGGGATGTAAGTCAAGCCTTATATTGCAGTGCAATAAAATAAAACTTAGGCCGGGGCAGCCTCGGGCTCGTCCCGGCGGGGAGCCCGTTTCGGGCGGACCCGGCCGAGAAACCGCATCGCCGCTTCGGCCCGGCGCAGCCCTTTGTCGAGCGCAGCCATGGTCTTCGCCTGATCGGCGCCGTCATCGCCCAGCCAAACCCGAAAGGCATCGGCATAGACCAAAGCCAAGCCCTTGGCATGCAGCAGCCCGCAGGGGCCCGCAGCGTTGATCCCGGCGGCCGCAAGCACCCGGGTCATGGTCCGCGCCATGCGCGGCAGAAACCGCAATGCCACCGGATCACAGAGCGAATCCTTGGCAATTTCGGCCATGGCGGCCCGGTGCGGGGCCAGGGCATCGAATCGTTCCATCAACAGGTCGAACAGGCGGTCGCGGACGCCGACGCCGGCGTCACCCGAGGCTGCATGCGTGTCGGCGGCGGCCAACATCTGCGCGTCGATGCGGTCCTGGAACGCGTTGACGATGTCGTATTTGGTGGGAAAGGGGATCAGGACATCGGCCAGCGACACCCCGGCGTCGGCGGCGACATCGGCGAGGGACAGGCGCCGCCAACCATCGCGCGCTATCCGGGCCATGGCGGCGTCAATCACGACGTCCCGTGGATCGCCCGGGGCGGCGCTCTTCGCCTTGCTTTTGCCGGTTGTCTTGCTTGGGGTCGAGCCTTGGGGCCGCTTGGCCATGGCGGTGCCTCCTTAACCTGCGCTTTTCATTATGTAGGAAGGATCGCCGGAAATGCCAGTCGGATCGCGGAAGTTACCCCGCTAATTCGCGAGATCGCCGGGCGGCGGCGGCGACGCAGTCGGTCACCAGATCGCCCAGGGGACCATGGGCCGGATCGTCCTTGTTGGGATCGCCGCCCATCAGGACCGTCAGCCCGGCCGCCGTGGTGCCGCCGGGGCTGGTCACGTTGCGGCGCAGGGTATCGGGCGTGTCCGTGGCCGATCGGTGCAGCAGTTCGCCCGCCCCCTCGACCGTTGCCCGGGCCAGGGAATTCGCAAGGTCTTCCGGCAGGCCGGCCTCACGGCCCGCCCGGGCCAGGCATTCGACCAAGTGGAAGACATAGGCCGGGCCGCTGCCGGACAGACCGGTGACCGCATGCAGCAGATCTTCGTTCTCGACCCAATGAACTTGGCCGACGGCGGTCAGAAGATCATGGCACAGCTTCTGCTGGGCGTCGGTGACGCGGGCATTGGCGCAGGCGACGCTGGCGCCCCGGCCCACGGCGGCCGGTGTATTGGGCATGACGCGGACGATCGCCGCGACCTCCCCCAGGCAATCCTCGAACAATGCGATCGGCGTGCCGGCGGCGATGGACAGGAACACGGTCGACGGTCCGGCGAACGGAAGGTAGGCCGGGACGACGTCGGCCATGACCTGTGGCTTGACGGCAAACATCACCAGTTCGGGAAGCAAATCCGGGGGCAGGTCGTCCGCCGCGGCGGCGACGGTGACCCCGAGATCGCGGGCCAGGGCAGAGGCGTTGTCGGGATTGGGTTCGACGACGAAGATGTCCGCCGCCGGAATGCCCCGGCCGATCCAGCCGGCCATCAGGGCGCCGCCCATCTTGCCGCCGCCGACAACCAACAAGGGACGGGCGGCCGTCATGGCAGGGTTCCTTCGATCCTGTAGGGCGGGATCAGGCTTCGCCGACCGTGTCCACCATGGCGGCGGCCACGGCGTCGTCGGCGGTCCGGCCACCCCAGATCACGTATTGGAAGGCGGGGTAAAAGCGTTCGCATTCGTAAAGCGCCGTTTCGACGATGTCTTCCATCTGGCTCATGGTCGGGCCGTTGGCCGCCCGCATGGGCAGGACATGGCGGAACATGGGCAGGCCTTCGTCATCCCACATGCCGAAATGGCCGAGCCAGAGCTTTTCGTTGACCCGGGCCAGAAGTTCGTAGACCGGCGTGCGCCGCTCCTGGGGCACGCGCATGTCGAAGGCACAGGTGAAGTGCATGGCCTCAATCTCGTCGTTCCAGGCGAAATAGAGGCTGTAGTCGCACCAGGTTCCCGGCACTTGAACGGCCAGTTCCTGGTCGCTTCGGCGGTCGAAGGTCCAGTCGTTTCCTTCCACGATCTGTTCGATCAGGTCCAAAGGATTGTGTTTATGGCTATCTACGGCGAATTCGAGTGCAGGCATGGCCGCTGCTCCTTCGTGGCTGGACCGGCGGCGCCCGGGCGGGCGCCTCCAGGCATGTCGCCAAAGGGATCGCCCACAACATCTCGGAGGTTACCGAAATATGGTATCTGTGGCCCCCTTGGATACAAGAGGTAGCCTGCCTTAAGGGCGAAAGCCGTGCAAGGGCGGATTGGGGCGGTTCTGTGAATATTTGTGGAAGAATCGGGAATCAGAACGGCTTAGACGCAAATGGGCGAAAAAGCGGGTGGCCGCAAGACCCTGAAACGACTCCATATATGGGCAGTGCGTCAGGCCTTGGGTTTGCCGGCCGGGGCCTTGCGCGGGGCGGGCTTGGCCGCCGTTTTTTTCGCGGGCGTCCGCGGTTTGGCGGCCCCTTGGCCAGCCATCTGGGCTTCCAGTTTGGCGACTCGGGCTTCCAATTTTTCCTGCGCCGCGCGGGCGTTCTTGGCGACTTCGGCCATGGCGTCGAACTCGTCGCGGGGAACCAGATTGCCGTCGGCCAGGAATCGTTCGACCTGCTGGCGGATCATGGCTTCCATTTCGTCCTTCACGCCGGCGAGCGTCGCCACGGCGCCGTTGGCCACCTTGGCCAGGTCGTCGAGGATTCGGTTGGACGTCTGCATGGCGGAACTCCTTGGCTTATGGCGCGTAAACTATAGGTGATATATGGCCCTGTTGGGGGGCTTTCGCAAGCGTGGGCCCGGCTGCGCGCCCGGTTGCTCCCCGGCCCGGCCCGGCCTATAAGCAGCCCATGTATGTAGTCACCGGCGGCGCCGGGTTCATCGGATCGAATATCGTTCACGGGCTGGAGGCCAGGGGCCTGGGCCCGGTGGTGGTCGTCGACCACATCGATTCGGATGAAAAAGCCCGTAACATCGCCAAGCGCCGGGATGTTGAGACGGTCACGCCTGAAGATCTGTCCCGATTCCTTGCTGCCAACGCGGGCCGGATTCGCGGCATCATACATATGGGCGCCATCTCGGCGACCACGGAAACGCGGCTGGTCCGCATCATCAAAAACAACATTATCCTGTCCCGCCGCCTGTGGGATTGGTGCACGGACCAGGGCGTGCCCTACATCTACGCGTCCTCGGCGGCGACCTACGGCGACGGCAGCCAAGGGTTCGACGACGATGGCGCGGTTGAGGCGCTCAAGGCGCTTAGGCCGCTCAACATGTATGGCTGGTCGAAGAACCAGTTCGACATTTGGATCGCGGAACAGATCGCGGCCGGCGCGCCCAGGCCGCCGGGCTGGGCCGGGCTCAAGTTCTTCAACGTGTTCGGGCCCAATGAATACCACAAGGGCCGCATGCAGTCCGTCGCCCGCCAGGTTTACGAGAAAGCGGCCCGAGACGAGGCCTGCACCCTGTTCAAATCCCATAACCCGGATTATCCCGACGGCGGCCAGTTGCGTGATTTCGTCTGGGTCGGCGATTGCGTCGACATGGTGCTGTGGCTGCTGGACCATCCCGAGGCATCGGGCCTGTTCAACTGCGGGTCGGGCAAGGCGCGCAGCTTCGCCGACTTGGCGGCGGCCGTCTATCGGGCGCTGGGCAAGGAGCCGATGATCAATTTCGTGCCGACGCCCGAGGATATCCGCGACAAGTATCAATATTTCACGGAGGCCCGCATGGACCGCATCCGCGCCGCCGGTTACGCGCATCCGCAGACGCCGCTGGAAGAAGGGGTGCGCCGCTACGTGCAGGACTTCCTCGCCGCCGGCGATCCTTATCTGTGACGGGCGGCCTGAAATGACCTTCGCGCTTATTCTCCCCGTCCTGGCTTTTCCCGCCATCGATCCGATCATCGTCGAGATCGGCCCCTTCGCCATTCGCTGGTACGCCCTGGCCTATATCTGCGGGCTGATCCTGGGGTGGCGCTACATGCTGCGCATGACCGGGGACCTGCCGACGCGGGCCGTTCAGCTCACGGATGAACGCGGCAAGACCACGACCGCCCAGGAGCCTGTCGTCAGCCGTCTCGCCGTGGATGACTTTCTGGTTTGGGCGACCATCGGCGTGGTGTTGGGCGGGCGACTTGGATACGTGCTGTTCTACAAGCCCGGGTTCTATTTCGATAACCCTCTGAACATTCTGACCGTATGGCAGGGCGGCATGTCGTTCCATGGTGGGCTGCTGGGGGTCTGTGTCGCGACCCTTCTGTTCTGCCGCAAGCGGGACATCCCGCTGTTCACCTTCGCCGACATGTTGGGCTGTACGGCGCCCATCGGCCTGTTCTTCGGGCGGATCGCCAATTTCATCAATGGGGAGCTGTTCGGCCGTGCCGCCGACGTACCCTGGGCCATGGTATTCCCCCACGGCGGCCCCTTGGCCCGCCATCCCAGCCAGATCTACGAAGCCCTGCTTGAGGGCCTTGTGTTGTTCGTCGTGATGGCGGTCCTGTGGCGGCGGCCGGGCCTGCGTGCCAAACCCGGTTTTCTCGCCGGCGTGTTCTTCATCGGCTACGGCGCAGCGCGGATCACCGCCGAATTCTTCCGCGAACCGGATGCCTACCTTGGTTTCCTGTTCCAGGGGGCGACCATGGGGCAGCTTTTGTCCCTGCCCATGATCGCCTTCGGCCTGTGGCTGATCTGGCGTGCCAACCGGGCCAGCAAAGCGGACGCATGATGGCCCTGCTGGCGCATCTCCGCCGCCGCATCGCCCTGGAAGGGCCGCTGACCGTCGCCCGTTATATGGAGGAATGCCTGGGCAACCCGGCCCATGGCTACTACATGACCCGCGACCCCTTAGGCGTGGCCGGCGATTTCACCACGGCACCTGAAATTTCCCAGATGTTCGGCGAACTGATCGGCCTGTGGGCCGCCGTGCAATGGCAGGCCATGGGGGCACCCGATTCCGTGCATCTGGTGGAACTCGGCCCCGGGCGCGGCACCTTGATGGCGGATGCGCTGCGTGCGGTGGCGACCGTCGCACCTTTCCGGGCAGCCGTGCAGGTGCATTTGGTCGAAACCAGCCCGGTGTTGCGTGACCGGCAGCGGGAAACCCTGGCCGCCGCCCATCCCGGCGTGACGCCGCAATGGTGGAACGACCTTTCCCAGGTGCCGGCGGGCCCCGCCCTGATCATCGCCAACGAATTTTTCGACGCCCTGCCGATCCGCCAGTTCCTGCGCGGGCCCGACGGCTGGCGCGAACGTCTGGTTGCCTGGGATGCGGACGCGGCGGCCCTTGCCTTCGTCCTGTCGGGTGCTCAGGCAACAAGCCCGCTGATCCCGCCGCCCCTCAACCAGGCGCCCGAGGGCAGCCTGATCGAAACCTGCCCCGTCGGTTTGCGCAAGGCGCATACACTGGCGGCGCGGCTGGCGGCCCAGGGTGGGGCGGCGCTGATCGTCGATTACGGCCACGACCGCAGTGCCCCCGGCGACACTCTTCAGGCGGTGAAGGATCATCAATACGCGGATGTATTGATTGATCCGGGCGAGGCGGACCTGACCGCCCACGTTGATTTTCAGCAACTGGCCCAGACCTGCATTCAGGCAGGCTCCGTGACCTTCGGCCCCGTCGGGCAGGGGGATTTCCTCATTGCTCTCGGCATCGGCGCGCGGGCAGAGGCATTGACCGCCCAGGCCGACGCCCGTCAGAAGGCGGCGATCGATGCGGCCTTCACCCGCCTGACCGGTGCCGGCCAAATGGGCCGCTTGTTCCGGGTCCTGGCCGTGCAGCACCCGGGCTTGCCCGCGCCGCCCGGATTTGAATAGGCAGGGTCGGAATCCGTGATTTGAACTGGCCCGTGCGAACAAGGTAAAAGTCTCCATGACCGATTCCCTCGACATCGTCCGCGCGCCCAATCTGGCCGAACAGGCCGGGGTCGCGCATGGCTTCTTCACCCGCCGGGGCGGGGTCTCGGGCGGCATTTACGCCGGGCTGAATTGCGGGCAGGGGTCGAAGGACACCCCGGACCATGTCCGGGAAAACAAACGCCGGGTCATGACGGCGATGGGGCTGGGGGCGGATGATCTGGCCCTGGTGCATCAGGTGCATTCGCCTGATGTATGGACCGCCGATGCCCCCCGTGACCGCACCGCCATGGAAAAGGCCGATGCCCTGGTCAGCCGCCGCAAGGGCTTGGCGCTGGGCATCCTGACCGCTGATTGCGCGCCCGTATTGTTCGCCGACGGTGCATCGGGCGTGGTCGCCGCCGCCCATGCGGGCTGGCGCGGGGCAATGTCCGGGGTGCTGGAAAACACGGTCGCGCGGATGGAGGCAGAGGGCGCGCAGCGGGCAGGCATCCATGCCGCCCTCGGTCCCTGTATCCGTCAGGAATCCTACGAGGTCGGCCAGGACATGAAGGACGCTTTCGCCGCTCATCATGCCGACCACGACCGGTATTTCGCTGGTGGCGACCGGCCCGGCCATTACCAATTCGATCTGGCGGGTTTCATCATGGACCGGCTGGCCGCCCTGGGCCTGGCCAGCACCCATGACGTGGGTCTCGACACTTATATCGATGCCGACCGGTTCTTCAGCTACCGCCGCGCCACTCATCTGGGCGAAACCGACTACGGGCGCGAACTCGCCGTGGTCGCGCTGGCCACGGGCTGAGGGCCGGGCCATGCCTTATCTGGCGGTCTTGACCTTGGCGGCGCTCGCGGTGATTCTCGTCACCTGCGTTATTGTTTAGGGGCGCCATCGCCTGATGGCGCGTGAAGCCGAAGGACGGACGGCCTTGCGGGCAACGGTCCAATTCGCAATCTGGGTTCTTGCGGCGGTGGCGCTGACCGTGGCCGCCTGCGCGCCCGTGCCGCGCGCCTTCGCCCCGGGCGAGGTGGACAGTGTCGGTACCGCCATCGTGCACGGCACCTTCACCAATGGCATTCAGGTCAATCCGATCGAGGGCACGGCGCCGATCATGTCCAAGATATTGGCGCGGACCACGGTCGATTCCTTCGAACCCTACGGCCTGCCTGCCGGGGTCGCCCCTTTTGATGCCTCGGAATACATTCTTCACGGTCGCGCCCATCACGACAAAAACCCCAATGCCATTCCCTACGTCACCATCCATTGGCAGTTGTCCAACAAGGACGGCCTGCTGCTAGCTGATCTGGAACAGCCCGTCGACGCGACAAGCGGGGAATGGGAATTCGGCACGCCCGAGGTCATCATCCGTGTCGCCGAGGACGTCGCCCATCGGGTCGCCGCCATCCTGGCCGGGATTGCCCCGGCGCAGCCGGAACCGGCCCCGGACAAGGGCATTTTCGTGATGCCGGTCGAAGGAGCCCCCGGTGACGGCGATTTTTCCCTGACCCGTGCCATTGCCGAAGCCCTGAAGGCGCGGGGCACGCGCCTGACCCGCTACCGTGAGCAGGCGAAATACGTGCTGACCGGATTGATGGAGGTCTCCCCCTCGGTCCAGGGCCGTCAGGGGGTGCGCATCACTTGGCGGCTGTCCCGTCCCGACGGCAAGGAAGTCGGTAAGGCGGAACAGGACAACACCGTGCCGTCGGGTACCTTCGATACGCAGTGGATGCCGACCGCGCGGCTGATCGCCGCCGCGGCCGTCGATGGTATTCACGAGGTCATCGGCGGCTGGGAAGAGCGCGAACGCACCTTGGCCGAGGGCCGTGGCCTGGGTGTGCCGGACAATCTCGACAACCCCGATCTGCCTACCCCCGGCGGTCCCAAGCGGGTGATCGCCAAGTTGCAGGACCATCTGGTGCCGCCCGACGCCCCCGTCACCCAGGGCGTGCCCCCCGAGATGACCGCCCAGGAAGAGTTGGAGGCCTCCCGCGCCAAGGTGGCGGACGAAGACACCGCGCCGGCGCCCGAGGAAAAAAGCGTCCTCGGCCCCGAGGATGCGGCCGGCGAACAGATCGTCGAGGACACGTTCACACCGCCGACCCTGCGGACCCATGACCAGGACGCGGCCAATTCCTTCCTGATCGCCGAGGTCACGGGAGCCCCCGGCAACGGCAACCGCCTGCTGAGCGAGGCGCTGAAGCGCGTATTGCGCGCGCGCGATCAGAACGTCACCGACGATCCGCGCCAGGCGCGGTTCCTGGTGCGGGGCCTGGTCGTCATGTCCGAGCCCAAGGACGGTAAGCAGAACGCCCGCATCGTGTGGTCGGTCGAGACCACGGAGGGCAAGGCACTGGGAAGTGCCGAGCAGAACAACACGGTTTCGGCGGGTATGCTCGACGAAAACTGGGGAGAAACGGCGCTTAACGTCGCCATGGGGGCGGTCGTGGGCATTCAGCGGGTTCTCGGGGATAAGGCCCGCCCGTTCGCCCGGCGATTACCCGCCGATGCAGTGCCGCCGCCAGCGCCAAGCGGAGAGACTCTTCCATGGGACCCCGGCGAAGCCATCCCGCCACCCCGGCGATAATGCGATAAGTAACTGAAATAAAAGCGTTATGAAAGATCGTTTACAGGCAGGGCCGGCGTTGTTAGAGTCCGCGCGCCGAACAGGGGAATAGGCCCTATCGGCGCTCGGCACCGGGCATCTCCAGGGGTGGTTTTGCTCCGCCTTCGGACGCAAAACGAAAGTGCGCAGCCATGAAAATCATTGCCTGCAATTCCAATCGGCCGCTTGCAGAGGCGATTTCCGCCTATCTCAATCTGCCGCTGACTAAAGCTTCGATCCGGCGATTCTCCGACATGGAGGTGTTCGTCGAGATCCAGGAAAACGTGCGCGGCGAGGATGTCTTCGTCATCCAGTCGACCTCGTTCCCGGCCAACGATAACCTGATGGAGCTGCTGGTCACGCTGGACGCGCTCCGCCGCGGTTCTGCCCGCCGGGTTACCGCCGTCATTCCCTACTTCGGCTATGCCCGTCAGGATCGCAAATCCGGCCCGCGCACGCCGATCTCGGCCAAGCTGGTCGCCAACCTGATTACCGAAGCCGGTGCCGATCGGGTCCTGACCATGGACCTGCACGCCGGGCAGATTCAGGGCTTCTTCGACATCCCGACGGATAACCTTTACGCCGAACCGGTGCTGGCCAAGGACATCCAGGATCGTGAGGACGGTGCCGATCTGGTTATCGTGTCGCCGGACGTGGGCGGCGTGGTGCGCGCCCGCGCCCTTGCCAAACGCCTGGACGGGGATCTTGCGATCATCGACAAGCGCCGCGAGCGGGCCGGTGTCAGCGAAGTCATGAACATCATCGGCGACGTCAAGGGCCGCCGCTGCATCCTGGTCGACGATATCGTCGACAGTGCGGGTACGCTCTGCAACGCCGCCGTGGCGCTGATGGAAGAGGGGGCCGAGGCCGTTTCCGCCTATGTCACCCACGGGGTTCTGTCCGGCGGTGCCGTGGCACGGGTGTCGTCCTCGCCCATGGACCGCTTGTGCGTGACGGACAGCATCATGGCGACCGAGGCCGTGCGCGTCGCCCACAACATCGAGCAGTTGACGGTGGCTCCGCTGATCGCCGAGGCCATGCGCCGCATTTCCGAGGAATCCTCGGTGTCGTCGCTGTTCAACTAGGACCCGCACGGATAGGCCACCAGCCTTGACGCATTAAAAAAGCCCGCTGCGTGAACAGCGGGCTTTTTGTTGGGGGAGGGGCGGCTATTTGATCGTCAGGCCCAGGCGTTCCGTCACTTCATTGAATACGCCGTACTGTTTTTCCACGAAGGCCTTGGTTTCGGCCGGGGACAGGATCATAGGCACGGAGCCCAGCTTCATGGTGCCTTCGATCCAGGACTTATCGGTTTTCAACTGGCTGAGCACGCCTTCCCATTTCTTGGTCACCTCGGCGGGCAGGTCTAGGGGGCCCCACAGGCCACTCCAGCCCAGGATCACGCCCATGCCCGGCAGGCCCAGTTCCTTGAACGTCGGCACGTCGGGTGCCGTCGGTGAGCGCACGTCGGTTGTTACCGCGAGCGCGCGGAGTTTCCCGCCCTGGACGTGGGAGATCACGCCCGACAAGTTCTGGAAGAAGATGTCGACATGGCCGCCAACCACGGCCGCCGCCGCCTTGCCGCCGCCCTTGTAGGGGACATGCTTCAGGGCCGCCGCATCGACGCCCAACTGGTCGAGCAGAACGACCATGCCGAGGTGTTGCAGGGCGCCGACGCCGGCAGAGGAATAGCTCAGCTTGGCACCGTCCTTGATGGCCTTGGCGAGATCCTCGAAGGTTTTGTAGGGACCGTCGGCGTTCACCGTCAGGGCGAAGGGATTGAGTTCAAGCAGACCGAGGAAGGTGTAGTCGTCCCACTTATAAGGGGTGCGTTTGTTGATGGCGGGCACCGCAGCCTGGGAGCCGACCCGCGACAGCAGCAGGGTATAGCCGTCGGGTCTGGCCTTGACCACGGACATGGACCCGGTCACGCCGGCGGCGCCGGCCCTGTTGACCACGACCATGGATTGGCCAAGCTCCTCAGTCGCCGTGTTGGCGAGCGTACGCGCCGCCAGATCCGCAGCGCCGCCGGGGCCGTAGGGGGAAACGATGGTGACCGGCTTCGCCGGATATTCCGCCCGCACGTCGGTGGCGACGGAGCAAAGGGTTGCCGCCGCCATGGCGGCGACCAGCAGCAATCGAGATATGTGATGAGCCATTTTCGGCCTCCCGTGGTGAGATCCCTGGGTATTCAGGCCATCCGGCCGGAAATTACTCCGGCAGGCGGCGTGAGACTTGACAGTAATGTTAATTGATTGCAGAAATCAAACAAAATAGCGAGGAGCTGATTCGTGTCCGTATCCGACCGATCGCAACAGAGCCAGGGGCGCCGCAACCAGCGGGAGGTCCTGGCCGCCATCGCCGTTAACCGTGCCGTGTCGCGCACGGAAATCGCGAGGCGTACGGGGCTGCACGCGGCCTCCGTGTCGCGTATCACCAAGGCGCTGATCGAGGCTGGCATCGTGCGCGAGAAATCGCCCTTGGAAACCCCGGGCAAGCCCGGCCGCCGGTTTGTCGAACTGGAAATCGATCCGCAAGGCGGTTTCGTCGTCGGCATCGCCGTCAACGCCTTGGAACAGTCCGTGACCCTGGCCGACATCCGCAACAACCGGGTTGACCGGGTCGATCTGAAACCGGCCGATTTGACTGATCATGCGGCGGTGATCGACGCGTTGGCCACCACGGTGAACGACATGTTGGCCCGCAACGGTATACCGGTGGCCCGCGTGTTCTGTCTCAGCGTCGCCATCGGTGGCTTGGTCGAACCGGCCACCGGCATGGTCATCGAGGCACCAACCCTGGGCTGGCACGATATTCCCATGGGTGAACTCCTGGCCTGGGGGACCGGCTTGCGGGTGACCATCGAACATCTGCCCAACGCCATTAACCTGGCGGAACACCGCTTCGGCGCTACGGTGGGCTGCGACAGCGTGTTGTTGATGAACACGGCACTGGGCATCGGGTCCAGCCTTCTGCTGGGCGGTCAGCTTCACCGCGACCGCGTGGGATCGGGCCGCCTGACCGGGAATCTGCCGGCCGCGCCGGTTGGTGCAGGTGCGGGGCGCAATCTGGATCTGGCTGCGGGAGGGCGAGGCGTTCTGGTCGAAATGGGCGCCACCGTGGACGAGGTCATGCGCTTGCCGGCGGCGGTCGCCGGCGACCGTTTGCTGACCGTCATCGCGCGCGCCGACCACGACGATACCAAGGCTTGCGATGCCCTGGCGGCGGCAGGGCGGACCATGGGCATTTTCACCGCCCTGGCCGGCAGCGTGGTGCAGCCGGAAGCCTATGTCCTGTCCGGTCTGTTGTCCCGCGTCGCCCCCTATGCCGATGCCTGGGCGGCGGCCCTGGGCGAACAGTTGGGCGTGGCCAAGGCGCCGGCACGGCTGAGCACCCTGACCACGGCGGCGGCGGCACGCTGGCTGGCCATCAGCCATTGTCTGATCGATAGTGATATCGCGATCGAGGGCGCGGAAGTGCAGGCAGCGGAATGAAACCGGCGGTACGCAACGATATGATCCTGGGCGGTGCCGTGGTCGCGGTTGCGGCGGCGATCGCTTTCGTTCTGGCGCCGCACGCCATCGTGCGCCCTCAGGGTACGGAAAGCCGCGCCTTGGCACCCGACTTCTGGCCTCTGGTGATTCTGGGCATGGCGGCTCTGGCCGGTGCGGTGATCGCCGGCACCACCTTGGTGCGGCGGCCGAACGGAGGCGACGCCGTACTGGTCGACCCAGCCCCTGCCGCGGGCTCCGGTGCGGCTCTTCGTGTTGCCGCCGTGTTCGTCGGTCTTGTCGGGTTCTACTTCTTGGTTCCCCTGACGGGCATGGCCGTCGCCGCGATTTTCCTGTGCTTGTTCCTGATGTGTCTTGGTGAACGGCCGAACTGGCTCATCGCCCTTCCGACGGCGGTGCTGCTGCCGTTGGCGCTCTATCTATTCTTCACCAAGGTCGCCAAGGTCCCGATTCCCTTGGGCCTGTTCGAAACATTGTTCTGAGGCCCCGCCACGATGATCGAAAATGCCGTCGAAGCCTTTGCCATTTTCTGCAATCTGCAGAACTTCGTGGCGGTTCTGATCGGCGTGCTGATCGGTGTCCTGATCGGCGCCATTCCCGGCATGACCACGCCCATGGGCGTGGCCTTGGCGTTGCCGTTCACCTTTGCCCTGCATCCGGTGACGGGGGTGTTGTTGCTGCTTGGCATCTACAAGGGCGGGCTTTATGGCGGGTCGATCAGCGCCATCCTGCTGAAGGCGCCGGGCACGCCGGCGGCGTCCTGCACGGTGCTGGACGGTTATCCCATGGCGCAGAAGGGCGAGGCCCGGCGCGCTCTCGATATGGCGCTCTATGCCTCCTGCATCGCCGATTTCATTTCCAACCTGTCACTGATCCTGTTGACCGGTTTTCTCGCCGGCTTCGCCCTCAGCTTCGGGCCGCCGGAATTCTTCACCCTGATTCTGTTTTCCCTGACCATCATCGCCGGCGTTTCCGGCGACAGTCTGGCCCGTGGTATCGTCGCCAGCTGCTGCGGCCTGCTGCTGGCGACGATCGGGCTGGATTCCATCTACGGCACGGAACGCTTTACCTTCGGCAATTACGAGATGATGGCTGGGCTGAACTTCATCCCCGTGCTGATCGGCTTGTTCGCCCTGCCGGAAATCATCGACCAATACGCCCGCCGGGGCGCCGGCGCCGTGGTGGTGGGTGCGCTCGGCCGGGTCGGGGCGACGTTGTCCGACCTCAAGGCCTGCTTCAAATCAATTCTCAGGGGCAGCGTGATCGGCGTTGTTCTGGGCGCGATTCCGGGTATCGGCGGGGCACCCTCGGCCTTCCTGTCCTATAGCGAAGCGCGGCGCACATCGAAAAACCCGGCCGCCTTCGGCAAGGGCGCCATCGAAGGCGTCGCCGCCGCTGAGGCCGGCAACAACGGCGTCGCCGGGGCGACCATGATCCCGCTGCTGGCGCTGGGTGTGCCGGGCGACGTGACGACGGCGGTGATCCTGGGCGCTTTCATGGTGCACGGCCTACGCCCCGGGCCGGTGATGTTCATGGAAAATCTGCCGATGATCTATGCCATCTTCATCGGCATCCTGCTCAGCTCCGTCTATCTGTTTGCGATCGGCAAGATGATGATCCGCTCGGTCAGTCGCATCGCCGACATTCCCCAGCGTCTTCTGCATCCCTGCATCGTCGTGCTCTGCCTGTTCGGGGCCTATGCCGTGAACAGTTCGATGTTTGACATCCTGGTGATGATCGCCATGGGGGCGCTGGGATTCCTGATGCTGCGCCTGCACCTGCCCGCAGCCCCTTTCCTGATCGGCTTCATCCTGGGCCCTTTGCTGGAAGACAGTTTCCGCCAGAGCCTGCGCCTATCCGACGGGACCTACGGTATCTTTTTTCACAGCCCCATCTGCTGGCTGTTCTGGGCCCTGACGCTGCTATCCCTGGGGCTGTTGCTGCGTGGGCGGTTTATCGTGCGCGATGGCGACCTGCCGGTTGCGCCGGCGGGTGATTGATCGGTCTGCCCCTTTCTTCCTGGATCGAGCTTTGATTTAATGACCGCCGTCTTCCCGGACCCGGGGAGCCTGTTTGCCCGTCAAATACAACACGCAAGGACGACCGGATCATGGATCTGCCGAACACCCCCTCGTTTCGTCTTGATGGCCGCAAGGCCCTGGTGACCGGGGCCGGCCGGGGCATCGGCCTGGCCGCCGCCGCCGCCCTGGCCGAGGCAGGGGCCCATGTGACCCTTTGCGCGCGCTCCGGCGGTGAGGTCGAGGCCGTCGCCGAGGCCATCCGCGCCCGTGGCCAACAGGCTGAGGCCCTGACCCTGGACGTCACCGACACAGGGCGCATGCAGGCCGAAATCGCGGCGCGGGGGCCGTTCCAGGTTTTGTTCAACAATGCCGGCGGCAACCGCCCGCAGGAGTTGTTGGAGATCACGGAAGAAGACTACGACGCGGTCACGAACCTCAACGTGCGGGCGGCTATCTTTGTCGCTCAGGCGGTGGTGAAGGGGTTGGTTGATGCAGGTCTGCCCGGCTCCGTCATTAACGTGTCGTCTCAGATGGGGTTGGTCGGTGGGCCCAAGCGCACCGTCTATTGCGCGACCAAGCATGCCATCGAAGGGGCGACCAAGGCCATGGCCTGGGAACTGGGCGGCCAGGGTATTCGCGTCAACACGATCTGCCCGACCTTCATCGAAACGCCGATGACGGAAGGCTTTCTGGCCGATGCCGACTTCGTCACCTTCGTGAAATCCAAGATCGCGCTGGGCCGCCTGGGTCAGGTCGAGGACCTGATGGGCGCCGTGGTGTTCCTGGCTTCCGACGCGTCCAGCCTGATGACGGGGGCATCCCTCGTCGTCGACGGCGGCTGGACGGCGCAGTAGGCTCGGATAAAACCATGTCTTTCCTTGCCGTCATGACCATCGCCTTCGGGCTGTCGGCGGACGCTTTCGCCGTGTCCCTGGGCCGGGGGGCCTCCGGGCGCTTCCGCACCTTCATCCCGGCCGCGCGCATGGGCCTGATGTTCGGCGCCAGCGAGGCGGCGATGACCCTGCTGGGTTTCCTGCTGGCGGCCCGTTTCGCCGATTACGTGACCGAGGCCGATCATTGGATCGCCCTGATCCTGTTGGGCGGGGTCGGCGGGCATATGCTCTACGAAGGCCTGTTCGGCGACGACGAAGATGGCGGCGATGCGGCGTCGGCCCCGCGCGGCAAACGCGGTATCCTGGGCAATATCGCCACCGTGATCGGCACCAGCATCGATGCCGCTGCCGTCGGGGTGGCGCTGTCGGTCATCGCGGTCGACATCTGGCGGACGGTCGCGGTGATCGGCGCCGTGTCCTTCGCCATGAGCACCCTGGGCTTGCTGATCGGCCCCCGTGTCGGGCGCATGCTGGGCCGTAGGGCGGAGATCGTGGGTGGTGCCGTTCTGATCAGCATCGGGGTCTATATCTTCTACTCCCACACCATGGGCACCTGAGGACGGTCGGCTCGCACCCACAAACCCCGGATTTCCGCCCCTATACCGCCGGTATTGACCCACGGGACCCGTGGGGCTATGTATGCGCGCCCTCGCGAGAGGGAATTTCGCCGCCGGCACCCCTGGAGGCCGGGGCTTTTCAAGACTGATACGGAGTTATGCCATGTCTGGTAACACCACCATGACGGCGGAACCCCGCGATCGGGCAGGCAAGGGGGCAGCCCGCGCAACCCGCCGGTCCGGCCGCGTTCCGGCCGTGATCTACGGGGATCACAAGGATCCGATCCTGGTTTCCGTCGAACCCGTCGAACTTATGCGTCATCTGCATAAGCCCGGCTTCTTTTCCATGCTTATGGACCTCAACGTCGCGGGCGATCACCATCGCGTGCTGCCGCGTGACGTGCAGTTCCACCCCGTGACTGACGCCCCGCTGCATGTCGACTTCATGCGCATCGGCAAGGGTACCCGCATTACCGTCATGATCCCGGTCCAAGTTGAAAACGAGGACAAGTGCAAGGGCATCAAGCGTGGCGGCGTGCTGAACCAGGTGCGTCACGAAGTGGAAGTGCGCTGCGATCCGGAAAACATTCCGGACATGATCACCCTGTCCCTCGAAGGTCTGGACATCGGCGATGCGCTGCGCATCTCGGATGCCGGCCTGCCCGCCGACGTCAAGCCGACCATCACTGACCGTGACTTCGTGCTGGTCACCATCGCCGCACCGACGGTGGTCAAGGACGAAGCCGCCGAAGCTGCCGAGGCTGCTGAAGACGCCGAAGGCGATGAGGCCGAGGAAGGCGAAGAGAAGGAGGGCGGCGAGGAGTAATCCTCTCGTCCGGATCGGTTCCGGGGAGGGCGTTCCATGCTGCTTCTGGTGGGGCTCGGCAACCCGGGTCCATCCTACCGCGACAACCGGCACAACGTCGGTTTCATGGCCGTGGATGCAATCCATGGCCGCTGGCGGCTGGGCCCATACCGGTCCAAGTTTCACGGAGACCTTGCTGAAGGCACGATTGCCGACGGCAAGGTCCTCGTCCTCAAGCCGCAGACCTATATGAACGAGTCCGGCCGCGCTGTTCAGGCGGTCATGACCTTCTACAAGCTGAAACCCGCTGACCTGGTCGTGTTCCACGACGAACTCGATCTGGCCGCGGGAAAGCTGCGGGTCAAGACCGGCGGCGGCCATGCCGGACACAACGGCCTGCGCAACATTCAGGCCCACATCGGCCCCGATTTCCGCCGCGTGCGCATCGGCGTGGGCCATCCCGGCGACAAGGACAAGGTCGTCGGCCATGTGCTGAAGGATTTCTCGAAAGAGGATCAGGCCTGGCGGGACACGCTGTTGGACGCCGTCGCCGACAATGCGGACCTGTTGATGTCCGGCGACGACGCCGGGTTTCAGAACCGGGTGGCGCTGGCCCTCAAGCCGCCGCGCCCGAAGGCGCCCCGGCAACAGGACGGCGCCGGTCAAGATAAGGAAAAGAAGGACTAACATGGGCTTCAACTGCGGCATCGTCGGCCTGCCCAACGTCGGCAAGTCGACCCTTTTCAACGCCCTGACGGCGACGGCCAAGGCCGAAGCCGCCAATTTCCCGTTCTGCACCATCGAGCCCAATACGGGCCGTGTCGCCGTGCCCGATCCGCGCCTGGACAAGATCGCCGCCATCGGCAAGTCGGCCCAGATCGTGCCGACGCAACTTGAATTCGTCGACATCGCGGGCTTGGTCCGGGGGGCCTCCAAGGGGGAGGGCCTGGGGAACCAGTTCCTCGCCAACATCCGCGAGGTCGAGGCCATCTGCCATGTCCTGCGCTGTTTCGAGGACGGCAATGTGGTGCATGTGGAATCCACCGTCGATCCCGTGCGCGACGCCGAGACCGTGGAAACGGAACTGATGCTGGCCGACCTGGAAAGCCTGGAAAAACGGGTCGATCCGCTGACCAAGAAGGCGCGCGGCCAGGACAAGGAAGCGGCCAAGCAGCTTGAGATCGTCAACCGCTGCCTGGAGCTGCTGCGCGACGGTCAGCCGGCGCGCAAGATCGCGCTCAAGGATGGCGAGGGCAAGGCCTTCCGCATGCTGCAATTGCTGACCGCCAAGCCGGTGCTTTACGTGTGCAACGTTGACGAAGGCTCGGCCGCCACGGGCAATGCGCTGTCGGATCGCGTCGCCGAAATGGCGGCGGCCCAGGGGGCGGGCAGTGTGGTGATCTCCGCCGCGATCGAGGCCGAGGTCGCGATGCTCGACGATCCGGCAGACAAGAAGGAATTCCTGGAAAGCCTGGGCTTGGAGGAAACGGGCTTGGCCCGCGTGATCCGCGCTGGTTACGAGCTTTTGGGCCTTCTCACCTATTTCACCGTCGGCCCGAAAGAAGCCCGCGCCTGGACCATCCACAAGGGCACCAAGGCACCGCAGGCGGCGGCCGTGATCCACAAGGATTTCGAACGCGGCTTCATCGCCGCGGAAACCATCGCCTATGACGACTTCGTCGCGCTGGGTGGGGAACAGGCGGCGAAAGACGCCGGCAAGATGCGCCAGGAAGGCCGTGAATACGTGGTCAAGGACGGCGACATCATGCTGTTCCGGTTCAACGTGTGATTGTTGTTGGTGTATTACTGCACCATTAAATTGTTGAAAATTTAGCCTCGCCCTTTCATTCTGGTAATATCTTGAGGATATGCTGGAGGAGGAAAGGGCATGGTTCCGGAAGCGCCCTCGAAGTTTTCCAAACGTCGCAGTCTGGTATGGGGGGCGATGCTTTTGGCGTTGAGCGTGACGGCTTGCGTGCCGGCCCAAAAGAAGGTCGCTCCCGTCCTGTCCGCGATTGATGTGCCGCAGGGTGTGCAGACAAAACCGGTCGCGTTCACAAGATTGGTCCTCAAGGTTCCGAGAAATGAAGAAATTGGTCGCGTGGGCGTAGGCATGTTCTGCCTTCCCAGTGCGAAGGTACGTGCGCGGCGGGGGCGATATAGCGTCGATTCAGACATGTTCACGGACGTTTTCCGCGATGAATTAGAAGCGGCGAACTATAAGGTTGTCGGTGATCCGGATGCGTTGTTTGCGGACCCGTCACTCGATCAGGCGGAGTATTTTATTGCGGGCTTGATCACGGAGATTGAGGCCAACGCCTGCTTCCCGTTGGCGGGCTTCGGCGACTACGAAAAGGGAACGGCCAGTTCCTATCTGAAGGTCGAATGGCAACTATATGAAACCTTGGGACGCCAAGTTGTCTTTAAGACAGAGACCGAGGGATCCCACGCCCAGGAGGACAGTATCGATGATGCGATGACTGTCTCGTTGGAGGAGTCGTTCGCCGTCGCTCTGCAAAACCTGCTTGCCAACAAGGAGTTCCATGGATTGGTCGCCGATACGGGCACCGACAAGGCGCTGGAAGACAAGGCGCAGCTTTCAGAGTTGAACATTAAGGGGGTACGTGTCGGTGACGAGAAGGCGTTCGATGCCGTCAACGTTCGTCCCGGTGTGGTTACGGTCAGGACGCCGACCGGGCACGGCAGTGGCTTTTTCATCAGTTCCGATGGGTATCTTTTGACCAATCAGCACGTTGTCGGCAGCGCGAAGACTGTTCGTGTGATCCTTCACAGTGGACGCCATGTCCCGGCAGAGGTTTTGCGGACCGACGCGGCGCGTGACATCGCCTTGCTCAAGGTTGGGGAAAAAGGGTTCAGGAGCCTGTCCCTCAGCTTTGCTGAGCTGCCCGTCGGCGCGGATGTTCTGGTTTACGGCACACCCCTTTCCGAAAACCTCGAGGGAACCCTGACCAAGGGCATCCTGAGCGCCTATCGCCAGAAAGAGGACGGGCGCTTCATCCAGAGCGACGCGACCATCCAGCCGGGAAATTCCGGCGGTCCGATGATGGACGATAAGGGAAATGTTATCGCTATTACGGTCCAGGCGCGTATTCGTGGCCGTGACGGATTGCCGACGGGGCACAATTTCTTCATTCCGATCGGAGAAGCCTTTGAAAAGCTGCGGATCAAGGTGCTGGCGCGGCCGAACGCCTAACCCCTGAACGATATCCTCTCTTCCTCCCCGGATTTCCCTACGCTAGGTTACCCGCCAAACCTGCAGACCATTCCCTGGGAGGAACATCATGGGACAAGACATCACGCTGACCGCCGGCGACGGCTTCCAATTGCACGGCTACCGTGCCGATCCGGAAGGCACGCCCCGTGGCGGCATCGTCGTCATCATGGAAATTTTCGGCGTCAACGAACATATCCGCGACCTTTGCGACCGCTTTGCCGAGGTCGGTTATCTGGCCGTGGCGCCCGCCCTTTATGATCGCTTCGAAAAAGGTTTCGAGGTCGGCTACACGCCGGACGACATCGCAAAGGGCCGGGTCATGAAGGACAACGGCAACGCCAACTTCGACAACGTGCTGCTGGATGTGGAAGCCGCCCGGAAAGTGGCGGCCGAGGCCGGCAAGGTGGGCATCACCGGTTATTGCTGGGGCGGCGTCGTCACCTGGGCCGCGGCCTGCCGGCTCGATTTCCAGGCCGCCAGCGCCTATTACGGCGGCGGCATCCTGCCCTATGTGGGCGAGCAGCCCAACGGCCCGACCATCCTGCACTTCGGCAAGCTGGACCAGGGCATTCCGCTGACCGACGTCGACCAGATCGCCAAGGCCCATCCCGAATGTCCGGTCTATCTCTATGATGCCGACCACGGCTTCCATTGCGACATGCGGGGCTCGTTCAACCCCCATGCGGCCCAGGTCGCCAGCATCCGCACCTTCCGCCTGTTCGACGAACACCTGGCGGGGTAGGGGCAGATGACGGCACCCGGCACGCCCCCCGTCATCGGGGTCATCGGCGGCAGCGGCATCTACGACATCGACGGGCTGGAAAACACCCGCTGGGAGGCCGTCGCCTCGCCCTTCGGCGCGCCGTCGGACGCGCTTCTGTTCGGCGACCTGGCGGGCCAGAAGATGGTGTTCCTGCCCCGTCACGGGCGCGGCCACCGCATTCCGCCCAGCGAGGTCAATTACCGCGCCAACATCGACGCCCTGAAACGGGCGGGCGTGACAGAAATTCTCTCCGTCTCCGCCTGCGGCTCATTGAAGGAGCACCTTCCGCCCGGCACTTTCGTGATCGCCGATCAGTTCATCGACCGCACCATCGCACGGGAGAAATCGTTCTTCGGCACGGGCCTGGTCGCCCATGTGGCCTTGGGCCATCCCGTCTGCGGGCGGTTGGGTGACGCGGTCGAGGCCGCCTGCAAGGAAGTGGGTATCGACGCCGTGCGCGGCGGCACCTACTTGGCTATGGAAGGGCCGCAGTTCTCGACCCTGGCCGAAAGCAACCTCTATCGTAGTTGGGGTTGTGACGTGATCGGAATGACCAACATGCCGGAGGCCAAATTGGCCCGCGAGGCGGAGATCTGTTACGCCACCGTCGCCATGGTCACGGATTTCGACTGCTGGCATCCGGACCACGACCACGTGACGGTCGAGGCCATCATCAAGGTGCTGCTGGAAAACGCGGAAAAGGGCCGCACCCTGGTGAAGCAGGTCGCGCCCAAGCTGTCGGGCCGCAAGGAGACCTGTTCCCACGGCTGCCATACGGCCCTGGAGCATGCCCTGATCACCGCCCCCGACGCCCGCGATCCCAAGATGATCGAGAAACTGGCCGCCGTCGCCGGACGGGTTCTTTAAATACCGAAGAGGAGACGACCCATGGCCAAGGCCTATTGGATGAGCCTGCGCATTCAGATCCACGACACCGATAAGATGAAGGCCTACGCGGAAAAGGCGGGGCCCGCCATCGCCGCCGGGGGCGGCAAGTTCTTGGCCCGGGGCGGCAAGGTCAAGTCGCTGGAAGGCTATGACCAGGGCCGGGTGGTCATCATCGAATTCCCCGATTTCGACACCGCACTCAAGACCTATCATTCCCCGGCCTATGAAGACGCCCATTCCCACATCCTGAATGGTGCCGTGGAACGCGATACCTTCATTGTCGAAGGCATCGAAGACCCGGCCCCCCGGGGCGAGACCGCCGGGCCCGTGGCCTATTGGATCGGCGCCCATATGACCGTCCACGACGCCGACAAGATGGCGGCCTATGTGGCCAAGGCGACACCCGCCATTCAGGCGGCGGGCGCGCGCGGCCTGGTGCGGGGCGGCCGGGTCCAGACCATGGAAGGCTTTCCGCAGACCCGCATCGCCCTGATCGAGCACCTGAACTGGGACGTTGCCGCCGCCTATTACGATTCGCCGCTTTACGTCGAGGCGCGCAAGGCCCTCGACGGCGGCTGCACCCGTGACATCTGCATTACCGAGGCATTGGCGTAAGGCAGGCATGGCATGAACGTCGACGGCACCCCCTACCGCACGATCTGGCTCGCCGACGACGGCTGGGCGGTCGAAATCATCGACCAGACACGCCTGCCGTTCGATTTCATCACCCGGCGGTTGGAAAACGTTTCGGACGCGGCGCAATCCATCGCCGACATGTGGGTGCGGGGCGCCCCCCTGATCGGCGCCACGGCGGCCTACGGCATGGCGCTGGCCATGCATGACGATCCGTCGGATCAGGGCCTTGTCGCCGCCTACGATACCCTGCTGGCGACCCGGCCGACGGCGGTCAACCTGCGCTGGGCGCTGGACGACATGCGGGCGCTTCTGGCGCCGCTCTCGGCCAACCAGCGGGCAGCGGCGGCCTACACGCGCGCGGCGGAGATATCGGATGAGGACGTCGAAATCTGTTCCGCCATCGGCGACCACGGCAAGCCTTTGATCGAGGAAGCCTGGGCGCGCCACGGCAAGTCCAAACCCGTCAACGTGCTGACCCATTGCAACGCGGGCTGGCTCGCCACCGTCGATTGGGGCACGGCGCTCGCCCCCATCTACAAGGCCCATGACGCGGGCGTGGCGGTTCATGTCTGGGTTGACGAGACCCGGCCCCGCAACCAGGGCGCCAGCCTGACGGCCTGGGAACTTGGCCAGCACGGGGTGCCCCATACGGTGATCGCCGACAACGTGGGCGGCCATTTGATGCAGCACGGCCAGGTCGATCTCTGCATCACCGGAACGGACCGCACCACGGCGTCGGGCGACGTGTGTAACAAGATCGGCACCTATCTGAAGGCGCTGGCAGCCCACGACAACAACGTGCCGTTCTATGTCGCCTTGCCGGGCCCAACCATCGACTGGACCCTCCACGACGGCGTGCACGAAATTCCCATCGAACAGCGCTCTTCCGACGAGGTCACGCGCATGACCGGGCGCACTGATGGCGGTGAGATCGCGACGGTCACCATCACCCCCGACGGCTCCCCCGCCGCCAATTACGCCTTCGACGTGACGCCCCGGCGCCTCGTCACCGGGCTGATCACCGAACGCGGGGTCGCCCGCGCAACACCCGAGGGCCTAGCCGCCCTCTATCCGGAGAAACAACAATGAAGCTCTATTACCGCCCCGGCGCCTGTTCCATGGCCGTTCATCTCCTGCTTGAGGATCTGGGCGTCGACTACGAAGCGATCGCCGTGTCCGACGAGGTTCTGGCGTCCGAGGAATACAAAAAGACCAACCCGCGCAACCAGGTGCCGTCGCTGGCGACGGAGGATGGCCTGCTGACGGAAAGTGTCGCCATCATGCTGTATTTGTCCGACAAGTTCGGCGGCAATCTGACCCCGGCGCGCGGCACGTGGGAGCACGGCCAGATGATGATGATGCTGATGTTCATGGCGTCGCAGGAACACCCGGCCTTCGCCATCAACATGCGTCCCTTCCGCTGGACCGATGACGAAAGCGCCCATGCCGGGATCAAGGCCAAGGCGGAACAGAACTGGCTGGCCTGCCTGACCCGCACCAACGGCTGGGCCGAAGGCCGTGACTGGCTGGTCGGTGACAAGATGACCCTGGCCGATTGCCTGGCCTGGGTGCATGCCCGCTGGGGCCTGCGCTGCACGCCCAAGACGCCGGACGGCTTCCCGGCCCTCTGGGCGCTGGCCAACCGGGTCGATGCCCATCCCGCCGCCCAGCGGGTGATGGCGCAGGAAGGCATCAAGCCGCTCGCTTAACGCGGGCCGGCGGGGAGGAGACAGACATGAAAGTCGTCATTACCGGGGGCTGCGGCTTTCTCGGCCAGATGATCGCCAAGGCGATCCTCAAGCGCGGCGAATTGCGCGGCCCCGACGGCAAACCGGCCGAGGTCGATGAAATACAACTGTTCGACCAACTGGCGCCCGTGACGCCCTTTTCCTGGGCGGACAAGCGGGTGACCACGGCGGCCGGCGACATTTCCGACAAGGCCACGGTCTCGGCCCTGGTCGACCGCGACGACGTTTCCGTGTTCCATCTTGCTTCCGTCGTCTCGGCGGGCGGCGAGAAGGATTTCGACATGGCCATGCGGGTCAACCTCATGGGCGGGCTGAACATCCTGGACGCCGCGCGGGCGAGAGACAGCGCACCGCGTTTGGTGTTCTCGTCCTCCCTCGCCGTGTTCGGCGGCCCGGACCTGCCGAAAGAGGTCGACGACTGGACCCGCCACACCCCGGAAACCACCTACGGCATGACCAAGGCGTTCGGCGAACTGGCGATCAACGACTATACCCGCAAGGGCTTCATCGACGGGCGGACCGTGCGCCTGCCGACCATCGTCATCCGCCCGGGCGTGCCCAACGCGGCGGCCTCGGGCTGGGCGTCCGGCATCTTCCGCGAACCGCTGCAGGGGAAAGAGCACATCCTGCCCGTGCACGACGGCTTCTACATGATGCTGCTGGGCTATCGCTCGGCGGTCGAGGGCTTCCTTGCGGTCCACGAAGCCGACGGGGCGGCCATCGGCACCGACCGCACCGTCTGCCTGCCCAACAAGGCCTATGCCGTGGCGCAGATGATCGAGGCGCTGGAACGCGTGGCGGCCGAAGAACGCATCAAGCTCGGCCCCATCACCCGCCAGCGCGACCCATCGGTCGAAGCCATCTGCGGCTCCTGGCCCTTGAAGATGGACAGCACCAAGGCCAAGGCGCTCGGCTGTCCCGAGGACGCCGACCTGGACAGCGTGATCCGGGGGTTCATCGAGGATTTTCTTTAGTCGCAAACCCCAAAGCAGGCCGAACCGCCTCAGTGGTCTAAAACAAAAGGCCCCGGATTTCTCCGGGGCCTTTTTTATTCGGTTTAGAGTCGGTCGGGCTTAGTGGACGTCCGACCAGATCTTGCGCTTGAGGGCGAACAGCATGCCCGTGAGCACCAGCAGGAACAGCATAACCTTGATGCCGAGGCGCTTGCGCTCCTCCAGTTCCGGTTCCGCCGCCCAGGCCAGGAAGGTGGTCACGTCATGGGCCATCTGGGCCACCGTGGCCTTGGTGCCGTCGGAGAATTCGACGGCGTCCTCGGCCAGCGGGTTGGCCATGGCGATCACGCCGCCCGGGAAGTACTTGTTGTAGCTTCCGCCATCCGGCAGTTCAAAGCCCGCGGGGGGCTCGCCGTAGCCGGTCAGCAGCGCATAGACGTAGTCGGCACCGATGGTGAAGCCGCCCGGGTGTTTCATGGACGCCTTGATCACCGAATCGCCGCCCTGGGCGCGCGCCTTGGTGATCAGCGACAGGTCCGGCGGTGCCTTGCCGTTGTTGGCGGCGGCGGCGGCCTTGTCGTTGGCGAACGGCGACGGCAGCGGATCGGACGGTGTGCGCTTGCGGGCGAACATGTCCCCGTCGTCGTTGGGGCCGTCCTGGATCTCATACTCGGCGGCAAGAGCCTTGGTCTGCGCTTCCGAGAACCCGATGTCCTGCAGATTGCGGAACTTGATCAGGTTCATGGAATGACAGGCCGAGCAGACTTCCTTGTACACCTTGTAGCCGCGCTGAGCCGACGCCCGGTCGTAGGTTCCGAACAGGCCCTTGAAGGACCAGTCCTGAACCGCCGGTTTGTGGGCGGCGCCGGCCGCCTGGGCCGGAGCGGAGGTCAGGGACAGCGCCGCGACGGCACCGGCGGTGAGAACGGCCGCGAAGGCGGTCTTGATGGTTGGTTTCATCATTTTCCTTACTCCGCGGGCTGAGTGACCGAGGCGGAAATGCTTTCCGGCAGGGCCTTGGGCCGTTCGATGACGCCGAGGATGGGCAGGATCACCAGAAGGTGCGCGAAGTAGTAGATCGTCGAGATCTGACCGAGCAGAACCCAGATGCCTTCCGGCGGATGGGCGCCGACCATGCCGAGCACGATCCAGTCGAGCACGAAGATCCAGAAGAACCACTTGTAGATCGGCCGGAACCGGGCCGAACGCACCTTGGAGGTATCCAGCCAGGGCACCAGCGCCAGCAGGATGATCGAGCCGAACATGGCGATGACACCCGCCAACTTCGCCGTCATCAGCCAGGAAACCGGCCAATACAGGATGAAGTCGTTGGTGAAGGCGCGAAGGATCGCGTAGGACGGCAGGAAGTACCATTCGGGCACGATGTGCGGCGGGGTCGCCAGCGCGTTGGCCGGGATGTAGTTGTCCGCCTCACCGAAGTAGTTGGGCGCGAAGAACACGAAGAAGCAGAAGATCAGCAGGAACACGCCCATCCCGAACAGGTCTTTGATGGTGAAGTAGGGATGGAAGGGAATGGTGTCCTGCGGGCCCTTCACGTCAACGCCGGTCGGGTTGTTCGACCCGAAGGTATGCAGCGCCCAGATGTGCACGACCACCAGGCCCAGGATCACGAAGGGCAGCAGGTAGTGCAGCGAGAAGAAGCGGTTGAGGGTCGGGTTATCGACCACGAAGCCGCCCCACAGCAGGGTCACGATGCTGTCGCCGACCACCGGAATGGCCGAGAACAGGTTGGTGATGACCGTGGCCCCCCAATAGGACATCTGGCCCCAGGGCAGAACGTAGCCCATGAACGCCGTCGCCATCATGGCGAGCAGGATCAGCACGCCGATGATCCACAGCAGTTCGCGGGGGTTCTTGTAGGACCCGAAGTAGAGACCGCGGAAGATGTGGATGTAGACGGCGATGAAGAAGAAGCTGGCGCCGTTCATGTGCAGATAGCGGATCAGCCAGCCGCCGTTGACGTCGCGCATGACGCGCTCGACCGACGTGAAGGCCAGCGTGGTGTGCGGCGTGTAATGCATGGCCAGCACGATGCCCGACACGATCATGATGATCAGCGCCAGACCGGCCAGGGAGCCGAAGTTCCACCAGTAGCTGAGGTTCTTCGGCGCCGGATAGCCGGAGCCCACGGAATGGTCGATGAAGCTGAAGATCGGCATGCGATGCTCGATCCACTTCACGACGCCGTTCTGCATGAATTTGCTTGTCGATTGTTGTTCGCTCATAACGTCCCCCGTTACCCGATCACGACCTGGGTGTCCGACGCGAACGTGTAGTTCGGGACAAGCAGGTTTTGCGGCGCCGGGCCCTTGCGGATCCGACCCGAGGTGTCGTAGTGCGAGCCGTGGCAGGGGCAGAACCAGCCGCCGAAGTCACCTTTCGGCTCGCCTTCTTTCTGACCCAGCGGAATACAGCCCAGGTGGGTGCACACGCCGACCATGATCAGCCAGTCGTCCTTTTGGACGCGGTCGGCGTCCTTGGCCGGGTCCGGCAGGGCCGCGGTGTCGTCTTTTTTCGCCTGTTCGATCTCGGCCGCGGTGCGGTTGCGGATGAACACCGGCTTTCCTTGCCAGACGACCGTGATGCTCTGGCCGTCCTTGATGGGCTCCAGATTCACTTCGGTGGTCGCCAGGGCCAGGGTATCGGCCGCCGGGTTGAGGCTGTTAACAAACGGCCACAAGGTCAACGCGGTACCCACCGCGCCGACAGTAGCCGTGGAAACCAGTAGGAAATCGCGGCGCGTCTGCGCGTCGATTTCGGCGGTTGGCGGGGTGCTCGCCGTGTCGCTCATAAGCACTTCCCCTTAAAAGGTGTTTTGATCTTGTGTTCGCCGCCCCGGCTTGATGGGTGTCAAACCCGGACGGCCCCCGAACTCACCGCCAAATCTAAGGGACCGGCGGAAAAGAGGCAACGGCGGGCTGTATATTACCCAACCGTCATGGAATGTGCGGACGCAGGACGCCCGCACGAACCGGCGAGACCTTATGTCCTGAGGGGCCTTCAGGCAAGCGCTAACTGTTGAGAATAGCTTGCAAACCGGGCCTTTCGGGGCCTTCATGGGGCCGTCATGCCCGCACCGGTCGAAATTGCCCTGTATCAACCCGATATCCCGCAGAACACGGGCGCCGTGATGCGCACGGCCGCCTGCCTGGGCACGGCCCTGCATATTATCGAGCCCTGCGGCTTTGTGCTGTCGGATGCCCGCATGCGGCGCTCGGGCATGGATTACCTGGATCACCTGGAAATGCGCCGCCATGCCTCCTGGGCCGCGTTTCGGGAGGCATCGGAAGGCCGCCGCCTGGTGCTGCTGACCACCGCGGCGGCCACGCGGTTGCCGGATTTCAGCTTCCAGGCCGGCGATATGCTGTTGTTCGGGCGCGAAAGCGCAGGCGTGCCGGACGATGTGCATGCCGCGGCCGATGCGCGGGTGCGGATTCCCCTGGCCCCTGGCACACGGTCCTTGAACCTGGCGGCCAGTGCGGCCATGGTTCTGGCGACGGCGCTGGGCCAACTCGGCGCCTATCCCGGAGACCCAGACACCCCATGAACGACGCAACGCCCCCCGCCGCCGATTATTCGGACGCCCACAAATCCCGCGCCAAGGCCTGGTTCGAGCGCCTGCGCGACGATTTCTGCAAGGCGCTGGAGGATATCGAGGACGCGGTCACTGGCCCCAACGGCACCAGTGCGCGGCAGCCGGGCCGATTCGCGCGTAAATCCTGGGAACGTCCCGGCGACGTGGCCGGCAGCATGGGCGGCGGCGGAGTCATGGCCGTGATGCGGGGCGGGCGGGTGTTCGAAAAGGCGGGGGTCAACGTGTCCACCGTCATGGGCGAGTTTTCCGAGGAATTCAGGGCGCGAATCCCGGGTGCAGCCGAAGACCCCCGATTCTGGGCGTCCGGCATTTCCACCGTCATCCATCCCAATTCGCCGCTGGTGCCGGCGGCGCATATGAATACGCGCATGATCGTCACCACCCAGGGCTGGTTCGGCGGCGGCGGCGACCTGACGCCCGTGTTCCCCGACGACGCGGATACGGATCAGTTCCACGGCGCCTTCAAGACGGCCTGTGACGCCCATGATCCGGCCTACTATCCCAAGTATAAGGAGTGGTGCGACCGCTACTTCTTCCTGCCGCACCGGAACGAGGCGCGGGGCGTCGGTGGCATTTTCTACGATCAGCACAACACGGGCGACTGGGACGCCGATTTCGCCTTCACCCAGGACGTCGGTCGGGCCTTCACCACCGTCTATCCCGAGATCGTGCGCAAGCACATGAACAAGACCTGGACCACGGATGACCGCGAGGCCCAGCGCGTGAAGCGCGGGCGCTATGTGGAATTCAACCTGCTGTATGACCGGGGCACCATCTTCGGCCTGCAGACGGGCGGCAATACCGAGGCGATCCTGATGTCCCTGCCGCCGGACGTCGCCTGGCCGTAAATCTGGTCCGCGTTTCGTTTCTGGTCATCATTGCTTGTTCCGGAGGCCTTCATGGCGAATTTTTCCCTCGCGGCGTTCTCGCCGATCGTGCTGCTTTGCGTGTCCAACATCTTCATGACCGTCGCCTGGTACGGGCATCTTAAGTTCAAGTCGGAGGCTCTGTGGCTGGTGATCCTCATCAGCTGGGGCATTGCCTTCGTCGAATACTGTTTCGCCGTGCCGGCCAACCGTTATGGCCACGGGATTTATTCGGCGGCGGAATTGAAGACCATCCAGGAGGTCGTCAGCCTGACCGTGTTCGCGGGGTTTTCCGTGCTTTATCTGGGAGAAAGCTTTTCCTGGATGCACGCGGCAGGGTTTGCCTGCATCGCCTTCGGCGCGTTCCTCGTGTTCCAGGCAAGCTAGGCCGTTGCAAAACAAATGACGGCGGGAACCCGCATTCTGGGATTCCCGCCGCCGTTTGGATCGTTCGAAACGAAGCGTTTCGTATATCGGTTTTTTAGGGCCGCCCGAACGGCCTTGTTCTGGTTCCGCGATCTCTGTGTCGCGGTGGTAGTCCGGCAGAGTATGCCGGGGGATGGTTTACCGATGATTAACGCCCTGGCCGGGATTAGCCGGTTTTGGTCGACATCATCTGGTCGGCGGTCTGAATGACCTTGGAGCTCAGCTCATAAGCCCGCATGGCCTTGACCATGTTGGCGATCTCTTCCACCGGGTTGACGTTCGACGATTCCAGGAAGCCCTGCAGGATGGAGCCGAACCCGGCCGTGCCGGGCGTGCCCACCAGAGGGGCGCCAGACGCCGTGGTTTCCTGGAACATGCTGTCGCCGATGGCGTACAGGCCGCCTTCGTTGGGGAAGCGGACCAGGTTGATCTGACCCAGATTCTGCGGTTGCGGCTGTCCTTCGAAGGAGGCGTAGACCTCGCCGGAATTGTTGATCGTGACCTCGATGGCGCCCGGCGGGATGGCGATGCCGGCACCGACCGTGAGGCCGTCATGGGTGACGATCTGCCCGGCCTGGTTCAACTGAAAGGCACCGGCGCGGGTATAGGCGGTTTCGCCGTTGGCCAGGGTGACCGGCATGTAGCCGGAACCTTGAATGGCAACGTCGAAGGGGTTGCCCGTCTGCGCCAGGTTGCCCTGTTCGACGACCCGGTAGAAGGACGCCGTGTGCACGCCCAGGCCGGCCTTGACGCCGCCCGGCACGATGCCGTTGGCACGCGAATGCTTGGAATTGGGGCGCTTGTTGTCTTCATAAATAAGATCGTTGAACGACGCCCGGCGGCGCTGATAGCCGGTGGTGTTCATGTTCGCCAGGTTGTTGGCGATCACGTCCACGCGCTCCTGCTGCGCCACCATTCCGGTGGCTGCGATATAGAGTGGATTCATTTTTCCCGTTCCTTGTACGTTCGCCTTCGCCGGGGTTGACCCCGATCCAGGTGCTGCTGGGGGTGTTTCAATCCCCGTGCCACATGAAGAATTGTTTGTTTTCAACATATTAAATTAATTTCCCTGGGCCCGGGACGGCAGAAACCGCCCGCAAAGGGGAAATTCTTGCCGGGTCGGGCGGCATCGCAGGGTCGGGAGGGCCGCCGATCGGGCTTGTCATCGCGCGCCCGGCGCGTCACCTTCCGGTCAATCCCTTCCGGCGCCGCAAAGGCCCGGACAATCGATGAGAATTCCCAAGGAGGAGACATCCATGCGCGCCTATTGGTATGACCGCGCCGGCCCGGCGGCGGACGTCCTGCAGTTCGGCGACCTTCCCGACCCGGAACCGGGTCCGGGCGAGGTCCGTGTCCGCATCGCTTATTCCGCCATCAACCCGACGGACGTGAAGCGCCGCGCCTCGGGCCGCGAATTGGCCCAGTTCTCGCCGATCATCCCCAACAACGACGGCTCGGGCGTCATCGACAAGGTCGGCGAAGGGGTCAACAACGCCCGTATCGGCCAGAAGGTCTGGATATTCGGCGCCCAGCATGGCCGCCCCCAAGGCACGGCGGCGGAATACGTGGTCCTGCCGACGCGCCAGGCGATATCGCTCGCGGGCGACGTATCCTTAAGCCAGGGGGCCTGCGCCGGGGTGCCGGTGGTGACGGCCTATCACGCGCTGTTCTGTGACGGCGATCTGTCGCGGAAGACCGTTCTGGTGACCGGCGGCACGGGGCGCGTCGGTGCCTATGCGGTGCAGTTGGGCGTGTGGGGCGGGGCCAAGGTGATCACGACCTGCGGGTCCGATGACCATTGCGCCGAGGCGCGGGAACTGGGCGCGGCCGTGGCCCTCAACTACAAGGAGCCGGGCCTGAAGGAGCGTATTCTCGACGCCGCAGGCGGCCCCGTTGACCGTATTGTCGAGGTCGCTTTCGGGTCCAACACGGATCTGCTGCCGGATATCCTGAAGCCCAACGGCACCGTCGCGACCTATGCGTCCGACGCCGTGCCGGAGCCTTCGTTCCCCTTCAACAAGTGGATGGGTGGCAACGTCAACATCCGCATGTTCACGATCTATCAGCTCGACCGCTTGACCCAGGATGAAGTGCTGCAGACGGTCAGCCCGCTGATGTCGCCGGACACCCTGGTGCACCGGATCGGCGAACGCTTCCAGTTCGAGGACATGGTCAAGGCCCATGAAGCGGTAGAGGCAGGCAACGTCCACGGCGTCGCCCAGGTCGTCGTGGCGAAGAATCTGGAGCATCAGTGATGAAGATGATCAACCATCAACCGGCGACCGTGCACAAGCCGTTCTCGGCCTATGCCCTGGCGACCGAGGTTCAGGACGCCACGCGCTGGCTGCATATTTCCGGCCAGGTCGGGGCGGATAGCGACGGCAATCCGGTCGAGGGGATCGAAGGCCAGCTGGAAGCGATCTTCTTCAAGCTGGGCGAAATCCTGAAAGAAGCGGAGATGGACCACACCAACCTGGTCAAGATCACCATCTTCCTGACCCGGGCCGAGGACGCGGGAATCATGCGCAAGGTGCGTGACCGCTTCATGGCCGGGCATCTTTGCGCGTCGAGCCTGCTGATCGTCGCCGGGCTGTCGTCGCCCAACTGGCTGGCCGAGGTCGAGGCGGTCGCGGCCGCCTGATTTTCCGGGCTTCCGTTCGGTCTCGCGTCTTTTATCTTATTCCGAGGACCCTTCGGTCTCGATCGCGATCTCGCGGCCGCAATGCTTGCAGTGCAGGGCGTCGGGGTCGTGCAGCAACAGGCCGCAGCCGTCGCACTTCTGGCGGATTTTGGGCGGCCGGAAGACCGACTGCAACAGGCGCAGGAACAACCCGACGCCGAAGATCAGAATGGCGATCGACAGCCAGCGGCCGCTTTCACCGACCAGAACGATATCCCCGAACCCGGTGGTCGTCAGGGCCGTGACCGTGAAGTAAATGGCGTCCGTATAGGTTTTGATATCGGGGTTGATCGCCGTCTGCACGGCATGGACGAAGGCGGAGACAATGAAAACGAAGACCGCCAGATTCAGGCTGCGTTGGATGACCTCCTCGTTGCGGCGAAAGAAGCTGCTGTCGTTGCGCAGTTCCTGCAGCACCCTGTAGGAGCGCAGCACGCGAAGGGCCCGGAGAACCCGCAGGAAGGCGAAGTTTCCGAAAAACACCGGGGCGACCAGGCTGAGAATCACCGCGAGATCGGCCCATTGGAAGGGGCTGACCAGGAACCGTAGGCGATTGTCGGCGATCCATCCGCGTGCCAGAAGGTCGAGACAGACGATCAATGCCAGGAAGATGTCGAGCCAGTAAATCCCCTGCGGCAGGGTGAAGAAGCCGGCGGCGATATAGGTGGCGATGATCACAAGGTCGAAGGTCAGCAGGCCCAGGCGAAACCGCAGGGCCGCCTTGCTGCGGCCCGTGTAGATAAACTCAATCTGCTTCTTCAGATCGTCCAAGCCCGCATGTTTGCCGGCGCCTGCCATGGCATTCCCACCTCGTGCCTTCGGCCTCGGCAAGTGCCTTGGCTCAGGCTTTCATAGCACCGGCGGGGGACACCGGCAAACAGCGGTCGGCGGCGATCAGGGTACGTCGACGACGACGACTTCGGCGTCGGTGTCGGCGCGGATGGTGATGGTGTCCACATCCGTGACCGCCGTGCCCGAGCGTTCAGGCGCGGTCACGCCGTTGATGGTGACGTCGCCCACGGCGGGCACGATATAGGCGCTGCGCCCCGGGGCCAGGGTCAGGGTGGTTTCCTCGCCGGCCTTAAGCGTGCCGCCCATGATGGCGGCGTCCTGATGGATCACCAGGGCGTCCGTCTCTTTGTCCGCTGCGCGGCCTGAGGCCAGAATCTCAAGTCTGCCGCCCCGGCTTTCCTTGGGGAACTTGCGGGCGTCCCAACGGGGGGCGATGCCGGTCTCCCGGGGCTCGATCCAGATCTGGAACAGGGTTGTCGGCTCGTCTTCGCGGTTGTGCTCCGCATGGCGGATGCCGGTGCCGGCAGACATCACCTGAACGTCGCCCGCTTCGGTGCGGCCGGTGTTGCCCAGGTTGTCCTGATGGGTGATGGCGCCACGCCGCACATAGGTGATGATTTCCATGTCGCGGTGGCCGTGCGGATCGAACCCGTGGCCCGGCTGGACCGTGTCGTCGTTCCACACCAAAAGCGGGCCCAGGCCCGTGCGCGCGGGATCGTAGTAATTGGCGAAGGAAAAGTGATAGCGGGCGTTCAGCCAGTCATTGGTGAAACGGCCCAGGTCGTTCAGGGGGGTAACGGATATCATGGCGATAATCCTTTCGTTGGTTAGGCGGCCTTCAGGCGGTCGCGCCCATGGGGGGCGTCCAGGTCCTGATCGGGGCCGGCGGGGATGATCCCCGTTGGGTTGATGGTCTTGTGACTGCCGTAGTAGTGGGCCTTGATCGCCGTCATATCGACGGTGCCCTTGATGCCCGGCCACTGGTAAAGCTCGCGCAGGAAGCCGGACAGGTTGGGGTAATCGGCGATGCGGCGGATGTTGCACTTGAAGTGGCCGACATAGACCGGATCGAAGCGCAGCAGGGTGGTGAACAGCCGCCAGTCAGCTTCCGTGATGCGGTCGCCCGTCAGGTAGCGGCTTTCACCCAGCAGGTCTTCGATCCAGTCCAGGCTGTCGAACAGGTCCGTGACGGCTTCGTCGTAAGCGGCCTGTGTCGTCGCGAAACCCGCCCGGTAGACGCCGTTGTTCACCGTCCGGTAGATGCGGTCGTTGACCAGATCGATCTCGTGCCGCAAGTCATGGGGATAGAAATCCCCCCGCTTGGCGCCGACATCGTCGAAGGCCGAATTGAACATGCGGATGATTTCGGCCGATTCGTTGCTGACGATCGTCTGCGTCTGCTTGTCCCACAGCACGGGCACGGTGACCCGACCGGTAAAGTCCGGTTTGGCCGCGGCATAGACCTGATGCAGGAAACGTGCGCCCAGGATCGGGTCCGCGCCGGCGGCGATTTCCCAGCCGTTTTCCAGCATCAGGGGCTCGACCACGGTCACTGAGATCATGTCCTCCAGACCCTTGAGGGCGTGGAAGATCATGGTTCGGTGGGCCCAGGGGCAGGCGGCCGCGACATACAGGTGATAGCGCCCGGCTTCCGCCTTGAAGCCGCCTTTGCCGGTCGGCCCGGGACCGCCGTCGGCGGTGACCCAATTGCGGAAGGCCGCGTCCTCGCGCTGGAACCGGCCGCCGGTTGCCTTGGTGTCGTACCATTGGTCGCGCCATTCGCCGTTCACAAGCAATCCCATTGTCTTAACTCCTTGTCCTGCGTCCGCCAGGGCTCAGGCCGCCTGGGCGACCTGGGCGATTTCCGCCTGGGCGGCCTTGATGCCGTCGTCGCCCTTGGCCGTGCCCTCGGCATAGATGAACGAGATGTTCTCAAGCCCGATGAAGTTGAGGGCTCGGCGCAGATAGGGTTCCAGATGGTCCAGATGGTTGAACGGTGTGCCCGGGCCGTAGACCCCGCCGCGCGTGGTCACGACATAGACCGGGCGGTCGGTCACCAGGCCCTTGGGGCCCTGGCCTGTGGGTTCGAACGTGCGGCCGATGCGGGCGACCTGATCGATCCAGGCCTTCAGTGACGACGTGATGCCGAAGTTGTGCATGGGAGCCGCGATGACGATGGCGTCGGCGGCGAACACTTCGTCGATCAGCGCGTCGGACAGGGCGAGTTTCCGGTTCTGTTCGGCTGTGCGGTCGGCTTCCGGCGTGTAGAACGCGCCGATGGTTTCCTGGTCCAGATGCGGCGGCGGGTTCGCACCCAGGTCCCGCACAACGATGCGGCCGTCGCCGGCCAGGGAATCAGCTAAATCCTGCGCCAGGGCGCGGGAGTTGGAGCCTTCGAGATTGGGGCTGGAGCTGATGAGAAGAATGCTCATGGTCGGGTCCTTTCAATTGTCTGATGGGGCCGGCGGGCCCGGAAATTTCCGGGGGCGGGCTGTTGACGGGGACCCTAATACCGAGCGTATTTGTAGACAATTGACCTAAATGGAATATAATTGTTTCTTTAAATAAACAATGTGAAGAACATGGATCACCTCACGGGCATGGCCGTTTTCGCCAAGGTGGTGGAAACCGGGACCTTCACCGGCGCGGCCCAGGCCATGGGCCTGTCCAAGGGGGCGGTCAGCAAGCAGATCGCCAAGCTGGAAGACCGCCTGGGGGCGCGTTTGCTCAACCGCACGACCCGGCGTTCCAGCCTGACCGAGGTCGGGGCTGCGTTCTATGAGCGTTGCCGGCGCATCGTCGCCGAGGCGGAAGAGGCGGAATTGGCCGTCACCCGCCTGCATGCGGAACCCCGGGGCACCCTGCGCGTCAACCTGCCCATGTCCTTCGGCATGATCCACATGGCCGATGCTCTGCCGGACTTCATGGCAGCCTATCCGGAAATCAGCCTGGACGTGACCCTGGATGACCGGGTCGTTAACGTGGTCGACGAAGGCTACGACGTGGTCATCCGCATCACCGATCTGCCGGACTCATCCCTGATCGCCCGGCGGATCGCGCCGTTTCGCATCGCGACCTGTGCGTCCTCGACCTATTGGGATGCCCACGGCCGACCCAAGCATCCGGACGACCTGCGGGGGCATGCCTGTCTGCTCTACAGTTATCTGTCGAACCTCAACGAATGGCGCTACCGGGGGCCGGACGGCCCCTTCGCCGTGCGGGTTGATGGCCCCATGCGCGGTAACAACGGCGACCTGCTGCGCGCCGCCGCCGTGGCAGGGTTGGGGGTCGTGCGCTCGCCGACCTTCATCGTCGGCTGTCATCTGGTGGAAGGGCGGCTGGAACAGGTGCTGGCGGAGTATGAGGACGACGATCGCGGTATCTACGCCGTCTATCCCCATAACCGGCATCTGTCGGCCAAGGTCCGCGCCTTCGTCGATTTCATGGCCAAACGTTTCGCCGACCCGATCTGGCTCGGCATGAACGTCACCTGACCGGCGCGACGCCCGTCAGTGCGAGGGGCCGCTGGGGGCCGGCAGGCCTTCCAGTTCCACGTTGACGCAGGCGACCTTGCCGCTGGCCACGGCGCGGTCCAGCGCCGCATCCAATTCCGCCGGGTCGGTCACGTATTCACCATGTCCGCCAAGCCCGGCCACCGCCAGGTCATAACGGGCATCCGACAGTTCGCAGCCGATCAGGCGGTTGGAGCCGTATTCGCGCAGCTGAATCTGATGTTCCGCGTTCCAGCGGTGATCGTTGCCGATCACCACCACATAGGGGGTGCCGGCGCGGGCCGCCGTCTCGAACTCGGCGAAATGAAAACCCACGGTGCCGTCACCCATCAGCGCGAACACGGTGGCGTCCGGCAGGGCCTTCTTGGCCCCGACGCCATAACCGAGACAACCGCCGATAACGCCGGAAATGCCGTTGATGATGCGTTTGTCGGTCCGAGTCACGGCCTGAGCCCATTGCCCGAATTCACCGCCGTCGATGATCAGCACGGCGTCCTTGGCCTTGTCGATCTGGCGCTGCACGGCGGCGCAGACCTGGGCCGGGGAAATGCCGCCGTTGGCTCCGGGGGCGTCGGGTACGAAGCTGCGCTGAGCGATCTGGTCCCGGGCCTTGGCACGCCAGGCCTGATGGGCCGTGCCGCCGGCCCCTTGGGCGATCAGGACCTCGACCGCGTCCCGGGGATCGGCGGCCAGGGCGGTCACGATGCGGTCTTCCAGGTTGCGGTGGGCGCGGTCGCGTTCGTCCGCGTCGGCATTGATGCAGATCCACTTGCAGCCAGCATCGAAGATGTTGGTGCCGGCGAAACCAAGGGTGAAATCAATCCGCTTGCCCAGGGTGACGATCAGGTCGGCCTCGGCCATCACGGCGGCGATGCTGCCGAGGGACGGGTCCTTCAGGCCGCGCGGGCTTTCCATGACGACCACGGGCGCGTCCAGGGCATCCGCCAGCTTGTCGCGGACACCCGGGCCACGCGCCGTGTTCAAGATCGGCCCGCAGAGGATGATCGGATGCTTGGCGGCGGCGACCGCATCGGCCATGCGCTTGGCGTCTTCGGGCGCAAGCGCCATGGTCTCGCGGGCGAAGGCGTCGGCCGGCGGCACCTTGCCGCCCGTGGCGTCGGCCTCGACCACGTCGAAGGCAAGGGACATGTGGACCGGCCCGGGCCGCCCCGATTTGGCGGTGCGGATCGCCCGGGCGGCGGCGCTGCCCAGGTCGGCAGCCCGCACGGGGCGGATCGACAGCTTGGTCAGGGGGGCCGTCATCGGCACCTGGCGCATTTCCTGAAACGCCCCCCGGCCGTCCTGGGCGACTGGGGAATCGCCGGTCAGCAGCAATACCGGCGTGTCCGATTCCCAAGCCGTGTACAGCCCGCCCATGGCGTTCGCAGCCCCGCCGCCCGCCGTCACCATGGCCACGCCGACGTTACCGGTCAGCTGGGCATAGGCCTCGGCCATGTACACGGCGGCGGCTTCGTGCCGGGTGTGGATGATCTCGATACCTGCGTCGAAGCAGGCGTCATAGACCGGCATGATCTGGTTGCCGGACAGTGAGAAAATGCGTGTCACGCCGGCGGCCGCCAGCGACTTAACGAGAAGGTCTGCGCCTCGCACGATCGATCCCCTTGAGTGTTAATGCTGTGTCATGGCGAGAAGCCGCCTGCACAACGGTTGTAGCATTTATGGAAATTTCTGGAACCCCGCCGCTTGGATGCGGGGGCCTAGACCGGCACTTCGCCTTCCAGGATCACCCGGTGCATGATGCGCCCTTCGGATGCGTCATAATCCCGATGCGCGATATGCAGCGTCGCCCGGTTGTCCCACAGCACAAGGTCGCCCGGCTGCCAGGTATGCCGATAGGTGATGTCGGGGGTGATGGCGCGCGCCAAAAGATCCTGAATGAAGGTACGACTTTCCGCCGGCTCCATGCCGTCGATGCGTTCCGTCTTGCCGGGGTGGACATAGATCGCCTTTTTCCCGGTTTCCGGATGGGTGCGGATCAGGGGGTGGCGTTGCGGCGCCTTGGCAAGGGCTTGACGGGCGTCTTCGCCGACGCTGCCCGTGTCCTGTTCGATCACGTTGACGGTAATCATCGGGTTCAGTTTGTCGCGTTCTTCCGCCGACAGGCCCTCATAAGCCGCCTGCATGTTGGCGAAGCTGGTGTCGCCGCCCTTGGACGGCAATTTGACCGCGTACAGCATGGTCATCTTGGGCGGGCGGGCGTGGTTGGTGTGGTCCGTGTGCCAGGCGCGGGATCCGGTGGGGATGGCTTTGCCGTCCTCGCCCTTATCCGATTGGCGGCTGTCCAGCACGACGATCTCGGGGTGTCCCGGCATCAGGATGTTTGTCAGATGCTGCGGCATCAGGTTGCCGAACAGACGTGCGGCGTCCAGGAACCGTTCGGGCGTGAAATTCTGGCCGCGCACGACCATGACAAGGCGCTCGCTCAGCGCCTTCTGCATGGCGGACAAGTCTTCCGATGCGACCGGACCGCTGAGGTCGATACCTGTCGCCTCGACGCCGAAGGTCGACGACAGGGGATTAAGAGATACAGACATGGGCGTTTCCTCCGATACCGCCCGGCTTTTCCCGCCGGGTCGGATCAAATGCGCCCCCCTGGGGGCATGATAATCACGCCCGCCGGTTGGAGGCAATGACGGGAATTAGGCGATCAGCGCCCTTCGCGCCACCAGGCGGCCATCAGAGTGCCGAGCGTCAGCACGGCCAGCAGCAACCCGGACAGTAGCGGAATGTCTTTCAGCCCCGTCACCACATAAGCCTTGTGGGCGACCAGCCCGACCCAGCCACGGCCCGCAAGATCGCGCCCCGGGTCGACGCGGCGCACGTCGGGCACGCCGTCCGTGAGCCAGCGCACGGACCCGCCCGTGATGTCCGTGACCGGCGTCAGGAGCGCGTCCGTGGCGCGCAGGTCAGACAGTTCCAGCGGGTTCAATTCGCCCGACGCGACCAGGGCCTGATGCTCGCCGTCGCTCAGTCGGTAGAGCCCGATTTCCGCCGCTGCCAACTCCCCCCGCCACAGGCCGGGCTGGGCGTTCTTCAATTCCAGTTCCTGAACCTCTCCCGATGGCGCGGTGACGGTCACCTTGCTGACGGCGTCCTTCAGGCTGCGCCGCTCCACGGTTAATTTTCCGGCGCGCACGCGGGCATGCAGGGCCTCTTCCTCAAGATCGGGTTCACGCATCAGCCAATGGGACAGACGGCGCAGCAGTTCGCCCTGCGGCCCGCCGCCGTCGTAACCCCGCGCCCACAGCCAGATGTGGTCGGACATGACCTGCGCCACCCGGCCCTTGCCGACGCGGTCCAACAATAAGATCGGCTTGTCCTGCAGACCGGTCATCAGCGACACGCCGGCCGAGGCATCGCCCGGAATCTGGCGGAACCAGCGGCCCCAAATGGGATCCGCCTTGGGGTCGATGCCGGGCCGCATCAGGGCCGCCGTCACCGGATGGCGCAGGCCCGTGTCGGACACCCGGGGCCGGAACCCGGATTCCAGCACCTCGCCCGTGGGGGCGGCCGGCAGGATTTCCCGCAGCGGCGTGTGATACAGGCTGGCGCGGCCCGCGAATTCCGGCCCCACGGCCATCAACAGGGCGCCGCCCTGGCGTACCCTGTCGGCGATGTTGGCAAGATGCTGGGGCTGCAGCACGCCGCGCTTGAGATAGCGGTCGAACACGATTAGGTCGAACTCGTCCAGGCGCTCGACAAACAACTCATGGGTCGGAAAGGCGATCAGCGCCAGTTCGTTGAGCGGCGTGAAGTCGTCCTTGTCGGGCGGGCGCAGGATGGTGAAATGGACCAGATCGACGGAAGGGTCGGACTTCAGCAGATTGCGCCAAGTTCGTTCCGCCGCATGGGGCTGGCCCGATATCAGCAGCACGCGCAGGCGGTCGCGCACGCCGTTGACGGACACCAGCGCCCGGTTATTGACCGTGGACAGCTCGCCCTCGGCCGCCTCCACCGACATTTCGGCCAGCGACGGTCCCGCGTGTTCCAACTTGAAGGTAAAGGTCTGATCCTCACCCACGGGAACCAGTGCGGTCGCGCCCTCGGTCCCGTCGATCTTGAATTCGACCCGGGCCGACGGACGGGCCGTGGTGCCGTCGTTTTTGGCGTGCTTGTCCTCGATCCGGTAGGTCAGGGTGACTTCCTTGCCGACGATGCCGTATCCGGGGGCGTTCTTGATGACCAGGCGGCGATCGATCTCGTCGCGCTTGCCGGTCAGCAGGACGTGCAGCGGCCCCCGCACGCCGGGCACCTTGCCCTCGGCGATGTCCTTGGGCAGGTCGTGGACCTGGCCGTCGGTGATGATGACGGCACCAGCGAAACGGTTCGGCGAGATGTCGGCTGACGCCGTCGCCAGGGCTTCCATCAGGCGCGTGCCCGGGCGGTCGTCGGTTGCGGAATCGGTGATCTCGACAATGCGGTAGTCCAGGTTTTCCTGGCGGTCCATGGCGGCGACCAGGGCTTCCTCGGCGTCGGAGCTTTGCTTGCGCCGCTCGCCCGTCTTCTGGCTCGACGTTCGGTCGATAACGATCAGCGCCTCGTCGGGCTGTGCTTCGCGCTTTTCGTTGACGATGCGCGGATCGGCCAGGGCCAGCAGCATCACGCAAAGGAACAGGAAGCGGAACAAGGATCCCGCCGCCCGCCGGTACAAACCCACGGTGAGCAGCGCCAACCCGGCGATGCCCAACAGCAGCAGCACGGGCACCGGCACCAGGGGGGAGAACTGTACGGCGGCTGCGGACATCATTGGCCGAGCCTCCGGATGATCGCCGGCAGGTGCACTTGGTCGGCCTTGTAGTTGCCGGTCAGAACGTACATCACCAGATTGATGCCGAAGCGGAAGGCCAATTCACGCTGCCGCTCGCCGCCCGGCACGGCGGGGAAAAGGGCCTGCTGCGTGTCTTCGTCCAAGGCCCAGGCGGCGGCCCAGTCGTTGCCGCCGGCCAGCACCGGCGACACGCCGTCGTTGATCCGCGCCCCCGCCCGTTCGACCCACAGGGCGCTTCCGGTCCAGCGTCCGGGAAAATCCTGCAACAGATAGAATGACCGGGTCAGGACATGGTTGGCCGGGGCAACCACCAGGGGCGGGATGTCGAGCTTTCGCGCCAGGGCCCGCAGTTCGCCCAGGTCCGCGCCACCGGCGCGGTCGCGGGTGTCGAACAGGATCGTGCCGCCGTTCTGCATGTAGGCGTTGACCTTGATCCGCGCTGTTTCGGTCATGTCGGCGGCGCCGGCCGTCACGGGCCAGTACATCAGCGGGAAGAACGACAGGTCGTCACGGTCCGGATCGACCCCTTGCGGGTCCGACAGTTCCGCTGCCGTGCGCCGGCGCACGATCAGGCTGAGGCCCGTCAGGCCGAGGCGGCTGACCCGGTCCGTTTCCACGTCGCCGGTTAGGACATAAGCCAGACGAGTCTGGGTGCTGTTTTCCAAAGCATAAGCGTCCGTACCGGACAGTGGAGCGAGGGCGGCAGCGCGCGGCGCCACGGTGATTTCCTGCGCCATTGCCGTGCTTGCGGCGCCCCCGGCCAGCGCCAGGGCCAGCAGCGGGGCGGCTAGGCGCGGCACCCGCAACAGGCCGCGCAGCCACAGGCTGATGGCGAAATCGGCCAGCGACAGCAGGGCGGCCAGAATGAACAGCCAGGGCCGGATGTCGATGGCCGGGCTGCCGCCGTAGGTCGTGCGCTCCGCCGTCACCGAGAGCTCGCCGAGCGGCATCGGCACCGCCGCGTCGCGGCCCAGGTTCAGGGCCCGGCGGTCGTTTCCGCGGCCGTACAGACCCGGCGGGTGCAACGGCGACACGGGTGTTTCGGCAAAGGCGTCCTGGGCGATCGAGCCCGTGTCGGGCGGGGCATCGCCCAAGGCACCATAGGCATCCAGCGTTTGGATCGGTTCCAGCGGCGGTCCGTGGCCCGTATCGACCACACCCTGGCTGAGGCCGACCAGACGTTGCAGCATTTCGACCAGCAGGCCGGACAGGGCCAGGTTGGACCATTGCGTGTTGGCCGTGGTGTGGAACAGCACCAACCAGCCCTTGCCCTGGCGTTCGGCGGTGACCAAGGGCGTGCCGTCGGACAGCCGCGCCCAGGTCTTGCGTTCCAGGTCCAGCGACGGCTGTGCCAGAACCTGGCGGGTCACCGTGACATCGGACGGCACGGCCAGGCCGTTGAATGGGCTTTCCGCTCCGAAGGGGGCCAAGCTGGCCGGCTGGGTCCAGGACATGGCGCCGCCGATGACCCGGTCACCCCGGCGCAGCGGCACGGGAACCAGGGGCGTATCGCCGCCCTGGACGGCCTGGCCGCTGGTCGCCTGGGCCAGCAGCGGCCCGGCGAAGCGCAGCGCGACGCCGCCGTCCTCCATCCAGGTCTTGATCGCCACGCGGTCGGGACCGGCGATGGTGCCGGGATCGGGCAAAATCATCAGGGCAAGCTGGCGGCGCAACAGGCTGCCGATGGTGCCCTGGCGGACTTCGCTGAACGGCTCCAGCGCCCGGGTCAGGTAAAACACGGAGGACAGCAGCGGCAGTTCGGCCCCGCCGTCGCCGGTCACGATGCCGACCGGGCGCCGTCGCCAGCGTTCGTCCAGCAGGATCACGGCGGGCGCCGATCCGGCGTCTTCCAGATCCAAACGGACCAGCTTGTTGGCCATTTCCGCCGGCAGGTCGAGGCGCACTTCGGCGGCGGCGTCGCCGGCGTTGAACAGAATTTCTTCCCGCGCGATCAGCCGCCCGTCGAGGGCGAAGGCGCGCAGGAACTGGGTTTCCTCGGCCCGCGCATCGGCCCGTTCCACCCGCAGGGTAATGGCGCCGCCGTCCAGTACGGGTGGGCGCAGAACCTTGGGCATCACCGTGCCGGGGCCGTCGGTGACGACGGTCAGCGTCCCGAACCTGGCCAAGCCCTGGGCGAAGGCGTCGGCGGCCCCGTGGTCAAGCCCGTCGGACAACCAGACGACCTGGGCGCTGCGGTCCTGGGGAAGAAGACCTTGGTCCATCGCTTCAAGGGTTGTCACGTGGTCGGACGGCCAGGGCCGTGGCTGCAGGGTCTGGGCGAATTCCTGGGCCTGGCGCGGGGTGAATACGTGCACCCTGTCCGTGCCGGCCCCGGCCGGCGGGGCGGCCGTGGTGACGATCGTCACCGGGCGGCCGTCGCGTGCTGCCTGATCGGTCAACTGGATCAGCAGGCGCTGACGCGTCGGCCAGCCCTTGGCGGCGGACCAGCCGTTGTCGACGGCCAGGACCAGCGGGCCGGAGCCCTGCCATTGGGCGGCTTGGTTGATCAGCGGGCCGGCGGCGGCCAGGACCAAAAGGGCCGCGATGGCGAGGCGCAGAAGGATCAGCCATGGCGGTGTCTTGGACGAGCTTTCCTCGCGCGTGACGAGGCCCAGCAGCAGGCGGAACGGCGGGAAGGTGACCCGCGTCGGCGCCGGCGGGGTCAGGCGCAGCAGCCACCAGATGATCGGAAGGGCCAGCAGGCCGAGCAGCGCCCAGGGGGCCAGAAATGCGAAGGAGCCGAAGGCGAGCATGGGGTCAGATACCTCCCCCGCCTAGTGCCGGATGACCTGAGACAGCAGCTGATAAAGCGTCATCAGCACGGTCTCGGGCGGGCGGTGAGTCATATGGCGGGTCAGGCTCCATCCGAAGGACCGGGCCACGGCGTCGAGGCCCGCCTGATGGTGGGCCAGTTCCTCGCGGTAGGCCTGACGCACGCTTTCGACGCGCCCGATCATGATGCGGCCCTCGCCCTCCGGGCCTTCGAATTCGACCCGTCCGTCGAACGGCAGGGTTTCCTCGGCCGGGTCTAGAATCTGTACCAGATGGCCCTCGACCCCATGGTCCGACAACCGCGCGATGGCTTTGCGGGTCTCGCCGAGCGGGGCCAGGAAATCCCCGAACAGGACGACGCGCCCATGGCGCGGTACGAATTCCGGGCCGGGCAGGCTGTCGGTGGCGCCCGTCTCGGCGCGTTCCAGGGCGGTCGCGATGCGCAACAAGGTGTTGCGGCCCGTAGAGGGGATCATGCCGGTACCCATCAGGGCGATGCGTTCACCCGCGCGGACCAGAAGCGAGGTCAGGGCGACGGCCAGAACCTTGGCCCGCCAGCCCTTGGACAGCGGCCCGCCGTCGGACGCGTAATCCATGGAAGGTGATCCGTCGGCCCACAGCCATACGCTCTGCGCGGCTTCCCATTCCATTTCACGGACATAGACCGGGTCGGACTTGGCCGATTGCCGCCAGTCGATCAGCTGCGTCGAATCACCGAACTCATAACGCCGGAACTGCCAGAACGTTTCACCCTGGCCGACCCGCCGCCGGCCATGCACGCCCTGGCTGACCGTTGACGCCACGCGCTCCGCCGCCACCAGAAGCGGCGGCAAGCCCGAGGCCGCGGTTTCGGCCTGGTGGTGAAGGTCGGGTCTGTCCAGCGGGTTCGCCATGCGTTGTTCGCCCTTGGGCCGTTGCGCCGATCGCCTCCTATTCGATGATCTGGCAGAGACGGTCGATGATCTGACCGACGGTCACGCCCTCGGCACGGGCGCCGAAGGTCAGCGCCATGCGGTGGCGCAGAATCGGATGGGCCAAGGCGTAGACATCTTCGACCGAGGGCGACAGGCGGCCCTGAATCATGGCGCGGGCACGAACCCCCAGCATCAGGGCCTGGCTGGCGCGCGGCCCCGGGCCCCAGGACACGTAATTGCGGATTTCCGGAAGGTCCGAGGCATCGGGGCGGCCGGCACGGACGACCTTCAGGATCGCCTCGGCCACGCTTTCGCCCACGGGTACGTGGCGGACCAGCGACTGCGCGCGCATCAGGGCCTTGGGGTCCATGACCCGCTTGGCGTCCTGGGTGTCGGCGCCCGTCGTCTTGATCAGGATTTCCCGTTCCGTTTCCAGATCCGGGTGGGTCACGTCGACCTGCATGAAGAAACGATCGAGCTGCGCTTCGGGCAGGGGGTAGGTGCCTTCCTGTTCCAGCGGGTTCTGGGTGGCCAGCACGTGAAACGGCTTCGGCAGGTCGTGGTACTGCCCGGCGACGGACACCCGATGTTCCTGCATGGCCTGCAGCAGGGCCGACTGGGTGCGGGGGCTGGCGCGGTTGATTTCGTCGGCCATCAGCAGTTGGCAGAACACGGGCCCCTTGACGAAGCGGAAGCCGCGCTTGCCGCTTTCGCTTTCCTCCAGAACCTCGGAACCCAGGATGTCGCCGGGCATCAGGTCGGGTGTGAACTGGACGCGCTTTTCGTCCATCCCGAATACCTTACCCAACGTTTCCACCAACCGGGTCTTACCCAGGCCGGGCACCCCGACCAGCAGGCAATGGCCCCCGGCCAGCAGGGTGATCAGGGTTTCCTCGATAACCGTTTCCTGGCCGAAGATGACCCGGCCCACGCCGTCGCGGACCTTGGCGATGTCGTCGACCAGGCCGTCGATGGCGTCAACCAGGTCGTCGGTGTTGCCACCGTCCCCGGTTGCCTTATTCTTGGTGTTGGTCGTCACGGAAGACGCCTCCGTTCAATGATATAAGAGAACAGGACGGGGTCGACCCCGTCCACCAGAGATCGCGTAGCTGCGGATAGCGTATCATCGAAACCATGTCTGAAAATACACCCGATCTTCGTTCCTTTATCGGCGCCGTGCCGCCCGCCGGAGACCTTACGGGGCCCGTGGGTATTCCCCTTGGTCCGCGTCAGTCCCTGTGCGGCGATATCGACATGCGCATCGGCCTGGACGGTACTTGGTATTATCTCGGCTCTCCCATCGGGCGGAAAGAACTGGTCAAACTGTTTTCCACGGTTCTGCACCGCGACGATGCGGGCGACCACTGGCTGCTGACCCCCGCCGAGGCCTGCCGCATCCGGGTCGAGGACGCGCCGTTTCTGGCCGTCGCGGCCGAGGTCACCGGCAGCGGCCAGGCCCAGAACGTCACTTTCCGGACAAATATTGACCAAACCGTGGCGCTTGGCCCCGATCATCCGCTGCGGGTCGATATCGATCCGGAAACCCAGGAACCCCGGCCCTATGTGGGCCTGGACCGGGGGCTTGAGGCCCGCCTGACGCGGTCGGTCTATTATCAACTGGTCGACCTGGCCGTTGAAGAAATTGCCGATGGAGCGCACATGTACGGTATATGGAGTGGCGGCCGGTTCTTTTCCATCGGCCGCATGGAGGAATGATGGCAGGCATGAGGATCGGCGGCACATGACCCCAGATTGGCTGATCGACCGGTTTGATTCGCTGGATTGCGACCCCGATGCGCTGCGCGGCGACCACGACCTGAATCCCGGCATGGGCATTCTGCCGGACCTGACCCCCGCCGCCGTGCTGATCCCGCTGGTTCAGCGTGAGGTCCATCTCACCACTCTGTTCACCCAGCGCACCTCTCATTTGAAGCATCACGCCGGGCAGATCAGCTTTCCCGGCGGCCATTCCGATCCGGAAGACACCTCGGCCGAGGATACGGCGCTGCGCGAGACGGAGGAAGAGGTCGGCCTGCACCGCAGCCACATCCGCATCATCGGGCGGCTTGCCCCCTACATCACGCGCACGGGCTTTTCCGTCATTCCCGTGGTCGGGCTGGTCACGCCGCCGTTTGACATCGAACCGGACCCGAACGAGGTCGAGGACGTGTTCGAGGTGCCGCTCAACTTTCTTATGGATCCGACCAACCATCAGCGCCACAAGCGCGAGGTCAACGGTACGCGCCGTGATTTCTATGCCATGCCCTATCAGGAGCGTTTCATCTGGGGGGCCACGGCGGGGATGGTCAAGAATCTCTATGACGTGCTGGTCGGTGACGGCCCAGATCCTAATTTCTGCCGTGATTTTCAGGGCGTGAGGCCGGCACCATGATCCGGCTGCTGCTGAATTACGTATTTCCCCTGGTCTTGCCGACGGCGGCCTATCTGGCCTGGGTCTGGTATTACCGCAAGCGCGCGGAAGCCCTGGGCGGCCGCCCCCCGGAAGTCACCCGCGGGGGCCTGTTCTGGTGTCTGGTCCTGGGCCTGGGTCTGATGATCATCTCCCTGTTGGCGCTTGCCGCGGTAACCGGCGTCGGCCCTGGCGAGGGCGGGTATCAGTCGCCACGCCTTGAGGACGGCCGTATTATTCCCCCCAAATTCAACTGAGTAACGCTGGGCGGATGTCCGGTGTCGGAATGGGACTTGAGTGAGCGCGGTGGAAGACGAGTACGTCGAAATCCGGGGCATCAGCCGCGAGCCGCTGGGCAAGCTGGCGATCGACGGCTGGTTGGCCTGGCCGGAAACCCGGCGGCTTGCCGACGTGCTGGGCAGGGACCAGCTGCGTTTCGTCGGCGGCTGCGTGCGCGACGCCATTGCCCACCGCCCGGTGACCGATGTCGATGCGGCGACGCCGCTGCCGCCCGAAGAGGTCATGGCGCGGCTTGAAGCCGCCGGGATCAAGGTGATCGCCACGGGCCTCAAGCACGGCACGGTGACCGCTGTGATCGGCGCGCGAAAATTCGAGATTACGACGCTGCGCCGCGACGCGGAAACGGACGGCCGCCACGCGCGGGTCGAATTCACGGACGATTGGGTGGAGGACGCCAAACGCCGCGACTTCACCATCAACGCCATGTCCTGCACACCGGACGGCGATGTCTACGATCCGTTCGAAGGCATGCCCGATCTGGCCCATGGGGTGGTCCGCTTCGTCGGCCGCGCCGGCGACCGGGTGGCGGAGGACTACCTGCGCATCCTTCGCTTTTTCCGGTTCTGGGGCGGTTATGGCCGCCCGCCTGCCGACCGCAGTGCGCTGACCGCCTGCCGCGCCAACGCGGCCAAGCTCAAGGAACTTTCGGGCGAACGGCTGCGCGACGAACTGTTGAAGATTCTCACGGTGCCGCAGCCGGCCGAGGTCGTGCGATTGATGCAGGGATACGGCGTGCTCGACCATATCCTGCCCGAGGCGGGCGAGGTCACGCGCCTGCGCCTGGTCAATTGGCTGACGACGCGGGGCGTGCTGATGGACGGTGTCGGCCCCGACCCCCTGCGCAATCTGGCATCCCTGTTGGACACGGATGCCGATGGGGCGTCGGCCGTCGCCCAGCGCTTGCGTCTGTCCAATGCCCAGGCGGACCGTCTGCTGTCCCTGACCGCCCCCGCCGTGGTGCCGACGCCGGACCAAGACGCCCTTGACCATGAAAAACTGTTGCGCCGCATCGGGCCGGAAACCTTCCGTGATCTGGTGATCCTTGGCTGGGCCGCCGAGATCGGGGCAGCGACGCGACTGCCCGCTGCGCGGTCGGCGGCCTGGCGCGAACTTCTGGCGGCGGCGGTCGACTGGCGGGGGCGGGAACTCCCCATCAAAGGGGGCGACCTTATCGACTTGGGACTTGCCCCCGGACCCCGTGTCGGCGAGGTTCTCGGCCGGGTAGAAAGCTGGTGGGAAGACGGCGGCTTCAAAGCCGACCGCAGCACCTGCTTAGCCAAGGCCAAGGACCTGATCGGGAGAGAAGAATGACCCAGCTGCGCATCTGCTTCGTCGGCGACAGCCTGACCAACGGCACCGGCGACCATGCCTTTCTGGGCTGGCCGGGTCGGATATGCCGGCGCGAGGTCCAGGCCGGCCATAACATCACCTGCTACAATCTGGGCATCCGCGCCGAGACGACGGAGATGATCCGCGCGCGCTGGCGAGCGGAATGCACACCGCGTCTGCTCGACAGCTTTCCGGGGGCTTTGGTGTTTTCCTTCGGTACCAACGATACGGCGGAAGAAGCGGGGCAGACCCGTGTCGCCGCCGGACGGTCGATCGAGAACGCGCGGGCGATGATCGCCGAGGCCATGGACTGGAAGCCGACCTTGTGGATCGGCCCGCCACCGATTGATGAGAGCCAGCAGCCGTTCCAGGCCGGGCCCGGATCGCCCGTGCGGATGTTCAGCAATGCCCGCATCGCGGCTTTATCCGCTGCCTTCGCCGCCGCCGCCGCTGACATGGGTGTGCCCTATCTGGATCTGTTCACGGCGCTGTCCGGGGACATCGCCTGGGGCGACGCTGTGGGTGACGGGGTGCATCCGCCGGACGACGGATACACGGTCATCGCCGATCGCGTGGCCGAATGGGATGCTTGGCAGCGGTGGTTCGCTGCCTGAAACAGCGCTGCGTAAGGTGCGGAATGTCTAGACCATTATGGCTATGACCTCCGGCTATGTTGACACTCAAAGGCGTCCGCGCGAGCATTCGATGGTCGTTTCCCCTTGGGATCGTCTTATTTATTTAAGTCGGGCAAATAATTGATCTGGCCCGGACAATAGCGGGTGGAAAAAACGGGCATGATTGAAATTACGAATGCCTGTATTGCTGTTGAAAAATTGACGGCGCCCGAAATGTGTGAACTTTTTTCTTATTGGGAAAACTTGCGCGGTGCCAAGTTTGCGCCGTCTTGGACCGATGTCGAACTGATCGATATGCCGGCCAAACTGCTGCCTTACCTGACGGTGGTTGAGGTCCGCCCCGCCCCGCTGGATTTCGTTTATGCTTTTTACGGCACCGGCTACATGGCGCTGAAGGCGCGGGACCTGACGGGCCGCTCCATCATGGAAACGCGTCCCAATGAGAATGCGCAGATAATTTTCGAGCAATACCGGCGCACCCTGGAAGCCCGCAAACCGCTGGCGTTCCGCCGCACGGTCGCGGGCGCCATCGCGGGCAAGAACGGTAATCCGACGCAGACCACCTTGCGGTTGCCGCTGTCAGCCGACGGCGAAGGGGTTCAACGCATCATGTCGCTGAGCGACTTGCGGGACAATCCGGCGATGCGAGACTTCTATGAAACTTATGGTCGTGACCGCCCCCACCGTCCGGCCGCCATGGTAAGCGGCGCCCACGCCGGTTAGGCAAGACTGACCATTAAAAACGCGCCAACCAGTCCAGGATGATGGCCTGTTCCGCCCGTTCCGCCGCGTCGATCCAGGTAAGGGCATCGGCCTGTGCCGTCGGCCCGTTGCGGGCGGCATCATCCAACGCGTCATAGCTGAACCGCGCCGTCGGGTCGGCGATATAGAGGGCGAAGACTTTCGTCCGCCCGTCCGCCCCCATGAGATATCCCACCAGTCCCTTGGCGTAGTGGAGCGTGCCGGTCTTGGCCCAGATGCGCCCGGCGGCGGCCTCGGTCAGGAAGCGGTCGCGGAACGCCTTGCGGAACCCGGCCGTGGGCAGCAGGCTGGCGAAGGGCCAGCCGCCATATCGCCGTCCGTGGGCAAAGCGCAGCACCGCCGCCATCTGGTTGGCCGTGACGCGGGCATGACGCGACAGGCCTGAATGGTTGGGCAGGTCCCAGCCCCGCCAATCGACATCCTTGACGGCGCCGCCGACGGCCTTCCGCAGCCAGCCGGACAGCGCGGCGGCCGAGGCGTCCAGGGTATCCGGGCGCCCACCCAGCAGGCGGGCCGCGGTCAGGCCGACCAGTTCCGAGACGAGATTGTTGGAATGCTCCAAGCCCAGTCGCGCGACCTCGGCCAGCGGCAGACCGGCGATCGCGGTGGCGACGCGGCCACCCTCGGGTGTTGGTCCCGGCTGTGGGGCCGGCAGGTCGATCCCGGCTTGCGCCGCCAACCGGCGGAACAGTTCCGCCGTGGTTCTTCCCGGCGCCTTCACGGGCAGGAAGCGGTCACCGTCCAGGCCGGCATCGGCGCCCAGCGTCCAGGCGCGGCCGTCCCATAGAACCTCGCGGCCCGGGCCTTGTGGGCGGTCATCGGGGGTCGCGCGATGGCCGTCCAAGGGTGGCAGGCGGGTCAGTGTGGGGGGCGATCCGTGCCCGTTCCGATGCCACTTGAGGCGCCAACGGTTGAAGTCGACGGAAAGCGCGCTGACGCCTGGGTTGTAGCGGGCCTCGGCCGGCTGGTCCGGGTTGATGGCGGGCAGTGCGGGCAGCAGGGTTTCGTCATAGAGGAAGCGGCCCGTGACCCGTTTCAGACCCAGGTCGCGAAGCCGCACCGCCAGGCCGTACAGGTCCTGCGGCGTCAGTAAGGGGTCACCACCGCCGGCCAGCACCAGATCGCCCGTAAGCGTTCCGGCGGCATCCGGCGCACCGGTCGCCAGCACGCGGGTCTGGAAGCGAAAATCGGGGCCCAGCAATTCAAGGGCCGAAACCATGGTCGCGATCTTGGCGGTGGAGGCGGGGGGCATCGGCCGGTCCGCCGCTTGGGCTGCTGTTATGGCGCCGGTCTCGGCGTCGATGACGACGAAGGAGATCTCGGCCGTCGGCCCCAGGGCGGTGACGGGATCTGTCTCGACCGCTGCCGGCGGCCCGGCGCAGGCCGTCAGCGCCAGTGCGCAGATCGCCGCCAAGGCCCGGCCTCCCGTCTTCCGGGAGCCGCCAAGGGATTGAAATGCTTTAACTTGCGATGATCTGTCCATTACACTAGGGGCCAACAATAACCGGCGAAATGGAGGGATGCATGCCCTATGTGGTGCGTGACGGTGAGGGCAATGTCCGCGCGGTCTTCGATTCACCGGTCGATGGCGCGGAAGAAGTCGCGCCCGACGATCCCGATCTTGGCGTGTTCATCAACCAGAATGCCCAGACCGGCATGGTCCTCGACGAATGGGTCCAGTCGGATTTGGAACTCGTCCGCGTCGTGGAAGATTTGGTCGAGGTTTTGATCGACAAGGGCGTGTTCATGTTCAACGAGCTGCCGGGCGGCGCGCAGCGCAAGTTGAACACCCGCCGTGGACGCCGTAAGGAAATGGACCTGATGGAAAGCCTGTTCGGCGAAATGGCCCTGCCCGAGGACGAGCAGGGCGGCGGCACGGTCATCGATATTCCAGAAGACGGTGATGACAATTCGATTCTGTAACAATATACCGGCTGGGGCGGCCGGTGGCGGTATCTTTGGATTGGCCGCATCAGACTGGATTTGAGTGTCGAGGTGGGAATGGCCCATCTGGAAAATCACAAAGTGATGACCACCGCGGACCTAGACGATCTGCGCGATACGGTCAACCGGTTGGCCGGTCCGCACTCGTTTGAGGTCAGGGGGGCGCATCAGGCGCTGCGGGCCGACATGTCGGCCACCACTGTCGGCGACCTGGGTCTTTTCCATCTCAGCTTCGGCGATGTCGAGATCGAAGTCTCGTCCGAGGAGAACGACGCCGACGCCTTCGCCGTTTGCCTATTGACCCGCGGCGTAGCGCGCGTGCGCGAAGGCAAGACGGAAATCGACGCGACCGGGGACCGCGCGATCATCCGAGATTTGAGCAGGGCGATCAGCGGATGGGAGAAAGATTTCGCGTCGTTCGGTCTGGTCCTGCCAAAGGAACGGTTGCAGGCTCAGGCCCGGGCACTGGTCGGCGAGGGGGTGGGCGTGTGTGACATGGACTTTCGGCGATCGGTCGACTTGACCACGGCGAAGGGCAGCATGTTCGCGCAGACGATCCGTTATGTGGCGGACATGATGGACGGTCCATTGCGGGAATTGGACAATCCGCTGTTGGTAAGGCAGTTGGAAGACCTGCTTCTGACCCAGGCACTGACGCTGCTGCCCAACACCCTTCAGGATGAGGTGCTCGGGCGCCCGCGCGCGCGTGCCGTTTCCCTACATGTCAAACGGGCACGTGATCATATCCAGGCCCACGCCGACACGCAGCTCAGCCTGGCGGATCTGGCCGCCGTCGCCGGATGCAGCTACCGGACCCTGCAAGAATCCTTTCAAGGCGCCTACGGAATGTCGCCCATGACCTATCTGCGCAACGTGCGCCTGCATCGGGTTCGTGCCGCGCTGCTGTCCCAAGACGGACAAGGTACCGTTGTGCAAATCGCGTCCACATGGGGCTTCGCGCATATGGGCAGATTCGCCCAGGACTACCGCCGCCAGTTCGGCGAACTGCCGTCGGAGACCCTGCGCCGCGGGAAGTAGCCATTTAACGCGGTCGATATCCGAATAACGCGCGAAAATCCCACAGCACTCGTCTTCGGGCTTCCGGCGGCGGATCGCCCTCTTTTATCTTCCCTCGAAAGAGTCCGCGAAGGCTCGTAAATGCGGGGGGCGATCATATCCCCATAAAAAATAAAACATTGTGCTCATGGTGCGCCGTCCATGCGGATGGACAGGCGCTCACGGTTCAGGTCTTGCACAAGAAAGTCTTATAAAGGGTGTCAATCATGGTTTCTTTTGGAACGTGCGCTCGCCATTCCGGGCGCAGATCAGCCGTGGTGTTCATGGGTATGCTGCTTGCGGCATGGGTGTCTTTGACCGCCGCCGAGGTGTCGGCGGAGACCCTGCCTGGCCGGCCCATCTGCGGTGGCGCCGTCGGCAATCAGATCCAGCCCGCCTGCGATCGCCAGCCGGCCAAGTTTATCAGCAAGGCCCGCCGTGATTGCCCCCGGGGTTCGTTCTTCGATGTCGGCACCTGGGCGTGCTTCCAATGCCCGACGGGATATCAGCGCACGGCCAACAGCGTGACCGAATGGGATGCCTGCTCCAAGGACGTGCCTGACCAGACCGCGCGGGCCAAGTACGAAAGCCGTGCGTCCTGCCCGCCTGGCGCCTTCGTGGATCCGCGCAACGGTGGCGAATGCTGGTCCTGTCCGTCGGGTTACGGCCGCACGCTGGCGGCGGTTGATGCCTGGGACGCCTGCGGCGCCGTGTTGAAGGACGCCAAGGCGGCAACCTTCCGCGGCAAGGCCTGCAAGAACGGATGGTATGATCCGCGCAAGGGCGGCGAATGCTGGTCCTGCCCGCGGGGCTTCATCCGCACGGCGGCGGCGGTCGATCAGCACAACGCCTGCCTGCGCGAGGTCGACCTGCAGCCCGCCAAGCGCACCGCCGCGCTGACCTGCGAGGCCGGCGACCATTTCGATCTGATCGACGGCGGCACCTGCTGGCGCTGCCCCACGAACTACGTGCGCACGGTGATGGGCGTGAAGACCCGTGAAGCCTGCGAGAACCTGAGCCTTCAGTGGGACGTGCCCAATCGCAACCTGCCCGGTCTGTTCCGTCTGAAGGGGGCGGAGGCGCTTGCCATCGAGGTCATCCGAGATCGTGATCAGCTGAACCAGATGATCGCCCAAGGCGCCAAGGATTTGAGCAAGAACCCGGATGCCTGGGTCAAGGAGGCTTGGGAAACCATCGCCAAGGATCCGGCGCAAAGCGGGTTCCTGTCCACGGCGATCCTGATGAAGGCGGTCAATGCGTTGGAAAAACCGGCGGCGAAGCGGTCATCGGCCGAACGCGACCTGATCCAGGAGATCGAGACGGGCATTCGCGAAAACCGCATCTTCCTGGCTGATCAGGCACGGCAGATGTACGAGAACTGGATTCACATGCGGCAACTGACCCTGGCGGCCAACGCCAAACGTGGCGGCATGAGTTCCGTTGCCGCGCGTATTGGCTCACCGCCGGACTTCCATACGATGATCTCTAAAACCGTACGCGGTGCCGCCGCGCCGCTCGCCAATCTGGGGATCGGCATCGTCGCCATGAGCAATGCAACGCGGCATATTCCCACCTTCAAGGCGTTTGCGCCGCATGGCGGCAAGCTGATCAAGCAAGTCCTGTACACGGGCGAGAAGGTGGCAAAAGTGGTGATCAAGAAAGGGGTCACCACGGCCGGCAGCAGTGCCGCCAACATTGCGGCGGCGGCGGCGGGGCCGATGGCGATCCTGACCGCGACGATGATCACCATTCAGATGGGGATCGAGGAAATCGCCGAAAGCGAGAAGATGCGCATCACCATCACCGATAACCTGCGTCTTGCCGCGCAGCCCGTGCGTTTGGCGGAATTCATCCAGCAGAAAGACGGCTTCGAACAGGTCATGCACCATTGGGGCATTATTACCTCGGCGCCGTCCAAGCCGTCTCCGGCGTTCTTCGCGGCGGTGAAGGGCAGTGCCGGCCCGAGCCAGGTGTCGGGACCTGGGCAGATCAATATCACGACAAACCAGGTAACGATCCCGAAGCCGGGCAGCAGCAGCGTGACCATCCAGCATGCAACGTTCAAGTTGGCGTTGAATGCGAAGCCGAGCCTGTGTCTGGGGTCGTCAGACGGTAAATCGTTGAAGCTTGTAGGGTGCGCCGACCGGGCCGCCGTGATGTGGAACCAAAATGGTGACGTGCTGCAGGCGCCCGGCGGAAAATGTATGGACATCGCCGGAGAAAGCACCCGGGCGGGCGCCCAGATCATCCTGTGGAACTGCCACGGCAAGGCTAACCAGAAATGGCAGTTTTCGTCGCGGGATGAACTTGTCTCGGGCTTGGCCGGGCAATGCGCCGACGTGCCTGGCGGTCGCCTGGTGCCGGGCAACGGGTTGCAGACCTGGGAATGCAATCGCTCGGTCGCGCAGAAATGGAAGAAACTGCCCTAGTGGCGGGGGCCGGGCGCCCGTTCAGGCATCCGGCTTTTTTCCCTGGGTTACGAGATAATAGCCGCTGCCGGCGAAATGGGGCAGGGGGCTGAGCTTGGCCAGCAGACCCTTGCGTCGGAGATCAAGCAGCAGGCGTCCGATGGGCTGGAACAGGGTTTCTCCCGTGTCCGGCCCGGCCGGGTCCAACCGCACAATGACCGAACGCGCCGCGCGGAACCGCGACCGTTCGATCATGCGTTTCACGGATTCCGTGGCATGGGCAAGGTCAAGCCCGCAAAGGTCGAGTTCGTACTCCGCCGTATCGTCGTATCCGACCAGGCGTTTAAGGCCGACGTCGTCCAATTCGGGTAGGTCATCATCGGCCAAGCCGGCTACTCCCTTGTCAGCACCCCAGGGCGATGGCCAGATCTTCGACGCTGTCGACGATTACGTCATAGTCGCTGGTCGCCTTGAAGTCCTTGACCTGATCGACGCCGTATTCCGTGGGCCGGTTGATATAGGCCGTGCGCAGGCCTTCCTTGCGCGCCGCCTCCAGGTCGTCGTTATGGGCGGCCCCCATCATCACTTCTTCCGGTTTGACGCCCAGCAGGCGCACGGCGTTGCGATAGACCTCGGGGTCGCGCTTGTAGGCCATGTGCATGTCCGACGAGTAGATGAAGTCCCAGGGCAGGCCCGCATGTTTGGCCATGTTGGCCAGCAGCATCAGTGACCCGTTGGACAGCGGCGCGATCAGGAACTTGGTTTTCAGGCGGAGCAGGCCGGGGATGCTGTCGGGCCAGGGCGACAGGCGGTGCCAGAACATGTTGAGGTCCGCCTTCTCGCCCTCCGTGAAACGGTCGGCGATGCCGAATTCGACCAGGATTTCGTCCAGGCGTTCGCGGTGGATGACGTCCAACGGCGTCCAGGCACGCTGACCTGAAATCACCCGATGCAGGCCCGGGCGATAGCCGGCCCGCCAGGCCCGGGCGAAGGCTTCCCAGTCGACGCCCTCGATGCCCTTTTTCTTGGCCAGGGCTTCGCCCATGCGGGTGACCGACCCGCGCCAATCGGTGATCGTCCCGAAGGTGTCGAACACGACGGCCTTCACGTTCTTGAAATCTTTCTGGTCCGCCATGCTGCGACCTCCGTCTTGGTATGCCCACCCCGGCAATTCACATAGCGGGTTCTGGGGCGGGATGCCAGCGTCGCCGTCTGGCGGTGAGATCACGCAGATGTGCGGGCTATCCCCTGCGGGAATCGCTTTACGCCGTTCCTGCGGCGGTGTTTCATACGTTCATGGGCACACGTGGATGGGCGGCGTGCGTGGCGGCAATGCTGACGATAGCGGCGCCGGGCGAGGCCAAAGAGGCCAAGGACGTCGACCTTGAACTGGTGCTGGCCGTGGACGTTTCCGGCAGCATCGACGAGGACGAAGCGCGTTTGCAGCGCGAAGGTTTCGCCACGGCCATCACCAACCCGCATATCCTGCGTGCCATCCGCTCCGGTCCTCTTGGCCGGGTTGCCGTGATGTATGTGGAATGGTCGGGCCTGGACCGCCACCACATTGTCGCCGACTGGACCGTGATCGCCAACGAGGGCGACGCCCGCGACTTCGCCGAAACCATATCCGACGGGTCGCCGTTCCGCGGCCAGTGGACATCGATCTCAAGCGTCATCGACCAGAGCATGAAGTATCTGGAGAACAGCCCCTACCGGGGCGCGCGCCGGGTCATCGACATTTCCGGGGACGGCGAAAACAACAACGGCGATCCCATCATGGGGGCCCGCGACCGGGCCATCGCCGCCGGTGTGACCATCAACGGTCTGCCCATCATCAACGGGCGCACCGGCCCCAACGGCATGGCGCCCCCGGAAGACCTGGACGGTTATTACCGGGATTGCGTGATCGGCGGGCCGGGGGCGTTCTTGGTGGTCGCCCGCGGGTTTTCCGATTTCGCCCGCGCCATCCGGCGCAAGCTGTTTCTGGAACTGTCGGGCTGGCAGCCCGCCCCCCGGCGCGTGCGGGCAGCACTGCGGCCGAAGGTTGACTGCCTGACCGGCGAGAAACGCACGCTCCGCGAATTGCAGGAACTGAATGACATCCAGAAGGACCGATACAAGGGCGCGCCCTCGAAGGCGCATTAAGGTAGGATAACGGCCATGAGGATTGTGCGTCTGTATCCGATGGTCTTGGCGGCGCTCGTGGCAGGGATGCCCGGCGCGGCCCGCGCCCTTGACGTTGACCTGGAACTGGTGCTGGCCGTGGACGTTTCCGGCAGCATCGAAAAGGATGAAGCCGAACTGCAGCGTGAGGGCTTCGTGCAAGCATTCCGTAACGAGGCCGTGGTCCGCGCGGTGACCAGCGGCGAACACAAACGCATCGCCGTCACCTACATCGAGTGGGCGGGCGTCAGCCATCAACGCATGGGCATTGACTGGCGCATCATCGACAGCGCCAAGGCGGCTCATGACTTCGCCGCTGAGTTGTCCGGTCTGCCCTTCGCCTCGGCGCTTTGGACCTCCATATCAGGGGCCATCGATTTCAGCATGGAACGCCTTAGCGCCAGCCCCTATCGCTCCAAACGCCGGGTCATCGACATTTCCGGCGACGGTGCCAATAACCACGGCGAGGCTATCCTGCCGGCCCGCGACCGCGCGGTGCGCCAGGGCGTGACGATCAACGGCCTACCCATCGTCAACGGCCGGCCCAGTCCCTACGGCATGCCGCAGCTGCCCAATCTGGATTGGTATTTCGAGGATTGCGTGATCGGCGGTCCCGGCGCCTTCATCGTCGTCGCCGACGGTTTTGCCGACTTCGGCCGTGCCATCAAACGCAAACTGATTCGCGAGATCGCGGACCTGGGCGGGCCGAAGACGACGCGGGGCCTGTACCACCCGGCACGCCTCGACGCCCGCCCGCCCTGCGACGCGGGCGAACAGCGGCTTTTGGAAATGGACGATACTTAGACTTCGATCTCGCCGCGCATCACCGCCGCGCAGGCGCCGCCGACGCGGATTGCCGTGACCGTGCCGCCGGCGACATCGGCCGCGGTTTCGATCAACGACGGGCGGCCCATCTCGACCCCCTGGATGATCCGGTAATCATAACTGCCGTCGCCCGCCGTCAGCGTGCCGAGCAGGCCCGTCAAGGCCGCCGCCGCCGCACCTGTGGCAGGATCTTCGGCAATGCCCAGGCCCGGTGCGAACATGCGCGCACGGAAGGTGCCGGGGACATCGGGGTCGGGAACGTAGACGAAGATATGGCCGCCCATGGCGGGATGCCGGGCCATGGCGTCGGCGTTGCCCCGGGCCCGGCCCAGGGCGTCGGCCCCGCTCAACCGGGCGATGGGAAAAGTCATGCCGGCGGACCCCAGCAGCGGCGGATGGGCCGAGGTATCGATGTCGGCGGGGTCCAGGTTCACGCAGGCGGCGAAATCCGCGGGTGAGAATTCATCCGTGCGGGAAAACCCCTGGGGTGTCGTCAGACGTGCCCCTGCCGGTCCGTCCGGTCCCGTTCGGATGTCGGCAAGAACCAGACCGGCCGTTTCCTCGAACCTTAGGATTGATCTCAGGGGCTTGCCGAACAGGCGGCCCTCGCGGGCCAGCACGAAGGCTGTGCCGACGTTGGGATGCCCGGCGAAGGGCAGTTCACGGCCCGGGGTGAAAATACGCACGCGGGCCGTGTTGGCCGGATCGGCGGGCGGCAGCACGAAAGTGGTTTCCGACAGGTTGAATTCGCGGGCGAGGGCTTGCATCGTGTCGTCGGAAAGGCCCTCGGCATCCAGCACCACGGCCAGCGGATTGCCGCCGAAGGCGCGGTCGGTGAACACATCGACGGTGACGAAGCGGCGTTTCATTGCGGGGCCTGCATACAACTGATGAGCGACTTGAAAATTGACCAAGGTCAACACCCGGTCAAGAAACACATTGTATGGGTACAGGGAAAAACCCCGTATTTATGCGCCCTAGACCCATTACCGAGAGGAGCCAGATGACAAAATCATCATATGTAACCGGCAAGGAGGCCTTCTTCGGAGACGACGAGATCATCGTGTCGAAGACGGACCTCAAGGGACACATCACCTATGCCAACGACGTGTTCCTGAAAATCGCCGGCTATACCGAGGCTGAGGTGCTCGGCCAGCCGCATAACCTTATCCGTCATCCCGACATGCCGCGCAGCGTCTACAAGCTGCTCTGGGATACGATTTCATCGGGGGCGGAAATCTTCGCCTACGTGAAGAATCGCTGCAAGAACGGTGACCACTATTGGGTGTTGGCGCATGTCACGCCGTCGTTCGACGCGAATAAGACCATCATCGGCTATCACTCAAACCGCCGCGTGCCCGACCGCCAGACGTTGGAGCGCGTGATCATCCCGTTGTACCGGGACTTGAAGAAAAGAGAAGACGCCTTCGAGAACCGCAAGGACGGCATGAATGCCGCCTTCGATGACATCACCGCCCTGTTGCAGGGCAAAGGCGTCGCCTACGACGAATTCATCGCTACGATCTAAGTTTCCCCGATCTATCTTTGCACAACCGCGCGGCGTAGTACCGCGCACGCCCGGGCCCTTGGCCCGGCATACCAAGCCGAAGGAACGTCAGTCCGTGTTTATGTTCACCAACCACAAGAAGTCGAAAATCGCTGAGGCTTTGAGGGTCTGCAACGCCGTCGCCGACGGTGATTTCGAGGCCCGCATCATCGGCATCAACGACCGCGACGGCGAGATCGCTGAACTTTGCCATGCCATCAACCGCTTGATCGACCGCACCGACGCCTATGTTCGTGAATCCACCGCCAGTCTTGAATATGTAAGCCAGAACAAATACTTCCGGCGCATTCAGGAACGCGGCATGGTGGGTGCCTTCCGCACGGCATCCCGGGCCATCAACACGGCGACGCAATCGATGCAGGACCGCATCAATGCCTTCCGCGAGGTGACCAGCGATTTCGAAACCCGCATGGGCGGCGTGACCGAGGCCGTGTCCGCCGCCGCGACGGAACTCGAATCCTCCGCCGGCGCAATGAGCGCTACGGCTTCGGCGACCAGCGAGCAGGCGGCGACCGCCGCCAGCGCCGCCGACCAGGCGACCGCCAATGCGCAGACCGTTGCCTCGGCGGCGGAAGAACTGTCGAGTTCGATCTCTGAAATCGGCCGCCAGGTCACGCATTCCACGTCGATTTCCCAATCGGCCGTGGCCCATGCCCGCGAGGCCGATACCCGCATCGAAAATCTGTCCCAGGGGTCGGAACGCATCGGCGAGGTATTGAAGCTGATCGCCGATATCGCGGACCAGACCAATCTTCTGGCGCTTAACGCGACCATCGAGGCCGCCCGCGCCGGCGAGGCCGGCAAGGGTTTCGCCGTGGTCGCGTCCGAGGTCAAGAATCTGGCCAACCAGACGGCCAAGGCCACCGATGACATTGCGATGCAGGTCGAGAACATCCAAACGGTGACCGCGGAGACGGTGACGTCGATCGCGGAGATCAGCGCGACCATCGACCGGATGGAAGAGGCCGCCGCCAATATTTCCGCCGCCGTCGAGGAACAGGATGCGGCGACGCGCGATATCGCGGTCAATGTCGAGCAGGCCGCCGCCGGCACGGCGGAAGTCACCCGTAACGTTTCGTTGGTGACCGAAGGGGCGCAGGAAACCGGTTCCGCCGCCCAGCAGGTGCTGGCCGCATCGGGTGAATTGGCGCGGCAGTCAACCGTCTTGGAAAGCGAAGTTCGGGGCTTCCTGGATCGTTTGCGCGCGGTTCTTTAACAGCGGTCAGTCGGCGGCGTCCTCGTAGGCCTCCAGCGGCGGGCAGGTGCAGACCACATGGCGGTCGCCGTAGACGTTGTCGACGCGCCCCACGGGCGACCAGTACTTACCGTGATAAAGCCCCGGCACCGGGAAGGCCGCCTGTTCGCGGCTGTAGGCATGCGCCCAGGCGTCGGACGTTACCGTATCCACCGTATGGGGAGCGTTGACCAAGGGGTTGTCGTCGGCGGGCCAGTCACCGGCGCCGACCTTTTTCGCTTCCTCGGCGATGGCGATCATGGCTTCGACGAAGCGGTCCAGTTCTTCTTTAGGTTCCGATTCCGTCGGCTCCACCATCAACGTCCCGGCGACGGGCCAGGACATGGTCGGCGCGTGAAAGCCATAATCGATCAGCCGTTTGGCGATGTCGTCCACGGTGACGCCAAAGTCGTCCTTCAGTGGCCGGGTGTCGATGATGCACTCATGAGCGACGAAGCCCTGCTTGCCGGTGTAGAGACAGTCGTAATACCCGGCCAGACGCTTGGCCACGTAGTTGGCGTTGAGAATCGCGACCTGGGTCGCCCGCATCAGTCCTTCGCCACCCATCATGGCGATATAGGCCCAGGAAATCGGCAGGATCGACGCTGAGCCCCAGGGCGCCGCCGACACGGCGCCGACGGAGTCCGGGCCGCCCGCCGCCGGCACCACGGGGCTTCCCGGCAGGTACGGAGCCAGATGCTTCTTGATGCCGATGGGACCGACGCCGGGTCCGCCGCCACCGTGGGGAATGCAGAAGGTCTTGTGCAGGTTCATATGCGCCACGTCGGGCCCGAAGGCCCCCGGGCGGCACAGGCCGACCATGGCCTGCAGATTGGCGCCGTCCATGTAGACCTGTCCACCGGCGGCATGAATGATGTCGCAGATTTCCTCGATCGCTTCCTCGAACACGCCGTGGGTCGAGGGATAGGTGACCATCAGGGCCGCCAGCGCGTCCTTATGGGCGTCGGCCTTGGCCTTCAGGTCGGCGACGTCGACGTTGCCGTGATCGTCGCAGGCCACGACCACCACCTTCATCCCCGCCATGACGGCGGAGGCCGGGTTGGTGCCGTGGGCGCTTGACGGGATCAGGCAGACGTTGCGCCCCGTGTCGCCGCGCGCCAGGTGATAGGCGCGGATGACCAGCAAGCCCGCGTATTCGCCCTGACTACCCGCATTGGGCTGCAGGGACACGGCGTCGAAGCCCGTGATCTCGCACAGCATGCGTTCCAGGTCGTCGATCATTTCCTTGTAGCCCTGAACCTGATCGGCAGGGGCGAAGGGGTGGATCTGGCCGAATTCGGGCCAGGTGATGGGGATCATCTCAGCCGCGGCATTCAGCTTCATGGTGCAGGAGCCCAAGGGAATCATGGCTCGATTGAGGGCCAGATCCTTGCCTTCCAGTTTGCGCAGGTAGCGCATCATCGCTGTTTCCGAGCGGTGGCCGTGGAACACGGGATGGTCCAGGAAGCCGGTGGTGCGGGCGAGGTTCTGGGGAATACCGCCGGGAGCATTCAGGTCGATTTTGGCATCCGACACGCCGAAGGCGGCGAGCACGGCCTGAACGTCTGCCTCATCCGTCGTTTCATCCAGCGCCATGCCGACCCGGCCGTCGCCGAAGTCGCGCAGGTTGATGGTCTTGGCCCGGGCCGCGGCGATCACCATGTCCGCCTTGCCCTTGTCGCCCAGGTCGGCGGTCAGGGTGTCGAAGAAGGTATCGTTGGCAAGCGTCACGCCGCCCGCCTTCAGTCCGGCTGCCAGGGCCGCCGTCAATTGATGGACGCGTCTGGCGATGCGGGTCAGGCCCTCGGGCCCGTGATAGACCGCGTACATGCCCGCGATATTGGCCAATAGAACCTGCGCCGTGCAGATGTTGGATGTCGCTTTTTCGCGGCGGATGTGTTGTTCGCGGGTCTGCAGCGCCATGCGGTAGGCGGGCTTGCCCCGGCTGTCGATGGACACACCGATCAGACGCCCGGGCAGGGTGCGCTTGAAAGCATCCTTGGCCGCCATGAAGGCGGCATGCGGGCCGCCGAAGCCCATGGGCACGCCGAACCGCTGGGCCGAGCCGACGACGATGTCGGCCCCCCATTCCCCCGGCGGCATCAGCAGCACGAGTGACAAAAGATCCGCCGCCACGGTGACCAGCGCGCCCGCGTCATGGGCCTCAGCCGTCAGGGCGCGAAAGTCACGGACGGCGCCGTCCGTCGCCGGGTATTGCAGGACCAAGCCGTAAATATCGTCACCCAGGCCCGCCAGGTCCGCAAACGGATCGCCGACCTTGACCGGAATACCGAGGGGAGCGGCCCGTGTTTCGATCACCGCGATGGTTTGCGGATGGCAGGCGGCGTCGACGAACAGGGTCTCGCCTTTGGCCTTGCCGACCCGGCGCATCAGGGTCATGGCCTCGGCCGCCGCCGTGCCTTCGTCCAACAGCGACGCGTTGGCCAGTTCCATTCCCGTCAGGTCGATGATCGTCTGCTGATAGTTCATCAGGGCTTCCATGCGGCCCTGGCTGATTTCCGCCTGATAGGGGGTATAGGCTGTGTACCAGCCCGGGTTTTCCAGCACGTTGCGCAGGATCACCGGCGGCGTGATGCAGCCGGAATAACCCATGCCGATCATGGTCTTGGCAATCACGTTACGATCGGCCATGGCACGCAGGCGGGCCAACGCCTGAGATTCGGACATGGGGGCCGCCTCATAGCCGCCCGGCTTCAAGATCGACGGCGGCACCGTTTTTACGGTCAGGTCGTCCAGGGTGGTGAGCCCCAGGGTCTTGAGCATGTCGTCGATCTCGCCCGGGCGGGGCCCGATGTGACGGTCGGCGAAGCTGTCGCCCGATTGCGATGCGGCCATGAGTGCGGTTCCTTACCTCGGTTCGGGGATCAGTCCAGGTCGACCAGCAAAGTGCGGTAGGCCACGTCGTCCAGCATGTCGTCCATCTGCGACAGGTCGTCGGGCTTCATCTTGAAGAACCAGCCGGCCCCTTCCGGATCGGAATTGACCAGGGAGGGATCGTCGGCCAGGGCCTGGTTGCCCTCGACGATCTCGCCGGTCAGGGGGGCGTAAACCTCGCTTGCCGCCTTGACGGATTCGACCACGGCGGCCTCGGCCCCGGCATCGAAACGGGCACCTGCCTCGGGCACCTCGACGAACACGACGTCGCCCAACTGTTCCTGGGCGTAATTGGTGATGCCGATGGTGGCGACGTCGCCGTCCAGACGGATCCATTCGTGGTCCTTGGTGTACTTCACGGTCATGCCGGTCTCCCTGCCTAGAGTGTTCGGTTGTTGATTGCTGTGGTGTTCGGGGGTCAGTCCTTGACGTAGTTCTGTTTGACGAAGGGCGGTTTGACGACCTCCGCCGGTTGCGCCTTGCCGCGCACCATCAGGTTGACCCGGGTGCCGGGCACGGCCAGTTCCGTGCGCAGGTAGCCCATGGCGATGGGGCCGTCGACGGTGGGGCCGAACCCGCCCGAGGTCACGATTCCGGCGGCGGCGCCGTCCAGGTCTTGGATTTCCGTGCCGGCGCGGGCCGGGGCCCGGCCTTCGGGCACGAGGCCGACGCGCTTGCGCGCCGTGCCGTCCTTGATCTGGCCCAGGATCACGTCGGCCCCGGGAAAACCGCCTTCGGCCCGCCGGCGCTTGCCGATGGTCCAGTTGAGGGCAGCCTCGATGGGCGTGGTGGTCGTGTCGATGTCGTTGCCGTACAGGCAAAGCCCGGCCTCCAGCCGCAGCGAATCCCGCGCGCCCAGGCCGATCGGCATGACTTCATGTTCCGACAGCAGCAGGCGGGCGAAAGCGTCGGCATCCTTGTTGGGGATTGATATTTCGTATCCGTCCTCGCCGGTGTAACCCGACCGGGTGATGAAGCAGGGCACGTCGTTGATGCGGAACGATGCGCCGGTCAGGAACACCATGTGGCGCACGGCCGGCACATAGCGGGCCAGGACTTCGGCCGCCTTGGGCCCCTGCAGGGCGAGCAGCGCGTGGTCCTCGATGATTTCGAGCTTGGCGTCCGTCAGCTTGGCCCGCATATGGGCGAAATCGGCGTCCTTGCAGGCGGCGTTGACCACGATATAGAGCGAATCGCCGCAATGGGTGACCATCAGGTCGTCGAGGATGCCGCCGGCGTCGTTGGTCAAAAGGGTGTAGCGCATATTGCCGGCACCCAGCCCGACGATATCGCCCGGCACCAGGGTTTCCATGGCTTCCGCCGCCTTTGATCCCAGCAGGCGCGCCTGACCCATGTGGGAGACATCGAACAGGCCTGCCTGGGAGCGCGTATGCAGGTGTTCCTGCAACACGCCGGCCTTGTACTGGACGGGCATGGAATAACCCGCGAAGGGCACCATCTTGGCACCGTACTCGCGGTGAAGCGCATCCAGCGGCGTGGTTTTCAGGTCTTTGGTATTTTCGGCCAATGGGGCCTCCCCGGGCTTGGTCCTAAGGCGCCGCCCGAAAAGACGAGACGGCAGGGTTCAACGGCGTTCCTACGGCAAAACCACCGTCTGAACGCCCCCTCTGTCTCGGAACCTGAAAGATTGATCGGCGAAATCGCTGCCGCCGACTTACATCTTCGGTGGGGCACGGCCATATCAATCGGCCAGCCTGCCCACTTTCCAGAGCCTCATCCTGCTGCGGTCCGGGTGCCTGAGAGTTTCCGGGGCGGTTGCTCCTTCGGCGCCGGTCATGCTTGGACCGGACTCTCCCACAGCGATCAACTGAGGTTGTGCCCCCATTCTATCGACGGATGGGCCAAGGTCAACCGCGACCGCGGAACATCCGGCGGAAGCGGGCATGGGGATGGGATGAAAATTGGCGCCTACAGGCGCGGGCGGCGGTCCCGGCGGTTCATTTCCAGTTGCTCGCGGGTGATCACCAGACCAACCAAAATCCGGTAATTCTTACCTGTCTGACCGGCCTGTATCGGTAGAATCAGGGACACGGGGGCACTTGCGACCTCACGCCGGCTTTCGTTTTCGGCGAAGGCCAGATTGATGGTGAAGGCCTCGCGGTACAGCACCTTGTTGGCGCGGTCTGTGACGGAGACGAAGAATTCGATGTCGGTCTTGCGGTCCTTGTTGGCGGGCCCGCGCACCGCCTCCATGTAGGTGGTGACGGCGACCTTCATGGTGCCCGCGTGGGTGCTGCGGTCAACGCTTGAATCGCAGACCAGGGAGACTCTGTTGACGATGATCTCGTTGTCGATGTCGATCAGGTCGCGGCCCGGGCCCGGCTGGTAGGTCAGGCGGCGCGAAGCGTCCGCCACGATGTTCTGGGGCGGGCAGGCGAGCTGAACCTTGCCGGCAACGGTGTTCATCACGCTGTCGCCAAGGCTGCTGCACCCGCCCAGGACGAGGATGCTCAGCAGGGCCGCGACGGCACCGATGGAGGCGCGGGGGAACACCACGGGCTAAGGCCTGCCGCTTATGCCGCGGGCGGCGCGGAAACGGGTAGGGGCGCAATGAAGCTCGGGCATCGGGGGCTCCGTCTTTGGCGTGGCCGGCGTCCGGCGGGTCGCCGGGGTGCGGGGGAATCTAATGGACCGGCGTCCGGGCGGCAAGCCCGCCTGCCCGGACCGTGCGGGTTGGTGGTATCAGGGCGAGTCCTTGGACATTTCATCGGCCGTCGCCGCCGTTTTCGGGGTCACCAGATCGATCAGCGTTTGCGCCATCTTGGCCATGGCGCGGGCGCGGGCCCAGGAATTGTCGATTCTGCGGGCCTCGGCCATGGCGCGGTGGAAGGCGGCCCAGGCCAGATCGCTTTCGCCGGCCCGCGCGTGCAGGGTGGCGACGTCGCCGTGGAGCCAGACGCGGCTGATGACGCTGGGGATGGCGTCGGCGGCGGCGATGGCGCGGGCTTCGCTGGCTTGGGCGTCTTCGGGCGCCATGCCTGCCCGCCGCTGTTGGGCGGAAATCTCGAACAGAACCTGACCGCGCAGACGCGGATCGTTGATACCTTCGGCAGCGTCGCGGGCGCGGACGAAGCGTTCGGCCAGAACGTCGGACGGCTGATCCTTGATCCGTGCCATATCGCTGAGGGCCAGGACCAGACGGCTGACGGCATAAGACCGGGCGAACGGCAGGCCGATCGCCTCGGCATCGGCGAAGGCTTCGTCGATGACGGCGTCGGCGCCGGGCCGGTCGCCCGCCCGCGCCATGGCAACCGCGATCTCGCCCAGGACCAGCACCCGGTAGCGTTCGGCGTCGATGCCATGGGCCAAATCGACGGCTTTGCCCAGCCGCGCCGCGCGGATTGCCGATTGTGCCGCGGCGATCATCACCGTTTCCTTGTCGGAGCGCTGATCCACCGCGTCGACCACGACAAGGGCATCGTCCAGCCGGTCGAGATCGGCAAGCGCCCCCGCGACCTGGCGCCAGGCAGCGACCTTCTGATGCGGCGGCACTTTATCCGTCACGGTGGCCCGTGCCAGATGCAGGGCCGCGTCGGCGGTGTCTTGGTCGCCGGCCCGGTAGAGCGTCACCGCGGCGCGGGTGGCGAAGGTCACCTGATCGGACGGCGTCTTAAGGTGGCGGGCCATGCTGTAGAGCAGCCCTGCCGTGTCCTGGGCGGCCTTGAAATATCCGTGCCGGGCCTGGGTATCGGCGATCACCGCCAGGGCTTCGATCTGGGTTCGCGATTCGGGGATGATCTCGGCGGCGGCCAGGGCCTCTTCCTCACGGCCGGCGCGGGCTTGGGCCTGGGCAATGTCGCGCAGCGCGACCATGATCAGGCGCGGGTCCTGGATGCGTCGTGTGGTTTCCATGGCCTGCGTCATCAGTCCGGCGCGGGCCTGGGCCGCGAGAATTTCGCCGAGCGCCCAATCGCGCAGGTCGCGCTTGGTTACGGCCTTCGCACTTTCGAAGGCTTCGGCCAACAGGCAGCGTACGGTCGGTTTATCGAAGCAGGGGGTCGGGTCGCGGGCCGCGTCGGCGGACGGGACGGCACCGTCTTCGACCAGATCGCGGGTCGCCGGATGGGCCATCAGTGCCTGGCGGGCGTCGTCCATGGCCTTGCGCCGGGTTTTGTCCAGATCCCGCAGCAGGCGGCTGACGCGCAGGCTGCGGTCGAGATGGTCGCGCAGCGCATCGGTGATGCGGCCGGTAACCTTGAGGCCGGCCTGCTGCTGATACAGGCGGATCGCCGACGTCAAATTCTGGTTCAGCTTGCCGTCGATGAACCCGGCATAGAGGCCCAGGCTGGCCAGCGCCGTCTGAACCTGGCGCACAGCAGCGATGTCCGGGGCTTCCGTCTCGCTGCCCAGGCTGGGCCGGTCGGGGGCCTCGCGGGCGGCCTGTGCAGGCGAGGAAGTGGCGGTCAGGGTCAGGCCCGCCAGAATCGCCGCTCCAATGATTGGCCGTGTTCGATACATGGCGGTCCGTTTAACCGTTGCGGTTGGCGCGATGCCAGCGGGTTGCTGGCGCCTCTTCGGGAATTGCTGTTTTATGGGCCCGCACCCAACTGACCGAACGCGTCGGCGTTCGCCGCCCGAAGTCCAAAGATATTACCGCCATGGCTGTCTACACGGAAGTCTCTGACGAGGAACTGGTCGAATTTATGACCGCCTATGACCTGGGGGAGGTCGTCGCCTTCAAGGGTATCGCCGAAGGCATCGAGAATTCCAATTTCCTTCTGACCATGTCATCGGGCGCCTACATCCTGACACTCTATGAAAAACGGGTCGATCCCCACGACCTGCCGTTCTTCCTCGGTCTGCTGGATCATCTGGCCGCCGGTGGCGTGGCCTGTCCGCTGCCCGTGCGGGCGCGGGACGGCGAGGCGCTCCGCACCCTTTGTGGCCGGCCGGCGGCGATCGTCACCTTCCTGCCGGGTATGTGGCCACGGCGGGTGACTCCTGATCATTGCGCGGGCGTCGGCCGTGCCCTGGCACAGATGCATCTGGTGGGCGCGGATTTTCAGGGGGGGCGGGAAAACGCGCTCAGCGTCGGGGCCTGGCGGCCGCTTCTGAAAAGTGCCGGGGATGGTGTCGACACCGTGCAGATGGGCCTGGGGGGCAAGCTGAACCGCGATCTCGACGCGATCGAGGCGGCCTGGCCCAAGGACCTGCCGCGGGGCATCATCCATGCCGATCTGTTTCCCGATAACGTGTTCTTTCGTGGGACGGAGTTGACCGGGCTGATCGATTTTTATTTCGCCTGCCGAGATTTCCTGGTCTACGACCTCGCGATCTGCCTCAACGCCTGGTGCTTCGAGGCCGATTACAGCTTCAACGTGACCAAGGCGCGGCGTCTGGTCATGGAATACGCGCGCACCCGGTCGCTGGGTGCCGACGAGATCGCGGCCCTGCCGCTGCTCGCCCGGGGGGCGGCCATGCGATTCCTGGTGACCCGCCTGTACGACTGGCTGAACACCCCGCCGGGGGCCTTGGTGACGCCCAAGGATCCCCTGGAATACGTGGCCAAGCTGCGCTTTCACGAACGGGTGACAAGCGCCACCGAATATGGATTGGACGTGGACTGAATTGATGACGGCATCGGACGAAACCATCGAAATCTTCACCGACGGGGCTTGCTCGGGCAATCCGGGGCCGGGCGGCTGGGGCGTGTTGCTGCGCTGGCGCGACCATGAAAAGGAACTCTTTGGTGGCGAGGCCCAGACCACGAACAACCGCATGGAACTGATGGCGGCGATTCGGGGTCTGGAATCCCTGACCCGGCCGTCCCGGGTGCGCTTGGTCACCGACAGCACCTATGTGAAGGACGGCATCACCAAGTGGATCCACGGCTGGAAGCGCAATGGCTGGAAGACCGCGGCCAAGAAGCCTGTGAAGAACGAGGACCTGTGGCGCCGCCTGGAGGCTGCCCTGGCCTCCCACGACGTCGAATGGCAATGGGTCAAGGGTCACGACGGCCATGCGGAGAACGAACGGGCGGACGAGTTGGCCCGCCGCGGCATCTCGGAAATTTAGGTTCGGGCCGGCAAGGCGCCCTTTCGCCGCACTGCGTCACCTGATTTCCCCTATATCCGACGGCTTATTGCGGTCAGCTATGTTGCAGTGCATTATATGGCTGCCGGACGCGCCTTCTGCGCGCGGGAAAGGACACCATTCATGCTTTACTACATGCACGAAATGCAGCGTCTCGCGATGGCCCCGTCACGGGCCGTGGCGGATGCGCTTAAGTTCGCCGCCAACAATCCCATGAACGCCTTCAGCCACACCCCCGTCGGCAAGGCCATGGGGTCCGCCGCTGAAATCTATTCGCGGATGACCAATAAGTACGGCAAGCCCGAATGGGGCATCGACCACACGATGATCGACGGCAAGAAAGTGCCGGTCGAAGTCGAAGTGATGGTCCACCGCACCTATTGCGACCTGATCCATTTCAAGCGCGGCACCAACCGCAACGACCCCAAGGTTTTGATCGCGGCCCCCCTGTCCGGGCATTTCGCGACCCTGTTGCGCGGCACGGTCGAAGCCATGCTGCCCGACCATGACGTCTACGTCACCGACTGGCTGGATTGCCGCAACATTCCGGTCATGGCCGACATGTTCAACCTCAACGACTACATCGACTACATCATCGATTTCCTGCATTTCCTGGGCCCCAACACTCACGTCATCGCCGTGTGTCAGCCCAGCGTGCCGGTGATGGCGGCGGTCTCCGTCATGTCCGGTTGGCAGGATATTTGCGCGCCCGCGACCATGACCCTGATGGGCGGGCCGGTCGATACCCGGGTCGGCAAGACCGCGGTTAACAAGCTGGCCAAGGAAAACGACAAGAAGTGGTTTGAGAAGAACGTTATCACCACCGTGCCGCCGCCCTATCCGGGGGCCTTCCGCCGCGTGCTGCCGGGCTTCGTGCAGTTGTCGAACTTCATTTCCATGAACCTTGAACGGCACATGCTGTCCATGAACGAGCTGTTCGACCATCTGGTCGAAGGCGACGACGAGGCGGCGGACAAGAAGTCGGCGTTCTACGAGGAATACCTCGCGGTCATGGACCTGCCGGCGGAATACTTCCTGCAGACGCTGGAGGTCGTATTCCAGGAACACGCCCTGCCCAAGGGCGAAATGATGTTCCGTTGGCAGAATGTCGATCCGGGCAAGATCACGGAAACGGCGATTCTCTGTGTCGAGGGCGAACTGGACGACATTTCCGGTGTCGGCCAGACCAAGGCCGCGCTTGACATCACGCCGAGCCTGCCGGATGCGAAGAAGAAATATCACCTGGAAAAAGGCGTCGGCCATTACGGCGTGTTCAACGGCCGCAAATGGCGCGAAAACATCGCGCCCACGGTCAAGGACTTCATGCGCACGCACGCCAAGGCGCCGGCCAAGGCTTAAGCGCCCCGGCGAACCAGCACCTCGGCGACCAGGGCGACCGGGCCTTCCAGGGGCCGCCCAGGGGCGTGGACAAGGACCATGCGGCGGAACGCTTCGGGTTCCGACAGGCGCCGGGTGACCAGTGTCATATCGGCCGCGGTTGGCGCCGCCAGTTCCGGCAGAACGGCGATCCCCATGCCGGCGGCGACCAGGGCTGCGACCGCTTCGGGGCGGGACATTTCCTGCACGGGACGCACACTCACCCCCTGGTCTCGCAGAACGGCGTCGATCAGCGCGCGGCTGCCCGTGCGGGCATCCAGCATCACCATGTCTTGGCCGTCCAGATCCCGCCATGTCGGGGTTCGTTTGCGCGCCAGGGGGTGTCCCTGGGGGCAGACCAGGCAGAAAATATCATTGCCGAGGGGCGTCGCGGTCAGGGGGGCGAGATCCTGCCGTCCTTCATTGAGAACACCCAGGTCGGCATGGCCGCCCAACACCGCCGCCGCCACGTCCTCGGCGGCCATTTCCTCAATCCGCAGGTCGATTTCCGGATAACGGCCCCGGCATTCGGCACAGCAGGGCGGCAGCAGCCGCGTTATCGCCGTCGGCACGGCGGCGATACGCACGCGCCCTCGCCGGCGGAGGGCCGTGCTGCGGGCGCTTTCCAAGACATTGTTCAGATCGTCCAGCAGGCCGCCGGCACGGGTCGCCAGGTCGCGCCCGGTTTCCGTCGGGCGCACGTTGCGGGTGTCGCGGTCAAACAGGGGCAGGCCCAGTTCGGCCTCCAGGTGGCGCACACTGGTGCTGACGGCGGATTGGGTCATGCCCAAGTCCTGGGCCGCGCGGGTGAAGCTGCCGTGGCGCGCGACGGCGGTCAGGACCTGTAATTGGCGGAGGGTAAAATTCATAAATTTAATAGATGAATAATTATAATTTATAAATTTGAATTAAGCAACGGCACGGCAGATCATGGGCGTCAAATCAACAAACACCCGCCCCCCAGATGGAGGATCTCCTCATGTCAGCCCAATCAGCACCCGTCCGCATCCTCGGCCGTTCCAATTCGTTCAACGTGCGCAAGATCCTTTGGGTCTGCGACGAGATGGAGATGCCCTATGAGCGCGAGGATTATGGCCGTGGCTTCCGCGCCTGTACGGACCCGGAATTTCTCGCCCTCAACCCGGTCGCCCAGGTGCCCGTGGTGATCGACGGCGGCGCGGTGATGCGCGAATCCAATTCCATCGTCCGTTATCTGGCAGCCAAGGCGGGGCGGGACGATCTGTATCCCGCCGATCTGGTCATGCGTCAGCAGGTCGAACAATGGATGGACTGGATCGCCTACGACCTGACCCATGCCCTGCGCGGCGCCTTCCTGGGCGGGGTGCTCAAGGAAGCGCCCTGGGACAACGACTGGTTCGTCAATCAGGGCCGTCAGGACCTGATCCATGACATGCTGATCGTCGAAGCCCATTTGGCGGCGGGCGGCCCGTACGTTACGGGTGATACCTTCACCGTCGCCGATATTTCCATGGGCCTGGTGGTCAACCGTTGGTTCAAGGTCGAAGGCTTCGAAAAGCCGGAAACACCGGCCCTTGCCGCCTATTATGAGCTGTTGAGCCAGCGCCCGGCCTACCTGGCCCATGGGCGCAACGGTCTGCCCTGAGGCAGGCCGAATTCCCGCCGAAGCCACGAAAATACGGTCGGAATCTGTAATTCGGGATGCTACAGTTTTGTTACGGTTTTGTTACACGAGTAACTGAGCCGTCCTGCCCGCAATGAACGGCGCAGGGGCGCAAAAACTGGAAGATCATCGATCTTCACGTCTCGGAGGACATCAAGACTATGAAACGCAAGGATTTCCTGCGTGCGGTTTCCGGCGCGCTCGCCGTGCTGGCCGTATCGGCATTACCGACGTTCGCCGCGGATCTGGAAGGCAAGCTGGTGATCGTTACGTCGTATCCGCCGGATACCACGGTGACGGTCAAGAAGGCGTTCGAGGCCGCCCATCCCGGCGTTGAAGTGGAGATGCTGAAGAAAAAGACCACGGCCGGCATCAAGTTCCTTCAGGAAACGGCTACGAACAACAAGGCCGACATGTTCTGGGCTTCGGCGCCTGACGCTTTCGAGGTGTTGAAGGGCGACGGCCTGCTGGCCAAGTACGAGGTCAAGGTGCAGGGCATCCCGGAAAAGGTCGGCGCGTTCCCGATCAACGATCCCGACGGCTATTACAAGGGCTTCGCCGCGTCGGGCTACGGCATCATGTGGAATACCCGCTACCTGAAAGCCAAGAAGCTGCCCGTGCCCAAGACCTGGTCGGAACTGGCTGATCCCGTCTACTTCGGCCATGTCGGCATGAGTGCGCCGTCGCGCTCGGGCACCACGCATCTGACCGTGGAAACCATTCTGCAGGGCATGGGCTGGGAAAAGGGCTGGGCCCTGATGAAAGCCATGTCCGGTAACTTCAAGACCGTCACCGAGCGCAGCTTCGGCGTGCCCGACGGCGTCAACTCCGGTCAGTTCGGGCTCGGCATCGTGATCGATTTCTTTGGTCTGTCGTCGCAGGCTTCGGGCTTCCCGGTCGATTTCCTGTATCCGCCGATCACCACGCTGGTGCCGGCCAACATCGCGATCGTGAAGAACGCGCCGCACCCCAAGGCGGCGGCAGCCTTCATCGAATTCCTGCTGTCGCCGGAAGGCCAGGCGGTTCTGCTTGATCCCAAGATCCGCCGCCTGCCCGTGAACCCCGCGACTTACGCCAAGGCGCCTGCCGGGTTCCCCAACCCGTTCAAGGACCCGTCCCTCGGCTCGGCCGTCAAGTTCGACCTGGATTTGTCCAAGAGCCGCTACAACGTGGTCAATTCCCTGTTCGACGTGATGGTGACCTATCGCCTGGACGACTTGCAGAATGCGGTCAAGGCGATCCATGACGCCAAGGCGAAGGCCAAGGGTAAATCCAATGCTGACGCGGACAAGCTGATCGCCGAGGCTGAGGTCCTGGTCGCCAAGATGCCGATCACCGAGGCCGAGGCCGGCAAGAAGGAGTTCAATGCGATCTTCAAGAAGAAGCGCAAGAAGGCCGACACCAAGGTCACCGGCCGTCAGGCCGAGGTTGAGCAGCAGTGGGACGAAGAGGTCAAAGCGAATTACGCCAAGGCCAAGGAACTGGCGGATAAAGCCGCCTCCATGCTGTAGGCCGATCCTTTATTCAGGCGCCCGGTCCGGCCGTGGGCCGGGCGCCTGTTTATTCCGACGCTGACTTTTCTGATACCGACCGGGGGATGTCTTGACCACCGTATCGCGCAGCCTTTGGGGTCCCGGCGCCGTTGCCTTGTCCTTGGCCCTATTCCTGATCGTGTTCCTTGTCATTCCGGTTGCCAAGGTCATCTATGTGGCGTTCCAGGACCCCAACACGGGTGCCCTGACGCTTATTAACTTTGTCGATTTTTTCAACACCTCGCTGTTTCAGGAATCCTTTTTCAATTCCTTTTACGTGGCGTCCATGTCCGTGGTTCTGGCGTCGGTGTTCGCCCTGCCGCTGGCCTATTTCACGACCCGCTTCAATTTCGGCGGATCGATCCTGATCCAGACGCTGGGCGTCATTCCCCTCATCATGCCGCCTTTCGTGGGGGCGGTGGCCATGGTGCTGCTGTTCGGGCAGAACGGGTCGATCAACCTGCTGCTCGATGAATACCTCGGCTTTACCATTCCTTTCATGGAAGGGCTGAACGGCGTGATTTTCGTCGAAAGCGTCCACTATTTCCCCTTTATCCTCATCAACCTGTCGGCGGCATTGAACAACATCGACCGCTCCATGGAAGAAGCCGCTCAGAACCTGGGGGCCAGCCGTGGGCGGTTGTTCCGGCGCATCGTGTTTCCGCTCGCCATGCCGGGCTATGTGGCGGGGGCATCCCTGGTGTTCCTCAAGGTGTTCGATGATCTGGGCACGCCGCTATTGCTGAACATCAACAACATGCTGGCGCCACAGGCGTACCTGCGTATTTCATCCATCGGCATCAACGATCCCATGGGCTACGTGATTTCCGTGATCCTGGTGGCGTTTTCCCTGTTGGCACTGTGGACGTCGTTCCTCGCCCTGCGCGGCAAGGATTACGCCACCGTGCAGAAGGGCGGCGGCGGTCTTATGAAGCGCGACCTGGCGGGTTGGGAAAAGGCCGGCTGCTACGCCGTGGTGATCCTGATCCTGCTGCTGGTGTTGTCGCCGCATATCGCGCTGACGCTGCTCAGCTTCGGGACCGTGTGGTCGTTCAGTCCGCTGCCCGACGCCTATACGGCGCAGCACTATGTCGACGTCGTTTCGACCTCGTCGACCTACATCACCAACACGCTGCTGTACGCGGGCTTGGCCGCCGGGATCGATGTGGTATTCGGCACGGCCATCGCCTATGTCGTGTGGCGCACGGGCCTGCCCGGGCGCAAGCTGCTGGATTACATGGCCATGGGCGCGGTCGCCATTCCCGGCGTCGTGTTGGGCATTGGCTATCTGCGCACCTTCTATCAATTCGACGTGCCGTTCATCGACAAGCCGCTGGCGTCGTGGTGGGTGATCATCGTCATCGCGCTTGCCATTCGGCGCCTGCCCTATGCGCTGAGGGCCTGTGTTGCCGCTCTGCAGCAGGTCAGCGTGATGCTGGAGGAAGCGGCCGAAAACCTGGGTGCCACCAAAAGCCGTACCGTGCGCCGCATCGTCGTGCCGCTGATGATGGGCGGCATCGTCGCCGGTTTTGTCACCAGCTTCGCCACCGCCGCCGTCGAACTGTCGGCGACGATCATGCTGGTGTCCCAGGAATCGGACGCGCCGCTTGCCTACGGCATTTATGAATTCATGCAATCCGCATCCGGGCGCGGGCCGGGGGCGGCGTTGGGCATCATCGCGGTGCTCATCATCGGGATCGCGACCTACCTGTCGCACCGCATCATCAACAAGAAGGAAACCGAACGGGCGCCCCAGCAGGCGGCGGCCCCGGAAGAAAAAGTCCAGGGAGCATAAGCATGGCATTGAAACAAACCAGCGGCGTCACCGTCACGGTCGAGAACGTCAGCCTGTCCTTCGGCAAGACCGAGGTGCTGAAGGGCGTGAACCTGGAGATCAAGCCGGGCGAGCTGTTCACTTTCCTGGGCCCGTCAGGATCGGGCAAGTCGACCTTGCTGCGCTCCATCGCCGGGTTCGGGCCACGCCCGGGCGGGCGCATTCTGATCGACGGCGACGACATTGCCGGCTTGGCGCCGTGGGACCGCAATGTCGGCATGGTGTTCCAGTCCTATGCCCTGTGGCCGCACATGACCGTGCGCAAGAACGTCGCCTTCGGATTGGAGGAACGCAAAGTGCCGGCGCGCGAGATTGCCGAGCGGGTCGATGCGGCACTGGATATGGTCGGACTCGCGGCCTATGGCGACCGCCGGCCGTCGCAGCTGTCCGGTGGTCAGCAGCAGCGCGTGGCCCTGGCCCGCACCATCGTAGTCGAGCCGCGGGTGCTGTTGCTGGATGAACCGCTGTCGAACCTGGACGCCAACCTGCGGGTTCAGATGCGCCGCGAAATTCACGATCTGCAACGTAAATTGAACCTGACCACGATCTTCGTCACCCACGATCAGGAAGAGGCGAACACCATTTCCGATCGCATGGCCGTGCTTGACCAGGGCGTGATCCAGCAGACGGGCACGCCGCTGAACCTGTATGACAATCCGGCCAACCGTTTCGTGGCCAGCTTTCTGGGCACGGCGAACCTGTTGGAAGGCCGGATCGAGACCGGGGACGGGGGGCTTTGGTTTATTGCCGATGCCGGGCCGCGCCTGCGGCTGATGCCGGATGCCGGGGCGGACGGCGACCGAACGGCGGCCATGATGCGGCCGCAAAACCTGACGATCACGGATGCGAACGGTGCCCTCGGAGAGGACGCGGCGGTATTGGAAGGGACTGTGGAGATGCTGGAATTTCTCGGCACCATCGTACGCTACGCGGTGCGGGTCGGTGGGGTATCGATGCTGGTTGACGAAACCCACCGCGTGGGCCGGGCGGTCCATGCCGTTGGCGATAACGTGCGCCTGGGCGTCGAGGCCGCTGATATCCGGCTGCTGTCGGCGTAGAATTAAGCAAACGGCCCCCGGGCGGTGCGGAACACCTCCCGGGGGCTGCGTTTATATTACAGGCTGGAAAGCACGCTTTCGGCGCTGGTCTTCTCGAACGCGCCGGCGGCGTCGATTTCGATCGACTTCACCGTGCCGTTGTCGACGACCATGGCGAAGCGCTGGCAGCGCAGGCCGAGGCCGCGGGCGGTCAGGTCAAGCTCCAGGCCGGCGGCCTTGGTGAATTCGGCCGAGCCGTCACCGACCAGCAGAACCTTGTCGTCCGCGCCCTGGTCTTTGGCCCAGGCACCCATGACGAAGGCATCGTTCACGGACATGCAGACGATCTGGTCGATGCCCTTGGCTTTGAGTTCATCCGCCTTGGCGACGAAGCCGGGCAGATGCTTGGCCGAGCAGGTCGGCGTGAAGGCGCCGGGGACGCCGAAGATGGCGACCTTCTTGCCGTTGAAAATGTCGTCCGTCGAAATGGCGGCCGGGCCTTCACCGGTCATATGGTAAAGCGTCGCCGCCGGAATTTTGTCACCAACACCAAGCGTCATTGGATTTCCCCTGAATCTGATTTTTCAAACATGGCTTCGGGTGGCGCTAAGGACGCGCCGCACGGGCCGTTCATGCCAGCATGAAATAGTGCATTCCGGCGAAGAGTCCATGAAAAACCGCCCCATGGCGGGGACCCGGCCTAGTTTTTCGCGATCACCACGTTGCCTGCCCGGGCGACGGCCTCGGTCACCGCGTTTTCCGTCAGCAGTTCCGGCAAGGGGATTCCGTCCGGGGCCTGCGGCCCGTAGATCGCATTGAACGGAATGCCGTAGCGGCCGAATTTGGCCAGATAGGCGGCGATCACCGGATCAGGGCGGGTCCAGTCGGCGATCATGGCGACGATACGCCCGTCGGCGATGGCCGCATGTACCGCCCCCTGGTTGAGGACCAGGCGTTTGTTGACCTGACAGGTGATGCACCAGTCGGCGGTGACGTCGACCAGCACGGTCTTGCCTTCGGCGACCAGTTGGGTAATCCGTGCTTCGTCGAACGGCTGCCAATGCCGGCGTGCGTCCACATTCTTGGTGCTGCGCAGGTTGGTCTCGCCGGCGGCCCGGGGCGGCGTCTCGCCCGCCGTTGGCAGCACGGCAGTGGCCAGCACCATGGCGACGCCGAGCGCGATGGGAGCCCCCGGCACCAGGGCGCGGGCCGGTTTCACACCGCGTCCGGCAAGCCACAGGACAAGGCCCAGAACGGCCAACCCGGCAGCCAGCCCGGCCGTGGCCGTGGTCCCCAGGATGCCCATGATGACCCACAGGAGCCATCCGGCCGTGGCCAGTAGGGCGAGGCCCATGATCTGGCGCAGGCGGATCATCCAGGGGCCCGGGCGGGGCAATCGGGTGGCGGCGGCGGGCACGGCCGCGATGGCCAGATACGGCAGGGCCAGGCCGAGCGCCAATCCGGCGAAGATGGCATAGATTTCCAGCGGCCCCCGGGCCAGGGCAAAGCCCACGGCTGTGCCAAGGAAGGGGGCAGAGCATGGCGTCGCCAGGAGGGTCGCCAGGGCACCCTGCAGGAAGTGGCCCATCGGGCCGGTATGGTGGCTGGGGTCGGCGGCATGGGCGCCCAGGTCGCCGATGGCCTGGGGCAGGGCGATTTCGAACAGGCCGAACAGGTTGCAGGCGAACACAAAGACGATCACTGCCATGGCGGCCAGGAACCAGGGTTGCTGGAATTGAATGCCCCAGCCGATGGTCATGCCGGCGGCTTTTAGCGCGACCAGGCCGGAGGCCAGCACCATGAAAGCCGCGAAAATCCCCAATGCCGAGGCGATGAAGCCGCGGCGGACCTGCCCCTTGTCTCCGCCGCCATGCCCCATGACGCCCAAAACCTTGATTGACAGCACGGGCAGCACGCAGGGCATCAGGTTAAGGATCAGACCGCCCAGCACGGCCAGGGCGATGAACAGCAACAGATTGGGTTGTGGTGCCGGGGTTGTTTCCGCGATGCTGAGGACCGGCGCGTCGGCGGGCGGCGCCAGATCACCGGGGGTCAGCATCAGCTGTCGTTCGGCGCTGCGTCCACCATCGACCAGGGTCGCGGTCAGGATTTCCTTGGCCAGTTGCTGCGGTCCGCCGTTCAGGTCCTTGACCCCATAGACGGTGACGTCCAGGCGCGCCTCGCGCCCGTTGTCGGAAAAGGTCACATGGGGTTTGGAATAGGCCAGGACCTCGGGCCCTTCGAGATAGATGTCCGGGGCCGAGAACGGAGTTTCCGATTTCGCCCGCACGCTGATCAGCATTTCGCCCTTGGCGGTGTCGCCGGGGCTTAGCGCCGCCGCGTCGGCCAGCATCAGCCCGTGTCGGGCGCCGTCGCCCGGCACGGTGGCGGCGTAGCGGTTGATCAGGTGGGCGAATTCACTGGGCTCGGCCGTGCCCGCCGGCAGGGTCAGGCTCAGGTTCGCCGTGTAGGGGATGCAGATATCGTCGCAGGTGAGGTAAGGGATCACCGCCTTGACCATGACCGGCTTGCCAGGCTCGGCCGGGACGGCGTCGATGGGAAACACGACCTCTTTCTTGTAGCCGAGGGTTTCCAGGCCAAGCACGCTAAACCGTTCCGGCGCCGGCCAGAGAATTTTCGCGGACGCAAGGTTGTCCGAACCGTCCCAGTTGGGCCGCGGTGGGATACCGGCGTCGCCGGGGGAGCGCCAATAGATCTTCCATCCCGGCTGCATGTGGAATTCCAGGCCCAGGCGCAACATCGCCGCCGATCCGGTGCCGGTCACTGCGGCGACCAGGCGGGCCTTGGTCTGTTCCGTTTCATGCCAGGCGGATTGCGCTGTGCCCGCGGCCTGCGCAACGGTCGCGGTGATCAGCAGAAAGAAGCCCGCGATCAGGGCGGTCGGGCGGACGGCGCGAAAAAGGGATGCAGCGGTCATGGAGCGGTTCTTGTTTCCCGGCGAGGTGGCTGTGGTTACTGCGGTGCCCATATTATGGCACGGTGTCGAACGACACAGCCAATAAATGGCGCGTGATTGCGGCGGTTTCCGGGCACCCTGTGATGCTTTTTCACGGGCGCGCGCTTGCGGGGCTGCCGTTACGACGCCATAATTATCGGGCGCGGTTGTGCTATAGATTGGTGAAACTGGACGGATATTCGAGGCTCATCCCATGCCCCGGACCCTAGACGACGAAGCCTATCTGGCCGGGCATTTGCTGATCGCCATGCCCAACATGCCAGACGAGCGGTTTTCCAAGACGGTGATCTATATGTGCGCCCATAATGCCGAGGGAGCGATGGGGCTGGTCGTCAACAAGCCTTTGGAAACACTTAGCTTTCCTGACCTTCTGGAGCAGTTGGACATCGTGCCGTCCGGGCACAGCCAGCCCATCAACGTGCATTTCGGCGGCCCGGTCGAATCGGGCCGAGGCTTTGTTCTGCACACCCCGGACTATGTCCAGGAAGCGACCATGGTCGTCGACGATCAGATCGCCCTGACCGCCACGGTCGATATTCTGCAGGCCATCGCCGACGGCATCGGCCCCCGGCAATCCTTGCTGGCGCTCGGCTATGCCGGGTGGGGGCCGGGACAGCTGGATTCCGAGATCAAGGCCAACGGCTGGCTGCATGTCGCGGCCGATCCCGCTCTTGTGTTCGGCGGCGGCATGGACGACAAGTGGGAACAGGCGATGCTCAAGATCGGTGTCGATCCACGCATGCTGTCGGACGAAGCCGGCCACGCCTGAACGCCGCCAACCACGCCGGAACCGTTAATATGAGCCGCCCCCCCAAACGCAAGCCAGCGGACGACCTGCGCAAGCTTCTTCTGGAGCGCATGGAAGCCTGCCAAACCGCCGAGGCCCTGAACGACCGGGTCATCCTGCCGTTCATCCAGGCACTGGAGGATGTGTGCGGCGCCCGGGGGTATGTCCTGAACATCTATGGCGAGCAGGCGAACCTGACGTTCACCGGCGACGAGGACGCGGCCGAGGAAATCTACGCCCTGATCGAAAGCTATCTGGACAGCCGCACCGAGGCTTGATGTCGCTGGTCAGGAACTGATCGGGCGGTGCTACCACGCGGACAAGATCACGGGCTATGGCGAACAGTTTTCAGATGGACCACGAATAGGCGGGCAGCTATCTCGCGCCGGAAACACGTTGAATTTCCGGACCAAGCGTCCCACGATGGGGGTGACGGGGCAACGGGGCCTGCGATAGGTGACATAACCTTAGGTCTCCCCAAGCATGTTCGAATCCATCCGGGATCAACGCGTCGCCCATATCGTCGATAAGGAAATCCTGGACTTGGCCGGTATGGATGACCCCGGACATGTCGCCGTCTTTGAATATTGGGACCGGGTGCGCCGTGCCCGCGTCGGTCCGCCGGTTGGTGAATTTCGCCTGGAAGCCCTGCCACCGGCGATCATCCCAAGCATCGCCGTCATCGATTTTCTCGGTCCGCCCATGGATTTCCGCTACCGCTTTTTCGGAACCCACATGGTCCAAGTTGCCGGCCAGGAACTGACCGGAAAACGTTATTTCGCCGACAACATCGAGGGGTTCGGATTCGTCAATGCGGAAGTGTTGCCGATGATGATCGAGCGGCGCGAGCCGGTCTATTCGCGCACGCGCTGGATATCGGTGAAGGACCTGAAGTTCACCACGGCATCTATCCGCCTACCCCTGTCAGAGGACGGTGAAACCATCACGGGCGGAGTGGTTGTCGATCGCTTCACCTCTGGTCACGAGGCGTGAGCGGGATGCGCCGGATCAGGCGCTGAGCCGGGCCGCGAAAGTGTCGCCGGCTTCCAGGTTGGCGAGCGGCCCGATCGCCGACAGGGTCGGCTTGGTGCTGAACAGGCGTTCGGCCACGCGCACGACGTCGCCCGCCGTGACGGCATCGACCTTGGCGACGATTTCCTCGGCCGGAACGGGACGGCCGTAGATCAGCATCTGGCGCGCCAACTGTTCGCAGCGCGACGAGGTGCTTTCCAGGGACATCAGGATCGATGCCTTCAACTGGGCGCGGGCGCGGGCGACCTCGTCCTCGTCGACGGACAGTCGCACCTTGTTCAACTCGTCCGCGATCAGCGGCATCAGTTCGGTCACTTCGCCCGATCCAGTGCCCGCATAGACGCCGAACAGGCCGCCGTCCGCATAGGCGGATTGGTAGCTGTAGATGGAATAGACCAGGCCGCGTTTTTCGCGGACTTCCTGGAACAGGCGCGACGACATGCCGCCGCCCAACAGCGCCGACAGCACGGAGGCTGCGTAATAATCGTCGTCGTCGTAGGCCAGGCCTTCGAATCCCAGGGTGATATGGACTTGTTCCAGGTCACGGTCGACGCGCACGTCGCCGCCGCCGTAGCGCGCGGCCTCGCGGGCTGCCGGGGCACCCGCGGGCAGGTCTGCGAAGGTGTGCCGCACCATGTCGACCACGCGGTCGTGGTCAAGGGCCCCCGCCGCCGAGACGACGCTGACCGGGGCCGCGTAGTGGGTGGTCATGTAGTTCAGGACCGCGTCGCGGGACATGGCCTCGATCAGGGCTTCCGAACCCAGGACAGAGCGCCCCAGCGCTTGGTCAGGAAAGGCGACGGCCTGGAAGTTTTCAAACACGATGTCGTCGGGCGTGTCGTGAAGCTGGTGGATTTCCTGGATCACGACATGGCGTTCACGTTCCAGTTCGTCCGCGTCCAGGGTCGCGTGCTGGACCAGATCGCTGATGACGTCCATGGCCAGGCCCAGGTCTTCCTTCAGCATCTTGGCGTAATAGGCCGTGTGCTCGCGCGCGGTATAGGCGTTCATATGCCCGCCGACGGCTTCGATCTCCTCGGCGATGGCGCGGGCGCTGCGTTTTTTCGTGCCCTTGAACACCATGTGCTCCAACAAGTGGGACACGCCGTTGACGGCTTCCGGCTCATGCCGGGCGCCGACGCCGACCCAGGCGCCGACGGACACGGTTTCGACCCGGTCCATGCGTTCGGTGACGACGCGAAGGCCGTTTTCAAGGTCGGTGATCTGTACGGACACTCAGGATTCCCTTAGGCGAGGGTTGATTCGATGGTGCGTTTCAACTGGTCTAGATCGTTGGCCAGGGTTTGGCAACGCTTGGGCCGATCCAATAAATCCGCGAGGCGCGCGGGCAGGGCCGGGCGTTGGCCCGTGGCGTCCTCGACCGCGTCGGGGAATTTCGCCGGATGGGCCGTCGCCAGAATCACCATGGGCGTACCGTCCGGTGCGGGGTTTTCCCGCGCCGCGCCCACGCCGATGGCGGAATGAGGGTCGACCAACTCGCCCGTCGCGTCATAGACCTGTTTGATGATTTCCTTGGTGCCGGTGTCATCGAACCGGGCACCTGCGAACACCTTGCGGGCGCGGGCCAGCTGATCGGCGGAGACTTCGAACCGGCCGGTCTTGCGGAAATCGGTGAGCACCCGCGCGCAGGCCGCACCATCGCGGTCGACCAGGTCGAACAGCAGACGTTCGAAGTTGCTGGAGACCTGAATGTCCATGGACGGGCTGGTGGTCGGGACCACGCCCGCCATTTCCATGGCGCCGGAGGCAAAGAAGCGGGCCAGAATGTCGTTGGCGTTGGAACCGACGACCAGTTTGGAAATCGGCAGGCCCATCTGCATGGCGCCGTAGCCCGCGAACACGTTGCCGAAATTACCCGTGGGGACGGAAAATGCGACCGGCTTGTCAGGGGCGCCCAGTTTCACCGCCGCCCAGAAGTAATAGACGATCTGCGCCATCACCCGCGCCCAGTTGATGGAGTTCACGGCGGACAGGTTGTAACGGTCGCGGAAAGCGGGGTCGTTGAACAGGTCCTTCACCCGGTCCTGACAGTCGTCGAAGGTGCCTTCGATCGCGATGTTGTGCACGTTGGCGGCCTGCACCGACGTCATCTGCGCTTCCTGCACCGGGCTGACCCTGCCGTGGGGATGCAGCATGAAGATGTCGATGGCGGCCTTGTCACGGCAGGCCTCGATGGCGGCGGAGCCGGTGTCGCCCGAGGTGGCACCCACGATGGTGATGCGCTGCCCGCGTTTCTTCAGCACGTAATCGAAGAACCGTCCCAGCACCTGCATGGCCACGTCCTTGAAGGCCAGGGTCGGGCCGTGGAACAGTTCCAGCAGGTATTCGCCCCCTTGTCCTTCACCTTGGCTGATCTTTTTCAACGGCAGGACGTCGGGGGCGTCGAAGGTCGCATAGGCATCCTCGACCAGGGCCTTCAGATCCGCCGCCGGAATGGCGTCGCCGATGAAAGGCGCCATGATCTTCTGTGCCAGGGCGGGATAGGACAGATCCTTCATGGCGCGGATGTCGTCGGCGGAAAACTGCGGCCAGGTCTCGGGTACGTAAAGGCCGCCGTCGCGTGCGAGGCCGGCCAGCAGGACGTCCTCGAAACCAAGCGCGGGGGCCTGGCCCCGCGTGGAGATGTATCTGGAGTTTGTCATGTCAGGGCGCTAGATAGCGCGTTCTGAGGTGGTTCTCAAACACCTTTGGGTCGAGCGGCTTGCCCGTGGCGCTAATCAAAAGCTCTTTCGCGCTGACGGACGACCCCTTGCCATGCACGTTAGCGCGCAGCCAAGCCATCAGCGGCGCAAAGTCACCGCGGCCGATGGCGGGCTCGATTTCCGGGTCCTGGTCGCGGGCGGCGGCGTAAAGCTGCGCCGCCGTCATGGCGCCGAGCGTGTAGGTCGGGAAATAGCCCCAGGCCCCGTCGTACCAGTGAATGTCCTGCAGGCAGCCGAGCGTGTCCGTCGGCGGGCGGATGCCGAGTAGCCGTTCCATGCCGTCGTTCCAGGCCCCCGGCAGGTCGGGGATTTCCATGTCGCCTTCGATCAGCGCCTTTTCCAGGCGGTAGCGCAGGATTACATGGGCTGGATAGGTCACTTCGTCGGCGTCGACGCGGATGAACGAGCGTTCGACCTGGGTATAGAGCCGGAACAGGTTGTCCGCGTCCCAGGCGGGGCCGGTGCCGCCGAAGGTCTCCACCATGATCGGGGCCGCGAAATCCAGGAAGGTCTTGGACCGGCAGACCTGCATCTCGATCAGCAGGGATTGGCTTTCATGGACGGACATGCCCAGGGCATGTCCCACGGGCTGGCCGCGCCAATCCTTGGGCAGGCCGCGTTCGTACATGGCATGGCCGGTTTCGTGCAGCACGCCCATAAGGGCCGAGGTGAAGTCGTTTTCGTCATAGCGCGTGGTAATGCGCACGTCGTCCGGCGTGCCGCCGCAGAAGGGATGCAGGCTGACGTCGAGCCGCCCGTGATGGAAGTCGAAGCCCAGCATTTCCATGAACCGCTGGCCGAGGGCCTTTTGCTTTTCCTCGGGAAACGGGCCGTCGGGCAGGATCACCTTGGGCGCCTTGGCCTGATGGTCCAGAACCTCGCCCAGGAACCCGGGCAGGAAAGCTTCCAGTTCATCGAACACGGCGTCGATCTCGGCGGAGCGGCCGCCCGGCTCGTAATCCGCCAACAGTGCGTCGTACAGGCTGACGCCCAGGACGTCCGCCTTGGCGGCGGCCTTTTCGCGGACCAGGGTCAGAAGCTCGGTCACCAGGGGCTGCACGGCCTTGAAGTCGTTGCCGGCTCGGGCGTCGCGCCACACGGCCTCGCAGGCCGAGGACGCGCGGCTTAACCGCGTCACCAGGTCTTCCGACAGGGCCGTGGCCTTGACGTAGGTACGTTTGATCTCGCGCAGATTGGCGCGCTGCCAGTCGTTCAGATCGGCCGCATCGGCCTCGGCGGCGGTGATCAAATCGCCGGTTTCACTGTCCGTCAGCATGCCGTGATAGACGGCGGCCAGTTCGGCCAGCTGTTCGGCCCGGGATTCGTGGCCGCCCCTCGGCATTACCGTGGACATGTCCCAATGCAGGACTTCCTGAGCCTCGCCCAGGGCGTTCAGACGCCGGAAACGATTTTCCAGGCGGGCGTAGGCGGGGGTGTCAGGGGATTGGCTGTCCGGCATATCGCCTATATGGGGTCAAAAGACCGCGACGAACAGGGTGCGGTCGGCCAGAAGGGCCAGGAAAATCCCGAACAGGTAGAGGATCGTATAGAAAAACATCGGCCGGCAGGGTCCCTGCTTGGCATCGGCAACGTTTTCCGCCCGCCAAACCCGCGCCATGTGTACGACAAGGCCGACGTTCAGGCCCGCGACGGCCAGGGTATAGAGCCAGCCCGACAGGCCGAGGGCCATGGGCGCGAAGGTCGCCGGAATCAGCAGCGCCGTATAGACGGCCATCTGGATCTTGGTGCGGTGTTCGCCGACCACCACGGGCAGCATGGGCACGCCCACGGTCTGATAGTCCTGGCGGCGGAACAGGGCCAGCGCCCAGGTATGGGGCGGCGTCCACAGGAAGATGATCGAGAAGAGTGCTACCGCACCCCAGGGGTCGGCCAGGAATCCGGTGTTTCCGGTCACGGCGGCCCAGCCGATGACCGGCGGCAAAGCGCCCGAGGCGCCGCCGATGACGATGTTCTGCGGCGTGCGGCGCTTCAGCCAGACCGTGTAGATGAACACGTAATAGAGGATCGTGAAGGCCAGCAGCCCGGCGGAAATCAGGTTGACCCAGACCGCCATGGCGGCGACCGAGGCGACGGCCAGCACCGTGCCGAACACCAGCGCGTTGCCGGGGTCCATGCGGCCGGCCGGGATCGGCCGGTTCATGGTGCGTTGCATGTGCAGGTCGATGTCGCGGTCGTACCACATGTTGATGGCGCCCGAAGCACCGGCGCCGATGGAAATGCACAGGATCGCGACGAAGGCTTCCCAGGTGCCGATGGTGCCCGGTGCCATGACCAGGCCGACCATGGCCGTGAACACCACCAGGGACATCACCCGGGGCTTCAGCAGCAGGGCATAGTCGGCCAGCCGAAACTGGGGTTCCGGGCGGGGCGCGGTCTCGGCCGAAGCGTTGATATGCGGGGCGACGGTGTCGCTCACGGGTGTCCTCATGGCGTTGGTCGGTGTGCGTTGCCTGGGCGCTTTATATTTTAAGTTCGCGCCGAGGGCCAGTGTCCGTTGGTCCAGGTCGGCGTAAAAGTGCCCGCCCGACGATCCAGATGAACATGACGCCGCCGGCCACGGCGATCACCGCACCCACCCCCATGCCGTAAAGCCCGACCTGGGCGCCGAACGCTTCCAGCCCGGCGATGTCGCCCGCCACCTTGCGCGGCGCGCCGTATCCGCCGGCCAGGAACAGGCCCGCCGAATGCAGCGCCTGTCCCAAGCCGTAAAGCCAGAACAGGGCGAACACGGCGCGGCCCAGCTTGGGTGCGCGCTCCAGCGACGGCAGCAAGGCGCAGAACACCAGGCCCATCAGGGCCAGGTTCACGCCGCCGATGACGCCATGGTAATGGGCCGGCGTGCGGGTATCGGCGCCGTCGACGAACAGGCCGAGCAGCCCGCCCAGGAAAAACACCGCCATGGACAGATAGAGGGCGGACCGCGCCAAACGCGCGCGGTCGTCGGCGGGCGGCGTGCCGCCGCCGGCGAACAGGAAGGCGGCGGCCAACACAACCGGGGCCGGGGCCAACAGGTATTGCAGGTTGGTGAAGGCCTGGGTCTGTTCGGCACTGAATGCGGGGAATATCCAATAAAGCGCCGGGCCGATCAGCGCGAACAGGGCGAGGGCAGCCACGGCCCAGAAGAACAGACTGCCCGAAAGCGGCCGGCCGGCGGCCCCGGCCAGCGCCCACCAGGCGCAGAGCATCAGGCCGGTGTTGACGAACTGTAGGACATGTCCGCCGCCCCAGAACAGGCGTTCGTTCAGTTCCACGGATGTCGGCTCGCCCGAGGCAGCCTGGAACGTCACGGCGAAGCAGGCAAAGGCGGCGACATAGATCAGGCCCGTCAGCAGAACGCCCAGGCCGCCCGGACCCGGTTCGTTGACGCGGCGCAGGAACGCCGCCGCAAGGCGCAGGACGACGAACAGCACGCCCATGAACATGAACACCAGACCCAGGTAGTAAAGCGGGTCGATCACCGTCGGCACGTAATTGTTGAGGGACGGTTGGGTGTCGTGCTTGAGGGCCGGGATCATCAGCAGGATTTCCCCCGCCGTGACCAACCACACGGCCGAACGCCCCGTGGACCGGCCACGCGACCGGCCGCCGTCCAGGTGATAGGTGGTCGCCGCGGCCAGGGCACCGAGCAGGCAGAGGAACCACACGACAAAGGAATAGACGACGTGGATGACCAGGCCTTTTTCAAAGAAATGGAGCGGCCAGGGGATCATCCGTTCCGCGCCCGGTACGCGGGACACGGCCAGCATCAGGGCGAACACGCCGGCGATGGCGAGGGCGGCCAGACCCAGCAGCAGCCAGGCGCGGATTTCCCAGCGCGCGTCTTCGCTGTCGGCGGCGGTGCCCAGGGTTCCGTCAGGGGTTTTATCGTTGTCTGTCATTGGCCTGTATAAGGATAAAGGTGGACGGCCATGACATAAACCACGACGCCGGAAATCCCGACATACATCCACAGCGGCCAGACCCAGCGCGCCAGCGCCTTGTGGCGCGCGAACTGGCCGGTCAGGGCCCGCCAGAAGGTCATGGGCACCAGCGGCGTGATGGCGATGGCGCCGAGCACATGGACGATCAGGATGGTGAAATAGACGGGCCGGATCATGCCTTCGCCGCCGAATTTGGCGAACCCGGAATTGAATTTGTAGATCACGTAAACCACCAGGAACAGGGCCGAGGCGGCCGCCGCGCAAAGCATCATGGCGCGGTGTTTGTCCTTCGCACCCTGCCGGATGAAGACATAACCGACGGTCATGAACACCACGGACAAGGCGTTGAAGCCGGCGATCAGGTGGGGCAGGTCTTGAATGGTCATGACGGCGGGTGGTCTAGCGGGTCGTCATGTTAAGCCAGAAAAGCAGGTACATCGTCACCGCCACGACGCCCAGGATGGCGCCCAACTGCCAGTTCTTCATCATCTTGCATTCCTTACTCAATTCGCGCCGCCGACCCGATGGGGCAGGGTGCCGCCATGTCGCGGGGGGCAAGGCGCCGCCTGCCCCAGATTGGACCTTGATGGCGGAAAATCAAGGCTATTAGGCCGATTGTCCAGGGTAAAAAAGCCTTTGCAATGCTGCCGGGGGATGCTAGCTAAGACCTCTCGTCTCCCCGGTGGCGAGGCGCCATCGCGCGCGGCCGGGCGTAGGCAGAATGGGTTAAGAAACAAGGGCCTAACGGATTAACTTCTTTTGAGTGTAAATCCCAATGCCCGGTAATTTCGGATGAGGACCATGACCTTGAGATTGCACGCCCTGATCACAGGTGCCGCTCTTTTCCTTCTTTCCTTCGGCGGCAGCGCCCTGGCGGACGGCATCGCGACGCCCTGGCAGATGAACTTCCAGGAAGCCGCATCCCCGGTCATGGAGCGGATCGAGGATTTCCATAATTTGCTGTTCTGGATCATCACGATCATCACGCTGTTCGTGTTGGTTCTGCTGATCTACGTGATCGTCAAATTCAACGAAAAGGCCAACCCGGTCCCGTCGAAGACGACGCATAACACCTTCATCGAGGTGGTGTGGACCGTGGTGCCGATCATCATTCTGGTGGTGATCGCCGTGCCGTCGTTCAAGTTGCTGTTCTTCCAGGACAAATATGAAAACCCGGACATGACCCTGAAGGTCGTGGGGCACCAGTGGTACTGGTCTTATAAATATCCCGACCAGGGCGACTTCGGATTCGACAGCCAGATGGTCCAGGCGGAGGACTTAAAGCCCGGCCAGCCGCGCCTTCTGACCGTCGACAACACGGTGGTCCTGCCGATCGACACGAACATCCGTGTGCTGCAGACCGCTGACGACGTGATCCACAACTGGGCCATGCCGGCGTTCGGTCTGAAACTTGACGCCGTGCCCGGACGGACCAACGAAAACTGGGTGCGCATCACCAAGCCGGGCGATTATTACGGCCAGTGCTCGGAACTCTGCGGTGTCGGTCATGCCTACATGCCGATCCACGTGAAGGCGGTCTCGAAGGAAGAATTCGCCGCCTGGGTGGCGACGGCGAAGGCGAAATATGCCGACTCCATGCCCGCTCCGGCGGCCGGAGAGGCCCAGGTTAAGGTCGCCCAGGCCAAAGACTGACCGGGCGGTTTGGTTCGGTATTTCTAAAGATTCACGGCACGCCGCGGCGGCCGCAATATAACGGAACGAGAAGAGGTTGACCCATGGCCAGTGAAGTGAGCGCCCACGACGGACACGGCGGGCACGACGATCACAACCACGCTCCCAAGGGCATTGGGCGGTGGCTTTATTCCACCAACCACAAGGACATCGGGACCTTGTACATGGTGGTCGCGATTTTCGCCGCCATCCTGGGCGGGGCGGCATCCTGGCTGATCCGCCTGGAACTGGCCGAACCGGGCATCCAGTTCATCACCGACGCGCACTTCTATAACGTCCTGGTCACGGCGCACGGCTTCCTCATGGTGTTCTTCGTGGTCATGCCGGCGCTGATCGGCGGATTCGGCAACTGGTTCGTGCCGATGATGATCGGCGCGCCCGACATGGCCTTCCCGCGCATGAACAATATTTCGTTCTGGCTGCTGGTCGCGTCCACGGTGCTGCTGATCTTCTCGGGCGTCATCGGCGGCGGCGCCGGCACGGGCTGGACGGTTTATCCGCCTCTGTCGAGCATCGATTTCCATCCGACCATGGCCGTCGACTTCGCCATCCTGTCGTTGCACGTGGCGGGCGCTTCGTCGATCCTGGGCGCCATCAACTTCATCGTCACGATCCTGAACATGCGCGCCCCCGGCATGACGCTCCACCGCATGCCGCTGTTCGTGTGGTCGATCCTGATCACGGCCTTCCTGCTGCTGCTGGCCCTGCCGGTGCTGGCGGGCTGCCTGACCATGCTGCTGACGGACCGTAACTTCGGCACCACCTTCTTCGTGCCGTCCGGCGGCGGCGACCCGATCCTGTGGCAGCACCTGTTCTGGTTCTTTGGCCACCCTGAGGTCTACATCATGATCGTGCCGGCCTTCGGCATCATCTCGCAGATCGTCTCGACCTTCTCCAAGAAGCCGGTGTTCGGCTATCTCGGCATGGCCTACGCCATGGTTTCCATCGGTTTCATCGGCTTCGTCGTGTGGGCCCACCACATGTACACGGTCGGCCTGAACGTGGAAACGCGGGCCTATTTCGTGGCCGCCACGATGGTCATCGCCGTGCCCACGGGGGTTAAGATCTTCTCGTGGATCGCGACCATGTGGGGCGGGTCGATCCGTTTCGACACGCCCATGCTGTGGGCCATCGGCTTCATCTTCCTGTTCGTGGTCGGCGGCGTGACCGGCGTGGTTCTTGCCAACTCGGGCGTCGACTTGGCCTTCCACGATACCTATTACGTGGTTGCCCACTTCCACTACGTGCTCAGCTTGGGTGCCGTGTTCGCCATCTTCGCCGGCTGGTACTACTGGATCGGTAAAATGTCCGGGCGTCAGTATCCGGAAGGCCTGGGCCGCCTGCACTTCTGGGTGACCTTCATCGGCGTCAACATCCTGTTCTTCCCGCAGCACTTCCTGGGCATGGCCGGCATGCCGCGCCGTATCCAGGATTATCCCGACGTTTATTCGGGCTGGAACATGGTGTCGTCCATCGGCGCCCTGGTGACCATCGCCGGCACGTTGCTGTTCTTCATCGTCGTGTGGCGGACGTTGTCTGCGGGCAAGCCCGCGGAAGCCAATCCCTGGGGCGTCGGCGCCACGACCCTTGAATGGACCGTCGCCAGCCCGGCGCCGTTCCATACCTTCGAGGACGTGCCCGACATGACCGGTAAGGCCGAGGCCCACTAAGGCCCGGACCCGGAACTGGCAACGAGGACCCCGCCCGTGTCACGGCAACCCCGCAATTCCAACAACCGGCGAACGGCGCTTGCGCTGTTCGCCGTTGTTGGCGGCATGGTCGGTCTGTCTTATGCGTCGGTCCCGTTGTATCAGCTGTTCTGCCAGGTTACCGGCTACGGCGGCACGACCCAGGTGTCTGATGCCACGGCCAAGGCCGTACCGGCGGCCATGCAGGGCAAGACGGTCACCATCGCCTTCGATGCCAATGTGGCGCGTGACCTGAACTGGGACTTCCGTCCGGAACAGCGCCGGGTGACGCTCCATGCCGGGGAACAGGCGCTTGCCTTTTATTCCGCCAAGAATGAGGAAAGCACGCCGGTCACCGGCACGGCCAGCTTCAACGTGACGCCCTACAAGGCCGGCATCTATTTCACCAAGATCGACTGTTTCTGCTTTACCGAACAGACCCTGCAGCCCGGCCAGCAGGTCGACATGCCGGTGCAGTTCTATGTCGATCCGGAGTTCTTCACGGACCCGAACACCAAGGACGTACGCGAAATCGTTCTGTCCTACACGTTTCACCGGGCGGCCAACGCCGCCCCCGCGGTTCAAAAGACCAGCGCCGTCGCCACGGGCGACGCGCGTCCGGGCGGTTGACCGGTTTCATCTGATAGGCTTACGGGAACCCCGGTTCCCCATACGAACGACCAAAGGGAGTAAAAAGAATGGCGAGTGGCGGTAATCATCCCTTCCACATGGTGGAGCCCTCGAAGTGGCCCCTAGTGGGATCGGTGGCGGCCCTGATAACGGCCTGCGGCAGCATCTGGTTCATGCACGGTGGCCCCTGGTACCTGATGGCGGCCGGTTTCGTGATCATGTTCTATACCTTCTTCGGTTGGTGGAAGGACGTGATCGCCGAAAGCCTGACCCGCAAGTACCACACGGACGTGGTCTCGCACGGGCTGCGGGTCGGCATGCTGCTGTTCATTGCCTCGGAAGTGATGTTCTTCTTCGCCTTCTTCTGGGCCTTCTTCCATGCCAGCGTGCCGTTCCTGTCGAACGTCGCGACGGTGCCCTGGCCGCCGAAGGACATCCTGCCCTTCAATCCCTGGAATATCCCGTTCCTGAACACTCTGATCCTGCTGACCTCGGGTGCGACGGTGACCGTCGCCCACCATGCGATCCGCCACGGCGACAACAAGATGTGCGCGCGCTGGCTGGTCTACACGGTCATCCTGGGTATGATCTTCACGGGCTTCCAGGCCTACGAATATCACCACGCGGCCTTCGGCCTGAAAGACGGCATCTATCCGTCGACCTTCTATCTGGCCACCGGCTTCCACGGCTTCCACGTCATCGTCGGGACGACCTTCCTGCTGGTCTGCCTGATCCGCGCGTCGAAAGGCCATTTCACGGCGGAAAAGCACATCGGCTTCGAAGCCGCAGCTTGGTACTGGCACTTCGTCGACGTGGTGTGGCTGTTCCTGTTCGTCGCCATCTACTGGTGGGGCAAGGGGTCCGCGACCCAGCTTCTCTAAGTCGGCGACATTCCTTTGGTTTCGGAAACGCTCCCCCTCGGGGGAGCGTTTTCTTTTGTGGGTTTTCATCAGCGGTTGCTGGTAATCGGCGCACTGCCGTCTTATCTTCAATTCACGACTGGGGGATGTAGAATTTTCAGGAGTTGGCCATGAACGACCTTGCGAGCAACCCATCCCCCGTTACGGACGCCGACGGCGTCTCGCCAGTGGTGCGTGGTATCAAGGGCCGTTGCCCGCGCTGCGGCGAGGGGCGGCTGTTCAAGGGCTACCTCAAGGTCGCTGATACCTGCGATGTCTGCGGCATGAGCTTTCATGGCCATGATACGGGCGATGGGCCCGTGGTGCCGGTGCTGCTGATCATCGGTGGGATCATCGTCGGATTGGCATTGGCGCTTGAAGTTGTCTACGAGCCCCCTGTCTGGGTCCATCTGTTGCTATGGATTCCCCTCGGTACACTGCTGACCCTCGGCATCATGGTGCCCCTGAAGGGGATGGCCGTGGGACTGCAGTACAAGTATCGGTCGACCGAGGAAGAGACGCGCCCGGGCGGGGTCTAGGGCCGGCCGGAGCGAGCCTGCGCTGGCGGGCAGGGTACGGTGGCGTAGGAACAAAACACGCAGCAGTCGCCCGGTTCCGGCGTCAACAGGCTGCCGCATTCCATACATTGGTAATAATAGATGCACTGGTCCGTCGGCATGACCTCTGTCGCCGTATGCTCGCAAATGGGGCAGGTCAGGGTCGTGATCTGGGAAATGGGGCCGTCGATGCTCATGCCCGTGATCCTACGGCAGATAACCCAGGAAACGCCACCAAAGGAAGCTCAACGGCAACAGGAAGATGATGGTCAAGGCCGCAAGCAGCAGGGTGAACTGCCCGGCTTTGCGCAGGCTGACGCCGCCCAGTTGCAGCGCTACCACCAGCGGCGGCACCTGATAGGGCAGAAACATGGTGGAATAGCCCAGCACGAAGGTCATCAGAACGGTGACCAGGGGAAAGCCGGAGGCCGCGGCCAAGTCCTGGGCGAACGGCGGCAGAACGGCGGGAACGCTGGGCGCTGTGGCCAGAATGCCGGTGACCGAGCCGAGCCCGATCAATGTCGCGAAGTTGGTCGCGGGCGTCGCGGGGTCGAGCGGCAACAGCGGCAGGATACGGGTGGCCAGCTCCCGGCCCACGCCGGAATCGACGATGATCGCGGCCACGGACAATACGGCGGCGATATAGATCACCGAGGCCGTGTTGAAGCGGGTCATGAAGTCGTCCTTGGTCACCAGATCGACACCGGGCAGCAGGCAGACAACGCCCGCCGACAGGGCGATCCATGCCGGCGAAATGCCGTGCCAAAAATCAATCGCCCAAAGGGCCAGGGTGACCACCAATACATAGGACAAAACCTTTTCGTCCCGGGTCATTGGCGTCACATGTGCGGTTTGGGCGGTGGAGGTATCCGCGCGGTCGGGAAACAGCATCAACACGGCGAAATAGATGGCGATCGCCTTGAGCACCCCGGTGACCGGAAAGTGCAGCAGCAAATAAGCGCCATAAGTGAAATGCAGGTCGTAGAGCGTTTCCGCCGTGCCGGCCAAGACCATGTTGGGCACGTTGGCCGGCAGGATGGCGACGGCCGGCATCCAGGTGCCGCAGGCGACAGCCATGACCAGCCCGTAGCGCCCGTTGCGGCCCTCGGCAAAGCCCAGGCGGTCGGCCAGGGCCAGGGCGATCGGCACCAACAAAATCACCCGTCCCATGGTCGAGGGCATGAGGAACGACAGCGCCACGCCGACCAGCACCATGGCTGCGACCTGGGCCCGGTAGGTCTCGCCGAACAGGCCGGTCAGGCGCGCTGCCAAGCGGCCGCCCAGACCCGTGCGGGTGACGGCGATGCCGACGATCAGGCCGCCGAAGGTCAGCCATAGGGCGGTCGACGACCAACCGGCAAAGATGACGTCCGCCGGTGCGACGGCGATCAGCGAGGCCACGGCGAAGAAGGCAAGCCCGGTCACGAATTCCGGGATGACGCCGGTGGCGAAGAACCCCATGGCGAACAGGATGAGCGCGCCCCCTCGCAAAACCTTGGGCTGCCAGCCTTCTGGCGTGGGGGCAAGCAGCAGCAGGACCGCCAGGGAAAACACGGCAAGCGCCGTCCACCTGGGCAGAGTCATGGTCACGGGCAATGCGGGCATGGGTCCTCCGTTGTCCCCGAGGGGCGTCCCCTTGCCATGCTTTTAGCGGGCGGACTTGCCTGGGAAAAGCGCTCAATACCCGGAAATCCACAAGGCCAACCCGTGGCGCGGCCGCGTAAAGGACGATACACTCATATCTGCCATCGCCATCCATTGCTGGAATCTGGCCGCATGACCAAGACATCCGAGAAGTCTCCACCCCGCATCGACACCACGGCGGCCAAAGCCGGACCGGAAACGCCGTTTCCCGATGCCGAGGCGGCGCAGCGCGCGGCCCAGGCGTTGAACGAACGCTGCCAACGCATCATGCAGCGATTCTGGGACCGCCAGGCGGAACAGCATGGTTTTCAGATCCCGGATCCGCTCGTGGTCGGCAAGGCGTTCTTCGAACTGGGTGCCGCCATGCTGCAGGACCCGGCCAAGCTGGCCGAGGCACAGTCCAAACTGTGGCAGGGGTATGCGGACCTGTTCGACGCGGCGTCGAAGCGCCTGAGCGGCGAGGATGCCTCTCCGGTGGCCGTGCCCGCCCCGGATGACAAACGGTTCAAGGATGAGGCCTGGTCGGAAAACGTCCTGTTCGACACCTTGAAGCAATCCTATCTTCTGACGTCGAACTGGATCCGCGAGGCGGTCAGCGATGTCGACGGCTTGGACCCCAAGACGCGGGAAAAGGTCACCTTCTATACTCGGCAATGGGTCAATGCCCTGGCGCCGACGAATTTCGCCGCCACCAACCCCAAGGTTCTTCAACGTACCCTCGACACCAAGGGTGAGAACCTGGTCAAGGGCCTGGACCATTTGTTGACGGATCTGGAGCGCGGCGAGGGCCAGCTGCGCATTTCAATGACCGACGAAACGGCCTTCACCCTGGGGCAAAACATCGCGGTCAGTCCGGGCAAGGTCGTCTACCAGAATGATCTGATGCAGCTGATCCAATATGCGCCGTCGACGGAAAAGGTGTTCAAGCGGCCGCTTCTGATCGTGCCGCCCTGGATCAACAAGTTCTATATCCTGGATTTGCAGCCCAAGAATTCGTTCATCAAATGGGCCGTCGACCAGGGCCATACGGTGTTCGTCGTGTCCTGGGTCAATCCCGACGAGAGCCTGGCCGATAAATCCTTCGAGGATTACATGCTCGAAGGCCCCCTGGCCGCCCTGGACGCGATCCGGGACGCCACGGGCGAGGACAGCGTCAATATCATCGGCTATTGCATTGGGGGCACCTTGACGGCGTCGACCCTGGCTTATCTGGCGGCGCAGCCGGAAGGTGCCAAATACATCGCCGACCGGGTCGCCTCCGCCACCTTTTTCACGACCATGACGGATTTTTCGGAACCTGGCGAACTGGGTGTGTTCATCGACGAGGAGCAGTTGGACCTGCTTGAGGAACATATGGCGGAAAAGGGCTACCTGGAAGGCAGCTACATGAGCCAGGTGTTCAACATGATGCGGGACAACGACCTGATCTGGTCCTTTGTCGTCAACAATTACCTGCTGGGCCGCGAACCCATGGCCTTCGACCTGCTGTACTGGAATTCCGACAACACGCGCATGCCCGCCATGATGCACGGCATGTACCTACGTAAGATGTATCTGGAAAACCGGCTGGTGAAGCCGGGCGGGATCGAACTTGCCGGTACGCCGATCGACCTGACGAAGATCAAGACGCCGGTCTACATGCTGTCGACTTCCGACGATCATATCGCGCCGTGGAAATCGACCTATGCGGCGACCCAGCTTTATGCCGGGCCGGTGCGCTTCGTGCTGTCCGCTTCGGGCCATATCGCGGGTGTGATCAATCCGCCGGCGGCGAACAAGTACTGCCACTGGACCAACACCAAGACGCCCAAGGATCCGGACGCCTGGCTCAATGCGGCGACCCGCCATGAGGGCTCGTGGTGGCCCGATTGGCAAAAGTGGATCGGGAAAAAATCAGGCGGTCAGGTCGCCGCCCGCAGGCCGGGCGACGGAAAGTTGACGGCCATCGAAGATGCGCCCGGCTCTTATGCGGCGGTGCGCCTGGGCTAAGGCGGATCAACCCACGATGCCGATGGAAATCCCGTCATCGGCACGTTTCGATTCCTTCTTCGTGACTGCGATCTGCTGTGCCAGGTCATCGGGTGTGATGCCGCCTCGACCCGGTTTCAGGTGCATGACGGCGATGGACACGGATAGCAGGGGGAAGGTCCGCTCGACACCGCTGCGGTCTTTGGCGACGATTCCGCCAGCATCGCGGGCGGTCTTGTCGTAGAAGGTTTCGACCTGATGGCGGAACGACTCGCGCAGATCCGCCAGGCGTGCCCGCGCCTGATTCAGGCCGATGCCGCGCCAGCCGGCAAAGAAATCATCGCCGCCGATATGGCCCAGAAAGGCACCGTCGGCGATGAAGGATTTTTTCAATAACTCCGCGAACAGTAGGATCGCCCGGTCGCCCTGACGGAACCCGTAAGTGTCGTTGAACGGCTTGAAGTTGTCGAAATCGAAATAGGCGATGACCGCTTCCGTTTCGTCGTCGGCGACCAGATCGGTCACATATTCGACAACCATGTGATTGCCAGGAAGCTTGCTCAAAGGGTTGGCATCCCGCGCCATGGCCAGATGCTTTTCGTTGACGACCTGAAGCAGCGACGCGGCGGTCAGGAACCCGACGTAACGCAGGTTCTCGACCACGATGATCCCTTCCTGCGTGCCGGACAGGGAATATTTCTCCAGCACCCGTTCCGCATTGTCATGGATATCGGCCACGGGGCAGGGGCGGATGAATTCGTTGAGGTGGCGCTTGTAAGACACGTTGGCCAAGAGGTCCTTGCCATAGCGCGAATAGGTGAAGTCCTTCAGGTCTTCCTCGCGGATGATGCCAAGCGGTTCATCCATGTCGTCGACCACGGGAAAGAAGGTCATGTTCTTGTTTTCGCGAAAATGCTCGAAGGTCGCCATGATGTCGCTGCTGTTGCGGATGGGGGCCGGCATGGATAGTTCCTGGTCGATGAAACGGCGGTCCGTCTCGCCCTTGCGCAGGTCGCGCACGCGTGGATAGGCGTCCCGCAGGTCGGCGCCCATGATCAGTGGCCGTTCGATGAAATAGCCCTGGATCAGGTTGCAGCCCATCTCCTTGCAGGTCAGCAGTTCCTTTTCCGTCTCCACGCCCTCGGCGATCACCGTGATGCCCAAGGTCTGGGCCAGGCTGACAATCTGCGACACGAACAGCTTTTTCATGCGGACGGTCTCGATTCCGGAAATGAAGAAACGGTCGATCTTGATGTAATCGGGGTTCTGGTCGTACAGCAGCTTCAACCCCGCAAATCCGGTCCCGAAATCGTCGATTGCGATGCGGAACTGCCGGCGCCGGTAGATCTGTGCCAGGGTTTCTGTGTTGGAGACGTCGCGGTCGATCTGATGGCGTTCGGATACCTCCAGGGTCACGCGCGCGGGTGCTAGATTTGCCGCCCGGGCAGCCTCGACCGTGTCGACGGCGCGATGGTCGTCGGTCAGCAGTGCGCGATTGTCGATGTTCAGGAACAGCCGCACGGACGGCCCCAAGTCGAGGGCCGAAAACTGTTTCATGGCGCGTCCGCGCAGCAGAACCTCGACCTCCTGCAGAATGCCCATACGGAAGGAGAAATCGAAAAAGGCGTGGATCGACGTGAAGTCCAGGTCCTCCTGTCCGCGCATCAGGGCCTCGACGCCGTAGAGATGCCCTGTATAGGGATTGATGATCGGCTGAAAGGCGAAGCGGACTTCCTCCCGCGCCCAGGCCAGAAACCGGGCGGTAGGATCTCTGGAGGGGCGGCGGGGTTCGGAAGTGGAGGCGTTGATAGTGAGGTCGGCGGGGTTCATGGCGCTTCCGGCTGGTTGACGGCCCATGATGGTCGGGCGGGATATGGTTGAATGTGTCCCGATTTGTCGATGATTTTCGGCATAGGTTGGAAAATGTCCATGGCAATCACCACCTGAAATCAAAACTTCATCTGGCGTTCATGGAGTGAGGGCAGCTTGTGCCTCGACTGTGCCGGTGGCGAAAATGGGATGAAATGCGACCGGACTATTTACCGATGTGATTGAATACGGGCATAGTTCCGGCATGTCTAATGCTCCCGCCCTGAACATCCGCGATGCCGCCGCGGAGGATGCCCGCCGGTTCCAGGCCAACCTGGAGCTGTTGGCCGAGATGTCGCAGGATTTCGCCGCCTCGCGCGATCTGGATGCGGCCCTGCTCAAGGCCGTCGGGCATATCACCGATTCCGTCAATGCCGAGGGCGGCGCCTTGTTCCTGCTCGACGAGGAGGGGGATCATCTGCGCTGCCATGCCTGTGTCGGAGCGACGGAAATCACCGGTTTGGTGATTGCCGCCGATAAAGGCATCGTCGGGCGTTCGGTGCAGAACAATCTGGGCGAGATCGTCCGAGACGTGTCGAAGGACCCGAACTTCTTCGGCGGGGTCGACGAAAAGACCGGCTATACGACCAAATCCATCCTCTGCGCGCCGCTCACCGTGAAGGACGAGCGCATCGGTGCCATCGAATTGATCAACAAGCGCGGCGGCGACGGACTGTTCAGCCCCGACGACCTGCATTTTCTTGAGGCTTTGGCCGCCTCGGCGGCGCTGGCCATTCTCAACGCCCGCCAGGCGGATGCACTGCTGGAACAGGAGCGCATCAAACGCGAATTGGAACTGGCCCGCGAAATTCAAAGCTCCCTGTTACCCCGGCAGCCCGGTGATGATGCGCCCATCGGCGGCGTCAATCAGCCCGCACGCGAGGTTTCCGGTGACTTTTTCGACCATTTCCCGCTTGAAGACGGGCGCATCTGCTTTTGCCTGGGTGACGTCTCGGGCAAGGGGGTGAACGCGGCCCTGCTGATGGCCAAGACCACCAGCCTCTATCGCTGCCTGGGTAAGGCGATCCTGTCGCCGGGGCGTTTGCTGGCTCTGGTCAACCGCGAGATTTGTGAAACCGCGGCGCGAGGTATGTTCGTGACCATGGTCGGCGGCATCTACGATCCGCGCACGGGCGTGGTGACGCTGTCCAACGCCGGGCACGAACCGGCCTTGTTGCTGACGCCGGAAGGCGATTTTCAGGCTTTCGAGGCCGAGGGCCCGCCGCTTGGCATCCTGGCGGATCCGCCGACCAAGGACGGCTATCCGGAAACGGCGGTCGACCTGAAGGGCGGCAGCCTGTGGGTGTTCACCGACGGGGTGACGGAAGGCTATGTCGATGACGCCGGAACGGAACTGGGCGTTGACGGCGTGAAAAGGATTCTTTTGGAAACCCGTGGCCAGACGCTGAGGGCACGCCTGGATGCCGTGGTCGGGGTTATCCAGCCCGGCGAGGGCGGCATGCGCGACGACGTCACGCTGTTGGGCGTCAGCGACGCGGCGGTTGAGCGGCCGGCGGCCCTGGCCGCCGCCGAACGGGTGGCTGGTGGTTCGGAATTGATCATGTCCATGCGCCTTCCGGCGCGTGCCGACCGGCTGCGCGTGATTCGCCATGCCGTGCGTGCGGCCTTGGATTTCCTGACCTGCGCGGACGAGATGACCGAAGAGGTCATCCTGGCCGTGGACGAGGCCTGCCAGAACGTGGTGCGTCATGCCTATGGCGGTCGCGCCGACGGCGAGATCGCGATCGAACTCCGTCGCGACGGCGAAGACTTCGTTGTAGAACTGCAGGATTTCGCGGCCCCCGTCGATACGGGCCAGGTCAAGAGCCGCGATCTCGACGACATCAAGCCGGGCGGGCTCGGCGTTCATTTGATCCACGAAATCATGGACGACGTTCAGTTCGTGACGCCTCCCGCCGGGGTGGGTAATCTGTTACAACTGCGAAAGCGGCTTCAAACAAAAGCCGGCGCATCTTGAGGGGACTGGACATGAAGCACGAAGTCAAAGACGTGGGCGAATCCGTCGTGATCGCCTTCGAAGGTGACGTCGATTTGCAAACGTCGCCGAAGGCGCGCGAAGCCCTGTTGGCCACCGTCGGCCAAGGAAAGCCCGTGGTCGTCGATCTTGCCAAGGTCGGCTATATCGATTCGTCGGGCGTGGCTTCGCTGGTTGAAGCCTTGCAGACCGCCAAGAAGGGCGGCCAGACCTTGGCCCTGGCGGCAGTCAGCGAAGGGGCGCTTCGGGTGCTCAAGCTGGCGCGCCTCGACGCCGTGTTCGCCATCCATGAGAACGTCGACGACGCCGTATAGAGCCTGCCCTATTCCAGCCGACCGGAGAACCCGCGCGTGACGCCAACCGATGCCCGAAACCCGATCGTCGTAACGACCGAAAAGGTCGGCCGTGCCGCCGTCGCCGGGATCGAGGAAATCGGCCTGGGTGCCATGATGGTGGTGGAAAGCTTCTATTGGTTGATCTTCGGGCGGCGCGAAAAGCAGGCTGTGCGCCTGGGCGCCATCGCGGAGCAATGCATGGCCATCGGCATCCAGGCGGTGCCGATCATCGCCCTTCTGGCCGCGACCATCGGCATGATGCTGGCCATTCAGGGCATCCATACGCTGCGTATTTTCGGGGCGGAAAGCCGGGTTACCGTCGGCATTTCTTTTTCCGTGGTGCGTGAATTCGCGCCGCTGATCACCGGCATCGTCATCGCCGGACGGTCGGGATCGGCGCTGGCCGCGCGCATCGGCACCATGAAGATCAATCAGGAAGTCGATGCCCTTTACGTCATGGGCATCAATCCGGTGCGCTTCCTGGTCGTGCCGGCCATGGTGGCGATGCTGATCATGGTTCCGGCGCTGACGCTGTTTTCCGATTTCGTCGGTCTGTTCTTTGCCGGGGTCTACGTCAATCTGGACCTTGGTATCTCGCTTGCCGCCTATATGGATCAGACCATTGAGCTTCTGAGCGTCGACGACCTGATGCACGGGCTCGGTAAAAGCGTCATCTTCTCGGTGCTTATCGCCGTGATCGGCGTGGTCAACGGGGCTTCGGTCCAGGGCGGGGCAGAAGGCGTGGGCAAGGCGACGACACGGGCCGTGGTGCAATCCATTTCCGCGATCATCGTGACGGACATGCTGTTCGCCTTCGTGGTTACGCGGTAGGGACGGGGCCATGACCGACAGCACCGCATCGACGCCCCGCAACGTGATCGAGGTCCGCGATCTGGTCACCCATTACGGTGACCGCATGATCCTCAAGGGCATTTCGATGGACGTCCATGCCGACGAGGTCATGGTCATCATGGGCGGGTCCGGGTCCGGGAAAAGCACGCTTTTGCGTCATCTGATGGCGTTGGAACACCATACCTCCGGAACTATGCGCATCCTGGGCGAAGATATCGACAAGCTGTCGGGGGTCGAACTGGTCGAACTGCGCCAGAAGCTTGGCGTGGCGTTTCAGGGCGGGGCCCTGTTCTCGTCCATGACCGTGGGCGAAAACGTCATGCTGCCGCTGTTCGAACATACGGGGCTTGACCGTAAGACCATGGAAATCATGGCCCGCATGAAATTGGAAGTGGTCAGCCTGGGCGGGTTCGAAAACCTGATGCCGTCGGAACTGTCCGGCGGCATGATCAAGCGCGCGGCCTTTGCCCGCGCCATCGTCATGGACCCCAAAATCCTGTTCTGCGACGAACCGTCGGCGGGGCTGGATCCGGTCGTCGCCTCGGCGCTGGACGATCTGATCCTGCTGCTGCGTGACGCCCTGGGTATGACCGTGGTCGTGGTTACCCATGAACTGGAAAGCGCGTTCAAGATCGCTGATCGCATCACCATTCTGGATCGCGGCGAAATTCTGTTCATCGGCACGCCGGACGAACTGCGCGCCGACCCGTCGCAACGCATCCAGAACCTGTTGAACCGGGTGGCCGAGGACGACACCATGGACGCGGATGCCTACCTGAATCGACTGACGGGCGAACAGCCCGCCTACCGACCCCTTTGAAAACCGACACGGTGAGAGCGAAGACGTGAGAAGCAACAAGATAAACTATCTGCTGGTCGGCACCTTCGTTCTGGCCATGATCGCCGGGTTGATCGTGGCATTGTCCGTGCTGACGGGGCGCACGGGGGCGACGGACGCCTACCACGCCTATTATTCGAACGTCACCGGCGTGAAATTCGGAACCCAGGTCGTCTATGAAGGCTACCCCATCGGTCAGGTCGAGACGGTGACACCGGAGCCGTCCAAGGGCGGCATGCGATTCCGCGTCGATTTCGAGATCAATGAAGGCTGGAAAATCCCCAAGGACAGCAAGGTGGCGATTGCGGCACCCGGCTTGCTCGCGGCGGTGACGCTGAGCATTTCCGCCGGTGCCAGCCCCGATGCCTTGGCGCCGGGATCAGAAGTCGCGGCGGTTGAGGGCGGCGACCTGTTCGCGGTCGTGTCGGGTGTCGCGGAAAAGCTGGGCGGGCTCAGCGACAACAGCATCGAGCCCCTTTTGGCCAGCGTTCAACGGGCGGTGAACAACGCCAACAAGCTTCTGGACAATCACGGCGAGGCCCTGGCCGGCGACCTCAAGGAAATGATCAACGAGGCATCGCAGTTGGTCGCCGACGTCAGCCGCCGCGTTCCCGTGGTCATCGACAACATGGAACTGATCGCGTCGGACGTGAAGTCGTTCAGCGGCGAGCTGAAGGCCGCCGCCACCCCGGCGAACCGCAAACTGATCGAGGAGACGATCGCCAATCTGAACGGTGCGACCAAGGACGCCCGTGCCGCCATGGCCAACGGCGACAAGCTGATGACGACCCTGACCGACATGGTCGGCAAGAACGACGGTGACCTGCGGCGTACCATCAAGGACGCCCGCTATGTGGTCGAAAGCGTCGCCCGTCGCATTGACGCCATCAACGAAAACCTGGAAGGCATGTCGCGCAATATGTTGGAATTCTCACGCCAGATCAGACAAAGCCCCGGTCTGCTGCTGAACAGCAAGCCGGTCACCGATGAGGCACAGGCGAAATGAGGATGGCCATGATCCGACGATTATCCGCGCTGGCATTGGTTGCCGTCCTGACGGCTTGCGGCGGCAACGCCACGGTGCCGGAAAACCATTTCTACCGGCTTGAGGTTACGCCGCCGGAAGCACCGGGCAAGCGATTGATGGCGGGCGTGCTTGAGGTTGACCGTCTGCTTGCCGCCGGCGAATTGACGCAGCGTTCCATCGTCTATCGCCGCGCCGACAACCCGCATCAACTTCAGGCCTATCACTATCATTTCTGGAACGAAGCGCCGGGGGTTCTGCTGCAGGCCGAACTGGTCAGCTACCTGCGCGCCGCCGGCATCGCCGGCACGGTGGTGACGCCGGAAATGCGGGCCCGGCCCGACTTCGCGGTCACCGGCCGGGTGGAAAAGCTGGAACGGGTGATCGACGGATCGAACGCCGGCGTCATCGAGATGAACTTGGTGTTGCGCCGGGTCAACGACGGCACGGTGCTGGTCGCCAAGACCTATACCCGTGAATTCACACCCAAGGACGATGGCCTGACGGCCCTGGTCAAGGGATTCAGCGCGGCTGCCCGCGATATCTTCAAGGCCTTCGTGAACGACATTGCCGCGCAAATCTGACGCCCATCGGACCCGCCGGGGACGCGCCGGCGGGCGTTCCGGCAGCCGCCGCGGCCATGCCCGCGCGGTTCAGTTCAAGGAACCGGCCCGTGTGACCATCACCGCCCTGGCGGCACAGGGCGACGGCGTGGCGGACACCGCCGACGGACGCCGCCTGTTCATTCCCTTCACCGTTCCGGGTGACGAGATCGACGTCGAAATCGGCCCGCCTCGCGGCGATGGGTTCGAGGCCCGTGTGCGGTCCTTCGTCACCAAGGCGCCCCGGGGCGAGGCATTCTGCCGCCATTTCGAAATCTGCGGCGGCTGCGCGGTGCAACATCTGACGGAAGCGCATTACATTGAATGGAAACGCGGTATCCTGATTCAGGCCTTGTCCCGGCGGGGCCTGATGCTCGATGTCCTGGACCTTGCATCCGTGCCCAGGGACGCCCGCCGCCGTGTCACGTTCCAGGCGGAACGCACGGACAAGGGCGTGGTTCTCGGCTTCGCCGAACGGCGGGGCCACCGGATCGTCGATATCGACGCCTGTCCCCTGCTATTGCCTGACATCAACGCTCTGCTGCCCCTGTTGCGCGATCTGTCGGTGGCGATGCTGCAAACGGGGGAACGGGCGCGTCTGGCCGTCGCCCGCACGGAAGGCCCCGAGGGTGGGGCGCTTGATCTGGTGGTCGAACGCGACCGTGAACCCGATCTGGCGGCGCGCGAGGCCCTGGCCGATTTCGCGCGCCGGTCGAACGCGGCACGTATTTCCTGGCGCGACGGAGCGGGGATTGTCGAGCCGGTCGCGCATATCACGCCGGTCGCTGCCGAATTCGGCCCCGCGGTGGTGGAACTGCCGCCGGGCGGTTTCATGCAGCCGACGACGGCCGGCGAGGAAATCCTGCGCAATGCGATTCTGGCTGGCTCCGAAGGGGCCACGCGCATCGCCGAGCTTTATGCCGGCGCCGGCACGTTCACCTTCGTGCTAGCCAAGATGTGCCGGGTTCATGCGGTCGATGGTGACGCCGCGTTGATGCGTGCGCTCAGCACCGGCGCGGGCCGGTCCGGCCTGGGCGGGCGGGTAACCACGGAAACGCGGGACCTGGCGGCGCGGCCGCTGCTGCCCGGCGAATTGAAGGATATCGATACGGTGATCCTGGACCCGCCCCGGGCGGGGGCGTTGCGCCAGGTTGAACAGATCGTCCTGGCGCCGGGCGTGCGCCGCGTGGTCATGGTGTCCTGCAACCCGCAGACCTTCGCACGGGATGTCCGGGTTCTTGTCGATGGCGGGTTCGACCCGGGGCCGGTTCTGCCCGTGGATCAATTCCCCTATTCCCACCACCTGGAATGCGTGGCGGTGCTGACGCGCGGCGGCTGACGCCCCCGTCCTACATGCCGACGGCGCGCATGTAGATGGTCAGGACTTCTTCCATTTCGTTGCGGTCGCTTTCATCCATTTTGCGCAGGCGGATGAGCTGACGCATCACCTTGACGTCGAACCCGGCGGACTTGGCTTCGGAATAGACTTCCTTGATGTCTTCCGCGAGGGCTTTCTTTTCCTCTTCCAGACGTTCGATCCGGTCGATAAGGGCTTTCAGGCGCTCGCTGGCGGCGCCGCCGATTTCGCTTTCGCTCATGCTTGGGTGTCCTTGGGCTGTCCTTGGGATTTGGGGATCATGGGGTGTGCGCGCACCATAAGTATCCGGCTCTGTCCGGGCAAGCGGTTGAAAAGCGGGGATAACGGGGTGACGCTTTTTTAACACCAGATATGTTCAGATTTGCCTTTATGCATGTATGATTAGGGGAACATCCTAGTAAGGGGTCAAAAAAAGTGGCGGTTTATAAATTCGACCGCGTATCCGTGATGGTGTGCGAGGACAATGCATTCGTCCGGCGCACGCTGGAGGATGTGCTGCGGCAATTCGGATTCGAGCGCATCACGCTCCTCAAAAACGGTCAGGAAGCCATCGAAAGCCTGAAGTTGCTGAAGCAGGCGAAGAACCCGGGACCGGATCTGATCATCGCCGATCTGGTGATGGCGCCGATCAATGGGTTGCTGTTGTGCCGTTGGTGCCGATCGGCCAAGGAAACGCCGAACCGCATGGTGCCCTTCATCATGCTGTCAGGGGCAGCCGATCAGGATTATGTGGGGTCGGCCCGCGATCTGGGGGCGACGGAATTCCTCGCCAAGCCGTTTTCCGGTGAAACCATCTATAAGAAACTGCTGGAGGTCATCGATTTCCCGCGCCAGTTCGTGATGACCCAGAATTATTTCGGGCCCGACCGCCGGCGCAAGAAGGACCCGCCGCCGGACGATAATGAACGGCGCGAAAAGACGGAAGAGGATTGCACGGTCGTCTATTCGGCGGAAAAAATGACCAAACCGAAGTCTGACAGCGACGTCTTCCTGTTCAAGCCGACCAATTACCTGCGGGAGAAATGCGCCGGCGGTAAGATCAACCCGCTGGAGCGCGGTGAGATGCCGACGGCGCTCATCGAAGAGGCGGAAAAGAAGCTGGAGCGCGCGACCCTCGACTTTACCAAGTGGGCGCAGGATTACCTGGGCCGCCTGTCGGACCTGTGTACTCAGGCATTGCTGGAACCGGGCCGACGCACCCAGCAGTTCGTGGAAATCAACCAGGTCGCGCTGGAATTGCGCGGACAGGGCGGAACCTTCGGGTATCCGCTGATTTCGGTGTTCGGCAAGATGCTGTTCGATTCGACCCGTGACGGCTGCCGTGAGGACGACGCCCAGGTGGAAATCGTCAAGGCCCATGTCGACGCCATGCGGGCGGTGCTGCGTGAAAAGATCGCGGGCGATGGTGGTGAGATCGGCAAGCAGTTGATCGCGGCGCTGCGCGAAGGCATCGAAAAGCAGGAAAAGGCCCGCAAGGCAGCCATCGAGGAAATGAAGCAGCAAGCGGGCGGCTGACATCCAACCTACAGCGCGTTATTGCGGATCGCCGGTCCGAATGCTGGTTTTCGCCAAATGGCGGATGGCGTCCTGGACCGCCGTTTCCGTAATTCGGGACAGGGCGTCTTCCGCGCCGACCCATTCGCGCTTGCGGAAGTGCTTTTCATCCCAGTTATCAAGTTGCTCGGTGACGAAGAAGGGAAAGATCTCGACCCGGTAGACCCGCCCGAACTTGGAATAGAAATATTCCCCCAGGGGCTGGTCGCCCGTTTCCCCCAAAAGTCCCGCTTCCTCAAGCGCTTCCTTGGCCGCCGAGGCGGCGGCGGTCATGTTCGGCTCGACCGTGCCCTTGGGCACGATCCAGCGTCCCGTGTTTCGCGATGTGATGAGGGCGAATTCAACCCGGGTATCGACCGTCCGATAGGGGACGACGCAGGATTGTTCGACGGGGTGTGGTGTCAGCATGGGTCAGGGTTCCGGCACTTGGGTGGTCTCGATGATCAGACGGTCGACCACGGCGGCCAGGGCCGCATCAGTCGTTGCGCCGGCGGCAAGGGATTCGGCATAGGCGGCAAGCTGGCGATGGGCACCGGTGCCGCGTTCACGGATGGTTTTCAGATGGGTAATCTGGGCGGTGCAACCCAGGGCCTCCGCATCCTCGGCGATCAGACCCGTGATCTCGTCAAGCAGCAGGCCGAAGGGCACGACGGCGCCCTTGCCGAAATCGACCAGGCCTTCGTCCAGCCCGTAACGCTGGGCGCGCCAGCGGTTTTCCTCCAGCAGCATGGGCGAATAGATACGCCAGCGCTGGTTCTGCAGCTTCAGCCGGTACAGCATGCGCAGGATGCAAGTGAACAGGGCCGCGACGGCCAAGGCGTCCTCCATCAGGGGACAGACGTCGGCGATGCGCATTTCCAGGGTCGGGAACCGGGCGCTGGGCCGCACGTCCCACCACAGTTTGGTCGCATCCTCGATCAAGCCGGCATCGACCAAAACCTGGACGTGACGCTGGTATTCGCTGAACGACTGGAACTGGTTGGGCAGACCCGTACGCGGCAACTCATCGAAGATGCTGAGACGGTAGGATTTCAGCCCCGTATCCTGCCCCCGCCAGAACGGCGAGGAGGTCGACAGCGCCAGCAGATGCGGCAGGAAATAACTGATCTGATTCAATAGATCGATGCGCAGTTCGTCGTCATCGCCCAGCCCGACATGGACATGCATGCCGCAGATCATCAGCCGGTGCGCCGGGGCCTGGATATCGCGGGCGATCTCGTTGTAGCGCGCGCGGTCCGTGTGGTGTTGGGATTCCCATAGCGAGAATGGATGGGTCGAGGCCGCGATCGGCGCCAGGCCGTAGCCGTCCGCGACGTCGGCGACGGTCGTGCGCAGTTCCGTCAATTCCGCCCGCGCCTGGGTGATATCGGTGCAGACGCTGGTGTTGACCTCGATCTGGGATGACAGGAATTCGTGGGCGACGCGGCCCTTCAGGCGTTTCTCGCATTCCTCGAACAGGCTTTCGGGGGCTTTGTCCGTGACCGCCCGCGTTTCCTTATCGACGAGAAGGTATTCCTCCTCGATCCCCAGGGTAAAAGGCGGGGCGGCAGTCGCCACCTTAGAAGTACTCCACCTTGAACAGGTCGTCGTCGCGCAGGATGTCGGTCAAGACGTCGGTGAGAATGCCGGCCCAGCGCTGGACGCCGGCGTCGTCCGCGACCTGATCCTGATTGATTTCAAGGACGCAATTGGCGAGGCCGCAGGCCCCGGCATGGGCATCAATGGTATAGGCTACATCCTTGCCCGAATAGGGCAGGTTATCGCCGACATCCAGGCCGCGGTCGTGCAGGGCCTTGATCAGCGGCCGGGCGAGGCGTTGGTCGTGGTTCCACAGCACGCCTACGTCCCAGGGCCGGGGGCTGCCACCGAAGCGGGGCGAAAAACTGTGCACGGCAAACAGCACCGGCGGCCGGCGATGCAGCCAAACATCGGTCATCGTGCGCCGCAGCAGTTGGTGATAGGGCTCGAACAAGGCTTCCAGGCGGGCCGTTACCTGGGTCGGGGTCAGCGCTTGGTTGGCGGGAATCAAGGTTTCGTCTGAAACCTCGGGCATGCTGGTGGGATGGCCCGGCGGGCGGTTGAGGTCGACCACCAGGCGCGAATAGCCCGCCAGCACGGCGGTCGCGTCCAGGGATTCGGCCAGCAGGCGGGTCACGCCTTCGGCGCCGATGTCATAGGCGATGTGGCGGTCAAAATGTTCCGGGTTGAGGCCCAGGTCGCCCAATGCGCGGGGCACCTGCCGGCTGGCATGGTCGCAGGACAGGACCAGGGCGCTGTTTGCTCCCACATTGATCCGTTCTGCGGCGGGGGCTTCGTCGGCGGCCAGCAGAGGTTGGCCCGCTTCGATGGGTTCGGGTGCATCCATGCCTCCCAATATAGCGTTCTGACCCGGCGGGGGGAGTCCCTTGTGCGGCCCGCGCGGCATCCCTGGACAGACCGCGCCGTCACGGCAATAGTGCCGGCACCTCACCCGCGACCGCGAAGGAAAATCCTGCGTGACCGATTCCCGGCAAACCATGAAAGTCCCTGCTGGTTGGATCCTGGCTGCGCTGGTCATCGGTGCCCTGTTCGCCGGATCGTCGACCCTGTTCGTGCGCCTGAACGAACTTGGCCCCATAACCTCGGCCTTCTACCGCGCGTTCCTGGCGCTGCCGGTGTTGTGGTTCGCCATGGGCTGGGAAACCCGCGCCGCCGCCACGGTGCCGCCGCGCGCCCTGGCGCGGCGCGATTACGGGATGCTTGCCTTGGCCGGGCTGTTCTTCGCGGGCGATCTGTTTTTCTGGCACCTGGCGATCATGAACACGGCGATCGCCAATGCGACCCTGCTGGCGACCCTGTCGCCGGTCTATGTTACGGCGATCCTGTTCGTGCTGTTCCGTGAACGGGTGCGGCCCCTGTTCCTGGGCGGCACGGCCCTGGCGGTGGCAGGGGCGGCTTTGCTAATGGGCGATAGTTTCACGTTCCGGCCCGACCGCCTGTTGGGTGATGTCTACGGCTTGATCACGGGCCTGTTCCTGGCGGGCTATATGGTGACGGTGGGGCGGCTGCGGCAGCGGGCCGGGATCGGCACCGGCACGCTCATGTTCTGGTCGACCCTGGTCACGGCGGTGGCGCTGCTGCCGCTGGCCCTGGTGCTGGAAGATCGCATGCTCGCCGGCACACTGTTCGGCTGGACCATGCTGGCGGCCCTGGCGTTGGTCAGCCATGTTGCGGGCCAAGGCTTGGTGGCCATGGCCATGGCCCATCTGCCGACGGCCTTCGCCTCGGTCGGCCTGATCATGGAGGTCATCGCCGCCGCCGTGCTCGGCTGGGCGTTCCTGAATGAACCGCTTGCCCCCCTGCAATGGCTGGGGGCGGGGGTCGTCGTTGCGGGGGTCGTCGTCGCCCGTGGCGGCAGCCGCAGCTGACGGTGCCCTTGACGGTCCCCGGGGGCGATGTGCGAGAAAGGGGGCGCAGGAGACAAAACAGTGACCGAAGCCCCCGTCGATAAAGCCCTATTGGAACAGTTGATCTGTTCCCCCTGTATCAGCGTCTGCGTGCTGGACGAGCCCACGGGCTTCTGCAAGGGCTGCTGGCGGACGGTCGACGAGATCGCCCAATGGCCCCGCCTGATGCGCTCTCAGCGCCTGGAAATCCTCGCGCGATTGGCCGAGCGCCGCGGTGCCACGTCCCTGACCGACCGCGGCCAGGGGCCGATGCTGGCGGCGGACTGAACCGCCGGTCCGACGCATCGGCCGTGTTCCGGTTTCACGCAAATCGTCGTCGCGAACCGGCTGGTTCGCTCGGGATTTTCGGCTACCAGATTCCCGTATTCTCCATGGACGCCCAGGGTTCTGCCGGGGCCAGGGCCTCGCCTTCCTGCAGCAGCTCGATGGATATGCCGTCGGGTGAGCGGACGAAGGCCATGCGCCCGTCACGCGGCGGGCGGTTGATGGTCACGCCGCCGTCCTGCAGGCGCTGACAGGTCGCGTAGATGTCTTTCACGTTGAAGGCAAGGTGGCCGAAATTGCGTCCGCCCGTGTATTCCTCGGGATCGTAGTTGTAGGTCAACTCGATCTGAGAATCCGGGTTTTCATCGGCCGCGACGAAGATCAGCATATAGCCGTGTTCCGGCCGGTCCGACCGGCGCACTTCCTTGAGGCCGAGCAGATCGCAATAAAAGCGCAAGCTGGCGTCCACGTCGGATATCCGCACCATCGTATGCAGGTATCTCATTTGCCTGTTTCTCCCTGAATGTCCTGGCGGTGTACACTCGGTCTAACAGATTCCCGCAGGCTTTTCCATGAGCGCCGACCGTGACCCCACCGGATTCCGATCCGCCCCATCCGTTGCTTCGCATTCTGCCCTGGTTGATTTGGGGGCTGGGCACCTTCCTGTTCAGCTTCGTGCATTTTCAGCGGGTGGCGCCCGGCGTCATGGTCGACACCCTGATGCGGGAATTCGCCGTGGGTGGTGCTTTGTTGGGCAACCTGTCGGCGGTCTATTTCTATTCCTATGCCATCTTCCAGGTGCCGGCGGGATTGATCGTCGATGCCTATGGTTCGCGCCGGATCATGGTGCTGTCGGCCCTGTTGATCGCCGCCGGATGTTTTGTGTTCGCCTTGGCGGAGACGGTGCTCGGCGCCTTCGCCGGCCGGCTGCTGATCGGCATCGGCGGCGGGGCGACCTTCGTCGTTGCGCTCAACCTTGCGGCCGTGTGGTTTCCGCCAGCACGGTTCGCCTTGCTTAGCGGGCTGACTGTGGGGGCAGGGGTCGCCGGCGCCGTCGTCGGCCAGGTGCCCCTGGCCTGGGCGGTTGATGCTGTGGGCTGGCGGCCTGCCATGTTGGTGACCGGGGTGGTGGCGCTGGCGGCGGGGGGCGGCGCCATTCTGGCCTTGCGTTTGCCCCGGCCGCGGGGCCAGGGATTGCGGCCGGTCAGCCCCGGCCGAGGCGGCTTGCTTGTCGGGTTTCGCGCGGTTTTGGCGCAGCGCGATCTTTGGATACTGACCGGTGCGGGGTCGGGCAACATGTCGGTGATGCTGGCGTTCGGCGGCCTGTGGGCTGTGCCCTGGCTGGTCCAAGTCCACGGCATGACCCGTGGGCAGGCGGCGGTTGCGGTGTCTCTCAACGCCGTCGGCTGGGTCGTCGGATCGCCGCTTCTGGGCTGGATCGGGCAGCGCCTGGGTAGGCGAAAAATTCCCTTCGTCTGCGCCAATCTGGTCTCACTCGCCTGTTTTGCCGCCCTTATCCTGGTGCCCGGCCATGGCATGGTCGCGCTGCACGGGCTGTTGTTCTTGCAAGGGCTTGCCACGGGGGCCGTGGTGCTGGTGTTCACCACCACCCATGAACGGTTTGCCGGCCAGGAAAGCGTGACCCTCGGCATCGTCAACACGGGCATCATGTTTGCCATTGCCGTGTTCCAGCCCCTGGTCGGCTGGGCCCTGGATCTCAACTGGCATGGTGGCATGGTGGAAGGCGCCCGGGTCTATGACGCCACCGCCTATCAAAGCGGGCTCAGCCTGTTATTTATCGGGGGCGTCGTCGCCGTGTCGTCGGGATTGATGCTGCCGGAGACGACGAAGGTACGGGCATCCGGCGGTGCGGATTAGGCGGCCTATTCGGCGGGAACGATCTTGGGCGCGCGGCCACCGACGATGCGGGTCTTTACATGATGGCCGACGGCGCCGCCGGTGACGATGGACGCCAAGGCGATCAGGCTGCCGAGGGACAGGGTGCTCATCCCCGACAGACCGGCGCCGATGGTGCAGCCGAGCGCCAGCACGCCGCCGAAACCCATCATCACGGCGCCCAGGGCATAGCGCGCCATATGGCCGGGGGAATCAAAGCCCTCGGCCTTCAGGGTCCGGGTCGCCGCCGCCCAGGCGAAGGCCCCGGCCAGGGTGCCGCCGATGGTGGTGACGCCGAAATCTGCGGCGGTGCCCGTATAGGTCATGAGAAACTGCAGGGCGTTGCCCATGGGCGTGGTGAAGGTCAGGCTGACCGGGCGCACCGGATTGAACTCGTCGAAGCCAAGCACGCCGGAAACGTACCATCCGGCGGAAATCAGCAGGCCGACGACGAGACCGGCGGTAATCCCGCCGACCACACCCGGTTGATGGCGCAGGCGGAACGCGGCGAAGGCGCCGATAACCATTAGGCCTGCGGCGATCACCAGGGCCGTCGTGCCCGCCCCTTCCGGCCCGGCGATCAGCAGCGGCAGGGCCTGCGGCGTGTCGCCGAGCGAGAGCGTGCCCGCACCTTCGATCCAGGTGCGAGGCAGGGCGAGGATGCCGCGGTTGGTGGCGTAGGCACTGAGCGCCATGACGACAATCACCAGCCAGGCCCGCAGGTTGCCACCTGCCGCGAGGACAAGGTGGCGGCCGCCGCAGCCCCGGGTGATGACCATGCCGAATCCGAACAGCAGGCCGCCGATAATCAGCGCCAGCCACATCACGGAACTGCCGAGGTAGATGCTGTCCTTCAGGTCGATGACGCCGAGATAAGAAAGAACCTGTGTGCCCAGAATGGCCAGCGGCAGGGCAATGGCCCAGGCGGCGGCCTGACGCGCCGGGCGACGATCAATGACTTCGATCACGGCGGAACGCAGACAGAACCCGGAAGCTCGCGCCACGGTGCCGTAGATGAATCCGACGGCGAGGGCGCCGGCGAGAAGAAGAAATCTGGGTTCGAGCGAGTCCATATCGTGCCGTTCCTGCGTGTGCCCAGGCCTGCGTGGTCCTGGGAATACGGCCCTTGGGCCATCTGGTTTCTGTATTTAAACAGCGTTTATGGGGGAATCAATAATTATATTCACAAAAATATATGTGATTTAATTATATTTCACACAATTAGTGTACAATTGGCAGATGCCGCGGTTCCTGGGAATCCGGGCTTTTCCCTTTGGCGCATCGTGGTACAACCGCCGTTCGCCGGATTTCAGGTTCGGCAGGCCGACCCAGGGGACGCCCATGACCGCCTTCGCCTTTACCGCCGCCGTGTTTCTGACTGCCGCCGGGGCCCTGGTCCTGGAGATCGTCGCCGCGCGCCTGATCGCCCCCTATGTGGGGATGTCGCTATACACTTGGACCGCGATCATCGCCATCGTTCTGGCCGGTCTTTCAATCGGGCATTGGTTGGGCGGACGTCTGGCCGGGCCTGCCATCGGTCATGCCGAAGGTGTGCGCCGCACGGCCCTTTCCCTGGCCGCCGCCGCCGTCGCCACCTTGGCGTCACTGCCGCTGCTGCGCCTCGTCTCCGGGCCGCTGTTGTCGGGCGGGTTGGACGCGGTCACGGCGGTGGTGGTGCTGACGGCAGTCCTGTTTCTGCTGCCGTCCCTGTTCGTTGGTATTGTCTCGCCCCTGGTCACCAAGCTGGCCATCGATGCGGAACCGGATCAGGCCGGGCGGGTGCTGGGCCGTATGTTCGCCGCCGGTGCCGGCGGCAGTATCTTCGGCACCCTGGCTGCCGGCTATCTGTTTATTTCCTGGGTCGGGGCGACGGGGACGGTGATCGCCGTCGCCGTGCTGTATGCCGCCCTGGCCATCGGCTTCGCCCTTTGGTCGCGGCGCTGGGCGACGGTCTTGGCGCTGCTTGTCCTGCCGGGGGCCGGACTTACGGTTTGGGGCAACACGTTGGCGGCCTATCGCTCGCCCTGTCAGGTGGAAAGCGATTATTTCTGCATCCGCTTCGACGACTTCTCCACGATGAGCGGCCGGCCCAGCCGCTTGATGGTGCTCGACCACTTGGTTCATTCCATCAACGACCGCGACGACCCGGCGCTGTTGTACAGCCCCTATGTCCATTTCGTGGACGAGATCGCGGACCTGCGCCTGGCCGGGCACCGCGCGACACGAGCCTATTTCATCGGCGGCGGTGGCTATACCCTGCCGCGCGCCTGGGCGCGCCTGCACCCGGACATGAAGATGACGGTGGCCGAATTGGACCCGGCGGTGACACAGGCGGCTGCGGATCAAATGTGGCTCAACCCGACCGATCCCAACCTGCACATTCTGCATCAGGACGCGCGCCAGGCGCTCAACCGGCTGGACCCGGCGGAACGTTTTGACGTGGTGTTCGGCGACGCCTTTCATGATATCGCCGTGCCGGCCCATCTGGTGACACGGGAATTCCACGGCGAATTGGCGGCACGCCTGAGCGAAGGCGGGTTCTATGCGGTCAACGTGGTCGATTTGGGCAGCGATCCGCGCTTTCTGTTCGCCCTGGTCAAGACACTGCGCTTGGACTTTCCCGCCGTCGAGGTATGGAAGACCCTGGATGAGATAGATGAGACAGGACGGGTGACCTTCATCGTTCTGGCCTCGGCGCGGCCGACCCCGGAAACGCGGATCGCCTCCCTGCGCGGTCTGGCGCGGGCCTGGGCGCGTTGGCCTGAAAACGACCTGGACCGCCGGCTTGCGGCGGTCGACCCGCCCGTGCTGACCGACGACCACGCGCCGGTTGAACGGTTGTTGTCACGGCTGTTGCGCGCGCCCGACATCTGACCTTCCCAAGGAACCTAAAAAAGGGGGCCGCAGTTTTTTCTGCGGCCCCCGCTCAGGTCTTGGGGGAGGGAGAGTCTTCAGGAACGATGCCGGTTACGGCTTGATATAGGTGTAGCCCATCTGCTGCAGATGGGAGAGTTCGGCCACGCCCGACGGTACGATGTCTTCCGGGAAGACTTCGAGAAGGTCGGTCTCGTAGTTGATCTTACGGCCTTTCAGCGTGTTGTTGCAGACGTTGAATTTGACGTTCTGCGATTTCAGACTGACGACCTGACCCTTCAGCTTGTCGTTGGACTTGGCGTTTTTCAGCACGCCCAAACCGTTGCCGTGCAGGACGACCTTGATGTCCATGTTTTCCGCGCCGACGGCGTTGATATGGTTCTGAATGTTACGCAGGGCGCCGCGGTATTTCTTGTCTGCTTCGCCGCCTTCATAGTTGATGTGATAGACGACCTTCTGCTTGCCGTAAGGGTCGGCGGCTTCAACCTTGGTGAACCCGACGAGAACGACCCCAAAGACGGCGAGCGCCGTCAACATGCTGGTGAGTACCTTCATTATTTCCTCCATGTTTTTGTAGTTTAAGGCGCAACCCTATTCTGGGCATCGACAATGATAGGATTCCACACCTTTCAAACATATTCAATAAATCTTATGTGTTTGAACGCGTGCTGCGTCAGCCCCAAACGCGACCCATGATGCCGCGCAGCCAAAGCTCCGCCTTATCGGCGCCGGCTTGCAGGTCCTCGGCCGAGGCGCCCGCGGGCGTGCGCTGCATGGTCTCTTCGTCGACGACGACATGCCCGTTTACCAGGTGGAAATCGGTGCTGGCCTCGAACCCGTGGCCGGGGGCGGCCAGGGAATAACAGCCCGCATGCCACTGGGGGGCGGCCATGTCGGCCTGGGTCAGGTCGCGAACGATCGCCTGGGCGCAGGTTTCCGCGACACTGACGGCCGCAGCGGCAGCCTTTGGCAAGGGGGGGGCGAAGGCGGCATCGCCGATGACATGGACATGGGGAACACGGGTTGAGGCGAAGGTCGCCGGATCGACCGGGCACCAACCCGTTTCATCGGCGGCACCGGCGGCCAACGCGATGTCGCCGGCACGTTGACGGGGGATGAAGTTGACCACATCGGCGGATACATCGTCGAAGTCCGTGGCCACGGTGCGCGTTTCCGGATCTATGGCGCGGACGATGCCGTCGCTTTCAGCCAGCCGGTAGTCGATCATGCCGGGATAAAGCGCCGCCCAAGCTTCCTCGAACAGAGGCTGAAGGGAGAACTTGGATTTGGCGTCGAATACAATGATCTTGGATTTCGGTTTGGCGGTCTTGAAGTAATGGGCGACCAGACTGACCCGTTCGCCGACCGCTGGTGGACAGCGCAACGGCCCGACAGGGGCAACCAGGGCGAACACACCGCCGTCGGGCATGGCCTCAAGCTGGCGGCGCAATAGGACCGTCTGCTCCCCCGCCTGCCAGGCATGAGGAATCCGGTCCGCCGTGGCGGCGGAAACGCCCTCGACCTCGTCCCAAAAAAATCCGATGCCGGGCGACAGCACCAGTTTGTCGTACGGCAGAACCGATCCGTCGGCGAGGCGCAGGGTCCGCGCGTCCGTATCCACGGCTTCGGCCCGGCCGGTGATGATTGTCACGCCGTCCTTGGCCAGGGCATCATACCCGACTGTCTGGTCCTCAATACGGCCGAACCCGCCGATCACGGTGTTGCTGCCCGGACAGCAGACAAAGGACGTATCCCGCGTGATCAGGGTGACATCGATCCCTGGCGCCAATCGCTTGATCGTGCGGGCGACGGCACTGCCGCCGAACCCGCCGCCGACGACCACGACGCGCCCGCCCTTGGCCCGCGCAATCCCGGGCAGGGCCAGCGTTGGGGCGGTGGCGATCAGGCCGAGGACGGTGCGCCGGGTCCAGCCGGAAGTCATGGAGGATGTCCTTTCAATACTCACCTCGGCTTGACGCCGGGCCCTGCATCATGGCTCTAATCCCGGCCCATGAAAAGCACCTCACCCGAAGGCGCGCGCGCCCCGACCGTCATATCCATCGCCTTGGGCGTCCTGGTGACGTTTCTGTTGGCGGGGCTGTTTGCGGGCTCGAAGGCCGCGGCGGCGGCGGAACTGGTGTTGTTCGAAAGCGACACCTGCGAGTGGTGCGAACGCTTCCACAAAGAGATCGGGCCCGCCTATCCGAACACGGCCGAGTCCAAATGCGCGCCGCTGCGCCGCATCGACATCGACGACCCACGGCCGGACGATCTTGCCCATATCAAGGGTATCGTTTTCACGCCGACCTTCGTCCTGATCGAGGACGGCCAAGAGGTCAGCCGCCTGACGGGGTATCCGGGCGAGGATTTCTTCTGGAGCCTGCTTGATCGCGATCTGAAAAAGTTGCACCAGCCCTGTTCGGACTGAGGGTTGGGTTTGAAACCGCGGATTTCCGCCGTCGGCAAGGTGAGGCGTGACCGTCGGCCCATTTTTGGTATTTATAGGGTTCCGGCGGCATTCAAACTTGATACATATATTTTTTTATGAATATGATTGCCGATGGAAGAAGGCGGAAACGCCCATAGAAAGCTAACAGCCGTGATCGGGGCGGCGCAGAACCGCCCCCTGAACCGGTGACAACGTTGGGGAACAGGTATGTCCAAGAAATATACGACACCATTCGTGGCGGCGGTGGTCGGTGGCGCGGTTCTGTCACTGGCGGCGGTCTGTGCCCAGCCGGTATCTGCGGGCACGGTCGAAGTTGCGGCCATGACCGAAATGAAAGACCCGCTGACCAAACAAACCGGCGACGCGGCCAAAGGCAAGGGGGTCTTCGCCAACCGCAAGCTCGGCAACTGTTTGGCCTGTCACAAGCTCGAAGCCATGAAGGAACAGTCGTTCCACGGCGAAGTCGGCCCGCCGCTTGACGGCGTTGCCTCACGCTATTCCGTGGCTGAACTGCGTTTGCGCGTGGTCGATCCCAAGGCCTTGAACCCGGACACCATCATGCCGTCCTTCTACAAGTCGGAAGGGCTTCACCGGGTGCTCAAGAAATTCGCCGGCAAGCCGATCCTGGACGCACAGCAGGTCGAAGACCTGCTTGCCTATCTGGCGACCTTGAAGGAATAGGCCGCCTTGGCGGACGGCGCCGATATCTAGGTATTCTGTAACAAGGACTGAAGAGAAATGACTGAAACTCAACTCACCCTCTCGCGGCGTCAGGCTCTCAAGGGCGTGTCCGCCTTTGCGCTGACCCTGGTGGCTGCGGGGCTTCTGGCGCCGGGTGCGCATGCTGACGCAGCGGCGGTCGACGCCGCCATCAAGAAACTGGTCAAGGGCACGCCGGAGGACGGCAAGATCAAGCTCGATCTGCCGCAGATCGCCGAGAACGGCAACACCGTTCCCGTCGCCTTCGAGGTCGAAAGCCCGATGTCCAAGGACGACTACGTGAAAACCGTTCATCTGTTTGCCGAAGGCAATCCGTCTCCGGAAGTCGCCAGTTTCCACTTCACGCCGCAGTCCGGCATGGCACGGGCATCCACCCGCATGCGCATGGCGGGCACGCAGAACGTGGTCGTCGTCGCGGAAATGAGCAACGGCAAGGTCTATATGGCCAAGCAGCAGGTCAAGGTCACCATCGGCGGCTGCGGCGGCTGATCAGAGCATCGGAGAAAGAAAATGTCAGACGTTAAACCGCGCGTGCGAATCCCGAAATCGGCCAAAAAGGGCGAGGTCGTGGAGATCAAGTCTCTGATCGAGCACAAGATGGAAACCGGCCAGCGCAAGGGCAAGGACGGCAATAAGATTCCGCGCAAGATCATCAACCGCTTCGAATGCAAGTTCAACGGCGCGACGGTGTTCGCCTCGGACTGGCATCCGGCGGTTTCGGCCAACCCCTACCTGGCGTTCCATTTCCGCGCCGAGGAAAGCGGTGAGTTCGAATTCAAGTGGATTGAAGACGGCGGCGCCGAATACACGAAGAAGGCAAAGATCACGGTCTCCTGACGCATCAATAACAATAATGTCAGGAGCGCGGAGAAAGGGATCCGAGTAATGGGAATCAATCTAAGCAGATACGCGCTCTTCGGTCTGGCTCTTGCCTTGACCGCCGGCGTGGCGGCGAATGCCGTTGCCGACGAGAAAAAGAACTGGGGGGCCTATCAGGTCGAGGACCGGCGGTCCGGCTATACCTACGCGGCGCCGGAAACGCGCGCCATGCAGGACGACAACTTCCAGAACCCCGGTATGCTCTGGGCCGAAATCGGCGAGGAGCTGTGGAACAAGGTGGACGGCGAGGCGGGCAAGTCCTGCGCGTCCTGCCACAAGGGCCCGGACAGCATGAAGGGTGTTGCCGTCAGCTATCCGAAATACGTGGCAGAGAAGAAGAATCTGGAAAACCTGGAGCAGCGCATCAACCGCTGCCGCACGGACAACATGAAGGCAAAGGAGTGGAAGTACGAATCCAAGGAACTCCTGGGCATGACCGTGTTCGTGCGTCATCAGTCCCTGGGCATGCCGATCAACGTCAAGGTCGACGGTGAGGCCGCGCCCTACTTCGAGAAGGGCAAGGCGTTCTATAACGAACGCCGCGGTCAGCTCGACATGGCCTGCAAGCATTGCCACGAGGATTTCCCCGGTGCGCATTTGCGGGCCAACGTCCTCAGCGAAGGGCAGGGCAATGGTTTCCCCGTGTATCGCCTGAAATGGAACGGCGTCGGCTCACTGCACCGCCGTTTCCGCGGCTGCAACAAGCAGGTGCGCTCGTCTGCCTACGGTTATGGCAGCGACGAGTATCTGGCGCTCGAACTTTACGTCATGTGGCGGGGCCGGGGTTTGCCGGTCGAAACGCCCGCCGTGCGTAACTGATATCACGCAGTTTCAACGTCCGGAGGAACGGTGTCCCCCGATCCTCCGGACGTTTTTTTTCTTTAATCGATTTTCGACCCCTATCTGAACATCAGTAAGTGGAGACGAACGTGTTAAGTCGGCGTGAATTCTTTCATCTGGCCGCCGCGACGGCGGCCCTGCCCGCAACGGCGCTGAACTTCCGGTCGGCCATGGCCAAGCAGAAGGTCATGCAGCAGGACCTGTTGCAGTTCGACAGCCTGGGCCAAGTTACTCTGCTGCATTTCACCGACATGCACGCGCAACTCGTCCCCATTTATTTTCGCGAGCCGACCGTCAATCTGGGTGTCGGTGAGGTCCGTGGCTTGCCGCCGCACATCACGGGCAAGGATTTCCTACACAAGTACGGCATCGGGCCCGGCACGCCAGAAGCCTATGCCCTGACCGATCAGGACTTCACCTCGATGGCCAAGTCCTACGGCAAGGTCGGCGGTGTCGACCGCATGGCGACCCTGGTCAAGGCGATCCGCGCCGAACGCCCCGATAACACCCTGTTGCTGGACGGCGGCGATACCTGGCAGGGCTCCTATACGTCATTGAAGACCGGCGGCGCCGACATGGTCGATGTGCAGAACGCCCTCGGCATCGATGCGATGACCGCGCATTGGGAGTTCACCTATGGCGTGGACCGGGTGAAGGAATTGCAGGACAGCCTGAATTTCCCGTTCCTGGCATCCAACGTGCGGGATACGGAATGGCAGGAAGACGTGTTCGAGGCGATCAAGTATTTCGATAAGGGCGGGGTGAAAGTCGCCGTGATCGGCCAAGCCTTCCCCTATACGCCGATCGCCAACCCGCGCTATTTGATGCCCAATTGGTCCTTCGGCATCAACGAAGACAATATGAAAAAGCGGGTCGCTGACGCTCAGGCGGCGGGGGCGGACCTGATCGTTCTGCTGTCCCATAACGGTTTCGACGTGGACCGCAAGCTGGCGTCCCGCGTGCCCGGCATTGACGTGATCCTGACCGGTCATACCCACGATGCCCTGCCGGCGCCGGTGAAGGTCGGCAATACCCTGCTGATCGCCTCGGGCAGCCACGGCAAGTTCCTGTCGCGCCTGGATCTCAAGGTCGAGGGCAAGAAGGTGACGGATTACAATTTCCGTCTGATCCCCATGTTCTCCGACGTCATCGAACCGGACAAGGATATGGCGGCGTTGGTGCAGAAGATTCGCGAACCTCATATGGCGGAAATCAGCCGAGAACTGGGCCATACGGAAGACCTCCTGTACCGCCGCGGCAATTTCAACGGCACCTTCGACGACGTCATCTGTCAGGCGTTGCTGGCCGAACGGGACGCGGAAATCGCCCTGTCGCCGGGATTCCGCTGGGGGGCTTCGTTGCTGCCGGGGCAGGCGATCACGGTCGATGACGTGCATCACCACACGTCCATCACTTATCCCAACGTCTACCGCACGGAGATGACGGGCGAGTTCCTGAAGACGATCCTGGAAGATGTCGCCGACAACCTGTTCAATGCCGATCCCTATTATCAGCAGGGTGGCGACATGGTGCGCGTCGGCGGCATGTCCTACACCATCGACATCAACAAGAAGATCGGCTCGCGTATTTCCAACATGACTTCGCTGAAAACCGGCACGGCCATCGATCCGTCGAAAAAGTATGTGGTCGCCGGCTGGGCCTCGGTCAACGAAGGCACGGAAGGCCCGCCCGCCTACGATCTGGTCGCGGGCTATATCCAGAACCAGAAGGTCGTCAAGGTGCCCGACAACCAGACGGTCAAGGTCGTCGGCGCCTGACCTGCGGACGGATCACCAATAAGGACTGAACGACGAGCATGGACGTTTCCTACGGTGGCGCCTTTCTGGCGGGATTGCTGAGTTTCCTGTCGCCCTGCGTGTTGCCGCTGGTGCCGCCTTATCTGTGTTTCCTGGCCGGGACCACGTTCCAGGCCCTGGAGGCCCAGGGGGCGGGGGCCGACCGCGCGGCGCTGGCCCGCGTGCGTTGGACCGCGCTGGCTTTCGTTCTCGGATTCTCGACCGTGTTCGTTGGCATGGGGGCGACGGCGTCCGCCGTCGGCCAACTGATCGCCGAATACCACGCGATCTTTTCCAAGGTCGCGGGCGGGATCATCATCCTTTTGGGGTTGCAGTTCCTGGGGGTGTTCCGCCTCGGCTTCCTGCAGCGCGACGCTAGGTTCGAAGGCCCTAAGAAACCCATGGGCGTGTTCGGCGCCTATCTGGTAGGGCTTGCCTTCGCCTTCGGCTGGACGCCCTGTGTCGGACCCGTTCTGGCGGCGATCCTGATGGTTGCCGCGGGCGGTGACGGGCCGTGGTCGGGGGCATCGCTGCTGGCCATCTATTCGGCGGGCATCGGCCTGCCGTTCCTGGCCGCCGCCTTTGCGGTCGGCCCGTTCCTGGGTTTCATGAAACGCTTCCGCCGCCATATGGGCATGGTGGAAAAGGCCATGGGACTGTTCCTGGTGGTGACCGGGGTGCTGTTCCTGACGGGCAGTGTGTCAGAAATCGCCAACTGGCTGCTCAACACTTTCCCCAGCCTGGGCAAGGTCGGCTAGCCGCCACTGCCCGCCCGCTTACCCCAGCTTGAAGAACAGAATACGGTCGAAGGACCGCAGTTCGCGCAGGATGTTGACGACGCCAAGGGCATCCTTGCGCTCAACCGCCTGCGGCATCGACGAGATCGAGGCGTCGGCGCCGTCGTAAATGCGTTTGAAGTCGGCGGCTTTTTGGTAGTGGGCGGGGGCCATGGCGCGGCAGGCGCGCAGGATGTCGCGGTATTTCAGAGCGGCCTGCATGACGGTGTCGGCGGTTCCGGGGACCGTGAAGTCCGGCCGGTCGTGGCGCCATTTAAACAGAAAATCCATGTGCCGGTTCAGGTCGGTGACGCATTCGGAATAGCCCTTGCGCCCAGCCCGGTCCCGCAGCCCATAGATAAGGTCGCGCACTGGGGCCAGTTCCTGGCGGGCTTCCTTGCCCTTTTCCTCATCCAGCAGATCGGCGCCTTTTGAAATGCGGGCTGTGATGTCCTTCAGGTCGGCCGCGAACCGGCTGTCCTTGGCATAGGGCGGGGGCGGGGTGGCACCGTATGCGGCGAGAATCTCATCCCACACGGCCTGGGCCTGGCGCAGTTCGATCCCGGCCAGGGCCGCGTTGCCCGTGCGGGCATAGAACAGCGCGGCGCGGTAGCCGCCCTGGGCTTCGTCGACCAGGGAATCGAATTCCCCGGCATCCGCCGCCAGGGCCGGCCTGGGTGCGGCCAGCAATAGGCAGAACGCCGCGACGATAAAACTTATTCTTGAAATCACGGTGATGGTTTCCTTCCTATAGCGTCTTGCCAGACCACGGCCCATGCGGTCAATATGCATTCAACAAAACGAATGTGAGGTGCCGCCTTGGCATCAAGACAAGAGGACATCCGATCAGTGACTACCCGGCGACGTTTCAACGGATGGACCATGAGCGTTATCGGCGCCTTGGCCCTGACCTGTATGACCTTTGGCGGTGTGCGTCCGGCCGCCGCCGCGACCATCGGCGCCGACGGTCTGATGACCGAGCCCTGGTTTCTCAATTCGTTCATGATCCTGAAGGAAGACTTGGAGGAAGCGGCCCAGGCGGGCAAGCGGTTCGCCGTGATCTTCTCTCTCGAAGGCTGTCCCTATTGCCGGGAAATGCACGAGGTTAATTTCGCCCGCAAGGACATCAGCGATTTCGTGCGCGCCAATTTCAACATCCTGCAGATCAACATCATCGGATCGCGCATGGTGACCGATTTCGACGGCGAGGAGTTGTCGGAAAAGAAACTGGCCGAGAAATGGGGCGTGCGTTTCACGCCGACCACCATCTTTTTTCCCACGCTCGACAAATTGCCGGCGGGGGTGTCGGGCAAGAAGGCCGAGATCGCCCGCATGCCCGGCTACATGAAGCCGTTCCACTTCATGTCCATGTACCAGTTCGTCCAGGAACAGGCCTATCTAGACGGTAAGTTCGGGCCTTATGTGCGGAAAAAGATCAACGCCCTGAAAAGTGCTGGGAAATCGCCGGAAAATTGGTGATTTCCCCAAAGTTTTTCAGCGCCTCGCCCTGGACAACATATTCATAAAATATATAATGTGAATTCCATCATTGAGCAGGTGACGCCGCCATCCGGGCGGGGCCGCCCCATAATTCTTGGAGCGCGCATTAATGAACAAGACTAAACCGCCGGCAAAGCCGGGGAACATCCAAATCCCATCCATCGATCAGCCGACCGATACCGGCCGCCGCAGGGCGCTTCTGGCCGGGCTTGGGGCCGCCGGCGGGGCCGCCGCCGCGGGTCTGATGACGCCCAGCCGCGCGTTGGCCGATCCGGCCAACCTGCCGCCGAATGTGGCCGACTGGTCGAAGGTCCTGGGGCCGGGCGTCGACGTCGCACCCTACGGCATGCCGTCCAAGTTCGAAAAGACCGTCATTCGCCGCTATGTCGACTGGTTGACCGCGACCCCGGAAAGTTCCATCAACTTCACGCCGCTTTACGCCCTGGACGGCATGGTCACACCCAATGGATTGTGTTTCGAACGCCACCACGGCGGCGTCGCCGAAGTCATCCCCGACGACTACCGCCTGATGATCCACGGCATGGTCGAACGGCCCCTGGTCTTTACCTATCAGGATCTCAAGCGCTTCCCGCCACAAAGCCGGTTCTATTTTCTGGAGTGCGCGGCCAACGGCGGCATGGAATGGCGCGGCGCGCAGTTGAACGGCGTGCAATTCACCCATGGCATGGTTCATTGCGTGCAATACACGGGCGTGCCGCTGCGCACCCTTCTGGAAGAAGCCGGCGTAAAGCCCAAGGCCAAGTGGCTGCTGGTCGAAGGTGGGGATTCGGCGGGCATGAACCGCTCCCTACCGCTGGACAAGGCATTGGACGACTGCATGGTCGTCTATTCCATGAACGGCGAGCGCCTGCGCGCCGAACAGGGTTATCCTATCCGCCTTGTGGTGCCCGGGTTTGAAGGCAACATGTGGGTGAAATGGTTGCGCCGTATCGAAGTCGGTGACGGCGCCTGGATGGCCCGCGAGGAAACGTCGAAGTACACCGACCTCATGCCCGATGGCCGAGCCCGGCGGTTTACCTGGGAAATGGACGCCAAGTCGGTGATTACCAGCCCATGTCCCGAACTGCCGTGCAAGCAGAAGGGCCCGCAGGTCATCAAGGGCATCGCCTGGTCGGGACGCGGCAAGATCGCCCGTGTCGACGTCACCGTGGACGGCGGGCGCAACTGGCATCAGGCACGTTTGGAAGATCCGGTCCTGCCGAAATGCCTGACCCGCTTCTACCTCGACGGTTGGTCGTGGGACGGCAATCCGGCCTACCTGCAAAGCCGCGCCATTGACGAAACCGGTTATGTGCAGCCGGAAATGGCGGCGCTTCAGGCCGTGCGCGGAGTCAATTCCATCTACCACAACAACGCCATCCAGACTTGGCGCATCAATCCGACCGGGGAGGTGGAAAATGTCCGCTTGGCGTAACCTGACCCTCACCGCCGTCGCAACGGCCGGGCTTCTCGCCCTGTCGACGGCCTCGGGCCATGCGGCCGACCGCAAATTCCCCCAATTGGGCGCCCCCGCGACCCCGGAACAGATCCAAGCCTGGGACATTGACGTTCGTCCCGACGGGCTGGGGGCTCCTCCGGGATCGGGCACGGCGCCCCAGGGCGAAAAAGTCTACATCGAAAAATGCGCCGCCTGTCACGGCGATTTCGGCGAAGCCCGAGGCCGTTACCCGGTGTTGGTCGGCGGCCATGGCACGATGAAGGACGACCGTCCGGAAAAGACCGTGGGCAGCTACTGGCCCTATGCCTCGACCATCTTCGACTACATCAAGCGGGCCATGCCGTTCGGCGAGGCTCAGACTCTGACCAATGACGAGGTTTATGCCCTGACCGCGTTTCTGCTCAACATGAACGACGTGGTTGACTCATCCTTCGTGCTCGATGCCTCCAACATCGGCAAGATCGAGATGCCCAACGCCAAGAACTTCTTTGACGACCCGCGCCCCGACGGCCAGACCGTCAAGGTGGCGGCTCTGTGCATGAAGGACTGCAAGCCTGAGGTGAAAGTCATCGGCCGCGCCAAGGTCATCGATGTGACGCCGGATAAGGGCGGTGTGGCGGCCAAGGCCGCGGCCGCGCCGACGGCGAAAACGGAAGCGACGCAGGTCGCGGCATCCGCCCAACCTGCGGGCGATCCCGAAGCCGGCAAGAAGGTGTTCCGCAAATGCGCCGCCTGCCATGTCATCGACAGTGCTGCGAACAAGATGGGCCCGTCATTGAAGGGCATTCTGGGCCGCACGGCAGGTTCCGTCGACGGGTTCCGCTATTCCAAAGCGTTTCAGGCAGCCAATGACAAGGGCCTGAAGTGGACCGACGATGCACTCAAGGCTTTCGTTGCCGATCCTAAGGACTTCGTGAAGGACCGGATCGGTGCCGACAAGGGCCGCACCCGCATGGCCTTCCCGGGCCTGCGCAAGGAACAGGATGTCGAAGACCTGCTGGCCTTCATGAAGGCCGCCGGGGGCGAATAATCCGCATAGAAAACCCCCGGGCGGTCCGCCGCTCGGGGGCTTTGATCTTAATCGGGAATGGTCCGTCAGGCGGCGGAGCGGGATGCAGCCTTGATCAGGCGGCGACGCTCCATGGCTTCTTCCGAACAGAACAGGCCGTACATAAGTTCCAGCGTCTTGCCCGCTTCGTTGCTGGCCAGGCTGTAATAAATCGTCTTGCCCTCGCGCCGGGTTGCGACAAGGTCGTCGGCGCGCAGCCGCGCCAACTGCTGTGACAAGGTCGGCTGACGCAGATCAAGCGCCTGTTCCAGTTCGGTGACTGATTTTTCGCCGTCGCCCAGCATGCAGAGGATGAGCAGGCGGTTTTCATTGGCCAGCGCCTTGAGAAACTGTGCCGCTTCCTTGGCGCCTTCAAGTACGTCTTCTTCTTTCATGCGAGTCCGATCTCTCCAGGTTTGCCGCCGCAACACGGCGGGCATTCCTCCCTGGACCTTTTTTCGGCTCCGGCCTTCCGGCCAAGCCTTGAATTCTAAAACGCTGCCGATCTCCCCACCGACGATCGGCCAAGTTTACGCCAATTGACAACGGTTCTCAATAACCCTGCTCGCCAGCCAGTAAAATGACCTACGGCGTCAATTTGGAAATAGGGACTAAACTACACCTTACGAAAACAATTTAATTTAATCGAATATATCGCACAACGGGAAAGTGGCCGCCACCGATAGGGGGCCGACACGGTCTCAACGGAATTATTTGGGGAATCTGAGAAATGGTGCCGCCGCACAGAATTGAACTGTGGACCTCTCCCTTACCAAGGGAGTGCTCTACCCCTGAGCTACGGCGGCATCCGGGAGGTGAAGAGGGGCGGACAATAGTATAGGGTTTCCCCAATGACAAGTGTCCCTGAGCCCTTTATTTCATGGGCGGCAAAGACCCTGTTCAAGGCCGAATCGGAGGCAGCATGACCCCGTCTGACGATGCGAAGAAACGCCCGGGCCAAAGCGGCGCCGGGGCCGAGGCGGAAGCGGCGCGCAAGGCGCGCCAGGCCGAACAACTGCGGGCCAACCTGGCCAAACGCAAGGCCCAGCAACGTAAACGGGACATGGCCCCTTCCGGCAAAGAGGGCGCCTAGGGGCGCTGGCATGGCCAGGGCCGGCTGGGCCCGGAAATAATCCCATTCCCGCCATGACAGGGCCCCATTTCTTCTGTTAATCAACGGTGATGGACAGTATTCGCATCCGGGGCGGCCGCCCCTTGAACGGCACCATCGCCATCGGGGGGGCAAAGAACGCGGCCCTGCCCTTGATGGCCGTCTCTCTGTTGACCGAGGACCCGGTCGAGTTCACCAACATGCCCATCCTCGCCGATCTGGCGACCATGGGCAGCCTGTTGGGTGAACTGGGCGTCGAATTGACGCGTACGGTCGACGACACCAGCAACGAACCCGTGGTGCGCCTGCAGGCACGCAAGATCATCGCGACGGAAGCCCCCTACGACCTGGTGCGCAAGATGCGGGCCTCGGTCGTCGTCATGGGCCCGCTGCTGGCCCGCGCCGGCAAGGCCCGCGTGTCCATGCCGGGCGGTTGCGCCATCGGCACCCGGCCCGTGGACCTGCACTTGAAGGCGCTGGAGGCCCTGGGGGCCGAGATCGAGTTGAAGGAAGGCTACATCCAGGCCACCGCGCCGAACGGTCTGAGCGGCGGGCATATCCTGTTTCCCAAGGTTTCCGTCGGAGCGACGGAAAATGCCCTGATGGCCGCCACCCTGGCGAAGGGCGACACGGTCATCGCCAACGCGGCGCGCGAGCCCGAAATCACGGACCTTGCCAATTGCCTGACGGAAATGGGGGCGAAGATCACCGGTATCGGTACGGACACCCTGCGGATCACCGGCGTGGACCAGCTGTCCGGGACCCGCCACCGGGTCCTGCCCGACCGGATCGAAACCGGCACCTATGCCGCCGCCGCCGCCATCACGGGGGGTGAGTTGACCCTGACCAATACCCGTGCCGACCTGATCGAAAGCGTGATCGACCTTCTGGAACGCGCCGGGGTCGAGGTGACGGAAACCAAGGACGGGCTCAAGGTCAATCGCGCCAATTGCGAACTGCGCGGCGTCGACAGCATGACCGAACCCTATCCCGGCTTTCCCACCGACATGCAGGCCCAGATCATGGCCATGATGACTGTGGCCACAGGGGCCGCCATGATCACGGAAACCATTTTCGAAAACCGCTTCATGCATGTCCCCGAACTGTGCCGCATGGGCGCCGACATCAACGTGCACGGGGCGTCGGCCATCGTGCGGGGCGTCAAGAAGTTGTCGGGGGCACCCGTCATGGCGACGGACCTGCGGGCGTCGGTATCGCTGGTCCTGGCGGGATTGGCGGCGGAGGGCGAAACCCAGGTCAACCGGGTCTATCACCTGGACCGCGGGTATGAGCGGCTGGAGGAAAAGCTGGCCGCCTGCGGCGCCGACATTGCCCGGGTGGCGGGGGTCTAAGGCTTTTAGTATCCTTGCCGGAAAACCGGGAGGATGCCGCCATGTCGAAGGTTCTGAGTCCAGAAGCCCTGAAACAATTCCAGGAAGATGGCTATTACGCGCCGGTCGATGTGCTTTCGGCGGCGGAGGCGCATGACCTGCGTGCGAGGATTGAGGCCTTCGAGGCGTCCCAGGGCGCACCCCTCAACGGCCTGCAGCGCAATAAGACACACCTTCTGTTCAAATGGCTGGACGATCTGGTCCATGATGCCCGCATCGTCGACATGATGGAGGACATCCTGGGGCCCGACATCCTGTGTTGGAACACCCTCAGTTGGACTAAGGAAGCGGGTTCCGGACAATACGTTTCCTGGCATCAGGATTCCAACTACTGGGGTTTGGCCGGTGGCGAAGTGGTGACGGCCTGGCTGGCGCTGTCGGAAGCGAGCGAGCAAGCGGGCTGCATGCGTGTTCTGCCCGGCACCCATCTGGGTCCGCCCTTGAAGCACGAAGACCTCTACCATGAGAACAACATGCTGACCCGTGGCCAGGAGATCACCCAGGGCATCGACGAGAGCAAAGCGGTGGCCATGCCGCTCAGGCCCGGACAGATGTCTCTTCATAATATCCGCTTGGCCCATGCCTCCGGCCCGAACCTTTCCGGGGACCGGCGGATCGGCATTTCGTTCCATTACATGCCGGCCAAGGCCATGCAGAGCGTCGGCCAATGGGATTCCGCCGCCCTGGTACGCGGCCGGGACCGCTTCAACCACTTCGAACACACCCCCCGGGTCAAGGCGGACATGGACCCGGAAACCGTCGCCTATCACGCCCGCGCGGCCGAAGCCGTGCGCCAGGTGCTGTACCACGGCGCGGATCAGATGACGGGCAAGCTGTAGGGCAATCTGCCGGAATAAGGGGGGCGGCCGGGGCTCAGCCGTCGTTGGGCGACAGGTCCTGCAGCACCCAGGTGCCGGCCGCCGTGCGCGCCGCAGCCAGTTCGTAAACCGGAATGGTGATCAGGAAAGTAACGCCCGCGTGCGGCAGGTTTTCAAAGCTGATCTTGCCCTTGTGGCGTTCCAGGATGGATTGCGCCGCCTGCAGGGTGATGGCGGCACCCTCGCGATCCGGATCGATGGCCGATGGGTCGATGCCGTAGGCATCGAATAGCCGTTTGCCGATGCGCGACGAGATATGCGGCCCGGCATCGGTGATGCGCACGATCAGGCTCAGGCGGTCGCCCATGACCTCGACCAGGATGCGCCCACCCTTGGGGCTGCGCGAAACGGCGTTCAGCAGAACTTCGACCAAGGCCTTGATCAGGCGGTCGGACTGTCCCTTGACGATGCGCCGGGCGACCATGCCGGGGGCGAAGTGGATACGGATGCCGCGCGCGGTGCCAAGGGGGGCGATGCTTTCGATCACCGTTTCCAGCATGTCGATCAGGTTGATCGGTTCCCAATTGGTGATCAGCGCATTGCGCTGCATGGCGTTGGCCCGCTCCAGGTCCGCGATCAGGGTATAAACGCCGTTCACGCTGCGGACCGCATCGTCGATCAGAAGCCGCGCCTCATTGTCGTTCAGGTTGGCGATCTGCGAACGCAGGATGCCCAGCTTGTCCCGCATGTTGCCGGCGGTTTCCGTCAGATCCTGAATGGTGCGCTGATACAGTTCGGTCTTGGCGTCGTTCGCCAGTTCGGCGTTCTCCCGCGCCAGGGCGGCTTCGTCGCGGGCGATCTCCATGGCATGGGTATGGGCGCGCAAAACCCGCCGCGTGACCATGCGTTGGCTGCGCAGGACCGTTCGCAATATCCACAAGGCATAAGCCATGCCGGCAAGGGCGCAGACCACGATGGCGGCCAGGATGTTGCCCGGATTCCATTCTTCGAACCGGTGTACAAAGGCGTGAATGCCGCCGAACAGATCAAAATGGATCGTGGCGCCTGCCAGGACGGCGGCGGCACAGCCGGTCAGTACCGCGTTCCCCACGCGGCGGCGGATGGGCGTTCGCATTGCTTTCCATCCATGTCCTCAAGGTTCCCGCGCGGGCGCGGGAACCGTTTCCCCAAGCTTTAGAGTGTGCGGGGGCGGGCTGCCTGTAAGTGATATCCATCACAGGAAACCGGGCGACTGCGGTAGCCTGTTGAAATCCCATCGCGAATTCCTGGAACGCCCGGAATACCTGGGTTAGGCTGACGGCCCGACCGTGATGCAGGCTGTCTCCGGTGACCGATAAAATCCGATACCTCGACGCCGCCAGCCAGCGCCTGGAGTATGCCTGGTGGGGCGGGCCGCCGGCATCTGGGGGCAGGGCGCTCGTGTTCCTGCACGAAGGCCTCGGCTGCGTCGACATGTGGCGCGATGTGCCCGAAACCCTTGCCGATCTGACCGGATTGCCCGCCTTGGCTTATTCGCGGGCGGGCTACGGGCGGTCTGAGGGCATCACCTTGCCGCGGACCGTCGATTACCACGCACCGGAGGCGTATGACGTTCTGCCCGCCGTGTTGGACGCCACGGGGATTGGAGCGGCGGTGCTGATCGGCCATTCCGACGGCGGCACCATTGCCTTGATGGCGGCGGGCCGTGATGCGCGCATCCGCGGCGTGGTCACCATGGCGGCCCATGTGTTCAACGAGGATGTGACGATCCGTGGCATTCAGGACGCGCGTGCGTCCTGGCAGGAAACAGATCTGCGGGATCGGCTTCGGCGCTATCACGGCGACAACGTGGACGGGGCCTTTTTCGGCTGGAACGACACCTGGCTGACCGACGGTTTCCGCGCCTGGAACGTGGAGGACTGTTTGCCGTCGGTGACCTGCCCCGTGCTGGCGGTTCAGGGAGCAGATGACCAATACGGCACGGAAATCCAGGTTTCCGCCATCACCGATGGCGTTTCCGGACCGGTCAAGCGTCTGGTCATTACCGGCTGCGGCCACAGCCCGCACTTGGAAGCACCGGACATTCTGTTCCCGGAAATCGCCCGTTTCATCGCCAATCTGACGTGAAACGGGCGACCGACCCGGTTCCGTGCATGCTCAAACGGAACGCCAGAAAATAGTAAGGTGACGCCGTCGGCGGGAGGTTACCCCGCTTTCGGTTCTTGTACCGGTGCCGGTACTTGCCGGGCGGTGTCGGTCAGGCGACCGAAAGGCGAAATGCCTACCTTGGCCATTGCCTGGCGCGCGCGGCAATTGAAGGCGTGCCAGATGATTTTGGCCGCCACCGCGCAAACGACGGGCGCGGTCAAGACCGCCAATTCGTTGTGCAGGCCGATCCGTATCAGACTGTCGATCTCCAAGCCGATGGCGACGAGGATGGCTGTCCCGACGGTGACGGCCAGCAAGGTGTCGATGTTATCGCGCTTCAACCAAGCGGCACGGTTGGCATATTGCATGAGAAGGACGATGGCTTGAACCAGAGCCAGTGATGCGATCATGGCAATGGTTTCCAGTGCAAATGAAAGGATGGGGGACATGGTAATTCTCTCATGTATCGTGATCGCATGACGATGGGCGGACCGACCGCTTTTTGGGTGCGGCGCCGCGACTTAGCGCGGGCCGTTTCCAGATGATTGCGCTGGGCCATCGCCATAGGCGATGACCCATGACACGATCGCTTTTCGTCATGCTGAGGGCGGCCTAAGCGGCCGCCGGCTGTAAAGGGACGTTATGCGGCGTATGCCGCAGGAAGGTCAGGCGTCCTGCGGCGGCGCGCGAGACTGGAACCTGTCTGTCGGCGAACGCCGGTGTGTTTGCCGGCTGGTGGCCACTACGACAGGGGCGCGGCTGCCCGTCAGCGCGATGGCCGGTATTGTGGCGGGAAGCGCTTGGGGGCCATCCAGATCGGCCAGTGATTGCAGGGTCTGGGCGGTTGTTGCGAAATTGCCCAACGCACGACGAAGCACGGCTTCGCGCTTTTCCCTGACGTTCAGGTCCGGGGTTCCCGGCAGGGCCAGCGGGGCGCTGGTCTGGACGGTCCCGCCGTTCCAGGGCGCGGCATTTGTAACCGCCGACAGCCATAAAATAACCGCCGCGAAGCAAAGGCCAGCCACCAGGAAATCCTGGGTGGCCCGGAATGTCGATGACCTGGACATGACGGTAATCTACCATGCCTTTGTTCCCGCGGGGAACGGCGCTTTTCGTGCCGGTGGCGGCGGAGGGTGATCGTCCGTCCTGATGGGTTCGAACAAGCGAGAACCGGGGATTTCCGGGGTTTGTTTCCTGGCATCCTGGCGCGAATGGCATTATGTATGCGCCGCAACAACCCGATTGACCGCGACGGAAAACGATCATGAACGCCAATGAAAAGCTCGTCCTGGCCCTGCCCAAAGGGCGCATCCTTGAAGAAGTGATGCCGCTGGTCCGTCATGCGGGGATCGAGCCGGAACCGGCCTTTGATGACAGCAAAAGCCGCCAACTCCGTTTCACCACCAACGTGCCGGAACTGGACATCATCCGGGTGCGCTCGTTCGACGTCGCGACCTTCGTCGCCTTTGGCGCCGCCCACCTGGGCGTTGCCGGTAATGATGTGCTGATGGAATTCGACTATTCGGAAATCTATGCGCCCGTGGATCTGGGTATCGGGTATTGCCGCCTGGCCGTGGCGGAACCGGCGGAAATGGTCAAAAGTGATGATCCCCAGCAGTGGTCGTCGATCCGCGTCGCCACCAAGTATCCTGCCCTGACGCGCCGCCACTTTGCCCGGCGTGGCGTCCATGCCGAATGCATCAAATTGAACGGCGCCATGGAATTGGCGCCGACCCTGGGGCTGTGTCGGCGCATCGTCGACCTGGTTTCGACCGGTGCGACGATGAAGGCCAACGGCTTGGTCGAAGTTGAAACCATCGCCGAAATCACCTCGCGGCTGGCGGTCAACCGTGCCGCCTGGAAAACCCGGCCCAAAGAAATCGGCGCCTGGGTCACCAAGTTCAAGGAGGCCGTCGATGCCCTTGCGGCTTGATTCCCGAGATCCCGGTTTCGAAGACGCGTTCAAGGACCTTCTGGGCGCCAAGCGTGAATCCGACGCCGACGTGAACGATGTCGTCACGGCCATCCTGGCCGACGTGCGGGCGCGCGGCGATGCGGCTGTTCTGGACTATACCAAGCGGTTCGACCGCTTCGATCTGACCGCCGGAACCATGGCGATCACGCCCGAAGAAGTGGATGCCGCGCGCGGCCAGTGTACTCCCGAAACACTATCGGCCCTGGCTACGGCAGCTGGGCGCATCCGGGCGTTCCATGAAAAGCAATTGCCCGAAGACCTGGACTTCACGGATGCCGCGGGTCTGCGCCTGGGCTACCGCTGGCAGGCGGTCGAAGCGGCCGGGCTTTACGTGCCCGGCGGCACCGCAGCCTATCCGTCGTCCGTGCTGATGAACGCGATCCCGGCCAAGGTCGCGGGCGTGGATCGATTGGTTATGGTCGTACCGACGCCGGATGGTGTGCTCAACCCCTTGGTCCTGGCCGCGGCGGCGATCGCCAGCGTCGATGAAATCTACCGCATCGGCGGCGCCCAGGCCGTGGGCGCGTTGGCCTATGGTACCGAGACGATCCGCCCGGTCGATAAAATCGTCGGCCCCGGCAACGCCTATGTGGCGGCGGCCAAGCGCCTAGTGTTCGGCACCGTCGGCATCGACATGATCGCGGGTCCGTCGGAAATTTTGGTATTGGCCGACGGGGCCAACGATCCTGCCTGGATCGCCGCCGATTTGTTGAGCCAGGCCGAACACGACACCGCCGCCCAGGCCATCCTGATCACCGATGATGCGTCGTTCGCCGATGCCGTCGAGCGGGCCGGCGGAGGCCATCTGAAAACCCTGCCGCGCACGGGCACGGCAGGGGAAAGCTGGGCGACCTACGGCGCCGTGATCACCGTGCCGGATTTGGCCGACGCCATTCCCCTGGTCGATCGCATCGCGCCCGAGCATCTGGAAATCGCCACCGATAACGCTGATGCCCTGGGCCGCAAGGTGCGCAACGCGGGGGCGATCTTCATGGGCCGTTACGTGCCGGAAGCCATTGGTGACTACATCGCCGGGCCCAACCATGTGCTGCCGACCTCGCGCAGTGCGCGGTTTTCGTCGGGCCTGGGGGTGCTGGATTTCATGAAGCGATCATCCTTGATCGAATGCGATGCCGAGGGCCTGCGCGCCATCGGTCCCGAAGCCGTGGCCTTGGCCCGGGCCGAAGGCCTGGACGCCCACGCGCTTTCCATTTCCATCCGCCTGAACACGCCGGCGGGGGACTAGGCCGGAGCAGCCGATCATGAGTGGCGACACGCATCGCATTGTCCACATCGAACTGGATGAAAAAAGCGTCGTCAGCCGCAGTCCGCAGGTCGACCACGAACGCAAGGTCGCGATCTACGACCTGCTTGAGGAAAACAGTTTCCACCCGCTAGAGATCGATCACGACGGACCCTATGCCCTGCGCCTGTCGATCCAGGACAACCGCCTTGTCTTCGATGTGGATGATGAGGGCGGCACCCATCTGGTTAAGATCACCCTGCCGATCAGCGTCATGAAGCGCATCGTGCGTGACTATTTCATGATCTGTGACAGCTATTTCAAGGCAATCAAAACCATGTCGCCGAACCAGATCGAAGCCATCGACATGGGCCGCCGCGGTCTGCACAACGAAGGGGCTGAAATTCTGCGCATGCGGCTTGAAGACCGAGTCGAAATGAACCTGCGCACGGCCCGACGGCTGTTCACGCTGGTCTGCGTGCTTCATATCAAGGCATAGGGGGACGGCGAATTTGGCTGACCTTCCCTCTGCGGTCCTGTTCTCCTGCACCATGAATTCCATCCGCTCACCCATGGCGGAGGGCATCTTGAAATTTCTCCACGGTCATCGGATTTATGTCGACAGCGCAGGGGCCCGCGAAGGACAGATCGACGGCTTCACCATCGCGGTTATGGACGAGATCGGCATCGACATGTCGAAACACAGGTCGAAGACCTTCGACGACCTGGAAGACGACTTCTTCGATCTGGTCATCACCCTGTCGCCCGAAGCCCAGCACAAAGCCATGGAACTGACCCGAATCATGGCTTGTGACGTTGAATTCTGGAACACCTTCGACCCGTCGATTATCGAGACCGACAACCGCGAGGAAAAGTTGCAGGCCTACCGCATGGTGCGTGACCAACTGATGGACCGTATTAAGGCACGGTTTCCCGTACATGCGGTCGTCGATACGTAAGGGATCAAGTCGGGAAGGGCGGGTTTCAGACAGCCCCAAGGCCCGCCGCCGGGTCGGACAGGGTGTCGAACATTTCCGTCCAATGCCCGGCGTTGGAGCGCCAGTCGGCGAAGGAAATGACGCCCGATACGGTCCGCCCGTCGTTGGTAAGCGGTAAGCGCAGGGTTTCTTGAAACTTGGAAGTCTGGGCAAAGCCCGGGCGGATATCGTGAACGAAGGCCTTGGGTTTCGCGGTGTCGGCGACGGTCCGGTATTCGTCGTTGATCATGCGCCCGTAATCGGCCGGTGCGTGATCGCGGGGGGAGCGGCCGGTGTAATCGTAACCCTTCACATCGACATGGCCGGTGCCCCAGTAGCGGTAGCGGAATTCCCCATCCTTGGTCAGATCGACGACACTGATAAACGGGATGGCCGCGTGCGGGTAACGCAGCATGTCGGTGACTCGCCAAGGCGGCCCCATGGCGTCGCCGCGTAGCGCGTCCCATACGGCGAGGACGTCCGCGAACAAGGGGTTGCGCAGATCCTCAATGGTGACCTCACGCTGAAAAAAGCGGTATGCCGACTCGGATGCGGTATTCATGACCCCTCCCCCAAGGCGCCCCAAAAACACGCAAATTCACCTCGGCGCGTGTAGTCAACTACCGCGCCGATCGATGAACCAGCATGCACTTCAACACCTAAAAGTGGTTTGATTGTACTCACCGCTACCGCGGGCGAATGTGACGGTTGTCACGCGGGTGGTGAAATACGGACTCCAGGCTCGCTCTGGCGGGTTGCTACGGTAAAATGGTCTGAAGAGGGCTAATCGGCACTCGGAGAATGAAATAAGGAGACGGAATGGCGCGTTCATACCGGGCTTATCGGCCCAAAACCGTACTTACGGTGGGCATGTTCCTGGCTCTGGCAGTTGGAGGGGCCCCCGTGGCGGCCCAGGCGCAGGCCGGGGATCTGTTCGACGGCTTGGCGGCGCAGCCGGTGACGCTGATGGACGCCGGGATCAAGCGCGTGCGCGCCGGCGCGCAGACGGCGGCGGCCCGCCTGACGACGGCTGTTGGGCCGCCGGCCCAGTACCGGGTTACTTTCGATAACGCCTTGCGCCGCCTCAATGTCCGGTTCGACGTCACGGTCGCGCCGGAAAAGGTCAACGAGGGGTTCTGCTGGGCGCGGCGCGGTATCGCGATCCGCGAGATGTTCGGCGTCGGCGCAATCCGCTATTCCCTGAAACTGTCCGACGAAGAACGGGTCAAGCGCCGCCTGGGCGTGATGTTCTCGCGCGAACCGGAAACCACGGAGCGCGAAATCGTGGCCCTGGGGCAACGCCTGGCGGAATCCACTTACGTCGAGTTGAACCTGCTGACGCCGGCCAGTGATGCGTCCACGGCCTGCCGCGCCGTCGTCCACCGCCTGGAATGGCGGTAGCCGGCGGACGCGTCAAACCCAGGCCGAAGCGGCAGATTCCGGGATTAGCGGAACAGCAGCCCGTAGAGATACAGGGCGAACGGTGACACGACACCACCGACCACGATGACCATGAACAGGGCAAACCCCGTAATGTCATCGGCGCGTTGCCAGAACGACCGGGCGTCGGGGGCAGGGATGTTCTGCGGCATGCCGGAAGGGGCCGGAGATGGAATGGAGGGCTGCGTCAACATGGCGTTTGCCTTTCTGAAAAGGGGCCATACGTGGGAGGGCGGTTTGGCCGATTGATGTCGATAGAACGAATTCGGTAGACCTAGGCGCAGGCTAGAAAGTTCAAGAAACGCTGCCTGGAGAGGCGTTCCGCCGATGATGCGGCGCTCGGGAACGGGGGGTGCGTCAGTGCCGGCCTTATGCGAGGGGCAGGGCTTTTAAGCCTGTCGTCGACCACTCCCGTTCCCGATGACGCCCTCCCAGGCGCGTTTCTGCAGGGGCGGGCAGATGCCCGTCCCCGCATTCCTCGATCAGTTGGTGCGGATGGAAATCTTGCCGCCGCGGATCACGGCGACCTGGTCGCCCTGCACGCTGACGGCTTCGTCACCCAGCACGAGTTTGCATTTTTCGCAGAGGTTCGGGATGGTTTCGCCGGCGGCGATGTTCACCATTTCGGAGCCTTCGGAATCGGAAACCGTGAGCTGAATTTCGGTTTCCTGTTCATTGGTCACGTCCACGGCCTTGGCCGGTGCCGCAAGAGCAAGCGCGATCGCGGCGGCGCCAATGAAGGGCAGAACTTTCATGTATTCCTCCAAAAAGGGGTATCTGTCCATGATTGGACGGGGCAACTTTCGGAGAAAATCAGCCATTTCTCAAACGAAATAAAATTATGGTTTATATCAAAATTATCGATGTATAATTCACGCAGGATCATCCCCGGATTTCCTTCGGAAACGCCCCATGGACATCAATCTTGCGCGCACCTTTCTTGCCATTTGCGAGGTCGGAAATTTCGTCAAGGCGTCGGAACGTCTCTACGTCACGCAGTCGACCGTAAGTACCCGGGTCAAGCTGCTGGAAGACCTGTTGGGACAGCCGCTGTTCGTGCGCACCAAGGCGGGGGCGTCGTTGACGGCGGCGGGGGCGCAGTTCCGCCCGTTCGCGGAAAAGCTGCTGCAGACATGGGAGCAGGCACGCCACAATGTCGGTCTGCCAACGGAATATTCCGCCCTTCTGACCGTTGGTGCCGAATTCACCTTGTGGGAACGCATGATGGTGAGTTGGATGTCCTGGGTCCGCCAGGCCCTGCCGGAGGTCGCTCTGCGCGCCGAGGTCGGCACCTCCGACACCTTGATGAGCCAGGTCGTCGAAGGCTTCATCGATCTCGCGGTCAGCTATACGCCGCAGCACCGTTCAGGGTTGGTGGTCGAGAAACTGGCCCAGGACAGCCTGGTTCTGGTCTCGACGGAGCCGACGACCCGCGGTCCCTGGGACGCCAGTTACGTGTTCGTCGACTGGGGTGCGGAATTCCGCATGGAACATTTGGATGCCTTCCCTGATCTGGCGGCCCCGGCGTTGGCGGTCAGTTACGGGCCGCTTGCCCAGCAGCACATCCTGCGCGCCGGTGGGTCGGCCTACTTGCCGCTGCGCGCCGTGCGTCCGCGCCTGGAGGAAGGTGTGTTTCACTTGGTCGAAGAGGCCCCCGTTTTCCGCCGGCCGATCTTCATTGTGCATTTGGAAGGGGTCGATAATCCGCTGTTTCAGACGGCTGTCGAGGGCCTGCGCAGCGCCGCCCGCGACGAAGCCGGCGACGATGGCGACATCTGATTGGGCACCCGGATTGGGGTGATATCGGCAAATCCCCGCAATCCCTTGATTTTTACCCGGCTAGACGTCATGTTCTGGGGCGTTTCGGCCAAATTATTGGAGTGCTAATGGCGAAAGAAGACGTTTTGGAGTTTACGGGCACGGTGACGGAACTGCTGCCCAACGCCATGTTCCGGGTCAAACTGGACAACGAACACGAAATCCTCGCCCATACGGCGGGCAAAATGCGCAAGCACCGGATCCGGGTGCTTGCTGGCGATCGCGTCAATGTTGAGATGACGCCATACGATCTGACCAAGGGCCGGATCACCTTTCGTTTCAAATAAAGTTTGGCGGACATGCCCATGGCTGGCCGCTTGATTCTCGCCTCGGCGTCGCCCAGGCGGCTGGATCTGCTGTCCCAGGTCGGGATCGTGCCGGCCGCCGTGGTGCCCGCCGATATCGACGAGACGCCCCGGTCGGGCGAACAGCCGCGCGCGCTTGCCGGACGCCTGGCCTTGGAAAAGGCCGCCGCCGTGGCGCGGGCCCATCCGGACGCCTTCGTCCTGGGCGCGGACACGGTTGTCGCCTGTGGCCGCCGCTCGCTGCCCAAGCCCGCCGACGAAACGGAAGCCCGGCGCTGCCTGGACCTGTTGTCCGGGCGCCGGCATCGGGTCATCGGCGGCGTCGCCCTGGTTTGTCCGGGGGGGCGGGTTTTGGTCCGCGATTCGGTGACGGCCGTGCAGTTCAAGCGTCTCAGCCGGGCCGAGGTGGATATGTATCTCGCCTCTGGCGAATGGCGGGATAAGGCCGGCGGCTACGCCATTCAGGGGCTTGCCGCGCTGTTCGTCACGGCGATCAACGGTGATTACAACAATGTGGTCGGCTTGCCGCTCGCCCTTACGGCGGCGCTGCTGACCGGCGCCGGGGCATGGTCCCCGGCGGGGAAAGGATAGCCATGCGCGCCGATACGATCCTGATCAATGCCGGACCGGGCGAGATGCGCGTGGCGTTGCTCGCCAAGGGCACGGTGGTCCAGGTTCTGTTCGAACGGGACAGTGACGAAGGTGTCGAAGGGGCGGTGTTCGCCGCTCGCGTGACCGCCATCAACCGCGATCTCAACGCCGCCTTCGTCGATCTCGACGGGGCGGAACCGGGGTTTCTTGCCGCCGGTGACGCCCGGCAGTCGGGCGACCAGCGTATCAAATCCATAACCGAAGCCGTCGGCGAAGGCGACAAGGTTCTGGTCCAGGCCGACCGCGAAGCCATGGACGGCAAGGGCCCGCGCCTGACCTGCCGTTTGGCGCTGACCGGCCGCTTCGTGACCCTGCACCTGGGCGGTGAGGGCATGAAGTTCTCGCGTTTTCTTGCCCCGGCCGAACGCAAGGAACTGGAAGTACTCGAGGAAATCCTGCCCGGTGATTGCGGGCTGACCTTCACCCCCGCCGCCGGCGGGGCCGAGATTTCCCAGATCTCCGCCGACCTGGACCGCCTGTTGGCCCTGCGCGACGACGTCGATGCCGCCTTCGATGACACGGTCAAGGCGCCGGAAGCCTTGCTGGCGCCACCCGATGCCATCGAACGCGCCCTGACCCTGGCCGGGCCGCGCTGCCACGTCATTTCCGACGATCCGGAGGCTCTGCGCCTGGTCCGGGAACTGGCCCCCGGCGTAAAGGCTGAGGCCTGGTCCGGCGCGGCGCCGCTGTTCGAGGAATTCGGCGTCGAGGAAGCCCTCGATGGTGTGCTGTCGCCGGTGGTGCCCCTGCCGTCGGGCGGCCGGGTGATCATCAGCGAAACCCCGGCGCTCACGGCCATCGACGTCGACACGGGGCAGACCAAGGGCGGCCCCTTGGGTTCGGGCTCGCCACAGCGTTTGGCGGCCAAGGCCAACCGCGAGGCCGTGACCGCCATCGCCCGCGAACTGCGCCTGCGCAACCTGGCGGGGCAGATCGTCATCGATTTCCTGGCCATGAAGGGCAAGAAGGAACGCCTGGAAGTGCTCGCCCAATTGCGCAGCGCGCTTGCCGGTGATCCGGTCGAATGCCATGTCCTGGGCTACACGGGGTTGGGTTTGGTGGAATTGACGCGCCGCCGCCGCGGCCCGTCCCTGACCCGCCTGTTGGCCCGCCCGGGGGGGCTGATGCCCGACCCCACGGCGGCGGGTCTCGCGGCACTTCGCCGCGCCCTTACGGTGCGGGGGGCGGTGATCCGCATCGCCTGCGCCGCCGATGTGGCCGATGCGCTGGCCGGGCCGCTCAAGGACGCGCTGGACGATGCCAATGCCCGCACCGGCGGGGCGATCCGGCTGGAACGCGACGGTGCTCTCGGCCCCGGCCGGTTCGAGGTTACGGAGGGCTAACGCCATGAGCGAGAAGACGGGCGCCAAGGTCGTGCCCCTGAAGCGCAAACCTTGCCCGATCTGCAAGAAGCCGCCGGTCACCGAATTCCTGCCGTTCTGCTCCAAACGCTGTGCCGATATCGACCTCGGCCAATGGCTTGGCGGCGGCTACCGCATTCCGACCAACGAAGGGCCGGAGGATCTGGACCCCGAGGGCGGGTATTCCGAGGATTAAACCCCGCGCCCGGCCGCCTGGCAGCGGGGACGCAAGGCCGGAAATACTTGGAAATCCGCGTGAAAATTCCCCACGCACCCGCGCTGGACAGGGCCTCTGATTTCTTCTATAAGCCACGTCTTGCCAACGGGCGGTGGCCTTTCAGGCCGTCGCCGACGCACGGTTTGCCCAGGTAGCTCAGTTGGTAGAGCATCGCACTGAAAATGCGGGTGTCGGTGGTTCAAATCCGCCCCTGGGCACCATTCCCCCCTCAATATATTGATTTATCATTGCGTTTTCGGCGCAGGGCCTCTCCGCGTGCCGCCCGTTATGGGCGCGGGACACGGATAGAACGCCACCTCTGCGCGGTCCGCTAAGGTTAGCGGATCACGCGGGGCGTCATCGTTGGAAAGTTGGTGAGGCTCAGGCCGCCTTGGCCAGGTCGTCGAACAGCTGCGCGTTCGGGCAGAACCAATGATAGTCCTGCGCCCCGTCCAGGCCGGCCAGCCAGGAAAAGCAGGCGTCGGCGTTTTCGCAGGTTCGGCAGCGCGCATTGGCCAGCCGCATGCGTTCTTGCGGCACATGGGCGTCGTTGATGTTGAGGGTTTTCAACGCTTCCACCAGAAGGGGGGATCGGGCGGGCGCGTCGCTTTCAAGAAGATGAACCATGATGATGCTCCTCATCGTTCAGGGTGGTCACTGGGGCCACCCTAGCGACTTGGCATCGGTCCGCATTGATCCAGGTCATCCGCGCCGCCGGTCCGCGCGGCGGGATGAGCCGGGATCGGATGATCAGATCAGGCGGCCGGCAGCGTCGCCCGCACGGTTGCCGAGCGGTCCCACAGGTTCGGCACGCTGGTCGACGAATAGCCCGAGACGAAGGGTTTGATCTCATTCGTTTCCGGCTTGAACACATGGCGCGAGACCGCGCCGATGTTGGCGCCGTAGACGTGGATGCTGATCGACGGCTTGTCGGCGAAGGAGTTTTCGACGACGTGGATATCGCCGATGGTCGGTGACACGGCCTCGACCTGACCGGGAGTCAGTTCGGCCCAGCCCCCCACTTGGTGCAGTTTGCCTTGGGCATCCTGTTCGAAGCGGACTTCCTTTTCCGCCCCCCGCAGCATACCGATCAAGCCCCAGACCGTATGGTCGTGGACGGGCGTCTTCTGGCCCGGGCCCCAGACGAAGCTGACGACGGAGAACCGTTCCAGCGGGTCGGCGTGCAAAAGGTACTGCTGATAAAACTCGGGATGGGGCTGGGCAAATGCCTCGGGCAACCAGTCGTCGCGGGACACCAGCGTGCCCAGCAGCTTGCGGCCTTCGGCGAGCAGGGTTTCTTCGGCGTCGGTCTTGGAAACAAGGTTCGTCATGGCGACGACGAAATCGCGCAGCGGCGCGATGGAGTCAGGGGAAGCGGTCATTCGGATGCCTTCCGTTTTTCTTTCTCTTGGAGGATGGGGCGGCCGGGGGCCAGGGGAATGGATGTGGCGGTGGCACCGATGGCGCAGGGATCGATCGGTGCTGGCGGCGCCGTATCGCCGGCCAGGGCGCGTTCGACGGCGTCCGCAGCCTTGGTGACCTCAACACCCAGTGCTTTGAAGCGGCCAGGGCGCAGGCGTTCCGCCGGGCCCGAAACGCCGATGGCGGCGATCACGCCGCCGGCCGGATCGTGGATCGGGGCGGCCACGCCGCAGACCGTTTCCTGCCATTCGCCGGCATTGACGGCGTAGCCGCGCGTGCGGATGCCCGCCATTTCCTGAAGGAAGGCATCGGCGTCGGTGATGCTTTTGGGGGTGTGGGCGTGCAGGTTCTCGGCCAGCGCGCCGAGCCCCGCCTCACCCAAGGCGGCCAACATGGCCTTGCCCGTGGCGACGCAGCGCGCAGGGGCGCGGCCGCCGATCGCGGAATAGGCGCGCACCGGCTCGGGACTTTCCAATTTGTGGAGATAGACCACTTCGTCCCCGTCGAGGACCGAGAGATGGACGCTTTCCCGGGTCCGCGCGAGCAGCGCTTCCATGGCCGGAAGGGCCAATTGGCGGAGGTCCAGATGATTGAGCATGGCCGTGCCCAGTTCCCACAGGCGGATCGCCGCCGCGTAGGTGCCGGTGGCGGCGTCGCGCCGGACGTAGCCCAGTTCCGTCAGGGTCTGCAACAGGCGGTGGGCGTTGCTTTTGCCCAGATCGACCCGCGCCGCCAGTTCCGACACGCCGAGCGCGCGGTCGCTATGGGCAAGCACTTCCAAAAGCGCCATGCCGTTGACCAGGGTGTTGTTCATGCGACCACCCCGCCGGCCCGCCATTCGGCGATGTCTTCGGCGCTGAACCCGGCTTCGGCCAGGATTTCGTCACTATGTTCGCCGACATGGGGCGGCGCGCGGTCGACGGCGCCGGTGCCGTGGGCCAGCTTGAACCCCGGCCCGACCAGGCGCAGGGGACCGTAGGGCGAGTCCACTTCCTGCAAAAGGCCGCGTTCCACGACCTGGGGATGGTCGGCAATTTCGTCGATGCCCTTCACCGTGGCACAGGGCACGTCGGCCTCGGTCAGGCGCTGTTCCCAGGTGTCTGGATCACCTTCGCGCATGGCACCCTCGATCACGTCGCGCAGGGCGCCTGCGTTTTCCGTCCGCGCCGCCCAATCGACGAAGCGCGGATCGGCGAGGGCGTCTTCCCGGCCCAGCGCCTTCATCAGGTTGACGAACTGCTTTTCCAACAGGATCGCCAGGATGATGTAGCCGTTGCCGCAGCGGAAGCGGTCGGCGGTCACCTTGCGGGTGACCGACAGGTTGCCGTACTGGCGTTGCACGAAACCGGCGACGGTGTATTCGGTCACGTGCTGGGCCAGGAAATTGAGGGTCGAATCCAGCATGGCGACGTCGACGAACTGGCCCTTGCCGGTCTGCGTGCGCTGGTGCAGGGCGGCGGAAACGGCGAAGGCGCCGGTCATCCCGCCGATCAGGTCGCAGGCGGCGAAGCCCGCGCGCATGGGGCCACCCTCGGCCTCGCCGGTGATCGACATGATGCCGGACATCGCCTGAATCTTGCCGTCGAAGGCCGCCTTGGCGCTTTCCGGCCCGCTATGGCCGAACCCGGAAACCGCGCAATAGATCAGTTTCGGATTGATCGCCTTGAGCGTTTCGTAGCCCAGGCCGAAACGGTCCATCACGCCGGGGCGGAAATTTTCCCAGACGATATCGGCGTCCTGGACCAGGCGTTTGACGATCTCCTGGGCCTCCGGCTTTTTCAGGTCGAGGGTCAGGCTGCGTTTGTTGGCGTTGATCGCCATGAAGGCCGGCGCCATGTTGCGGTCGACCCATTCCTGGCTGAGCTGGGCGCGCCGGTTGTCCTCGCCGCCGATGGGCTCGATCTTGACCACGTCGGCGCCCAGCAGGGCGAACTGATAGGTCCCGAAGGGGCCGGCGAAGAACCGGGTGAAGTCGAGAACCTTGATCCCATCGAAGGGGCGGGGGCCCGGCGCGGTCATGCCGTCCCTCCGGCCGCGGCCTTCTTCAATTCCTTTTCCCGCAGTTCCTTGGCGACGATGCGGGCGTTCTCCGCCTCGGCGCGCAGCGCCGCGACCTCTTCGGGCGAGCGGCGGGCGATGTTACAATAGTCGCCCTTCCAATCCGGATCGTCTGACCAGCGCAGCGGCGATTGCACCGTGGTGCGCGGGCCGATGGCGCTTTCCAATACCCGCAGGCCCAGCTCCAGCGTCTCCGCCTGGGATGTCGGATCGTGCGGCCGGCCGGCGGCGTTGCCCAGGGGAAAGTCACTGAACAGAAAACGCGGCACGCCGCAATATTCGACGATGTCCTTGGCGCAGCCCATGACCACCGTGGGGATGCCGTTGGCTTCCAGATGGCGGGCGATCAGGCAGAGGGTCTGGTGACAGATCGGGCAGTTGGGGATCAGGATCACCACGTCTGCGCCGTCTTCCTGGCAACGGTTGAGGATTTCCGGGCAGTCGATATTGAGGGTGTGTTGCTGGCTGCGGTTGGTCGGCGCGCCGTGGAAGCGTTTCGTCAGGCCGCCGATCCGCCCGGCCGCCTGGGCGTCCCGCAATGCCGCCAAGGGGAACCAGGCGCGGGCGTCTTCCATGCTGGTATGGATCCGGTCGATGCCGACATGGGAAATGCGCAGGTCGTGTTCCGCCGCCGTGTCGCCGGAATAGACCTGATAGAACTTGGCGGCGGAGTTGTAGGGTGCTCCCGGTCCCTGCGGGCCCTTGTCCGGCTGATAGGGGGCCGCCGTGGTGATGAAGGTCACCTGCGATTGCGCCAGGGGCTTGGTCAGCGGCGTGAACGGCACGTCGATGTAGTGGGCCCAGACATAGGGATTGTCGTAGCCCAGCGCGAGATACCATTCCCGCGTCCGCCGCATATAGGGGACGGGTTGATCCAGTTCCGGCGCAAAGGCCAATCCGCTGTCGCTCTTCGGTGCGGTCTTACTCGATGTCATCCTCATGCCTCGTGTCTTGGTCTCACGGGTCGGTCGGATCGCATGATCCGTTTGTTCTATTATATAGAACACAAATTCCATTAAACGGAAAATCTTTTATCGCCGCCGCCGCACGCTTGCCCCGGCGTATCCGCGGTATGCCTTACGGCGCCTTGGCCGAAACCCGGCACATGTAGCCTTTGAGGTTGGCGTGGTCCGACAGCGGGTCGCGCTGGGTCTCGTCCGTCAGATAATTGACCGACGGCCAGGGGTGGAACGGCTGGGCCCGGTCCCAGCCGATGGGGATGAACACCGTGTCCAGGCGGATGCCCGCGTGCAGCCAGGCCCGTGCCCGGATTTGGCCGTGGTCGGTTTCGACCGTTACCTCCTGGCCGTCCTCGATACCCAGCGCCGCCGCCTTGGTCGGGTGGATCTGCACATACAGGTCCGGCCACATTTCCTGGGCCTGCCAGGAATAATGGGTCCAGGAATGGAAATGCGGGGCCGCCGGCCGGCCGGTGATCAGCTGCATGTCGAAGCCTCGGGCCTTGAGGGCACGGGCGGGGGAATCGGCCCCCGGCTGCACGATGCGGGATGTCACCGTATCGACCTGGCCTTTGGCGAAGGGGCTGCGGACGGTCGGGCCGGTGCCGTCGCCGCGCACCGCATAGGGCAGGTCGATGAGCTGCTCGCGGTCCGTATAGAACTCGGGCAGGGCGGAGAAGCCGAGGGCCTGGAACTTGGCTTCCTGCGCCTCGGTCCAGAATTCCAGTTTGCCGCTTTTGGTCGGGAAGCGGTGGCCTTCGGGGGAACCGAGCGCGGTCGTGCCTTCCAGGTGCAGGGTCTCGATCTCCTCGGCATCTTCGTCGACCACGGGGACACGGACCCAGCGCCAGGGCACGGAATGCAGGCGCTTCTGCGTGCAGCCCTTCATCCAGAGATCGTTGATGCACATCTCGTCCCAGAACAGGGCCGAGTCTTTGTATTTGTCCTGCAGCACGTCGTCGAAGCCGAACCGCTTGCCCAGCTCGATCCAGATCCAGCCGTCGGCCTTGGCCTCGCCCGGCGGGTCGATCACCTTGTCGATCCAGACCACCCGGCGGTCTTCGCTGGCGCGGCTGATCTCGCCTTTCTCCACGCCCGTGGCGGCGGGCAGGACATAATCCGCATAGGCGCTGGTTTCATTGGCGAACAGTTCGATATGAACCAGCAGGTCGAGGGACTTGAAGGCTTCCCGTACCCGGTCCTGATGGGGCCAGGCCGACAGCGGATTGTTGCAGGTGATGAAGGCGCGGATCGGATAGGGATCGCCCGTCTGCATGGCGTCGAGCCAGCGCGCCGGGTTGACGCCGGCCATGGGCTTTTCCGGATGGCGGATACGGTCCGGCGGCGCGTTGGCGACCACCGGCGAGGGCGTGCCGAAGTTGAAGAAGGCCCCGCCACGGCGTCCGATATTGCCGGTGATTGCGGCCAGGAACATCAATGCCCGGTTGGTCTGCGTGCCGTTGGCGTGCTGGTTGACGCCGCGCGCGGCGAACATCACGCATCCGTCGGCCCGGGCGATGTCTTCGGCCAATGCCCGGATCTGCGCCGCCTCGATGCCGGTGATCCCGGCGGCCCAGTCCGGCGAATAGCCCTTGGCCGTCAGGTAATCGCGCCAGGCGTCCCAGCCTTCGACCCAGTTGTCGCAGAACCGCTGGTCCTGCAGATTGTGTTCGAACACGTGATGGGCGAGGGCCAGGGCCAGCGCCAGGTCCGTGCCGGGGCGGATGCCGAGCCATTGATCGGCCTTGCTGGCCGTCACGGTCAGGCGCGGGTCGACCACCACCATGCGGGCCCCGTTCTTCAGCCGCCAGTCGTTGATCATGCCGAAGTGGACGGGCCGGGATTCCGCCTGGTTGTCGCCGAAATAAACGTAGAGCGCCGCACTGCCCAGATCGCCCGGGGTATAGCTGTTGCCGCTGCCGAGCATGCCGATGGTCTGATTGTAGGCGACGGCCTTGGCCTCGGAACAGAAGGGCTCCGTATCCGTGAAGTTGGGCGTGCCCCACATCTGGGTGAACAGGCGGATATAGCCCTTGCGGGTCAGAGTGCCCGTGCGGGTGCCGGCGAACAGGGCGAGCGCTTCCGGGCCGTGTTCGGCGCGCACGGCGTCCAGCTTGGCCGCGATTTCGTCCAAGGCCTGGTCCCAACTGATGGGCTCGAACTTGCCTTCGCCCCGTTCGCCGACGCGCTTCAGCGGCTGTGTCAGGCGGTCGGGGCTGTTGTGAAGCTGCAGCAGGAACTGGGACTTGGGGCAGACCTTGCCCTTCCATTGCGGATCGTCCTCGTTGCCCGTCACGCGGATCACCTTGCCGTCCTTCAGGTGGTACTGGGTCGGGCAGCAGTTGAAGCAGATGGTGCAGCCACCGGCCACCACCTGGTCGGGGGTGCGTTCTTCGCGGGTCGAGCGATAGGGAAAGACCACATCATCGGGCGTCAGCGCATCGCGCCGCGCCGGATCGTCGATCACGGCCGGGCGGTGACGGCCCGACATGGTAAAGCCCTCGGCGGCGGGGGCGCTGGCCTTGATGCGCTCCAGAAAGATGTTGGACGGGTTCAACAGGAAGGCGTCGTGGTCGACGGCGCGGCGGCCGTCGGTTTCGATTTTGGCCAGGTGGTCGGCGCGGTCGCCGAAGGTGATGGCCTCGCCGGGGCAGACCGTGGCGCAGGCGGGGAGCAGGCCGACCGCGCGGCGGTCGTGGCACAGGTCGCATTTCACGGCGTGATGGTCGATGGCGTCATAACCCATGGCGCCGTAGGGACAGGCGATGACGCATTCCCCGCAGCCCGTGCAGCGGTCTTCGTTGATGCGCACAACGCCGGTTTTCGGGTCCTTGAAGATCGCCTTGGGCGCCACCGGGCAGGCACGCAGGCAGGCTGGCCGCTCGCAGTGCTGGCAGGACAGGGTCAGGAAATCCAGGGCCGGCTGCGTGGTGTCGCCAAGCCAGACCACGCGGTTGCGGTTCTCGCCCGGGCCCAGGCCGTGTTCCGCCTTGCACGCGGCCTCGCAGCTTTTGCAGCCGATGCAGCGTTCCATGTCGATCATTAGGGACAGGCGGGACATCTCTGCGTTCTCCTACCAGGCCGCCAAATGCCACCAGTAAATGTCACGCCCGTCGGCGACGTAGCCGGCAAAGAAAGTGACCAGGGCGACGTGCAGGGCAAGGCCCGCGAGAAACAGCCAGGCCAGCGCCATGTGGACCGGCCGCCACCAGGCCTGCAGCCAGGATACCGACCGACGGGCGCCGATCAGCCGTGCCTCTTCCCGGGCCAGTCGGGCATAGGCAAGTGATTTGACGGGGGCCCGCAGGAAATGCCGCAGGGTGGGTGAGAACAGGGCCTCGCTGGCCTGAGCATCAAGGTGCCGGAGCAGCGCTGTCTTCCTGTCGATAAGAGCCCGCAGCTTGGCCTTCAGATCCGGATCGGCAGCCTGGAACGGCGCCGATTTGCGCCCGAAGGTCGCCGCCATCCGGGATGATACATGCACACGCGCGACCACGCCGGTCAGGATCAACAGAACCAGGCACGCGACCAGGACGAGCGGCGGACCGGAAAATGCCGCGGCGGCATGGAGGGAGACCAGGAACATGCCGGCTAGGCTCGCCCCCACATGCAGGATGAACAGGCGGTTGGGAATTTGGCTGTGCCCGGCCCGTTTGCCGAGGGAGAACAGAAATGGCGCCAGCAGCAGGACCGCGCCCAAGGCCGCCAGGGGTTGCAGAACCTCCGTGCCCGGGCGCTGCCAGGGGGCGGGCAGGAACGGCTTGATGGCGATATACCCCAGGACCGTCAGGACCAGGGCGGCGACCCAGATCAGCAGACGCCGGTTCGCGAGATCGGGGCGCCGTGCCGGATTTACGGGCACGGATGCGGCAGGGTCAGCCGAGGGCGTCTGCGTATTCGTGGTCATGTCCCCCAGGGTAGGGCATCGTTCTTTATTGGGGAATATCCCCGGCGACGCTGCAGCGGATCATATGGCGATTTTCCGACATGTCATAATCGGCGATCGCGCGGTGGCAGGTTGCCCGGTTGTCCCAGATCACCAGATCGCCGACCCCCCACATGTGGCGGTAGATGTATTGCGGCTGGTAGCAATGCTCGAACAGAAAATCGAGAACGTGTCGGCTTTCGGTGAAGGAAAGCTCGTTGATCCGGCGGGTGAAGCCGGGGTTGACGTAGACCGTCTTCTTGCCCGTTTCCGGATGGGTTCGGATCACCGGATGGGTCACCGCCGGCACCTTGGCCCGTTCTTCTGCTGTCAGCGGCGGGCGGTCGGGCATATGGGCGAAGAAGGTGTCATAGGCGTTGGTGTAATCATGGATCGCGGTCAGGCCGCCGAGGAACGCCTGCATGGGTTCGGACAGGTCATCATAGGCCTGCGTCATACTGCAGAACATGGTGTCACCGCCGTAGCTGGGAATTTCCTTGGAATGCAGGAATGATCCCTGGGTCGGGCGCGGCATGTAGGACAGGTCCGAATGCCAATACTGCCCGGCATAGATGGCGCCGATCGGCTTGCCTTCCTTCTTGACGTTGGAGATCAGGAGGACTTCGGGGTTTTCCTCCATGTTGAACTGCGTCAGCACATGGGCTTCCAGCTGCCCGAATTTCTTCGACAACTCGACAAGCTGATCCGGTGTCAGGTTCTGGCCACGCAGCACGATCACCTGATGATCGAGGAAGGCCTGGTACAGGGCCGGGAACAGGTTGTCGTAATTGCCGTCGGCAAGATTCAGGCCCTTGATTTCGGCCCCCAGGGCACCGGCCAGGCGTTTCACCTCGAGCCCGGATTGCATCGTGGTCATGGTTCCTTCCGGCATTGTTTGTTCCTCCGGCTTGTGCGTGTGTTTGAATTGCGGGGGAGTGTAGCGGCGCCAGACTATGCCCGAGAAATACCTTTGATCGACCAAGATATGCTTAAATGATATATCAAGGCTTTCGATCGTCGCCGGAGTGCATTTCTTGAACCTGAAGGCCCTGCAATACTTCCATGCCGCCGCCCGCTACGGCAGCATCGCCCAGGCGGCGGCCCATCTGCATGTCGCCCAGCCGGCCGTCAGCCGCCTGATCCGCAAATTGGAACAGGATCTGGGCGTGCGCCTTCTGACCCGCACGGCGCAGGGCGTGTCCCTGACGGGGGAGGGGGATCATCTTCTCGCCCGAACGGCCCCGATCCTGAAACTGTTGGACCAGACACGGGATGAGGTCCGCAATTGGAATCAGGAGCCGGCCGGTCCGGTGTCGCTGGCGCTGATGCCTGCCGTCGCCCCCCTGGTCGCGCCCTTATTGGTCCGCCGCGTGCGGGATCAGTATCCCAAGGTTCTGCTCAGCCTGTCGGAAGGGCTGGGCACCGTCATTTCCGATGGCGTGCTGACAGGGCAGTTCGACCTGGGCCTGTTTCATGCGGACCGGGAGGTGCCGTCGCTCGCGATCACCCATCTGTTGGATGAGCCCATGTTCCTGATCGGCCCGGAGGGCGGGCCCGGCGGTGACCGGGAAGTGATCGACCTTGGCGAGCTTCCGAATTTCCCCCTGCTGCTGCCCGAGGCCCCCAACCCCATGCGCCGGATGATCGACGGGCTGACGGCGGACAGGGGGCTTGCCCTCGACATCCGCGAGACCGTCAATTCGACAGCCATGATCAAGGCCATGGTGGCGGCGGGGCTGGGGTACACGATCCAGAGCTACAGCTTTTTCCACGAGGAAACGCCGCACGGCGGCTCCCAGTTTCGGGTCCGGAGGATCAAGGGGATGTCGCGCAACTGGTCGTTGGTCCGGCTTGAAGGCCGGCCCGCAGGCGGCGCCGTGTTGGCCGTCGCCGGGGTGCTGGCCGGCATTGCACGGGATTTCGCCAATGCCCATTACCGGCAGGTGCCGGTGGGGTGACGTTCAGGATTTGATGCGCGTGCCCAGGTCCAGAATGTAGGGCGAAGGCGGGATAAAGAAATCCTGGTAATAGATCGGCCGGGTGTCGACGGAATAGGCCGTGACGTTGACCGTCGAGGCAAGGGCGCCATCGGGCCAGGCACAGCCTTCGGTGACATAGGCCGGCGGCATTTCCACGCGCAGCCGCTGACGGATGTGGTGCACCGGCATGTGATGGTGTTCGGCCATGACTTCGTGGAAATTTGCCCCGTCGAGAGCGGAAAGCGGCGGGGTGACCAGTTCGGGATGACGGTCGGCCAGGGCATAGAACACCGCGTAGATTTCCATTGCCGTGTCGATGGTAACGATGCGGTCGATGCGCACGACCTTGTCCCGGCCCTGTTCGAGGGGGGCGGACCAGGGTCCCTTGTCGCGGCTAATGCGGCGGTCGATCACGCGGGTATAGACGGGCAGCAGGTCATTGGGGCCGCCGTCCGCGGTGCGGAACAGGAAATGCCAGGGTTCCGCCACTTGATTCTGCAGCGAGGCGACGGTGGTGCCGCTGCCGCGCCGGCGGTGGATCAAGCCGTCGTCAACAAGGCTGCGCAGCGCCCGCTGCACGGTGCCGAGGGAACAGGGGGTTACTGCCGCCCATTCGCTTTCCGTCGGCAGGCGCGCCCCCGGAGTCCAGAAACCGTCGGCGATGGAGGCGGTGATCGCCTGGCGCAGGCGTTCATGCTTCGGCATGTCGTCCTGTGCCGGCCAATACCGCCGGAGAAATTCTCCATATCCACCGGGCACGTCCGTCAGCATTCGTGCAAAAACTCCAAAATCATAATGGGATGTGATCGTGCCACATTTCTACGACGAGACGACCATCATGACCATCCCGCTTGACAATGCAATTAACTATATAGTTATTCGATTATCTCATCTCCAGCGCGCTTTGCGCCAAGAAACCGGCTGGCTGATCGGATATCGGCCGCCAACACAGGAAACACTGCTTAGATGGAACCCAAAAATCTCATCATCCTGATGTCGGACGAGCATACCAAGGCCGTCACCGGCTGTTACGGGCATCCGTTCATTTCGACCCCCAATATTGATGCCCTGGCGGCCGGCGGCACGCGATTCGACGCGGCCTATACGGTCTGTCCGGTCTGTGTTCCGGCGCGGGCCAGCTTCGCCACCGGCAAATACGTTCATCAGATCGGCGCCTGGGACAATGCGACGCCCTTCGACGGTACGCAGCCCAACTGGCATGCACTGTTGCGCGAACGGGGCCATCAGACCGTTTCCATCGGCAAATTGCATTTCCGTTCCGGCGAGGACGACAACGGCTTCGCCGACGAGGAACTGGCGATGCACGTCATTGACGGCAAGGGCGACCTTTTGGGCCTGATCCGCGACGAAGACACGCCCAAGCGGGGGGCATCATGGAAGATGGCCAAGCTGGCCGGCCCGGGCGAGAGCATGTACACGCGCTATGACCGCGACATCACGTCCCGTGCGCAATCCTGGCTGTACGAGGAAGCGCCCAAGCATACGGACAAGCCCTGGGTGCTGTTCGTGTCCTTCGTGGCCCCGCATTTCCCGCTGACGGCGCCGTCGGAACATTTCTACCGCTACTACAACCAGGATCTGGCGCCGCCCAAGCTTTATGACAAGCGCAATGCGCCGATCCATCCTTACATCGACGATTATCGGTCGATCTTCACCTATGACGAACATTTCACCACCATGGACATGGTGAAGCGCGCGCAGGCGGGCTATCTCGGTCTGATTTCCTTCATGGACGAACAGATCGGGCTGATCCTGGCCGCCATGGAAGACGCCGGCCTGTCTGCCGACACGCGGGTGCTCTACACCACCGACCACGGCGACAACATGGGCAACCGCGGCGCCTGGGGCAAATCGGTGATGTACGAGGAAGCTGCCGCCGTGCCGTTGATCCTCAGCGGGCCGGACATCCCGGCGGGCAAGGTCATCAAGACGCCGGCGACCCATTGCGACATCTATCCCTTCATCATGGACTGCGTGGGCGCCGCCGATGGCGACACGCTGCCCGCGGACCTGCCGGGGACCAACCTGATGGATCTGACGGCGGGGGCGGAGCCCGACCGCGTCGCCTTTTCCGAATACCACGGCATGGGGTCCAAAACGGCGGCCTTCCTGGTGCGCAAGGGCGACTGGAAACTGGTCCATTACGAGGACTATCCGGATCAGCTGTTCAACCTGGCCGACGATCCCGAGGAATTCACGGACCTGGCCGGTGATCCGGCCCATGCCGGGGTGATGGAAGACCTGGCGACGGAGCTGCGGAAAATCTGTGATACGGCCGCCGTCGATAGGGCCGCGCGCAAGACCCAGGCCCGTATGATCGTGGAGAATGGTGGCAAGGAAGCCATCATCAAGCGGGGCGACCTGGGCTTTTCCGTACCGCCCGGCGTCCAGCCGATGTTTGATTAGCGCAGACGCGCCATCGTGGGTGCGGATGCGCCCGCCCGAAGTTTGCGGGAAAATTTTGACCAACCAGGAGACCGGAAATGACTGCCAATACCCCCTTCGCCATGGTGCCGCTGCCCGGCGTGCGATCCCAGAAACCCCGCAAGACCGGTCTGACCATGATGATGGACTGGGGCCTGCCCATGAACCGGGTGGCCGATTACATGGACCTGCTGGCCCCCTATGTGGACTTGGCGAAGATCGTGGTCGGCACGGCGCGGCTTTATCCCGAGGACTACCTGGTCAAGAAGCTCGCCCTTTATAAATCCTACGACGTGACGCCGTTCCTGGGTGGGCAGTTTTCCGAATATGTCTTCGCAACCCAGGGCTGGTCGGCCATGCAGGGATTCTTCGCCGAGGCCAAGCGCCTGGGCTTCGATGCACTGGAAATTTCCGACAACTGCGTGCCGCTGGACGACAAAGAACGCGCCAAGATGATCAAGATGGCCATCGCCGAGGGTCTGGAAGTCCACGGCGAGGTCGGATCGAAGGTCGTCAACCAGACGCCCCAGGACCTGATCGACCAGACCAACGTCTGTTTCGACGCGGGCTGCGAGATCGTCCTGGTCGAAGGGGCCGAACTGGTCACCGACGGCAAGGTCAACGAAGCCATGATGTCGGCCCTGAAGGACGGCCTGGATCTGAATCGCACGCTGCTGGAACTGACGGGCCCCTGGATCAAGGGCGTGACCCTTAACGACGTGTTCGAGTTGAAGAAGTTCCTGCTGGGCGAATTCGGGCCTGAGGTGAACCTGGCCAACGTTCAGCCCGACGATGTGATGGAGACCGAGGCCCAGCGCTGCGGCCTGTCCGTGATCGGACCCAAGACGCGGGCCGAAGCGGCGGAGTAGCCGCTTTTAATTGTATACAATTTACAGGCAGGGCATCTGCGCGGTATCGTCCTGTTCCAAGCACGAGACCACGGACGATCTCCCATGTACAAAATCCACGGTTCCCATTGGGGGGCGTTCGAAGCCCGGGCCGAAGACAACCGCATCGTCGATATCCGGCCCCTTGCCGGCGATCCCGACCCGTCGCCGATCCTGGGCGGCATGGCCGAAGGCGTACACCACGACTGCCGCGTCAAGGCACCGGCCATCCGCGAAGGCTGGCTGAAGCATCGCGACCGGGCACGGGGCGGCGGCCGCTTTGTCGAGGTTCCTTGGGACGAAGCGCTCGATATCGTCGCGGAAGAACTGCGGCGGGTGAGGGATGCCCACGGCAACGAAGCGATCTTTGCCGGCTCCTACGGCTGGTCCAGCGCCGGGCGTTTCCATCACGCCAAAACCCAGATGCAGCGCTTCATGAACTGTTTCGGCGGCTATACGGCGCAGAAGCACAGCTATTCCCTGGCGGCCGGGTTGGCCATCCTGCCGCATATCGTGGGCGATCTGGCGCCGCTTCGCGGGCTGACGTCCTGGGCATCGATCGCCGAGGCGACGGACACCCTGGTTGCCTTCGGCGGTATTCCCATCCGCAACACCCAGGTGGAGCCGGGCGGCACCGCATCCCATACCACCGTGCCCTGGCTGAAGAAACTCGCCGCGCGCGGCACGCATGTCGTCAGCATCACGCCCCTACGCAACGACACGCCTGATTTTCTGAATGCGGAATGGATCGCCCCCCGGCCCAACACGGATGTGGCCCTGATGCTGGGGCTTGCCCATACCCTGATCGCGGAAGATCTCCACAATCCCGATTTCCTTGCGGCCTATGCCGTTGGTGCCGACCAATTCCTGGCATATGTGATGGGCGATGACGATGGTCAGGCGAAGTCCGCCGACTGGGCATCGGACATCTGCGACGTGCCGGCGGATACCATTCGCACGCTCGCCCGCCGCATGGCGGCCGGGCGCACCATGATCGCCACCAGCTATTCCCTGCAGCGCGGCGATCATGGCGAACAGACCTTCTGGATGACCATGGCCTTGGCCTGTCTGCTGGGCCAGATCGGTCTGCCCGGCGGCGGCTTCGGCTTCGGTTACGGCAGCATGCACGGCCAGGGCAATCCGGTGCCCAAGATGCCGTCGCTGACGCATACCGCCGGCAGCAATCCGACCGGCAGCTTCATTCCCGTGGCGCGGGTCACGGACCTGTTGCTGAACCCGGGCGCGGAATACGATTTCGACGGCGAACGGCGGACCTATCCCGATACCAAGCTGATCTATTGGTGCGGCGGCAATCCGTTTCACCATCATCAGGACCTGAACCGCCTGCTGGACGGCTGGCGGCGGCCGGATACGGTGATCGTCAATGAGCCCTGGTGGACGCCCACGGCCAAGCTGGCCGATATCGTGCTGCCCGCCACGACGACCATGGAACGCAACGACATCGGCCATTCGTCCCGCGACCGCTTTCTGGTCGCCATGAAGCAGATCGTCACGCCGCAGTTCGGCGCGCGCAACGACTTCGACATCTTCCGGGGCCTGTCCAAGCGCCTGGGCATCGAAGCGGCCTTTACCGAAGGCCGCGACGAGGACGCCTGGCTGCGCCACCTATACGACCAGGCCCGCGAGGCGGCCGGACCATTGGCCAACCGCATGCCCGATTTCGATACGTTCTGGGAGCAGGGCATTCTGGAACTAGAAGCACCTGAAAAACCCCATGTGGTCTACGAGGCATTCCGTGCCGACCCCGCCGCCAATCCCTTACCGACGCCGTCGGGCAAATTCGAGATCTTCTGTGCGGAAATCGCCGGGTTCGGCTATGACGACTGCCCGGGCCATCCGGTCTGGCGGGAACCGGCGGAATGGCTGGGCGGGAAAACCGCCAAGACTTGGCCGTTGCACCTGATTTCCAACCAGCCAAAACACAAGCTGCATTCCCAGCTTGATTTCGTCGGCCCCAGCCGCGCCGCCAAGCAGGACGGGCGGGAGCCCGTGTTCCTGTCCCCCGGCGACGCCCAGGCGCGGGGCATTCAGGATGGCGATTTGGTGCGGCTGTATAACGGCCGGGGCGAAACCCTGGCCGTGGCCGTGATCAGCGACGACGTGCGGGACGGCGTGGCGCAGCTGCCGACGGGGGCCTGGTTCGATCCGGCCGACTGGGCGGCCTCGGGTGCCCTGGAACGCCACGGCAACCCCAACGTCCTGACCCTGGACAAGGGCACGTCCAAGCTGGGCCAGGGCCCGATTTCCCATACCACGCTGGTCGAGGTCGAGAAGTTTGAGGGTCAGGTCGAAGCGCCGGGACCGTTCGATCTGCCGGAATTGGTCTCCGCGGACGCGGCGGAGTAGGGAGCTATTACGAATTAACAACCTGCATTTATTTCTCGGACACGTTGTCGCTGTCTCGCAAGTCGATCTTGCCGCTCTGCTTCTTGCCGTTCCTCGGAAATCAGAGCAAGTCGGATAGATTTTTCTGCATCTTCCTGGGGTTGGTTGAAAGACAGGCGCGCGGCTATGAAGGCTGCAAATGCTTCAGAATTTGCCAATGTTGGTGGTGTTTGATCCAACTTTAGTTGGAGGAACGATGTCAGGCCAAGGCGATAAAGTGGTGGAGCCAAGTAAATCAATCGACGCCCAGAACGTTGAATTTTTAGGGTCGATTGCGTAACAGGGTTACCATGCAGGAATGCATTCCGAGCGTTATATATTTTATTGTAAATCCAACAAGCTAAGTTCCGGCGAGATCGGCTTCTTCCTATTCGGGTTAAGTATCGCTGATGGCTGCCCCGCTTATCCAGCCAAGGTACATTCTCTAAAAGCGAATAGACTTCTCTAATTGTCACGCCTCGGTGCCGGCCAGGATGTACAAGGCACTCGAAGGCTGAGACCCAGAGGCTAATTATCCTGCCAAAATCGAATATTGTAGCGTCGGCATTGCTTGGTATGCGGCTTGCCTGATTTGCAATGTTAAGGGAGCGGAACAACGCGATGTTTGCCCAACTCGGCTTCCTCGCCCCATAACGTTGATAAAATCGTTCTAGAAGCGCCTCTAAGAGTGGATCATCGAAGTCGCCCCGCCTTACATCAATTGGAATTAGTTCGGGTGATGATTGTCCGTTTACGGCAGACGCTTCATGCAGTGAGGTCGTCGTCGGTGTAAATGCAATGGCGTGCTCAAAATTGCGATCAATCATCCAAGGATGAATCCAAAAATAACCCGAAGTCGATGCTCGGTATCGGAAATTAGCGTAGATTAGATTTTTTGCCCAGCTATACGGAACAATAGATGCGACAAGGATGTCTCGGAAACTCGCGGCGGCTTCTCCAGATTGGAAGTCAGTAGGGGCATCTTCATGACGAAGTATCAGCGGAGGGTAAATTCGCTCATGATGAATGTCCCTAAAGCGGTTTAAGAATTTCCTGAACTCTGGATGTTGGCGTTTAAGCGTACGTATTCGAACATCATCGTGCGGAGCCAATGCAAAAAACTGACTCTCAACCGGTTCATCAAGTTTGATATTGGGCAGTGCCCAAATTGGCATCCAACTCATAATGCGAAGTAGCTTAACTCATTGAGAAGCTAATGTACCTCCGCATGGTTATTGGGGTGTTGCTCAGAGCAGCTTCAGAACGCCCTTCAAATCCTTGCCCTGGAAGGTCGGCCCCAAGGCCGGGTCCATGGGCAGGTCGCCCGTGCGGTTGGACCAGTAGCAGGTCATGCCGTAGGCGATGGCGCCGACAACGTCGCCGGCCCCGCCCGCGACATGCAGGATGTCTTTTGAGCCGATGCCCAGCACGCGGGTCGGCAGTTCGTAGACCGAGGGGTGTGGTTTATAGAATCCCGCCGTTTCCGACGACAGCACATGGTCGAAGGCGCCGGGGCCGAACACGCCGGCGACGCTGTCCAACTGGTCCTGGTCGCCGTTGGACAGGATCGCGGTGGCGTAGCCCTTTTTCTTGATCGCCTGCATCACCGCCGGGGCCTCGGGCCAGGGCGTCAGGGTGCCCCAGCCGGCGACCAGTTTTCGTTTCGTCGCGGCATCCACCTTCTTGCCGGACTTGCCGAGCGCATAGTCGAGACCGATGGCCGTGCAGTCCTTGAACGGCATGCGCCCCTTGCCGAGGGAGTTGCTGGCCGCGGCGCGGCTCATCTGTACCTGGCGCCAGGTGCGGGAAAAGGCGGCGGCCTTGTCCTTCCGCATGCCCAGGGTCTGCTGCACGATGGCGGTCAGGCTCGACTGGATATCGAGCAGGGCCGAAAAGACGTCGAAGGTGACGAGTTTGTAGGGCTGGGTCATGGCGGTCTCCTTGGTGTTCTTGCGGGGGCGTTGCGGGCAAAAAGATACCCTCTCCTCGGGCCGAGGAGAGGGTTTGAATGTTCACATATTCGCTATTGGGCTCGGTTTCTCTTAGACCGGGCGCGTGCCGCGGACGGTGGTCCGGTGCATGGAGCGTTCCTGGCTGAGGTCGTAGTCCGTGGCCCGGTGCATGGTGCAGCGGTTGTCCCACATCACCACGTCGCCCTGCTGCCATTTGTGGCGGTAGACGAACTGGTCCTGGGTCGAATGCTCGAACAGGTGTTCCAGAAGGTCGCGGCTTTCGTTGTCGCCCATGCCTTCGACGCGCGAGGTGAAGCCCTCGTTGACGAAGATGGCCTTCTTGCCCGTTTCCGGGTGGGTGCGGGCGATCGGGTGGATGACATCCACCCACTGCGACAGTTCTTCCTCGGTCTTCACCGGACGCACGCCGGCGTTCATCATGGCTTCGTACCGGGTGCGGTAGGTATGAACGGCCTTGAGGCCCTCGATCTTCGCCTTGGTGGCGTCGTCGAGGGCGTCATAGGCGGCCGTCATGTCCGCGTATAGGGTGTCACCACCCTCCGGCGGGGTGATCAGGCCATGCAGGATCGAGCCCATGGGCGGGACGTCTTCGTAGGTGATGTCCGAATGCCAATAGGCGCCGCCGTTGTTGATGGGTTGCGCCCCGCCCCGGCCCCGGTTCGACAGAACCAGTATCTCGGGGAACTCGGGATGCAGGATTTCCTTCACCGTGTGGCGCTGCAGGTCCCCGAAACGGCGGGAATACTCCAGGTGCCGTTCCATGGTCAGGTTCCCCTGACCCCGGACCACGAGGACCGGATAGGCCATCCACGCCTTGTGCAGGTCGGCGATGGTTTGGTCGTCCAGGTCCATGTTGAGGTCGAGGCCCACGACTTCCGCCGCCAATGGATTGTCGAGCGGCTTCACGGGGATTTGGATGGTGATGGTCACGGGATGGTCTCCGAGGCTTGTTAGCGCTGCATACCCCAGCGGTTGATGGTCTTCAGCTCGATGTTGCGGAAGATCAGGTTTTCCACGGTGATCCCGATAAGGATGACCATGAACAAGCCGGCGAACACGCCTTCGGTCTCGATGTTCTGCGAGGATTCGAAGATGTACCAGCCCAGCCCGCCGCCGCCCGACGAGGCACCGAACACAAGCTCGGCACCGATCAGGGTGCGCCAGGCAAAAGCCCAACCGACCTTCATCCCGGTCATGATCGCCGGCAAGGCTGCCGGAACCAGAATCTTGACCACGAAGGGCACGCCCTTGAGGCCATAGTTCTCGCCGATCATGCGCAGGGTCGAGGACACGTTCTTGAACCCGGAATGGGTGTTCAGTGCCACGGCCCAAAGCACGGCGTGAACCAACACGAAGACCAGGCTGGCCGTGCCGAGCCCGAACCACAGCATGGCCAAGGGCAGCATGGCGATGGAGGGCAGCGGGTTGAACATGGCGGTGGCCATGGAGATGAAATCACCACCGAGCCGGCTTGATGTGCCCCATAGGACCAGGATCGCGGCAATGGCCATGCCGGTGGCATAGCCGATCACCAGAACCTTGACCGAGAACCACACTTTCGCCAACAGCTCGCCATCAACAAGATCGCTGACAAGCCGGTCCAGAGCGGACAGGAAGGTCGGGAACATCAGGGGCTCGACGTCCAGGAGGACCGTATAGGCCTGCCAGATCGCAACAAGGCTCAGCAGAATGAAGGCCTTGCGGACGCCGTTGATGTTCCAGATCTTTTCAAACACCGACAGTTTGACGGCAACGTCGCCCGTATGGGCAAGGGCGATGTTTTCGTTGATGAACTCGGGCCGGATGATGGGTTCGGGAAGCGTTTTTTGCGTGCTCATGATGACTGCATCCCCCAGCGCCGAACGGTGCGTGATTCGATTGTGGAGAAGATCAGGCTCTCGACCAGGACACCGACCAGGATGACGGTGAACAGGCCCGCGAAGACGTAAGGAATGCGCAGGTCCATCTGGTTTGCGAACACGAACCAGCCGAGTCCGCCGGACTGGGTGCCCGAGGTATCGGCAATCGCCCCGCCGAACACAAGTTCGGCCGCGATCAGCGTGCGCCAAGCATAGGCCCAGCCGACCTTCAGGCCCATCAGGATGGACGGGAAGGCTGCCGGGATCAGCAGTTTGGTCACATAGCTTACGCCCTTGAGGCCATAGTTACGGCCGACCATGCGCTGAGTTTCGGAAACCCCCATGAAGCCCGTATGGGCGTTCAGCGCGACCGGCCAGATGACCGAATGCAACAGCGTGAACACCACTGAACTGGACCCCAGCCCGAACCACAGCAACGCCAGCGGCAACAGCGCGATGGCGGGCAGCGGGTTGAGCATGGCCGTCAGCGTCGACAGCACGTCGCTGCCGAACCGGGTCATGATGGCGGCCGTCGTCAGCAGCGTCGCGATGACCAGCCCGATGGCGTAACCGGTGAGCAGCACCGTCATCGAGTTCTTGATCATGATCAGCAACTGATCGTTGAGCACGGCATCATATAGAGCGACGGCCGTGTCCGAGAATTTGGGCAGGATGTATTCGGATACGCCCGAAAGCCGCGTGTAGAGTTCCCAGGCCAGCATGAGGGCGATGAGGATGGTCAGCTTGCGCACACCATCCATGTCGACGAGCTTTTCCCAAAGCGACAGCTTGCGGGCGACGTCGCCGTGGGAAGCTGCGGACAGGTCGCCGGCGTCGAATTCCGGCCGCACGACCGTTTGCGGAAGGGTACTCATCAACTTTCGGCCTCTGCCGCCGCCGCCAGTTCGTCTTCGAGAATACGATCGGCGAACAGCATGTTGTGGATTTTGGTCTTCAGTTCCCCGAATTCGGGGTCACCGGTGCTGGCATGGGTCAGGTGGTGGGCGTTCAGTTCCGCCTTAACCTGGCCCGGATGCGGCGACAGCACCAGAATGCGGGAGCCGACGATCAGCGCTTCCTCGATGGAGTGGGTGACGAACAGCACGGTGAAGTGAGTGTCTTCCCACAGCTGAAGCAACTCTTCCTGCATCTGCAGACGCGTCAGCGCGTCAAGCGCGGCGAAGGGTTCGTCCATCAACAGAATGTCCGGTTCCATGGCCATGCCACGGGCAATGGACACGCGCTGCTTCATGCCGCCGGACAGCATGTGCGGATAGGTGTCCTCGAACCGATCGAGCTTCACCTTCTTGATGTACTCCATGGCGATGTCATTCGCCTCGGATTGTGTCTTGCAACGGCCGCCGTTCATAAGCGCGAAGGTGATGTTTTCCTTCACCGTCTTCCAGGGCAGAAGCTGGTCGAATTCCTGGAACACCATGACCCGGTCAGGCCCCGGTTCCTTGATGTCGACCCCCTTCAGCCGCATGTTGCCTTCGACCGGCTTGAGATAGCCGGCGACCCCTTTCAGCAGGGTCGACTTGCCGCAGCCCGACGGGCCGAGCAGGACAAAACGGTCAGCGGGATAAACCTTGAAGCCGACACGGTAGGTCGCCGTGATCAAGTGTTCCTTGGTTTTATACTGAAGGGTGACGCCGTCGACATCCAAGAGGGGGTCAACGGCGGCCGCGGCGGGGGAGTTCCCCGCCGCGGTGTGGGCGCCTTGAGTCATGTTCTAGCTACCGCTCAGATCGTAGTTGTTTTCCCAGAAGTATTCTTTCCAGTCGGCAGGCATGTTCTTGATCGAGCCGATGGAATGCATGAACTTGGCAAATTCCATGGTCCGGCTGGGCGCGATGGAATAATGCATTTCGCTCTTGTCTTTGATCATCGCCTTGACGTCTTCAAGCGGAAGCTTGGACTTGGTGAACTTGTGGAACAGCGCAGCGGCGCGGTCCGTGTCCTCGTTGATCCATTTGGCGGCGGCGCGGAAGGAATCGCCGACGCACTTGAACAGTTTGGGGTTGTCGTTCTTCCACTTCTCGGTGTTGTAAAGCAGGACCGTGGAATGCTCACCGCCCAGCACGTCATAGGAGGTCATGACCGTGCGGACCTTGCCGCTTTTCACTTCCTGGTAGGACGTCGGCAGGGTGGCGAAATGGCTTTTCACAGCCTGTCCACCGGCCAAAAGGGCAGCGGCGGCGGACGGGTGCTTCATGGACACGGTGATGTCATCCAGTTTGAACGCCTCTTCCGGGCCCCACTTCTTGGCTGCGGCCATCTGCAGGACCACCGCCTGGATCGACACCTTCACCGACGGCGTGGCGATCTTGTGATCGGTCAGGCCGACATAGTCTTCAAGCTTATTGACCTTGGGATCGTTGGTATTCAGCTTCAGCGGCATGGCCGACAAGGTCCCGATGGCCTTGACGTTGATGCGGCCTTTGGTCTTGTCCCAAAGCTTGAGCAGCGGGCCGACGCCGCCGGCAGCGAAGTCGACGTTATTGGACAGAAGTGCCTGGTTAACGGCGGCACCGCCCGAGAAGCGGTTCATGGTGATTTTGACGTCGCCCAGGCCGGCATTCTTGGCGCAGGTTTCGATCATCTTGTGATCGACGACCACATGCTGGGGCAGGTAAAGCAGGCCGAACTGCTGTGCGAAACGGACGGTGTCCGTTTCGGCCTTGGCCGGGGTGACGCTGCCGGCCGTAAAGGCCAGTGCGACAGCGCCGCAGACGGCCGCGGTCGCGGCCTTGCGTGTAAAGCTTCTGTTAGTCATGGTATTCGTCCTCCCTAATGACGATGCGTGGTCTGTCATGAAACGGGTTTCGATGCCGCGTTATGCCCGCCGAACCTCGTTGTCCGGTCGGTAGGGACGTTCACTGCCGTGCCTGATCCCGCATCCCAACCACCTGGGATTTGCGGTGCAGAAGGGCGGAGTGTCTTGTTGTCTATTCGTCCCTAGCATCACAGGTATGAAGACTATCGGGAAAAAACCGATATTCCTATATAGTTTTTCGAAATTTCCCCCGATATAGTGCCTTCCCGAATTACGATATAGTTTTCATGGGTAGGTTGGCAATCACTTGCCGTAGCTCGTTTCACCAAACGACGCTAATTAAGACAAAACAATGGGACATAGGTCCAGGAGAGGACAAAATGCTCGACCAGCAGGATGACGGCGGACAGGGTGCGCTCAATTCAAGTTCAACCATCGAGGCGCCGATCGCGCCCGATGAACTCGGCCACGCGGTGCTGACGCCGTCCGGTGCATTTGAAGCCGGATCTTGGCAAACCTTCACGCTGGTTTATACCTGCGGCAAGTACGGCATGGACGACAGTGCCTCCATGCGCGTCTGTTTCCGTTTTGCCTCGGACCAGAGTCGCCCGCAGTTCGATGACCCCAAGTGGCGCAACTACACCACGGTCGTCGCTTCCAACAACGCCGTGCTGGAAACCCGCTACGATCCCAAGGGCAACGTGCGCCCGTGGGACCGGGCACTTTATATTAAGGTGGTTAAGGGCTTCATGAAGGAAGGTGACACCATCACCATCACCTTCGGCGAAACCTCGGGCGGATCGCAGGGCATGCGCCTGCAGACCTTCTGCGAGGACAGCCTTGAATTCCGCGTTCTGGTCGACCCCATCGCCACCGCAAACTATCAGGCGCTGCCGGTTCAGCCGGTCATCCGCATCGTTCCGGGCAAGCCCGCGACCTTTGCCGCCGTGGTGCCGACCGCGCGCTGCCTCGGCGAGATATTTGACTTGAAGATCAAGGGCGAGGACATCTGGGGCAATCCGTCGGATCAGTGCGACGTGACCTTTAAAGTCAAGAGCTCCCGCCCGGTCAACGGCCTGCCCGACAGCGTGACTTTGGCGCCCGGCGCCTTCGCCACCATCGTCGAGGGATTGAGCGTCGATGCCCCGGGCCCGGTCGATATCTGGTTCGAGGATGCCTCGGGAACGGAAGTTTTCCGCGCCAACCCGCTGTGCATTCAAAAGGACCTGGAACTCAAACCCTATTGGGTCGACCTGCACGGCCAGTCCGAGGAAACCATCGGCACCGGTTCTGCGCGGGCTTTCTTCGAATTCGCCCGTGACCGCGCCTTCGTCGATGCCGCCGGCCACCAAGGCAACGATTTTCAGATCACCAAGGGTTTCTGGTCCCATCTCGACAAGCTGTGCGAGGAATTCGACGAACCCGGCAAATTCCTGACGCCGCTTGGATATGAATGGTCGGGCAACACGGCCTTGGGCGGTGATCGCAATATGTTCTACCCCTCCAAGGACCGGGTCATTCGCCGCTCGTCCCATGCCCTGATCGAGGACAAGTCGGACCTGTCCACGGACTGCAACACGGCGGGCGAACTCTTTGAAGCCCTGGCCCGTGACGAGGAATGGGACGTCGTATCCTACGCCCATTGCGGCGGGCGCTATGCCGACGTGAAGATGGCCCATGACGGCCGGTTCGAGAAATCCATGGAGATCCATTCCTCCTGGGGCACGTTTGAGTGGCTGGTCGAGGATGCCCTCGACATGGGCTATCGCACGGGCATTGTCGCCAATTCCGACGGCCACAAGGGGCGGCCGGGGGCAAGCTATCCCGGCGCGTCGCTGTTTGGTGCCGTCGGTGGCCTGACCTGCATGCTGATGCCCGACCTTTCGCGGGATTCCCTGTTCGATTGCATCCGCAAACGTCATCATTACGCCACCACCGGCGGCCATGGCGGCCGCATGGTGATCGACGTGAAGGCGCGGTTCGACGCGCCGGCTACGCTCTATCATGACGATCCGGCGCTTGATTATCCGACGCCACCCAATGGTCATGAAGCCAGCGAGGCCATGATGGGCGACATCGTCCATCTGCCGGACGGTGGTGTACGGCTGGATGTCGATATCCAGGGCGCCAGCCCGATTGAGCGGGTCGATATCTTCAACGGCAGAGAATTGATCGAAACCGTCCGACCATACGGCCAGGAAGACTTGGGCGGGCGCATCCGCGTCCATTGGGAAGGGGCCGAATACCGCGGCCGTTTCCGCCAGGTTATCTGGGACGGCACGGCCCACGTCCAGGACAACGAGATCGTCCGCGCCCAGGCCTTCAACTTCTTCAATCCGGAAAAGGTTCTGGAACAGACGTCGGATACGGCGCTCAAATGGATGTCCCTGACCACGGGCAACTTCGCCGGTTTCGACGTTTGGCTGAAGGACGCCTGGGGCGGCACGCTCCAGATCGAAACGCCGCTGGTGCAATGCGGCGTGCCGCTGGAGGAAATCGGCCTGGAGGACGAGATGTTCGACAAGTCGGGTATTCTGCCCCGGTTCCTCAAGATCTTCCGCCTGCCGGAGGAAAACCCGCACCGCAAAATGTCGTTCTCGCGCAACATCGACCTTAAGGATGACCGGGACAACGCCATCTTTATCCGCCTGACGCAGGAAGACGGCACGCGGGCCTGGACGTCACCGGTCTACGTTTGTCGCAAGCTGTAAATTCGGCGCAAGGTCTTGTAGCCTAGAGCCGCGGGTGGGAAGCCGTCCGCGGCGGGGCGTGTCTGTGTCCTGCCGATCCATCCAAGACCATCAATCGGAAATTTGAGGACCAATCTTGAAACCTTATAAATGGGATAGGGAAACGGACGTCGTTGTTCTGGGCTTCGGCGGCGCGGGCGTGGCGGCGGCGGTGACGGCGCATGATCTGGGGGCGGAGGTCCTGATCCTGGAAAAGGCGCCCGAGGGACTTCACGGCGGCAACACGCGCATCGCGGCCCAGGGATATCTGAACACGTCGGACGCGGAACAGGCGGCGACCTATCTGGAAGCCCTTTGCGGGCCCTACAAGGTGCCGGATGCAATGATCCGCACCTGGGCGCAGGAAATGTGCCTGAACAACGATTGGGTTCGTGACCTGGGCGGCGACCCCCAGGAACACCAGCATCAGCCGGAAGGCATCGAATACCCGGAACTGCCGGGTGCTACCTGCGTCCACAAATTCCACGATGGCCCGACCTACGGCTATTCCTTCACCTGGAAGCGGTTCGAAAGCTTCGTTGCGGAACGGGACATTCCGGTCCTTTACGAAACGCCGGGCCGGGAATTGATCCAGGATGGCGATACCCGGGAAATTCTGGGCGTGCGCGCGGAGAAAGACGGTAAGTCCGTGCTCATCAAGGCGCGGCGCGGCGTGGTGCTGACCTGCGGCGGGTTCGAAAACAACCAGGAAATGATCCGCAACTACCTGCCGGGTGTGCCCCGTTGCTATCCATCGGGGACCCCCTACAACGAAGGCGACGGCATCTCCATGGCACTCTCGGTCGGTGCCGACCTGTGGCACATGAATAACTTCGCGGGGCCGTCCATGGCCCTCAAGGTGCCGGAGTATCCCGCCACCTTCTCGATCCAGGCCCTGCATTTCGCCAAGGAATATCCCGGCGGCATGATTATCGTCGGCCCGGACGGCCGGCGATTCTACGACGAGAAATTCAAGCATCGCCATGGCAAGGTGCCGATCAACGGCGTGTGGTCGCCGATGCATGTGCCGACGCCCATGTACATGGTGTTCGACCAGGACATGATGTCGGCCGCACCCCTCTATAACAAGAACCCCAACCGGGGCTGGACGCCGATTATCTCCCGCTATGACTGGAGCGACGACAACTCCGCCGAACTGGAAAAGGGTTGGATCAAGAAGGGCGAGACCATTGAGGAGCTTGCGCGGATAATCGGCCTGGATGCAGAGGCGCTCGCTGCCACGGTGGCACGCTGGAACACGCAGGTGGCGGCCGGGGAAGATACGGATTTCGGGCGCGAGCTGATGTTGTCACCGCTGGCCAAGGGACCGTTTTACGCGATGGAGTTGTCGCCTTCGATGATCAATACCCAGGGCGGCCCCCGGCGCAACGAGGAAGCCAAGATCCTGCGCCCGGACGGCACACCCATTCCCCGGCTCTACAGTGCGGGCGAACTGGGATCGATCTTCAGCTATCTCTATCAGGGCACGGGCAATATCGGCGAGTGCCTGGCCTTCGGGCGGATCGCCGGACGCAACGTCGCCGCCGAAACGGCATGGTCGTAACCCACGCGGCCGTCGCGGGCGCTCAGTCGGGAATGACGTTTTTCAGGCCGTCGGCACCCATGTAGAGGACCAGCAACCGCACGGGTTCGCTGCCTGCGTTGACGCCCTGATGCCGCTGGTCCATGGCTTCCATCAAGCCGTCGCCGGCGGCATAGGTGCGGACCCCTTTGTCGCCGTAGTCGACCTGCAATTGACCGGACAGGATATAGCCGAACAGAGGTGCGCCGTGGCGGTGCCAGCCCGTCTTCTTGCCGGGCGGCAGAGTAACGACTGCCGCCGTGACCTCGGCGGGCAGGCCGCCCGGATAGCGGACGTCTTCGCCGACAACGGTCTTCGTCGGCCCGGTAAGTAGGGGTTCGACATGAATTTTCCCGTCGCCGGCCTGATAGGCGCCCTTGATATCCCCGGCGGCGGCTGCCCCGGTGATGGCAACAAGCGCCAAGCCCGTGACCGCCATGCGAACCATGTCGGATCTCATCGGATTGTCTCCCCCTCGGTGGTTTGATTCTGGGCCCTGTGCCGGCGGTCGGACTTATGCCTCGGCCGGTTCGCTGACCGGCGCCACGTCCACGGCGACGGCGACCTTGTGCTCGCCACCGCCCAGCACCATGCCGTTGATCGGGCTGACGTCGCCGTAATCGCGGCCCCAGGCGACGGTGATGTGTTCGTCCCCCGGCATCAGGTTGTTGGTCGGGTCCAGGTCGACCCAGCCGTGCTCGGGCACCCAGACGGCCAGCCAGGCGTGCGATGCGTCGGCACCGATCTTGCGTTCCTGGCCTTCCGGCGGATGGGTGCGTAGGTACCCCGAGACATACCGCGCCGGCAGGCCCATGGCCCGCAGGCAGGCGATCTGCAAATGGGCGAAGTCCTGGCACACGCCGCGCTTGTCGGCGAGCACCCGATCGATCGGGGTCGAGATGTCGGTCACGCCGCCTTCGTACTTGAAGCCCGTGAAGATGCGCGCCATCAGGTCCAGCGCTCCTTCCAGCACCGGGCGTCCCGGCGGAAAGGACTCCTGGGCAAAGGCTTCGGCCTGGGCCGACATGGTGAACGGGCTTTCGAACACGTATTGGCTGGCGTCCAGGCAGACCGGATCCGATTGGTTGGTCAGGTATCCGGCGACATCTTCCCAGGGCGCGGTATTGGCCGGGGCGGGGGCGGGCAGAGCATGGATTTCGACCTGGCAGGTCGACGTGATCGAAAGCTTGCGATGGGGCTCCTCGATCGTCAGATATGTCGTCGGATTGCCGAAGAAATCCATATCGTTCTTGGACAGGGTCGGTGCCGGTTCGATGATCAGGGCGTGGTGGTGGGTGACCTGGTGGGGGCAGGGGCGCGGCGCCAGATGAAGCAGGTGTTGGGACAGCGCCACATCGAAAGCGTAGGTGATCGTCGTCTGATGGCTGATGTCGTAGATCACGGCCTGACACTCATGGCACCATCCCCCCGGCGGAGGTACTGCGGGTTGGCAGAACATGGCTGAAGTATTTGCGGGCAATCGCGTTTGACATTTCCAGAGTCTGATTGGCGATCTGATCCAGGAACTGGGCCAGTTCATTGCGCTGGCCGCGTTTGTTACGCTGATTGCAGAGTTCCATCACGTCGGCCAGGCGAATCTGGCTGTACATGGACTGAACCAGATATTCCTCGCGCGGCAAGGTGGCGCTTTCCTCATCATGGGGGAAATGGCGGATGTGTTCGCCCAGGGTCGCGACTTGGAAGGCGAGGGACCGGGGGTTGGTATCGTCGGCCAACAGCAGGTCAACCACCGCCGGCAACTGCACGGTCGAAAGATAGCGTGTGCGGTAAGTCATGGAGCTGTCGCCCAATTCGAGCAGCAGGTCCAGGCGGCCTTCCTCGGCCGGGTTGCCGTCGACCACCAGTTCGCGGATCAGCTTGGCCGTATGGGTCGTGCGGTCGACCCGCCGTCCTGTGTCCAGCAGCCGCCAGCCGAGCGAGCGGGTCATGTTTTCCATCTGCATGCCGCTGAAGGCTGAAAGCTCTTCCAGAATATGGTTGAGCAGCGCCAGCGCCGCTGACACGTCGAGCCGGATCATCGCGGCCTGACCCACGGCGCGCTGGTGCAGGCCGTTCAGCACGCGCCAGGAATCCGTGGACAGCCGTTCGCGCACCAGGGATGCGGTGCGCTGCAGGTTGCCCAGCAAATTCAACAGGCCGTTGGCCCGCCCCCGGTCGAACAGGATCATCGCCATCTCGCGCTCGACCGCGCGGATGCCGCCGGCAGCCGCTTTTTGCGCCGTGCGCCGGTTCAGATAATCCAAATCGACCAGGATGTTGGTCAGGCGGGTCAGGGTCTGGGGGTCGTCGCCGGCACCGGCTTCACCGGCGAAGCGCAGGATCAGGGCGCGCATCAGGCGGACCGAGCTTTCCGTACGTTCCGCATAACGGCCGAGCCAGAACAGGTTATCGGCCACCCGGGATGGCAGGTCCGAGCCCGAACGCCGGAGCGTCACCGCCTGGTCGGGCGCGGTCAATCGCGTGAAGGTCGAGACCGGGCCGTCGGACAGCACCCAGGTATCCTTCGACGCATCGCCTTGCTGCATGGTCACGGCCTGGGCGGCGACGCTGTCGGCTGTCCGCGTCAGCCCGCCGGGCATGACCCGGTAACTGTCGCCGTCGGCGCAGACGTAGACACGCAGCACGACCGGTCGGGGCTCGATCCCGGCATCGGACCAGCCGGGGGTGGTCGAGAGCGTCAGGGTTTCCTGCCCGAAGTATTGATACCCACGGCGACCGAGCAGGTTGATGATCTCTTGCCGTCGCTCGCCCGAGGCCTGACCGGGCAGCAACGCGCCGTTGCGGTTGTTGAGGATCGAGGAATTGGAGAACGTCGGGCGCAGCACCAGGTCATCCAGGTGCTGGCCGACGTATTCCCGCTCTTGCTCCTGGCCGCACCACCATGTCGCCAGGGATGGGACCTTCAATTCCTCGCCCAGGAGTTCGCGGCAGAGGCCCGGATAGAAGCTCATCAAGGCTTCGCATTCGACGACGCCCGACCCCAACGAGTTGGCGACGACCACGTTGCCGGCGCGCACGGCGGCAACCAAGCCGGCAACGCCGAGAAGAGAATCGTTGCGCAACTCCAGCGGGTCGCAGAAATCGCTGTCGACGCGGCGCAGGATCAGGTCGACTCGCTTCAGGCCGTTCAGGGTTTTCAGAAAGACATGGTTGTCGCGCACGGTCAGGTCGGCGCCCTCGACCAGGGGAAAGCCCAGGTAACGCGCAAGATAGGCGTGTTCGAAATAGGTTTCGTTGTGCGGCCCCGGCGTCAACAGCACGGCAAGCGGGTCGTCCCGGCCCGACAGGTTGATCAGGTTGTCACTCAGCGCCTGGAAGAACCCGGCCAGGCGATGGACCTGTGCGGAACGGAAGATGTCCGGCAGGGTGCGTGCCAGAACGATGCGGTTTTCAAGGGCGTAACCGGCGCCCGACGGCGCCTGGGTACGGTCGCTTAAGACCCACCAGCGTTGATCGGCGGCGCGCGCCAGGTCGAAGGCCATGAAATGAAGATGCACGCCGCCCGGCGGGTTGATGCCGCGCATGGGGCGCATGAATGCCGGGTTGCCGTAGACCAGGGACGACGGCAACAAATTGCGTTGCAGCAGGGTCTGATCGCCGTAGATGTCGTGGACGATGGCGTTCAGCAGCTTGGCGCGCTGAATCAGCCCGGCTTCCAAGGCCTTCCATTCCTCGGCCCCGATCAGGAAGGGGATCGGGTCCATGCGCCAGGGCCGGGTCGATTCCCCGGTGTCGTCGTAGATGTTGTAGGTGGTGCCGTTTTCCCGAACCAGACGCTGCGCCGTGTCCCAGCGATCCTGTAGTTCCTGATCGCTAAACCGCCCCAGGCTTTCCAGGAAATTGCGCCAATGGGGGCGCACGCCCGCCTGGGCGTCCATCATCTCGTCATAGACGCCCGAAAAGGGGGCATAGTCGTCGGCCAGGAAAACGCCTGGCGAGGTGCCGTTCTTTGCCGGATTGCTGCGGCTCACGCGATGCTCCACGCCCGACCGGGCCCATAGCCATATTGGAGGAGCGAGGATAGGAGATCGCCGCGCCCACCGCTAGTGCGTTGTTTGATCAAGATGAATCCAGTCTGAAAGGGAGGCTTCCCGGTCTAGTGCACCGTTTTCGCGCGGCGCAGGTCGAGGGTCATGGGAAATTCGTCATTGTCGCGGCGTTTCGGCGCGCCGGAAGGCCCGGCGGTATGGCCGATTTCCTCGAACCGGGCCAGACGCCGGCTTTCCGCCTCGTAGGCGTTGACCGGGAAATGTTCGAAGTTGCGCCCGCCGGGGTGCGCCACATGATAGGTGCAGCCGGCCACGGCGCGGCCGGTCCAGGTATCGTAAAGGTCAAACACCAGGGGCGCGTCGACGTCCACGCCCGGATGCAGCGCCGATGCGGGCTTCCAGGCGCGGAACCGGACGCCGGCAAAGAACTCGCCCGCCTTGCCGGTGGATGTCAGGGGAACTTCATAGCCGTTGCAGGCGATGCGGAAACGTCCGCCGGTCATGCCGGTGATCCGCACCTGCAGGCGTTCGACTGACGAATCGACGAAACGCACGGTGCCGCCGGCGGCTCCTTCCTCGCCCATTACGTGCCAGGGTTCCAGCGCCTGGCGCAGTTCGATCTCCATCTGCTCGTACTGCACGGCGCCGTAGCGCGGGAAGCGGAATTCGAAATGCGGTGCGAACCAGGCGGCGTCGAAGGCATATCCCTGGGCATTCATGTCGGCGATGACGTTTTCGAAATCGGCCCAGACGGAATGGGGCAGCATGAAGCGGTCGTGCAACTGTGTGCCCCAGCGCACCAGCGGCCCCGAGTAGGGCGTGTCCCAGAACCGCGCGATCAGGGCGCGGAGCAAGAGTTGTTGCGTCAGGCTCATGCGCGCATGGGGCGGCATTTCAAAGGCGCGGAATTCAACCAGGCCCAGGCGGCCCGTGGGCCCGTCCGGCGAATACAGCTTGTCGATGCAGATTTCCGTGCGGTGGGTGTTGCCGGACACGTCGATCAACAGGTTGCGCAGGGTGCGGTCGATCAGCCAGGGCGGACACTCCGTGCCCTTTTCCGGAATCTGGGCGAGCGCGATTTCCAGCTCGTACAGGCTGTCATGGCGGGCCTCGTCGATGCGCGGTGCCTGGCTGGTCGGACCGACGAACATGCCGGAAAACAGGTAGGATAAGCTCGGATGGTGCTGCCAATAGGTGACCAGGCTTTTCAGCAGGTCCGGGCGGCGCAGGAACGGGCTGTCCTCGGCCGTCGGTCCGCCGGCGACCACGTGGTTGCCGCCGCCGGTGCCCGTGTGGCGGCCGTCCAGCATGAACTTTTCCGTGCCCAGGCGGCTGAGCCGGGCTTCTTCGTAAAGTGTTTCCGTGCTCTCGACCATCTCGCGCCAGCTTTCCGCCGGCTTGATGTTGATTTCCAGGACCCCGGGGTCCGGTGTCACCTTGATCACGTTCAGGCGCGGGTCGTTGGGTGGGGCGTAGCCTTCGATATGCACGGGCATACCGGTTTCCGCGGTCGCATCCTCGATGGCGGCGATCAGGTCCAGGTAGTCTTCCAGGGTTTCCGTGGGCGGCATGAACACGCAAATGCGACCGTCACGGGGCTCGATGGTCATGGCCGCGCGGACCCGGCCCTTGGCGCCGGTCACGGACTGTTCGGAAATGGTCTGGCGGCCGCTGCCCGGATGTTCCGATCCTTGCAGGTACGGTTGGCGCGCGGCGTCGGGGCTGGGCAGATCGCCGCGTTCGTCGAACGGGTCGGCGGGGACGATATAGGGATAATCCACGGACCGGACATGGGGCAGGGAATCCAGCGGCAGGCGATAGCCCACGGGGGAATCGCCCGGTATCAGCACCAGACGGTCCGTGCGCGTCGACCAGGGCTCGCTGTACCAGCGCCGATTGCTGGCCCGCGCATTCCAGCGCTGCACCGGCAGGACATAGCCTGTCGGCTTCGACAGCCCGCGTGAGAACACCTTGCTCAGGCGTTCGCGCTCCAGCGGATCGTCGAGTTTGGAATCCTCCAGGGTCACGTTTTCCGGCAGGCGGCGTTCCTGCTCCATGAAATGCCAGGGATCTTCATAGGCGGGGATCGCGGCGTCGGGTGACACGTCCAGGCGTTCGGCGATGCCGCGGGCGAAGGTCTCGGCGGTCTTGATGTCCGGCTTGTGGTCGTCGACTTCCCGGGCGAAGGCGGCTTGGTCGCGCCAGATCGGCACCCCGTCGCGCCGCCAGTAGAGGGCGAAGGCCCAGCGCGGCAGGGGCTCCCCCGGATACCACTTGCCCTGGCCGAAATGCAGCAGGCCGTCGGGCGCGTATTTGTCGCGCAGGCGGCGGATCAGGTCGTCGCCCAAGGGGCGCTTGGTCTTGCCCGTGGCGGCGGTGTTCCATTCGTCGGCGTCGACATGATCGATGGACACGAAGGTCGGCTCCCCGCCCAGGGTCAGGCGCACGTCGCGTTTGATCAACTGCTTGTCGATTTCGTCGCCCAGGGCGTCGATCGCCTGCCACTGCTCTTCCGTGTAGGGCTTGGTCACCCTGGGGCTTTCGGCGATGCGGGTGATCAGCATGTCGAAATCGAAGTCGACCTCGCTGGGCCCCACGGCGCCGGAGATGGGGGCGGCGCTTCTGGGGCGCGGCGTCGCTGCCAGGGGGATATGCCCCTCGCCGGTCAACAGGCCCGACGTGGGATCGAAGCCGATCCAACCCGCACCCGGCAGGTAGACCTCGGTCCAGGCATGCAGGTCGGTGAAATCGACCTCCGACCCCGACGGCCCGTCCAGGGACTTCACATCCGGTTTCAACTGAATCAGATAGCCCGACACGAAGCGCGCGGCAAAGCCCATGTGGCGCAGGATTTCGACCAGCAGCCAGCCCGTGTCGCGGCATGACCCGCGGCCGCTGGACAGGGTTTCCTCGCAGGTCTGCACGCCCGGCTCCATGCGGATCAGGTATTCGATTTCCGTTTGCAGGCGCTGGTTCAGGGCGACCAGATATTCGACCGTGCGGCCTTCCTGTTTGGGCAGTTTGTCCAGCCAGGCCCGCAGCAGCGGTCCGGCGGGCTCGGGCTTCAGATAGGGTTCCAGCTCTTCCTTCAGCGCCGGATCGTAAGCGAAGGGCAGTTCCTCCGCATCGGGCTCCAAAAAGAAGTCAAAGGGGTTCTGCACCGACATGTCGGCGACCAGATCGACCGTGACCTCGAACTTCTCGACCGGGTCTGGATAAACGACGCGGGCTTGATAGTTGCCGTGGGGGTCCTGCTGCCAGTTGATGAAATAGCCCTCGGGCTCGATCTTGAGCGCATAGCTGAGCACCGGCGTGCGCGCATGCGGCGCCGGTCGCAGGCGGATCACCTGTGGTCCCATTTCGACCTTGCGGTCGTAGATGTAGGAAGTCCGGTGGTGCAGGGCGATGTGAATGCTCATGGCCGGGATCGCGCCGTTTCATATGGAGGTCAAGGGCCCGCGCCGCCGCGGAACCTGATGAATGTTATACCAACACGCATCCCCATGCCCGTGATTCGTTCGCGGGCGCACAATAAATATTGGTGGATAATGAACCGCGCCGAATTACTGTTCTGTCAGCACCAACTTTGATCGGTGGTGAACATGCATGAAGTTTGCGATCGCATGGCTCAAGAGATCGGGCCTTTTTGCGCGACCTCAATCAAGTCAATGGCTCAATGCCTTGAGCGGCTTAACAAGCAAATCGCTCCACCACGGCGTATTGCGTATTTGGACGGTTTCGTCTTTCGGTACGAGGAAAAATCGGTTCATCAAGCGATCATCCTTAAGCTTGCGCGACGGGTTAGTAGTCAGGTCGCAGCGTTTGTTCTTTGGGAGCAGCGACTACTTCAAGAACAGGGGGCTCTCCATCGCATGCTTGACGAACTGGACGAGGATATTGCGTTTCTTACGCTGTCATTGACTAACGATACCGTAACACCGCTGCACGAACGGTATCTGAAGGAGTTTTTTCAAGAGGAGTTCGATGTGCCCGGTGATGCAGTTGCCTCATCGCAAAAGCGCAATCGAGTTCCGAGAAAGAAAATTCAAAATTATGTTTCTCGATTTTTGCCTGATGGTGTCGATAACCAAATAGCGGCAAATATTTCTAATACTCTACACAAAATTTACTCAGGTTACGTTCACTCTGCAGGCGTACATGCGTTGGAATTGTACGGAGGTAATCCCCCTAGGTTTCATGTCTTCGGATTTCCAGATTTGGACCGGGTCAACGAACATGGGCATGACTTGGTGAATTATTTCTTTCGAGGATTGATATCAGCAAACTTCGCCGCGAAAGCATTCGGGGACGGAGAGCTTGCTGATTTTCTCCGTACCCAGGTCCGAGAGTTTGAAGATGAGCTATTTCCCGATCTTGAAAGCGCGGTGCCCAAAAAAAAGCCCGCCGGCCCCAAAGGGACCGGCGGGAAGTAGCAACAGGGAAGTTGATCTAGTTGCCTTTGGTCTAATTATGACCGGAGTCTAATAGGACCTGGGCAACCCCAGCACATGCTGCGCGAGATAGCTGAGGATCAGGTTCGGCGAAATAGGCGCCGTTCGGGCGAGTCGCGCCTCGCGCCATTTGCGTTCGATGTGATATTCGCGGGCAAAGGCAAAACCACCGTGCGTGGTGAAGCAGGCTTCGCCGGCGTCCCAGGCCGACTGCGCCGACAGCAGCCGTGCCATGTTGGCTTCCGCGCCGCAGGGCAGGCCGGCGTCGAACATGGCCGTCGCCTTGCGCACCATCAGGTCGGCGGCTTCGATGTCCGCATAGGCCTTGGCGATGGGGAACTGGATGCCCTGGTTCTGCCCGATGGGCCGCTTGAACACGATGCGTTCGTTGGCGTAAGCGACGGCCTTTTCGATGAAATAGCGGCCGTTGCCGATGGCTTCCGACGCGGTCAGGCAGCGTTCGGCGTTCATCCCGTCCAGGATGTACTTGAAGCCCTTGCCTTCTTCGCCGATCAGGGAATCGCCCGGGATCGGCACGTTGTCGAAGAACACCTCGCAGGTGTTGTGGTTGACCATGGCGTCGATGGGGCGGATTTCACAGCCGTGCTTCTGCGCTTCCTTGAGGTCGATCAGGAAGGTCGAAATGCCGTCCGTGCGCTTTTCCACCTTGTCGGCGGGGGTCGTGCGGGCCAACAGCAGCATCAGGTCGGAATGGGCGGCGCGGGACGTCCAGACCTTCTGGCCGTTGATGACGTAACCGTTGCCCTGCTTGTCGGCGCGGGTTTTCAACTGCGTGGTGTCGGATCCGGTGGTCGGCTCCGTCACGCCGAACGCCTGCAGGCGCAGTTCGCCGGTCGCGATCTTGGGCAGGAAGTGCTCTTTTTGCTCTTTCGAGCCGTGCCGCAGGATCGTGCCCATGGTGTACATCTGGGCATGGCCCGGCGAGGCCGAGCAGCCGGACGAATTGATGGTCTCCAGAATCACGGCACCGCCGCGCACGGGCAGGCCCGCGCCGCCGTATTCCTCGGGGATCAGGGCGGCGAGGTAACCGGACGCGGTCAGCGCCTCGATGAATTCGGTCGGATAGCTGCCCGACGGCGGCTGGTCTTCCAGCTTGTGCCAGTATTCACCGGGAAAGTCGGCGCAGACCTTGGCGACCTGCTCGCGGATTTCCGGATAGTCGACCTCTAACGGGATGTTCAGTTCGGCGGTCATGTGTTCGTCCTTGAATGCAGGGTCAGGCGGCGTGCGAGGCGGGCGTGAAGCCCTTGGGCGGGCCGGCATTGATGTAGGTGCCGTGCACGGGTTCGCCCTTCAACTGGCGTTCCATGATCTCGCGGGCCTGCAACAGGCCGTCGAGATCGACGCCCGTCTTCATGCCTTGCGCTTCCAACATGAACACAAGGTCCTCGGTCACGATGTTGCCGCTGGCACCCGGCGCATAGGGGCAGCCGCCCAGGCCGCCCAGGCAGGAATCAAATTCCCGCACCCCGGCGTCGAGCGCCGCGAACACGTTGGCCAGGCCGAGGCCGCGCGTGTCGTGGAAATGCGCGCCCACGGGCACGTCCTTGCCGACCGTGCGGTACAGTTCCGTGAACAGGTCGCGGACCTGCTTGGGATTGGCATAGCCGACCGTGTCAGCGACGTTCAGGCGCTGGGCGCCGCGTTCCATCAGGCCTTCGGCGACCTTCATGACGTCCTTGACCGGCACCGGGCCGGAGATCGTGCAGCCGAAGCAGGTTGCCATGCCGCCGGAGATGATCTGGTCCTTATATTCCGGATGTTCGTTCCGATAGGCGACGATCTCGGCGAAGCCGTCGAGGGATTCCTGCACCGAGCGGCGGATGTTGGCTTGGTTATGCTCCTCCGAGACCGACATGACGACGCCGATCTGATGGGCGCCGGCGGCCAGGCCGTTCACGGCCCCCTTCATGTTCGGCACCAGGGCCGAGACGGTCAGGCCGTCGATCAGGATCGATTGGGCGACGATTTCCGCTGAATCCGCCATCTGCGGCAAAAGCTTCGGGTTGACGAACGATCCGACCTGCATCTGCGGCACGCCGGCGGCGGCCTCGCTGCGGATCCATTCCATCTTGCCGTCGGTGGTGAAAACTGTCTGGATGCTCTGCAGACCGTCGCGGGGGCCGACTTCGCTGACCAGGACGTCGATATCGCGTTTCATGGTGGTCTCCTTATCTTCGTGCGGTGACTGTGTCAGGAGCCCTTGAACTGGGCCTTGCGTTTTTCGTTGAAGGCGGCGACGCCTTCCATGCGGTCGTCGGTGCCGACCAGGCGGTTGTAGGCCTGAAGTTCGAACTGGTAGCCCGACATGCGGTCGACCTGCGTGGCGATCGAGGTCGAGCGTTTGGCGGCACGGATCGACAGCGGCGCATTGCCGGCGATGCGTTCCGCCGTCGCGATGGTTTCCTCCATCAGCTTTTCCGGTTCGCACACCTTGTTGACCAGGCCCCAGTCACAGGCTTGCTGGGCCGTGAACGGCAGGCCGGTCATGACGATTTCCTTGGCCCGCCGCTCGCCGACCGCGTTGGGCAGGTTGATCGTGCCCATGGCCCCCGGCATGATGCCCAAGGTGACCTCGGTCAGGGCGAATTTGGCGTGGCTGGCGGCATAGACGAAATCGCAGGTCAGCGCCGTCTCGCAGCCGCCGCCGTAGGCGGCTCCGTTGACCGCGCCGATCACCGGCACTGGGCAACTGCGCATGGCCATCACCCCCTGTTCGAAGATGCGGTGCTGGACCTGCCATTCGTGGTTGGTCATGCCGTTGCGTTCTTTCAGGTCGCCGCCGGCGCAGAACGCCTTGTCGCCGCGCCCGGTGTAGATCACGACGCGCACGTCCTCGGTGTCGCGGTACAGGCCTTCGAAGATTTCGATCTGTTCCAGGCCCATCTTGGTGTTCTTGGCGTTGCGGACCTCGGGGCGGTCCATCATCACGATCAGGATGTGCCCGTTCTCGCCGACGCGCTCCAGGTTGTAGGTTTCGTAATCCATCCGCATCACTGGTTCTTCCTTTTTATGGCGTCGTTGTGCTGGCCGACGGTGGGCGCCGATTTCCGGATCGGCGGGCGTGTGCCGTCGAAACTGAGGGGCAGGCCGACCAGACGGGGTCCGCCGCCCATGGCCGTCTGCAGAATGCCGAGGGCTTCGGTCTGCGGGTCGGCCATCATTTCCAGGGTCTGCTGCACCGGGGCCGAGGGGATGCCCGCCTCGTCCAGGGCCTGCTGCCAGTCGGCGCGGGTCCGGGTGATGACCACGGGCTCGATCAGGGCGTTCAGTTCGGCCAGATTGGCGTAGCGGTTCTGATTGGTGTCGAAGCGCGGATCTTCCGGCCATTCGGGATGCCCCAGGACCTTGGACAGGCGTTCGAACAGGCGGTCGTTGGGGGCGGCGATGATCAGATAGCCGTCAGAACATTCATAGGCCTGATAGGGCGCCATGCCGCGGGCTCCGGAGCCTTCGCGGGCCGGGTTCTTGGGGTCGACGGCGGCCGAGGCGACGGCGTTATTCATCCAGCCGACGGCGGTTTCGTACAGGGACGCGTCGACGGTGCAGCCGGTGCCCGTGTCGTCGCGGCGCTTCAAGGCGCCCAGGATGCCGATGGCGCACCACATGCCGGTGCCCATGTCGATGATCGAGGTGCCGACGCGGATCGGCGGGCGGCCTTCCTCCCCGGTGATGGTCATCAGGCCGCCGTAGGCCTGCATCAGGGGGTCATAGCCAGGCTTGTCCTTCAAGGGGCCTTCGTTGCCGAACGCACCCAGGTTGCAATAGATCAGGTTGGGATTGCCGGCGCGCAGGGTCTCGGCGTCCAGGCCGTGCTTCTTGACCGTGCCCGGGCGCATATTCTGGATCACCACATCGGCTTCGGTGATGCAGTAATTACGCAGCCAGTCGCGTTCCTCGGCGCTGCTCATATCCACGGTAATGGATTGCTTTTCCCGGTTCAGGGCGTGGAAGTAGGACCCGATGCCGTCGGGGAACATCTTACCCCATTGGCGGGCATCATCCCCGGGGCCGGGGCGTTCGATCTTCACGACTTCGGCGCCCATGGACCCGAGAATCCAGGCGGCGTAGGGGGCGGCCACACTGGACCCCAGTTCAATGACACGAATGCCGGCCAAGCACTGCCAAGCCCCGACGTTGGGTTCGTTCACGATGTTCTCCCGGAATGCTTATCGGCGGCCGAGGGCTGCCGGTGCATCCTGTTTACATATTGATTTGATGAATCACACGCGTTGAAGAAAGTATCGCATTGTGATACATAGTTTCTGATTGTAAGATTACAACGCAATGCCCTGAGACTGTCAAGGGAGTCCAGATGCTCGATCTTGCTGACGATGTCCTGCCTTACCCTCCTTCCGAGGCGGACCCCGACCGGCGCGGCAAGCCCTTCGTGGCCTCCGTCGGCAAGTGTTTTCAGGTGCTGAAGGCGTTTCGCCGGGGCCAGACGGAATTGCGTCAGCGCGACCTGGGCCTGAGCGAAATCTGCAAACTGTCGGGCCTGGATAAAAGTGCCGCGCAGCGGTTTTCCGAAACCTTGGTGACCCTGGGTTACCTGGAAAAGGACCCGGGCACGCGGCGGTACCGCCCGGGCATCGCGTTGATCGATTTCTATTACACCTTCATGGTGTCGCACCGCTTGGCGCAGATCGCCATGCCGATCCTGATCGAGGCGTCCAAGGTCTACGACACCACCGTCAACCTGTGCGAGATGGAAGGCACCGATGCCATCTACACGGTGCGCATCCCCCAGGCCAAGGCCAGTTACGGCACCATGCTGGCCGGGCGCCGGGTGCCGGCGTTCTGTGCCTCGCCGGGTACGGTGATGCTGGCCCATATGCCGGAGGACGAGGCCGATGCTGTGCTCGCCGCCTCGGATCTGCGCAAGATCACCGAATATACCCTGACCGACATCGCCGACCTGAAGGCCCAGATGGCCGAGGCACGGCGGCTTGGCTATCACGTGTCCGATCAGCAGTCGCAAATCCACAACGTATCGACCGCCGCCCCCGTGCTGCGCATGGATGGGCGCGCCGTGGCGGCCGTGCACATTCCCGGCTATGCGCCGCAATGGAACCTTGAAAGCGTCCACGAAAAACTGGTGCCGCTGGCCGTCGACACGGCGCGGCGCATTTCCGATTCCCTGACCGAAGCCCTGTAACGGCTCGGCCGACCGCATAAAAACAAAAGACAGACCATCCGCAGGAGGAACCCATGCCCGATACTCATCAGACCGCCCCGCAGGGGGCAACCGAAACGCCGACCCGTGACCTTGCCCAATGGGTCGCCGAGGTCGCGTCTACTGAATTCACCGACCGCCCGCGCCGTTGGGCCAAGCACGCGATCCTCGATTGGTTCGGGGTGACCCTGGCCGGGGCGACGGACCCCTTGATCGGGATCCTGGCTGATGACGCCCTGGACGCGGGTGAGGGCGGTAATGCACGCCTGGTCGGGCGCAAGGAAAAGGTCACGCCCACCATCGCCGCGATGATCAACGGGGCGGCGTCCCATGCGCTTGATTACGACGACGTCAACAAGCGCCTGCACGGCCATCCGACCGTGCCTGTGGTGCCGGCTATTCTGGCGTTGGCGGAACAGAAGGGCCTTGCGGGCCGCGCCGTGGTCGACGCCTTCATTGTCGGCTACGAGACCGAATGCCTGATCGGCGAGATGATGGGCATGAACCATTACGATCACGGCTGGCACGCCACGGCGACGGTCGGCACTTTCGGCGCGGCGGCGGGTTGTGCCCGTCTGCTGGGCCTGGATGCCGACAGGGCGGCCATGGCGCTCGGCATCGCCGCGACCCAGGCGGCGGGTTTGAAATCCATGTTCGGCACCATGTGCAAGCCGCTCCATGCGGGCAAGTCGGCCATGAACGGGCTGATGGCGGCACGCTGGGCGGCGCGGGGGTTCACCAGCCGTCCGGACGCCCTGGAATGCGCCCAGGGCTTCGGCAAGACCCAGTCGACGGAATTTCACGGCCTGCCCGTGCGGCCTGATGCTACTGCCCCCTTCGCGGTCGAGGAGAATTTGTTCAAGTACCATGCCGCCTGCTACCTGACCCATTCGTCGATCGAGGCGATCCGCGAATTGAAGCAGCATCATGAATTCACCGCCGATCAAGTGACCCGCGTGCGTACTTTCGTCGATGCCGGCCACCGCAAGGTCTGCGATATTCCGGAACCGGAAACGGGACTTCAGGTGAAATTCTCGATCCGCCACTGCATCGCCATGGCGCTGACGGGCATCGATACGGGCGACCGGGAAATCTACACGGACGCCACGGCGGCCCGCCCCGACCTGATGACCCTGCGGCGCAAGGTCGAGGTCGAGGACAAGGTCCACGACAGCCGTCACGCGGCCGAGATCGTCATCGACCTGGCCGACGGCCGCTCACTGGTGCAGTTCTTCGATGTCGGCGTGCCTGCCGATGATTTGGACGCGCAGGAACAGCGTTTGATCGCCAAGTTTCATCGACTGGCCGACCCGATCCTGGGGGCGGACAAGGCCAAGCGGATCAAGGATCTGGTGTTGGGACTGGATGACGCCAAGGATGTCGGTGATCTGATGGCTACGGCCGGCTGAAGGTTTAGGCGGGATCACCCTGGCGCAGTTTCCGGGTTTCGGCGGCGACGTTGAAAAACGCGCTGACCAGGCGCGAATCCCGCCGTTCCATCAGGCAATTCACATGCGCCGTGGTGTGGATGTCGGCGTTTTCTATCTCGATGGTGCGCAGGTCCGGATGTTTGATGAACTCGATATCCGATACCACACCGATGCCGATACCGCGGGCGACGGCCAGCCATACGGCCTCGCGGCTGCCGATCTCCATGACCGGGTTGACGGTCACACCATGACGGGTGAGGGCGGCCTCCAGCGCCCGGCGGGTGGTCGACCCGCTTTCGCGCAAGACCATGCGCGCACCCTCCAATTCCTCGATGCGGATGCTTTTGCGCTTGGCCAGCGGGTGCGATTTGTGAGCGAACACGATCACCTTATGTCGGCTGTAGGGCATGGCGAAGATGCGGGGGTCGTCCTCGACATGGGCCAGCACGGCGACGTCGGCGGAATAGTCCAGCAGGCGCCTGACCATCTCGCTTGAATTGCCGACGGTGACGGCCAGGCGGATGCCCGGATAGGCCTCGCTGAAGGCGCTGAGCATTTCCGTCGCATGGTAGGGGCCGACGGCGCCCACGTGCAGCGTGCCCGTGTGGAATCCGCCGAAGGCGTTCAACAGGTCCTGGGCTTGGCCTTCCAAATCCATGATGCGCCGGGTCACGGCGAGAAGGGCTCGCCCCGTCTCGGTCAATTCGATTCCGCGCCCGCGGCGGAGGAACAGCTCGACCTTGAACATGTCCTCCAGCGCCTTGACCTGACTGGTCAACGTCGGCTGCCCCACGTTCAGCACCTTCGAGGCGGCGGTGAAGCCGTTCTCGGTGGCGACGGCGTGGAAGGATCTGAGCTGTGTAAATATCATCGTTTTTCCAAATAGATTATATACGATATTTGAATTTGCCCAATAGGTTTGAATTGCCGATTATGCATGTGACCGGTCGCCAAAAGACCGGCAACCCAGGCAAGGGGGGCTCGATGCAGGATCGGAATTCACATCATCCGTTCAACGAACGGTCGACCTGTTCGAGCGCGTTTACCTTCCTTGCCGATTCAGGGGCCGCTTTCGACCCCGCCATCCAAAACAGAATCCATACCGCCATCGAAGCGGGGATCCCCGGCGCGGCGCCGTTGCGGCACGCCGGACACGGGAGTGCAACACGTCATGAGGAGACATCCAATGAACTTCGACCAAAGGACACAACTGTCCGGTAAACGCCGCGCCGGAAATTTGCTCTCGGCCCTGGCCTTGAGCGCCGCCGTCACGGTCACCGGCGTTTCCGCCGCCAAGGCGGCGGAATGTGAAAATCCCGACGCCTTGACCTTCGCCATCATTCCGACCGAGGAAACGGTGGCTGAACTGCAGCTCTATAAGCCCGTGACCGACCGCATGGCCAAGATGACGGGCAAGAAGATCCAATTCTTCATGCCCACGTCCTATGCCTCGGTGGTCGAAGGCCTGCTCAGCAAGTTCGTCGATGTTGCCGTGCTCGGCCCCTATACCTACGTGATCGCCAATTCCAAGGACCCCAACGTCGAGGTGTTTGCGACCTACGCCAAGAAGAAGGGGCACATGCAGGAAGAAGGGCCGGGCTACAAGGCCGCCCTGATCTCCAAGAAGGGTTCCAAGTTCACCACGATCGACAGCCTCAAGGGTTCGACCCTGGCATTGGCCGATCCGGGCAGCACGTCGGGCAACCTGATGCCTCGCGTCGTGTTCTCCAAGGTCGTCAACATGGACATCGACAAGTTCTTCGGCAAGGTCATCTATTCGGGCAGCCATGAGTTGTCGGCCGTCGCCGTCAACAAGGGCAAGGTCGACGCCGCCTTCGTCGCGACCCACCGCTTCGATAACGTGGTCAACAAGGGCGAAATCAAGCTGGATGACGTCAACATCCTGTGGGAATCCAAGCCGATCCCTCAGGATCCCTTCGTCTACCGCAAGCCGCTGTGTGAAGACATCAAGAAGAACATCCGCGAGACCTTCCTGGGTTTGGATAAGGAACCCGGCGCTCAGAAGTTCCTCGCCAACGTGAAGTCCAACAAGTTCGTCGCCATGACGTCGGAAGACTACGACATCATCCGCGATCTGAAGGCCGCCAAGGACGCGCGCAAGAAGAAGTAAGGGTACACTGTACCCCGGCGGCGGCCGGGTTCCGCCGGTTACTCCCTGTCGGGGGCCGGCCGCCGCATACTCTTCCCGCAGAACCGGGCGAAAGAACCGGAATGCCTTTTCTATCAACGACCAGACCTGGATGACACATCATGGCCGTCTTGGAAGTAAGAGACCTGCGCGCGCGTTACAGCGCCCGTGGTCCGGAAATCCTCAAGGGAATATCCTTCGACGTCGAAGGCGATGATTTCTTCGCCATCATCGGCCCCAGCGGAGCCGGCAAATCGACCCTGATCCGCTGTATCAATCGGCTGGTCAATCCGACGTCCGGATCCATCGTGTTCAACGGACACGACGTGACCAAGATGTCGAGCAAGGACCTGCGCTTGGTGCGCCGTGACATCGGCATGATCTTTCAGGAATTCAACCTGATCGACCGCATGAGCGTGATGGACAACGTGCTGGCCGGGCGTCTTGGCTACACCGGCAATCTGCGCACCCTGTTTCGCATGTTCCCGCGCAAGGACATCGACCACGCCCTGCATCTGCTTGACCGGGTCGGCCTGTCTGACCATGTGGACAAGCGCGCGGATGAACTTTCAGGCGGCCAGCGCCAGCGCGTCGGCATCGCCCGCGCCCTGATGCAGGACCCCAAGCTGATGCTGCTGGACGAGCCGACTTCGGCGCTTGATCCCAAGATCTCGCGCGAGATCATGGCCCTGATTAAGGAAATGGCGCAGGAACTGAACGTGCCCTGCCTGTGCAACATCCACGACGTCAAGCTGGCCATGGAATTCTGCAACAAGATGATCGGCCTGCAGGACGGCATGACCATGTTCGCCGGCCCGACGGAACAGATGAACGAGGCGAAGCTCGACGAGATCTACGCCATGGAAGTTCTGTGAGGCACGGGGAATGGACAACGTCACAGGATACCGTGTTATGGACATGAGAACCGACGAGATCCTGGCGCGCCGCACCCGGCGCCAGCGCAAGGCCGCTATCGTCGTGGCGGCGCTGTTCGGACTTGTCGTCTGGAGCGTCGACGTCACGGTGGTCCAGGATACGGACTGGGAACGCATCGGTAGCCTGGGCGAGGTCATGGAGGCCGCCGGGCAGTTTGCCGGGATCGATTTCTCCCTGTTCCCGAGCCTGCTTGGCCCGACCCTGGAAACCTTGTTGATTGCCTGTCTTGGCACGGCGATGGGCGCAGTCCTCTGCGTGCCGGCGACTTGGTTCGGGGCAATGAACATCACGCCTTTCGCGCCGATTACGTATCCCATCGCGCGCCTGATGATGACCCTCAGCCGCTCGGTCCATGAAATCGTCTGGGCGCTGTTCTTCGTCGCGGTGTTCGGCCTGGGGGCTATGGCCGGGGTGTTCGCCATCGCCATGCGCTCTATCGGCTTCATCGCCAAATTGTCGGCCGAGGCCATCGAAGACATTGATCCAGGCCCGGTCGAGGCCATGCGTGCGACCGGCGCCAATACGTTTCAGGTCATGCTCTACGCCATCATGCCGCAGGTTCTGCCGCAGGTTATCGGCACGGTGATTTTCGAATGGGAAATCAATATCCGCCGCTCCGCCGTGCTCGGCCTGGTCGGCGCCGGGGGGCTTGGATTGGTGTTCTTCCGCCAGATGAACACCTTCAATTTCCACGGCGTGACCTCGGTGATCATCGCCATTCTGGCCATCATTTTCCTGGGCGAGGCGATCTCTCACGCGATCCGCCGGCGCATGATTTAGGAGGCCGCAATGTCAGCCAACATGTCCAACAACGCCGCCTCCGCGTCCCAGGCGCCCGCCATCCCAAAACGGTGGTCCCGCTACAAACATCCGGAATCGCTCTATAGCTATGCCGGGTGGCTCATCGCCTTTTCCGTGGTGGTGTTCAGTATCGAATATCTGAACATTCCCCTGGACCGCTTGCTCGGCATGTTTGGGCGCATGGGCGAGGTCATCGCCCAACGTTACTACCCCGCCGACATCGACTACATCATGGACCGGGATTATCTGGGCTATGTCGTCGAAACCATTCAGATGGCCTATTTGGGCGCCCTGTTCGGCCTTCTTATCACGATCCCGCTGGCTTGGTTCGCGGCCTACAACATGACGCCGTCCAAGTTGTTCGTGTATCCGGGCGCACGTGTGTTCTCCATGTCCTGCCGGGCCGTGCACGAAACAATCTGGGCCATCCTGTTCGTCTCCATCCTCGGCTACGGCATGTTGCCGGGCGTGCTGGCCCTGACCCTGTTCAGCGCCGGGTTCGCGGCCAAGTTGTTCGCCGAAGAGATCGAGGCCATCGACATGGGCCAGGTCGAAGCCATGCGCGCGACCGGCGCCAACCTGTTCCAGGTCATGGTGTTCGGCGTGTTTCCGCAGGTCCGCGTCGCCTTCACCGGCATCGCCATCTACACCTGGGACGTGGCGTTCCGGGCGGCGACGGTGGTCGGCTTCTTCGGCGCCGGCGGCATGGGCTGGTACCTCAAACGCAGCGTGCTGCAAATCGAGACGGAGCGGGTTGCGGCGATCATCCTGTCGATCATCGTGCTGGTTCTGATTTCCGAACTCTTGTCCGCCTGGGCGCGCAACACCGTCATGAAGATGAAGTGACGGGCGCCGATATCTTGCCAATACCACCCGGCGCCTCAAGCTGCGCCATCCGATGAACGGAGATAACAGAATGCAGAAGAATGGCCGGGCCGTCGTCTACGATGCGCCGAACGCGCCCTTTGTCGTCCGCGAATTTCCCGTGCGCGACGTCCACCCGGACGAGGTTCTGGTGCGCATCACCATGTCGACCATCTGCCGGTCCGACATCCATTCCTACCAGGGCCATCGGCCTAATCCCTGTCCCGGTATCCTGGGTCACGAGATCGTCGGCGTGATCGAACAACTGGGGGCCGAACGCGAGGTCGATCTGCGCGGCGACAAGCTGGCCGTGGGCGACCGTGTGACCTGGACCGAGTTCTTCCACAACGGCGATTCCTATTACGCCGATGTCCACGACATGCCGCAAAAGGCGCATGGCCTGCGCAAATACGGCCACGATCTGGCCGAGGAAGACCCGCACTTTCTGGGCGGCTTTGCCGATTATTGCTACATCATGCCGGGCACGGGAATTCTCAAGCTGCCGGATGAAATCTCGGATGAGGAGGCGACGCCGCTCAACTGCGGGGCCGCGACCATGGTTTCCGTGACCGAGGCCGGCGAAATCGACGTCGGCGATACGGTCGTCGTCCAGGGGCTGGGACTGTTGGGGCTGTACGGCTGCGCCATCGCCAAGGCACGCGGTGCGCGCAAGGTGATCGGCCTGGATGCTGTGCCCGACCGCCTGGATCTGGCCGCCAAGTTCGGCTGCGATGTGACTTTCGATGTGTCCAAGCTGAGTGACGAGCAATTGGTCGCTGCCGTGCGCGCCGAATGCCCGCCCGACGGGGCCGACGTCGGCATCGAAGTCTGCGGCCTGCCCAGCGTCATCCCGGCGGGGCTGAAGATGCTTCGGGTCGGCGGGCGCTACGTGCTGGGTGGGTTGGTCAATCCCAACGCCATGTTCACCGTCGACGGCAACGAAATTTTGCGCCGCTGGATCACCATCCGGGGGGTGCACAACTACCACCCCCGGCATTTGATCCAGGCGCTCGACTTCGTCATGGCCAACCGCGACCGGTTCCCGTTCAAGGACCTTGTCGATTCCAAGTTCACCTTGGATCAGTTGGACGAAGCCTTTGCCCGCGCGGCCGACCGTTCGGTCCTGCGCGCGGCGATCGTGCCCTAACCTGATCGGACGGCCTGTTCGGGGCGATCAGCCCTCGAACAGGCTGCCCGTGGGCAGCGGTACCAGAAGCACCTCGCGGAACAGGTAGAAGAAACCCAACACGATGGCCGTGCCGATCAGCGGGTAGACCAACACGCGAAAGCGAGTCCAGGGATCGTACATGGCAATCAAGGTCAGGGCCGCGAACACGGGCAGGGCAGCACCGATGAAGCCGACCACGGGCATGGCCATGGTACCGCCCAACATGACAGCGACCAACAGGAACCGTCGCACGGACGATCCGCCTTCCTGGGCGGCGCCGGCCTTGGCTCGGCCGAACAGCCACATCGCGATATAAGCCAAGGACGCCACGATCAGAACGCCCGCGAAAGTGCGGGGGAACACGGCGGAATCCGGGTCCGTGTAGCTCATGGAATCCCAGATCACCAAACAGGCGATACCGATCATGACCGCCGAGATGATGGCGCCGCCGGTGTCTTTCCGATCGTCAGTCTGCATGGGCCTGATCCTTGATCTTCTTCAGCCGGGCCAGCACGAAGGGGCTCAGCAGGGTGAACAGGGTGAATACGATGATGGCGATGGAGATCGGTCGCCCGAAGAACATGCCCAGCTGGTTTTCCGTGGCGCGCCCGATGGTCCAGGCCTGCACGAAGCCTGATTCCGCGATCGGCCCCAGGATCAGGCCAAGCACGATGGGCGATGCCGTGAAGCCGAACCGTCCGATGATCCAGCCGACTCCCCCCAGAACGATCATGATGATGACGTCGCTGATGTTGTTGCGGATGGCGTAGCTGCCGATGATCGTCATGAAGGCGATCGCCGGCACCAGCAGCGCCTTGGGCAGGGTGATGATGGTCCGATAGGCATACCGCCCGATCAGCAGCCCCGTGGGCAGCATCAGGATGGTCGCCAGGATCAGGCCCCAGATGAAGGTGTAGACAATCTCGCCCTGGTTGGCGAACAGGCTGGGTCCGGTGCGCACGCCCTGAACCAACAGGGCGCCCAGGATCACGGCGTCGGGCGGCGTGCCGGGAATGCCCAGCACCAAGGTCGGGATGAAGCCGCCGCCGACGGTGGCGTTGTTGGCGGATTCAGAGGCGATGATGCCGCCCGGTTCGCCCTTGCCGTAGGTCTGGCCCGGCTTTGCCGTACGCTGGGCCTCGGAATAGGACACCAGGCTGGCGATGGAGCCGCCGGCGCCGGGGAGAATGCCGACCACGGTGCCGATCACGGCCGAGCGGACGGCGTTGATTTTGTCGCCCCACAGGTAGCGCACGGCCTCGCCCAGGCGGAACCCGCGCGATCCGGAATCGACCTTCAGGTGGTGGCCCGGCTGCGCGACCAGGTCGATCAGCACGGGAATGCAGAACAGGCCGATCAGGGCGGCGACGATCTGGATACCGCTGAGCATGGTCTGCGAGCCGAAGGTCATGCGCACGTCGCCGGCAACCTCGGCGACCCCGATGCAGGACAAAAGCAGGCCGAGCGCGCCGCCTGCGACGCCTTTGATCAGGCTGCCCTCGGACAGGGCCGCGATCAGCGACAGGCCGAAGATGGCGAGCCAGAAGTATTCGACGGGGCCGAAGGCAAGCGCCACCTGGGACAGGGGCGGGGCCAGGGTCATCAGGGCCACGGCGCCGATCAAGCCGCCGATGACGCTGGCCAGGCAGGCGATGGTGATGGCGTAGTCACCGTCGCCTTTTTTGGCCAGCGGATAGCCGTCGAAAGTGGTCGCGATGGCGGACGGCGTGCCCGGCGTGTTGAGAAGGATCGCCGAATAGGCGCCGCCGTAGATGGCGCCCGTGTAGATCGCGCCCATCAGAATAAGTGCCGACGAGGTCGGCATGGCGAAGGTGAGGGGCACCAGCACCGCCACCGACATGGTCGCGGTCAGGCCCGGAATGGCGCCGATCACCGTGCCGGCGACGACGCCGAACAGGGCGAAGGCCAGATTCAGCGGCGTCAGTGCGGTGAGCAGATGCTCAAACCCTGCCATGAAACGTCTCCGTGGAAATTGGGTTGGGCCAATGATTCGGCCCCGGGGATGTAAGCGATCACGGGCCGACCTGACCGGCCGGCCCGTGACGGTTTCGGCTGCTTACTTCAGCATGCCCGCTTCTTTGGCGGCAGCGGTCACTTCCTCGGCGAACTTGGCGAGGAAATCGTCCGCCGACTTGCCGTAGGCGTAATCAACGGGGGCGAAGCCGCCTTCTTCCATCTTCTTGAGGAAGGCCGGGTCTTCGTTGACGGCCTTGATCATGGCCGTCAGCTTCTGACGGATCGGTTCCGGCGTCGATTTCGGCACGGCGATGCCGCGGTAGGCGCCGGACACGATGTCGATGCCCAGTTCCTTGAAGGTCGGCACGTCGGGGAAGCGGGGATGGCGCTTTTCCATGGCGACGGCCAGAAGGCGCGTCTTTTCATAGTTGGCGGCCACGGTGGTGAAAGCCATGGCGGCGGTCACCTGCTTGCCCATCAGGGCGGCGACGCTGGCACCGGTGCCCTTGAAGGGAACGTAGGTGGTCTTGACGCCTGCCAGCTTGTCGAACCGGACTTTGGCGAGATGCGGCGCCGTGCCTTTGCCCGACCCGGAGAACAGCATCTTGCCCGGGTTTTCCTTGGCGAACTTGATCAGGTCCTGCAGCGTCTTGAAGGGGCTGTCGTCGGTCACCACGATCGCGTCCGGCGTGTAATGGAACCAGTACAGCATGGTGATTTCGTCGGTCTTGTAGCCGACGTCTTTCTGCTGCGGCTGCAGGACGATGTGCGGCAGGTTGACGCCCATCATGGTGTAACCGTCGCCCTTCAGGGAATTCAGGCCGGACCAGCCCACGGCGCCGCCGGCGCCCGGCTTATAGGAGATGACCAGGTCCTGGTTGAACTTGTCCTTGAAGAAGGGCTGCTGCATGCGGGCGGTGATGTCGGACTCGCCGCCGGGGCCGAAGGGAATGATGTAGCTGATGGGTTTTTCCGGGTATTCGGCTTGGGCCGGCGCGGATTGGGCGGTCATGCCGATGCCTGCGGCAATCGCCAGGGCTGCCCCCGTCAATACGAGAGAGCGTCGGGTGGTCTTCATCGTTGTTTCCTCCTGGTGGGGTTGGTGATCGAAGTTTGGTTTTTGCTCTTGTTGTTCTTGTCGTGTCATCGTCGGCCGGGGTCGCCGGGGCGTTGAGCCCGCCGGCCGATTTGCCCGCGCCGGGCGTCTATCCCATATCCCTGTCCGGGGCCGGGGACAAGTCGATTTCAAGGCTGACCACGTCGCCGCGATAGGTGATCTCGGCGACGTATATACAGGTGCCGGCACGGTCGCTGATCGTCCGGCGCACATTGGCGACAGGGGCGCCCAAGGGAAGGTCCAGGCGTTCTGCCGCTTCCTGGCCGGCGCCGTCGACGGTCAGGGTCTGGTGGACCTTGCCGATGGCGATGTCGGGCATGGCGGCCAACATGGGCACGACGATGTTGGTGCGGAACTGGTCTGGGGCGCGCAGGTAGATGTCGGCGGCCAGATAGATGTCGATCAGGCAGAACGGCTCGTCGTCGCGGTAATGGACGCGTTTGATGTGCTGGTAGGCGGTTGCCGGTTTGCCCTCGCCGTCCAGAATACGTGGTTGGCGTTCGGCGCTTTCGACCAGGATCAGTTTCGGCTGCAGGGGCTCGACCATGCGCACGAAGGATTTCCAGTCGGACGCCAACGGCAGCCAACGCTGCTCCCGCGGTTCGCACTCGACAAAGGTGCCAAGCCCGTGGCGGCGTTTGATCAGGCCCTCGGATTCCAAAACCCCGATGGCCTGACGCATGGTCGCGCGGGCCACGCTGAAGCGGCTGGCAAGGTCGTCGATGGCGGGAAGCTGTTGGCCCAGGGACCAGTGGCCGGCTTCGATTTCGCCGCGCAAGGTGTTCGCGACCTGGGCGTAGAGCGGCATGGTATGGCGACGGGCGCGGGGCGGCAGCATCATTGTCGATCCGGCGTTGCGGTTGCAGTCTGCTGATAATATAGTCGTATGGACTTATGGATGTCTATCACTGAAGGAAAATTCATGGCAAAAACTGAGCAGCCCGCGCCATCGACGGTGCGACCCTTTCCCGCAGGAAATACGCGCCTGCGCCGCATCGACGCCTGGGCGCTGCGCGTCGCCATCCAGCGGCCCGTGGAAACATCCTTCGGCATCATGCGCGATCGCCCGGCCGTTTTCGTCCGGGTCGAGGATGCCTCGGGTGCCTTCGGGTTTGGCGAAATCTGGTGCAATTTTCCCAGCTGCGGTGCCGAACACCGGGTGCGCATGGCCATTGACGAACTCGCCCCCCTGCTGGCCGGACGCGATTTCGCCGCCCCGGCCGATGCCTTCCGCCATATGTGGGAAAGGACCCGCGTGCGCGTGCTGCAGACGGCCGAACCGGGGCCCTATTCCCAGGCCATCGCCGGCCTCGACATCGCGCTTTGGGATTTGGCGGCGCGTCAAGCCAGTCGGCCGCTGCGCCACTTCATTGCCGAGGACGCGGCGGACGACGTACCCGCCTATGCCAGCGGCATCCATATCGGCATCGCGTTGGACGTCGTGCCCGAGTTCCGCGCCACGGGATTTCACAACTTCAAGGTCAAGGTCGGGTTCGACACGCCGAAAGACATTGCCGGGGTCAAGGCGCTCACGGAAACCATCAAGCCGGGCGAGCGCCTGTTTTCCGATGCCAATCAGGCCTGGAACCTGGATCAGGCTCTTGAATTCGCCCAAGGGGCCCGGGGCCTGCTGGACTGGCTGGAAGAACCGCTTCGCGCCGATGCAGCGGCCGAAGACTGGGAACGGCTGGCCAAGGAAGGCGGTATTCCGCTTGCCGCCGGAGAGAATTTCCTGGGCGTCGACGACTTCGACGCGGCCCTGGCCGCCGGATCGCTGACTTATATCCAGCCCGACATGGCCAAATGGGGCGGCGTCACCGGCTGCCTTCCCGTGGCCCAGGCCATTCGCGCGGGCGGGCGTACCTATTGCCCGCATTACCTGGGCGGCGGGATCGGGCTGCTGGCGTCGGCCAATCTGCTGGCCGCCGTCGGCGGTTCGGGATTGCTCGAAGTGGATGCCAATCCGAACCCCCTGCGTTCGGAAATCGCGGACCTGACCATGACGGACGGCCGGATCGAACTGGGGGCCGGGTCGGGCCTGGGGGTCGAGGCGCTACCGGATACTCTGCTGTCTCAAGTGACCCTGCACCAGACCTGGGCGGCCTAGCCGGGGTTTCCTCCGGGCCGGGAAAGCTGGTAAATACACCGGAAGATTGGAAAATCACCGGGTAGGAATTCCAGGGTCCATGGCGCTCAATCCCAAGGTTATTTCGTTTTTCGACGACCGTACTTTCACCATTACCCATATCGTCATGTGCCCGGAAACGGGCAGCACCGCCGTGATCGATCCCGTGCTAGATTTCGACGCGGCGGCAGGGCGGACATACCGGGAAAGTGCCGAGGTGGTGGTCAACCAGATTGGCCAGGACGACCTGACCGTGGAATGGGTGCTGGAAACCCATGTCCATGCCGACCATCTGACTGCGGCGCCCTTCGTGAAGGACAGCCTGGGCGGGCGCCTGGGAATCGGCGGCAAGGTCGGTATGGTGCAAGCGGCCTTCAAGAAGATCTTCAACGCCGAGGACAGTTTCGCTACCGACGGATCACAGTTCGACCATCTGTTCGCCGACGGCGAGGAATTTAAGATCGGCAACCTGACGGCGCGGGTGATGCACACGCCGGGGCATACGCCGGCCTGTGTGACCTATGTGATCGGCGATGCGGCTTTTGTCGGCGATACCCTGTTCGCGCCCGATTACGGCACGGCGCGCTGTGACTTTCCCGGTGGCGATGCACACCAGCTCTATAACTCGATCCAGAAGATCCTCGCCTTGCCCGACGATACCCGCATCTTCCTGTGCCACGACTACATGCCGGGCGGGCGCGACGTGATCATGCATACGACCGTCGCTGCGCAGAAGGCGGGCAACGTGCATTTGAAGGACTGCAAAGACGCCGATGCCTTCGCCGCCATGCGCAACGGGCGCGATGCGAAGCTCAACATGCCGGCGCTGATCATTCCCTCCGTGCAGGTCAACATGCGCGGCGGCGCCCTGCCGCCGGCGGAAAGCAATGGCGTTTCGTATCTGAAAACGCCGGTTAACCTGCTGTGATAAAACAATAAATCAAAATACCCATAAATAAGACCTTATTCATCCGTGACTTTGCTGTTGCTGCGCGCAATCATCAAACCCGCCTACAATAAGATCAAATCGTGCTTTTGACGGGAGGGGGACTTCGGCTGCGGTAAAGGGGATAGGTGAATAATGAGGTTTCTAAACAACGTCAGAATCCTGACGAAAGTTTCGCTCGGCTTCGGTGTGGTCCTGGCGCTTCTTGTGGTGACCGGAATGACCGGTGGGGTGAACCTGAAAAACGGCGATGCCAATTTCGCGCGTTACCGAGGCATCGCCACCGAGACCAACCAGGCGGCCCGGGTACAGACCAGTCTTCTGGAAACCCAGTTGGAAATCCGCAAGTTCCTGAAAAGCGCGACAGAAGAGACCCTGGAAACCGTAATAGATCGGGCTCAACTGACCATTCAATTGAATGACCAGCTGACCAAGATGATCAAGGAACCGCAGGAAAATGCCCTGGCCCAGGAAGTCGGGCGCAATCTTTCCAACTATATCTCCGCGTTCGATGAGGTGGCGGCTCGTCAGGCACGCATTGACGATCTGGTGCAGAACAGGATCGATGTGCTTAGCCGGGAAATGCGGGCTCTTATCGCGGGCATCAAGAAAAAGACTCAGGACGCGATCGACGTTACGGGCGCTTATAACGCGTCGACGGTGCAACGCGATCTTTTGCTGATGCTGTTGAACACGGCCACATTCCTTGTTTCCAACGATCAGGAATCTTTCGATAACGCGATCAAGGAATCGGCCGCAATGAAGGCCAACCAATCCATCATGGTTGCCGACTTCCTGGAGGAAGACTGGCTCAAGATGACGGATGAGTTGGCGGCCAAGCACGAGGCGTTCATCGCCGCCCTGCAGGACGTCTATGAGCATGTGAACGCCCGCAATGTGGCGATCGAAACGCAGTTGGATACCATCGGCCCGGACGTGTCCGCCCAGATGGACGAACTGAAGCTGGGCTTCAAGACGGATCAGGACCTGTTGGGGGCGGACACCAGTGCGGCCATGCGCAAGGGGTTGATCACCATGGTCAGTGCCGCCGGTGTTGCCCTGATTTTAGGGATCGCGGCCGCGTGGTTGATCGGCACGGGCATTTCCCGCCCGATCGGCGCCATCACGCGGGCCATGACGGCCCTGGCCCATGGCGACAAGACTGTTGAAATTCCAGGCCGTGATCAGAAGGACGAAGTCGGCGATATGGCGCAGGCGGTTCTGGTCTTCAAGGAGAACATGATCAAGGCTGACGAACTGGCGGCCCGCGAGCAGGAAGAGGCGGCGCAGCGCGAGGAGCGGTCGCGCCGTCTGGTCGAGTTGACCGGCAATTTCGATGCCGACGTGACCGAATTGTTGCGCGCCCTTGGGGCTTCGGCCACGGAAATGGAGGCGACGGCCGCCACCATGTCGGAGATCGCCGGTAACACCAATACCCGTGCCGCAACGGTTGCGGGGGCCGCGGAACAGGCATCGGGCAATGTGCAGACCGTGGCGACGGCGACCGAGGAGTTGTCCAGTTCGATCCAGGAGATCGGCCGGCAGGTCAGCCAGTCGACCGAAATCGCGGGCCGTGCGGTGAATCAGGCGGCGCAGACCGACCAGCAGGTTCAGGGCCTGGCCGATGCGGCGCAGAAGATCGGTGATGTCATCAGCCTGATCGCCGATATTGCCGAGCAGACAAACCTGTTGGCCCTCAACGCGACCATCGAAGCCGCCCGTGCCGGTGACGCGGGCAAGGGGTTTGCCGTGGTCGCCAGCGAGGTCAAGAATCTGGCCAACCAGACCGCCAAGGCGACCGGTGATATCGAGCAGCAGATCGGCGCGATTCAAACCGAGACATTGGAAGCCGTCACGGCCATCCGTTCCATCACCGACACCATCAAGTCGATGGATGAAATTGCCGCGGCCATCGCCGCCGCGGTTGAACAGCAGGGAGCCGCAACGGGTGAAATCGCGCGCAATGTCGAGCAGGCCGCCGTCGGCACGCAGGAAGTCACCTCGAACATCATTCAGGTGACCGCCGCCGCCGAGGAAACGGGAACATCCGCGACAGAGGTAAAGCATGTGGCGGCCGAACTGAATCAGAAGGCAGAGCTTCTGCGCAAGCAAGTGGAACGGTTTCTCACTGACGTCCGCGCGGCCTGATCGTTGATTGTCCGAAATTGGGCGGAAACCGTTCCCTGGGAACGGTGCGACGGGCCCTGTTCCCGCTATCACGATGGCGATACGATTTTGGTCTGATTTGTGTTACGGTTCGCGGGCATAACACGTATTTCGGGTGAGGTTTCATGGCCGAGTTCAAGCCTCACGGCACACGGCTTCTGTCGCTGCCTCTCAAGGAACTTAAATCTGACGACCTGCGGTCTGCCCTTGATCTGTGGCAGAGCTGGTGTGGTGATCGGGACGCGCCGGTTTGGGCCGATGTCTCCCTTTCCGCCTTTCCACCCAAACTTTTACCCATGGCGACGGTGGTCGATGTCATCGACGGCGGCAAGGATTTCAAATACCGCTATTGGGGGTCGGAGCTTTCACGCCTGTTCAAGCGGGAGGAAACGGGCGTGCTGTTGTCCGAACATGTGGTCAATCAATCTGGACACATCCGCTTCAGCCAGTTCTGGGAAGTGGTTGTCCAGGTCCGCCCGTTGCTGTTCATGACCATCTTTGAACGGATTGAAGGCGTGATGGCGGAAAAGCTCAACCTGCGCCTGCCCGTGGTGGATGACACGGGGGCCGTGGACAAGATCATTTCGCTGAGTTCGATGGATCGCATCGGCATGCAGGATTTCGAAGACCTGAGCGACCACTGGCAGGTCGAGGTCGCCGGCTGAGGATCGTCAGCCGCCCTTGATGGCAGGGAACACGGTGACCTCGTCGCCTTCCGACAACGGTACGTCTGCACGCCCGGCAATGGGTACGGCATCCTCGTTCAGCATGGTCATATAGGCCTCGCCGATGCCGTCGGGCAGCTTTAACTGTGAAATCAGGTCTTCCAGGCTGGCGCCGACCGCTAGGGTGAACGTACCGACGCCGTTGCTGTCGAACCCCGGCGGGGCGAACGGGTCCATGGCGATCAGCTTGACCGTGACCTTCATGACCGCCGGCCGATCAAGCCAGGCCCAGGCGGCTGAGTGTCTGGGTCGTCGGCTCGCCATCGGGGGTCCAGCCGCGCAGCTCGTAATATTCCGGCAGCATCTTATCCAACTCGGCGACATGGCCCTTGCCGGCACCACCCTTGGCGGGTTCGGTCAGCACCCGTTTGGGCAGGGTGTCGTCCTTGGCGGTGAAGCCGGCGGCATTGTTGAATAGGCGTTCCAAGTTGTAGATGCGCTCACCCAGTTCCAAAAGGCGCTCGACCGTCCAATCGCCCTCGCAGGCGGCATCGATCTGGTCGGCGTAATCGGGGGCACCCCATGCCGCCTTGGTGAAGGTGCAAAGGCCCGAGGAATCGATGGCCGCGATGTAATCTTGACTGTCCTTGACGATCTTGGCCTTACCGTCCGGCGTGACGCGCTGGAAGTCGTCCTGGAACGGGGCGGCCTTCAGATGGCAGGCCCCCCGGTTCGACGTCGCATAACCCAGGGCCATGCCCTGCATGGCGCGGGGGTCATAGCCGGGGAATTCCTGGCCCTTCACGACCATGGCGAATTCGGGGTGGCCGTATTTTTGGCAGAGCCGCAGGGCGCCCAATCCCAGGTCCTTGCCGAAGCCCTGGGCCGTGCCCGTGACTTCGGCCGCCCAACAGAGCGCCTCCGCATTGCCGAAGGAAAAGTCGCGGCCTTCGGTCTGTTCCGTGGTGATTGCCCCTTCCATGAACAGTTCCATGGCGGCGGCAACCGTGGCGCCGAAGGAAATGGGGTCCATGCCGTGTTCGTTGCAAAGGGCCGAGGCATAGGTCGCGGCCTCCACGTCCTGCACGCCGCACATGGGGCCGACGGCATAGGCGGATTCATATTCCAGGCCGCCGGTCACGCCGGAATAGCGCGCCTTGCCCTTGATGGAGAAATGGTCCGGATCGATCTTGGCCATGCGCCCACAGCCGATGGAGCAGGCGAAGCAGGCCTTGTTGCCCTGATAAGGGGCCTCGCCGTCGGATTTCCGCACCGTGTGCTGCTTCTTCACGTTGACGTCGGCGATATGCTCGAACTGAACCTCGCGGCAGTTCAAGGTCGGCAGGGACCCATGGGCCTGGGTCACGTCCATCATGGCCATGGTGCCGAGCCCGGAATAGCGTGCGCGGGCCGGGCTGGGGTCCAGGATCTTGCGCTTTTCCCGGGTCACGTCCAGGAACCGTTTGGGATCGTTCACGGCGACGCCGGTGGTGCCGCGTACGGCGACGGCCTTCAGCAGCTTCGAGCCCATGACGGCGCCGACGCCGGAGCGCCCGGCTGCGCGGTCGCGGTCGTTCATGATGCAGGCATAACGCGACAGCCCTTCGCCGGCGCCGCCGATGGAGGCGATGCGGATCAGGGGGTCCTGATGGCGCTTCTTGATGGCGTCTTCCGTGTCCCACACGGTTTCGCCCCAGATGAAGCCCTCGGCGTCGAGGAGTTCCGCCTGACCGTCGACGATCATCAGGTAGACCGGCTTGGCCGACTTGCCTTCGATGATGACCATGTCCCAGCCGGCCTGCTTCAATTCGCCGCCGAACTGCCCGCCCGAGTTGGAGCAGGCGACGGTGCCGGTCAACGGGCCCTTGGTGACCACGGAATAGCGCCCGCCGGTGGAGGCACAGGTGCCGGTCAGCGGCCCGGTGACGAAGATCAGCTTGTTGTCGGGGCTCAAGGGATCGACCTTGGGGTCGATTTCCTCGAACAGGTACTTGGTGCCCAGGCCGCGCTGTCCCAGGTACAGCTTGACCCAGTCCATGTTCAGCGGTTCCGGGGTGCAGGTGCCCTTGGTCAGGTTCACCCGAAGCAATTTGCCATGCCAAGCCACGGTCGGTCTCCGTCGTCGATGTCAGGGGCGTTGTCTTTAGGTGTAGGCAATCCGGGCACTTGTTTCCAGTGGCAAAAGCGCCGCAATGACGATGCCGTGGCGTCAACTGTGGTAAATCGGGCGCGTCATGGCGCGATGGGCCTTCATGGACCAATAGACCGCAGGTTGTATATGGCGAAAGTCTGGTTGTTGATCTTCCGCAATCATTGTCACATGTTGCGATGATGTTGAGGTTTGATTGCCAGGAAATCCACCATTTTCCGGCGTTCTTCGCGGCTTGAATGCTTCACGACATCGAGTGGCTGGTCGTCAATGGCGTGCGACTTAGTGGTCTACTTCAGCGAATGAATTCCGGTCGACCTGCGATGCACAGGGAGTATGCATCAAACAATTAGGGTATCTGCTGCGACATCATGACATCCCAGAGAACCAAGGTTCTGACCTGGATCGCCAATTTGGTCGGCGCCTGCATGATTGCGGCGCTAATGGTGTTCGGTATTGCCACGGTCGAAAAATTCCGCGTCGTCAATGATTACTGGCGAGAGTTCAACGAGAAGTCGACGGTCACCAGTCAGTTTCTGCTGAAGTTGAAATCCGAATTCGGGTACGGCGGATTCATCCACAATTTCAAGAACTACATCCTGCGGGGAGACGATCAATACGCCTTCCTGGTGGCTGACGACATCGGCAAGGTGCGGTCGACGCTGATCCAGCTGAGGTCGTTGCTGGCAACCGAGGAGGAAAAGGCGGCCCTGGACAAGGTCGAAGCGGTTTTCCGTGCGTACGCTGACAACTTGGAAGCCGCGGAACGGCTTATTCAGGCCGGTCGCACCCCGACGGATGTTGATGCCGTCGTCAGGATCAACGACAGGCCGGCGATCGAGGGGTTTGACGAAATCGCGGCATCCTTGCGTGCACGCAGCCGCATGATTGCGGCGAAGACGGAAGTCGAATTGAACGCGGCCATCGATTTCCTTGCTTTGGGCGGTGTGCTGATTGGATTCATCGTCCTAGTCACGATCATGTTCAATTTATTCTTGCGCCGGATCGTTTCCGACAACGCGAAAATTCAGGCGGCCGACCAGGCGAAATCCGAATTCCTCGCCAATATGAGCCACGAAATCCGCACGCCCCTGAACGCCATCGTCGGGTTGTCTGGTTTGGCACTGCGTACGGATCTCACGGAACAGCAGCGCGACTACTTGGACAAAGTGCAGACCTCTTCCCACTCCCTGTTGGGGATCATCAACGATATCCTCGATTTTTCCAAGATCGAGGCGGGCAAGCTTGATGTAGAAGAAATCGATTTTCAACTCGACCGAGTGTTCGAGGATTTGTCCGACATCATGATCGCCCGGGCGTCGGACAAGCCGCTTGAAGTGGCGTTCCGCATCGACCCGGACACGCCGCTCGACCTGCGCGGCGACCCATTGCGCCTGGGGCAGGTCCTGATCAACCTGACCAGTAACGCAATCAAGTTTACCGAGCACGGCGAGATTCTCGTCGAGGTCAAATTCCGGGGGCTGGAAGATGACAAGGTGCGGCTACGGTTCGAAGTATCCGATACCGGCATTGGTATGAATGAGGAACAGGCCGCCGGCCTGTTCCAACCGTTCAGCCAGGCCGATGAATCGACGACCCGACGGTTCGGCGGCACCGGCCTGGGGCTCGCCATCAGCAAGACTTTGGTCAAGCTTATGGGCGGCGAGATCGGCGTGCACAGCACACCGGGGCAGGGCAGCACGTTCTGGTTCACGATCACAGCCAAGCGCGCGATTGCCCCTGTTCAACGGCGTCAGCCATCGCCCGACCTGCGCGGACTTCGGGTTCTTGTCGTCGATGACAACCAGACGGCGCGGACGATTCTGACCGAAGCCCTGCAGGCCATGTCGTTCGATGCGACGGCCGTTCATTCCGGCGAGGCTGCCTTGGCTGAACTGAGCCGGTCCGTGACCGACGGCGATCCGGCACCCTATCGGCTGGTGCTCATGGACTGGTCGATGCCCGGGTTCGACGGCATCGAGACGATGCGGGAGATCAAGAAGATCAAGGGGCTGGCAGCCTTGCCGACCGTTATCGTCGTCACCGCGTTTGGCCGGGAGCAAGTTCGGAATACTGCTCAGGAGGTTGGGGCCGAGGCGTTCCTCGTCAAGCCGGTCAACCAATCGACACTGTTCGATACGATCATGAACATTTTCGGAAAAGAGCAGGCGGCGCCTGTGGCGGCGTTGGGCGGGCGTCGGACGGGGGCGCAGGTCAGCTTAACGGGTAAACGAATCCTGCTGGCCGAGGATAACGAAATTAACCAGCTGGTTGCGATCGAAATCCTTCAGACTGAAGGCATAATCGTTGACGTTGCCGGGAACGGTCGAGAGGCGCTGCAAATGGTCAAGGGACGGCATTATGACGCTGTTCTAATGGATCTTCAGATGCCGGAGCTGGACGGCTTCGAAGCGACCCAATTGATCCGTGAGGACCGGCGGTTTCAACGGCTTCCGATCATCGCCATGACGGCCCATGCCATGGTCGAAGAACGTGCGAAATGCCTAGCGTCGGGTATGAACGACCATGTCGCCAAGCCGGTCGACCCTGATCTTCTGTTCGAGGCCTTGGCGAAATGGATCAGGCCTCCTGAACCATCATCGGCGGTTTCCGATGAGGGGCAGAAGGCCAAACATCGGCGCGAGGAAGATACCCCGGTCACTGCGCTGCCGGATCAGGTCGCCGGGTTTGATATGGTGGCGGCGCGCACGGCGCTTGGCAATAACGAAGCCTTGTTGGCGCGTCTGTTCGCCGATTTCTTGGCCAAGTACACGAGCTATGGAGACAAGATCGCCGAAGCCCTGGCCGCAGGTGACAGGGAAACCGCGGAACGCACCGCCCATTCCTTGAAGGGGGTGAGCGGCACCCTGTGCGCCACGCGGGTATATGCGGCCGCCACCGCCGTGGACACCGCCTTGCGCGATGATCCCCTGGGCGAGGGGTTCCAGGATTTGCTACGCGAATTGTCCGAAGCCCTTGACGAGGTTCGTCAGTCGCTGACCGCGGTGATCGGCACGGATTGATCGCCGCTTTGCGGCGGCCTCACCAGATCAGATCAATCGGCGGCGGATTTGGGCGTCGACCACGGCCAGGGCGGCCATGTTGACGATGCCGCGCGCCGTCACAGCGCTGGTCAGCACATGGGCCGGCATGTCCGTTCCGATCAGGATGGGGCCGATGGGCAGGCCGTTGTCCAGCGACTTCAAAAGGTTGAAGGCGCTGTTGGCGGCTTCGCGGTCGGGAAACACCAGAAGATTGGCCATGCCCTTGAGCCGCGAATTGGGGAACACGCGGTTGCGGACATCCTCGTCAATGGCGGCGTCGGCCTGCATTTCGCCCTCGACTTCCAAGTCGGGGGCCTGTTCACGAACCATGCGAAGCGCGTCTCGCATCTTGCGGGCGCAGGGCGAGTCGTCGGCGCCGAAGTTGGAGTGAGACAGCAGGGCGATCTTGGGCGTTTCGCCGAAGCTTTGCACGAACTCCGCCGACAGCAGGGTCATCTCCGCCAATTCCTCGGCCGAGGGATCGTGGGTCACCTGGGTATCGACCAGGAAGAACGTGCCCTTCGGCAGCAGCAGCACGCTGAGTGCCGAGACGTCGCGTACACCCGGTGCCTTGCCGACCACGTCCATCATGTAGCGCAGGTGATAGTCGTAGCGCCCGATGACGCCACACAACATGGCGTCGGCTTCGCCACGCTTCAGCATGGTCGCCGCGATCACCGTGTTGTTGGTGCGCACGATCTGGCGCGCGGCACCCGGCGACACGCCCTTGCGTTCCATCAGCGCGTGATAGCTGCGCCAATAAGCCTCGTAGCGAGGGTCGTTCTCCGGATTGCAGATTTCGAAATCCTTCTCCGGCTGAATGCGCAGGCCTAAGCGCTCGATACGCATTTCGATCACGTCGGGCCGGCCGACCAGGATCGGCTTGGCGATGCCTTCGTCGACGAGGACCTGAGCCGCGCGCAGTACCCGGTGGCTTTCGCCCTCGGCCAGGACCAGGCGCTTTGGGTCCTGCTTGGCGCGCTCGAAGATCGGCTTCATCAGCATGCCGGAGCGGAATACGAACTGTTCCAGCTTGTCGCGGTAGGCCTCGAAATCTGAAATCGGGTGCTTGGCGACGCCCGAGTCCATGGCCGCCTTGGCGACGGCGGTGGCGACCTCGACGATCAGGCGCATATCGAAAGGTTTGGGCAGCAGGTATTCGGGGCCGAATCGCAAGTCCTCGCCCGAATAGGTGCGGGCCACGGTTTCCGAGCTTTCGGCCATGGTCAGGTCGGCGATGGCCTTGACTGCCGCCAGCTTCATTTCCTCGTTGATGGTCGTCGCGCCGCAATCAAGGGCGCCGCGGAAGATGAAGGGGAAGCAGAGCACGTTGTTGACCTGGTTGGGATAGTCCGAACGGCCGGTGCAGATGATGGCCTGCGGATTGGCGGCGCGCGCATCTTCGGGCAGGATTTCCGGATCCGGATTGGCCAGCGCCATGATGAACGGCCGCTCGGCCATGGTCTCGACCATTTCCTTCTTCAGGATGCCGGGGGCCGACAAGCCCAGGAACACGTCGGCACCGCGCACGGCCTCGGCCAGGGTGCGGGCATTGGTTTTGGCCGCGTATTCGGCCTTTTGGTCGGTCATCTCCTCGGTGCGGCCTTCGAACACCACGCCGATATGGTCGACCAGGGTGATGTTTTCGCGCTTCAAGCCCATGGAGACCATGAGGTTCAGGCAGGCGATTCCGGCGGCGCCGCCGCCTGTGGAGACCACTTTGACCTTCGCAATATCCTTGCCGACCACGCGCAGGCCGTTGGTCAGCGCGGCGCAGACGACAATCGCGGTGCCGTGCTGGTCATCGTGGAACACGGGAATCCCCATGCGCGCCTTCAGTTTCTGTTCCAGGATGAAACAGTCGGGCGACTTGAAATCTTCCAGATTGATGGCGCCGAATGTCGGCTCCATGGCGGCGATGATGTCGACCAACTTTTCCGGATCGGTTTCGTTCAACTCGATATCGAACACGTTGATTCCGGCGAATTTCTTGAATAGGACGGCCTTGCCTTCCATCACCGGCTTGGACGCCAGGCCGCCGATGTTGCCCAGGCCCAGAACGGCGGTGCCGTTGGAGATCACGGCGACCAGGTTTTGGCGGCCGGTCAGCTTGGCGACCTGTTCGGGATCTTCCTTGATGGCCAAGCAGGCAAAGGCGACGCCCGGCGAATAAGCCAGAGCCAGATCGCTCTGCGTCGCCAAGGGTTTTGTGGGGGTGATTTCCAATTTTCCGGGCACGGGCTCCGCGTGAAAACGGAGCGCCCGTTCCTTCAGGGTGTCATCCATCCCAAACCTCTTTTCTTAATTCATTACGTGTTGATTGCGAGAAAGCTCTTGTAAGACTGCTCGCTGATCGGCAGAAAGACAACGAATTTCATGTTAGGGGTCCTCCCTTGAACGTCGACCACCGCCTTGAGCCCAATGCCGTGCTACCAAAGGTCATCGGTCACCGTGGTGCCGCCGGCCATGCGCCGGAAAACACCCTGTCCAGCCTGCGCAAGGCCCATGAACTGGGTGCGACCTGGGTTGAATTCGACGTTATGCTGACGGCCGAAGGCACGCCCGTCTTGATCCACGACGAAACCCTGGGGCGTACAACCGACGGTAAGGGGCGCCTGACCGACCACCGCTGGGAAGACCTGCGCGGCCTCGACGCGGGGGCTTGGTTCGGTTCGGCGTTTCGGGGGGAACGCGTGCCGTCCCTGCATCAGGCCCTGGCCGTGCTTGGGCATCTGGGGCTCGGCGCCAACGTGGAAATCAAACCGGCCAACGATCAGGACGCGACCACGGGTGTCATCGTCGCCAAAACCTTGCAGGAAAGCTGGCCGGTGAATCTTCCGACCCCCTTGTTGTCGAGCTTTTCCGAAAAGGCCCTGGCAGCCGCCGCCGATCAGGCGCCGGAATTTCCCCGCGCCCTTTTGGTGGGCAAGGTTCCCGACGATTGGCAGGCACGCTGCGATTCGCTGGGGGCCACGGGGCTGCACGCCGGCGCCCGGCATCTGACCGAGAAACAGGCGCGGCGCGTCATCGATGCGGGCTATACGCTCCGCGTCTATACGGTCAACGACCAAGCCTTGGCGGACCGTCTTTTCGCCTGGGGTGCGGAAAGCGTGTTCAGCGATTATCCGGATAGGATAACCCCACCATGACGGCCGGCGGCTGGGTGTCGGCGGGGGTCTGCTGATGGCGATCATGTCGGCCATGCAGGGTTCCACGGCGCCGGGCCGCGCCATCGCGCTGGCGGTCGCTGGCGGCGCGCTTCTGACCATTTCCGATGCAGGGCTGAAGTATCTGGCGGGCGACCTGCCGCCAGGCCAGATCATGTTCATCCGCGGCGTCATTGCCGGCATTGCCCTGGTCATGGCGACTTTGGGAACGCGCGGGGCGGCGGCGCTCAAGCCTCAAAAATGGGGGTTGCATGCGGCGCGGGGCCTGATGGCGGCCGTGGCAACCTTCACCTATCTGGTCGGAATCGGCAGTCTGCCGCTGGCCACCGCAACCTCGATTCTGTTCGCCAGTCCGATCCTGTTGACGGCCATGGCGCCGGTGTTCATCGGCGAAAACGTCGGGTGGCGGCGCTGGTTGGCGGTTATTGTCGGGTTCATCGGCGTCCTGATCATCGTGCGGCCGGCGGGCGACGCCTTCCAATGGGCGGCGGTGATGATCCTGCTGGCGGCATTCGGCGAATCGATCCGCGATTTGATCACCCGGGGCGCATCCGGGCGCGAGACGACGCATTCCATGCTGTTCTCGATGATGGTGGTGGTCGGCTTGGCGGGCCTGTTCGTGCCGCCCTACGACTGGCCGCCGCTGTCGGGCGAACACTGGCTGATGATCATCATGGCCAGCCTGATCTGGACCTCGGCCCATTTCCTTCTGATCGAGGCGTTCCAGTTCGGCGAGGCGGCATTGCTTGCCCCGTTCCGCTACTGCAACCTGTTTTTCGCGGCGATTTTGGGGTTCCTCATCTGGGGCGACCTGCCTGATTGGCTGACCTGGGCGGGCAGTGCGGTGATCATTTCCTCGGGCCTGTACATTCTGCACCGCGAGGTTCTGCGCAAGGCCCCGGTGATGGCCGCTGACCCGGTGCACGACACACCGACGGATGACGACGGGGGGGCGCCGCGATGAACGTCATCTTCCTTGCCATCGTCGCCGTTGCCTTCGTCATGGGGGCTGTGCGCCAGGTCGTCTGGGACGGCGTCGGCGAAGCGCCCATGGCGCTGCTCGGCAAGGCCATGATCGACGCCGCCGGCGGCGCGGTGACCCTTGCCATCGGTTTGGTCGGCGTGATGGCCCTGTTCTTAGGCTTGATGAAGGTGGCGGAGGAGGGCGGCCTGCTGCGCATCATCGCCAAGGTCCTGCGCCCGCTCATGGTGCGCCTGTTCCCTGAGGTGCCGGCCGACCATCCGGCCATGGGTTCGATGATCCTCAACATGTCGGCCAACGCGCTCGGCCTCGGCAATGCGGCGACGCCGTTCGGCATCCGTGCCATGCAGCAATTGGATGAACTGAACCCCCACAAGGGCACGGCGACCAACGCCATGGCCCTGTTCCTGGCCATCAACACCTCGTCGGTCACGCTGTTGCCGACGGGCGTCATCGCGCTGCGCGCTGCCGCCGGGTCCACGGATCCGGCCGGGATCGTGCCGACGACCCTGTTTGCGACCATCTGTTCGACCGCCGTTGCCATTATCTCGGCCAAGCTTTTGGCCCCTTATTTCGCGGTTCCGGCCGTCGCCGGGGATGAGGGGGAGGCCTCCGCACCGACCGAAGAATCGATGCTGGAGGCGACGGAAGACATGGGCGGCGCCGGGTCGGAAGCCTATCCGCTTTGGGTGTCGGTCACGGCGCTGATGACGGTCGGTGCCTTGGTGCCGTTGACCGTCGTCTATGGACGCGAGATCGCGCCCTGGATCATCCCCGGCTTGATGGTGGCGCTGCTTGGTTTCGGCGCGGCCAAGCGGGTCGCGGTCTATGAATGTTTCGTCGAGGGGGCCAAGGACGGCTTCAACGTAGCGCTGCGCATCATTCCCTATCTGGTGGCGATCCTGACCGCCGTCGCCATGTTCCGGGCGTCCGGCGCCATGGACGCGGTCGTGGGGCCGCTCGGTGGTCTCACCGAAATGATCGGTTTGCCGGCGGAAGCCCTGCCCATGGCGCTGCTGCGTCCGCTGTCGGGCTCGGGCGCCTACGGTGTGCTGGCGTCGATCATCCAGGACCCGGCCCATGGTCCGGACAGTCTCGTCGGCTATCTGGTGTCGACCTTCCAGGGGTCGACGGAAACCACCTTCTACGTCCTTGCCGTCTATTTCGGCGCGGTCGGCATCCGCCGCATTCGCCATGCTCTGTTCGCGGCTCTCTTGGCCGATGTGGTAGGCATCGGCGCCGCCGTGTTCATCGTCAATCAACTCTACGGTTAGCGGAATACGCCGAACCCAACGAAGGGTCCCGACCATGCCTCTCATGACTGCCGTCCAAGGTTCCAGTGCGCCCGGCCGCGCGATTTTGGCGATGATCGGGGGTGGCCTTCTGGTCACCGGCAACGATGCGGCCATGAAGTGGCTGGTATCGGGATATCCCGTGGGACAGCTTCTGTTCATCCGCGGCATGTTCGCCTTCGTCGCCATCGCCTTTTTCGTGCGCTTCTATGGCGGACTTGCCAGCCTGCGGATCTCCAATCCCCGGTTCCATGTGATGCGCGGCCTGTTGGTCGTGTTCGGCACCGTTGTTTTCATTACCGGCCTGGGCCACCTGACCCTCGCCGACGCAATCGCGGTGGTCTATGCCGGGCCGATGTTTGTTACGGCGCTGGCGCCGCTTCTGATCGGCGAGGCCGTGGGCTGGCGACGCTGGCTGGCGGTCATGGGCGGGTTTATCGGCGTCATGATCATCATCCGGCCAGGGACCGAGGCCATGCAATGGGCCGTGATCTTTCCACTGGCGGCGGCCTTGGCGGGGGCGCTGCGCGACCTGATTACCCGCAGCGCCGCGGCGACGGAACATTCCAATGCATTGCTGGCGACCAGCACGGCGGCAGCAACGGCCGCGGGCCTGTGCACCCTGCCGTTCGGCTGGATGCCGGTTCCCTTGGAGGATCTGGCGTTGATGGCCCTGTCCGGCCTGTTGTTGGGCTCCGCGCATTTCCTGATGATCGAAAGCTTCCGCTATGGCGAGGCCGGACTGGTCGTGCCGTTCAAATACCTGAATATGGTTTTCGCCGTGACGCTGGGGTTTGTACTGTGGGGCGACCTGCCCGATGCCTGGACCTGGACGGGATCAGGTGTGCTGATCGCCAGCGGGCTTTACATCCTGCACCGAGAACGTATCCGCCACCGGACCCCGACACTCCCGTCGGATGCGCATGGCGCGGGGCCGGCCGGACGGCGGCCCGACTAAGATCCTGATTACTTCGCGGGGGCGACTTCGACCGGCGATCCTGCGGGCAGGCCGCCGGAGAAGGTCGGCGCCGCCGGCTTGGTGACGTCCGCCGGCAGGGCCTGCTTCAAGGCATCACGGGCGACAATCGCCTTCTGGTCGCCGTTTTCGGCGGCGGCGCTGATCCATTTGTAGGCCAGACGGTCATCCTTCGGCACGCCCTGGCCGTTGTAATAGAGGATGCCCAGGTTGTACTGGGCGGCGGCGTTGTTTTTCTCGGCCGAGCGGCCGAACCATTCGGCGGCCTTGGCATAGTCCTTGGCCACACCCGTGCCGTTGTAATGCATGACGCCGATGGAATACTGGGCCCCCGGATGGCCGCCGATGGCAGCCTGGGCGAACAGCTTGGCGGCCTCTGCTTTTTGCTCCTGGGTCTTGGCGTCGGCGAACAGGGACAGGGCGCGCTTGTAGGTCAAATCGGCGGTGGCCTCGCGTTCCTCGGCCGATGCCGGCGGGGCTTCGACCGGCGCGGCGGGCTCGGGCACGGCGGCGATCTCCGCGGCTGGTGGGGCCGGTTCCGGCTTGGCTTCCTCTGCGGGCGGATTGGCCAGCGCCATGGGCTTGTCCGTCGCGGCGGGCGGCGGCGGTGCGGGGGGCTCCATGGGTTTCTCGGGCTGGGGAGCCTCGGCCATGGGTTTTTCCTCGGCCGGCGGCGTCATGGGTGGTTCCTGGGACAACGCCTCGGCGGGCTTGTCCGTCATCGCAGGGGCGTCCGACGGGGCGGCAGCGGCTTGTTCACCACCCTCACGCTGCAGGTCCGGCGGCAACTTGTCTTCAGCCATTTTGTCTGCGGCCATCTTGGCCTCGCCGGCCGGTTCCTTCGGGTCGTCGGGACGGGCCATGGGCTCCATCTGGGTGACGTGGCGGACCGGCGGCAGGTTCTGCGTGTACTGGGCGGTCAGGTCCAGATCGAAGCGGTCGCGCAGGTCCCACCAGATCGACCGCGCGGTGAAAGCCAGATCGTCGCCGCTGAAATCGGCTTTGTCCTTGATGGCGCCTTTTAACTCCATGACCTTGGCGACCTGCGCGTCCGGCACACCGGCGCTGCGCAACTGCGCGGCAAAGGCGTCATCTTCGTAGGCCACGGCAAGCCCGACCCCCGCGCCGGCCGCGACGATCAACAGCAGAATGAAACCTGTAAACAGTTGCCCTAAGGGGCCTCTGCGCTTCGCCATGCGGCGAGCCCTCCTTCGCCGAAGCACCTAATCAATTTAATCTAATGTGTTTTTCCGCTTCGTGGAACCCGCCAATAGGCATAGTCCGGTCGTGCCACACGGCGATACGCAACGGCCGGGCTTGTGCATCAGGGATTTCCTTTCTCCCGGGCCTCGGCCTGAGCCCGCAGACCCGATAGGGTTGCGGACGGCGTAATCGCTTCCGGATCGGTGCGCAGTTCGATCAAAGCGGGCGAATCGGCGGCTTTGGCGCGGGCAAAGGCGTCGGCGAACTGGGCCGTTTCCGTGACCACTTCGCCGGTGGCACCGTAGGCCTTGGCCAGGGCCGCAAAATCCGGATTGACCAACTGCGTGCCCGACACCCGGCTGGGATATTCCCGTTCCTGATGCATGCGGATGGTGCCGTACATGCCGTTGTTGACGACGATGAAGATGACGTTGGCGCCGTACTGTTTGGCTGTCGCCATCTCCTGGCCGGTCATCAGGAAGCAACCGTCGCCGGCAAAGCAAACCACGTCGCGTTCCGGATGGCGCAGCTTGGCCGCGACCGCTGCCGGTACGCCATAACCCATGGACCCGGAGGTCGGTGCCAGCTGCGTGGCATAGCCCCGGTAGCGGTAAAAACGGTGGACCCAGGCCGTGTAGTTGCCGGCGCCGTTGCAGATCATGGCGTCGGCGGGCAGTTCGTCGCGCAGCCAGGAAATGACCTGGCCCATCTGCACGTCGCCGGGGGTTTCCGGCGGCTCGGTCCAGGCCAGGTATTCGTCGTGTGCCGTGCCGGCCCAGTTGTCCCAGCGCCCCGTGACCGGCGCCATTGCCTTGGCGGCGGCGGCGAAGCCGGGCATGCCCGAATTCATGGCCAGTTCGGCGCGGTAGACGCGGCCCAATTCCTCGGCCCCCGGATGAACGTGGACCAAGCGTTGCTTCGGCACGGGGATGTCGAACAGGCTGTAGCCGCCCGTGGTCATCTCGCCCAGGCGGGGGCCCACGGCCAATATCAAATCGGATGTCTTGACCCGTTCGGCCAGCTTCGGGTTGATGCCGATGCCGACGTCCCCGGCATACAGCGGGTGGTCGTTGGGCAGCAGGTCCTGGCGGCGGAACGATACGCTGGTCGGGATGTTGTTGGCTTCGGCGAAGGCGCGAATGTCCTGGGACGCCTGTTCGGTCCAACTGCCGCCGCCCAAAATCATCAGCGGGCGTTCGGCGGTTTCCATCATGGCGCGCAGTTCGGCCATGGCGTCCGGTCCCGGATGGGCCTGCACGACATGGGCCGGCCCGGGGATGGCGACCTGTTCCATCACTTCCTCGGTCAGCATGTCTTCCGGCAGGGCCAGAACGACCGGGCCGGGGCGGCCCGACATGGCTGTGTGGAAGGCATGGCTTACGTATTCGGGCACGCGGGCCGGATCTTCGATCTGGGCGACCCATTTGGCCATCTCGCCGAACATGCGGCGATAGTCGATTTCCTGGAACGCCTCGCGCTCGACCTGATGGCGGGCGACCTGGCCGATGAACAGGATCATCGGCGTCGAATCTTGGAACGCGATATGGACCCCAGCGGAGGCGTTGGTGGCCCCCGGGCCGCGGGTGACGAAACAAATGCCCGGCTTGCCGGTCATCTTGCCGTCGGCGTCGGCCATGATGGCGGCACCGCCTTCCTGGCGGCAGATCACCAGATCGATGCCCGGTGCGTCGACCATGGCATCAAGCACGGCAAGATAGCTTTCCCCCGGCACGCAGAAGGCACGGTCAACCCCGTTGGCAACCAGCGTTTCGACCAGGAGCCGCGCCCCCGTTTGACCCTGTGGCATGATGATGTTCCTCTTGTCGGCGGTGGTCTTTTGTTTACTCCGCCGGGCCGGCGGCCCTCTGTCTTAGCGAAAGATCGGGGCCGGGGGAAGCCGTCTCGACCTCGCAGGCGGTCTCGCCGGAACAGCAGGGATCGACGTTCTGGCCGCAGGTCCGGCACTGCACATGGCCGTGCACGGACACGGGCTCGGACGGCTGATGGCATAGCGGGCAGCGCCAGGGGGCGGACGAGGGAGACATGGCGGGCTCCGGCAGTCTGGAATGAAAATTGTGTACAATCGTCGCCCCAAGCGGTGACAGAGGCCAGCCCGGAATTTAAGATGCCCGCATGCGGGGGGCTTCGGTCCACCGGCCTGCGCCTGAGGGGCGTGGAAATTTTACGAATCGATCAGGGAGGCACGCAAAACATGAGCGGCAAGGACATCACCATTCAGGCCAAGGACGGCGGCAGATTCACGGGCTATCTTGCCCTGCCCGAAGGCGGCAAGGGCCCCGGCGTCGTGGTCATTCAGGAAATCTTCGGCGTCAACGCGGTGATGCGCGAAATCACCGACGGCATGGCGGCGGCGGGCTATGTCGCGCTGTGCCCCGACCTGTTCTGGCGCCAGGAACCGGGCATCCAGATCACCGATCAGACTGAGGCCGAATGGGCCCGTGCGTTCGAATTGTTCAACGGCTTCGACCTGGACAAGGGCGTCGACGATCTGGAATCAACGATCCAGGCCCTGCGTGCCGTGGACGGCTGCAGCGGCAAGGTCGGCACCATGGGTTTCTGCCTGGGCGGCCGGCTGGCCTTCCTGACCGCGACCAGGACCAGCGCCGACGCCGCCGTCAGCTACTATGGCGTGATGCTGACCGACCATACGGACGAGACGTTGAAAGCCCCCTGCATGCTGCACATTGCGACCGAGGACGAATTCGTGCCCAAGGATCAGCAGGCCGCCGTCCACGCGGCGCTCAAAGGCAATGCGAAGGCGGTGCTGCATGACTACGAAGGCCAGAACCACGCTTTCGCGCGGGTCGGCGGCAAGCATTACGACAAGGCCTCGGCCGACTTGGCGCGGCAAAGGACGCTTGATTTCTTCAAAAATCACCTAGGCTAATGAATTGATTCTCCAGGTGTTTTTTTCGCCGGGGACTCGTTTTATTAGAAAAATCAGACCGGAGTGACTCCGATCACATCATTTGCCGCCGCCTTTTCCTATAAAGGGTGCAGATGAGATCCACTCTTACTTGATCCACACCGGGCCGGTTTCGCCGCCCGGTGTTTTTTTGTCCGCGCGCCGGCCAGCAGGCGTGATTAAATGGCCCGTCTCGACGGAGGGGCCTCCCATGAAAAATCTCGTAATCGCAGTCTCTCTTCTCGCCCTTGGCGGCGTTCTCGGTGCGGCGGTTGCCGCGCCGCGTGGACCGCTTTGGACGTATCACAACGGCAACACTTTGCAGGGGCAGACCGCCGAGTACCGACAGGGTTTCATGATCGGCGTTATCGACGGCTATCTGCAGGGCCAGCGCGCCCGGGCGGAAACGGGCGATGATGGCCTGTGGCTGGACAACTGCCTGACGGCCGGCTGGACCCTGAAGCGCGCCGACCGGGAACTGGCCGACCGGTTCGAGGCGTCGGTTCCTCTTTATGCCAATCCCGCCGCAGCCATCGTGCTGGATAACTTGAAGGATGCCTGCGCGGGGAAATAGCCGTTAAACCGGACTATCGCAGGCATGCGCGCGCGCGTAGACTGTTACCATTCGTTAAGCATAATCATCACGAGGCACCGCATGCGCCCGCCGTCCCCCACGCTTTTCGAGAGCGAACCGGATTTCACGCCGACCATCCACATTCGGCCGCGTGTCGATAGGGTGGACCCGCGGTTGAGTGCGCATATTCATCACCTGGTTGAAACCTATCCGCAGGACTCCGTGCGGGTGATCCGCGAATGGATGGCCGAAGGGCCCCCCCGGCATCTTCGTCATTGAGCGTTTGCCTGCGGGCGAAAACCTTTTACAAATCCCCCCAATCACCATGACCACCCGCCCGACCAGGAGCCTATCCCCTTGCCCGACATCGACCTGAAAGACGCCGCCAGCTTCGACTGGTGGACCGACGTCTCGATCCGCTTTTCCGATCAGGACCCCAACCTGCATGTCAACAACACGGCCTTCGCCGTCTATGCCGAAGCGGGGCGGGTCGATTATCTGAACGCCATGCGCCGGCATCTGGGGATCGAGCCGCGCTCAGCCCTTGCCAGCGTGCAGATCAGCTATGTCAATCAGCTGCATTATCCTGGCAACGTGCGGGTCGGCACGCGGCTGCTGCGTCTCGGCAACAAGTCCTACACCCTGGGTCAGGGGCTGTTCGCCGGGGACACGGTGGTCGCGACCTCGGAAGCGGTCCTGGTGTTCTTCGATTACGCCAAGAACGCCAGCCGTAAGGTGCCCGCCGAGTTGCGCCAAGCCTTTGAAAGCGGCGCGCGCCTGGTATCCGACTGATCCGTCCGTTACGGCAGGAATGTTTGTGGAGGGTGCATTGCAACATATCTGCAATGAGTCTGTCACAAAAACTTAAATCCAAGAAATATCCATTAAAAACAATTAATTAAATTAAATCACAGGCCATCTTCAGATGGCCTGTGCAAAAGGCATATTGTGCAATTGCGAAGGCAACGGCAATTTTCAGCAACGATGAATTTTGCCAAAGGTCGAAGGGAACCTGCGGCTAAACTGAATAAGGGTAGAGCCATGCTGATCGGCCGCACATCCATCCGGTTCCGCACATTTCTGGGTTTTACGTCGGTGATTGCTTTGATGGCGATGCTGACAGGATTGTCCGTATACCGGTTCGGCAATTTTGCCCGCACGGGCGAAACCTTGATTGCTGGCGTCGAACAGGTCGGGATCGCCAACAACTTCGCCTTTCGGCTTTATGAACTGTCGGCTGCGGTGAATGTCTTCCGTGATTCGAAAAGCGAGGACGATATTCCGGCGATTACTCAGGCTCTCGAGATGTCCCAGCAGGCCGGAGCCGCGGTTGTGGGCGTGCTTGCCGAGCGCGGGGATGAAGAGAGCGTCGCGATGCTTGAAATGGAGCAGGCACGCTACAAGGATCAACTTGCCGACGTCATCCGTCGCATCAGCGGCGACAAGGAGGGAAGTGACGTGATCCTGCTGGCCGCGGAAAAATTGCCGGCCTCCGCGGACCGGTTGGTTGCGTGGTTGAAGAACTACGAGGACGGGCGCGCCGCGGATCTGGCCAGGGCGGTTGAGAGCGGCGCGCAGCAGGCCTTGAAGGCCGGTCTGAACCTTGCGGTGTCCCGTGATCTGTCCACGGCGCAAGTGGCTGCTGATGCCGTTTCGGCCCTTAACGGCACTGTTGTCGCTGTCCGTGCGATGATGAAGGAGGGCGGCGTGCCACGAAGCGATCAGCGGCTCGCCAAGTTCGCGGGGCGGGATGTGGATACACTGCGCCAAGGTGTCGCGTCGTTCGCAGGGTCCATCCAAGGGACGGCGGATTCCTGGAATTTGTTCCGAACCACGATGGATACCCTGCAGGCCAGAATCGAAAATCTGCGTGGGGAGGCGATCGCGCGGCAGTCCGTCGACCTGACCAGCCTGTCGGACGATTCGCGTCTGGCCGTGCAGCAGGGTGTCCTGTTCGGTGCCGCCGGTGTTCTGCTGGCGGTTATCCTCGCATGGTTGTTGGGACGCAGCATCGTGCGGCCCCTGAATCGCCTGCGCGACGACGTGTCGGCCATGATCCCCGCGCATGCTGCGGAAACATCGGTTCGGTCCCGTGACGAAGTGGCGCAACTGGCCCAGGCCTTCGACATCTTCCGCCGCGAACACGAAGAGGCCGAACGCCTGCGTCTGGAGCGCGATGCGGAACAGCAGCGCCAGTCACAGCGCGCCTCCGCCATCGCCGGCATGACCACGGCATTCAACGATCAGGTGAAGCAGGTATTCGACGCCTTCGGGCATTGTATCCAGCGCATGGGCCACACGGCCAACAGCATGAACGAAAACGCCGAACGCACGACGGAACAGGCTGTGACAGTGTCATCGGCGACGGAACAGGCGGCGGTCAATTTCCAGTCCGTCGCGGCGGCGGCGGAACAGATGTCCATGTCCTTCTCCGAGATCGATCAGCAGATCCGATTGTCATCGCAGAAGGTCGATGCAGCGGTCGCCGACAGCCGCGAGGCGGGGGCCCGTATTTCCGAGTTGGCGCGCTCCGCCGACCGCATCGGCGACGTGGTCAGCCTGATCACCGACATTGCGGAACAGACCAACCTTTTAGCCCTCAACGCAACGATCGAAGCGGCGCGCGCCGGTGATGCCGGCAAGGGCTTCGCGGTGGTGGCCGGCGAGGTCAAATCCCTGGCCCAGCAGACGGCTAAGGCGATCAGCGAGATCGAACTTCAGGTCGGCGGTGTGCAGTCCGCGACTCGTGACACGGTGCGCGTGATCGAAACCGTGACCGCCAAGGTCGGCGAGATCGCGGAAGTGGCGGAAAGCATTTCCGCCGCCATCGAAGAGCAGGTCCGCGTGACTGGGGAGATCGCGCGCAGCGTCGAGGACGCAACGCGGGGCGCATCTTCGGCTGCGGAAAACATCGCCACGGTGTCCGAGGCGGCCAAGGTATCAGGCGTCGTTGCCAATGACGTGCTCGACACTTCGCGCGAATTGGAACAGATGTCGGGTCGCCTGCGCACCGTCATCCAAGGGTTCTTGACCGACGTGCGTGCGGCCTGACGTTGACGGCTCCCGGCGGCGTGGTGCAGGCTCCCGCCAACTTTCAACAACGCACCGGGAAATCACCCATGTTCTGGAACATCAACGAAACTGCGGACCATGGTTTGCCCCGCAATCCGTGGAAGGCCTGTGTCGTGCCGCGTCCGATCGGCTGGATCACCACGATCTCCGATGACGGTAAGGTCAATTTGGCGCCCTACAGCTATTTCAACGCCTGCGGCGAGAACCCACCGATGGTCATGTTTTCCGGCGGTCCCCGGCCTGAAGGTCCCAAGAAGGATACGGTGGCGAATTGTGAGACCCAGGGCGAATTCGTCTGCAACATGTCGACCTGGGCGCTGCGCGACGCCATGAACCAGTCGAGCGCGGCGCTTCCGGCGGGCGAGGATGAAACCCGTTTCGCGGGGCTGGAAACGGAGCCTTCGACCCTGGTCAAGCCGCCACGTATCAAGGCCGCTCCCATCCATATCGAATGCGTCTATCACCAGACCGTGGTTATGCCTCATAACGTCAAGGAAGAGGGCAACCGCGTGGTGTTCGGGCGGGTTGTCGGCCTTCACATCAAGGACGAGGTGTTGACCGACGGCTTCGTCGACATGGCCAAGGTGCAGCCCATCGCGCGCCTGGGCTACATGGATTACGCCCGCGTCGACACGGTGTTCACCATGGATCGGCCGACCCTGAAGGCCGCCGAATAGCCGGAATCCAATTTGTCGGGGTGGGGTCGGTCAGCCGGTGCGCTTCAGGCGCATCAGTTCGTGAACGGAAACCTGCGGGAAGATGCCCGGCGTGCCTTCGCGGTACAGCATCATCACGCCGTTGCGGATGTCGGGAAACCCGTCGCGGGTATCGTCGAAATGACGGATTTCCAGGGACACGGTCTTCTGCGTCACCTTGTCGACGGCCCGCCAAATCATGGTCGGGTTGTCGCGGCGCGCCTGTCCGAAGGGCGCGACGGAGCGGGTCACGGTTGCCGTCGGCGGCCCGAAGCGACGGACCAGCCAGTCGGCGATCTCACCGAAGCCGTCGGCGTTGAATACGGTATGGATGCGGGTCGGCGCCCCGTCGTCGAAGCGCACGACGGACCCGGTGCCCGTATAGAGGATCGTCGAGACCAGGAACTTGGGCTCGAGGAATGCCGGCCATTGCAGTTCCTTGATGCAGAACTGGGTGCGGCCGCCGGTCTTTTCGATACATTCAGGGGCCAGACCTTCGCCGCCGCGGGCGTTTTCCGGAATGAAGGTGTTGTACAGGCTGGTACCGGCGCCGACCGACAATGTAACCCCGTCAAGAGCCCGGCCCTGGTTGGCGAGCGCCGCTTGCGGGGGTGAGCCGTCGGCCAGGGTGGCGGTGACGGGCGGGTCGATGACGGCGCCATCGGCCATCTGGACCTTGGTCACCGGCCAGGCGCTGGCGGCGTTGGCGCCCGAGGGCAACGGGCCAAACTGGGCGGCGTCCTGCGCGGCCTTGTCAAATCCGGCGCGGAAACTGGCCGGCGTCACATAGGCGCTGGCCAGGTCCTGCACGGGCGGGGCCTGACCAGGCAACACCACGGGCAAGGTCCAGGCGGCGGGCAATACCGGGCGACCTTCGACATCCAGGCGGACCTCCGACCCCGGGGGGAGGGCGGCCAAGATTTCCTGGGGTGTCGCCACCGGCGGTTCGGCATCAAGGGGATTGGTGGGCGGTTTGTCGCTGTCGAGCAGGCTGGATAGGTCGCCGAGCGCCTGGGACAGAGGGTCGCCGGCCTCCGCCGTTTTCTGATCTCCCTCAGTTGGGGTGCCGATGCCAAGCTCGGCGGCCAAGGGGTCGTCGGCCGGCAATCCACCGGCACCGCCCAGTCCCAGTTCGGCAGCCAGCGGGTCGGCCGCCGGGGCCGTCCCGGCAGGGGTGTCCAGGCCCAGTTCAGCGGCCAGCGGGTCGTTCGCGGGCGCGGGGCCGCCGAATTCCTTTTCCAAGGCATCCAGGGAAGTATCAGCCGGCGTTGCGGGGTTCGCCGCGGGCGTGGCCGGGCGCAGAGTTTCGCGGATCGGCGGCGCGTCGGGCATGTTGACGGCAAGTTTCTGATCGGAAGCCTTCGCCTTGCCGTCCGGCAGGTTGGCAAGCTGCGGCACCTTCGGTGTCGGCTCCGGCGGCGTGCCGCGTTCCGGCGGCGGCGCCTTCAGGGAACGATGGGCGGCACGGATGTCCGGTTCATCCGGCGATACGTCGCGGAACCAGGGATCGCGGGCAAAATTCTTACGGCCCTTGGGGTCGGGCGGTGGCAGCGGGATTTTCAGACGACGGGACAGATTGGTGCCCGGCGGCGGGCCTTCGACGGCGGAGGTATCGGTTTTGAGGTTCTTTTGCTCGGCCGCGCTCAGGGCAGCCTCCGCCGCGTCGGCTTCGGCGGCCTTGCGCTTTGCCCGGTCGCGCAGATGGCTGAGCGCCTCGTCCCGGCTGTCGGATAGGGATTCTTCCGCGTCGCGGGCGATCGGCTTGGCAAGCAGGGAATCGAGCCAGGCCAGCCGATCCTTGGGCGCCAGGGCCATCAAGTCGACCTTGGCGGGGCTTTCCGTTGCGGCGGGTGCCTGAGGAAGGGACGATTTGTTGTCCGTGGGCGCGTCGAGCATCGATAGCAGCGGGTCCAGGCCGCCGTCGGGTAAGGGCTCCGTCCCGCCGTCAGGCTGAGCCAGGGCCTTGGCCAGGGGGTCGGTGGGGGCAGGGCTGCGGGCCAGGGCGCGCGGCAGGTCCGCTTCCGGCAGGTCGGGGCTCGAGGCCTCCATGGCCGGGTTGTTCTGCGCCGCCAGTTTGTCCAGATCGGGCAGGGTGTCGGCGGCGGGACCTTCGGCGATGTCCGTCGGGATGCCGGTGTCGGTTGGAAGCGTCTGGGGCGAGGAGGGGGTGTCCGCCCGGGCCGGGTCCATCGGCGGCGGTGGTGCTTCCGTGTCGCTGCCGAAGCCCAGCAGGTTGCCGAGCCAACCCTTGGCGCGGGCCAGCATGCCGGGCTTGGGCATTGCGGTGCCCTGTTCTGGGTCGGCTGGCTCAAGAGACAGGGGCGGCGCGTCCTTGTCCACGGTCTCTGCCGGGATCGGCGTCAGGACCGGGGTGGTGTCATCATGGGGCGGGATTTTCGGCGCGTCGCGCAGGTCGGCGACATCGGCCGCGGGCGGCACGGCAGCAGGGATTTCAGGTGCGGCCTCGGCGACGGGTTCGGGCAGGGTTACCGGAGCATCGGCGGCTTCCGTCTGCGGGGGCGCGGCCTTGGGGATCGGGCCCACCGTCTTTTCCGTTTCGGCGACGGCGCGGTCAAGGGCCTGGTCAATGGCCTGATCGAGGGGCGGGTCAACCTTGGGCCGGCGGTAGGCCAGCAGGTAATGGGCGATAACGTGATGGCCCAGGCGGACGGCAGCCTGCGGGGCGGACAGGCCCCCCGCGTCGCGCGCCCGCGGATCGGCGCCAGAGGCAACGATCTGTTTCACCGCGTCCAGGTCGTTGGCGCGGATGGCGGCGAACAGGGCGCCGGCGCCACTGTCCTGAGCCTGGACCGGGATGCCGATCAGGACGGTTGCCCCCAGGCACAAGGCCAGGGCTGCCGCACGGATCGTGGCATGTCTATTAACCAATTGATTTAAATGGCGTTTCGCCATCATCCCTTGCCCAATTTTCCGACCGCGGCGGAACCCCATCCGCGCGTGTCGGCCCCAACAGCTTATCATGGACCACGCCCCCGGCGGGAGCCCGCAGCCACGACCCCGAATCCATCACGGAAATATGGCGATTTAGGGTAAAAATCCAGTTAAGCGGTTGATTAGGAAGGGAATGCGTTGTTATGCGGCGGCTCGTGCCTTGGCATCCGCCAGGATCATGTCCGAGGCCTTTTCCGCAATCATGATGGCCGGCGCGTTGGTATTGCCCGAGGTGATCGTCGGCATGATCGAGGCATCGACCACGCGCAATCCGGTCATCCCGTGCACGCGCAGCCGGTCGTCGACCACCGCATCCGGGTCCGCACCCATCTTGCAGGTGCCGACGGGGTGAAAGATCGTGGTGCCGATCTGTCCCGCCGCGTCGGCCAATTCGTCGTCCGTGGTCAGATGGGCGCCGGGTTTGTACTCCTGAGGCTTGAATCGGGCGAGCGCCGGGTGGGACACGATGTGACGGGTCAGGCGAAGCGCATCGGCCGCGACCTTGCGGTCGCCCGGTGTGGACAGGTAATTGGGCTGGATCGCTGGCGGCGCGAACGGGTCCGGCGAGGTGATATGCACCGTCCCCCGGCTTTCCGGGCGCACGTTGCACACACTGGCCGTGAAGGCGGGAAAGGGATGCAGGGGTTTGTCCCAGGAATCCAGGCTGAGCGCCTGAATGTGATATTGCAGGTTGGGCGTTTCCCTGGACGGGTCCGACTTGGCAAAGGCGCCCAGGGTCGACGGCGCCATGGACATCGGGCCGGAGCGGAACAGCGCATATTCCAGGGCGATACCCATCTTGCCGATCAGTGATCCCGCCCGCTGGTTGAGCGTCTTGGTTCCCTCGACCCGGTAGACCGGGCGGATCTGCAGATGATCCTGCAGGTTGCCGCCGACGCCTTTCAGATCATGGCGGACCTCGATCCCCAGGCCCTGCAGCAGGTCCCCCGGGCCGATGCCCGAGACCTGCAAAATTTGCGGCGAGCCGATGGACCCGGCCGATAGAACCACCTCGCCCCGGCAGGCCACACCCGCGTCCTCGCCGGCGATACGCAAGTCCAGGCCCGTCACGGTCTTACCCGATAGGCGCAGGGCCTTCACATGGGCATGGGTGACGATGTCTAGATTGGCGCGGTCCCTGGCCGGGCCGAGGAATGCCTTCGACGTGTTCCAGCGCACGCCAGACCGCTGATTGACGTGGAAATAGCCGCAGCCTTCGTTGTTGCCTTTGTTGAAGTCGTCGACCTTGGGGATGCCGGCCTCGGCGGCGGCGTCGCGGAAGGCGTCCATGATTTCCCAGGTCGTGCGCACGTTCTCGACCCGCCATTCGCCACCGGCCTGGTGAAAGTCGTCAAGCGGGATGGCGGCTTGATCCTCGGATTTCTTGAAATAGGGCAAAACGTCGTCCCAGGACCAACCGCGGTTGCCCATCTGGGCCCATTGGTCGTAATCGCGGGCCTGGCCGCGCATGTAGATCATGCCGTTGATGGACGAACAGCCGCCCAGCACCTTGCCGCGCGGGTAGTTCAACGCGCGGCCGCCGAGTCCGGCCACGGCCTCGGTCTTGAAGCACCAGTCCGTGCGCGGATTGCCCATGCAGAACAGGTAGCCGACCGGAATGTGAATCCAATGGTAGTTGTCCTTGCCGCCCGCCTCCAACAGCAGGACCCGGTTGGCCGGATCGCTGGACAGGCGGTTGGCCAGAACGCAGCCGGCGGTACCCGCGCCGACGATGACGTAATCGTATTCTCCCAGATCGCGCATGGGCTGTTCTTTCGCCTTTCCTGGAATTGATCCCTCGGTCGGTGGTCCGCTCTTTCCTTTGACAGGTGGGCGGTTTCCGCAGTCAGTCGCCGAACAGGCCGAAAAAGCCTTTGCGTTTGGCCGTCGTACTCAGGGTACTCAACGGCCGGCGCATGGCAATAGCCTCGATGATTCGAAACTGCCCGCCCGTCAGCTTGGTGAACCGGCAGCCCAGGCTGGTTTCAGCATAATCGATGCGCATGACCTCGCCATTGGCGCCCAGCGGCACACGACCGTCGTCCTCGGTTACGACATGGGTGACGGTGAAGCTTTGTCCCGGACGCATCTTGCCAATGGCTGATTTCAGCCGAAAGCCGCCGACGCTCATGTCGCCGACGGGGAATTCGTGGCCATTGATGACGAATTTGACGCCTTTAACGTCCAGACGCACGTCGCGGCGTCTGTTGTCATCCTTGAATCCGACGATCTTGCGCCCGCTCATTCACCGAGTCCTGCTTTTTCTTATCCTTTGAATAATACTCTCGAATGCGGGCGCGGGAGAACCAGGCTTTTGATCTTTTTCAAGAGCCGGAAATACCAAGGCAGGGTGTGGACGTTGAAATTGTGGCCGCATCCTGCCGTCGTTGTTAGAGTGGCCGCCCGCGATTGCCTGAAAGTGCCGCCATGCCAAAGACCCTGATCCTGACCTTCATCGCCGACGACCGGCCCGGACTGGTGGAGCGCATTTCGCAAACCGTGGCGGATGCCGGCGGCAACTGGCTGGACAGCCGCATGGCGCATCTGGCGGCGAAGTTCGCCGGCATCGCCAAGGTTGAGATCGCCGAGGACGGGATCGCCGCCCTGGAGGATAGCCTCCGGGCGCTCGACGCCGAGGGCTTCCATTTGGTAGTCGAGGAAGCAGCCGAGACTGCATCCGCCATGGGCCCGGTGTTCGAGATCGAGCTTCTCGGGCCGGATCATCCGGGCATCCTGCGTGACATTTCCCATTGTTTGGCGGAGCGCGGCGTCAGCGTCGAGGACATGGAAACGGATATCCGCGAAGCGCCCCATTCCGGCGGCACGCTGTTCCACGCCCACGCCCGGGTGCGCGCACCCCAAGGGCTCAGCGATGAAGACCTGCAGGGCAGCCTGGAAATCCTGGCTGGCACCTTGATGGTTGATATTACAGTCGGCAAAATTCTCTGACACCAAACCAAAAACCACCCTTCGGGAGAACATCCATGGAAATGAAAATGACGGGCCGCAAGGCTCTCGTGACCGGCGGCAGTTTGGGCATCGGCCGGGCCATCGCCCAAGCCTTCTGCGACGCCGGGGCGGAGGTCGCCATCGTCGCCCGCCGCGCCGACGTATTGAACGAGGCCAAGACCGCGATCGAGACTGCCACGGGCGGGCGCGTGGTCGCCGTGGTCGGAGACGTATCGACCGCCGAAGGTTGCCAGGCCGCCTGGGATGCCGCCATTGCCGGTCTGGGTCAGGTCGACGTGCTGGTCAACAATGCGGGGTCATCTCATCGCGCGCCCTTCGTGTCCGTGACCGATGCGGAATGGCAGGCGGACCTGGACCTCAAGCTGTTTGGCGCCATTCGCCTGTGCCGTCTGGCCTTTCCCGGTATGACGGAACGCAAATGGGGACGCATCATCAACGTGCTGAATTCGGGCGCCAAGGCGCCGCCGCCGTCGGGCGCGCCGACGGCCGTGACCCGCGCCGCCGGCATGGCGTTGACCAAGGTTCTGGCCGGTGAGGGTGCGCCCCACAACGTGCTGGTCAATTCCCTGCATGTCGGCAAGATCGAAAGCGACCAATGGGTGCGCCGCGCCGCCAAGGACGGCAAGGACCTGGATCAGTTGTATGACGAGATGGGCAAGGAACTGCCCATGGGCCGCATGGGCAAGGCCGAGGAATTCGCCGCCGCCGCCTGTTTCCTGGCATCGGACGCGGGCTCCTACATCTGCGGGGCGGCCATCAACGTCGACGGCGGTCTGTCGCCGGTGGTTTAGACCGCCAAGCGATCATCCATGACGGGTTGTGCGACTTTCAGACTCAACGGTCTGTAGGCAGCACGCCCGTGATGGCTTAAACTCACCCGGGCTGGGGTTGGGAAGATCAGAGGAGGCAGCGGTACATGCCCGCAGATGCCGAACACATGCTCGTCCGCTACATTATCGACAGCGAAGACGGATCGCGCGAGGTGTTCAACCTGGATATCTCCCTGCCCGAGGTCGCGCTGAAGCAGCCGCAAGGCGTGGATCTGCCCGATTGGACGCGCCTGGATTATCACAAGTGCCAGCATTGCCCGCTGACCAAGCAGACCCATCCCCATTGCCCGGTCGCGGCCCTCTTGGTCGATTACGGGCAGAGGGTCGGGCGCATGGTGTCTTATGCTCAGGTAGAACTCACGGTCGAGCAGGGGGCGACGACGACCAAGGCCAAAGTATCGGCGCAGGAGGCCCTGCGATCCGTCCTGGGCTTGGTGATGGCGACCAGCGGCTGTCCGCACATGTCGTTTTTCCGGCCGTTGGCGCGCTATCACGTGCCCTTGGCGGACATGGAACTGACGATCCTGCGGGCCATGTCGTTCTATCTGGTCGGCCAGTACTTCGGCGGCAAGGAAAAGCCCGATTGGGATACCAGCTTCGACGGCCTGATCAAGATTTACGAGAACGCGCAAGAGGTCAACAAAGGCATGGCAGACCGCCTGCGCAATGCCCAAGTGTTTACGGAGCTCAATTGGCTGGCGGCGCTGGACACCTTCGCTGGGATGATGCCGCTGACCATCCAGCGCTCGCTTTTGAAGGCCAAGGCCTATTTCCTGAACTAGTCCCCCACACTGACGTAAAGCAGACGAGACCACCATGAGCCCAGACAGCACGTATACCGAACAAACCCTGCCTGCCGGTACCCGGTCGGACGGCCGTGTCGCCGTCGAAGACCTGCCGGCCCCTTATGACGGTCCCCGGCCGCAGGACGCCCTGCCTGAATTGTTCATTCAGGACGGCTATGCCAACGACGATCCGCGCCTGTGGGTGCCGCTGGCGCCGGGCCGTTGGTCGCGGCCGTTGTGCCTGAACGTGTCCAACGGCTATTGGGTGCACCTGACCAAGGTGGTTGGCGGTGGTCTGTTGTCGCGCCACCGCCATCCGGCCCCCGTGCACGGCTTCGTCATCAAGGGCCGCTGGCGCTATCTGGAACGGGATTGGATCGCCGAGGCGGGATCGTATCTGTACGAGCCGCCGGGCGACATCCATACCCTGGTTGTCGAACCCGACTGCGACGAAATGATCACCCTGTTCCACAATACGGGCGCCCTGATCTATTGCGACGCGGACGGTAACACGGTCGGCACCACGGACGTGTTCGACCGGGTTGATGCCTGCCGGAAGCATTTCATCGAGGTCGGCCTGGGTGCCGATTACGTGGAACAGTTCATCCGTTAAGCGGGTTTCAGCACCACCAACGCATCCACGGCGACCGGGCGATCACCCGCGATGATCACCGGGTTGACGTCGATCTCGGCAATCTCGGGATGGGCCAGGGCGGCCTGCCCCACGCCCATGATGGCCTGTGCCAGGGCGATGCGGTCGACGGTCGCCATGCCCCGGTAGGGGCCGAGCAGCGCCTTGGCGCGGATGCCATCCATCATCGCCAGGGCGTCCCGTTCGCTGACCGGGGCCAGACGCAGGACGGTATCGTTCAGCGCCTCGGCGAAGATGCCGCCGAGCCCGAAGGTGACGCAGGGGCCGTACTGCGCGTCCCGCGTCATGCCGATCAGGAATTCCCGCTTGCCGGACGCCATTTCCTGAACCAACAGAGTGCCGCCCGGGGGCAGCTTGGCCATCAGGCGTGCCGCCGCCGCCCGGACCGCGTCCGCGTCGGCCAGGCCGATTTCGACCAATCCGGCTTCCGTCTTATGGGCGAGGTCCGGGGCATTGCCCTTGAGCGCCACGGGAAAACCGATTTCGGCGGCGGCCTGTGCCGCCGTGTCCGCGTCACCGGCAAGGCGTTCCTCCGTCACCGGCACGCCGTAAGCGGCCAGGACCTGCTTGGATTGGTGCTCCGACAGGGTGCGGGAGCCCTGGGCGCGGGCGTTCTTGATGATTTCGGCCGGGGTCATCGGTTGTCCTCCCCACGGGCGTCCAGAAAGCGCTGATAATCCAGCAGCGCCCGCATGGCGCGCACGGCCCCCCGGGCCGAGAAATACAACGGCATTTGATTGCGCTTGATCTGCGGGATCGCCTGGGCGGCCAGGGATTGGGCACCGGTCCAGGCGATGATGACGGGCTTGTCGGTCGCCCGCGCGGCTTCGGTGAAAATGTCGCAATAGAAACTGGCGCGCGGCTCACCCACCATGGTGACCAGCAGGAACACGCCGTCGATGGTGTCCTGTTCCAGCACCGTGCGGATGGTGTCCTGATAACCCGTGGGGGAACTTCGGATCTGTTGCGTCACGTCGATGGGATTGCGCAGCGCGCCGAACGGCGGGATGAACTGTTTCAGCGTTTCCTGCGCCGCTTGCGGCAGTTCCGGCACGTCGAGCCCGAAGCGGTGGCATTCATCGGCGCAGACGCCGCAGATGCCGCCCGACGGCCCGATCAGGCCCATGCGCGGCCCCTTCGGCAATTTGTCCAAAAGGCGGGAAAAGGTGATCGCCGTGGGCAGCAGGTCGGCCGCGTCGTCGACCCGGACAACGCCGTACTTGCGGCACACGGCGTCGAACACGGCGTCGGAGCCGACCATGGCCCCGGTATGGGACGCAGCGGCGGCGGCGGAAACCTCGGACAAGCCGATCTTGTAGACCACCACGGGCTTGCCCGCCCGGGCCGCCTTGGCGCAGGCGCGGGTGAATTTGCCCGGGTCGCGGATGCCTTCGATAAACATCGCGATCACCTTCGTGTCGGGATCGTCGGCGAGATAATCCAGATAGTCCGCGACCTGCAGGTCGGCCTCGTTGCCGACGGAAATCCAATGGCTGAACCCGCCCTGTTCCTCGTTCCCGGTGCCGAGCATGGAGCCGCCGACGGCCCCCGATTGCGTCAGGAAGGCGATGTCGCCCTTGTTGAAGCGGGGTATGGCGCAGACCATGGAGGTGCAGCAGACCATGTCGTTGGCAATGGAGATCATGCCGTTGGTGTTGGGCCCGCAGAACCGCACCCCGCCCGCCTTGGCGGCGGCGATCAGGTCGGCTTCCAATTGCGGCTCTCCGGCTTCGGAAAACCCGGACGCCAGCACGATGGCAGTCTTCACGCCCTTGGCGCCGCAGTCCTTCATCACGGCGACGCTGGCCTTGGCCGGCACGGCGATCAGGGCCAGGTCGATATCGTCCGGGATGTCCGTCACGCTGGCATAGCAGGCGAGGCCCCGGATTTCCGTTTCCTTGGGATTCACGGGATAGACCTTGCCCGGATAGTTGTGGGCGAGCAGATAATTCAGCGCGACCGTGCCCAGCTTGTCGCCGCCCACTTCATTCTTTTGTTGGGACGCGCCGACGATGGCGACGGAGCGCGCCCGGATCATGGCGTCGAGCACAGACGTTATTCCTTGTCGTTGCCTTTGTTTTTGGATTTCGCCTCAAGCATCTCGGCCATGGCGTTGACGGCTTCCTCATGCTCGGGCGTGTTATGGGCCAGCGCCTGGAACGCCGCCGACATTTCCAACAGAGTGTCCAGCCGAGCGTGATGGCTTTCCCGCAGCAGACGTTTGGTCAGGCGCAGGGCATGGCCCGGATTGCAGGCGATGCGGTCGGCCAACTCGTTGGCGGCGGTCATCAGATCGTCCGCCGCGACGACCTTGGACACCAGTCCACAGCCAAGCGCTTCCTGGGCGTCGATGGTGTCGCCGGTGAAGGCCATTTCATAGGCCTTGGAAAAGCCGACGGCGCGGGGCAGGAAATAGGCCCCGCCGTCGCCGGGGATGATGCCCAGCTTGACGAAGCTTTCCGCGAACTTGGCGTGTTCCGAGGCGATGCGGATGTCGCACATGGTCGCCAGGTCGCAACCGGCCCCGATGGCCGCGCCGTTGACGGCGGCGATGGTCGGCACCTCGATGTTGTAGAACGCCTTGGGGATGCGCTGGATGCCCTTCAGGTAGTTGCTTCTGATCTCGGCGGGGATGCCTTGGGACAGGCCGGTCCTGTTTCGCATAGCGAAAATATTCCCACCGGCACTGAAGGCCTTTCCGGCACCCGTCAGGATCACGACCTTGACGCTGGGGTCGTTGTTGACCCGCTCGCAAGCGTCGACGAAATCCTGAGCCTGGACTTTTCCCGACAGGGAATTGCGCTTTTCCGGGTGGTTCATGGTCAAAGTGACCACGGCGCCCCGCTGTTCATAGAGGAGAAACTGTTCCATATTTCCGATCCGGCTGGTTTCTTATGCCCTTGTTGTAGACCATCCTGCGACGTTATAAAACGATTGTATACAATCGAAACCAAGAAAATAGGATTTAAATCTTGGAAGACATCCGTTTCACGCCGGGCCTTCTACCGCCCGAGGCCGAGGCCCTTCGCGCTGAGGTCCGCGATTTCATCGCAAGCCATCTTAAAGGCTATGCGGGCGTCAAGCGCGCCAAATCCTGGTCCGGGGCCGACCCGGAATTTTCCAAGGCCATGGGGGCCCGTGGATGGATCGGCATGACCTGGCCCAAGGAGTACGGCGGTGGCGGGCGAAGCTTCCTGGAACGCTATGTGGTGCTGGAGGAAATGCTGGCCGCCGGTGCGCCCGTCTCGGCCCATTGGGTGGCCGACCGGCAGAGCGGCCCGTTGTTGTTGAAATTCGGGACGGAAGAGCAGCGCCGCAAATACATCCCCGCCATCACGCGTGGCGAAAGCTATTTCTGCATCGGCATGAGCGAGCCCAATTCCGGTTCTGACCTGGCCTCGATCCGCACCCGGGCGGAGAAGACCGCCGACGGCTGGCGTATCAACGGCCAGAAGATCTGGACCTCCAAGGCCCATACGGCCCATCACATGATCGCCCTGGTGCGCACCCGGCCGCAGGATCCCAAGGACCGCCACGCGGGCCTGTCGCAATTCCTCATCGACATGAAGGAAACCAAGGGGGTGACCATCCGCCCGATCCGCAACATGGCGGGAGAGCAGATGTTCAACGAGGTGTTTTTCGAAGACGCGGAAGTCCCCGCCGATGCCCTGGTCGGGACCGAGGGCGGCGGCTGGGGACAGGTGACGACGGAACTGGCGTTCGAGCGCAGTGGGCCGGAACGTTATCTCTCCAGCTATCAATTGCTGTACGAACTGGTGCGGGAAATCGGGGCGGACGCGGGGCCGGCGGAAGCCGCCGGCATCGGGCGGCTGGCAGCGCATTTGTCGACCCTGCGCCAAATGTCGATCTCCATCGCCACCATGCTGGAACGCGGCGAGACGCCGAATCTGGCGGCGGCCATCGTCAAGGAACTGGGCGTCGCTTACGAGCAGGACATGCCGGGCAAGGCCCATGACATCGCGGGCATCTCACCGCGCACCGGTGCGGGCGACTTCGACCAGGTCATGGCCTACATGACCATGGCGGCGCGGTCGTTCTCGCTGCGCGGCGGCACACGGGAAATCATGCGCGGGATCATCGCGCGCGGACTGGGGTTGCGCTGATGACCGGAACAAGCGAAATGGCGAACATCCTGGCGGAAGCCGCCGGGCGTCTGTTGGAAGATCATGTCACCCGCGACGTCCTGGGTGCTGCCGAGGACGGCAGCTGGCCCGCCGATCTGTGGCAAGTGCTGGAAGACAACGGCCTGACCCAACCCTTGGCCCCGGAAGACCGGGGCGGCATGGGGGCGTCCTTCGCCGATGCCTTTGTCATCGCCTTCGCCGCCGGGCGTATGCGGGCACCCGTGCCCCTGGTGGAAACCATGGCGGCGGGCTGGCTGCTGGGCCGGGCCGGGATCGATGTGCCGGCGGGCCCCCTGGCATTGATCGACGGTGGGACGGACCTGGCGTTCAAGGATGGTGCCGTGTCCGGTGTCGTCGCGGGCGTGCCCTGGGCGGCCCGGGCCGGGCATCTGGTCGCCGAAGTCGGCGGCACGGTGCTGCTGGTCCCCACCGATGCGGTGACGATTGCTTCCGACCGGAACATGGCGGGCGAACCCCGCGATACCGTTACCTTGAAGAATGCCAAGCCATCAGCCACGGGGGCTCTTGGCTTGACCGCGACCCTGCCTGTCGCCCGCACCCTGGGGGCGCTCATGCGCGCGGCCCAGATGGCGGGCGCCATGGAGGGTGCCGTGACCCTGGCCGTGCAGCACGCGGGCGATCGCGAACAGTTCGGCCGACCCATCGCCAAGTTCCAGGCGATCCAGCAGATGCTGGCCCGCGCCGCCGCCCGCGCCGCCCAGGCGCGCAGCGCCGCCGAAACGGCCTTCCTCGCCCTCGACCGGGCGGGGGGCGATCTGACGGACGCGGAATGGGATGTGGCGGCGGCCAAGGTGGTGGCCGGGGAGGCGGCGGAAATCGTCTATGACGTGGCCCATCAGACCCATGGTGCGATCGGCTTCACTTACGAGCACGAACTGCATTTCACCACGCGCCGTCTCTGGGCCTGGCGGGGTGAGTTCGGGGCGGAAACCTATTGGGCCCAGGAAATCGGACAGCGCGTGCTGGCGCGGGGCTCTGATAATCTGTGGCCGGACCTGACGGCGCGGCAGAAGGGCTGAGCGGTCAGACCGCCGCCGTCGCCGCCGTTGCCAGGAACGCATCCACGTCGTCTTCCGGGGTGTTGAAGGCGGTGACAAGGCGGGTTTTGCGCCGGCCTTCCTCATCCGCGCCCCGGTCGTAGAACAGAAAGCCCTTGGCCTTCAAGGCTTCGGCCATGGGGGCGGGCATGCGCGGGAAAACCTGGTTGCCGTCGACGGACCCGATGATCTCAACGCCCAGGGCTGTGAGGCCGTCCGCCAATTTTTTCGCCATGGCGTTGGAATGGCGCGCGTTCTCAAGCCACAGGCCGTCCGCCAGATAGGCCTCCATTTGCGCCGTCATCAGGCGCATCTTGGACAGCACATGGCCGGCGCGTTTCTGGCGGTAGAGGAATTCATCCCCCAGGGCGGGGTTGAACACGACCACGGCCTCCAGCGCCAGGGCCCCGTTCTTGGTGCCGCCGAAGCTAAGCACGTCGACCCCGGCCTTCCAGCTCATGTCGGCGGGCGAACAGTTCAGCCCGGCCAAGGCATTGGCGAAGCGTGCGCCGTCCATGTGCAGGGACAGGCCGTGTTTGCGGCAGACCGCGCCGATGGCGGCGATCTCGTCGACCCGGTAGGCCGTGCCCTTTTCCGTCAGCTGCGTGACGCTGACGGCGCGAACCTGGGAATAATGCTCATCCCCCCGGCCTTCCAGGGTCGCGGCCTCGACGGCGTCCGGCGTGATCTTGCCGTCCGCGCCCGGCAGGCCGATCAGCCGCGCACCACCCGAATACATTACCGGGCCGTTGCCTTCGTGGTCGAAGATATGCGCCGTCTCATGGCACACGAGCGCCCCCCAGGACGGCGTGATCGAGGCCACGGCCAGACCGTTGGCCGCCGTGCCCGTGGGCACGAAGAACACCTTGGCCTCGGTCTCGAACACCTCGCACACGCGTTGTCGCGCGGCCTCCGTCCCGTCGTCGTGGCCGTAGGGCATGGTGCGGCCGTCATTGGCGGCGACGATGGCGGCCATGATGTCCGGATGGGCGCCCGCCGTGTTGTCGGATGCGAAGTTCATGGGCGGGGCTCCTTGGGGGTTGGAATTACTTTGGGGGTTGGGATTAATCGGCGACGAGGTTGAGCTCAATGGCGTGAAAGGCCGATCGGTCGGGAGCGACGCCATGGGCGCGGGCATCGACGGCCTGACCGTCCTTCACCGCAACGATGACCCAGATCAGATCCGTCTCATAGGCCATTTTCAAATCCGTGGCGCTGGGCAGGGCCGGGCCGCCGGGATGGGAATGATAATGGCCGATGATGCGCTCCTCCGTGCCGTCGAGGGATCGCATCAGGTCGAAGCGCACTTGGGGGTCGACCTCGAACGAATCTTCGGCCCGGGATTCGGTGACGTTGGGCGAGGGCACCATACGGGTGACCAAGGTTTCGCCTGGTGCCGAACCGTCCCGGCCCGCCAGCAGGCCGCAGCACTCGTAGGGAGAGGCGGCCTCGGCGGCCTCGGTGATGCGCTCCAGCAGGGTTTGGGGGATGGTCAGCACGGGGGCAGTCCTTCCCGCGGCTTAAGGATTGATTCGGCCCGTGACGCGGCCCGCGGCCGGATCGACGATCAGCACCTGACCGCACACCCCGGCGGGTTGGGTCAGGACATAGATCTGCCCGCCCAGTTGGGTCACGGACTTGATCTCGCAACCCGTCGGCAGGTTCAACTCGATATCGCCGGACACAGCCAGGGGCGGGGCCAGATGGGCCGGTGGCGGTGTGCCGGCAGCCGTGGCGGCGGGTTTGGCGTCGCCGAACAGGCGCCAAGTCGGGTCCTGGCTGGTCTTAAAGAAGCCATAGACCAACAGGCCGAGGCCGAGCGCGATCAGAACGCCCAGGCCGATCACCAGTGTTTTCAGTGCCGCATGCATGGAGGCTTAAGTGCAACGCGGGGCGGGGGCTGTCAAGCATGGTTGACGCCCGTGCTTGACACCATCCGGCCCCCGGCGTTTCCTCGCCGGGCCATGAGCGAGATCCATAGCCTGACAATTCCCGCCGATCAGGCGGGCGAACGCCTGGATAAGGCCCTGACGGCGCTGCTGCCGGACCTGTCCCGCGCGCGCCTGCAGGCGCTGCTGGCCGAGGGTCAAGTGGCGGACGGCACCGGACAGCCGGTGACCGAGGCCAAGCGCAAGGTGCGGGCCGGCGAGGGCTATACGGTCACCATCCCGCCGCCCGTTCCGGCCACACCCGAGGGTCAGGCGATTCCCTTGGACGTCGTCTACGAGGATGACCAACTGATCGTCATCGACAAACCCCAGGGCCTGGTCGTGCATCCGGCGGCGGGCAATGCCGACGGCACGCTGGTCAACGCGCTGCTGGCCCATTGCAAGGGCTCGCTGTCGGGCATCGGCGGGGTCGAGCGGCCGGGCATCGTGCATCGCCTGGATAAGGATACCTCGGGCCTCATGGTTGCGGCCAAGACGGATATCGCGCACCGGGGGCTCGCCAAGCAGTTCGAGGACCATTCCATCGACCGTGCCTACCGCGCCCTGGTGTGGGGCGTGCCGCGTCCGACGGCGGGCGAGATCACGGGCCATATCGGCCGCGATCCCCGCAACCGCAAGAAGATGGCGGTGCGCCCGGACGCCTCCGGCAGATGGGCCAAGACCTTCTACACGGTGCTGGAACGGTTCGGCGACCGGGCGGCCTTGGTCGAATGCCGGCTGGCCACGGGACGCACGCATCAGATCCGGGTGCATATGGCGTCGATCGGCCATCCCATCATCGGTGATCCGCTCTATGGCGGCCGGCGGGGCCGCACGGCGGGCCTGCCGCCCGAGCTGAAAAACCCACTAAATGACTGTAAAAACCAAGCTCTCCACGCATGTATTCTCGGGTTTACCCATCCGGTGACCGGGGAGAGGCTCAGCTTCTCATCAAATAAACATAATTATATCAATGATATATCTGCGATTTTGCGGTCGGTCTAAAATCTTCTGTACCTGAGTAAATCCCTCGGCTAATATCCGACCAAATTGGTATGAATTAACGCAGTGCATCATAACCCTCCGTTCTGGCCGTCAGGTAGACGGCGGGTCAGCTGCGTTCGGATATGAGGGAAACCGCACCATGGGATACATGGCCCCTGAAAAGGACTTGAGTTTTGCCCCGGAAGACAATCTGTCGCGTTATCTGTACCGCATCCGGGATTTCCCCATGCTGGAGCCGGAGGAAGAGGTCTCCCTCGCCCGGCGCTGGCAGGAACATGGCGACGAAGCGGCGGCCCGCCGCCTGGTGACCAGCCACCTGCGCCTCGTCGCCAAGATCGCCATGGGCTATCGCGGCTACGGCCTGCCCGTGGGCGAGCTGATTTCAGAAGGCAACGTCGGCATGATGCAGGCGGTCAAGCGTTTCGATCCGGAGCGCGGATTCCGTCTCGCGACCTATGCCATGTGGTGGATCCGTGCGGCGATCCAGGAATACATCCTGCGATCATGGTCGCTGGTCAAGATGGGCACGACGGCGGCGCAGAAAAAGTTGTTCTTCAACCTGCGCCGGATGAAGGCTCAGATGTCGGCCATCGACGAGGGCGATCTGCACCCGGAACAGGTGGCCGAGATCGGCCGCAAGCTGGGCGTGTCCGAGGTCGAGGTCGTCAACATGAACCGGCGTCTGGCAGGCGGCGACCAGTCACTCAACGCACCCTTGCGCCAAGATGCCGACGGTGAATGGCAGGACTGGCTGGTTGAGGATTCTGAAGATCAGGAATCCCGCCTGGGTGACGACGAAGAGCTGTCGGAACGGCGCGGTATGCTCAATGCGGCGTTGAAGTCGCTCAGCGAGCGGGAACGTCATATCATCGAGGAACGGCGTCTGAAGGACACACCGGCAACCCTGCAGGATCTGTCGGCGGAATACGGGATTTCCCGTGAACGCATCCGCCAGATCGAAGTTCGGGCCTTTGAGAAGCTTCAGAAGTCGGTCAAGAACGCAGTCATCGAGCGTCACATCTCGCATTAAGGCCAGATCTCGCATTCAGGAATGCCGACGGCGGCGGTTCGTGGGGCGGCGGGATTAACGCGCCGTGCCCATGGAGGCGTCGCCGTCCGGCTCTTCCTTTGCTTCGATGGCTTCCATCGCCGCCATGGCTGCCTGCACGCCCCCGCCCGGTCCACCGCTGGAAGCGGGAGAGCCCGGCCGTGGCGCAGGCTTGGCGGGGCCGTTGCCGGGGGCACGGATACCCAGAGTGACCTCATCCCCCCATTCGTCAACAATGCGGCGCTGGTTGGCGCGCAAGGCCGATAGGCGCCGTTCGGTCAGCACCGTCATGAACGATGTGATGACCGGTGGGATCACCGTATAAACCATCCAGCCGGCCATGGCCGCGCCGTACATGACGGCAAGGGCGAACACGTCCGTGACGATGTCGAGCGCACCGGTGATGTTGTGATTGCCCGACCACAAATCCATCAGGTAGGGGAACATGCCGGCGAAGTTCAGGCCGCCGATGCAGAAGAAGCCGTATTTTTGGTCCGTGCGGTCGGTGATCCAGGACGCCATCGCCGGCAGCATGCCAATTCCAACGACGATGATGGTCGGAAAGGCGACGGCGATCATCGTCACCGAGATCAGCAGGAAATACAGCCAGAATTTGCCGCGTCGGCGGGGCGGCGGCGGCGGGATCATGGCGCGGCTCATCGGTGGGCGGCCCATGCTCAGAACACCTTGATCATGAACAGGATCATCACGATGCACATGGTCACCAGGATGGAGCCCATGGCGGCCGCCTGTTGGCCCGTGCGCTCGGCCTTGGTCAGCTGTTCCTCGCCGCGGCCCTCGATATCCTGAATTTCCAGTTCGGCCGCGGCAAACTCCGCGACAGCATCTTCGAAGCCTTCGATGTCCTCGCGCCGGCGGTCGGCGTTGTCCATCAGGTCGAACAGTTCGGGCAGCGAACCACGGCGGACCAGGCGGGGAATTTCCCGCTCGATCTCCTTGCGGGTGCTGCGCGAATGATAAGCATTGATCGCCGGGCCAAGATGCCCGCCGACCCAACTTGCCAGGCCGTAGACGGGTTCAACCCGTAGCTTCCACTGAATGAAGGCCAGCAGCGACAGCATGCCGATAGTCTGGGTATCGGGGTTTTCCGAGGCCAGGGCCTTGAGATGGGGGTTGATGTCTTCCTTGAAGCGCGCGGTGATGAAGGCGGCGACATGGCGGTCGAGCGGCTTGGACTTCAGGTCCTGCGTGTTGGCGGCGCGATCCAGCGCCGGCAACAGGTGGTCGGTATCCAGCACGTATTCCTGCAGCAGAAGCGGGCTTTGGCAGGGCAGAGATGGATTGCTTTCATACAGGCAGCGCTCGATCCCGAAGCCCGGATCCTTGTTGTTGAGCACGATCTTGAGCTGCGAGAAGTTCTTCTGATGGATTGAGGCTTCCGGCGCATAGGCCAGTTGTGATTGGAACCACAGGTCGGGAATATCCTTGGCGATGATTTCCGCCGGGATCTGCGGATCGCCCGTGCGCAGAAGGTCCATGGCGAAGGCGGCGCCGAACCCGTCGACCATGAACGAAAACCCCTTGAAGCGGATGGGGCCCAAGGGATCCATGAGAATGGCGACGCGGGTTACGATCATTTCGTCCGAGCCGGCGAAGGAGCCGGCCTGGGCATTGGCCACGTCGAGCACGTTCTTGATGGCGTTGGCCAGGTTGACGTCCTCGACCGAACGCCGGAGCCAGGTATCGAAACTATCGTGGCGGATCGCCTTGGCGGCGTCGGGCACGTGTTTGCTGAAGGCGTCGGCCAGTTGCCGCACGCTCTGATACGGGCGGCCCATGAAGGTCAGGGGAGTCTGTCCGCGCTTGCCTGCGCGTTTCTGCTGTGGCGACATCTTGCGGCCCGACAGCCACAGGTCGATTTCCTCGGGCCCCCAGCGTTGCTGGGGATCGTCGCCGAGCATGCCGCGCAGCGGCTCCAGCAGGGACAGGGGCAGGTTCTCGTTGCCGGTGATCGCCGCGTAGGATCCTAGTTCCAGCTTCTCCGCCAGAATCTTTTCCGAACCTTCGGCCGCCCCCGGTTCCTTGTCCAGAATAAGGCCGACGATGGCGACGGCGAAGGCATAGGCGTCGTCGCGGGAGTTGCCGACGCCGCGCCCGGCCGGGGGGGCCATGGCGCGTTCCGCCGGCTCGTACACCGCCGGCTGGTCGTAACCCGGAGGCGACGAATAGCATTCGCCGAAGGCGATCTGTTGCCGCCCGGCATCCATGAAGAACAGATTGTCACGGCGGATTGCCCGGTGCGCGACGCCGATCGAGGCCATTTCCTGCAACGCGCCGGCCAGCGGCTCGATCACCTTGCGCGGCAGGTCGTATTCGGAAATTCGGAACGTGCCTTTTTGCAACACGCGCCCGCCAAGCGGCCGCTCCAGGATCAGGATCATGGTGCGCTGGCGTATCAGGGGCCAGAACTCGACCTCCCATTCCAGGATTCCGACCAGCGCCTTGATGCCGGAGCCGCGCAAGGACGTCATGGCACCCAGCCGTGTCGGCAGTCCCGGGTTGCAGATCAGCGCGAACACGGGGCGGTCGATGTCCCGGCGGTCCTCGGCCATGAAGGCCTTGGCGGAAGGAGAATCCAGATCGGGCAACGGCGTTTTGGGGTCGACGGCAAAGCGGTCCTTGATCAGCACCGGGCGCAGGCTGGTCGCGGACGGGGCACCGTCGCCGGGCTCCGTGCCGGCATCCATGCCTTCCGGTGGCGCGGCCTCTTCGGGCGGCGAGCCCGCGGGGTCGGCCTGTGCTGTGGCGGTTTCAGCCATCGATTGTCGTCTTCAGCCCCAACAGTCGCGAATGGAAAAGGCGCGCAGACATGGCCTTTGCCGTCCACGTGCCTGGAATTTTCCACACTTTCACGCCCTGATGGTACCCGCCATTCCCTTGACAGACAATTAATGCCGGGAGCCGGGGCGAGGCGGTCGGATCAGGCCGGTGCGATCAATCGGCGAAGGGATCATGGACGAGAATCGTGTCTTCGCGCTCCGGGCTGGTGGACAACAGGGCCACGGGGGCCTCAATCAGCTCCTCGATACGGCGGATGTACTTGATCGCCGTGGCCGGCAGCTCGGCCCAGGACCGCGCCCCTTGGGTGCTTGCGTCCCAGCCTTCCATTTCCTCGTAGATCGGCTCGACCCGGGCTTGCTCGATCTGCGATGCCGGCAGATGGTCGATCTCCTGTCCGTTCAGACGGTACCCTCGGCATACCTTCAGGACTTTCTGGCCGTCGAGAACGTCCAGCTTGGTCAGGGCGATGCCGGTGATGCCGTTGACCTTGATGGCCTGGCGGACCATTACCGCGTCGAACCAGCCGCAGCGCCGGGGCCGGCCGGTCACCGTGCCGAATTCGCGCCCGCGTTCGCCCAGCGTGCGGCCGACGTCGTCTTCCAACTCGGTCGGGAACGGGCCCTGGCCGACACGGGTCGTATAGGCCTTGGTGATGCCGAGGACGTAGTTGATCGCGCTCGGCCCCTGGCCGGAGCCGACGGCGGCCTGGCCGGCCACCGTGTTCGACGAGGTGACGAAGGGATAGGTGCCGTGATCCAGGTCCAGCATGGCGCCCTGGGCGCCCTCGAACAGGATTCGCTTGCCCTTGCGGCGGGCCTGGTCAAGTTCCTGCCACACAGTGGCGGCGAAGGGCAGAACCTTGGGCGCGACCTCGATCAGTTGTGCGAGCAGTTCGCCGCCGTCGACCTCGGGCATGCCAAGCCCGCGCAGAAGCGCATTGTGGTGGAACAGCAGGCCCTCGACCTTGTCCTTCAGCAGGCCGTGGTCACTCAGGTCGCCGACGCGGATGGCGCGGCGCGCGGTCTTGTCCTCATAGGCCGGGCCGATGCCGCGGCCCGTGGTGCCGATCTTCGCCTTGCCGGCGGCTTTTTCGCGGGCAAGGTCAAGATTGCGGTGAAGCGGCAGGATCAAAGGGCAGCCCTCGGACAGACGCAAGCTGTCCGGCGTGACCTCGACGCCCTGCTTCCTGATCTTTTCGATCTCGGACAGCAGCGCCCAGGGATCGACCACGACGCCGTTGCCGATCACTGACAGTTTGCCCTTGCGCACGATGCCTGACGGCAGCAGGGACAGTTTGTAGGTGACGCCGTCGATGACCAGCGTATGGCCGGCGTTGTGCCCGCCTTGGAAGCGCACGACCACATCGGCGCGTTCCGACAACCAGTCGACGATCTTACCCTTGCCTTCGTCGCCCCATTGCGAGCCGACGACAACCACGTTCGCCATTTTCAGTGTCCGTTCTTGTCCGTGAAAAAGGGTGTTTGCCGGTCACGCCTCGCCGATGGGGGCGGGGCGGCCGTCGTGAAGCCAGTGAGTACAGCCGAGACGTAGGGCCTCGGCCCGGGCGTCGGCGCCGTCGTCCAGTGCAGCGACGGTGATCCATCCCTCGGCGCGCAGGGCGGCCATGCGGTCCGCCGCCGTGCCCGTGGGCACGAACAACCGGCGGCCCAGCGCCGGACGCGGCAGGGCGCGCAGCAGGGTGTCGGTAAACAGGGTAAAGCCCGTGGCCGGTTCACCCGTGCCGGCGGCAGTGCCGCCGTTGCCGGCCAGATAGCGTCCGCCCGAGCCCAGTTCGCCGCGCACGCCGGCGGCATACAGGGTGAAGGTCGCTCCGGCATGGTATTCGAAGCCGCGGTGCTCCACCGGATCAATGGTCAACGGCAGGGTTGGTGCCAGGGCGCGGACTTTCGCGGCGATGGCCTTCAGCATGTCCCATTCGGCGGCGGCTGCGGCCGGCAGGTCGATGGCATCGACGGCGGCAAGGGTATGGTCGGCGGGGCCGGCGGCAAGCACCAGGCGTTTCAGCAGGTCGGTCAGATCATTGCCAATCTGCGCCGCCAGACCGTCGAGGGCCCCTGTGTCCTTGTGGTTCAGGGCCTCGCGCAGGGTGCGTTCGGCCGCGGGGGGAACGATGCCGCCCAGGATCGCCGTTACCAGGGTCGGCACGGCCAGGTCGATGGACACATCGGCGACCCCGATATAGCCGAGCGCGTCGGCGGCCATCACAATGACTTCGGCGTCGGCGGCGGGGGTGGCGCTGCCGATCAATTCCGCGCCGATCTGCGCGAACTGGCGTTCCGGGCGGATCTGGTCACCGCGCACACGCAGGACCTGGCCCGCATAGCACAGACGAAGCGGACGGGGGGCGGATTTCAGGCGGCTTGCGGCGATGCGCGCGATCTGCGGCGTAATGTCGGCGCGCAGCCCCATCATGCGTTGCGAGACCGGATCCATCAGGCGGAACACCTGGCGGTCCATGGCCGCCCCGGTGCCGGAGAGCAGAGAATCCTCGAACTCCATCAAGGGCGGCTTCACGCGCTGATAGCCGTGCGCCTGACAAACATCGATCAGACGTTCAGTCACCGACGCCTCGAACCCCGCATCAGGGGGCAGAAGGTCGGACAAGCCGGCGGGCAGCAGCCCGGGATTGGAGGGGTTTTCCATCTGAGAGGCCGGGTTCAAGCGTTAAGACTGGCCGGCCGCCAATCAGCCGTCCACGGCCCCGTTTCCTAAACGGTTTGACCCGCCTGGGCAAGCACAGTCGCGGTCGTGAGGGGGCGGCGATGCCTGGACGGGGCCGTGCCGGACAGGTGCAGAGGGCTTGGAATGGTTAGTTGGGGAGGGGAAAGGCTTCGTTTTTCACGGTCTTGCCCAGGCTTTCGACCAGGGGCACAACCATGGCGCCGATCAAGGTTTCGTTGGTCGCGGCCCCCAGGTTGCCGGTCGCCCAGCCCTGCCAGTACCGTTCGATGCGGCCCGCTTCCGCCGGGCCGTCGATGGTCACCTTCAGGCGGTACTTGGTCGGCGTGACAATCTTGGTCCCGCCCTGGCCTTCATTGAGAATGCCGCCGGTTTTGGAATCGAACACGTTGAACCGTGCTTCGGAGCCTTCGGTGCCGGAACTGGTGCCCTTGGTCCCCTGGACATCCAGGAAATAGCGTTTGTCGGTAAAGGTGAAGGCACCCAGTTCGTCCAACACCTCGAAGGTCAGGACCAGGTCCGCCTTGGGGTCGAGCCGATAGCCGCGGTTCTTGAGTTCCCGGGTGAATTGATGAACCAACTCAAGTGATTCGTCCGAATCATCAAGCGCTCGCACCGCCAATACCTTGCCGTCCGGTAGCGGTTTCGACGAAATGGCGTTCAACTGGCCTTCGGCGGCATGTCCCGCCGTGGCGAAAACGGCGGTCAGCATCAGGGCAAAAAGGACGATCAGGGGTCTTTTCATTGTCGTTTCCGTTCGCGCGCGGGCATGTCGGTCACCCGGCTTTTCAGTCTCACCTTCGTTTGCCCGTACAATTCCGCAGCATCACAGACCATGCCATGTTATGGACGGTGCCGTTATACCTACCCAGGCGATTGACGGTCTGTTTATCGCTCAATTAGAGCATAAAAAAGTTAAAATCGATATAAGGGCGCCAGCCTCGAATGCCAAGTAGGGAAACGCCGATTGATCCGCACGGCGAAAAGATCGCCGGGCACTTGCATCGGTACTTGCCGCGGGAAGTGGTGCAATTTCATTTCCTTTGGAGTTGTGCGCGGTTCTTGCATAAGATCGCAATAATAAATCCGCTCTTGATTATTAGGCGAAGGGGGTTCGCGTGACGGATGGCAATGCGCGGTCATTGGCGCAGATACATCTGCTGGAAGATTTGAGCGCGGTCGAGATCGAGCGGCTGGAGCAAGCCTGTTCGTGGAAGACCTACGCCGCTCAGGAACAGATCATCGACCGCCAAAGCGATACACAAGACGTCTATTTCGTCGTCACCGGCGCGGCCCGGGTCGTCATCTATTCCCTGTCGGGTCGCGAAATTACCCTGGACGACGTCAACGCGGGCGGGCATTTCGGCGACCTTGCGGCGATTGACGGGGAACCGCGCTCGGCCAGCGTCATGGCGCTTCGGGACACGGTGATTGCATCCCTGTCACAGGAACGGTTCCTGCAATTGCTGTCGGAACATTTCACCGTCACGTTGCGGCTTATGCGGGCATTGACGCGTATTGTGCGAACCTCGACGGACCGCATCATGGATCTCAGCACCCTGGCCGCCAACAACCGGGTTCAGGCCGATCTTCTGCGCCTCGCGCGCAACAACATGGTCGGCGAAAACCGCGCCGAATTGAAACCCATCCCCGTGCACGGCGATATCGCAAGCCGCGTATCGACGACCCGCGAAACGGTTGCCCGTGTGCTGTCGGACCTGTCGCGACAGGGCATGGTCGAACGCCAGAAGGACCGACTGGTGATCGACAATGTCGACCGCCTGGAAGACATGGTTGAAGAGGTCCGCGGCGAGTGACATCGGCCCCTAGCGTCGTTTGACTTGCCGGGGCGTTTCGGACACTATCTGAGCTAAGCGTGATGGTGACTTCAGTTCCGGTCGGATGCCTTTGATTGGGCCAGGGTCGTGGTGCGGGACATGGCACTGCCAGCGGCCCCAGAAATTGATCGAAAGAATGAAATATGGCGAAAACGATTTTGATTGTTGAGGATAATGATCTCAACATGAAGTTGTTCAACGACCTGCTCCAGGCCAATGGTTACAACACCATTCAGACCATGGACGGTCGCGATGCCATTCAATTGGCCCAGGAACACCGCCCGGACCTAATCCTCATGGATATTCAGCTTCCCGAGATTTCCGGCCTGGAAGTCACCAAGATGCTGAAGGCCGATGATTCCCTGAAGGAAATCCCGGTTATCGCCGTTACCGCCTTCGCGATGAAGGGGGACGAGGAAAAGATCAGGGAAGGTGGGTGTGAGGGGTATATCGCGAAGCCGATTTCCGTTCCCACGTTCCTGGAAACCGTCGCGAAATTCCTCGGCTGACCGCCGCGGGCGGGACAGACCATGTCGGCACGAATCCTCATCGTCGATGATCTTGCCGCCAGCGTGAAGGTTCTGGCCGCCAAGCTCACCAGTGAATATTACGATGTTCTGACCGCCCATGACGGGCCCACGGCGCTGGAAACGGTGGCCCGGGAAATGCCCGATCTGGTGCTGCTCGACGTCATGATGCCAGGCATGGACGGATTCGAGGTTTGCCGTCGTATCAAGAAAACGGCGCGCACGGCGCATATCCCCGTGGTCATGGTGACGGCGCTCAACGACATGCGCGACCGTGTCAACGGCCTGCAGGCGGGGGCCGACGATTTCCTGACCAAGCCGCTCAACGACATCATGCTGTTCGCCCGCGTGCGCTCGCTGGTGCGCATGAAACGGACCTTCGACCAATGGTCCTTGCATCAACAGACATCGCGCGACCTGGGCTTTGACGTCGACCCGGATATGACGGATGTCCATGGCCGCGCTGCGCGGGTGATCGTGGTCGATTCCAGCGAAATCCAGAGCGACAACATTCGCGGTGTCCTGGAACGGGATGGTCATGTGGTGACCGCGCTGAATTCCTATGCCGACGCCGCCCCGCAAATTGCTGCCGATCTGCCGGACGTGGTTGTCATCTCCATGGACTTCGAGGGGGATGAGCCTTTGCGGCTGGCCTCGCGTCTGCGTTCACAGGAGCCGACGCGCCAGGTACCGATCCTCCTGATCGGCGATGCCGAAGACGAAAGCAACCTGATCAAGGGCCTGGAACTGGGGGTTAACGACTGCGTCGTGCGTCCGGTTGACGAGCAGGAAATCGTCGCCCGCGTGCGCACCCAGGTACGGCGCAAGCGCTATCAGGAGATGCTGCAGGCGAATTTCCAGCAACACCTGTCGATGGCACTGACCGACGGCCTGACGGGACTGCACAATCGACGCTATCTGGAATCGCATCTGGACGGCATCGTCAAGCGTGCCGGCGAGGGTGGCCACGGCCTGTCCCTGGTGCTGATTGATCTCGACCACTTCAAGCGGGTCAACGATACCTACGGCCATGCCGCCGGCGACGAGGTGCTGCGGGTGATCGCCAAGCGCCTATTGCGCAACGTGCGCGGGTTCGACACGGCGGCCCGCTTCGGCGGTGAGGAATTCGTCGTCGCCATGCCCGATACCCCGATCGATATCGCTTTCGCGGTCGCTGACCGTATCCGCGCCAAGGTTGCGGAAGAGCCGATCCCCCTGCCGGACGGGACACAACTGTCCGTGACGATGAGCGCCGGGGTCGCGGAATCGGTGGAGCCGGGTGAAACGGCGGCCGAGCTGATCGAACGCGCGGACAAGGCGCTTTATATGGCTAAGCACGACGGCCGTGATCGGGTCGTGCGCGCGGACCCGTTGGTCAGAAAGACAGGCGAAACCGCCGTCGATTAGATCGGGCGGCGGTGGATCGGTTGCTGATTTTCGTGAAAGAGGCCGCCCCGTCAAGGACAGGCCGGCCAGGGACAGGAAATGGGATCGAGGGGCGCCGGTGGCAGCCTTACTTGATCTTTTCTTCCTTGAAGGCCACGTGTTTGCGGACCACGGGGTCATACTTGCGCATTTCGAACTTTTCAGTCGAATTGCGCGGATTTTTCTTCGTCACATAGAAGAAGCCCGTGTCAGCCGTGCTGACCATTTTCACAAGAATTGTGGCCGGTTTTGCCATGGTGCGAAGTTCCGCTTTGGTTTTCTGTCAGGTCGAAGGCGCGAAACATACAGGGCCGGACGCGCAAGTCAAGGGGCACGGCGAAACCGGCGCGTTGTGGCCTATTCCAGGGCCGCCGCATCGGCCCGCGCGGTTGTCGAGGTATAGGTCAGGGCGCGGGTGTAAAGGGCGCGGTCTTCGATGATTCGCCGCGCCACGTCGCGGTCCTTGGTGTCGTCATGGCGTTCCGGCGGACAGGTATCACGCAGCCGCGTGCGTTCCGCTTCGCCCAGCGGCCCGCCGCGCCGCCAATGCGCCAGAATATCGGCCTGATAATGCTCTTCGCCGATGCCGGCCAGGATCGGATCCTTGGCCTGTGCATCCTCGGGAATTTCCGCCAGGGACGATGTGCACACGATGGGATGCACGCCCAGGCCATGCAGGGTATAGCCGGTCGGTGTGATCAGCTTCGACCAGGTGATGGTCAATTCGCCGTCGTTGGGCAGGCGGATCACCGTCTGCACGCTGCCCTTGCCGTAGGACGAGGTGCCGACGACCACGGCGCGCCCGCGGTCCTGCAGGGCGGCGGCAGTGATTTCCGCCGCCGAGGCCGATTTGCCGTCGATCAGGATGACCAGGGGCAGGCCGTTCAGGATGTCGTCGCCGTCGGCGTTGTAGTGATGGACGCTGTCCGGATGGCGGCCCCGCGTGGTGATGATATGGCCCTGGGTCAGGAACAGGTTGGCCAGCTTGACCGATTGCCGCAGCAGCCCACCCGGGTTGCCGCGCAGGTCCATGACCATGCCCTTGAGCGGGACCTTGGTCTCGGCCTTGGCGGTCAGGACGGCCTTCTTCACGGAGGCCGCGGTCTTTTGGTTGAAGCTCTCGACCGCCGCGTAGATGATCCCGTCCTTGACCGTATGGCTGACCGTGACCGGCACGATGTGGGCGCGGACCAGGTCGAGGGACCAGCCGTCGGGCCGGCCTGATCGGGTCAGGCGCAGGCGCACGGCGGTATCGATGGGGCCGCGCAGAAGCCGCACGACCTTGCGCGCCGACAGGCCCTTGAGTGGCACGCCGTCGGCCGACACGATGACGTCGCCGACCTTAAGGTCCGCCTCCGCCGCCGGCGTGCCGGGGGTGATGCGGTAGACCTCGGTGATGTCTCCGCGCTGCCGAAAGCGCACGCCGATGCCGCCGAACCCGTCACGCCGGGCGCGGTTGCGTTGTGCCTCCTCGCGCCCGGAATAGCGGGAATAGATGTCCAGTTCCGTAAGCATCCCGTCGAACACGGCTTCGTAGATTTTTTCCGCACTGGCCCGGCGCATTTCCTCGGACCAGCCGCGTGCGGCCAGGGAGGCCCGTGCCGTCAGCATGGCCCAGCCATAGGCGTCGTCGCCCTTGGGTAGGGCTTCGCGGATGATTTCGCGGCCGCTGTCGGTCAGGCGAACCTCGTTCTTGCCGGTATCAATGTCGATGGCAATGGCCGGGTCGATGGCACCCAGGCCGCGCAGCCCTTCCATGCCGATTTCCTGAACCGGCAGGGCTTCCAGGTATTTTTCGGCGATGTTCTCGTATCCCGCCGCGATGACCTCGGCCGCCGCCGGCATGGAAAATCCGCTGTCTTTGCCGGCGGTGTCCCGGGGCGTCGGCGTCGCTGCGCAAGCGGCGAGCAGAAGCACCGCCGAAACGGCGGCAAGGCCCGGGGTCAACCGGATTCCGAGAATGAAGGAACCCATGCGGATCATAGTTACGGATTGTCTGCGATTTTCAGGCCGCCGTCATTATGAAAACTTTGTGATGTCCAAGGTCAGCCGCGCGCAGGCTTGCCGGGTTTCTTGCCGCGGCCCTTCTTGGATTTGTCCTTGCCGCCGCTGCGTCCGCTTTTTTTCCGTCCGCCGCCGGTCGGCCGGGCGCCGGGAGTGAACCGGCCGCGGGCATTGCCGCCACCACTGCGTCCGCCACCGTCCATCAGTTCGAAGATCATGCCGCCGGTCAGCGGCCGGGCCTCGACCAGACGGACCTCGACAGCTTCGCCCAGGACATAGGTCTTGCCGTTGGAACGTCCGCGCAGGCGGTGATGGGCTTCGTCGTGGATGTAATAGTCGTCGGGCAGGGAGCGGATCGGGATGAGCCCGTCGGCGCCTGTGTCGCTGAGGGTTATGAACAGGCCGAAGCGGGTGACGCCGTTGATGCGGCCGACGAACGTCGCCCCCACCCGGTCCGAGAGAAATTGGGTGGTGAAGCGATCCACCGACGCACGTTCGGCCGCGGCCGCCCGCCGTTCCGTGAACGACAGATGCTGGCCCATCTCGGCGAAGTCCTTGTGGTCCGTCTCCAGGGCGCCGTCGCCCATCCGGCCGCCGCGGATCAGGGCGCGGTGGACCAGCAAATCCGAATAACGCCGGATCGGCGAGGTGAAATGGCAGTATCGGCGCAGCGCCAGGCCGAAATGGCCGATGTTGTCGGGCGAATATTCAGCCTGGGCCTGGGACCGCAGGACCAGTTCCTGGACCATGCGCTCGAACGGCCCGCCCTTGGCCTTGGTCAAAATCTGATTGAAGATGCTGGACTGCATGACCTGGCCCTTGGCGATCTTCAGTCCGATGGTTTCCAGGGCATCCGACAGACCCGCGACCTTGGTCGGGCTGGGCTGGTCGTGAATGCGGTACATGCAGGGAAGGCTTTTCTTTTCAAGGGCCTCCGCAGCCGCCACGTTGGCGGTGATCATGAATTCCTCGATCAGCCGGTGACTGTCGAAACGTTCACGCAGGGCGATTTCGGCGACGTTGCCGCGGTCGTTGATGATCACCTTGCGTTCGGGCAGGTCCAGGTCGAGCACGCCGCGCGCCCGGCGGTTGCGCGACAGGGCCGCATAGGCCCCGTACAGCGGCGCAATCACATCCTTGGCCAAGACGTCCGTCATGTCGTCGGGACGGCCGTCCTGGGCCGCCTGGACCTGATCATAGGTCAGGCGTGCGGCGGAACGCATCATGGCGCGTTCGAACCGGTGGCGCGTCAGATTGCCGTCGCCGTCGATCCACAGGTGGGCAGCCAGGCAGGGGCGGTCCTCTTTGGGTTTTAGCGAGCACCATCCGTTGGACAGTTCCTCCGGCAACATAGGCACCACGCGGTCGGGGAAATAGACGCTGTTGCCCCGGTCGTAAGCGCTGCGATCCAGCGCGTCGCCGGGCCGCACGTACCAGGACACATCGGCGATGGCGACGATCAGATGCCAGCCATCGGCGTGCTCCGGGTCCGGTTCCGCGAACACGGCGTCATCGAAATCACGGGCATCGGCGCCGTCGATGGTGACCAGCGGCAGATCGCGCAAGTCGACCCGGTCGCCCAGCGGCGCCGGTCCGGCGGCCTTGGCCTGATCGAGGGCTTCTGCGGGAAATTCGCTCGGCAGTTCGTGTTCGTGGATGGAAATCAGGCTGATCGACTTGGGGTCGTCCATGGCGCCCAGAACGTCGGTCACTTTGGCCTTGCGCAGTCCCAGGTCCTTGCCGGGCAGGGCGGCGGCGCGCACCAGGTCGCCCGCCTTGGCGCCGCCCGATTGTCCCGCCGGGACCACATAGTCCTGTTTGGCGCGGCGGTCGGTGCTTTCGATGCGGCCTTCACCGCCGACTTCCCGGTAAACGCCCATGATCGCCGAGGGGGCTGATGGCAGGCGGCGGATGGTGCGGCCTTGGTAGAGGCCGCGCCCCGTGCGCTCCAGGCGCGCCAGAACACGGTCGCCGGTGCCCAACGCGGGCTGCCCCTTGCGCTCCGCGGCCATGTAGATGGCCGGCGGCGGGCCGGCGGCGTCTTCATCCCAGTTTTCAGGGCGGGCCATCAATTCGCCCTCGGCGTCGATGCCGGTGATGTGCAGGACCGTGACCTCGGGCAGGGTGCCCGGCTCGGCAAACCGTTTGCTGCGTCCGCGCTGCAGGGCGCCGTCGCGTTCCAGGTCCTTCAGAATTTCGCGCAGCATGACCTTGCCCTCGGCCCCCAGCTTGAAGGCACGCGCGATCTCGCGCTTGCCGACGCGCTTGGGGCTCGACTGGGTGAATTCCAGGATTTCCTCCCGCGTCGGGAAGGGCCGGTTTGATTTCGGGGGTTTGGCCACGGCGGGCGGCTCGGATCAGGCGTCGCTGGCGGACGGCGGCGCATCGCCGTCGGCCGACGTCTTCTTCGCTGCTTTCTTCTTTGCGGCTGATTTTTTGGCAGCGGGCTTTTTCTTCGCTGCGGCCTTCTTCTTCGGCGCGGCTTTCTTAGCCGCGGTCTTCTTCGCGGCCGGGGCCGCTTTGCCGGATTTGGCGGCAATCAGCTCCAGGGCCTTTTCCAGAGTCACGGAATCCTTGTCCATGTCCTTGGGCAGGGACGCCATGACCTTGCCGTGCTGGACGAAGGGCCCCCAGCGTCCGGCCTTCTGAACCACCGGCTTGCCGTCGGTCGGGTGCTTGCCCAATTCCTTGGGCGGGTCCTTGCGCGGCTTGTCGGCGAACAGCACGACCGCACGGTTCAGGCCGACGGTCAGCACGTCATCGTCACCCTTCAGCGACACATAGGTTCCACCCATTTTCAGGAACGGGCCGAAACGGCCGAGCCCGGCGGTGATCATGTCGCCGGTTTCCGGATGCAGACCGACCTCGCGCGGCAGGGCAAGCAGGCCCAGTGCCATCTCAAGGTCGATGGTCGCTGCACTGACGCCCTTGGGCAGGGATGCGCGCTTGGGCTTGGGGCCGCCTTCTTCGGCATCGCCCAGTTGCACATAGGCGCCGTAGGGCCCCTTGCGCACGGTGATCGGCAGGCCGGTTTCGGGATTGTTGCCGAGCAGACGGGGGAAGATTTCCGCCGCCGCTTCCGCGCCATCGCCGTTCTCGCCGTTTGGCACGGCCAGGGCCTGGGTGTGTTTGCATTCGGGATAGTTCGAACAGCCGATGAAGGCGCCGAACTTGCCCAGTTTCAGGCCCATGCGGCCATCTGCGCAGACCGGGCACTTGCGCGGATCGCGGCCGTCTTCGCCCATGGGGAAGAAATGCGGGCCGAGGAGTTCGTCAAGCGTGTCCAGAACCTCGCGTACGCGCAGTTCCTTGGTGCCGTCGACGGCCTTGGAGAACGCCTCCCAGAAATCGCGCAGCACCTGTTTCCATTCACGCCGGCCGCCGGAAATATCGTCAAGCCGTTCTTCAAGCTCGGCCGTGAAGCCGTATTCCACGTAGCGTTCAAAGAAACTGGAGAGGAAGGCGGTGACCAGTCGGCCCCGGTCCTCGGGCATGAAGCGGCGGCTTTCCAGCTTCACGTAATTACGGTCCTGCAGGACCGAGATGATCGAGGCATAGGTCGACGGGCGGCCGATGCCCAGTTCTTCCAGTCGTTTGACCAGACTGGCTTCGGTATAGCGCGGCGGCGGCTGGGTGAAGTGTTGATCGGCGTCCACTTCCTGTCGGGCCAGGTGTTGGCCTTTCTTGACGTCGGGCAGGATGCGCAGCTTGTCGTCATCGTCGCTGTCGGCAGAGGCGTCCTCGTCCTTGCCTTCCTGATAGACCTTGAGGAAACCGTCAAAGGCGATGACCGAGCCGGTCGCGCGCAGGGCGGAGGAGCCGTCGGCGGCCGCGATGTCGACGGCGACCTGGTCAAGCACCGCGTTTTCCATCTGGCTGGCAACCGTGCGTTTCCAGATCAGGTCGTAAAGCTTGCGCTGATCGTCGTCCAGGTACTGGGCGACGTCCTCAGGCCGGCGGGTGACGTCCGTCGGGCGGACCGCCTCGTGGGCTTCCTGCGCGTTCTTGGCTTTGGTCTTATAAATACGTGGCTCACCCGGCAGATAGGGGGCGCCATAAGATCCCTTGATCAGGTCACGGCAGGCGTTGACGGCCTCGTTGGCCATGGTCACGCCGTCGGTTCGCATATAGGTGATCAGACCGACCGTCTCGCCGCCGATGTTGACGCCTTCGTAAAGGCGCTGGGCGACCTGCATGGTGCGCTTGGCGCCGAAGTACAGCTTGCGCGCGGCTTCCTGTTGCAGGGTCGACGTGGTGAACGGCGGCGCCGGATTGCGCCGGGATTGCTTGCGCTGAACGTCGGCGACGGAAAAGGTGCCGGCTTCGACGGTTTTCTTGGCGCGCTCGGCCTCGGCCTGCGATCCAAGGTCCATCTTGGCAAGCTTCTGCCCGTTCAGATGTGTCAGTTGCGCCGCGATCTTGTGCCCGCCCTCTGCGGCGAAGGTCGCCTTGATGGACCAGAATTCCTGGCGCCGGAAGATTTCGATTTCGGCTTCGCGCTCGCAGATCAGGCGCAACGCGACGGACTGCACGCGGCCGGCCGACCGCGATCCCGGCAGCTTGCGCCATAACACCGGCGACAGGGTGAAGCCGACAAGATAGTCGAGCGCGCGGCGCGCCAGATAGGCGTCGACCAGTTCACGGTCCAATTCGCGCGGATGATCGAACGCCGCCTTGACAGCATCCTTGGTGATTTCGTTGAACACGACGCGCTTTACCTCGACGTCCTTGAGCGCGTCGTTCTTATTCAGGACTTCGCGGACGTGCCAGGAAATGGCCTCGCCTTCGCGGTCGGGGTCGGTCGCGAGATACAGTTTGTCCGCACCCTTGACGGCATTGGCGATCGCTTTGATGTGCTTTTCCGACCGGGCGTCGATTTCCCAGTCCATCTCGAAGTCGGCGTCCGGGCGCACGGATCCGTCCTTCGACGGCAGGTCACGGATATGGCCATAGCTGGCCAGCACCGTGTAACCGGGGCCCAGGTATTTGTTGATCGTTTTCGCCTTGGCCGGGCTTTCAACGACGACGACGTCGGTCATGCGAGACATGCCTTTTCTCGGCCGGCCTTCGGGGCCGCTGCCCGGGCCGGCTAGTGGTCCATGAGCAGCGAAACTTTGCTGCCGGGGTGCCTCTCTAACCGTCCTGCCAGTTCAAGTTCAAGCAAAACCGTAGACACCACGGCCTGGGAGAATTGGCAAACGCGGAGCAGTTCGTCAACAGTCGTCGGTGTCGGGCCCAGGGCGGCAATGATCTCGTCGCGTGCTGAAATGGTCGCCTCGACGTTCATCGAATCATTTGTAATCCATTGATTATCAACAATAATTTTAGGATTGTCCGGAGCGCGGGCGTCGGCCAGAACGGCAAATACGTCTTCTGCGCTTTCCGTCAAGGTTGCCCCCTCGCGAATCAAATGATTGGTCCCGCGGGCCCTTGGGTCCATCGCTGCACCCGGTACGGCGAACACTTCGCGCCCTTGTTCAAGGGCCATGCGGGCGGTGATCAGGGAACCCGACCGGGGGCTTGCCTCGACCACCACGACGCCGCGCGCCATGCCGGAGATGATTCGGTTGCGGCGGGGAAAGTGCCGGGCCTGGGGCTGGGTGCCGGGCGCGACCTCAGACAACAGAACGCCGGTCTCGGCGATGCGATCGTAGAGGTCACGGTTCTCGGCCGGGTAGACGATATCAATCCCGCCGCCCAGTATCGCCGCCGTACCGGTTGCCAGTGCCCCGTCGTGGGCGGCGGCATCGATCCCCCGGGCCAGGCCAGAGACGACCATCAGCCCGCCGCTCCCCAAGTCGGCGGCCAGTTTCTTCGCGAAACGCCGGCCGTTGGTGGAAGCATTGCGGGCACCGACGACACCGATGGTTTTCTTGGTAAGTAGATCCTGCCGGCCACGCGCGTAGATGACCGGCGGCGGGTCGTGGATATGGGCGAGAAGCGGCGGGTAGGCGGGCTCTCCCCAGGCGAGAAGCGTCGCCCCGATGCGTTGCGCATCTTCCAGTTCGCGTGTTGCCGCCGCCACCGTGGCGATGCGGATGGTGCCGGCGCGCCCGCCCCGGCGGGCAAGGTCGGGTAGGGCGTCGAGTGCCCGCTGCGCCGTGCCGAAACGTTCCAGCAAACTGAAGAAGGTGCTCGGCCCGACGTTGGCCGAGCGAATCAGACGCAACCAGGCAATGCGTTCGTCGTCGGGAAGGGGCCGTTGGCGGTGATGGGCCAATCTGTCCGGCATGTCTGGGCTCTCCCAGGGGAATGTCTGTGAAAAGACTACCCGAGGAGATTTATCTGTAAAAGAGAAAGATGGGTTATTATTAACCCGTTTTGGTTGTGCGCCCCAATATCCAGGCCGGCACCAACGCCGTCGAAAATACGATGGCCGAGACGATGAAGGCATCCTGGAATCCGAGAGTCGTCGCCTGAGCATGAATGACCTTGGACAGGAAGTTGAGCGCACCGGCCGTTTGCTGAGCATCGGGAAGGCCGCTTTCGCCGAGCACACGGCCGACCTTTTCGATGAATTCCCGGCTGAGCGGGTTGCCCGATGTCTGAGTCGCCGCCATGGCGTCGGCATGGAATGCCGTGCGTTGTTCGGTGATGACGACGAATACCAGGGTGCCGAAGGCGCCGCCCAATTGACGCACGAAGTTGTAGGTCGCGGCACCGGCATTGATTTTGTGCTCGGGCACGGCGCGGATCGCCGCGGCCCCCATGGCGGGCATGACCAGCCCGATCGCAAGACGTGACAGCATGGTGAACAGCACCATGACGATAAAGGCGGTGTTGACGTCGGATTTGGAGATGAACCAGGCCGCGATGACGAAAAGCAGCACACCCGCGGTAATCGGATAACGGGGCGACACATGGTCGTTCAGGCGTCCCGCCAAGGGGGTGATGAGGAACAGAAATATCCCCGCCGGGACCAGCACCATGCCCGCGGCCGTGGCCGTGAAGCCCTGAACCTGCTGGGTGAACACGGGAATGGCGTAGTTGGTGGCGAAATTGCCGGCCCCGAACAGGAAGGCGATGACCATGGCCGAGGCGAAGGACGGGTCCTTGAACAGGCCGACATCCAGCATTGGGTTTTTCGAATGCATCTGGTGCCACAGGAAGATGGCCCCGGCCGCCGTGCCGCCGACCAGAAGAACCAGAACCTCGTTGGAATGCCAGCCCCAGCGCTGGCCGTTGGCCAGGCCGCTCATGACGGTGAAGCAGGCGGTGACGACCAGCACCAGGCCAGTCCAGTCAAAAGGAGGTTTGGGGCCTTTTTTCCGTTCCTGCGGCATGAAGCTGAGGCCCAGCAGAAAGGCGATGAAGGCAAGCGGCAGGGGTACGATGAAGATGTGCCGCCAGGTCAGGGCGTCCAGGATGGCGCCGCCGACCACGGGCCCGAAACTGGGGGCCAAGGTCACGCCGACCGAATACATGCTGACGGCGAATCCCCGTCGTTCAAGGGGAAACACGGAAATGATGGTCGAGAGCACCAGGGGCTGCACGACGCCGGCGGAAATTCCCTGCATGACCCGCCCGACGATCAGGGTATCCATATTCGGCGCCACGGTGCAGACGAAGCCGCCCGCGACGAACAGCACCAGGGTCATGGCATAGGCGTTGCGCTGTCCCAGATGGGCGACGACCCACACACTCATCAGCTGGCTTGCCACCATGGTCGTGATGAAGACCGTGGACGCCCATTGCGCGATGGTCTGGTCGATCCCGTAGGCGCCCATGATCGACGGTACGGCGACGTTGACGACCGTCGCCGACAAAATCATCGATACCGCGCCCAACAGGCCCGACAGGGTGACAGACCAACGGCGGAATTCGCTGATGGAATGGGGATCGATGGGGGCGGCGGCGACTTTACTGGTCAACGTCGATCTTGATTTCGACCATCATCCCGGGGCGCAGCAGGCGGTCCTGCTGGTCAATGGCGATGCGCACCGGCAGACGCTGGGTGATCTTGGTGAAGTTGCCGCTTGGGTTCGGGCTGGGCAGCAGCGCGAATTCCGCGGTGGTGGCGTTGCCGATGACCTGGACCTTGCCCGTGAATTCACGGTCAGGATAGGCATCGACGGAAACCTGAACGACGTCGCCGACCTTGGTCTTACGAATATCCGTTTCCTTGATGTTGGCGTCGATCCAGATCACGTCCGGGTCGTGGATCAGGGCCAGGCGTTGACCGGGGGTGACGTATTCGCCGACTTCGACGAAGGTTTTGTCGACAACACCGCTGATGGCGCTTCGGATCGTGCGGTCGGACAGGTCCAGGCGCTGTTCGTCCAATTTCGCCTGCAATTCTTGTTCACGGTGAAGATACACGGCGACGGCGCTGTCCAAAACGTGCAGGCGTTCGCGCTCGGCCTCGACCTCGGCCAGTTTGGCCTCGGCAGAATGCAGATCGGCGACGGCGATGCGGTGTTCGCGCTCGATTTTCTTCAGTTCGGTCTCTGCCTGATCCAACTGGCGGCGGGACACGACGCGCGTCTGGAACAGGGATTTGGACCGCTCGTGTTCGCGTTTGGCCAGTTCAAGCTGCGGGTCCAGGGACGACACGGTGACCTGAGCGCCGACCAGGCGTGCCTGCTCGGACTTCAACTTGGCCGCGGTTTCCTTGTCGACCAGGCGTTTCTCCGCCAGGGTGCGTTCCTTTTCCGCGCGCAGGCTGGCGATCTGGGCTTCCAGTTCGCGGGCCTTCAGCGCCGATTCTCGGGAATCGATGGTCAGCAGGACGGTGTTCGGCTTGACGTCGTCGCCTTCCGTGACGCTGATCGAGGTGACCCATCCGGCAACGCGGGACGATACGGTAATCAGGTCGCCGCCGATGCGGGCGTCGACTTCATGGATGTTGGTGACACGGTCATGAATTTCCAGACCCCCGAACAGGGTGCCCAGCACACCAATAACGAGCGCGATCGCAAAGCGGCGCTTACGGGCTTTCAGGCGAGCAGCTTCTTCTGCGAAATCTGTGGTGGATGACGCATTGGCATCTGACCTCGGATCGATATCCGTGGTGTCCGGCATGGAATTTTCCTCTGTTTCTCGGTAACGGTTCTTAATTTTATCAGGCATTGTATACAATTGGCAGCGATTGGAAAGTAGGCCATTCGCCATGGGCAACCGCTCAGCGCGGGTTTCGCGCAAATGGTAAGAGAGCAGCTGCATGAATTTTTATGCCGCAGTGCAAAAATTCCGGCAGCCCAAGCCCGGCTTGTATATATTCAGCGCAGGCACTCATTGGGCGGTGCAATGCGGACGCAATACATCACCACACTCATCCGGATGGGAATTCTCGCCGCGGCCTGCGCCTTGGGCGGGTTTCTCGCCGAACAATACGCCTTGCGGGCGACGGCGACGCAAGCGCGCCTGGAAACGGCCGAAGAGTTGGGCAAGCTTCGGGTGCGCCTGGAAAGTTCGTTAAACGCCGATGTCCAGTTGATCCAGGGGTTGATTAGCTACGTCAAGGCGCGGCCGGGTTTGAGTCAAAACGAGTTTGCCGCGGTTGCCGCAGACCTCATGGAATCAGCGGGCGGGAGGGTCCGCAACATGGCCTTGGCGAAGAATTTGGTGATCAGCCATATCTATCCCGTGGAGGGCAATGTAAAGGCGCTTGGCCTGGATTACCGGAAGACCCCGGGACAATGGCGCGAGGTTCAGCGGACCATCAAGGAAAATACTGTGGTCATTGCCGGCCCGCTTGATCTTGTTCAGGGCGGGGTCGGCATTATCGCCCGGTTCCCGGTGGTCATTAATCCGGAAGGCGGGCTGCCCGCGGAACTGTGGGGGCTTGTCTCGACAGTGATCGATTTCAATGCCTTCGTGCAGGACGTCGGATTGCCGAGCTATCAGGCGCAGTATCGTCTGGCCCTGATCGGGCGCGATGGGACGGGCCGTGACGGAGAGGTGTTCTGGGGCGACCCGTCGGTCACGGGCCGTGATCCCGTGTATCTGGATGTCAACTTGGTTTCCGGCACCTGGGTCATCGCTGGTGAGCCGACCGACGGCTGGCCGACGCGGTCGGACGTATTGTGGCTGAACGTCGCGGGCGCGGCGGCGTTGTTTCTGCTCGGCGCCGCCATCATTTATGCCAACCTGCGCTTGGACCTGGAGACGGCACGGTCGACGGAATTGTTGAAGCGGGCACGCCAGGAGGCCGAGGCGGCCAAGGATGCGGCCCAACAGGCGAACCGCGCGAAGTCGGAATTCCTGGCCGCCATGAGCCATGAACTGCGCACGCCGCTCAATGCGATCCTCGGGTTCTCCGACATCCTGTTCAATCAGTACTTCGGTCCGCCCGGCGCGGGAAAATACCGAGAATATGCCAACGACATCCATTCTAGCGCCAAGCACCTGTTGGATCTGGTCAATGACGTCTTGGACATTTCCGCGATCGAGGCCGGCCGGACCGCGCTGGAGATCGGTATCGTCGAGGTTAAAAGCCTGATTGACGAATGCGTCCATACCGTACGCGAGCGGGCTGGTGAAAAAGGGGTCATCCTGCGCGAAGACCTGCCCGACAACCTGCCGCAATTGAAGGCCGATCGCCGGGCGATCAAGCAGGTTCTGTTGAACCTGTTGTCCAATGCGGTCAAGTTCACCCCGAACGGGGGCGGCGTGACGGTGACCGCCGCGGTTGAGGATGGTTTTCTTGCCATCACGGTCGCCGATACCGGCATTGGGATCGAACCGGAACGTCTGCCGCAGATCACGAATCCGTTCACCAGAAAAGATGCCAACCCCTACACCTCGGATCGGGGGTGGGGGCTCGGCCTGGCCATTTCAAAGTCATTGATCGATATGCACGCCGGCGAAATTACCATTCACAGCGTGCGCGGTCAGGGCACGACAGTCACGGTTCGTCTGCATCTGGATAGTTCGGCCATCGGTCGAGGCGGGCAGGTGGACGGAGCTGGGTTTACCTGGGACCGTGAGGTTTGAGCCTTGTTGTTCCAGTATTCGAGTTTTTCAAATAACTATTTATTTTATAAATAAACTATAATTAATGTCATATATT
>JBLXDU010000002.1:0-435407 GCA_048263775.1 Rhodospirillales bacterium
TCCGGGACAGGGGCACGGCGCCCAGAGAGGCGCTGGCAGCACCCTTTTCAAGGCCGGCGGAGAGGCCCAGCACGGCGTGGTGGGCCTTCAGCTGGTCGGCCGGGGGGGGATGGGCCCTTTTCGCGGGCGCGGCGCGGGGCGGGGGGGGCGGGGCGGCGCCCCCCTCTGGGGGCGCCCCCGCCGGTTGCGCCGAAGGGGGTGCGGCGCGCGCGCATTCCGATACGAAGGCCACGGGCACGGGGTTCTGGCCCAGGGCGTTGCGCAACACCGCCCAATGCATGGCCTCATCGCCGAGGATGCTCGCCGCCGCCTTGGCCAGATCGCGGTTCCGGAACAGGGGCACGGCGCCCAGATAGGCGCTGACAGCACCCTTTTCAAGGCCGGCGGCGAAGCCCAGCACGTCGTTCTGGGACTTCAACTGGTCGACCGGGAAGTCATAGGCCTTTTTCGCGTCCACGGGCTTGCCGCCGAGCGAGCGTACGGTCTTGGCCAGGACATCCGCGTGTTCCTTGTGATGGCCCTGGAACTGCACGGCAAGATCCAGAACCGGCTTTTGCAGCAAGCCGCTTTCAGCCCCGACCTGATAGGCGGCGATGGCTTCCAGCTCGGCGCCGAGGGCCGTGTTCAGGATCGAGATATCGGCCGCGCTGGCGCTGCTGCCGGCGGCGGCACTTTCGCATCCGGCAAGCATGGCGACGGCGGCGGCGGACAGGGTCAGGGTGCCGGCGCCGCGCAGAAAGCTGCGGCGGGGCAGGATCAGGCCGTTGTCTTCAACCGGAAGGTTCGGGGTCTGAAGGTCGGGTTGGGTGGTGGTCATGGTGGTCTCCTTTTGGTTTGGTTGGGGGGTGATGGAATCTGGGCAAAGGGGTGGCGTTGACGCCCATGGGGCGCCTGGAACTCAGGAAAGGTTCTGAGGCGTCAGGTGGGTGAGGGCGTCAGGCGGCCCAGAACCCCGTTGACGATGCGGTCGCAGCGCGCGCCGGCGAAGGGATGGACATCCTGCAAGGCGCTGCCGGCATCCCGGTCAAGCAGGTCGCGCAGCCGCGCCCGGGCCCGGTGAAACCGGGTGCTGACCGTGGCCGCCGGAATGCCCAGCATGTCGGCTGTTTCATCGACGGAAAATTCCTCGATCCCGCGCAGGACGAAAACCGCCCGAAAGTCTTCCGGCAACTGGGCGATGGCGATTTCGAGATAGCGGCGGATTTGATCCCGCGCCGCGTCCTGTTCCGGTGTGGAGGCCTGGGCCACCAGCCCGCCCGACGGACGCAGGTGGGCGGCCATGGAAATCACGTTTTCCATCGTATCCAATTGTTCGGTCATGCGGGTTTTCCTGCCGCGGTTGTAAACTTCATGGAGGGCGATCTTGACCAGCCAGGTCGACAGCCGGGCCCGCCCGTCGAACCGGTCAATCGCCCGGAACGCCTTGATGTAGGTTTCCTGAATGATGTCTTCGGCATCCGCGTCGCTGGGGACCAGATTGCGGACAAAGCGGTACAGCAGTCGGTTATGGGCGCGCATGATGGCTTCGAACGCCGCGTGGTCGCCGGTACGGGCCTGGTCGATGACGGCCGCCGTCACCGTGACGTCTTTGTGAACGGGCTTCCTGGCGCTGTGCATTGAATTTCGTCCTCAGGCGGTTAACGATGTCTGGTCATTGGACGCGGCCGGCGGCGAAAATGTTCCCGCCTTTTTTCAGATCATGCGTGGCGCCCCGGATCGCAATGACATTTATCCGCCGCAACGGTGCGGGAGGGCCGCCATGGGATCGGAAAATCTGGAAACGGTGTTAAAGCGCGCCCGTGCCTGCACCACCTGTGCGGACCATCTGCCGCTGGGCCCCCGGCCCGTGGTGCGCATGGCGCCGTCGGCACGGGTGCTGCTGATCGGACAAGCGCCGGGCACCAAGGTTCATGCCTCGGGCGTGCCTTGGGATGATAAATCCGGGGAACGGCTGCGCGACTGGCTGGCCGTCGGCTCGGACGTTTTTTATGACGAGAACCGCATCGCCATCATGCCCATGGGCTTCTGTTATCCGGGGCGGGCGCCCAAGGGCGGCGACAATCCGCCGCGCCCGGAATGCGCGCCGCAATGGCATGGGGCCTTGCGGGCGTTGCTGCCAGAGGTGCGCCTCACCCTGCTGATCGGCACGTACGCTCAGAAATACCACCTGGGCAGCCGCGCCCCCGCGACGATGACGGAAACGGTCGCCCGCTGGCGTGATTTCCTGCCGGATTATCTGCCGACCCCTCATCCCAGCTGGCGCACCACTCATTGGATGAAAAAGAATCCCTGGTTCGAATCGGACCTGTTGCCGGACCTCCGGCGCGTTGTGGCCAAGGCCCTGGCCTGATCCCCGGCCCTTGCGTCCCGGCACCGCGCCGGGTCGGGTCTTGACGTCAGGCATCGAGGGCGCGATGCTTGGTCGATAAGCACATCCGCTTGAGCTTGTTTTGCGGATGCGCCGGGGAACGGGACGGGGATCCCTTGGAACACATCGCCGCATCGGACATTCTGCGCCGCCTGGAATTCGACAATCCCTGGTGGGCTTTTCGCTCGGGCACGCGGGTGCGCTTCCGTCACCCGCCGCAGCGGGGGTTTGCCCGTGATTTCGCGGCCCGCGCCCTCGATGCCGCGCTCGACGTGCCGCTGATCGCCGCCGGCCCGCCGGGGGCGGGCAAGACCATCGTTCTGCGCCAGGCCCTGGCCGCCGTGGTCCGTGCCGGTGTGTCGCCCATGCGCATTGCCTATCTGTCCTTGGGCGCGCCGGTGTTTTCCGGTGAAGACCTGGCGGCGCTCGCCGACCGGGTGCTCGACCGGTTCGCCTACGGCCGCGATGAAAAAGTGTTCCTGTTCCTGGACGATCTGGATTACGTCGCTGACGGGGTCGGGCAGTTGGCGGCCTTGCAATCGCGTCTGCCCAATGCGCGGCTGATCGCCGGCCTGTCTTCGGGCGCCCCCCGGCTGACCCCCGGGCGGGCCGACATAGACAGCGACGGCGGGACCGGCGCCGTCGAGGTGCGCATCCTGCCGCCGCTCAGCTTCGCCGAATTCATGGGTTTCCGGCGCACGGACGCGGGTGGCGTGCTGCCCGAGGCGGGATCGTCACTGCCGCTCGACGCGGGCCGGATTGCGGCCCTCAACGACGAGTTCGCGCGTTATGTCTCCTTCGGCGGGTTCCCGTCCGGCATCGCCGCCAAGCGCGAGGATGAAGCCCCCCCGGCTCTGGTCCGGGACGCCCTGCTGCATGATGTCCTGCACCGCGATCTCGCCGCCTTCGCCGGCGTGATCGAGCCGCGCGAACTGGGCCGCCTGTTCGCGGTCCTGGCCCGCAATACGGGCGGTGAGGCGGCCATCGAAGACCTGGCCAAGGCCACGGGCGTGGCCAAAAACACCTTGCGCAAATATCTCGATTTCCTGGAAGGCGCGTTCCTGATTCGCCGGGTGCCGCGCCTCAACCGCGACGGACGGCCGTTCCAGCGCCAGGTCCTGTTCAAGGTCTATCTGACCTCGCCGACCCTTTACACGGCCCTGTTCGGCCCGGTTGCCCCCGACAGCCCGGATTATGCCCGGCTGGTGGAAACGGCGGTCGTTTCGCAATGCTTCGCCACGGGCCTGGCCGACCGTCTGGCCTATGCCAGCTGGAAGGGCGGCATGGTCGATCTTGTCCTGCTCGACAAGCCGGACGGCCGCCCGGAACAGTTGTTCCAGTTCGATTGGTCGGGCGCCGTCACGGCCTCCGACAACGGGCCGGACACCATGGTCAATTTCGCCGTCCGCACCAATCCGGACGCGCGCATGACGCTGTTGACGCAAAACCGGGGCGGGCCGGCGCGGCGCGGCGGCCTTGACCTGACCCTGGTGCCGGCGGCGCTCTACGCTTATTGGTTGGGCACGCGGAAGGGATAGTCAGCGGCCGGCGGCGGCCTCGGCCAGCAGCCAGTTGCGGAATGCCTTTACGGGCGCTTCGTCGCGTCGCGCCTTGCGGGACACGAAATAGCATCCTTCCCCGCGCAGCAGGTCGCGTCGGAACGGAGCGGCCAGCCGCCCGGACTCCAATGCGTCGCGCACCTGGGCCTCGCGGGTGATGGCGATGCCCATGCCCGCCTCGGCGGCGTCCAATGCCATGGTCGTCAGATCGAACGTCTGACCCTGATCGGGATCGACGGCCGATGCAGGCACCCCCGCCGCCGCCAGCCAGCGGGCCCAGTCACCCCGCCGATGGTAGGTGTGCAGCAGCGTGTGGCCGCTTAGATCGTGGGGGTCCGCCAGGGGCCGGTCGCCTTCCAGCAGGCGCGGATGGCACACGGGAAACACGTCTTCCTTGAACAGAAGGTCCGCGATCATGCCGGGCCAGGTCCCGCCGCCGAACTGGATCGCCGCGTAGACGTCGTCGCGCTCGAAATCGATGGGCCGCGCACTGGTCGCGATATGCACGGAAATGTCCGGATGCAGGGCCTGAAACCGGCCCAGGCGCGGCACCAGCCAGCGAATGGCGAAGGTCGGGGTGACATGGATGTGCAGTTCCGTCGACGCCTGGTTGCGTGACAGGGCACGGCAGGCCAGGTTGATCTGGCCGAAGGCGTCTCCCAACTGCTGCGCCAGGCGTTCGCCTTCGAACGTCAAGCGCCGTGCCCCGCCCTCGACCTGAAACAGGCGGATGCCGAGCCAGTCCTCCAGGTTCTTGACCTGATGGCCGACCGCCGAGGGGGTCACGCACAACTCATCCGCCGCCCGCGCCAGGGTGCCGAGGCGGGCCGTGACCTCGAAGGCGCGCAGCGCGTTCAGGGGCGGAATGGGATGTGCCATAGGCGGAGATTTCCTCAAATACTTCGATAGATTTGATCGTTTGCCGCGTTTCGGCGGCGGCGTACAATAGCGTCAAGGACCCGGAATGCAAACGGGCCAGAAAACGACGTAGAAAAACTAGGGATGCATCCACCATGAACATGACCGTTGAGCGGCTCGGGGGAAGTTTCGCCGCCCGGGTTTCCGGGATCGATGCCGGAAATCTCACCAACGCCCAGGCCGCCGATCTGCATCAGGCCTATCTCGACCACAAGGTGCTGGTCATCGAGGGCCAGAACATGTCCGTCGCCCAGTTCGACGCCTTCGGCCAACTGTTCGGCGAAACGGTCGAACATCCGGTGAAGAACTTCCTGCATCCCGATTTTCCCAAGGTCATGGTGCTGTCGAATTCGACCCGCCTGGGCAAGCCGTTGGGCGTCAAGGACGCGGGATCGTTCTGGCATTCGGACCGCTCCTACATGGAGCGCGCGGCCGATGCGACGATCCTGTTCTCCATCGAAATTCCCGACGAAGGCGGCGACACCTTTTTCGGCGATATGGAAGCGATCTACGATGCCTTGCCGGACAAGACCAAGGCCCGGATCGACGGGCGGCAGTACGTGTCGCAGTACCGCTGGTCAACCAACCGGGGCGATCCGGAATCGCGCTGGAACTTCCTGACGCCGGAAGAAATGGAAAAGACCCCGCCGGTCGTCCGCCCCCTGGTGCGCACCCATCCGGAAACGGGGCGCAAAGGGCTGTTCGTGTTCCCGGGGGCGTCGGCGGGCGTGCGCGGCATCGTCGGCATGGATGCCATCGAAAGCGCCGATCTGCTGGACGAACTGTTCGACCACCTGTCGAAGCCCGAATTTCACTTCCAGTTCAAATGGCGGGACCCCGGCACCATCGTGTTGTGGGACAATCGCTGCGTCATGCACCGGGCGACGACCAAGACCCTGCCGCCGGACAAGGTGCGCACCCTGCACCGCATTTCGACCCTGGGCGGCGTGCCCGCCTGATCCCCTTTCGGACCGGAGACACAGAACATGAGCGGCAAGATCGCCCTGATGGTGGAATTCGGCGTCAAGCCAGCGCGGCGGGATGACTTCCTCGCCCTCATGCGCGCGCACGCCAAGATGACCCTGGACTCAGAGCGCGGCTGCGAACAGTTCGACGTGCTCGACCCCACGGAAGCCAGTGACAGTGTCTTTCTGTACGAGCTTTACACCGATAAGGCGGCGGTCGACGCGCATATGAATTCGGCGCTGCTCGCCTCCACGCGCGGCAGCTACGACGACATGATCACGTCGAAACGCGTGGTGTGGTGCAAGGTGACGTAAGACCATCGGCCAACGCGAAATGATACGCCCCGGCCAAGGATGGCCGGGGCGTTTTTTGATGCGGTGTCCGTCGCGGGCCGAGAACGCGCGGGCGTTATCCGCCGTTGCGCTTCAAGGTCATCAGGCGCAGGGCGTTCAGCTTGATGAAGCCCTGGGCGTCGCGCTGGTCGTAGACCTGATCTTCCTCGAAGGTGACCAGCGCTTCGTCGTACAGGCTGTTGGGCGACTTGCGGCCGGTGACCATGACGTTGCCCTTGTAAAGCTTCAGGCGGACCGTGCCGGTCACGCGCTCCGCCGCCTTGTCGATGGCGGCCTGCAGCATTTCGCGTTCGGGTGCGAACCAGAAGCCGTTGTAGATCAGTTCCGCGTAGCGGGGCATCAGCTCGTCGCGCTGGTGCATGGCGCCGCGATCCAGCGTGATGCTTTCCATGGCGCGGCGTGCTGCGAACAGCACGGTGCCGCCCGGGGTCTCGTAGACGCCGCGCGACTTCATGCCGACGAAGCGGTTTTCCACGATGTCCAAAATGCCGATGCCGTTGGCTCCGCCCAATTCGTTCAGCTTGGTCAACAGGGTGGCGGGCGACATCTTCTCGCCGTTCACGGCGACGGCGTCGCCGCGCTCGAAATCGATGGTGATTTCCGTGACCTTGTCGGGCGCGTCCCAAGGGGCGACGACGCGGGTGTAGATGCTGTCGTCGGCCTCGACCCAGGGATCTTCCAACACCTTGCCTTCCGAGGAAATGTGCAGAAGGTTGGCGTCCTGGGAATAAGGGGCTTCGCCGCGCTTGTCCTTGGGGATCGGGATCTGGTGCTTTTCCGCGTATTCGATCAGCCGCGTGCGCGAGGTCAGGTCCCATTCGCGCCACGGCGCGATGACGCGGATGCCGGGGTTGAGGGCGTAATAGCCCAATTCGAACCGCACCTGGTCGTTGCCCTTGCCGGTGGCGCCGTGGGACACGGCGTCGGCACCCGTTTCGGCGGCGATCTCAATCTGCCGCTTGGCGATCAGCGGCCGGGCGATAGAAGTGCCCAACAGGTAGGTGCCTTCGTACAGGGCCGCCCCCCGGAACATGGGGAACACGTAGTCACGCACGAATTCCTCGCGCAGGTCCTCGACGAAGATCTGCTTGATGCCCAGCATCTCGGCCTTCTTGCGCGCGGGCTCAAGCTCGCCGCCCTGGCCCAGGTCGGCGGTGAAGGTCACGACCTCGGCCCCGTAGGCGTCCTGCAGCCAGCGCAGGATGACCGAGGTATCCAGGCCGCCTGAATAGGCGAGCACGACTTTTTTCACGTCTTTGGTCATGGCGGGTTCCCTGATGCGGCGCGGGCGCAAAGGCGGCCCGGCGGAAAGACGGCGCAGTATAGGGATTTCGCCTGCCGCCGCAATACGCCGCCCGGCAAAAATCAACGACCGGCGGGATTAGAAATTATACAGCACGTTGGCCGAAAACACGTTGGCGTAGGCCGTGTCGGACAGGATGTAGAGCTCCCATTCACCGCGCAGGGCCATGCGGTCGGAAAATCGGTAGTCCGCGCCCAGGCCGAGCACAACGCCTGTCCCCGTTTCCTCCTGGCGGCCGCTTCCGGTGGACGGGTTTTGATCTTCCCACCACAGGTTGACGCCGGCACGGGCGAACGGCTTGATGGCCGCGCTCAGGGGAAGTGACATCAGCGCGCTTGCGGTCAAGGCGTGGAACTGGCTTTCCACCGAAGCGCCGCTGGCAAAGCCTTCGTCGAACGCACCGACCTTACCGAACGACATCTCGAAAGCCAGGACCTCATTCGGCCGGTAGCCGCCGAAAATTTTCCAGGCGAAGGGTTTTTCGTCGATCGTCGTATTGGAGGTGTCGCTTTCGTAATCGAACATACCCATGCCCAGACCGGCGCCGCCGTAGAACCTGATGGGGCTGTAGACAGTCTGGTCTTCGACGGCCACGGATTGTTTTTGGCTCGCGTAACGGGCGGCGGGATTGCTGTCGCTCTGGGGTGGTGCGGCGGCCTGTCCCCTGGGCGGTGCCCAGCGGGGGGCCGGCTGCGGCGCTGCGCGGTAGCCGGGATGGGATGGATTCGTCTGGGCGGTGGGCGGTGCTGAATAGGCGGCTGGCATCGGTGCCTGATGGACCGGCGTCGCCGGATAGGCCGGGGGTGCGGGCGGGTTGACGGCGCTGGCCGGTGCGGGGGCGGGGGAAAGGGGGCGGATGTTCGGGTTGCCGCCTTCGCGCATCAACCAATCGTTGACGGACAGGCCGCCGGCTTGGGCGAGTTCCTGTGGGGCCAATTCTTCCGAGGTCAGGGGTTGCTGGGCCAGTTCGACCGGTTGCGCCAGGGCTTCGGCCGGGCCGCCGTCGAACAGCATTTCGCCGCCACCGGCGGCGGCAACCTCGAAGGGTTGCGTCGGCCGCGGCGTCTTGGGCCTGGCCGGCAGGGCCCGGGCATGTGGTTCCGGACGGGCGGATGCGGGGGCCACGGTGATGGTGGTATGCGGCGCCGGCAGTAGGATCCGGGGGTGTGTCGGGGCAGGCGATCGGGACGGCGCGGCGGCGGCAAGGTCGATGACGATACGCGCCCCCTGGCCGCCCTTGGGCAGCAGGGTGAACTGGCGACGGATGTCGGCAGGGTGGCGCATCTTGATGATCAGGCGGCTGCCGCGGGCGTCACGTTCGATCTCGATGGCGCGGATGATGCCTTGGGCCTCGGGCTTGTCGGCGGCTTGGGACAGGGCCGCGCCGGTTACCGTGACGACAATCTCGTCCTTGCCGGGAAAGGCGAATTTGTAGGGAACAGGCGCGCGGGTTTCCAGCACCAGACGGGTGAAATCCTTGTGCAGGCCGGTGCGCACCTCAAGGTCCGGTGCCGGCTCCGCCGCATGGGCGGGCAGCGCGACAAGCCCCCAAACAAGGCCCGCGGTGAATAGGGTGCGGATCAGGCGCAACACGGTCATGGACCCCCAGTTCGATCATCCCCGATAAGCGCCTGAGTCTATGGCGCAACCGGTTAAGACAGTCTGAATAGGGGCAGGGGCTTTAAGGGCGGAGGGGAATGCCGCGCCGATCATAAAAGTAATGTTTCAGCAGCAACGGCACCACGGCACCGATATAGCTGCCCATCACCACGTCGGAAACGAAATGCACGCTGGCCAAAAAGCGGCTGGCGGCAACGGCGGCGGCGAAGGTGAACAGCACCGGCCACAGGCGGGGAAAGATCACAAACAAGGCCACGGCCAATGACCACACCATCTGGGAATGACCCGAGGGGTAGGAGTTCATGCCGAAATCCGTGTTGAAGGGGAGGAAGCCGTACAGCCCGTTTTCCAGAAGTTCACGGGGCCGCATGCGCCCGATCACGAACTTCAGCAGGTTGACCAGCACGCCCGCAGAGGCGATGGAAAAAATCACGAACAGGGCCGCATGCATGGCACAGCGCAGGCGCTCTCCCCCCTGAGCCACGCGGCGGCGCAGGGCCCAGCAGGCGGCGGCGGTCAGGGCGGCGGCCGCAAAATAGAATTCGGGTTTGCCCAAGGCCCCTACCGTATGGCCGAAAAACCGCCGCTGATCGGCATCGAAGGCGTCGCGAAAGAACCGCGCGGCGGCTTCGTCGACGAAGGCCATGCACAGGGCCGAGACGGAGGCGGCGGCGAGGAACCCGCCGATGATCAGGCCCCAGTTCAGGGGTTTCGTGGCCGTGTTCGTCATTTGGCCGGGGTCTTCCGCACGAAGACATGCAGGGTCACGGGCTTGCCCTTGGAATAATTGATGCCGGACACCTGGGCGGCTTCGCGGATCTCCGCCTCCCGGTCGCCGATCGCCTGGGTGAAGGCGGGCATTTCCCGGCCCTCGACGATGGCGGCGGCCTGTGGTGCGTTCAACAGGTGTCGAGCCGCCCCGCCGCCCGAGGTCAAAACCGTTCCTGTTCCGGAAAGAAACACCAAAGAAGGTTCGGAAAATCCGGCGACGGCGGTCACGGGAGGTGCGCCATCTTTGAATTCCGCGGTCACGGCCTGTGCCGCCCGTTCGGCGACCCACATGGGGCTGAACCCGGACACCATCAGCCAGACCACCATGGCGGTCAAGATGCCCCCGGAAATCAGGGAATTCTCCAGGGCTTCGGTGATGACGTGGTGTTTCATGGCCGCTGCCGTGGTGGCCAGAAGATAGAGCGCGAATAGGATGAAGAACCAAGTATGCCAGTTTGAATCGAATCCGAAATGAAGTGGCAGATAGGCGGCGGCGGCGCCCAAAAGAAGGCCGACCAGGGCCCAGAGCCCGCCGGTCAGCCACAGAATCCGTTTGTCGTACCAGGGGGCGGCACCATCAAGGACGGCGATGGCGGAGCGGGCGCAGACCAGGGCCAAGGCCGGATAAAGCGGCAATACGTAATGGGGCAACTTGGTCGGGATGATTTCCATCAGGATCCAGGCCGGGATCAGCCAGGCCAGGCAGAAGCGCAGTGCCGGATCAGCCCGTTCCCGCCAGGCGCGGTAAACCGCCGGCCAGGCCAGGAACACCCCCGGCCAGAAGAACAGCAGCATGGTCAGGACATAATATCCCGGCGGTGCACCATGGGATTCCTGCCCGCCCAGAAGCTTGGGGATCAGGTCCGTGGTGATCGCGGTCATGACGAAACCGTCGCCGCCGTCATCGCCGCCGCCGACCATGAGGAACCAGGGCAGGGCGAGGGCCAGCATCATCGGCAGACCCCACAGCCAGCCCAGGCCTTTGATCCATGCGGCATCGCGGTCGGCGATGGCGAGGGCGCCCAAGGCCAGGACGGCGATCAGGGGGGCGATCGGCCCCTTGATGAGAATGCCGGCGGCCATGGCGAGCCAGAACAGCAGCGACCAGCCGAACCCGGCCGCGCCGGTTTTACCCCGCGCCGCCAGGTAATGACGGGCCAGCGGCAGCATCAGCGCCAGGACGCAGGCCAGCAGCACCGCGTCGGTCTTGGCCTGATGGGCTTCCAGAATCAGCAGGGTCGAGGCCGCCAGCATGGCCGCCGCCGCAAAAGCCGCGCGCCGGTCGAACAGCAGAGAACCCAACGCAAATGTCAGCAGTACCGCCGCCCAGGCGCCGATCACGGATGGCACGCGGTAAGCCCAGATCTCCCGCGCCGCCACGTCGGACAGTAGGGTGACGCTGGCCGCCTGCAGCCAATGGATGCCCGCGGGCTTTTTGTGGCGGGGCTGGTCCTGGAAGCGGATGTCGACGAAATCTCGTGTTTCCAGCATCTGCGCCGTCGCCTGGGCGAAGCGGGCTTCGTCCCGGTCAAGCGGCGGCAGACTGGCGATGCCCGGCAGGAACAGGATGCAGCAGAACAGGGTCAGCAGCGCATAGGGCTTCCACCCCAAGGTCGGGCCGACCAGCAGGCGGCGGCCCAGGCGCGGGGCCTTCTTGGCGGATGCGTTCATGCGGGGGGCGCCGATACGGGCTTGTCGCCGACGAACCACACGTCCATGCGGTCCCAATAGAAGGCGATATGGTCCTTGATGGCGGCGCAGGCCGGGATCGGGTCCGGATAAGCCCAGGCAAGGTCGGTTTCTTGCGTGTCGCCAAGGCGGAAGGCCCAATACCGCGCCTCGCCCTTTTTGGGGCAGGTCGTGCGGGTGTCCGTCGGCGTCATGAAGTCGGCCATGCGCACGTCGTCGGGCGGAAAGTAAAACACGGCCTTATGGCCGTCTTCGCGCAGGATTTTCACGCGCCGGCTGTCGGCAATGACGATGCCGCAAACGGCGGTGCGCACGCGGCCGGGGAAATCGGCGATCACGACCCCACCGGGGGCGGCGGCCGGATCAGGCATTGCCCGCCGCGTCTTGCGTTGCGGCGTCCGCGTCGCCGGGCACCAGGGCCTCGACCCGGGCCGTCATGCGTTTCAGGCGTTCGCGCTCGCTCGCCGATTTCAACTGTCCACAGGCGGCCATGATGTCGCGGCCGCGGGGTTGGCGGATCGGCGAGGAAAAGCCGCCGTCGTTGAGGATGTTGACGAACTTGTCCATGGCCTCGGGCGTCGAGCATTCATAGGGCGCGCCCGGCCAGGCGTTGAACGGGATCAGGTTGAACTTGACGGGAATGCCCTTGGCCAAGCGCAGCAGTTCCCGGGCGTCGGCCTCGGAATCGTTCACGCCCTTCAGCATCACGTATTCGAAGGTGATGCGCCGGGCGTTGTTGGCCCCCGGATATTCGCGGCAGGCGCGGATCAGATCCTTCAACGGATACTTCTTGTTGATGGGCACCAAAACGTCGCGCAATTCATCCGTCACGGCATGCAGCGAGACCGCCAGATTGACGCCCAGCTCCGCGCCGCATTTTTCCATCATCGGCACCACGCCCGAGGTCGACAGCGTGATCCGCCGCTTGGAAAGCGCGATGCCCTCGCCGTCCATGATGATCTTCAGCGCTTTCGATACGTTATCGTAATTGAACAGGGGCTCGCCCATGCCCATCATGACGATGTTGGAAATCATCCGCCCGCCGTCCATGGGCGTCGGCCATTCGCCGTAACTGTCGCGGGCGACCATGAACTGGCCAACGATTTCCGCAGACGTCAGGTTGCGCACCAGTTTCTGCGTGCCCGTATGGCAGAACGTGCAGGTCAGGGTACAGCCGACCTGGGACGAGATGCAGATCGCGCCCCGGTCATCCTCGGGGATGTAGACGGTTTCCGCCTCGTTGCCGTCCTCGAACTTGACCAGCCACTTGCGGGTGCGGTCGTTTGAGGTCTGTTCACGGCTGACGACGGGCTTCCGCACTTCGAAGATTTCGGCCAGCTTTTCCCGCAACGGTTTGGCCAGGGTCGTCATCTGGGCGAAGTCGGTCGCCCCCTGGTGATAGATCCAGTGCCACAACTGCTTGGTGCGGAACGGTTTTTCGCCCACGGCGGCAACCGTCGCCGCCAGTTCCTCACGGGACAGGCCGACCAGATTGGTCTTCTCAGGGGCAGCATCAATCGTCATGGGCCCTCATATAGCGCGTCCGGCCCCGCTTCCCAACGTGAAAACGCGAAGGGGGTCAGTAGCCGCAGGCCTTGCCGATGGCCTTCCAGGCGGCGGTGAAGCCGATCAGGGAATAGGTATCGGTGGTCAGGGTGCCGCGCGACGACGTGCCCTTCACGACCATGTCCGCACCCCGGATCATGGCGTCGACCAGGGCCGCGTCCTTGCCTTCTTCGGCGAAGGCATGTCCGCCCGAGGTGAACAGCTTGTACGTCTTGTCGCCGATGGTCACCGTGGCGTCCGAGCCTTCCTTATAGGTATAGCCCGTGGTTACGGAAACGACGCCCTTCTCCTTGTCCTTGGGCCGGTGGGTGACCAGCATGACCACGCGGCCGCGCGCGGAATACTTGCCCTCCATCTTCTTGGGCTCGGACCCCATGTAGCAGATCTTGGCCCCTGCCTCGTTGGCCGTATAGGCTTCCCAGTCGTCGAACAGGCCGATCAGTTCCGGCGCCGCCTGGGCGGCGACGGGGGTCAGGATGGCCAAGGCGGCAAGGGTGGCGGCGGCGATGCATTTTATCATCGCTCATAGATAGCCGGGACGGCGGCGGGCCTCAAGCCTGGGCGGTGGGATAACTTTCCGGCCCCCTTGCCAGGGCCCCCGTTCGGTGGCATGGGAAGGCATGATAAAATCCATTCATTCGCCGAACCCCGCGATCATCGAGGTCACGCGCGGCACCCTGGTCGAAAGCCGCCACCGGGTACATGCGGTGGTCGCCGATGCGACCGGCACCGTTGTTCATGCCTGGGGCGACGGGGAATTGGAAATCTTTCCCCGGTCGGCCATCAAGCCGCTGCAGACACTTGCCCTGATCGAAACCGGGGCGGCGGATCATTGGCGGCTGACCGATGAGCGCATCGCGCTGGCCACGGCGTCCCATTCCGCCTCGGCCGCCCATATCATGGCGGTGGAGGCCTGGCTGGGCGACATCGGCCGGGGCGAGGACGATCTGGAATGCGGCGCCCATATGCCGACGGACGAGGCGGCGGCCCATCGCCTGATCAAGCAGGGGGCGACCCCGACGCGGCTGCACAACAATTGTTCGGGCAAGCACACGGGCTTTCTCGCGACGGCGCTGCACATGGGCGAGGATCTTCGCGGCTACACGGGTGCGGACCATCCGGTGCAACAGCGCCTTTACCAGGCGCTTATGGAAATGGGTGGGGTGGAACTGTCCGGCACCGGGCGCGGCGTCGACGGCTGCGGCATTCCCGTCTACGGCATGCCGCTTGCGGCCCTTGCCCGCGCCATGGCGAAAATGGCCGACCCGGCAAAGGCGGGCCTGGGCACGGTACGCAGCGCGGCTGCCCAGCGCATCGTTCAGTCCATGGCTAAGCACAACTTCATGGTGTCCGGACGCGGGCGCCTGGATCATGCCGCCATGACGGCGGGCATCGGTGTTGCCAAGCGGACAGGCGCACCCGTGTTCGCGACCAAGACCGGGGCCGAGGCCGTGCACGCGGCGATCCTGCCGGGCCTGGGATTGGGCGTGGCCGTGAAGGCCGAGGACGGGACTAAGCGCGCATCCGACAGCATGATGGCGAACGTGCTGAATTTCCTGGGGGCCTTCGACGACGGCGCCCGCGCCGACATGGCGCCGTTCCTGGAGATGACCGTGGTCAATGCCGCAGGTGAGCCCGTCGGCGCGGTGCGGCCCGAAGCGGGCTGGGACCGGCCCTAGTCGTTGAAGACTTCCGGCGGCGTGTCTTTGAAGGGCTTCATGCGGGCCAGTTCCTTGCGCGAAAACCGCCCGCCGAATTGATGTTCAGGCAGGTCCTCGACGGGGCCGCCTTCGGCCACCGGGCGGGGTGCGAAGCGTCCCTGGCTGGTCAGCCGGTCGTACATCACGATGGCCCCCGCGATCCCGACGTTGACGCAGAAAGACATGGGAATCTGAATGATGTGGTCGCAGCGTTCGATCATCGCGGGGCTCAGTTCGCCCCTCTCCGGCCCCAGGACATAGGCCGCCTGCTGCGGGTGGCGGAAGCTCGGCAGTTCAATCGAATTTTCCAGAAGTTCGACCCCGACCAGCTTGCAGCCCTCGGGCAGCATCACCTGTTCAGCCGTGGGAAAGCTGTAGAACGGTACATGCCCGCCGCTTTTCGAGGTGTCGGACTTTTGCCCGATGGTGCGCTCGTACGTCGCGTCGATGGTGAACACGAAAGACGCGCCGAAGGCATGGGCCGTGCGGAACAGATTGCCCACGTTCATGGTCTTGGAAATGCCCTCGACCCCGATTCCGAAATATCCGCGCATGGTTTGACTTCATCCCCTGAAAGCGTGCCCGGGGCGTCTTGCCCTTTGGCCCTTGGTATGGTCAGGTTGCGCAACCTTGGCCAATTCCGGCCCGAAATCAAGTTTTGACCAACCTAATTTCAAGGAGACCCCGATGCGCGCGGTTGTCTGCACCACCTTCGACGGCATTGACGCCCTGACCTGCGTCGATGATGCCCCCACCCCGCCGATGACCGAGAACGGCGTGCGCATCCGGGTGCAGGCGGCGGGCATCAATTTCGCCGACACCCTGATGTGCAAGGGTGAATACCAGGTCAAGCCGCCGTTCCCATTTTCGCCGGGGCTGGAGGTCGCGGGCGAGGTTCTGGAAGTCGCCCCCGGGGTGACCCGGGTTGCCCCGGGCGATCGGGTCATGGCGACGGTGCATTACGGCGGTTACGCGTCCGAAGCGGTCACCCACGAGGCCACGGTCTTCGCCATTCCCGACAATCTGGATTTCGTCTCCGCCGCCGCCTTTCCCATCGTCTATGGCACGTCCCACGTCGGTTTGGTCGAAAAGCTGAAGGTTCAGCCGGGCGAGGTGTTGTTGGTTCATGGCGCCGCCGGCGGGGTTGGCCTGACGGCGGTCGAAATCGGCAAGAAGCTGGGGGCGACGGTGATTGCCACGGCGGGCGGGCCGGACAAGCTGGCCGTGGCAAAGGAATATGGCGCCGACCATCTGATCGACTACCGCAAGGAAGACATCCGCGAGCGGGTCAAACAACTGACCGACGGGCGCGGGGCCGATTGCGTTTATGATCCGGTTGGTGGCTCCGCCTTCGACGCGTCGCTGCGTTGCACGGTGCAGGGCGGGCGCATTCTGGTGGTCGGGTTCGCGTCGGGCACGGTGCCGCAGATCCCGGCCAACATTCTTCTGGTCAAGAACCTTTCGGTTATTGGTTTCTACTGGGGGGCCCACCGCACTCTTGATCCGGATTTGATCCAGCGCTCGTTCGACGAACTTCTGGGCTGGATGGCGGCGGGTGACCTGCGCCCCCACGTCAGTCATGTGTTCGACCTGGCCGATGCCAAGGACGGCATGAACATGCTGTTGTCGCGCAAGTCGACGGGCAAGGTGGTGTTGACCACGGGGGCCGCGCCGGGAACCCTTAACTAGCGGCGGGCAGGATCAGGCGGAAGGTCGCGCCGGCGCCCAGTTGAGAGGACAGGTCGATCGACCCGCCGGCCTTCTCGACGATCCGCCGGCATTCCGACAGGCCCACGCCGTCGCCGGGCACCAGGGATTGCTTGCCGGCGCGCACGAATCGGTTGAACACGCGGGGCTGATCGGCCTGGGCGATTCCGACGCCGTTGTCCTTGATGTAAATAATCACGGCATCACCCTGGCGCAGGGCGGAGATATCGATCGTCAGGGGCCGTTCCAGCGACCTGTATTTAAGGGCATTGTCCAACAGGTTCTGGAACACGCGGGTCAATTGCAACGGGCTGACGGCGACGGGCGGAAGATCGCCGATGGTGATCTCGGCGGTGATGGCGTCGATCATCGGGCGCAGGCTGTCCTGGGCTTCGCGCAGGCATTGGCCGGGGTCGGCAACATCGACCGGCGGTCCCTGCTGTACCGACCGGGCGTCGTCGAGAAGGTCGCCGATGAACCGGTTCATGCGCAGGGCGGCCTTATGGGCGGAGGCAAGAAATTCCGCCCTCTGCTGGGCATCCATGGCTGCGGACGGCAGGGCTGCGGCCTCAAGATTTCCGATCACGGCATTGAGCGGCGATTTCAGGTCGTGGGCGACGGCGCCGGAAAACCGCTCAAGCTCCTCATAGGCTGCCCGCATCTGATATTCGGCGTAGCTGTAGGCCGTCCACAACAGGCCGAGGCTCCAACCGATCACCATCGCCATGCCGATGAAGGCGATGGCGACATCAAGGGCGACGATCTGCGGATTCGGTCCCACGGGGCCATCGAACAGCGGGCGGATGAAGATGCGCAGGGCCTGAACGACGGCGAATACGGCGAACATCGTGCCGAGAATGCGGCAGCCGCGGATCAGGCCCGGATCGCGTTCCAGCCAAAGGTCCCGGGTGGTCAGCGCGCAGACGATGGCGAACACGACGGAGTTCGAAACCAGCACGCCGGGGACGTCGTTCTTGACGATGAGGAAGTAATAAATGGCGGCACAGGAGAAGGCCAGCGCCGTCGCTTCCAGAACGTAGCGCGGATGGCGTCCCTGCAGGCGCCGCATGGCGCGGGCCGCAGACAGGGTGGTGACGACGAAACACAGCAGGCCGAAACTGGCGGGGCGATAATCCTGTATCGCGGCGCCGGTGCTGATGGCGAGCGCGCCGATCCCGCCGATCGTCATGGCCAGGGCCATTTCCTTCAGGCCGCCGATCTTCAGCCGGGCCAACCAGAACGTGACCAGAATCGTTGCCATGATGAACTGCACCACGGCCAGCGAGATCAGGATGGAACTCATGTTGAACATCATGACCAGCCGAACTGGGGTGGCGGCCGGAGGCTATGCGGGCCGGGGGTGCAGGATTCGCATGGGTTATAGATGTATGAAGGGGCGGCGACAACAGCCAGCACCCGCCCGGACCGGGCTCGGGTGGGATCGACGAAGCGAACGCCGGCGGGGCGGATCAGGCCGTGGCGGCGGTGGGGCGTTTTTCCGGAATGGGGATATGCAGGGCGGCGGCGATGAAGCCCAAAGCGATGGAGCCGTACCACACCCAATCATAGGATCCGGTGGTCTGATACAGATAACCACCCAGCCATACGCCGAGGAAGCTGCCGATCTGGTGGCTCAGGAAGGTGATCCCGAACAGCATGGACAGATAGCGCACGCCGAACATATGGGCGACCAGGCCCGAGGTCAGCGGCACCGTGCCGAGCCACAGCAAGCCCATGGCGCCGGCGAACAGCAGGATATTGAGTTCCGTCTTGGGGGCTGCCAGCAGGGTGATGATGCAGAGTGAGCGCAGGAAATACAGCCAGGCCAGCACCCATTTCTTGGGGAACCGGCCGCCCAGCGCACCACAGGCGAAGGTGCCGACGATGTTGCACAATCCGATCAGCGACAGAGACAGCGCCGCGATGCGCAGGTCGATGTGCAGAAGCTCCAGGTATTTGGGGAAGTGCACGGTGATGAAGGCGACCTGGAACCCGCAGACGAAGAATCCCAGGGTGAGCAGGTTAAAGCCCAGATGGCGATAGGCTTCGCCGAGGGCTTCCCCCAGGCTGATGTCGGGTGTCTTGCCCTGGCGCGCGGCAACGGGCGCCGCATCGGTGGCCAGCGGTTGGCGGGCCAACAGAAAGGCCAGCGGCACGGCGATTAGCATGATCACGGCGAGTGCTGTCAGCGCCCCGGTCCAGCCGTAGGTTTCCAGCAGCGCCTGGCCCACGGGGGCCATGTAGAATTGCCCGAAGGAGCCCCCGGCGCTTGCGATGCCGAGGGCCAGCGAGCGGTGCTCGGCCGGCACGCGGCGGCCGACGGCGCCCAGCACGACGCCGAACCCGACGCCGCCCATGCCGATGCCGATTAGGAATCCGGCGCCGACGTTGAACGCGAACAGGCTGTCGGCCGTGCCCATGACGTAAAGACCCACGGCGTACAGAAGGGCCCCCAGGATGATCATGCGCATGCTGCCGAATTTGTCGGCGATGGCCCCCATGAACGGTGTGGCGATGCCCCACATCAGGTTCTGCACGGCGATCGCCAGGCCGAAGTCGCTGGGCGTGATGGCCAGGTCGCGCAGGATGTCGGTCTGGAACAGGCCGAAGGTGGTGCGGGTGCCCAGGTTCAGGCTGCCGATCAGGCAGCCGGCGAAGGCGACGATCCAGATGGTGATACCGATGCGTTTAGCGGACATGGTGTTTCCTCGTTGAAACCAGTAGGGCAGGGCCGGTCAGAAGCGTTGGCTCAGTCGGACGCAGGGGCCGTGGGCGGAACCGCGCGTCGCATCAGCCGCGCCACCACGGCGGGCGGGGTCAGGACGAACAGGTTGCCGACCAGAACGCAGCCGACGCCGAGGATGGCGCCGGTCGTCCATTGGAAGCCTTCCATCCAGGTCGATACGGCGAGCGCGACCAGGGGGAACAGAACCGATGAATAGCTGGCGCGCTCCGGCCCGATGCGTCCGACCAGGGTCAGATAGGTGGCGAAGGCGACGACGGTGGAAATGATCGAAAGAAACAGCAGCGAGCCGATATAGGGCACGGTCCATTCCATGCGGAATTCCGCACCCCGGGCCAAGCAGTACACCAGCATGAACAGAGATCCGTAGACCATGCCCATGGTGTTGGTGCGCACCACGCCCAATCCGCGGCGCTGGTTGAGCGCTGAAATCAGCATGCCCGTGGCCGCCGAGGCGGTGCCGCAGAGCACCAGGATCATTCCCTTGGCGCCGCCCTGGGTGAGATCGAAATGGGCCAGTTCCGGCCAGAAGATCACGGCGATGCCGCCGATGCCGAATATTGCGCCGATGACCATGCGGGGTTCGACCCGGTTGTGCAGGAACAGTGCCCCTCCGGCCACGTTCATGACGATGACCAGGGAGAACAGGATCGAGACCAGCCCCGACGGCAGATACTGCGCGCCGAGATAAACCAGATAGAAGTTGGTTCCGAACAGAAACAGGCCCTGGGTCGCGACCCAGGCATGGTCGCGCGGGCGGAAGTCGATGGCGCGCCCGGTGGCCCGGCAGAACGCGTACATCACCGCCGCCGACAGGGCGAAGCGGTAGAGCACGGAAACCTCCGGTGCCACGACGCCCAACTGCAATTGGACCCCGTACCAGCTGAAGCCCCAGGCAATCACGGTCACGGCGTAAAGCAGCAAGATCACGGCAGTGGGTCCGGGCCGGGCCGGCAATGTCAGTGCCGGGGATAAAGGGAGACGGGATCGGCCGCAGGGCCGATCCCGTCCAGGGGCACATATGTGCCAGGGAAATTGTAGTCGTTTGGATCAGGAAATCCAAAACGGCTTTTCAGTCTCGCGGTGGATGTCGGCCCGGCTCAGGCCGACGTCGGCAAGCATCCGGTTGTCCAGTTCGGCAAGACGGCGGCGCATCTCGTAGCGTTTCTGCCATTCCACGAGCAGGGTCGGGAAATTAAACACCGCCCGGGCGGTGGAAGTGGTCAGCGAAGCGAGGGCCTGTCCGAGGGGAAGCAGGCCCGGGCGGGCGACGGGGCGATCCGCGGTTTGCGTGGTCGTCGATGACGTGGCCATGGGTCCTGTCCTTGTTTCGTTGCCGGGGCGGCGGGGGCCGGCCGGGCGAGATTGCAAATAAGTCGGTTTGTGGGCTGCGCCAATCGGTGGCGCCCAAGTTGAATAGGCCGGTTCAAGACCGGTTCACAAACGACAAAAACTCCTATATGGATTAGAAAATATTATCCGTATGTATCGATACAATATTAAAAACTTTTAATTTCAATATATTATAAATTTACTGAACTCCTAAATGATCTGCATGATAAGGAAATTTAATGTTATGGTACAATCATGTCACGCCGCCTGCCGCCGCTGAACGCGCTGCGCGCTTTTGAGGCCGCCGCCCGTCATCTGTCGTTCACCCAGGCGGCGGAAGAACTCAACGTGACCCAGGCGGCGGTCAGCCATCAAATTCGCGGGCTCGAGGACTGGCTCGGCTTTCCCCTGTTCCGGCGCCTCAGCCGCGCCCTGGTCCTGACCGAGGCGGGGCAGACCCTGTTTCCCGAGGTGCGCGAGGCCATGGATATCCTGACCACGGCGGTCAATCGGGTGCAGCGTCAGGATTCCGAAGGGGTCCTGACCGTGACGACCATGGATTCCTTCGCCCAGTCCTGGCTGGTGCCGCGCCTTGGCCGATTCCGCCAGTCCCATCCCGACATCGACGTGCGCCTGGTCATGGCCGACCGCATGGTCGATCTGGCACGGGAAGGCGTGGACGTCGCCGTGCGCTACGGCCGTGGCAGTTGGCCCGGACTGACGGTGTCCCTGCTGCGGACCGAGGAGCTGTTCCCCGTCTGCGCGCCGGCGCTGCTGGAGGCCGGTCCACCGCTCAAGGAGCCCGGGGACCTTGCGCATTTCACCCTTTTGCACGACGAAATGCCCGTGGACTGGCGGGACTGGTTGGCCGCCGCCGGCTGCGACACGGTCAATCCGGAACGCGGTCCCGGTTATTCCCATTCCAATCTGGTGTTGCTGGCGGCCCGTGCGGGCGAGGGCGTGGCCCTGGGGCGCAGCGTCATGGTCGCCGACGATCTGGCGGCGGGGCGCCTGGTGCGGCCCTTCGACTTCGCTTTGCCGGCCCCCCAGGCCTATTACCTGGCCTGCGTCGAGGGCGAGGAGGACCGGCCCAAGGTCCGTGCCTTCCGGGAATGGCTCGAAGGTGAATTCGATGCCGCGTGACGGCGGACCGATGGCCTTTTAAGGTGGCCGCAAAACAGGAGGAGACTTTCGCCATGACCGCAACCCCGCCACCCTTGAACGGCCTGCGCCATCTCGCCCTGGTGGTCGAAAACTTCGACGCCTGCGAACGCTTTTACCGCGATATCCTGGGCATGCGCGAACTCAGCCGCTTCAACGACGATCTGGTCTATCTGACCCTGGGCAACGACAATCTGTCGCTCGGCCGCGCCCGGCCCGGCGAGACGCCGCCGGCCAAGCGGCCCATGGACCACTTCGGCTTCGTCGTCGACACCAAGGAAGATCTGCAAGCCTGGTATGACTTCATGAAGGCAAAGGGGGTCAACCTGCTGGACACGCCGGCGGACCATTTCGACGGGGCGCGCTCGTTCCATTGCACGGACCCGGCGGGCAACGTGATTCAGCCGATCTACCACCCGGCTATTTCCGGCCAGCGCTTCGAAGGGCCGTAGCCGCCAAATTGGGCTCATTCGGCGGCAGGAGACCCGGCCGAGCGAGCCAGGAACCGGGCGATTCCCTGCGTGACTGCCGGGGTCGCGGCGGCGCGGACGAATTGGGAGGCCTCCACGGCCAAGCCCTCGTCGATGCTCAGGTTGATGCCGCGGGTCACGGCGGTCAGGCTGGCGGCGACGCTGACGGGTGCCTTTTCGATGATCCGCTGGGCCAGCTTCTCTGCCTCGAACATCAGTTTCGATTTCGCAACAACACGGTTCACCAGGCCTGCCTGGCGGGCCTCCTCGGCGGTGATGGGATCGCCGGTCAGGATCATTTCCAGCGCCCGTTTGCGGCCGATCAGGCGCGGCAAGCGCTGGCTGCCGCCGAACGGCGGGGGAAAGCCCAGGTTGATTTCCGGCTTGGCGAAAGTCGCCGTGTTCGCCGCCACGGCCAGCGGCATGGCCTCCAGCATTTCGCAGCCACCACCGAAGGCCAATCCGTTGACCGCGCCGATGATGGGCTTGGGAAAGCGTTCGATGCGCGAGGTGAAGGCCTGTCCCCGGGCGACGAAGTCACGCAGGGCGACCTCGACCCCGGCGGCGACCGAATGGGAGAATTCCTTGATGTCGGCGCCGGCGCTGAACGCCCGGTCGCCGGCCCCGGTGACGATCACGGCGCGGACTGTATCGTCGCGCTCGATGACGTCGAGATGGGCCATGAAACGGTCGATCAGGGCAAAGTTCAGGGCGTTGAGCTGATCCGGGCGGTTGAGGGTCAGAATCGCCACGCCGTGGCGTTGGTCATAGAGAACGGTGTCGTCGGTCATGGTCGGGATCCTTTTCGTCGGCCCGCAGGCCGTGTCATCACCTGAAGATGAAAAATAATCATCCTTGTTTGAATTTCTCATTTATTAAATTGACTCAGCTCATAAAAACAAACGCATAGACTTCATTTATTGAATGAGAAAAAATAACTCATGTTTACCAAGCTTCCGCCCTTGAAGGCGCTGCGCGCTTTCGAAGTCGCGTTCCGCCACGAAAGCTTCATCGCGGCGGCGCGCGAACTGAACGTCACCCCGTCGGCGGTTAGCCATCAGATCAAGCTGCTGGAGGATGTTCTGGGCCAGCCCCTGTTTCGCCGCGAGGTGCGGGCGGTTGCGCCGACGGCGGCGGCACGGGCCATTTACCCGGGGGTGCGCCGCGGGTTCGAGGAACTGGCGGGCGCGGTCGCGCACATCCGCCCGCCCAAGCCCGGACCCTTGGTCCTGTCCTGTGTGCCGTCCTTTGCCATGAAATGGCTGATTCCGCGCCTGGACCGGCGGCCGGCGGGCCTGCAGGTGCAAATCGTGGCGACCCGCGACCGGGCGGACCTGATCGCCGGTGAAGCCGACATGGCGATCCGCTTCGGCATGGGGAATTACCCGGGGCTGGCGGCGCGGCGCCTGTTCGACGAAATGGTCGTGCCCCTGGTGGCGCCCGCGCTGCTGGCGGCCGATGGGCCGCTCGAACGGCCCCATGATCTTGGCCGCTTCACCCTGCTGCACGACTAATCCGTTACCTTCCATCCGCTCGCGCCGGATTGGCGGTCTTGGTTAGCGGCGGCCGGCTGCCCGGACCTGAACGCAGAGGACGGCCCGCGCTTCACGGCATCGGAAAATGTGTTGCAGGCGGCGATCGCGGGGGCGGGCGTGGCGCTGGGCCGTTGGTCCCTGGCCGCCGAGGATATTGAGGCGGGGCGTCTGGCCGTGCCTTTCGGGCCGTCCCTGACGCTGCAGCCGGGTTATTACCTGCTCACGGTGCCGGGCCGGGCCGAAGCGCCCGAATGCCGCCTGTTCCGTGACTGGTTGTTGGACGAGGTCGCGCGTTTCCAGGCACGGCCGGGTCGCGCGGCGGTCTAGCTTTTCAGTTCGACCAAGTCTTCGTACAGATCCAGCGCTTCCGGATTGGCCATCGCTTCCTTGTTCTTCACGGGCCGGCCGTGGATGATGTCGCGCACGGCAAGCTCCGTGATTTTGCCCGATTTGGTGCGCGGGATATCGGTGACCTGGACCACCTTGGCCGGCACATGGCGCGGCGTGCAGTTGGCGCGCACTTGGTCCTTGATTCGTTTCGTTAGCGCATCGTCCAGGGTCTTGCCCTCGGCCAGGCGTACGAACAGCACGACCCGCACATCGTTGTCCCAGTCCTGGCCGATGACCAGACTTTCGACGACCTCTTCCAGTTTCTCGACCTGGCGGTAGATTTCCGCCGTGCCGATGCGCACGCCGCCGGGGTTCAGCGTCGCGTCCGACCGGCCGTAAACGATCATGCCGCCGTGTTCGGTGATCTCGATGTAGTCGCCATGGGTCCAGACATTGGGGAATTGTTCGAAATAGGCGGCGTGATAGCGCGACCCGTCGTCGTCGCCCCAGAAACCGGTGGGCATGGACGGAAAGGCCTTGGTGCAGACCAGTTCACCCTTCTGCCCGATCATGGGCTTGCCCTCGTCGTTCCAGCATTCCACGGCCATGCCCAGCGCCGGGGCCTGCAGTTCGCCCCGCCACACGGGCCGGGTCGCATCACCGCCGGCGAACACGCCCATGATGTCCGTGCCGCCGGTGAACGATACCAGATGCACGTCCGTCTTGATGTGATCGTAGACGAATTCGAAGCCTTCCGGCGCCAGGGGCGAGCCCGTGGAGCACAGCATGCGCACACTGGTGAGATCGTGGGTTTCCTTCGGACGGATGCCCGACTTGGCGACGGCGTCGATGTATTTGGCCGAGGTCCCGAACAGGGTCATGTTCTCCGCGTCGGCGTAATCGAAGATCGTTTCGGGCCCGGGGTGGAAGGGGGAGCCGTCATAGAGCAGCAGGCAGGCCTCACAGGCCAGCACGGACACCAGCCAGTTCCACATCATCCAGCCGCAGGTCGTGAAGAAGTATACCCGGTCGTCGCGGCGGATGTCGCAATGGATGGCCTGTTCGCTGGCATGTTTCAATATCGTACCGCCAACGCAATGAACCATGCATTTGGGCGCGCCCGTGGTGCCCGAGGAAAACATGATGTAGAGCGGATGGTCGAACGGGACCTGGACGAAATCGATATCGGCGGGGGCATGGGCCTCGGCCGCATCGGCCATCAAGACCGCCCCCGGAATCATTTCCAGGCCCGGCCGGTCGGCAGGATCGTAGGGCGCGACGATGACGTCGGTCACCGTCGGTAGGCCGGCCAGGATCTCCGCGTTCTTAGGCATCACGTCATGGCGCTTGCCATTATAGAAATAACCGTCCGTGCAGAAAAACACCTTGGGTTCGATCTGCCCGAACCGGTCGAGCACGCCCTGGACCCCGAAATCGGGCGAGCACGACGACCACACCGCGCCCAGCGCCGTCGCCGCCAGCATGGCTGCCACGGCCTCCGGCATGTTGGGCAGATATCCCGCGACCCGGTCGCCTGATTGCACGCCTTGTGCCTTCAGGTGCTGCGTCAGGGACGATACCTGATCGTACAGTTCGGCGAAGGTCACGGCTCGGCGCGCGCCGTTTTCCGAGCGAAACACGATGGCTTCCGCCCCATCGCGCCGGCGCAACAGGTTTTCCGCGTAGTTCAGCCGCGCATCGGGAAACCACCTGGCGCCCGGCATCTTGTCGCCGTCGACCAGGACGGTGTCGCCCCAGGTCTGCGCCCGCACACCCGTATAATCCTTCAGGGCGATCCAGAAGCGTTCCCGATCATTGACGGAAAAGGCGTGCAGGTCCGCCGTGTCGGCCAGGTTCAGGCCAAGGGCCTGGTTCAGGTGAAGACGGAATTGGTTGATCGTCGACCCGTCGGCGTATTCGGGGGACGGGATCCAGAGGGGCTGATCGGTATGTGTCTGATCCATGGCCTGCGGGTGCACTCCCTGATGTGATTTTCTCGCCGGGAAACCGCTCCGGCGGAATGTTTCGCGCATTCTGCCCGCACCCCGGCAGCGCGGCAACGGTCTGTTGCGCCACTGTTAACCGGTCATGGGCTGGGAAAAGCGTACCACCGCCAAGGCGGCGACCCATCCCGCGTTGATCAGGCAGGCGACGGCATACAGATAGAGCGCGCGGCCGATGTCGGCTGCCGTCGCCTTGGCCGTGCCGTGGCCGATCCAGGGGTCGCGGGCGACATCCTGGGCATAGCGGCGGGGTCCGGCGAGCGCCAGGCCGAGGGCACCCGCCATGGCGCCTTCGGGCCAGCCGGCATTGAGGGAACGGTGCTTGCCGGCGTCGCGCAGCATGACCTTGACCGCCTGCCAGGGCTGGCCGCCCGGCGCGAAGGGGGCGCCCAGGCAGATGAACAGGCCCGACAGCCGGGCCGGAATCAGGTTCAGCACATCGTCCAGCCGCGCCGCCGTCATGCCGAAGGCCCGGTACTTGGGCGTGCGGTGGCCGATCATGCTGTCCATGGTGTTGACGGCCTTGTAGATGAACAGGCCGGGGGCGCCGAACAGCACATAGAAAAAGACCGGGGCGACGACCCCGTCGCAGAAATTCTCGGCCGCGGATTCAATGGCGGCGCGGGCGACGCCGTGGCCGTCGAGCTGCTGCGGGTCGCGCCCGACAATGTGGGAAACGGCCTCGCGGCCGGCTTCCAGATTATCGTCCAACCCCCGCCGCACGGCGCGCACGTGGTCGTAAAGACCCCGCTGCGCGATCAACAGGACGATGCAGAACAGTTCGACGATCCAGCCCCAGGGATGGACGAAGGACAGCCAGGCCACGCCCAGCCCCAGGCCGCCGGTCAGTGCGACCACGGCCAGAACCGCCACGGCGCCGCGCACGGCGCGGTCCATTTCCGGGCGTTTGTCACGGTTCAGCTTGCGGTCGAGCCAGTCGATCACGGCGCCCAGCAGGGCCACCGGATGCTTGGCGCGCTTGAACAGCCACGGCGTGTCGCCCAGATAGGCGTCAAGCAGCAGGGCGAGCAGCAGCAAAATCAGGGGGTCGAAGGCCGCTTTCCCCCCGTCGATGAAACCGATCAACAGCATGGCGTCGGCAGAATGGGGGGCGCGCCCCGCCGGGTCAATGGCGCCGCGTACAAAGGTATGGGCGGGCGTTGGGGCTGTATCAGTGTGATTTTAAGGGTAATGTAAGGGTCGATGGTTAGGCTCCCGTCCGGACAAGCGGCGACATGGGCATGAGAAAAGCAGGAACATGGCGGAACAGGCAAAACCGAAGGCACCGACCAAGGCAAAGCCCCAGGCAAAGGGCAAGCCGAAGGGCAAGGCAAAGGCCGGCGGCAAGGCCAAGAAGGGTCTGCCCAAAAGCTTCTTCTGGGGCTTTATCCTCATCCTTGTCGTGCCGGCCGTGGCCCTTTTGGGCTGGTACGCCTATCAGGTGATGGGCCATGTCGCGAAGGACAGCCAGGAAGCGCTTGACGCCCGGGCGAAGGAACTGGCCAGCAAGGCCAACAAATTCGCCCGCCGCGCCGCCAAGGAAGGCTTCAAGATTCAGGATTTCGATGCCTGCGCCCAGATCAAGGAGCAATACCGGATTCCCGCGGGCATCGTGTACACGGAATTTACCCAGCGCCAATTGGTCGGCCTGTCCAAGTTCGCATCAGACGAACAGGTGACAGAACGCTGCATCCAGTTTGCCAAGGCCGTCGCCAAGATGGAGACCATGTCTCATCATGCGCGCCATGTTTATGTCTGCCAAAAGGCGCAGTTTAATGCCGACAAGTCCGGGCGATACTTCCTGACGGCCGATGCCGAGGGCAAGGGCGTGGTTGAGAATCTAAGTGGCAGGGCAACCCTTCATCCGATCCAGGTGGGGGAATCGATCCTGCTGCGCGGATGGCAGATCTATAATCAAGGTGATGGTTGCGTGATCGTCGGCATGTCGAAGTCGGGGACCTTCAGCTTCCGAGGCGGTGTGACAATTATCGAATAAACCTGCGTTCGGGCGCGCCGGGAGGGGCGCCTTGGGGGGCGAAAATGCAGGACGGATCAATTCTCGAACGGTTTCCGCCGTGGGGCGTCATGGTCACCACGGATTTGCTGCTGGTCGCCGTGGCCTTTGCCGGGACCACGGCGGCGGTGTTGCGTTGGGGGGCGCTACGCCAAGCCAGGGCCACGCCGGGCGTCAGCCTGATCCTGGCCGGCCTGTGGTGCGGTGTGTCCCTGTACATCGCCGATCTTTACCTGATGACATGGCTGCAGGCTGCGGAGGGTGCCGCCGCCGCGATGTCGGCCGCCGCCGACCTTCATCTGACCTACAGCTGGTATTTCAATGGACTGTCGGCGGTGTTCATTCTGGTCGGGTTGGTCATCACCGTGCTGCAGATGGTCCGCCAGACGGGCCTGGTCGCCCGTCAGAAGGTGGCGCTCGAAGACAGCGAAAGCGTCCTGCGGTCGGTGTTCGAGAACGTCCCCGTCGGGCTGTTGATCAAGAACGAAAACCATATCGTCGAACGCCCCAACCGAACCTATACGGATTGGTACGGTTTCGACATCGATACCATGGTCGGCCGTCGGTCGGACCAGATCGAGGATTTCCAGTCGCCGACCGAGGCGACCGTCATGAATGAACAGGAACGTCATGTCCTGACCACCGGCAACACGCTCAGCCGTCAGGTTGAACGCACCTTCGCCGATGGTGAGAAACGCATCCTGAATATCACCAAATTCCCGATCCGTGATCCTGCCGGTAACATCATCAAGGTCGGCTCGGTCAGCGTCGATCTGACTGAACAGGTCTCGGCCCAGCGCAAATTGGCGGAAAGCGAGGCGCGGTTCCGCGACTTCGCCGAGGTCGCGTCCGACTGGCTGTGGGAAATGGATGCGGACCTGCGGTTCAGTTATTTCTCCCGCCGCACGGGCGAAGTCATCGGCTTCGACCCCACGGTCTACCTGGGCCGGCGGCGGGCGGAGGTGGCTGGTGAGGATACGGACCAAGAGAAATGGCGCCGTCATCTGGACGATCTGGAAAACCACCGGCCGTTCCGTGATTTCGAATATCAATTCAAGGACGGTGGCGGAAATCCGCGCTCGGCCCGGATCAGCGGCAAGCCGCTGTTTTCCGAGGATGGACAGTTCGCCGGCTACCGGGGCACCGGAACGGACGTGACCGAGGAACGCCGGGCCCAGCGCGCCCGGGATGCGGCGCTGCGCTCGGCCGAGGAAGCGAACCGCGCCAAGTCCGAATTCCTGGCCGCCATGAGCCATGAACTGCGCACGCCCCTGAACGCCATCCTGGGGTTCTCCGACATCCTGGCCAATGACTATTTCGGCGCGCCAGAGGGGGCGAAGCGCCGCGAATACGCCGGCGACATCCACGCCAGCGCCAGCCATCTGCTTGATCTGGTCAACGACCTTCTCGACATTTCGGCGATCGAGGCGGGCCGCACGGCGCTTTGCCTGGAGGCGGAACCGGTCGCCGGCATCATCGCCGACTGCGCCCAGACCATGACCGAGGTCATCCGCGCCAAGGGTATTGTTCTTGAGACCATGGTGCCGGGCGATCTGCCGCCGATCCTCGCGGACCGCCGTGCCATCAAACAGACGCTGCTAAACCTGTTGTCAAACGCGGCGAAGTTCACGGAATCGGGGGGGCGTATCGTCATAACGGCGGAAACCGGCCCTGGGGTGGTGCGTGTCCGGGTCTCCGATACGGGCATCGGCATCGCGCCCGAACGTATAAGCGACATGATGATGGCCTTCACCGGCGGCCCGGGATCACCCTATGCGGGGGACCCGCAGGCGCCCTATACGGGGGAAAAGGGCTGGGGTCTGGGGCTTGCGATTTCGCGGTCATTGGTGGAAATGCACGGTGGCGCCATCGCCATCGACAGCCGCCTCGGCGAGGGCACCACGGTAACCGTCGACCTGCCCGAGTATCGGGCCCCTGACGCGGCGGGCTGAATGTCCCTTTATCCCTTATTTTCCGGGGGCCCTTGCATCATTCCGCCCTCGGCGCTATAACCCGCGGCTCGACCGGGCGGCATGGCTTTGTAACGGGCATGCCTGGCCGCCCCGAAACGACTATTGATCAAGACCTTGCGGCCTCCGCCATGAGCGGGGCCCACCAAAGAAAGGATGTCGAAATGCCCAAGCTGAAGACCAAGTCCAGCACCAAGGGACGGTTCCGGGTTACCGGGACCGGCAAGGTGCGCGGCAATTTCTCCTTCAAACGCCACAATCTGCGCAAGCGCTCCACCAAGATGAAGCGCAAGGCACGGGGCACGATGGTCCTGGACGCGACGAACGCGCGCCAGATTCGATCCTTCGCGCCCTACCTGTAACGCCGCGTATTTTTGAATTAGGAGAGCTGGACAATGGCACGAGTCACTCGGGGCGTCACCGCGCACGCCCGCCACAAGAAAGTCATCGCCCGCGCCAAGGGTTACCGCGGCCGGAACAAGAACAACTTCCGCATCTCGCTGGAAAAGGTCGAAAAGGCGCTGCAATACGCCTACCGCGACCGCCGTGCGAAGAAGCGGAACTTCCGTCGTCTTTGGATTACCCGCATCAACGCGGGCGTGCGCGAGCACGGCATGACCTATTCCCAGTTCATGAACGGCCTGGACAAGGCCGGGATCGAACTGGACCGTAAGGTCCTGTCCGATATCGCGATCCGCGAACCGGAAGCCTTCAAGTCGCTGGTGGAACAGGCTCAGGCCGCCCTCGGCAACTAATCCCGACCCGGTATCCGGCGCCCGTCCCGGCAAGGGGTGGCGCGCCGGCACCGGCACCGCCATCTGAATGACGAGGCCTGGCCATGGAGAGTGTCGACAAGCTCCGTGAGGAACTGCTTGCCGCCGTTGAGGCGGCGGGCGATCTGGACGCGCTCGAACAGGTGCGTGTGTCAGCGCTCGGCAAGAAGGGCCGCATCACCGATCAGATGAAAGGCCTGGGGGCGCTTGACGCCGACCAGCGGCGCGAGGCGGGCCAAGCCCTCAACGCGTTGAAGGATGCTGTCGCAGACGCCCTGGACGCCCGCAAGGCGGCCATGGAAGGGGCGGCACTGGACGCCCGCCTGGGCGAGGAGCGCATCGACGTCACCCTGCCGACCAGACCTGAGGACGCGGGGCGCATCCACCCCGTCAGCCAAGTCATCGAGGAAATCGTCGCCATCCTGGGCGATATGGGCTTCGGCATCGCCGAGGGCCCGGACGTCGAGGACGATTGGCACAACTTCACCGCCCTCAACATTCCGGCCGACCATCCGGCTCGTCAGGACCACGACACCTTCTATCTGCCCGGGGCCGACGGCGCGGATGCGGGCCGTCTGGTCCTGCGCACCCATACCTCGCCGGTGCAGATCCGCACCATGCAGGCCGGCCCACCGCCCTACCGCGTGATCGTGCCGGGTCGCACCTATCGCTGCGATTACGACGCGACCCATTCACCGATGTTCCATCAGGTCGAAGCACTGTTGGTCGACGAGAAAACCCATATGGGCCACCTCAAGGGCTGCCTGATCGAATTCTGCCGCGCCTTCTTCGGCATCGACGATCTGCCCGTGCGCTTCCGGCCCAGCTATTTCCCCTTCACCGAACCCTCGGCCGAGGTCGATATCGGCTGCACCCGCGAGGGCGGCGAGTTGAAGATCGGGCATGGCGGCGACTGGCTGGAAATCGGCGGCTCGGGCATGGTCAATCCCAACGTGCTGCGCAATTGCGGCATCGATCCCGAGAAATACCAGGGCTTCGCCTTCGGCATGGGGGTCGAGCGCATGGCGATGCTGAAATACGGTGTGCCGGACCTGCGCACCTTCTATGAATCGGACCTGCGCTGGATGCGCCATTACGGCTTCGCGTCCCTCGACATTCCGTCCCTGACCGGGGGGCTGAACCGATGAAGTTCACCCTGGGCTGGCTCAAGCAGCATCTGGAAACCGACGCCACGCTGGCGGAAATCACTGATCGTCTGTCCATGGTCGGGCTTGAGGTCGAAGGCGTCACGGACCGGGCCAAGGGCCTGGAGACGTTCATCGTCGGCGAGGTTCTGGACGCCAAGCAGCATCCGGATGCGGACCGTCTGCGCGTTTGCCAGGTCAGCACCGGTGATGAGACGGTCGAACTGGTTTGTGGCGCGCCCAACGCGCGGACGGGCCTGAAGGGCGTATTCGCCCCCTCCGGGTCCTACGTCCCGGGCACGGGCATCACCCTGAAGCCCACGGAAATTCGTGGTGTGACGTCGAACGGCATGTTGCTGTCGGAACGGGAAATGGGCCTGTCCGATGAACATGACGGCATCGTCGAACTGCCGGCGGATGCCGAGGTCGGTGCCCGCGCCGTTGACGTTATGGGCCTGGCCGATCCGGTCATCGAAATCGCCATCACGCCCAACCGGGGCGATTGCCTTGGCGTGCGCGGCATCGCCCGCGACCTTGCGGCTTCCGGACTCGGCAGCCTGAAGCCCCTTGATACTTCGCCGGTGGCGGGGGTGTTCGATAGCCCCCTCGGCGTGGCCCTCGACTTCACGGAAGAGACGGCCAGTGCGTGCTCCAAATTCGTCGGCCGCGCCTTCCGGGGGGTCAAGAACGGCCCCAGCCCGAAATGGCTGCGGGATCGTCTGACCGCCGTGGGCTTGCGCCCGATTTCGGCCCTGGTCGATATCACCAACTACATTTCATTCGAATTCGACCGCCCGCTGCACGTATTCGACGCGGCCAAGGTCTCGGGCACGATCACCGCTCGTCTGGCCAAGTCGGGCGAAAAAATTCTGGCGCTGAACGAGGTCGAATACGACCTGGATCCGGAAATGACCGTGATCGCCGACGACCGTGGCCCGCAGGCTGTGGCCGGCGTGGTCGGCGGCCTGGACTCGGGCTGCACCGAGGCGACGACGGACGTGTTCCTGGAAGTCGCCTATTTCGATCCCGTGCGCACGGCGATGACCGGGCGCAAGCTCAACCTTCAGACCGACGCGCGGTACCGGTTCGAACGCGGCGTCGATCCGGCGTTTTTGGACGATGCCTGCGAGATTGCGACGCGCCTGATTCTGGAGCTTTGCGGCGGCGAGGCATCGAATGTGGTCACTGCCGGCGACGGCCCCGACTGGCGCCGCACCCTCGATTTCAACCTGGACAAGGTTCTGACCCTGGGTGGCACCGAGATCGAGGGCGTCGAGGCGCGGCGGATTCTCAACGTTCTTGGCTTCGCCATCGATTCCGACCAGGGCAGCCGTCTGGTGGTTAGCGTGCCGTCCTGGCGTTCCGACATCGTGTCGGAAGCCTGCCTGGTGGAAGAGATCGTGCGCATCAATGGTTATGACCGCATCGCGCCGGTCGCTGTCACCCGGCCCGCGGGGACCCAGGGCCCCGTGATGACCCCGGACCAGCGCCGCCGCGCCCAGGCGCGCCGCCTGCTGGCGGCCCGCGGCATGGTCGAGGCCGTGACCTATTCCTTCATGCCCGACGCCCAGGCCAAGCTGTTCGGCGGCGTGGCCGATACCATGCGGCTGCTCAACCCGATCTCTACCGATCTTGACGTCATGCGTCCGTCGATCCTGCCCAACCTGTTGGCCGCCGCGGCGCGCAATCAGGCCCGGGGCTATGCCGATCTGGCCTTGTTCGAGGTCGGTCCCCAGTTCCCGGGCGCCAAGCCGGAAGACCAGCAACTGGTCGCCGCCGGCATCCGTGTCGGCAAGACCGGCCCGCGCCATTGGGCGGCGCAGCCGCGCGGCGTCGATACCTATGACGCCAAGGCCGATGCCCAGGCGGTGCTGGCTGATCTCGGCCTGCCGGCCGACCGGGCGCAGATCAAGACCGATGCGCCAAGTTGGTATCACCCGGGCCGCTCCGGCACGCTGCGTCTCGGCCCCATGATGCTGGCGGCCTTCGGCGAGGTCCATCCGGCGGTCCTGAAAGCCCTGGACGTGAAGGGCCCGGCCGTCGCCTTCGAAATTTATTTCGACAACCTGCCGGCGGTGAAGGCGAAGAAGTCCGCTGCCAAGGCGCATCTGGTGCTGTCGACCTTGCAGCCGGTCGCCCGCGATTTCGCTTTCGTCGTCGATGCCGATGTCGAGGCGGCCAAGGTCATCAATGCCGCCCATGCCGCCGACAAGGCCCTGATCACCGAGGTCACCCTGTTCGACGTCTACGAAGGCAAGGGTGTGGGTGAAGGTAAGAAGTCGCTGGCCATCAACGTCGTCCTGCAGCCCGTGGACAAGACCCTGACCGACGCCGAGATCGAGGCCGTCGCCGACAAGGTCATCGTCGGCGTGACCAAGGCCACGGGCGGCGAGCTGCGGACCTGATGGGCCCGCTCGACGCATTCTCCACCGACCATCGCCGTGCCATCCGCGGTATCATCACCGACGTCGACGGCACCCTGACCACCGACGGCAAGATCACGTCGATCGCCCTCGCGGCGCTGGAACGTGCTCAGGCGGCGGGGCTCAAGGTCGTCGCCGTGACGGGGGCCGCCGCCGGCACCTGCGATGCCATGGCGCGGACCTGGCCGGTCGATGCCGTGGTCGGGGAATCGGGCGGCTTCGTGTTCCGCCTGCATCCCGACACGGGGCGCATGGTACATCTGCATATCCTGGCGCGGGACGAACGGCGCAATCATTGGGCGCAGTACGAAAAGGTGCTGGAGGCGATCATCGCCGAGGTGCCGGGGGCGGCGCTGGCCGCCGATCAGGCGTATCGCGAGACCGACCTTGCCATCGACCATGCCCAGGACGTGGCATCCCTGGGCGAGGAAGCGGTCGCCCAGATCGTTTCCATCATGGAAGCCGCGGGCATGACCGCGACCTATTCCAACATTCACGTCAACGGCTGGCTCGGCCCCTATGACAAGCTGACGACGACCTGCCTGGTGCTGCGCGAACTGTTCCGCGCCGACGTGTCGGATGAGGGCGAACGCGGGCGCTGGATGTTTGTCGGCGACAGCCCCAACGATGCGCCCCTGTTCGACTTCTTTCCCCATGCCGTCGGCGTCGCCAACGTGCGCGATTTCGGCGACCGCCTTTCGGCCAAGCCCAAATATGTGACGGAACATGCGTCGGGTGCCGGTTTCGCCGAAGCGGTCGATGCTGTGCTGGCGGCTCAGGCGGCGGGTGCCACGGAATAAACCTTCACCGGTGCCGCCCGGCCCTTGACCGGGATTTCTCCCTGAAACGCGCAGGCATATCCATCGCCGCAGCTGTCGGCGGTTTCCTCCGTGCACATGACATAAGTCCCGTACTGCTTGTTCAGTTGTTCCAGGCGGGCGGCGATGTTCACGTTGTCGCCGTGCACGGTGAAGGTCAGTCGTTCCGACGTGCCGACGGCGCCGACCACGATGGGCCCCGTGTTGACGCCGCAGCGGGTTAATAGGCGCACGCCATCACCGAAAGTCCGTTCGCGGCAGACCTGTTCAAGTTCAAGCGCGCAGTCGAGGGCCCGGGCGGCATGATCGTCCTGCGGCGTGACGGCGTTGAAGGTGATCAGCATGGCATCCCCTTCGAACAGCAGAACCACACCGCCGTGACGGGCGATGACGTCGCCGGCTGCCTGGAAGTAATCGTTGATGGTGCGGGCCAACTCCTTCGGCGTCATCTTTTCCGAGGCCGTGGAAAACCCCTCGATGTCCGTGAACACGATGGTCGCGACCTTGCTCTCGCCGTCGCCGGGCTGGATCGCACGGTCCGCCTGGGTGATGCGCTCCGCCACTTCCTTGGAGACGAAGCGCGTCAGGTCCTGGGCTGCCGTGCTGTCGATGATCGCGCGGTAGAGCGAGCGTTGAGCACGTAGAACAGCGATGGCCAGGACGCAGGTGACCATCAGGATCGAGACGATCTTGTCGACCTCGGCGCCGATCAGAATGGCGTTCGACGTCATGTATTCCACATAGTTGCGGGTGATCATGGGATTGCCCGCCTCTGCATGAACGACGTAGAGCATCAGCATGATCCAGCCGAGGGCCGCCGTGGCCCCGGCGAGAACGATGTAGCCCGGCTCGAACCGAATGGCGCGGAGTGCGATGAAGATGAACACGTACATCAGCGTCGGCGCCTTTAGATAAAAGCTCGCCGGCTGCATGTACTGGATATGAAACGACCAGATCAGCAGCATCAGCAGCCCGACGTCGATGACCACCGAGATCATCAGGAAAGGTTTGGTCAGGGTGCCGCGATAGGCGGCGATCAGACGCGCCAGGGTGAACAGGAAATAAAACCCCAAGGCGAAGGGCACCAGATTGAAATCCGGGTTGGTCGCGGTCTTGGGGGCCACGGCCCACAGGCTGGCGAACAGCGCGACCAGCAGCATCTGCACCCAACTGATGAGCTTTTCGCTCTGCAATTGCTGACGGGCGATGCGCTCGCGCACGCGGGCGGGCAGCCGCCCGGAGACGGGCTCACCGAAAATAAAGGTCATGCAGGACGTCCACATGCCCGAACGATGGACCGCCGCGCGCAAATGCTCAATCACGGAATGCAGGCTCCCTTCAGGTGGCCGCCTGTCTATCAGACCGAAGCGCTCACCGGGAAGTCACGGCTGCGTCATCTGGCAGGGGATCAGCCGGCGTCCGTGTCGCCGCCGTCTTGGCGCAGCGCTTCCTTCACCGCTTCGCATTTGTTCTGCAGGTGATCGCGCAAGACCTTGGCGAGTTTGGGGCCGTCGCGGGCTTCCAGGGCGGCCAGCATGTCCTCGTGTTCGGCCATGGCCTGTTTCCAGCGTTGGGACGTGATGGAGGAAATATAGCGCGCCCGGCGGATGCGTCCGGCCAAGCCTTCATACATGGCGACCAGCAGGTCGTTGCCGGCCGAGCCCATGATCTTTTCGTGGATCTTTTGGTTCAGGGCGAAATACTCCGCCCGCTCCCCCCGCGTGTGATGCAGAGCCATCTGATAATGCAGGGCGCGCAGTTCGGCCAGGTCGGCCTCCGTCGCATTGGCGCAGGCAAGCTCGCCGGCCAGTGCTTCCAAGGCCCCCATGACAGGGAACATCTCGTCGACATCGGCGGCGGTCAGCTTGGCGACCCGCGCCCCCCGGTTGGGCAGCAGTTCCAAGACCCCTTCGGATGCCAGCACCTTCAACGCTTCGCGCAGCGGCGTGCGGGAGATGCCGAGCGTTTCGCACAACAGGCGTTCCGGCACCTTATCCCCCGGCTTCAGGTCGCCGTCATAGACCATGGCCCGCACCCGGTTGACGATGGTGTCATGCAGGGAGCGGCGCTCGATCGGGGTTTGCGGTGAGGCATCCATGGGCATCACTCCTGGGCCAGATAGCGGTCGAGAACCTGGGCGACATGCACCGCCTCACGCGGCGTGCCGTCGGCGATCTGATGGCGGCAGCTGGTGCCGTCGGCGACGATCACCGTGTCGCCGTCAGCCTCCCGGACGGCAGGAAGCAGGGACAGTTCGCCCATGCGTTTGGAGACATCGACGTTGTCCTTGTCATAGCCGAAGGCCCCCGCCATGCCGCAGCAGCTTGAATCGACGGTCTCCACGTTCAATCCCGGCACCAGACGGAGCGTCCGTTCGACAGCCCCCATGGCGGCGAAGGCCTTCTGATGGCAATGGCCGTGGAGCAGCGCCTTGCCGTCCGCCGCCTCCTTCAGCGGCAGGGTCAGCGTGCCGGCCTCGGCTTCCGCCGCCAGGAATTCCTCGAACAGCATGGCCTTGGCGGCCAGCGCCTTGCTGTCGTCGCCCGGCAGCAGGACCGTGAACTCGTCGCGCAGGGTCAAGAGGCACGACGGTTCCAGCCCGACGATGGGCACGCCTGCGTCGACGAAAGGCTTCAAGGCGTCGAGCGTGCGCTGAGCTTCCTTCTTCGCCTCCTCGGCCAGACCGGCGGCCAGGAACGTCCGTCCGCAGCATAGTGGCCGTGCGCGGTCGGGGGCCTGGGCGGTGACGACGCGGTAGCCGGCGGCGGTCAGCACCCGGCGCGCGGCGGCTAGGTTCTCGGGCTCGAAATAGGTGTTGAAGGTATCGCCCAGAAGGACGACCGCTTTGCCTGCCGGGCAGGAACTTGGGTCGACCGGAGTTGCGCCCTTGTCCGGCGTCGCGGCCCAGCGGGGCAGGGTACGGTCGGCGGAAAAGCCCAGCAGTTTTTCCGACAGCCAGGCGGCGCCGGGGACCGTGTCGCGCAGGTTCAGCAGCCAGGAAACTTTGCTGGCGGCGGGGGCATAGCGCGGCAGGTAGGCGACCAGCCGGTCGAACAAGCGCAGCCCATGGCGCTTGTTGTACTGGTTGAGGAACTCGATCTTCATGCGCGCCATGTCGACGCCCGTGGGGCATTCGCGCTTGCAGCCCTTGCAGCCGACGCAAAGCTTCATGGTCGCGGCCATGTCGTCGGAGGTGAAGGCGTCGGGGCCCAATTGGCCCGAGATCGCGAGGCGCAGCGTGTTGGCGCGCCCCCGGGTCAGGTGTTGCTCATCCCCCGTGGCGCGGTAGGACGGGCACATCACCCCGGCGTCGCGTTTGCGGCAGGCACCGTTGTTGTTGCACATCTCGACAGCACCCGCGAAGCCGCCCCAGTCGGACCAGTCGAGGACCGTCGCGATCTGCTCCGTCTTGTATCCGGGTTTGAAACGGAATAGCGATCGGTCGTCCATCTTGGGCGGGTCGACGATCTTGCCTGGGTTCATCAAGCCCGTGGGGTCGACCGTGTTCTTGACCTCCTTGAAGGTCTCGATCATACGGCTGCCGAACATGGCTTCGTGGAATTCAGAACGCACCAGCCCGTCGCCGTGTTCGCCCGAGTGTGATCCCTTGTATTCGCGGACCATCTCGAAGGCTTCTTCGGCGATGGCGCGCATCTGCTTCGCACCCAGTTCCTGTTTCAGATTGATCACCGGCCGTACGTGCAGGGTGCCGACCGAGGCATGGGCATACCAGGTGCCTTCGGTATTGTGCTTGTGGAATACCTGCGTCAGACGGTCCGTGTATTCGGCGAGATCTTCCAGGCGCACGGCGCAATCCTCGACGAAGGAGATCGGCTTCCCGTCCCCCTTCATGGACATCATGATGTTGAGGCCCGATTTGCGGACCTCCCAGACGTCGCGCTGGAACGCCGGGTCCACGGCCTCGACCACCGCGTCGGGGAAGCCCAGGTCGGCCATCATCTCGACCAGCTGTTTCAGCTTGGCGATCAGGGGTTCGCGCTCCTCGCCGGCGAATTCGACCAGCAGCAGGGCATCCGGCTCCCCCTTCACGAAGCGTTCGACCGTGGGGCGGAAAATCTCGATATCGCGGGCCAGGCCGATCATGGTGCGGTCGACCAGTTCCACCGCCGCCGGGCCGAGCGTCACCAGATGCTGGGCTGCGTCCATGCATTTGTAGAAGGTCGGGAAATGACAGACGCCCAGCACCTTGTGCTTCGGCAGGGGCTGAAGATCCAGGTGAAGTTTGGTCGAAAAGGCCAGCGTGCCTTCCGATCCGATCAGAAGGTGCGCCAGGTTGGGGTGGGTCTGTTGACGGTACAGCGTCGCCTCGGCCCAGGGGCCCTTGGGCGCACCGCCCGGCATCAGGGAATCGATGTTGTAGCCGCCGACCCGGCGCATCAGGTCGGGAAACGACTGGCGGATGTGGTCGCCCTCGCGCCGGCCGATATCCAGAAGCTTGGCGACCATGTCCTGCTGCACGGGATCGAGCTTGGCCGCAGGTTCATTGTCGGACACTTCGCCGAAGCGCATGGCCCGGCCGTCCATGGTCACGGCGTCGATGGCGCGCACGTTGTCGCGCATGGTGCCGTAGACGATGGAGCGCGAGCCGCAGGAATTGTTCCCCGCCATACCGCCGAGCGTGGCGCGGGACGAGGTCGAAACGTCGACCGGGAACCACAGGCCGTGGGGCTTGAGATAAGCGTTCAGATGATCAAGCACCAAGCCGGGTTCGACCAGGGCCTGGCGCCCCGAGGCATCGAAGTCGAGAATCTTGTTCAGATGTTTCGACAGATCGACGACCAGGGCTTCGCCCACGGTCTGCCCGCATTGCGAGGTGCCGCCGCCCCGCGGCAGAAGCGGTACGCCTGCATCCCGCGCGATGGTGATGATCGCTTCCACGTCCTCGGCGTCCTCGGGCACGACGACGCCGAGCGGTTCGATCTGATAGATCGAGGCGTCCGTCGAATAGCGCCCACGCGAGAACGGATCGAACAGGACCTGGCCCTTGATCGCGGCCTTCAGGCGGCGGGCAAGGGCGGGGTCGCCCTTGGCGGGGCGGCTACGGGAAGCGGCGGTGGCAAGGGATGCGTCGGACAGGGCCATGGGCGGGGATCGCTTTGTCATCAAAGGGGAGTGTGCAGAGTGTAACAAATTGCATTCAAAATTCAATAAGGCAAATCAGGCGGAGGTATGAATAATCGGAAATATTATGGTTATCTATTTGTTTTTAAATGAAATTAATAGAATTTGGTGGATTCAGGATGAATCCTGGTTGTCTGGGCAAAAAATGTATGCATAATTCCCAGGCCATCGCGCCCCCTGGCGCGGAAACCCGAATGTAAAGAGGACATCCGATCATGACTGTGCGCCGCGGCCGCCATTTCCTGCAGATTCCGGGCCCCTCCAACACGCCCGACCGCATCCTTCGCGCCATGGACTATCCGGTGATGGACCATCGCGGCCCCGACTTCGCCGACCTGGGCTTGTCTTGCATCGCCGGCATGAAGAAGGTGTTCAAGACGGAAAAATGCGAGGTTGTGATCTACCCCGCCTCCGGCACCGGTGCCTGGGAAGCGGCGCTGGCCAACACCATGTCGCCCGGCGACCGGGTGCTGATGTACGAAACCGGGCAGTTCGCTACCCTGTGGAAGAACTTGGCGCTGCGTCTTGGTCTGGTACCCGAATTCATTGACGGCGACTGGCGCCACGGCGTCGATGCCGCCGCCATCGAAAAGCGTCTGAACGAAGACACGGACCGCGAAATTAAGGCCGTCTGCATGGTCCATAACGAAACGTCGACCGGCGTGACCTCGCGGGTCAAGCTGGTGCGTGAAGCCATGGACCGCACGGGACATCCGGCCCTGTTCATGGTCGATACCATTTCGGGTCTGGCCTCAGCCGATTTCCGTCAGGACGAATGGGGCGTCGACGTCGCCGTCGCCGGCTCGCAGAAGGGCCTGATGCTGCCGCCGGGAATCAGCTTCAACTGCGTTTCGGAAAAGGCGCAGGAAGTTTCCAAGACGGCCAGCCTGCCCAAGTCCTATTGGGCCTGGGATGAGATGATCAGCATGAACAAGACCGGCTATTTTCCCTACACGCCGGCGACCAATCTGCTCTACGGCCTCAAGGAAGCCATTGCGATGTTGATGGAGGAAGGGCTCGACAACGTGTTCGCCCGCCACGAGCGCGTGGCCGAAGCGACCCGCCGTGCCGTCCGCGCCTGGGGTCTGGAGGTTCTGTGCCAGGAACCCAAGGAGTATTCCCCCGTGCTGACCGCCGTGGTCATGCCCGAGGGCCACAGCGCCGACAACTTCCGCAAAGTGACCTTGGAAAACTTCGACATGTCGCTCGGCAACGGACTCAACAAGATCGCCGACAAGGTGTTCCGCATCGGCCATCTGGGCGACTTCAACGAACTGATGCTCATGGGCACATTGTCGGGCGTGGAAATGGGTCTGGAGTTGGCCAAGGTCCCGCACGAGAAGGGCGGCGTCGACGCAGCCATGGCCTATCTGGTCAACCCGCAGGCCCGCTGATCCGAACCGCGGCGCACCGCGGACAGGATGCAGATAAGAAGAAACGGAAGGAAACATCATGGCACGAGGTGACGGGCCGCTCGGCGGCATGAAGGTCTTGGACCTGACCCATGTGATGGCCGGTCCGACCTGTGCCCTCATGCTGGCCGACATGGGTGCGGACGTGATCAAGGTGGAAAAGGTGCCGGGCGGCGACGATACGCGCCGCGCGGCACCGCCCAAGATCGGCGACGAAGCCGCCGCCTTCCTGGTCATGAACCGGGGCAAGCGGTCGGTTGCCGTGGACCTGAAAACCCCGGGCGGGCAGGCCGCCGTGCGCCGCATGGCGCTGGAAGCCGACGTGCTGCTTGAAAATTACCGCCAGGGCACGCTGGCCAAGCTGGGCCTGGATTACGAAACCTTGAAAAAGGAAAACCCCAAGCTGGTGTGGTGTTCGATCTCCGGCTTCGGGCAGACGGGGCCTTACGCGGAACGCGGCGGTTTTGATCTGATCGCCCAGGGCATGTCGGGTCTCATGCACATCACCGGCGAAGGCCCGGGCCGCCCGCCCTGCAAGGTCGGCTCGCCGATCACCGACATCACTGCCGGCCTGCTGGCGGCCATGGGGGTGTCCGCGGCCTATGCCCATGCGGTGAAGACCGGCCAGGGCCAGGTCGTCGATACTTCGCTATTCGAAGCGGGAATCATTCATACCTATTGGCAGTCGGCGATCGCCTTCGCGACCGGCAATTCTCCCGCCGCCATGGGCTCGGCCCACCCCCTGAACGCGCCCTATCAGGCGTTCGAAACCGCCGACGGCTGGATCACCTGCGGGGCGGCCAATCAGCGGACATGGGAGCGCCTGCTCGAAGCCCTCGACAATCCCGAGATCGCCAATGATCCCCGGTTCACGGACAACACCGTGCGCATGGCCAACCGGCAGGCGCTCGAAGACGTGCTGACGCCGATCTTCAAATCGAAACCATCCGCCGATTGGCTCGCCAAGTTCGATGCGGTGGGCCTGCCCGCCGGGCCGGTCCTCGACATCACGCAGATGCACGCCGACCCGCACGCCATCGCCCGCGACATGATCGTCGAGGTCCCGCACAAGACCCTCGGCACGGCCAAGGCGCTGGGCATGCCGGTGAAGTTTTCCGGAACACCCGCGAAGACGGACCAGGGTGCGCCCGTCTACGGTCAGCACACGCGCGAAGTTCTCGCCGAATACGGCTACGGCGCGGATGAGATCCAGGCCTTGATCGACGAAGGGGCGGTGATTGCCGCCGACTAGGGCAGGGGTTTTAAGGTCAGGGTGATCTCACGAATCTCTCCACCGCGCCGCACGGTCAGGGCGATGGTGTCCCCTGCGTGATGGCGGAATAAGGACGCGCGAACCTGCCCCGGTGACGTAACGGGCCTGCGGTCGACTTTTGTGATGATATCTCCGGCATCGATCCCGGCCGTGAAGGCGGGGCCGCCCGGTGTCACTTCAACCACGGCAACGCCACCGGTCTGTTCCTGCTGTGGGGCGGATAGGGGGCCAGTTTCCATTCCCGCCGTCGCCGCAATCACCTTGCCGTGGGCGATAAGGTCATCGACGACCCGCGCGACCAGGGGCCTGGACGCCGCGAAGTTGACGCCGATGTTGGCGTCGGATCCTTGCGCGAAAATGGCAGAAACCAAACCGACCAGACGGCCCTGGCCGTCGACCAATGCGCCGCCCGATCCGCCCGGGTTTACCGCCGCGTCGGTCTGGATGAAATCCTCGATCTCGTTGAACCCGGCGTTGGCCCGGCCCAGGGCCGAGACCACGCCGCAGGACACGGAAATCCCCCGCCCGAACGGATTGCCGATGGCGCAGGCCGGTTCGGCCAGGTTCGGTTCAGGCCCCGGCTCGGCCACGGGAAGGTCGATGGCGGCTTTCAGAAGGGCGATGTCCGTTGCCTTGTGGCGGCCGACGATCTCGGCGGTAACGGTGCGCCCATCGGAAAGGCGAATGCGGACGCTGATGGCGTTGCCCAACACATGATCGTTGGTCACGACATAGCCGCCAGGCAGAACGGCGACGCCGGAGCCCTCCGGGGCGATGCGCCCATCGGCGCTTTTCGGCGCGAAGCCGGGCCGCACGCCTTGCCAACTTGGCAGTACGACAACCACGGACTGAGCCGCCTTGGCCACGGCGGCGGGATCGATGCCGTCGGCCGCTCCCATGCGGGGGGTCAAAGCAAGGGTTGCCGCAAGGGCGGAAGGAATGAGAAAGCGGGCGCTCATGCCTTCGTCTTTACCATGATGCGAAGCGGCCTGCCGACCTCTATATTGGCGGGTCACGACTTGGGAGGACTTCCGATACAATGAAATTCGCACGCACCATCCGGCTCGACGCCTCGGATCAGAACGTGTTCGATATTCCGGCGGAACCGGGTGAATGGGCTGTCGCCGGCACTTTTGAATTCGCTGATGGCGATCCGTCTTCCTGGACCAATAAACAGCAGCTGGCGTTCAAAAGCGGTTGGTTCGGCCTCGGCAGTTTCGGGCGCTCGACCTTCGTGCAGGTCGCGGTGCTGCCTGACGGCCAGGTCGAGGAGGCGGTGCGCGCCCTGGCGGGGCATCTGTTCGAACGTTACGGTGCGCCCGACATGATGGCGGCCCTCGACGCGGCCCGGGGCGAATGCCGCGACATGGCCGATCTGTGCGATCATCCGGCGGGCACCTTGCTTGCCATCGAACGGGACCTGACGGACGAAGGCATCGCCGAGCGCGTGCGCGTCATTCCCGCCAAGGGCGAGGGCCAACACGCCCGTATCTGGGGCGTGGCGGGGGACGATCCGGCCTGAACGGCTCAGGGGGTTCGCGGCTTTTTCGTTCAACCCTCTCTCACACCCTTGTGATGCAGTGCGACGTCAACGTTACGCCCGCTGTCCGCATGCACGGGTACACTCCCCATCGACCGGACACGAGAGCCGGATCAGAGGCTTCACCTAAGGAGAGTACCCAATGTCGATCCAGAAAAAGACCGCCGGCGTCACGCTGGCCACTGCCGCCGCCGCCCTGTTCATCGCCGGTGCCGCCATGACGGTCGCCCCGACCGCGGCCCAGGCCGATGGCGTCAAATGCATGGGCGCGAATTCCTGCAAGGGCCACGGTTCCTGCAAGACCGCGTCAAACGAATGCAAGGGCCACAACGCCTGCAAGGGCAAGGGCTGGATTTCCACCAGCTCGGAAAAGGAATGCATGGAAAAGGGCGGCACGGTTGCCAAGTAACGGTATCCAGCCCCTTACCCAACACGACGGATTGCGGGGGGCCGGAGGAATCCGGCCCCTCGTTTCCGTTTCGCGCTAGGCTTCATTCCATGACTCTCAGCCAGGATCCCTTTGGCGGTTTCGGGCTCGGCCTGCGGCCGCAGCATTTCCCGGACATTCTCGGCCCTGACGGGGACGATGACCTGGGGCATGTCGACTGGTTCGAAATCATCTCGGAAAACTTCATGGCCGTGGGGGGCATGCCGCTGCGCAACCTGATGGCCGTGCGCGAACGTCGCCCGATGGCCATGCACGGGGTGTCTCTGTCGATCGGTGCCCCTGATCCCTTGGATGACGACTACCTCAAGAATCTCAAATCGCTGGCCGATCTGATCGACCCGGCGGTCGTCTCCGACCATCTGTGCTGGACCGGTGCCCACGGCGTCAATCTGCACGATCTGCTGCCCTTGCCCTTGACCGAGGAAACCCTGAACCATGTGGCGGCGCGGGTCATTCATGTGCAGGATGTCCTGGGACGGCGCATCGCCCTTGAAAACGCATCGACCTATGTCACCTTCACGTCAGACACTATGGACGAATGGGAATTCCTGGCGGAGCTGACGCGGCGGGCCGATTGCGACCTGCTGCTCGACATCAACAATGTCTATGTCTCGGCCTTCAATCACGGGTTCGACGCCGCCGATTATCTGGCCGGTATTCCCAAGGACCGGGTGCGCCAGATCCATCTGGCCGGGCATGAGCACAACGGCGACCATATCGTCGACACCCATGACGCGCCGGTGGCGGAGCCCGTGTGGGACCTTTATCGCGCCGCCGTCGCCCGCTTCGGCGCGGTGCCGACGATGATCGAGCGTGACGCCAACATCCCGCCCTTTGCCGACCTGGTGGAAGAACTGGGTGCCGCGCGCCGTCTGGCGGCCGAAGCCCTGGGCGAGGCTGCGGCATGACCGCACCCCTGTTCGAACTCCAGGACTTGTTCCAGGATCGGCTGCTGACCGGACGCGCGGATATCGAAGCGCATCTGACCTCGGGCGGCCCGTTCCTCAAGGTCTATGACCATGCCTATGTGGCGCGCCTGTTGGAAGTGATGGGCGAGGATTTCCCCGCCGTGCACACTTTGCTCGGCGATGACGCATTTGCCGACGCGGCGGCGGCCTATGTGCGGGGCCATCCGTCGACCGCGCGATCCGTGCGCTGGCTGGGTGACGGCTTCGCGAGCTGGCTGGGCGAAACCGCGCCCTGGTCGGATCTGCCGGTGGTGGCCGACATGGCGGCTTTCGAATGGGGCCTGGGCCTGGCATTCGATGCGCCCGACGCGGATGCCCTTGGGGTCGCGGCGCTGGCCGCCGTGCCGCCGGAAGCCTGGCCGATCCTGACCTTCGATTTCCATCCCGCGCTGAACACGGCGGTCCTTCGCCATGACGTCGCCCCGTTCCAACAGGCCGTGGCCCGGGACCAGGATCCGGACGCCGCCCCCGAACAATTCGCGGACGGCCCGCAGACCTGGACCTTCTGGCGCGATGGGGAAACCTGTCAGGTGCGCTACCGCGCGCTCGATACGGACGAAGCGTCGGGGCTCGCCCTGCTGCGCGCGGACGGCGATTTCCAGACGTTCTGTGAAACCCTTGCCGAGGCCAGCGACGGGGATGCCGCCGCCTTGCAGGCTGCCGGATACTTACGGGGTTGGGTCGAAGCCGGCTGGATCACCGGCTTGTCCGCGCCGGGTTTGAGCTGGGCCTGACCGGAAAGTCGGGCCGGGCGGCTGGTGACCCCGGCAGGATTTGAACCTGCGACCCCAGGATTAGGAATCCTGTGCTCTATCCGACTGAGCTACGGGGCCCTGTCGCCAGCTGCCTGACGCGCGATCATGCGCGCCCGTCTATACCACAGGTTTCCGTGCCGATTCCAAGATTTGCTGGCGGGGATGATGGGGCGGCGGGCGGCCTATTTGAACATGCTCTTGATGCGGTCCATGGACACGGAATAGTTCAGCATGACCGATTCCACGCCGGGATTGCCGTCGCCCAGGCCCGCGTTCGACGAATGGTCGATGGAAATGCCAATGCGCGAGCGGTCGTCGAAGCGGTAGGCAAGTTCCAGGCGGGAGCGGAATTCAAGCTCATGTCCCAAGTCCAGGTTCGACGTGGCGCCCCGCCAGTAGGTCGGCGAGAACTGAGGCGTCAGCACGAAGCGCCGCCCGAGGTAGATGTCGACCAGCACGCCGGCCCCGATGAACGACGAATTATTGGTCGCATAGGCGGCGGTCAGGAACGGTTTGAAGATCCAGAATTTGTTGCCGAACCGGTAATCGAGGCGGATTTCCGCATCCTCTTCCCGGTTGCGCAGGATATCGAATTTGCCGACCGCAAGGGTCAGGAAGTCGGGGTCGTCGGCGGCTTGTGCCGCGCCGGATGGCAATACCGTCACGGCGGCAAGCAATGCCGGAACGATCAATTTCTTGAACATGTTAGCTCTTCCCCGATATGGCCCGATTATCGGGCCCGCCCCTTTGGCCTGCATCTTAAGGGATCAGCCTGATCTTTCAAGCCGTTACGCATGGGAACGGGGTTAGACGGTGTCGAGCCGCCGAAAGCCGTCCATGGCTTTGACCAGGGACGAGCGGATGCCCGGCTCCATGGCCGAATGGCCGGCGTCGGGTACGATGACGTAGTCGGCATTAGGCCAGGCCTGCGCCAGTTCGTCCGCCGTGACGATCGGGCAGACCATGTCATAGCGGCCCTGCACGATGACGCAGGGCAAATGGGTGATGCGCCCGATGTTGGTGAGCAGGTGGTTTTCCGCCATGAATACGTCGTTGACGAAGTAATGGGCCTCAAGCCGGGCCAGAGACAGGGCCCCCCGCCCGGATCCGCCACCGCCGCCACTGTGATGCAGGGTCGAACAGGCGGATTCGAACTGGCTCCAGACCTCGGCCGCCGGACGGTGGATGTCCGGGTCGGGGTCGTTCAGGCGTTTGTGGTAGGCGGTCAGGATATCGCCCCGTTCGTTTTCGGGCAGATATCCCGAGAACCGGCGCCAGGCTTCGGGGTATACCCGTTTCATGTCGTAGAGGAACCAGTCGACCTCCGACTGACGGCCGAGGAAGATGCCGCGCAGCGCGAAACCCCGGCAGCGATCCGGATGGGCGATGCCGTAGGCCAGCGCCAGGGTCGACCCCCAGGAGCCGCCGAACACGAACCATTTGTCGATGTCGAGTTGGCGGCGGAGGGCCTCCATGTCGTCGATCAGATCCTGGGTCGTGTTGTTCCGCGTTTCACCGAAGGGGGTGGATCGTCCGGCCCCCCGCTGGTCGAACACGACGATGCGGTAATGATCGGGGTCGAAGAACCGGCGGTGCGACGGGTTGGAACCGGCCCCCGGCCCGCCGTGCAGGAAGACCACCGGCACGCCGGTCGGATTGCCTGACTGTTCCCAATAGATGCGATGCCCGCCGGAAACGTCCAGATGGCCCTGGGCATGGGGTTCGATCCGGGGATAGAGGTCCGGCGACGGGCGGGTCAAGGCGGAGTTGGATTTATCCAATGTTCGTTGGCCGGTTCGGGTTTCCAAAGGCCCCCAAGGGGCGGTTACGGGCGCGGGCCCTCGTTAATTAAGTTGGCCTGAGATCGCGTATTTCAACAGGCGCACGACCTGATCGGGCGTTTCCGCCGTTGCCATGGCGGCGCCGTTCACTTCCTTCAAGGCATGGGTCAGGGACGGGTCATGCAGCGTGATCATCGGCGTCCCAAGGGCGGCGGCATATCCGGCGTCGAAGGCGGCGTTCCATTGTTTGTACTTGTCACCGAAGCGCACGACAACTACGTCGGCGCGTTCCATCAGGGTGCGGGTGCGGATGGCGTTGACCTTGGCGCCCTTGTGGTCCTTCCAGAAGGGGTCGGTCTCGTCACCCAGAATGGTCACGCCGCAATCGTCGCTCGATGCATGGTCGGTCACCGGTCCGACGAATTCGATGGGCAGGCCCGCTTCGGCGGCGCCGGCGGCGATCTGGTCGCGCCAGTCGGTATGAATTTCGCCGGACAGATAAACAGTCCAGGGCGTATCGTCGCTGAACGGGCGGTTGTTCGCTTGGTTGCTCACTGGGTCGTTCCCTTCGTTTTCTGATTTTCGGTCAGCGCAGGGCCGTGTGCAGGCCCCGTTGAATCTCAAGGTAATCGGAATGGTCGGGTCCGATAAACCCCCGGCGGATTAAAAAGTCGATGACGACGACCCCGCAGTTGAATTTGAAATCTTCACTCTCGCGCACAGTGTCCATGACCTGGTCCATGGACCACAAGTAGAATTCCTCGACCTCGCCGTCCGTGTTGTGCGGCACGAAGTCGGCCGGAAGCTCCAGATCGTAGTTGAACAAAACGTCGCGGCGCAGGCCCTCGGGCCGCTCCGTGCAGTAGGACATGGCCCCGATGGGCATGGCCCGGCGGGCGATGTTCTCGGGAATTCCGGCTTCCTCGACACATTCCTTGATCAGATTGTCCATGACGCCGATCCCGGCGGGCAGGCCGCCGGCGACAAGCTGATCCAGCTTGCCGGGCCCTGTCGGCTTGGTCATCGAGCGTTTCCCGACCCACATTTTGATCTCGCCGCCGTCACGCACGAACCCGTTCAGGTGCACACCGTAGCCCAAGGTTCCGAATAGGGGCACGGCCGCGCGCTCCATCTGGAACAGGGGCGTGGTCCCCCAGTCCTCGCAAACGGCATAGGGCTCGTTGCGCCAGCCGGGGATCAGGTCTCGTGATCGCAGTTCGGCCAGGACCTCGGCCATGGCGGCGGTGCGCGACGCTGCATCGCCCAGGCCCGGGGCCAGGGCGACGTCGGTCTCGGAAACATGAAAGACCGCGCTGAAGTCCGCGAGATGGGGAATGAAATCCCGGTGGATCAGGCCGACTCGCCTGCGGTCCGCGATGAAGGGCCGATAGGCCGACGGATCCCAGGCCTGCAGGGCGCGGACACGCTCCAGATAGCTCATGCGGATGTCCCGCCCAAAGGGTTAGGCATGGGCGTCACCTTGCTTTTCGGTGACCAGAACGGCCTCGACACAAAACTGACGGCGCAGTTCCTGGGCAATGAGCCGGGCCTGTTCCGCGTCCGCATCTTCAAGATGAACCTCAACGATCAGGCCTTCCTTCGGCGTGGATGTGCGGCTGGCGTGGATGCGCCCGGGGATCAGGCCGCGCTTGGCGAAAACCTCGACCACGCGGGGCAGGGTGCCCGGATCGGCCAGGGCCTGTACGGAAAAGCATTGCGTCGGCTGGGCCTTGCGTTTGTGTTGCGCGCGGGAAGCCGGGGAAAAAGCGGGGGATTGCGGGGCGTGCCCGCGGTCTTGGGTCTGCATCGGAAAATCCTTTGGTGTGGGGGAAGCCGGTCACGGCGAATCAGGAAAGGCCCGGTCCTCGATTACGAGGCCGGGACGATAATTCGCCGGATGGTTCCGGTCACACGGAGGGGCGATGCAATCCTCATGCCCTGATGATAGTCCGCCCGCCTTAAAATTCAAGGCGGGCGGCAAAAAGCGCGGAAAAGTGATCACCCGGACACGGGTGCCATGATCAGATATGAGCGATCAGGCAGCGGCGACCTTGCGGCCATCCTTGGTGATGCGCCTAGGCCGCAGCCACCTTGCGGCCGTCTTTTGTGATGCGAATGTAGGCCTTGGCGCAATGGCTGCGGCAATAAGGTTTGCCGTCCAGGGATTCCTCGCCGCAGAAATGGAAATCCGGATCGTTGGGCTCGCCCACGGGCCAGCTGCACATGCCGGGCCGCAACTTCGCCATGGTCACGAGGTTCTCGTTGACCTGGGGCTGGTCGGGCCGTTCCTTGATGGGGGATCCACGCTTGGCCAGACCGAGACGATGAACCTTGCCGATCACCGCGTTCTTGGTAATACCGAGGCGGCGGCCGATTTCGCTGGTCGGCAATCCCTCGTCCCATAGGGCGATCAGGGCGTTGACCCGTTGGGGCGTCCATTCGTACGTCGTTTGCATGTACCCTTGCCTCCCACTTTTCGGCCCGATGTCGCATCGCGGCCGAAATCCAAATTTCTTGCCCCTGGAACGGATATTTGCGGGTCATACCGGCCCGAAATGCCCATTTTTGCCCGAAAATCAGGCTGGAACGCGTTAATAATTACAAGATTTCGCCTGACCGTCAACTAGCTCCACCACATATAGTTATCCACAATACATGTTGTGTTGTTGATAAAAACCTAAACTAGAGAGGATTTCTGCGACGCAGATGCAAAAAAATTCCTTTGTCGGGCGAAGGGGCCGGTATAATCGGGGGGAGCCGAAGGGGGATTTTGGCGGGACCATCAGGAGTGACGAAAAATGGCTGTCGATAAGAACGGCATGGACGAATGGGCGGCGGCGGCCGCCAAGGAACTGAAGGGCAAATCCCCCGACGATCTGATTTGGCAGACGCCGGAAGGCATCGCAGTGAAGCCGCTTTATACGGCGGCGGACTTGGAGGGGCTGGAACACATTGATTCCCTGCCCGGCTTCGCGCCCTATCTGCGCGGCCCCCGCGCCACCATGTACGCCAACCGGCCCTGGACCATCCGCCAGTACGCGGGCTTTTCCACGGCGGAGGATTCCAACAAGTTCTATCGCGACAATCTGGCCGCCGGGCAAAAGGGCCTGAGCGTCGCCTTCGACCTGGCGACCCACCGGGGCTACGATTCAGATCATCCGCGCGTGGTCGGCGATGTCGGCAAGGCCGGGGTGGCGATCGATAGTGTCGAGGACATGAAGATCCTGTTCGACGGGATCCCGCTCGACGAGATGTCCGTTTCCATGACCATGAACGGCGCCGTTCTGCCCGTACTGGCCGGTTACATCGTGGCGGCCGAGGAACAGGGTGTGGCGCCGGAAAAGCTGTCCGGCACCATCCAGAACGACATCCTCAAAGAATTCATGGTGCGCAACACCTACATCTATCCGCCGACGCCTTCCATGCGCATCGTCGCCGACATCATCGAATACACGGCGCTCAACATGCCGCGCTTCAATTCGATTTCGATCTCCGGCTATCACATGCAGGAAGCGGGCGCGACGGCGGTGCAGGAACTGGCCTTCACCCTGGCCGACGGCCTGGAATACGTGCGCGCTGCCAAGAACAAGGGGCTGGACGTGGATAAGTTCGCGCCGCGCCTGTCGTTCTTCTTCGCCATCGGCATGAACTTCTTCATGGAGGTCGCCAAGCTGCGCGCCGCGCGTCTGTTGTGGTCGGAACTGATGGCGCAGTTTGAACCGAAGGACCCCCGGTCCTCCATGCTGCGCACCCATTGTCAGACCTCGGGCGTGTCGCTGACTGCGCGGGATCCCTACAACAACGTGATCCGCACCACCATCGAATGCATGGCGGCGGTATTGGGCGGTACGCAGAGCCTGCACACCAATGCGCTCGACGAAGCGATCGCGCTTCCGACCCCGTTCTCCGCCCGTATCGCCCGCAATACGCAGCTGATCGTGGCCGAAGAAACGGGCATCCCGCAGGTCATCGATCCGCTCGCCGGCAGCTACTACGTGGAAAGCCTCACGGCCTCCCTGGCCCAGGCGGCGCGCGAGCTGATCGCGCAGGTCGAAGACCTCGGCGGCATGACCAAGGCGGTCGAGGAGGGCATGCCCAAGCGGGTGATCGAGGAAGCCGCCGCGCGCAAGCAGGCGCGGGTCGACAAGGCTGAGGAAGTGGTGGTCGGGGTTAACAAGTACGCTCGTGCCGAGGAAGACGACATCGACATCTTGGACGTCGACAACGCCGCCGTGCGCATCAGCCAGATCAAGCGCCTGGAAAGCATTCGCGCGACCCGCGACGGGGCTGCCTGCTCGGCAGCACTGGACGCATTGACCAAGGCGGCCGAAAGCGGCGAGGGAAATCTCCTGGAACTGGCCGTCGACGCGACGCGCAAGCGCGCCACCGTGGGCGAGATTTCCGACGCCCTGGAAAAAGTCTACACCCGCCACCGGGCGCAGATCCGCTCGATCTCGGGCGTCTATGGCGCGGCCTATGAAGGCGACGCCGGGTTCGACAAGATCAGGAAGGATGTCGCCGCCTTTGCCGAGGCCGAGGGCCGCCGCCCGCGCATGCTGGTCGTCAAGATGGGCCAGGACGGCCATGACCGGGGGGCCAAGGTGATCGCCACGGCCTTCGCCGATATCGGCTTCGACGTCGACGTCGGCCCCCTGTTCCAGACCCCCGACGAGGCCGCCCGCCAGGCCATCGAAAACGACGTGCATGTGATCGGCGTCTCGTCCCAGGCCGCCGGCCACAAGACCCTGGTCCCGTCACTGATCGACGAGCTGAAGGCCCAGGGGGCAGAGGACATCCTGGTCGTCTGCGGCGGCGTCATTCCGGCCCAGGATTATGATTTCCTGAAGGCCAAGGGGGTTGCGGCGATCTACGGCCCCGGCACCAACATCCCGACCGCCGCCGCCGAGATCATGGAAATCATTCGTGCCCGGCCGCTCGCCGCCGAATAAGGCCGCGGCGTCTTAACGGGCCCCTAAAACGCGAAATGAAAAGCCCGTCCTGACTGTCTCGGTCGGGACGGGCTTTCATATGTTTGGCGCGGCGGCGGTAGGCCTTGGCCGATTGGATTTTCTGCTGTCGCAGGGTCCGCACAACCCGGGCCATCGGGTTCCGCCGCACCGGTGCCTTGTGTTTCATGGCGGTGCTCCTTCGTGGTGACCAACGGGTCGGCGTCTTAAGGCCTTCCGCCTGGAGATGCAAGCGCCTGCCAGCTAGTCACGCCGCAACAGCCATCCCGAAAGGCGCCAAACCGGGTAAAGCAGCAACATCGCAAGGGGAACGACGTAAAAGGCGGACCGCAGCCAATTCAAATCGCATGAGTAGGGATGCGTGCCCCCCGCGTTGGGGTTCAGGGGCAGCAGACCCTGTGAGCCTGCAACAAACTCACATAGGCCCCGTGGTTCCGTGCCGTCGGACTGTACAAGAATCAGGACGACCGGAAACGCCGCGAGAACCAACGAGCATGCGATCGCGGAAACCAAAATGTACATGGCGCGGCGGGTTTTCATATCGGGATGTTCTTCATCTACTTCGTCCACGGCTTCTCACGATAAATACGCGCGACATAAGCGCCGAAATCATTGACGTTTTCTCGACCAACATAGTTCCACACGGAGGCTATTTTTGCCGGAGAAGGATTTGGCACTCTATCAAAAATGCGCTTTATCAAGGTCACGCCAGCTTTGACGTTCGATTCTGGAGCGTAGGCTGAATTTTTGTCAATTCCGAGGTCGGACCACTTTTCAGGATCAATATTCATCGGGAATATCGTGCCGGCCAGTTGAAACCCCTCTAGCATTTTCGCGGTTCCGAAATAGTGCCCCCTAGCATTCTCGGCGTAGACGATCGCCTTGACGAGATCGGGATCGACACCTTGCTTGCTCGCTTCGGCGAATAAGAGAGGTTCGAAGTTCAAGACCGCCGTCTTGCCGACGCTGGGTACTGCGTACCACGGATCGCTGTCATCGGCGTTCGGGTTCTCTTTCACCTCGAACCGCGCGGAGGCATTATTCAGAATTGCGTCTGTTCTTTTGATCGGGTCCGTCAAAATCGGGTTTTCCGTCGCGATCGATGGGAGCGTGGCATTCGTTATTCTGTCTGAGACGAGAGATTTCTGCTCCAGAGAACGCTTGGGCTCGGCGGGAGGCGTTGCTGGGATGGCGGTTGGGGGTTCCCCGGTCGGCAGGCTGCTTGGCCTAAGGGTGGTGAAGGGCGGTTGGAGCAGCTTGGTGTCAGGTGCGCGGGCTGAGCGCAGGATAGAGGCATTCACCTTGGCCCGCCGCTCCGGCAGGGCGGCGGTCTGCGTCTGCTGTGCAGAAGGCGGCCGGTCGGCTGAAACGGACGTCGCCGCCATCTTCCCTGAGGTCACGGCGCGCTGACTCAAAATCTCTGTCGACCCCCATGGCTTGACGATACCATCGATGAGCAGGCCGTCATCCGCCAAGCCGTTGAGGTGTTCCTGCCCTTTCTCGATCCCTCGCAGAAAGCCCTCGTCGGCTGTCGTGGTGGGGGCGGGCAGGATGCCGTTCTCGGCAAGAAAGCTGGAGGCGCGGAACACGTCCCCGGCCCGGTTGACTTGGCCGCGGCCGACACCTTCGGTCAGGAACGTTCGCCCGAAACCCCCGAACCCGTCCGTGCCGCCGCGGCCGGGCAGGCCGGTCCCGGCGGAAATGCCGTCGCCAACCACGGGTTCGGCGGAAGCTGGAGAATCAGGAAGGTTTTTGGGGCCACCGGTGGTTCCTCCCATGGGTTTGTCTCCTGTGTGATGAGGTTAGGAAACGGTTGCGTGCGGGAACTGTGATCAGGCGCGGTGTGACCGCCGCGGGCAGGCGGCCCAGTCGGATTCAATCCGCCGCAACGCCCCCGTCGGTATGGTCGCCATGTAGGCGCTGGCTGATTTGAGGGCGAGGTGCTTGCGGCGACGCTGCCAGGCGTCGAGGAACCAATCGCGGGTGCTTGGCCGGATATCCGCCATGGGCAGGAAGGCCCAGGCATCGCGGACCGTGCCGTCCTCGGCCGTTACGGGCAGGCAGGCGGCGGTGTACTGTGGGCCTTCGTACAGGCTGGCCCGTGCCGCCATGGCCGGGCTGACGCCCCCGACCAACAGGCCGGTGACCTGGCTGTTCTTGGCAGGTGCTATGGCGGGATAGTCCTGCCCCGCGACGGTACGGCGGTGGTATCCGGAAAGCATGGCAGGCACGCCTACAGGCAGCCGTCCACCAAGGACGACCGCCTGCAGGTCGGGATCCATCAGGGTTCCGTAGAAGAAGAAGGACAGCATGCGCCGACCCTTCCTTCAGGAAGATTACCGGGGTGCGATGACCGTCACCCCTAGCGGGGTGCGATGACCATCGTCATGAGGCGGCCTTCGGTCCTGGGAAACTGTTCGACCTTGGCCTGTTCGTCGACTTCGACGCGCACACGGTCCAACACCTTCATGCCCAGATCCTGGTGCGCCATTTCGCGGCCCCGGAAGCGAATGGTCATCTTGACCTTGTCGCCGTTGTCCAGGAACTTGCGCACGGCCTTCATCTTGGTCTGGTAATCGTGCTCGTCGATGCCCGGGCGCATCTTGATCTCTTTGACCTCGATGACCTTCTGCTTCTTGCGGGCTTCGTTGGCTTTCTTCTGGGCCTCGTACTTAAATTTGCCGTAGTCCAGAATTTTACACACGGGCGGATCGGCGTTGGGCGAGACCTCGACCAGGTCAAGACCTACCTCGCCGGCCATTTCGATGGCTTCCTTGGTGGAAACGACACCAACCATTTCGCCGTCGGCGTCAACCAGCCGCACTTGGGCGACATCAATATCTTCGTTAATCCGCGGACCGTCCTTGGACGGCGGCGTCTGTTGCATGGGGCGGCGTGCTATTGCCTTGCTCCTCAATCGGTTTCGACAAACGGGGTTGTTGCGGTCAAATTACCCCGCTCCGGCGGAACGTGAACGCAAATCGTTGTTTATGATTTTAAGGGGGGCGGCCTATTGACCGGCCCCGGCGCCCAACGGTCCTGCCGCTTCGGTCACTAATGTATCTATCGCCTGTTCAAGCGCAAGGATTTCTTGATCCTTACCGCCCAGACGGCGAATGGCGACCGTGCCGGCTTCGGCCTCTTTGGCGCCCACGACCATGATGACCGGCACCTTGGCATGGCTGTGTTCGCGAATCTTGTAGTTGATCTTTTCGTTGCGGGTATCGATTTCAACCCGCAAACCCGCCTTCCGGCAGGCCTTGGCGACCTGGGCGGCATAGGCATCGGACTCGTTGGTAATCGTCGCTACGGTCACCTGATGGGGCGCCAGCCAGAGCGGGAAACGCCCGGCATAGTTCTCGATCAGGATGCCGATGAAGCGCTCGAACGAGCCCAGAATCGCGCGATGCAGCATCACGGGGCGGTGTTTGGCGCCGTCCTCGGCAATGTAATGGGCGTCCAGGCGTTCCGGCAGCACGAAATCGACCTGCAGGGTCCCGCATTGCCAGTCACGGCCGATGGCATCGCGCAGCACGAATTCCAGCTTGGGTCCGTAGAACGCCCCTTCGCCCGGGTTGAGGATTGGGTCGTGGCCGGCGGCCTTGGTCGCGTCCAACAGGGCCTTTTCCGCGCGGTCCCAGGTATCGTCCGACCCGGCGCGAACGTCCGGCCGGTCGGAAAACTTGATGACGAATTCGTCGAAGCCGAAGTCCCTGTAGACCGAGGACAGCAGGTCGATGAAAATCTTGGTTTCGGCCTCGATCTGGTCCGGGCGGCAGAAAATATGGGCGTCGTCCTGGGTGAAGGCGCGCACGCGCATCAGGCCGTGCAGCGCGCCCGACGGCTCGTTGCGGTGGCAGGACCCGAATTCGGCCATGCGCAGCGGCAGATCGCGGTAACTGGTGATGCCCTGTTTGAATATCTGCACATGGCAGGGGCAGTTCATCGGCTTGATGGCCAAAAGTTTATCTTCGGACTCGGAGATAAACATGTTCTCGCGGAATTTTTCCCAATGGCCGGAATCTTCCCATAGGGTGCGGTCGACCAGTTGGGGTGTGTTGACCTCGACATAGCCGGCGTCGTCCAGGCGCGTCCGCATGTAATTCTGGCACAGGCGATAGAGCGTCCAGCCTTTGGGATGCCAGAAGGCCGAGCCGGGGGCTTCTTCCTGCATATGGAACAGGTCCATTTCCCGGCCAAGCCGCCGGTGGTCGCGCTTTTCCGCTTCCTCCAGCATGTGCAGATAGGCCTTCAGGTCCTTTTCGTTGAACCAGCAGGTGCCGTAAATCCGCTGCAGCATCTCGTTGCGGTGGTCGCCCCGCCAATAGGCGCCGGCCACCTTCATCAGCTTGAAGGCATGGCCGACCCGGCTTGTCGACGGCAAATGGGGGCCGCGGCACAGGTCGAGCCAATCGCCTTGGCGGTAGATGCTGATCTCCTCGCTGTCGGGCAGGTCCTGAATGATCTCGGCCTTGTACTTTTCGCCGATTTCCTTGAAGTGATGGATGGCGTCTTCGCGGTTCCAAACTTCGCGGACGAAGGCGGTATCGCGGTCGACGATCTCGTGCATCTTCTGCTCCATCTTCTCCAGATCGTCGGAGGAGAAGGGCTCGTCCCGCGCGAAGTCGTAATAGAAGCCGTTTTCGATCGTCGGGCCGATGGTCACCTGGGTGCCGGGGTAAAGCTCCTGCACGGCTTCGGCCAGCACATGGGCGCAGTCGTGGCGCAGCAGCTCAAGCGCATCCGCGTCCTTCGACGTGACGATGGCCAAGTTGACATCGCTTTCGATGGTCGTCGACAGGTCCTTCATCTCGCCGTCGATACGCACGGCCAGCGCGGCCTTGGCCAGGCCGGGCCCGATGTCGGCGGCGACGTCCAGGCCCGTGACCGGGCCGTCGAATTGGCGGACACTGCCGTCCGGAAGGGTAATGGCAACCATGATGATGCTCGGGCCGTTTGAAAAAGGGATCGGGTAAGGGGGGGAATGTAGGCCGTGGCCCCGGCGTGTCAAGCGTTCACGGGCCGGAATCAGGACGGGGACGGGGTCGGTAGGACCTTCAGCACATCCGCGAGCGTCAGCTCGGACAGGTGGGCCGCACGCAGGATCGTCACCTGGGCGCCCCGCTGGGCGCAAAGGGCCGGGTCACTGGCATGGGAATAGAGCACCACCGTGGGCGCACCCGCGATGGCGGCCACGTGCATGGGCCCCGTGTCGTTGCCGATCGCCAGGGCGCTGCGACGGGCAATCGCCGCCAGGTCCAGCAAGGATGTCTCCCCACACAGGCTGCGCGCCCCGGAGGCGGCGGCCAGGATGGTGTCGTGCAGGGCCCGCTCGTCCGCGCCGCCGATCAGCAGGGGCGTCATGCCATGCTCTGATAGATGGCGGGCCAGGGCGGCAAAGCGGTTGGCGGGCCAGCGCTTGGCCGGCCGGTGGGCGGCGCCGCCGGGCACAATCAGGGCGAAGGGGTCGGGCAGGGCGAAACGGGACAGATCGGCCTCGGCGAACGATAGGTCAGGGGCCGGAACCGACGCGATGCCGGCCATGGCCAGCTGGTCCGCCTGGCGCTCCACCGTATGCATCCGGTCGCGGTGCGGATTGGCGTGGGGGTGGGAGCATCCGCGGGCGATGCCTGACCATTCCGGCTTCACCCTAGTCGGGAACAGACGGAAATAGGATGACGAGCGATCGGAGGTCTGCAAATCGTAGACCCGTGCATAGGCGCCTTGGATCAAGTCGCGTCGCAGGGCGCGAATGGCGCCGATCTGGTGCCATTTCATGCGCGGCCGCGCGATGACGCGGTCGAACAGGCCCGAGGCCACGGCGAGGTCTTCAAAAGGAGGAGTGGTCAGAAGGTCGACGCGAACACCCGGGTGATGGGCGCGGATCGCCTGCATGGGGCCCAGCGCCTGCACGAAATCGCCGAGCGCACCCAGCTTGATGACCAGGATATTTTCGAGGGGGGACAGGGGCGCGGCCATGGCGTCAGGCAGACGGGCGGACGCCCAGAACCTCGTCATAGACGTCCAACGTCTTGGCGCACATGGTGGCCTTGGAGAAATTGTCGCGGACGTTGGCGATGGCCTTACCGGCCAGGGTGCTGCGCTGGGCGCTATCGAGCGAGAGAACCTTTTCGATGGCGGCGGCGAGCGCGTCGGCATCGCCCGGCGGCACCAGCCAGCCGGTCACGCCGGGGATCACGGTTTCCTTGGCGCCGCCATGGTCAGTCGCGATCACCGGCCGGCCGAGGGCCTGGGCCTCAGCGATCACGCGGCCGAAGGCTTCGGGGTCCGTCGAGGCGGAAATCACCACGTCCGTCAGCATGTAGGCGGCGGGCATGTCGTCGCAATGATCGACCAGGCGCACGACTTCGTTGAGATTTCGGCTGGCGATCATGGCTTCCAGTTCTGCGCGGTAGCCCTCGCGCCCCTGGTCGCCGCCGACGAGAAGACAGCGCAGGTCGCGTCGGTTCAATTTGCCAAGGGCATCGATGACCACCGGTTGGCCCTTCCACCGGGTCAGGCGCCCGGGCAGCATGATCACCGGCATGCCGTCGGGCAGCATCCAGTCGGTGGCCAGGTTGACCACCCGCTGGGCCGTAACCTTGGCCGGATCGAAGCGGTCCAGATCGACGCCGCGATGAATCACGCGGATCTTGTTGGACGGTACGCCGTACAGTTGGCGGATGTGTCCTGCGATGAACTGGCTGATGGCGATCACGCGTTCGCCCCGGGTCATGACGGAATTATAGACCCGCTTCAGGTGATTGCCGGCGCCGTAGGTGCCGTGGAAGGTGGTGACGAAATGGGCCCCGGTCCGTTTGGCCGCTGCCCGCGCACTCCACGCGGGGGCGCGGGATCGGGCATGGACGATATCGACCTTTTCGTCGCGAATGACCTGGGCCAGGCGATCGATGTTGCGCCAGATGGTGACCGGGTTCTTGGAATCCAAGGGCAGCTCGACATGCTCCGCGCCGACGCGTGCCAGGTCATGGACCAGGGGGCCCCCGGCCGAGGCGACCAGGGCGCGACCGCCGGCCTGCACAACGGCGCCCGCGATTTCGACGGTGCCGCGCTCGACCCCGCCGGCGGCACCCAGCGCCGGCAGAATCTGTAGCACGGTCGCCAGGCGGCCTTCGCCCGTCATCCCTTGGGCGGATTGAGCGCGTTCGCTTTCACCGCCGCCGGTGGTATGTTCCGGCATCTTGTTCATGGATGGAAACCGATCATGTCTTCAGGCCCAGACGTTGCACCCGACACTCCGCCGCAATTCCTGGAATGTGGTGACGGCAGGACTATTGCCTACCATCAAATGGCTGGCAAGTCTCCCGGCGTTGTCTTTCTGACCGGCTTCAAATCCGACATGACGGGGGGCAAGGCGCTTGCGGTGGAGGCCTATTGTCGCGCCCAGGGCCGCGCTTTTCTGCGCTTTGACTACTCTGGACACGGGCAGTCTTCCGGGGTTTTCGAGGAAGGTTCCATCGGCCAGTGGGCCGACGACGCGGTCACCGCACTCGATAAATTGACCACGGGCGATCAGGTTCTGGTCGGCTCGTCCATGGGCGGCTGGATCATGCTTTTGGCGGCGCTGGCGCGGAAACCGCGAATCAGGGGCCTGCTGGGCCTTGCCGCCGCCCCCGACTTCACCCGTGATCTGCTGTGGGATGTCTTCACGGACGATCAGAAGGCACAGATGGATCGTGACGGATTTGTTGAGTTGCCCAACTGTTACGATGACCAACAGCCTTACCGTATCTGCAAGCCGCTGATTGACGACGGCTGGAACCGGCTGTTGTTGGATGGTCCCATCGAATTGGACATCCCGGTACGCCTGATCCACGGATTGATGGATGACGACGTGCCCTGGCAAACCAGCCTGCGGATACAGGAACAACTCACCTCGGACGATGTCGAGGTGCAATTGATCAAGAACGGCGGCCACCGGTTATCGGAAGATCAGGATATTGATCGCATGATCCGGACCCTGGATGCGTTGCTGGCGAGAATGGGGTGAAGCTGCCCCGTTCCGTCACTGGATTGAAAAGGCTGTGGACTGGCTCATTTATTGTGCTGAATAGTCGGTAGGTTCCTATTTCAAGCGTGTTTGGTGATGGCAGACGATCAATCAGACGACCCGGCCAACCCAGCAGCCTTTGGTCCTCACGAGGGACGAGAACTGGAGTTGATGCTGTCTGGACAGAAGCCCCTGGCGCTTTTCTTTGACACAATGCCCGAGAGCGGCGTAATTCCGGACAAAGACTTTGACACCTTCGTGCGGTCGGGCGCGTTCGTCATGGACCAGCGAATTGTTCATCCGATTCACAATAAAAAGAGCATGCCTTCGACGCGGGTTGTACTTTATGCGATCCCAAGTGAGGTTTGGCGTATCCAGGAGGCGCTCGCCATCCTTGAACCGGTGTTTGCTCTTGGGTTGGTTATGGCAGATCAGGCAGGGCGTGTCAAGAATATTTTCCTATATTATATCAAAATTGCGTCCTCCGCCGATCCCCGCCGCGATTGCAGCAGGGATCGGCGGCCTGGTTCGGGGGCCTCGAATAGAAAGAAGCCCAGGTTGCGGCCCATGGTTTCCGTCAGGCGCCGGGGGCCGGCGGCCTTGAGAACGCGCTTCAATGCCGCCTCGGTCTTCGGCCCGATGATGCCGTCCTCGCGCAGGGCGGTGAAGCCGCGCGGGCCGAGCAGAACCTTACCCAGGTCGTTGACCGTCATCTGCAGGCTCTCCCCTTCCTCGGTTGGAATATGCGGGCCGACGGCCGCGGGCTCGCGAAACAACTCGGCGAATGAGGCAGACGTAACGTCACGAAGGCCCGATGCAGACGTTCCGTCGGCAAGGCCACGCAACGCAGCTTCGAAACTGCCGAGGGCGAGGGCTTCCTCGATCTTCGGGGACCCCAGACGGGCCGCCGCCGTGCGCAGGGCGGCGCGGGTCTTGGGGCCCGGGTCGCCGTCATCGACAAGATCTTGGAACATCGGGCCGTTGGTTGGGGCTGGGGCCATGGCGTCGCCGCCGCGGGCTTCCGTGACGGCTTGATTGAGGATGGTCAGGCCCCGTTGCAGAAAGCGGACGGAATCGCGGGACCCCTGGGTTTCCGCAATGTCGGCGACGCGCTCGGCCAGGCGCCCAATGGCGAGGGACAGGTCCATACCGTCGGCCGTGCGGGCGGGAACGGGGGCGGTGCTGACGGGACGACGCGCCGCCGGCGCCATCAGGCGGCCGGTTTCATCGGCCGCCGCCGGGCCGGTGCCGTAGGCATCGTCGTAGAACGCGCGCTCGAAACGGTCCAGGGTTTCCTTCTCCGCCCCGGCGGGCAGGGCGAGCCGGCGTTGCGCAATCTGGCGGACCTCGGCCTCGGTCAGGTCGCGGGGTGATTTGGCCAGGATGTCCTCCAGCCCGCCGTCGGCGCGGGTCAACTGGTCGATCAATGCCTGGCGGTCAAAGGCGGTGCGCGCGCCGCCGCCCCAGCGGGCAGGGCGCGCGGTCGGTTTCGCTGTCATGGGAATGTCTCCGGAAGGAGGGCGCGCCCACCGGCCCCCCGCGGGCCAAAGCGGGGCCGGGCGGGCCGGATGGAATGAAGAAAAAGCCGAGAGGGCGGGCCGGTGCCGAAGCGCGGACACACCTCGCCCTGTCGATAGATGGACCCTACGCGAGGGTTATTAGTTAGTCAAGGAAAATAATCCGCATATGGGAATATGATGATTCCCGGAGCCGTGCCAAACGGCTCAGCCCTCCGCCGCCAGGATCGCGGCCAAGCCTTCGCGGTAGGTCGGGCAGGACAGCGCCGCACCCAGGTCATCCTTGATGCGCGCGTTGCTGACGATCCGGTTGTCGCGCCAGAAGCTGCGCGCCATGGGCGACATGGTCTCGGCGGCCTGATCGAAGGGTACGAGGTCCGGCGCCGGCAGGCCCAGGAGCTTGGCGCCATGGGCGATTACGTCGGCTTGGGCGGCGGGTTCATCGTCGCACACGTTATAGGTCGCGCCAGGGTTCGGCCGCGCTATGGAGGCGCGCAGCACGGCGCCGATATCGGCGACATGGATGCGCGAAAACCGGTGCCCCGGCTTGTCGATGCGGCGCGCCGTGCCTTGGCGCAGTTGGTCGAGCACGCTGCGGCCCGGCCCGTAAATCCCGGCTAGGCGAAAGACATGGACCGGAAGGCCCGTGCGGCGGCCGAGATCAAGCCAAGCCGCCTCGGCGGCGGCGCGGTATTCGCCCCGGGGGGATGTCGGGGCGAGGGGGCTGTCTTCCGTCACCTCGGCGCCGCCCGTGTCGCCGTAAACCCCGGTGGTCGATAGATATCCGGCCCAGCGGATGTGTCCGGCGGCCTGTTCAAGGGCCGGGCCGACCTGAGTCAGCACGGGATCACCTTCGGCGCTTGGCGGGATGGACATCAACAGGTGATCGGCGCGGGCAAGGGCCGCCGCCGCGGCAGTGTCCAGGGAGGCAGCACCATCGAACACATGGGCGTCGATTCCGCCTGCCCGCAGTTTCGCCTGCTTGCCCAGCGTGCGGCAGGTTCCGGCCACGGTCCAACCCTCGGCCATCAGGCCGCGGGCCAAAGTCTGGGCGCTGAAGCCCAATCCGAAACAGAACAGGTTGGTCATGTGCGTGCGGCCCCGGTCGACAAGGGGGCGGAATGCCTCCTATAAGCAGGCTTGGTTATAACCAGAGCCCGACCGTCATGCCAGGGATCCCGCCCATTCATCGTTGCCGTGCCCTCCGCCCGCTTGCGGGATTGATGATGTGCCTGGCCGTCGGCCTGCCGTCCCTGCCGTCGGCGGCCCAGCAGGGACTGCTTGGGCAACCGTCCACGCAGACGGGGCCGCGTGTTAATTCAAAAGCCGCCCAGGCGGCGGAATACCAGAAATGCATGGCCCTGGCGCGCCGCAGGCCCCAGGACGGGTTCGAGATGGCGATCGGCTGGCGGTCGCTGGGTGGGGGTGATGCTGCCGACCATTGCGCGGCAGTTGCTCTGATCGAGCTTGAGCAATTTGGCGAAGCGGCCAAGCGCCTGGAGCGCCTTGCCCAGATTTCCATCGAGGAGCCGCCGGTCAAGGCCGGGCTGTACGATCAGGCGGGCCAGGCCTGGCTGCTGGAAGGCCGGCCCGAGGACGCGACACGGGCTTTTACCTCCGCCATCGCGCTCATGCCCGGTGATCCGGACCTGCTGGTCGACCGGGCCCAGGCCTGGGCGGCGCGGGGCGATTACGACGCGGCGGACACGGACCTGAGTGCCGCGCTCAACCTATCGCCGTCGCGTGCCGACGCCTATGCGCTCCGGGCCAGTGCCCGGCGTTTCCTGGATCGGGCGGCCGATGCGCTGGCTGACGCCAACACGGCGTTGGAAATCGATCCCGCGAACCCGGAGGCCCTTTTAGAGCGTGGAATCCTGCGGCGGCTGAAGGGCGATGACGCGGGGGCCCGGGCCGACTGGATGAAAATCCTGAATGCCATGCCCGACAGCGCGGCCGCCGGACCGGCGCGGCAGAACATCGAAAACATGGATGTGCGGCCTGACAGCGCGCCGCCGCGGCGCTAAAAATCCAAATCCGCGTAATGGCGGGGCGGCGGAAAGCCGGGCATGCGGTCGGACAGCACGGACCGCATGCTGGGCCGTGACTTGACCCGGGCATACCAGTCGCGGGCCTCCGGGTGATCTTCCCAGGGCACGTCGCCCAGATAGTCGACGCAGGACAGATGCGCCGCCGCCGCTACGTCGGCCATGGAAAAATCATCCCCGGCCAGCCAGCGCCGCCGCTCCACCAGGAACGACACGTAGTTCAGATGCATGTGGATGTTGGCGTGCCCGGCACGGATCCGCGCGCCCTTGGGCTCACCCTGGCCAAGAAAGCGCTTCAGCAGCTTTTCGCCGACCAGATTATCCGTGACCTCGCGATTGAATTTTTCATCGAACCAGTTGGTCAGGCGGCGGACCTCGGCCCGGATCACCGGCGTGCGGCCGATCAGAGGCGGGTCATCATGGACTTCGTCCAGGAATTCGCAGATCACATCGGCCCCGGAAATCGCCGTGCCGTCGATCTCCACCAGCACCGGCACGGTTCCGGCAGGGTTAAGCGCCAGGAACTCCTCGCGGCGTTCCCAGATGTTCTCGATCCGGAGCTCGTGCTCAAGCCGCTTTTCGCCCAGGAAGATTCGGGCCTTCCGGCAAAAAGGCGACATCCACAGATGATAAAGCGTGCGCATGGTGGTTTCTCCTACACCGCTTTCCGGCGAATGGGAACGCCCCAGTTGGCGGGTCGCTCGCGAAACCCTCGCGAAGATGTGACGGCCCTGCCCCGCCTTCGCCTTATTGGGTGGGCACCTTCCCGGCTTATACTCTTCGCGGAACCATAAAGACCGCATGACCCCGGCCCGGCGATCCTATTGCGCGCCGGATATCGACGCAGACGAACCGGAAGGAATCCCGCCATGATCATCCGCCAGCGCCCCCGCCATCCCATCTCGTCCAGCGAGATCACGCCGAAAAGCGTGTTCGAAGACCGCCGCAGGGTGCTCAAGACGCTCGGCTTCGGGGGGCTTGCGGCGACCATGCCCATGTGGCTTCCGAACCAGGCCGCCGCGGCCTGGCGCCCGGCCGAGGGCAAGGCGCTTTCCGGCGTGCCGCATCCGAAATACAACGCCCAGGTCCTGGGCCAGGAACCGGCGTCGTTCGAGGTCGTCAGCACCTACAACAACTTCTATGAATTCGGCGTCGGCAAGGGCGACCCGGCGGAAAACGCCGGAAATTTCAAGACCACGCCCTGGACCATCAAGGTCGAGGGGGCGGTGGAAAAGCCCGGCACCTACGACATTGACGACCTGATCAAGGCCGAGGACATTGAGGACCGGGTCTACCGATTCCGCTGCGTCGAAGCCTGGTCGATGGTCGTGCCCTGGTTGGGCGTGCCGCTTGCCAAAGTGATCCAGCGTCTGAACCCCACATCGAAAGCCAAGTACGTCTATTTCGAAACCGTGTTCGACCCGGACCAGATGCCGGGGCAACGTCGGCCGTATCTGGAATGGCCTTATAAGGAAGGCCTGCGCATGGACGAGGCCATGAATCCGCTGACTCTGTTGGCGGTCGGTGTGCACGGCCAGGTCATGCCCAACCAGAACGGTGCCCCCATTCGCCTGATCGTGCCGTGGAAGTACGGGTTCAAATCCATCAAGTCGATCGCGCTCATGCGCTTCGTCGAGAAAGAGCCGCCGACCTCCTGGTCCATCGCCAACGGTCGCGAGTACGGTTTCTATTCCAACGTGAATCCCAACGTCAGCCATCCGCGCTGGAGCCAGGCCACGGAAAAGAAGATCGGCCTGAACAACATCTTCGGCCTGCCGATCCGCCAGCCGACCTTGATGTTCAACGGCTACGAGGACGAGGTCGCAAGCCTTTATACAGGCATGGATCTCAAGAAATTCTTTTAGGTCTGCGTGCGGACCGCCCGCCGGTGCCCAATCGGTGCCGGCCGCGTTAGGATGGCGTCATGAACAAGGAAGTCCGTCTTAACTGGGTCCTCAAACCCCTGGTCCATGCGGCCGCGCTGGGCCCACTCGTCTGGCTGGTCTGGCTCGGCCTGGACGGACAGTTCGGGCCAAACCCGGCGGAATTCATCAACCGTTACACGGGCGATTGGGCCATCCGCTTTCTGCTGATCGCCCTTGCCGTGACGCCGGTTCGGGGGATCACGGGGCTGGCCGTGGTCATGCGCTTTCGCCGCATGCTTGGTCTTTACGCGTTCTTCTATGCTCTCCTGCATGTCTCAAGCTACGTGGCGCTCGATCAGTATTTCGCCTGGGCCGCAATCTGGCAGGACATCCTGAAACGCAATTACATCACCGTCGGCATGCTGGGGCTGGTGATCCTGATGGTCCTTGCCGTTACCTCGCCCAAAGCCATGGTCAAGAAAATGGGCGGGCGCAATTGGCAGCGCCTGCACAAGCTGGTCTACGTCGCGGCCATCGCTGCGCCGGTTCATTTCTTTATGATGCGCAAGGGATTCCAGATCGAACCCCTGATCTATGGTGGGATCGCAGGTCTGCTGCTCGCCTATCGCGCTGTCGCCTGGATAAAGATACGGATGCGGTCGCGCGCCGCCCGGGCGGACGTTCAGGCGGCCTGACCGCCGCAGTGTGTTTCTATCCGGCCGTTTCTAATTGAGGCTCTGATGGATCAGATCGATCCACATGGCCTGGGAAATGAACGGCCATTCCCATTTTTTCCACTGCTCGGGGAAACCCTGGGCCTGAATGGCCTTCAGGTCCTTGCCCTCCATGACGGCGCTCTGCACGAACATTGTCGTCGATGTCAGCATGTCCAGATAGGCCTCGAGGTCGGCCATGGTCGCCAAGGGGCCGTGTCCGGGAATGATCTTGGCATCGGCCGGGAAACGACCGGTGATGTCGCGGATGTTGCGCGCCAAGGTGAGGGCACTGCCGCCATGGGCCACGTCGACGAAGGGGAACATGCCGTTGAAGAACAGGTCCCCCAGATGCAGGACGTTGGACGTCTTGAAATAGACCACCGTGTCGCCATCCGTATGACCGCCCGGCAGATGGAGAAGCTGGATTTCCTCGCCGTTGAAATGAACCGTCATGCGGTCGTTGTAGGTGACGTCAGGCAGGGCTTCGGGCGGCGATGCGGGGATCGTCTTGCCCAGGGCCTTGAAGTCCTGATCCATGGCCATGTGCTTGCGCACGTTGTCATGGGCGATGATGACCGCCTCGGCAAAACGCTTGTTGCCGCCCGTATGGTCGAAATGCCAATGGGTGTTGAGCACGAATTTGGGCGTCCCGCCGCCGAACGGTTTGAGCGCTGCCGTTAGCTTCTCCGAAAACGCTTCCAGCTTGTCATCGACGATCAGCAGGCCGTCCGGCCCCGGCAGAACCGCGACGTTGCCGCCGGAAAATCCGCCGACCCCTATCAGCATGGTGATCTTGCCGGCGACCGGTTGGGCGCCGATTGTGATTTCCGAAGTCTTGGCCTGCGCGACATCGATGTTGTGATTGTGCCCTGCCCCGGCCGCGGCGGGCCCGGCGCTGACCGCCAGCCCGACAGCCAGAAGGCAGGCGCGCATGAGGGGCTTGTGCCTCATCATCACCATTCTCCCCATGGATATTATAATTTCCCGAATGGTGCCGGGGCGCGCGTGATTAGGCAACCCCACGTGCGATGGGGTTAAAAATGCCCCTGGTGGGCGTGCCTATGAGGCCGTGAAACTGGGAAAATTTTTCCCGGTTAGGCATAATTTTCCCAATTGGGCGGCAATTGATTCCGGCCAGCCAGTCATGGACGCCGGGGGTGGGCCGGCACCTCTTGGCAGTTTTGGGACTTATTTATCGTCCTTTGATTCGTCGGCGACGGCCGCCGGGTCATCGTCCAGGGCATCCCGGGCTTCCATCGCAGCCAGCAGAACCGACCCTGCGCTGCCCGTTCCGCTGGTGTCGGAGATGTCGCGGGCCAAGTCCGGCGCATCGCCAAGGAGGCCGGGCTTGTCATTCTCTAATTCGGCGCTGGCCTGCATGCGGCGCTGAATTTCCTGGGCGATCAGGTCCTCGATGGCTGCCCGCTGTTCAGCTGGCATTTTCTCCAAATCTTCCTCGGAAAGACCCATGCGGTTGAGAATTTTTTCGCGCAGCTCTTCCCTCTTCCGTTCCTCGACTTCTTTCGCGTAGGCGGTGAAACCCTTCTCGCGGACGATGTCCAGGTCGGTCTTGGGCAGGCCGGTTTCGTCGCCACCCTGGGGCGCGACGGAGGCGGCCATCATCTCGGCGAAGGAACCGGACCCCGCATCGGCTGCCGTCGGCTTGTTGGTGTTTTGCGGAAACAGGATGTTGGCGACGTTGTCGATTTTCATGATTGCTCTCCTCTGCTTTTGCCCGCGCGCGAGCGGTCCCCACGAAAATTTCGTAGCAAAGGCCGTGCCATAAAATGAAGAAAAGGTAAAAGCGTGCAGCGGAGGGGACGCAGCGAGGGCGAGGCTGTCCCCGCCTAATGCGCCTCGTCCCAATTGGCGCCGGTGCCGATGTCGACGTCGAGCGGCACGCTGAGATGCGCCGCGCCGGACATGACCTTGCGGATCACGTCGCGGGTCGCCTCGATCTCGGTATCGGGAACCTCGAAGATCAATTCGTCATGGACCTGCAGCAGCATGCGGGCACCCAGGCCCGCCGCCTCGAGAGCATCCGGCACGCGGATCATGGCGCGCTTGATGATGTCGGCCGCCCCGCCCTGGATCGGCGCGTTGATGGCGGCGCGCTCGGCAAACCCCCGCATGTTGGGGTTGCGGTCGTTGATGCCGCGGACATGGCATTTGCGCCCGAATGTGGTTTCCACGAAGCCCTGCTTCTTGGCCTGTTCCTTGGTTCGCTCCATATAGGCCTTGATGCCCGGATACTGTTCGAAATAGGCATTGATGTACTCACCCGCCTCACCGCGGGAAATGCCCAGCTGACGGGCCAGGCCGAAGGCGGAAATACCATAGATGATGCCGAAGTTGATGGCCTTGGCGCGGCGCCGGACCATGGGGTCCATGCCCTCGACCGGAATGCCGAACACCTGACTGGCCGTCAGGGCGTGAATGTCGATGCCGTCGTGGAACGCCTGCTTGAGAACGTCGATCCCCGCCACATGGGCCAGCAGGCGCAGTTCGATCTGTGAATAGTCCGCCGACATCAGGGTATATCCCTTGTCGGCGACGAAGGCGGTGCGGATCTTGCGCCCTTCCTCGGAGCGGATCGGAATGTTCTGCAGGTTGGGGTCCGACGACGACAGTCGCCCGGTCGCCGCGACGGCCTGGGCATAGTTCGTATGGACCCGCCCGGTCTTGGGATTGATCTGGCCGACCAATGTGTCCGTATAGGTGCTTTTCAGCTTCGCCAATTGGCGCCAATCCAAAACCTTCTGCGGCAGCTCATGGCCTTGGGCGGCCAGTTCTTCGAGGACCTCTGCCCCCGTGGCATAGGCGCCGGTCTTGGTTTTCTTGCCGCCGTCCAGGCTCATCTCATCGAACAGGATTTCGCCAAGTTGCTTGGGCGACCCGATGTTGAACTCGCGGCCGGCAAGCTTATGAATCTCGCCCTCCAGATCGTCCATGCGGGCGGCGAAATCGGCGCTCAGGTCCCTGAGGACGCCGGCGTCGACCTTGATGCCGCGCCGTTCCATGTCACGCAGCACCGGGACCAGGGGCCGTTCCAGGGTCTCATAAACGGTGACCATGTGTTCGGCCACCAGACGCGGCTTGAACACGCCATGCAGACGCAGCGTGATATCCGCGTCCTCGGCGGCGTAATCAAGCGCCTTGTCCAGCGGCACCCGGTCGAACGACACCTGGGCCTTGCCGGTGCCGGCGACATCCTTGAACTTGATCGTGTCGTAATCAAGGAAATCGCGGGCCAGGTCGTCCATGCCGTGGCCGTGCAGGCCACCGTCGAGCACGTAGGACAGCAGCATGGTGTCATCCACGGGTGTGACCTCGACGCCGTAGCGGCCGAGCACCTGGATGTCGTACTTGATGTTCTGGCCGACCTTCAGGATCGACGGATCCTCAAGCATCGGTTTCAGTGCCGCCAGGGCGTCCTTCAGGGGAATCTGCTCCGGCGCACTCTCGCCGCCGCCGTCTCCGTCACCCAGGTCTAATTGCCCCTGGGGTACGGCCGACACATGGGCCAGCGGGATGTAGCAGGCGCGGCCCGCTTCGGTCGAAAGCGACACGCCGACCAGGCCCGCCCCCATGGCGTCCAACGCATCCGTTTCCGTATCCACGGCGACGACGCCGGTGGCGTAGGCGGCCTTGATCCAGGGCTGAAGCTGGTCGAGCGTCTGCACCAGGTCGTACTGCGGGGCGAGCACGGCGGACGACTGCGTTGCTGCGCCGTTGCTGCCATTCGCGGGCATGCCCAGGCGGCTTTCCACCGTGGTCGCCAAGGACTTGAAGCCGAGGTCGCGCAGGAAGGTCAGAAGGGTTTCCGCATCCGGCGCCTTCTTGCGCATCTCGTCGATGGTCCGCGTTGTGGGCACATCGTCCCTGAGCGTCACCAGATCACGCGAAATGCGCGCCATGTCGGCCTGTTCCATCAGGGATTGGCGCCGCTTGGGCTGTTTGATTTCTTCCGCGCGGGCCAGCAGCGTGTCCAGGTCGCCGTATTCACCGATCAACTGCGCCGCCGTTTTCACACCGATACCGGCCACGCCCGGCACGTTGTCCGACGAATCGCCGGCCAGGGCCTGCACGTCGATCACCTTGTCCGGCGCGACACCGAATTTTTCCATAACCTGCTCGGGGCCGATCTCACGGTTCTTCATGGCGTCGAACAGGACCACGCTGTCATCGACCAGTTGCATCAGGTCCTTGTCCGAAGACACGATGGTCACCTCTGCTCCCCGTTCGCGGGCCTGGCGGGCGTAGGTTGCGATCAGGTCATCGGCTTCGAACCCGTCCATGTCGATGGCCGGCACGTTGAGCGCTTCGGTCGCCTTGCGCACCAGTTCGAACTGCGGGATCAGGTCGTCGGGTGCGGGCGGGCGGTGAGCTTTGTATTCGGGGTAGATGTCGTTGCGGAAGGTCTTGCGCGCCCGATCGAAGATGACGGCGACGAAATCGGCCTCCGTGTCCTCGACCAGCTTCATCAGCATCTTGGTGAACCCGAACACCGCGTTGGTCGGGGTGCCGTCGGGGGCCGTCATCGGCGGCAGCGCGTGATAGGCGCGGAAGATGAAGCCCGAGCCGTCGACCAGAAAGACATGTTCGCGTTGATCGGTCATGGGGATCCATTTCGGTGGGTGGGGATGCAGGCTGGCGGGCCGGGTCGGCGCACCCCCTGTTATAGCCCGGCGGACGGGCGGGCATGAAGGGTTTATCTATGACGAACGGCCGTTCGTCATCGCGCAAGAAAGGGCATTAGATATGCGCCGTTGCGGCGGCGAGAACACCCCACCGGTCAACCTGCCGGGGCAAGGATATTTAAGCCATCCCCTTGGGCCTGGCGAAGACCAAGGCCGCAGCCTAGTGGCCGTGGCTGGCGACCGGGGCGTCAGGGTTGAGAAGATAGCGTTTCGAGCAATAGGGGCAGACGACCTCCGCCTCTTCGTCGAACTTCAGGAACACCTTTGGGTGGCCCAGCGCGCCGCCGCCTCCGTCGCAGGCGACGATCGGCGTGTCCACGTAGATGGGTTCTTCCGGGTCCATGTCGTATCCCTTGATTCGCTGTTCCAGTCCGCCCGGGTCAGGCCATGACCGTTGACCCTGCGCTTGAGCGGATGATACCGATTGCGGCCCGACAATCAATATGCAGCGGCATCATTCCGGCGCCGCCGGCCGATCCGGTCCGGCGTACCGGCGCCCTCCCGAGGAGCCAATGACGGTCCAAACTTCCGATACCGCCCGGAGCCAGCCTGAATTCGCGGTGGAAATCAGCCATTTACGTAAGGTCTACGGGCGCGGCGGCAATGTGCCCGGGGACACGGGCCAGACCGTGGCCGCGCTCAAGGATCTTTCGCTGAACGTGCCCCGGGGCTCGTTTTTTGCCCTTTTGGGCCCTAATGGGGCGGGCAAATCGACACTCATCAACATTTTGTCGGGTTTGGTCATCAAATCCTCGGGCCAGGCCCGGGTGTGGGGCCATGACATTGACCGTGACATGCGGGCGGCGCGGTTGTCACTCGGCGTGGTGCCCCAGGAACTGAACTTGGATCCGTTTTTCACGCCGCGCGAACTGCTGGAGGTTCAGGCCGGCCTATTCGGCGTGCCGGCCAGCCGTCGCCGCTCCGACGAGATTCTCGCCGCCGTCGGCCTGGCCGATAAAGCAAATGCTTATGCCCGCTCGTTGTCGGGCGGCATGCGCCGGCGCATGCTGGTCGCCAAGGCCATGGTCCATTCTCCGCCGGTGCTAATCCTGGACGAACCCACGGCGGGGGTTGACGTGGAACTGCGCCGCCAGCTTTGGGTGACCATGCGCGATCTTAATGCGCGGGGCACGACGATTCTGCTGACCACCCATTATCTGGAAGAAGCCCAGGCGCTCTGCGACCGGGTCGCCATCATCAACCATGGCGAACTGGTCGCCTGCGATGATACGGCAGCACTTCTGGCGCGCCTGGATTCCAAGGAAATGCTGATCACCGTCGACCGCGACATCACCGACGTGCCGGACGTTCTGAGCACCTTCCGCACGGACCTGCCCACGCCCCGGCAGATTTCCGTGTCCTTTCCGCCGTCGCAGGCCCATTCGGGCCAGATCATCGCCGCCATGCAGGACGCGGGCTATGTCATCACCAACCTGACGACCAAGGAAGCGGCGCTGGAAGACGTGTTTCTGCGCCTGACGTCCGGCGGCCCCACAGACGGCGACCGGGCGGCCGCCGGGAAATGACCCGGGGCCTCCTGCGGCGGCTCGCCGCCCTGGCGTTCTGCGGGCTGCTCGCGGCCTGCGCTGTGCCGCTGACCTATCCGGCGGGGCCGGCGGCGACCACACCCCACTTCCTGATGGATTGGTTCGTTGCCCGTGACGGCATCCGTATGACCGTGCGGTCATGGAAGCCCCAGGGGCCGGCCAAGGCCGTGATCGTGGCGATGCACGGGTTCAATGATTATTCCAATTTCTTCGCGGAACCCGGTGCCTGGCTGGCGGACCGGGGCATTGTCTCCTACGCCTATGATCAGCGCGGCTTCGGCGACGGTGTGGGGATCGGCCTTTGGGCCGGGGCCGACGCCTATGCCCGCGACCTCGCCGATTTCACGGTCCTTGTGCGCCGAACTCATCCGGGGGTTCCCGTCTACGTACTGGGCGAAAGCATGGGCGGCGCCGTCGCCCTGGTTGCTGCGACGGGGCCTGCGGAAAGTCGACCCGACGCCGACGGAATGATCCTGGCCGCCCCCGCCGTCTGGGGCCGCGCCGCCATGGCGTGGTACGAACGGGGCGCGCTGTGGCTCACGGCCCATACCATCCCGACTTTCCGTCTGACGGCGCAGGGCCTCAACATTCAGCCGTCGGATAACATCGACATGCTGCGCGCCTTGGGCCGCGACTGGCGGGTCATCAAGCGCACGCGGGTCGAAACCATTTACGGCCTGGTCGAATTGATGGATCGGGCGCTCGCCGCGGCCCCTAAGTTTTCCGAACAGGCGCTGATCCTTTACGGCGCCAAGGACGACATCATTCCCGGCCGGCCGACGTTCGCAATGGTGCGCCGCCTTCCGGCTGCGGCCAAGGACCGCCAGACCTTCGCGCTTTACGACGGCGGCTATCACATGCTGCTGCGTGACCTCAACGCCGAGACCGTGTGGCGCGACATCCACGCCTGGATCGAAAACGCCCAGGCCCCCCTGCCGTCCGGCGCGGACAGGCGGGCGACCCGGGCGCTTGAGAAAGGGGCTCTGGCCGAAAAGCCCTAGGCGATCAGCAGCCCGCCGTGCATTTCCCCACGCCGTCGAAGGCCATGGTTCTGCCGCTCAGCGGGATATGCACCGGCACCTTGGCCGCCTTCATGAAGGTCAGGGTCCGCTTGCCGACGACCTTGCCGCCCTCGGTCCCCGTCTCGTTGGCGTGGGACGCGATGACGGAGGCCGGCTTGATCAGGTCGTTGATAACATAGGCGGCCTCCATCGGGCCGGTGGTGTAGGTGTCGCCGATGTTCATGACCACCAAGTGGGCCTTGTACTGATCGCCGACCACGGTCTTCTGTTCCGACGTCACGCCGGTGTCGCCGGACAGATAGGTGACCAGGCCGTTGGAAAAGGTCAGCACGTAGCCCGTGGGCGGCCCGGCATAGGCGGTCAGCCCCGCCGCATCCAGCATCTTGCCGAGATCGCCGCCGACCATGGCCCCCGCGACGCCGTTGGAATGGACGGCCGGCACGGTGGTGATGGTGACGCCGCCGACGGCGGTCGACGCGCCGAAGCGCACCAGAACGGATTTCTTGGGGTCCCCACCCAGGGCCTTCAGCTTGCCGGCGAAGAACTTGGGCATTTCCGATCCGGTCACGATCTTTGCACCCGTGGCGATGGCGATATTGGCGGCGTTGGTATTGGGCGTCGCCTTGGCCGAAACGTCGGGCTTGGCGCAGGTGCCGGCCCCCGGGGCGGGCAAGTGGCGGTCGCCCGCATGGTCGCCGTGCATATGGCTGACCAGAACGGCGTCGATCTTGCCCAGGCGCGGGTCGCTGCCCCCGGCCACCGTGCGGCCCGGATCATAAAGCAGCCGCGTGCCGTCGGGGTCCTCGAAAATCAGGGCTCGGTCCTGGCGGCAGAATTCGCCTGCGTGGCTTCCCAAGGGTGTGACCTTGACCTCGGCGGCCTGGGCCGGGGCGGCGGTGAATGCGGTGGTACCGGCAAGGAGCCCCGCACCTATGGTCAGTGCGCGGGGAAAAGTGATGCGTGTCATGATTTGGTCCTCCCAAATGGCGCGCGCCGCGCCGGTTATTCCCGGGCGGGCGGCGGATGCGGGAAAGTGTGCCGTGGAACGAAGAGGCACGCAACGCCGATCACCGGCCCCGATGGCGCTAGCGGACGAGAATCTCGACGCGGCGGTTGCGGGGCTCCGGCACCTCGTCCGCGGTTTTGATCAGGGGATCGTACTCGCCGTGGGAAACTGCCGAGATAATGTCGGCAGAGACGCCCTCGGCAACAAGGGCCGTGCGCACGGCATCAACCCGGGCCAAGCCAATGCGGGCGTTCAGTTCGGCGCCGCCGACCCGGTCCGTATGGCCGACCACGCTGATCCGCACGGCGCGACGGCTGCGGATATCAGTCAGCGCCTGGGCCAGCGCCTCGCGGGCAGCCGGGCTCAGGACGTCGCTGCCGGTATCGAAATACAGAAGATAGCTTTTCGGCGGGGCCGGTTGGGCGGCAAGGGCGCCGGCGAACAGGCCCTGAATTTCCGCATTGGAATAGGCCGTGACGGCGCCCAGCGTGCCGGCCGCGTCGACGCCGACGCCGGTGTTTTCCTGATCCAGGGTCTGACTGTCCGATCCCGCGGTGACGACGACCTGGCCGACGTCGCCGTTGGGATCGGCCTGCAGAATGACCAGGGTGTCGGGCGGGTCGTTGGCGGCGGCGGCCGCGATCATCAGGGACAGGGCGACGAGAAATTCAATCATCTGGGGGCCTCATGGGCTTGCCGCCGGGGCGGTTATTGAACCGGTTTGACTTTGAGCAGGAACTTGGTGCCACGGATGCCGATGGTCATGCTCGGCGTCGCCACGCTCACCTGATCGGGCGCGATGGCGCCGATCTTGCCGGACAGGTAGCTCAGGGTGCCGTGCAGGACCTGCATGCCGAACCCGACCTTTTTGGCCTGCGGCTCGTACACGAAGCGGTCGATCAGGACGCGGCTGTTTTCCCCCAGGCTCAGGGTCGTGCTGTCGTTGAGCGAGATGCCGATTCCGCCGTTTGCGCCGGTCGAGACATCGTCGTTGAGAAAAATGTCCGCGCCGACCTGGGGCGTGATCTTGCGATCCCCCTGCAAGATGGTGGCGGTGCCGATGACTTCCTTGACGATGCCGATGGGGGCGGTGTCCGATGCCTGGGCCGTGCCGGACAGGCAGAAAATGAGGGACAGGGCGAAAAGGCAGCGCATGCGCGGCTCCTATTTTTGCTCTCTGTCCTCCCCCGACGACTACAAAAGCCGGTGGCGGCGGAAAAGGAAAGCTTTTTCACGATCCCCGCTACCGCGCGAAGGGCCCAAGGGAAGCTTGCCATACGCGGAACCTTGGGGGTATGGTCCGCCCGTTCGCGCCAGCGCCGACCAAGGCACCCGTAGCTCAGCTGGATAGAGCGCTGCCCTCCGAAGGCAGAGGTCGCACGTTCGAATCGTGCCGGGTGCACCATTTCCTTCAACCGACACATGCCTTCCCGTCCGCCCTTTCGGGGGCCGCCGGCGGTTCTGGTCGCGGCGTATTTAACACTTGCGGGAGTGTACAAGTCCCGCCATCATATTCATCAAATATAAAATGAATGCCGGCGCGTGATGCCGTCGTATCGCTTGCGGGCATTGTGAAACATCTACGGAAACATCCAAGGAACCCGCCCCATGAAACATCTCCTGATCGCCCTGGTCTGTCTGTTCACCCTCGCCGTCTCGGCGCCACCACAGGCGGCCGCCGATGACGACGCCCTGGAGGTCAAGATCAATGCCCGCATGGGCAGCGTTACCGTGCCCACCGCCGACGGTCCGGTGAAGATCATGCGCAATCAGGACACCAACAACACCATCGATTCGGCCTATGCCAAGACGTCGCGCAAATGCCCGCCGTTCTGCATCCAGCCCATGCAGGTGGCGCCCGGCGTGACCACGGTCGGCGAGGTCGAGCTTTTGGAATTCGCCAAGGCCGGCGGCAAGATGATCGACGGCCGCACAGTCGAATGGCACGTCAAGGGCACCATCCCGGGGGCTATCAACATGCCCTACACGCAGATGGCGGAACGGCTCGATGAAATCGGCTGCACCCGCGGCGCCGACAAGAAATGGGACTGCGCCAAGGCGGAAAAGGTCCTGTTGTTCTGCAACGGCCCCTGGTGTGGGCAGTCCCCCATGGCCATCAAGGCGATGCTGCGCGAAGGCTATCCGGCGGACAAGATTCTCTATTACCGGGGCGGGATGCAGGCCTGGCACGTGCTTGGCCTGACGGTGGTCGAAGGCAATTTTTAGGGCCGCCTGACGTCCGGTTTCTAGCGGCGGGTCAAGGTAAAGCGGATCGGCACCTTGACCCAGCCCGCCACCGGGTTGCCGGAACGGGTCGCCGGGACGAACCGCCATCTGCGAACGGCGCGAACCGCCGCTTCATCGAAAGCCGGACTGCCGGATGATCCGGTTACGGCGATCTTCTCCGCCCGGCCTTGGGCCGAGACACGAACGGTCAACACCACCACGCTCTCACGGCCCCGGCGCAATTCGCTTCGGGGGTATTCCGGCGCCGGGTTGGAAAGATAGTCGGGGTAGGTCGCGGGATGGTCGATCAGGCCGGCTGTGCCGCTCCCGGTGCTGACCTTTCTTGCGACGGCGCCGCGTGTATCAAGGGCGGGCGCCGTCGCCATGACCCAAGCGGTCGGCGGCGCCTCAAGCCGGGGCTTGGGCGCCGAGCGGGGCGGTGTAGGGCGGGGCGGCCGCGCCGGAGGGTGAACCGTCACCAAACGGGGGCGAGGCTTCCGGATGGTTTGCGCGACCGGCGACGGTCGGGGCGCTTCAACCATGTCGGCAGCATCCGCGACCGGCGCGGTCGCGGTCGGAACCGGGGCCGCCGGAAGCAAGACCGCGTCAACGGGCGCCGGCAAGTCCAGTGCAGGCGCGTTTTGCACCTCATCCAGTTCAGGCGAGGGCTCGGCGACCAGAGTTACATAGATCGGTGTTTCAATCGGTGGCCCGGGCGGGGGCACCCCCGGGGCGCTTCCGCCGGTTATCAGGAACCAGCCAAGCAGCATCGCATGGAGCCCGAGAGACCAAAGCCCGGCCAGGCCTGCGGCCGGGCTCAGTCCCTCGAATTGGCAACGACTGCCGGGATGCGGATCAGAACGTTGCATGGGCCCTTAAAAAGAACGACCGTCCGGGTTCGTTGATCTGAACCACTTCCGGATCGAAGGCGTTCGACCGGCTCAGGTGGTTGGCATAAACCTTGTCGAATAGGTTGGTGATGCCAAAGCTGATCGATACGGGATGAAAGGCGACGACTTCGCTGTACAGATCGAAGACCGCATACCCTCCTGTTTTCTCCAGGTCCAAACCGCTGTTGTTGCCGTCCTCGATATCGGCGCGGGTCTGGCGACTGGCGGCCCGCATGCGCAGGCCGACCATCAGGTCTTCGGTGCGACGTTCAAGCGACGCGGTCAGTTCCAACGGCGGGATTTGGGCGATCGGTCGGTCGTCGTCCTCGTTCTCGCCATAGGTGAACGCGGCTTGTGCGGCGAACGACCATTTTTCCTTGAAGTGGACCCTGCCCGAGACTTCGAGCCCGGCTAGGTTGGCCGAAATGTTGCGGTAAACCGTGGCGTCATCGTTCAGCAGGATGCCGTCTTGGCCGCGGGCCCTATCGCGCAGGATGAAATCATTGACCCGGTCGTAGTAGACCGTGCCGCCGACCGACCAGTTGGATAACGCGGTTTCCACGCCGACGTCGACCTGATGATGCTTTTCAGGGGCGATGTCGGGGCGGCCGATCCAACGGCTGGCGGCTGTGGCGTTGTTCTGTGCGATGCCGCGTTCCGTCGCATCGGCGGTCCGCACGCTGCGGGACAGGCCGGCAAACAAGGTGTAGGCGTCGGACAGTTTGACCTGATAGCGAAGCAACCCCCCGACGTTGTTTTCATGACGGTCGTTGGCCGTCACACCGTAATAGTTCTGATAGAGGGTGTTTGCGGATTGCGCCGGCATGATCGCCACCCGGTCCGCTTTGTCGGCGGAGAAGTCGACGCGATCATATCGCAGGCCAGCGATCAGGTTATGTCCCGGCGCCAGCGGGCGATCGACCTCGGCATACAGGCCGACCTGCGACAGGTTGATGTCCGGCCAGGTGTAGGACTGGATGAGGGATTCGTCGTCGCTGTTGACGGCTTCCCGGGCCCCCATGAAGCGCACGGCGTCACGGTTGTTGACCTGTACGTCGGTGCCCAGTTTAAAGTTAAAGCCGTGGCTTTCGCCATTCAGGCTCAATGCCCCGCCGAAAGTGTCGGAATCGGAATTGACCTTCATGACAGTGCCGGTTCGGGTGCGCAGGCTGTAGTTGTCCATGACGTGATCGACTGCGCCGCCGTAGGCGGAAACGTCGAGCCGGCTGATCAGTCCGCCCGGCGCGAAGTCGTGCCCGAGACTGCCTCGAAGGACGAGAGTTTCGGACAAGGGCGAATCCATGCCGGTTCCCGCGAACAGGGCGTCTTCCAGCCGTTCCGTCTGAACGCTCAGGCGGATCAGGTCATCATTGGTTGGCGTCAGGCCCACCTCCGCCCGGCCGCCGTGGCTGGAAAAGGACGATCGGATGCTGCGGTTGGCGCCGTCACGATAATCCTGGGCGTACTCATAGTTCGCTTCCGCCCGCAGATAACCCCAGTCGGCCCCGGCGGCGACGTCGCCACCGGTGCTGCGCGTCCAGGCGTTGGAATTGAGCCCGCCGTAGACTGAGCCCTGAAAGGCCTTATCGCCAAGGAAGACGGGGGATTTTCGCGTGGCGCGCACGGTGCCGCCGGGCCCGCCGGGGCCGCTGGTCACGGTGGCGTATCCCTTGTCGACGATCAGGCTGTCGATCCCGTCCACAGACAGATAGGCGGTCGGCGGGTCCATCCGGTTCGGGCAGCCGCCGTGGATGAAGGCGCCGTCGTCGATAATGTTGATCCGGGTCTGTGACTGGCCCCGGATGTAGGGCTCGCCACCGTGCCCGCCGATGCGGCCAAGGCTGATGCCGGGGATGGACTGCAGCACGTCGGCCGCGTCGGCCGCCGGAAACAGATAGTCAACAATCGGGTTCAGGGCCGTCCGGTTCGGTGCCGGTTGCGTCCCATGGACGTGGACGACCGGCAACGTAACCGTGGCATCCGGGGCCGTGTCGTCGGTGTTCGGAGGTTGGGCGCCGGCCGGGATCGGGTCTTTCGTCGGTTCCTGGGCCAGCGTGGTGCCGTGCGTGATGACCACGGTCGCAATTGCGGCGGCTACCGACAGGCAGCCCCGAAGGGTATTGATAGACATGTATTCATTCTCCGCGAAGGGGCGTGCGCGAGGTGACGCCCCGATCATCCAAGCCGGACGACAGCTACGATCCTGGTTCCGATTTCGAAGAACAGGGTCGGACAGCCGCCAGAACGGCGGGGTTCGGTTTTACGCGGAGAGGTGTGGCGGGCCGCGGGGCGCTTGAACACGGCCAGGCGTCTGGTCATTGTAAACAAGGTCTGCCGCCGGAAGTTGCGGGCGGAGACGTTTCCAGGTCAGCACCTGCCAGATGCGGGCGGTCAGGCCGTCGGGGGCACAGGCCGCCGGATGGGCACAGAGCACGCAGGTGCCGCGGGCCCCATTATGTTTGCTTTTCTGGGACGGGTCTTTGCTTTGCGGGCGCTGCTGTGAACAGATTCCGGCGCGAAGATCGGCATAGAGATCGGCTTCTTCGGACGATCGAGGGGTTGGAAGCGCCAGGACGGCGAGAAGGGGAATAAGATAGCTTAGAAGAACGAGGGAACTGGCCACGCCCCGCAGGCGCGAGGAACGGCGCTTGCGTGTCGGGGGCGTGGCGCCCTTGCTAGTCGCTGCAAAATACATAACGCAACTGTATAACGTGGGTCTTCGCAGGCGCAATAGACGTTGTCGGTTTTCGTCCAGAAACTTTGATGATTTTCAGGAAGACGCGATCACGTCGAAGGCGACGGAGAGCCGTTCCACGGGGGCATGGAACGGCACCGTCTCGTGGTACAGGTAGCTCGGAAACAGCAGCATCAGCCCCTCCCGGGGGCGGGCCCGCGTCGTGATCGGTTCCCGCGTCGTGTGGAAATCCGCAGGCGGCCGACCGAATTCGATCCAGCCCTGATGGTCCGGATCGTCGTCGCGCACGACATCCGGAATTTCCGGATAATAGACGCCGGAAAGCCAGGCCGCCGGGTGGATATGGGCGATCTGATGGCCCCGGTCTTCCATGACCACGCCCCAGATCGACAGTGCCAGTTTGTCCGGCCGCTGCGCCAGGAACGGATGATCGGGTTCCGGCGGCAGGGCCCGGCGATAGGCCTCAACCGCCCTCAGAATGGTTTGTTCCAGCCCGGCCACGGGGCCCTTGTCGCCGATCGTCAGTTCCCCTGAATGGCGCCCCCGGCGTGTGGCGTGACTGGCGGGCGCATAGATGAGGGACGGATGGGCGCGCAGATGGCGAGCCAAGGCGGCGTTGAAATCGGCGACGCTGGCAAAGCCCTCGGGCGGCGAAATCTCTATCGGCCTCAGCAATCTTTCAAAATCCAACAGCCGTGCCGCGCCGGCCCGGTCGCCGGCTTCGTTCATGGCGATGGCCTGGAACGCCAGGGCCGAGGTATTGCCCGGATGGCTGGCAAGAAAGGACGCCGTCTCAGTTACGGCATCCTCGGGTCGGCGCATCTCCAGCAAAAGATCGCCCAGGTTGACCCGGGCCTTATCGTAATCGGGGGCGAGGGCGATGGCTTTTCGCGAGGCTTCGAGGGCATCGTCCAGTCGCCCCAGTTCGCGCAGCGCATAGGCGATGTTGACCTGGGCGCCCGCATGGCCGGGTTTGCGGGTCAGCACGGCCTCGTACTCGGTGATGGCTTCTTCCGGATGGCCCGTCTCCTGCAACAGGGTGCCCAGGTTGTAGCGCGCATCGGGGCTGTTCGGTTCCGCCGCCAGGGCCTGGGCATAGGCGGCGCGGGCCTCCAATGGCTTGCCCGTTTCCTGCAGCACGGCACCCCGGTTGGTCGCCGCGCCGGCATGACCCGGCTGGGCCTTGAGGGCCGCGTCATACTGGGCAAGGGCATCGGACAGACGGTTCAAGGCCTTCAGGATATTTCCCAGGTGGAACAGCGCCTCGGCGTGATCGGGTTGATGGGCCAGAATGTGGCGGAAGGCGGCTTCGGCCTCCGTGAACTTGCCCGACACCTCCAACAGAACGCCCAGGTTGAAGCGCGCGCCCGTATGGTTTGGGTCGGTCCTCAGGACTGCACGATAGGCAGCCTCTGCGGCATCCCACTGGCCCATGTCGGACAGTACGTTACCCCGATTCATCAACGCCTCCCCGTGGCCGGGATGAAAGGCCAGGGCCGTGTCGAACAGGGTCAAGGCCTCGGCCCGGTCACCCAGGTGAAAGGCGGCGACGCCGGTGATGTTGAGGGCGTCCGCGTCGTCCGGTGCGGCCATTAAGGCGTCGCGCCCGGCGGCCAATGCCGCCCGCCAGTCGCCTTGGGCCAGCGCCCGGCGGCCCGTGTCCAGCAAGGCATCAATGGCCGGTGGGGCGAAGCCGGCAAGTCCCGGCGCGGCCGGGGCCGGTTGCGGCTGCGGGCGGGGTTTTGTCGCGGGCGCGGGCGGGGACGCGCGCTTGCGCTTTTTCGATGCTCCCGGATTGGCCCGCCGCTTCTGCTTTTTCACTTTGGCGGCTCCGGACCGTGGACCGGGGGTGCCGGGGCGGGGGCCTTGGTCTCTGAATTTGCGGCACCGGGCTTGTCCTTCTGTCCCCATTCCATGGATCTCAGAACTTTCTGGAATTCACCGGGCAAGCGGGCGCGTTCTTCCGGGCTGGCGACGGCCCACAGTGCGATCCAGGCCGCCAGCGTAAGAAAGCAGAAGGCCGTGAACAATTTGCCGCCCAGCGGCGCCACGCGGGTGTCGAACCAATGGCGCAGGGGGGCGTCGCCGGTCAGGAACCGACGGCGCAGCAGGACGCCAGCCACGGCGGCGAGCACCAGAATGACGACGAGTTTCCAACCGTTTTCCATGTGCTGATCCTATTCGCCCGCGAGGTGCATCAACACCCGGCGGCGATGTGCCTGGCGGCGGTGTTCGAACAGATAAATGCCCTGCCAGGTGCCGAGCATCACTTGGCCAACGGCCATGGGGATCGATAACTGCACGTTGGTCAGGGCGCTGCGGATATGGGCGGGCATGTCGTCGGGGCCTTCTGCGGTGTGGCGGTAAAGGGTGGGATCCTCCTTCACCAGTCGTTCGAAAAAGGTCTGCAGATCGCGGCATACGTCCGGGTCGGCGTTTTCCTGAATGGTCAGGGAGGCGCTGGTATGACGGCAATACAGGGTCAGCAGCCCCGTCGTCATTCCCTGGCCAGCGGCCCAGGCCGCGACGTCACGGGTAATCTCGTAAAGGCCGGGACCATCGGTGGCCACGCCGAGTTCATGCTGCGCCTGTCGCATGGGGGATGCTTAGCCTTCCCCAACCCTGGCGGCAAGGACTTGTCATATCCGCGCCGGACGGGTAATCAGGTCGACAGGAAAAGAACATATGATGAACGAAATTGATGCCCGCGATAATCTGTCCCTGCCGGACGCACCACGCCCGCAGGTGACCCAAGGCGTGACCCGGGGCGTCGTGCGCCTGCTCTGGCGCATGGGGTTCAGCCCGCTCACGGAATTCAAGCTGACGTCACGCCGTCGCATCGACGTGGCCGGCCTGAACGGCCAGGGCCGGTTTCTGTTCGTCGAGGTTAAATCGTCGGTCGAGGATTTCCGCGCCGACGGGAAATGGCACGAATATCCAGATTTCTGCGACGGGTTCTATTTCGCCGTGCCGCCAGGGTTTCCCCAGGACATCCTACCGATGAATGCCGGGCTGATCGTCGCGGATGCTCATGACGGGGCGATCCTGAGGTCGGCCGACGAAACGCCCATGAACGGCAACCGCCGGCGCAAACAGACTCTGACCTTCGCCCGCGCGGCGGCGGACCGGTTGGTGCGCGGCGTTTAGGTCTTCCGCCCCCGTTCGCGGGCAAGAAGTGCCCGTTTCCGCGCGACGCCCCAGCGGTATCCTGTCAGCGATCCGTTGGAGCCTACGGCGCGGTGGCAGGGAATAACCAGGGAGACCGGGTTGGTTGCACAGGCACGGCCGACGGCGCGGGCGGCGCCGTCGTTGCCTAGTTCCGCCGCCAGTTCACCGTAGGTCCGCGTCTCTCCCGCCGGGATCGCGGCCAGGGCCTGCCAGACCCGCCATTGAAAGGCCGTCGCCCGCACGTCCAGCGGCAGGGATTGCGCCGTATCGGCCCCGTCCAAAAAGGCGACCACGCCTTCCATCAGGGGTTTCAGGGTCGCGTCGTCGCGGGTGATCTCGGCCAGGGGAAAATCACGGCGCAGTTCGGATTCCAGAGCGCCGTCGTCGTCGGCCAGCGCAACCATGCAGAGCCCCTTGTCCGTTGCCGCCGCCAGTACCTGGCCCAAAGGTCCCTCTGCGATGGCAAAGCGGATCGTGGCCCCGCGTCCGCCGGCGGCATAGCTTGCCGGCGTCATGCCCAGCACCGCCGCGGATTTCTCATAGACCCGGGATGCGGAGCCGTATCCGGCGCCGTAAAGCGCCCCCGCTACGCCGCCGCCTGCCTTCAATCCCCGGCGCAGGCGTTCCGCCTTCACCGCGTCGCCGTATTGCTTGGGGCTGACACCGACCATGGCCAGAAACATGCGCTGCAGGTGAAAAGGGCTGTAGCCCGTGGCCTCGGCCAGGGTGTCCAGGGGCGGGGGGATCTCGGCCGCCTCAATCAGGCGGCAGGCCTCGGCCACGGCGGCAAGGCGCGGGTCGACGATGCGGTCGTTGTCCGGGCGGCAGCGCTTACAGGGGCGGAACCCCGCACTTTCCGCCTGCGTGCCCGTGTCGAAGAAGCGGACGTTGTCCCGCTTGGGCCGGCGCGAGGCACAGCCCGGCGTGCAATAGACGCCCGTGGTGGTGACGGCATAGACGAAATCGCCACCGGTGCGGCGGTCCTGAACTTGGCGCCAGCGGTCGTCATCAAGGGCCGGGTCTTGGTGTGTTGTGTGATCCATGGGGAAAGCCTACGCCCAAGGCCTGGATCAGGCCATCCGAAGCTTGCGGGGTAATTCTAATCCGAGACAGGGCCGACCAGAAACAGCGCCGATCCCTCGTCGCGCAGCCATTTTCGGCAGGCGTCCATGTCGTCCGCCAGATCGCGCACCAGAGCCCAGAACCGGGGGCCGTGGTTGTGTTCGCGGATATGGGCGACCTCATGGGCGACGACGTAACGCAGCACCCGTTCCGGGGCCAGCACCAGGCGCCAGGAGAAGTTCAGGTTGCCGTTAACGGCGCAGGAGCCCCAGCGGCTTTTCGTGTCGCGCAGGGTAATTCGCCCGGCGGTGACGCCGAGGGCCGCCGTGGCGTCCTCGACACAGGGAAGGATGCGGCGCCGGGCATCCCGCTTCAACCAGTCGGCAAGCCGCCGTGGCAGATGTTCGGCCTGGCCGGTGACGTGGATTTCCCCTTGGTCACCGCTGTCCTCGACCCAAACACCGCCGCGCGCGTCCGGGCGGTGGCGGATCATATGCGGGCAGCCGAGATAGGGAATGACCTGGCCGTCGGTGAAGGGCAGGGGCTTGGGGGCGGAGGCCAGACGGGCGTGGACCCAACCCGCCTGTTTCTCGGCGAAGGCGTGGGCCTCCGAGTCCGAGACCCAGGGTGGGCAGGTCACCACCGCCGTCCCCGTTGCCGGGTCGGCACGCAGGATCAGACGCTTGGCGCGCTTGTTGCGGCGGATGGTGAGCGGCACCGTGCCGCCGTCGGCGCGGTCAAGGCCGTGGCCCAGGGTCTGTAAGGTCCGGCCGCTCCCGCCGTCGGTCAACTCAGGCCGCTTCTGCCATGGCCAGGCCGGCGCCATCGTATTCCTGATACAGGCGCTGGGTGGCGGCTGCGTCCATGGGCATGACCGGCGGGCGCATGTTGGCCCAGGCGTTATCGCCCGTGTGGCGGGCGACCATGGCCTTCAGGGACGGAATCAGCGGATAGCCGGAAATGATCTTGCGCACGGCGGCCAGCGGCTTCTGAAGTTCTTCCACGTTGCCGTCGTCGCCGTTCTTGCGGTACTCGGAATAGACCGCTTGGGCTAGGTCGGACGCGATGTTGGCGCAGGCCGTGATGCAGCCCGCCCCGCCTTCGCGCAGGACCGGCAGCATCAGATCGTCGGCGCCCGAGAACACGCAGAAGCCGGGGAATTCGCGGGCTGCCGTCAGCATGTTTTCCAGCACGCCGGACGAATCCTTCATCCCCACGACCGTGTTCGGGTATTCCTTGCGCAGCATGCCGATCAGGTTCATGGAAATCGGCACGCCCGACATCTGCGGGAAGTGGTAGAGGCAGATCTTCAGGCGGTCGTCGCCGATGCGCTGGATGACTTCCGAATAGGCGGCGAACAGACCTTCGTCGGACTGATTCTTATAATAGAACGGCGGCAGCATGAGCACCGCGCCGGCGCCGACTTCCAGCGCCTTCTTGGTGATCTCGACCGTGTCCGGAATGGCGCAGCAGCCGGTGCCCGGCATCATGGGCTTGGTCGGCACGCCGTTCTCGGCCAGCTTGTCGAGAATTTCCAGGCGCTCGGCGACGGAAAATGAATTGGCCTCGCCCGTGGTGCCCAGCACGCCCAGGCCGTCGCAGCCGTTGGCCAGCAGCCATTTGGCATGTGCCGCCATGCGGGCGTGATCGGGGCTCAAATCCGCATGCTGCGGGGTCAGGACGGCGGCATAGACGCCCGTCAGTTCCAGGTTGCTCGCACTCATGTCTTTCTCCTTCGCAGCGCTTTCCGGCCTGCTTGCCGGGCGGCGGGGCGGCTATTTGGGCCAGCCCACCACATGATTTTCCAGATCGTCGGTATCGCGTTCGGAAACCACGCGGCCGCGCACCGAGATACCTGCATAATGAACCGTTTCCGCATCGCCGGAAACCAGGGGATGCCACCAATAAAGGTCCTGGCCTTCGGAAATCAAGCGGTATGCGCAGGTAGACGGCAGCCAACCCAGTTTTTTGACCATGCGCGGTGTCAAAATCTGGCATTCGGGGACGAATCGCTTGCGGTCTTCGTAACTGGAGCAGCGGCAGCTGTCCGTGTCCAAAAGGCGGCAAGCGACGTCGGTATAGAGAATCTCACGCGTCGCTTCGTTTTCCAGCTTGTTCAGGCAGCAGCGCCCGCAGCCGTCGCACAGTGATTCCCATTCCCCCTTGGACATTTCGGCAAGACCCTTGGTCTTCCAGAACGGCGGCGGTAGATCGCGTTTCTTCTTCCTGAACAGCCCGAACATGGACGTTGTCTTTCCTTAAGGGGCGATAAAGGCCGACAGCATACTGCCCTCAGGCGCCGCGTCCTCCCGGTCGATCAGATGGACAAACGATCCCATGACACTGCCCCGCCGCCGGCCCAAGGCGCCCAGATACATACCGTCGACGTTGGAGACGTGGAACAGAGGGGCATCAATGCCTTCGGCCAAGCCCTCGGCGATGATCGTCGCGTAATGGAATTCATGGCCGCGCAGCGCTGTCCCGGCCGGCCCGAACGGCCCGGCATCGGCGATGACCGCGCGGCGGTAGCCTAAGTGCAGTTTGCGTTGGGCGAACGACGTTTCAACGGGCAGCAGCCCGGCCATGGCATGGGCTCGACCCTCGGCATCAGTCAAGGTATCGCCCAGCACCATGTAGCCGCCGCATTCGCCGAACACGGTATGCCCCGCCGCCGCCACGCTGCGCAGTCCGGCCAGGAAGCGGGTGTTTCCGGCCAGACGCTCCGCGTGCAGTTCCGGATAGCCGCCGGGCAGATAGACCGCGTCGGCATCGGCCGCCGGCGCCTCGTCTTCCAGCGGCGAAAAGAAGGTGATTTCGGCCCCGGCATGGCGCCAGCCGTCCAACATATGCGGATAGCAGAACGAAAACGCCCGGTCGCGGGCGACCGCGATCTTTTGGCCCAACGGCGACAACGGCAGGGCATCCGTGTTTTCGGTGGTGCTTGTGGCGCGGGCCAGAGTGCGGAGCGCGGCTGTATCGACATGGGCGGCGACGGCTTCGGCGGCGGCATTCAGGAAGGCTTCCAGGTCGCCATGCTCGCCCGCCTGCACCAAACCCAAGTGGCGTTCGGGCAGGGTCAGGTCCGCCAGCCGGGGCAGGCAGCCGAGCACGGGAATGTCCGGGTGATCCTGGGTCATAGCGGCAGTGAGGATATCCGCGTGCCGGGTGCTGCCCGTTCGGTTGAACACCACACCGGCGACGGTGACGTCGGGGCGGTGACGGGCGAAGCCGCCGACCAGGGCCGCCGCCGACGCCCCCTGGGCCGCCGCATCGACCACCAGGATCACCGGCCAGCCGAAGGTGCGGGCCGCGTCGGCGGTCGAACCCTCGTCCAGCTTGGCGCCGTCGAACAGGCCCATGACCCCTTCGCAGACAATCAGGTCCGCCCCCTTGGCGGATGCGGCCAGGACGGATGCCAGGGTCCCGTCTCGCATGGCCCAAAGATCCAGATTGGGGCAGGGCCGGCCGCCGGCGGCCTGATGAAAGGCGGGATCGATATAATCGGGGCCGACCTTAGCCGAAGCCGCGGCAACACCGGTGTCGCGGAAATGGCGCAGCAGGCCAAGGGTCAACAGCGTCTTGCCGCTGCCCGACGACGGGGCGGCGATGACGATCCCCGGCGGGAGCCCGCCCGTCACAGCAGGGACTTGATCTTGGCCGCCATGGTTTCGGCGTCGGTCTGGGTGCTGAAATGGGTCAGGAACTTGCCGTTCGGCCCCATCAGATAGATCACCGATGAATGGTCCATCAGATAGGCGTCCTTATCCCCGCCTTCGTCCACGACCTTGGCATAAAACACACGGTAGGCCTTGGCGGCTTGCTTGATCTGTTCCGGCGTGCCCGTCAAGCCGACGATGCTGGGATGGAAGTGGGCGACATAATCCTTCAGAACCTCGGGCGTGTCGCGCTCCGGATCGACGGAAACCAGGATGGGCACGACCTGCGCCGCCATGGGGCCGAGCTTGTCCATGGCCGCCGAAATTTCGGTTAGCGAGGTCGGACAGACGTCCGGGCAGAAGGTGTAACCGAAAAAGATCAGCATGGCCTTGCCCTGGAAATCCTTTTCCGTCACCTGGCGGCCGGTATGGTCGGTCAGGGTGAAGGGGCCGCCAATCTTCACTTCGGGCGCGGTGCCCGTGCGGGGTGAATCGGCCAGGCGCTGCTGCGCGATCACGGCGGCAACGGCGATCAGGATGACGGCCGCCAGGCCGATGGCGATGCGGCGCACCAGGCGCAGACGGGAAACGGTTTTGTTGGGTTGCTTGGTCATGGCCTCGTTGCCGGCTGTTACAGCGTGTGGGGAAAGTACGAACTTTGTCCGTCTATTCAACCTTTGTCGGTTAGGAATGTGGCCGTAAATAGACGAGGTAGTAGGTTCCGGCCACGAACAATCCGCCGCCGACCATGTTGCCGAGCGTCACCGGCACGAGATTGCCCATGAAACCCGCAAGGGTCAGTCCACCCACACCCCCCGGCAGGCCCGCCGCCGCGAGATAGGCGTCGTTGCCCGCCGCCAGCATGCCGACGGGAATAAAGAACATGTTGGCGATCGAATGCTCGAAGCCCAGGGCGACGAAGGCAGTGATGGGGAATAGGATGGCGAAAATCTTGCCGATCACGTCATGGGCCGCGAAGCACAGCCAGACCGCGAGGCAGACCAGGGTGTTGCACATGAGGCCGCGCACGAAGGCGGTGGTGAAATCCAACTCGACCTTGGCGGCCGCGATCTTGACCGCCGTCGCGCCGACGGCGCCGGACCCCAGGTCCATGTAGCCGGACCAATAGGCCAGAATGGCCATGGCGACGGCGCCGGCCAGATTGCCGACATAGGCCACGCCCCAATTGCGCAACAGCGCCACTGTCGCGATCTTGCGGTCGGCCCAGCCCATGACCAGTAGCAGGTTGCCGGTGAACAGTTCCGCCCCGCCGATCACGACCAGAACCAGGCCGAGGGAGAACGTAATCCCGCCCAGGATGCGCGACGGCCCCAGGCCCAGACCGTGGTTGGTCATGGTCAGGGTGAACAGCATGGCGCCGAAGGCGATGAAGGCACCGGCCAGCAGGGCCAGGGTGAACAGCGGCAACAGAGGCAGCCCTGCCTTGGCCACGCCGGCGACCTCGACCCGCCGCGCCATCTGGGCCGGCGCGTAGGCGTCGAACAGGCTCGGGTCCCGGCCCGGGGGTGGCGCTTGATCGGCCATGGGGTCACTCCTCCTTGGGCGGTTCGTTGCACAGGCTTTCCCTCTCTTTGTTTTCCCCTTTGGGTCACGGCGGGTCAATGCGCTAGATTCCCGCCATGCCCGCACGCAAACCGGATGGAAACCTGAAACGTGGCTGGACCACCGGCGCCTGTGCGACGGCGGCGACGGCGGCTGCCTATGAGGCCCTGGTCACAGGCGCCTTCCCGGAAGCCGTCACCATTACCCTGCCGCGTGGCGAGGAGCCGACCTTTGATCTGGTGCGCACCGGCCTGGACGACGGCACGGCGACCGCCGCCGTCATCAAGGACGCGGGCGACGACCCGGATGTGACCCATGGGGCCGAGGTCTCGGTCTCCCTGTGCAAGGGACCCGCCGGGACCGGCGTCACCTTTCGCGCCGGGCCGGGTGTGGGCACGGTGACCCTGCCCGGTCTGCCCTTGGCCGTTGGCGAGCCCGCCATCAATCCGGGCCCGCGCAGGATGATGACCGGCGTGATCGAGGATTTGTCCCGGCGCCTGAACGGCCCCGGCGACGTCGAGATCACGGTCGCCATCAAGGACGGCGAGCAGTTGGCCGAAAAGACCATGAACGGGCGCCTCGGCATTCGCGGGGGGCTGTCCGTGCTGGGCACTACGGGCATCGTCATTCCCTATTCCTGCGCGTCCTGGATCCATTCGATCCACCGCGGCGTCGACGTGGCGCGGGCGGGTGGAATTACCCATATCGCGGCGGCCACGGGGTCGACCTCGGAAGCGGCGGTGAAGGCGCTCTATAATCTGCCGGACATGGCGCTGATCGATATGGGCGATTTCGCGGGCGGATTGCTGAAATACCTGCGCCGCCATCCTTTGCCGCGTCTTACCATCGCGGGCGGCTTCGGCAAATTGGCCAAACTGGCGCAGGGGAATCTGGATCTGCATTCCGCGCGCTCATCCCTCGACATGAACAAATTGGCGGCGCTGGCGGCCGATGACGCGGCCCTGGCCGAACGCATCAAGACCGCCAACACCGGCATGGAAGCCCTGACCCTGGCCCAGGCTGCCGGCGTGGCCCTGGCCGACCGTGTCGCCCAGGGTGCGCGGGAAGTGGCCCTGGCGGCGCTTGCCGGTGATGTCGCGGTCGAGGTTCTGGTATTCGACCGCCAGGGAGAACTCGCCGGGCGGGCCGGTGGGTAGGACGCTCTTGATTTTGGGCGGCACGGCGGACGCCCGCGCCCTGGCCGCCGCCGTGCAGGCGCGCTGGCCGGATATGCGCGTCATCACGTCGCTGGCCGGGCGCACGGCGACCCCGCGTCTGCCCGTGGGCGAGGTCCAGACCGGCGGCTTCGGCGGCGCGGCCGGGTTGGCCGACTATCTCCGGGCCGAAGGCGTTACCGCCCTGATTGACGCCACCCATCCCTTCGCCGCCGAGATTTCGAAAAGCGCGGCAGAGGCCGCAACAATTGCCCGCGTCCCGCGCCTGGTTCTGGCCCGTCCGCCGTGGCAATTTGTGCAAAATGCTGCAATGCAGCATGTGTGCAGCATAAGTGCAGCAAAATCGATGCTGGAAAACGCCGGGCAGCGCATCTTTCTTGCTATCGGACGGCAAGAGGTTAGTCAATTCAACACGTTAACTGAGCGGTTCTTTTTGCTGCGCTTCATCGACGCGCCCGCGTCGCCGCCGCCGTTTGACCGCTGCGAGGTTCTGACCGGCCGCCCGGAAACTTATGATGACGAGCGCAGCATTTTGCAGCAATTCGCCATCGATACCCTGGTTGCCAAGAACGGCGGCAGCGCCGCGTCGCGGGCTAAGGTCGATGCGGCGTTGGACCTGGGCTTGCGTGTAATCCTGATTGATCCGCCGGACCTTCCGCCGCCGCCCCATGCCGAAAGCATCGACGGGGCCCTCGCCTGGCTGGACAGTCTTTAGGAAGGCTGCGCCTTCTTGGGGCGCAGGACGTGGTGGTGATGGGCCGCGTAAAGGGCGGAATCGTCGAACGCCGTTTCGCCCAATGTGCGGCCGACGAGGATCAACGCCGTGCGGGTGAAGCCCGCCGCCTTCACCTTTTCCCGGATATCGGCGAGCGTGCCCTCGACCATCTGCTGGTCCGGCCAGGTCACCCGATAGGCGACGACCACGGGGCAGTCGGCGCCGTAGTGCGGCGTAAGGTCCCGCACCACCTTGGCCAGGTTGTTGACCGACAAATGAACGGCAAGCGTGGCGCCGCTGCGCCCTAAGGTTTCCAGGTCTTCGCCCTTGGGCATGTCCGAGGCCCGCACCGAGGTACGGGTCAGGATGATGCTCTGGCTGACCTGGGGCAGGGTCAATTCGCGTTTCAGGGCGGCGGCGGCGGCGGCGAAGGCGGGCACGCCCGGCGTCACGTCGTAGTCAATGCCAAGCGCATCGAGCCGGCGCATCTGTTCGGCGACGGCGCCATAGATCGACGGGTCGCCGGAATGGACGCGGGCGACGTCGTGTCCGGCGGCGTGGGCCGTTTCGATCTCGGCGATGATTTCATCCAGGTTCATGGGGGCCGTGTCGATCACCCGGGCACCCTCGGGGGCTTCGGCCACGACCTCGGCCGGGACCAGGGACCCGGCGTAAAGCACGACCGGACAAGCCTTGATCAGGTTCAGGCCGCGCACGGTGATCAGGTCGGGCGCGCCCGGCCCGGCGCCGATGAAATGGACGGTCATGTGCCGGTCTCCTGCTTCTGCATTTTTCCGGCATAGCCCCGGGGGGTATAGACCCAACGCCGGTTGCCGCGGGTGATCGCGCGGGTGTCGGATGATCCGATCATCACCAGGGTCAGCATGTCGACCATATCGGCCGTCAGGTCTTTCAGGTCGATGACCTGAATGCGCTCACCGTCGCGGCCCAGGTTGCGGGCCAGGATCACCGGTGTCTCCGGCGGGCGGTGGGCCAGCAAGATGTCGCGGGCCTTTTCCAGCTGCCAGCGCCGGCGCTTGGATACGGGATTGTAGAGCGCCATGACGAAATCGCCCTCGGCCGCCGCCCGCAGGCGCTTTTCGATGATGTCCCAAGGCGTCAGCAGATCGGATAGCGACACGGCGCAGAAATCATGCCCCAGGGGCGCGCCCGCCCGTGCTGCGGCGGCCTGCAGGGCGCTCACGCCGGGCTCGATGGTGACGGCAAGGCGGTTCCATCGGGGATCGTTCCCGCGGTCGATCAGTTCCACCACCAGGGTCGCCAGGGCATAGACACCGGGATCGCCGGAACAGACCAGGGCGACCCGTTTGCCCTCGGCGGCAAGGTCGAGGGCCTTGCGGGCGCGGGCTTCTTCTTCCGACAGGTCCGAGGAATGCAACGCCTTGCCTTCGGCGGCGGGGCCCAGCAGGTCCAGGTACAGGCCGTAGCCGACTAGGTCCGTCGCCTCGGCCACGGCACGGGAGACGGCGGGCGTGCGCCACAAGGGCGTGCCCGGCCCGGTGCCGACCACGGTCAACCGTCCCCGCGCTCGTCCCACGGCCGACGCGTCGATGTTGCCGCTGGCCCTTGCGACCGCGCAGGTGGCGCGTTTGGATTTGGTCTTTTCCACGATCAGATCGGCCGCCGGTCCTGCAGCGGCCAGGGCTGATCCTTCGGCAACGCCATGGCAGCCGACTTCCTTGAACACGATGTCCGACGGATTGGCGAGGCGTGGCGTTTCGGCCTCCAGCGTCGCCGCGTCGAAGAACCGCACCGGGACACCCAAGACGTCGCCGAGATCGTTGACGGCGGCCTCGTCCATCTTCACGTCGATGGAGGCGACGCAGGCGACGGCACCCGTCGCCAGCCTGTATTTGGCCAGGGTCTCGGTGACAAGGTCCCGGACTTCGGCGGGATCGGCGTCGCGTTCGCAGCCGACGCCGATGGCCAGCACCGGCGGGTGCAGCACGAGATCGTCCGTGTCCCCCTGAGCGCGATCGGTCACCAGGATGCCGGGCTGTGCCGACGGATCGATGGGCAGGCCGGCTTCGGTGAGCCAGCCCGCATCCCCGGCCTGAACGTCCAGGCGCACGGGCTCCCCCGCCAGGAGCGCGGCGGCGACGGGAAGGGACTTCTTGCGGTTGGCGACCATCCAGCCCGCGGGCGGGTCGTCGACGCCAATGCCGTGGCGCAGGTCGCCGGTCGTGGTCACGGCGGCGCTGATGCCCAAGGCCTTGGCGATCTCGCGGGCCAGAACGTTGGCGCCGGAATGTCCGCCCAACAGCGGCACCACGGCGCTGCCGTCCTCGGCCACGGAAATCACCGGTGGCTCGGCGACCTTGTCGGTTAGCAGCGGGGCCAGGGCGCGGATCAGAATGCCCGAGGCGAAGATGCCGATCACGGGTTGCCCGGCTTGAAACAGGCGGGCGGCATGGCTTGTGGTTTCGTCGAAGAAGTCATCGGCCTCGGCAACGCGGCCGACCCGGCCATGGACCAGCGCCCCCGGAATGACGCCCTGCAGGCGGCGGGCCAGCGCCGCCCCCGGTTCGGTCACGGCCAGGATGACGGGCGGGGTGGTGGTCATGTCTGGGGCTCCGTGGTTTCAACATCCTCGGGCGAGCGCACCAGGATCATGGAAAAATAGGGGGCCGTGTCGGGGGCATCGGCCAGCGGCATGACTTTCTGATCGGCCATGGTCGCGCGTTCCACATATTGCGCGCGGTCGAGCCGGCCGAGCTTTTCGATCACGCCCCGGATCTTCGGCAGATGTCGGCCGACCTTCATGATGGCGGCGGCTTCGGATTTCTTCAGACAGGCTTCCAGGTCGGCCTCGTCCAGCGGCCCCGGGATCACAGTCAGCACCTGGTTGCGCGACACTAGGGGAGCACCCGCCACGGCGGCGCAGGCGGCCAGCGACGACACCCCGGGCACGACCCGGGTCGGATAATCTTCGGCAAGGCGCAGGAACAGATACATGAACGAGCCGTAGAGAAAGGGATCACCCTCGCACAGGATCGCGACGTCGCGCCCGGCGGCGAGGTGCCCCGCGATGTCCCGGGCATAGTCATCGTAGACGTCGTTGGCGGGAAAGCGTCCCGGCACCATGGGCGTGACGATGGCGATTTCCGTCTTGCCCGCCGGGATATGAGGGGCCGCGATGGCGCGGGCCAGGCTGTCCGTGCCCGCTGCCGCCGGATAAGCGATGACGGGGGCCTGGGCAATAACCTTCACGGCCTTCAGCGTCAGCAGGTCCGGGTCGCCGGGGCCGACGCCGACGCCATACAGGGTGCCGGGTTTGCTCATGGTTTGGTCACCGCCCATTGCAGCACGTCCATCAGGGGCCGCATGCCGGTTAGGCCGCCGACCGCGTCGGCGCGGGCGACGGCGATGCGGGTCAACTCGCCGCCATGGGCCCGGTGGTTTTGAATCAAAGCCTCCTGGGCTTCCAGGGTCACGCCGTTGGCGACCAGGCGGCCGCCGGGTTTAAGGGCGGCCAAAGCCCCTTCAATCACGCCGGGCCGCGACAGGCCGCCGCCGACGAAGACCGCGTCGGGGGCGGCGCCCGCTTGCGTGAAGCATTGGGGGGCGTCGCCCTTGATGAGTTTCAGATGCGGCACGCCGAGGTTCAAAGCATTGGCTTCGATGTCGTCGAAGCGGGCGGGATCGCGTTCCATGGCGATCGCCTGCGCGTCCGCCGCCGCGCGCAGCCATTCAATGGCGACCGCCCCCGACCCGGCGCCCACGTCCCACAGCAGTTGTCCCGGCAAGGGCGCAAGCCGGGCCAAGGTCGCGGCGCGGACCTCGCGCTTGGTGATCTTGCCGTCGTGGCGAAAGGCGGCCTCGGGCAGGCCTGGCGTTTCCGGCCAGACCGTCGCGCCGGGGCTCGGCCACAGGTGAAAGGCGATGACGTTCAGGTCCTTGACCCGCCGTCCTTCCCATTCCTCAGCCACGGTGTCGTAGCGCCCTTCATCGGGCCCGCCCATGTGTTCGAACACGGTCATGGGGCTTTCGCCGAAGCCGCGCCGGCACAGCAGGTCCGCCGCGCGCGCCGGGGTCTCGCCGTTGCGGGCCAGGATCAACAGCCGTAGGCCCGGCAGCAGATGGCGGTTCAGAACCTCGACCGGGAAGGCGTGGCAGCTGACCGTGCGCAGGGTGCCGTCGGCCAATGACCAGCCCATGCGCGCCGCCAACAGGGCGAAGGCGCCGGGGGCGGGCAGGATGTTCATGGTTTCGATGCCGAAGCGCGCGACCAGGCGCTTGCCGATGCCGAAGTTGAGCGGATCGCCCGAGGCGAGCACGCAGACCTGCCTGCCCGCGTGTTGTTCGATGGCGGCGATCCCCGCGTCCAGGCCGTTGGCCCAGGTCACGCGCGGCCGGGCATCGGGGGACAGTTTGCCCAGGTGACGGTCGCCGCCGACCAGGACATCGGCGGCTTCGATCAGGGCGCGGGCGTGGGTACTCAGGCCGTCCAATCCGTCCTCGCCAATGCCGATCACGGAAAGCCATCTATCCATTTTGTGCCTCCGGCTGTTCAGGGGCGGGGCAAAGCGCGTTCACGGCGGCGGCGGCGAGCGCACTGCCGCCGCGCTGCCCCGGCAGGGTGGCGACGGGAATGTCGCCCGCATGGTCGATCAGGGCCTGTTTCGATTCCGCCGCGCCGATGAAGCCCACGGGAAAGCCCAGGATGACCGCCGGTCGGGGCGCACCCTCGGCGAGCAGTTCTAACAACCGGAACAAGGCCGTCGGCGCATTGCCGATGGCGACCACCGCCCCCGCCAGATGGGGTGCCCAGGCGTCGACGGCGGCGGCGGAGCGGGTTGTGCCAAGGTCTGCCGCATGTTCGCGCACGCCATCGTCATTCAGGGTGCAGATGATCCGATTTCCCGCAGGCAGGCGATGGGCGATGATGCCGCGGGCGACCATTTCCGCATCGACCAAGATGGGGGCCCCCGCCGCGAGGGCGGCCCGGCCGGCCTGGGCCGGGTCAGCCGACATCACCAGGTCCGCCGCGATGTCGGCCATGCCGCAGGCGTGGATTAGGCGCACGGCCAGGCTGCGCTCCGCACCCTGGAAACGCGACAAATCCGCCGCCGCCTCGATGGCGGCGAAGGAACGACGGTAGATCTCCGCCGGGTCGCGGACGTAATCGAACATCAAACGCGTCCCCGATGCTTAGCTATCGGAATCGTGGGAATGCGGATGGGGGTGCCCATGGCCATGATCGTGTCCGTGGTCATGGCCATGGTCATGACCGTGATGATGGCCGTGCTTGCCGTGATGATGGCCGTGCTTGCCGTGATGGATGCCGTGGTCGGCCGCGCCGTGGCCGTCCGTGCCGATGCCGACCACATGGTGGTGGTGGCCGACCTGGGCCGCACCCTGGTCGTCTTCGTAGCCGATGATCTGCTCCCGGTACTTGCACAGCAGGCAGTTCATCTTGTTGTCGCCGTTCAGCGCTTCCTCGACCCGGTCGGCGAAACAGTCGATCAGGTCTTCGTGGTCGTTCAGATAGGGCGCCTTGACGACCTGGACGTCGGGATGGGCCAGGGCGCAGTCGTCGGCCCAGCGGTAGATGCGGTTGACCAGGATGCCGGTGAACAGGAAATAGGGGAACACGATGATGCGCTTGAAGCCGAGCTTCACCGCCTTGTTCAATCCTTCGTCGACAAGCGGATAGGCGACGCCGGAATAGCTGACTTCGGCCCAGCCGAAATCCATGCCTTCCCACAACATGCGGGCGACCTTGTTGACGTTGGAATTGGCGTCCGAATCGTTGGTGCCGCGCCCGACCACCATCAGAAGCGTGTCCTTGCGGGCAATCTCGCCGGTCGCGTTGGCGGCGGCCTCGGCTTCTTCGATGCGGACCTTTGCCGCGCGCAGAAGTCGGGCATCGATCGCCAGTTCGCGTCCGAAGCGCACATCCAGGTCCGGGTGCGCATGGGCGAAGCTGTTGATCTCCGACGGCAGGTCGTTTTTCACATGTCCCGCCGCGAACAGCATGCCCGGCACGCAGATGATGCGGTTGACACCCCGGTCCCTCAGCTTGTCCAGGCCCGTGCGGATGACAGGGGTGGCGAATTCCAGGAATCCGCTTTCTACGTCGTATTCGGGGAATCGCTTGGCCAGATGGCCTGCTAGGGTGCCGAATTCATCGACGGCCCCCTGGTCGCGGCTGCCGTGGCCGCAGATCATGATGCCGGTTTTTTGGGTTGTGTCAGTCGAGTTGGGCATTCGCTTGGTCCTTGCCTTCGAGCGACCGCCGGCGCCATTGCCGACGGAATGGTCAGGTCTTTCGCCGTCTGGTCATTGCCTCCGGGCGGGAAAGTTGGCCGACTATACAGGTTTCAGGATCGGGGGAAAGGGTGACGCCGCGTCAACCGGCGGGCACGGGTCGTCCGTTCGTGTCGGTGTCTTCCGGGAACGCCGATTCGCCGCCGTCCTCACCGGTTTTCGGGGAATCCTCTTCCGCGGGCTCCTCGGTTTCCGGCGGCTCGGGCGGGGGCAGGCCGGCCCGACGTTCCAGGTCCTGGGCATCTTCCTCGCGCCCCAATGCACGGAGGGCGGCGGCAAGGTTGACCTGACTGAGGGCGAGCGAGGCATCGCCCGGCATCAGGTGCTTTTCTTTGATCGCGACGGCGCGGCGGAACAGGGGCTCCGCCGCTTGGGTCTTGCCCCGACGCCGGTAATAGAGGCCCAGGTTGTTGACCACGGCGGCGACGTTGAGATGATTGTCGCCCCAGGTTGTCTCGTCGGCGGCAAGGGCGCGCTGATAATACAGTTCCGCGGCCTTGGCGTCGCCGGCCAGGTCGCAGGCCAATCCTAAGTTGTTGAGGATGCCGCCCAGGTCGGGGTGGCCGTCGGCGCCGGATTTTTCGAGCAGGTCCAAAGCGGCGGCGAAATGCTTGCGCGCGGCTTTGTAGTCCTCCCGGTCGTGGGCCAGGGCGCCCAGTCGGCCCAGACATTCGACCCGAAGTTCCAGGTCGTCCTCGGGCACGGCGTCGGCGGCCAGCCGGAACAGGGTCGTGGCCTCTTCCGCGTCGCCACGCGCCGCCAGAAGGTCGCCCGCGACCAGGCGGGCCAAGGCCGCGGCGCGGCCATGGATGCCGGCGGTCCAGGCATGTTTGTGGCCGGTGGTGTCCTCTTCCTCGGCGGCGCGGACCAGCAGGTCCGTGCCGCGGGCGATGTCGCCGGAAGCGATGGCGCCCCGGGCGTCATGCAGCAGCTTGGCTGCCGCCGGTGACCCGGCACTGACGGTGCCGAGCCGCGCGCGCAGGTCGTCCAGTTCGCCCGCGAAAGACCTCAGCCGCCCGTCACGTGCCTGATCGTCGACCCCTTGGTCGGCGAGAATTTCGGCCAGGCCCTGAATCTCGGGCGTGTCGGGCAGGGGGGTGGGCCCCATGGGCGCGGGCGCCATTACGTCGACCGGGGACGTGTCCGCCGCGGTCGGCTGGCTGCGCAGGATGGGATCGGGACGGTCCAGGCGGTCGCCGCCGCGAAGCCTGCGGCCACCGAACAGCAGTACGCCGATTAGCGCCAACGCCCCAGCCCCGGCTGCGGCAAGCACCCAGGTCGGCATCGTCGCGACGGTTTCCACCAGCGGCACCCACAGGTCCGCGGTCGAGTTCAGCACCCCGTCACGGATCAGTACCAAGTCCGACAGAAACTGTTCCATAACCGGAAAAAATACCCGCCCATGCCGATTTTGCACAGGGGAATGGCCCAATCGCCCGTCTGCGGGGCCCTGGCCGGGGCCGGGCGGCGGCGATGCGGCGATGCGGCATCACCTCGCCGGCCCCACGATTCGCGGGATGAGTCAGCCCGCCGGCTGGAAGGCCGGGTAATCGAAGGGCAGGGCGTCCCGGTGCAGCAGGGCCGCGCGGCGGGCCCGTTCGTCCTCATCGTCGAGGTTGCGCTGAACAAAAGTTTCGACCGTGTCGGCCAGGCCGTGCAGGGCGACCAGGCGCTGGATCAGGTCGCGTTGAGCCAAGGCGGGATGGCTGCGATCCCGGGCCGGAATCTCGGCAAGCGGCACCGGGCGGCCGTCAATGGCGAGCGCCCCCCGGGTGCAGATATAGGCGCCGGCGCGGCTCACGGCGGGGCCGAATTCAACCTCGGCCTCAAGCTCCGCCAACTCGCCGTAAACATAATTGCCGCGCGTGGTCTCCGTGGTGTGCATATGGGCGAGCTGGGCCGGGGTCAGCCAATTGACGAACAACGATACTATGGTGCCGGGGGCGGGATGCAGGGTTGCCGGAACCGATCCGTAGCGCGCGAAATGGGCGCAATAGACGCTGTCGAAATTCTTCAACTCCAGGCGCACCACGGGGATGGGGCCGTCCTCGGGCCGGGCAAATTTCCAGGCCAGCGCCGACGGCGCCTGGTTCGAGCCGCAGGCGATCACCGGTACGCGATGGGCCAGGTCGCCGCCCGCGAGGTCGTGGAGATGGGCATCGTTTTCGATCGGCTGGACATGGCCCGCGTGGATCACGAATGAGCGGTCGGGCACGTCATAAGGATAGGCCAGCGCCCGGGAAACGGATCGGGGGCGGCGTGGACGATCGGGTGGGGCGGGCGGGTTATTCAAGGTATTTGGCGATGTCCACGTCGTCGATCTGATAGGGCTCCAGGAACCTGTCGGCGTATTCCTGGAACACGCCGGAAGTCAGGAACAACTTGAACAATTCGCTGTCGATATGCGCGTCCTTTTTCATGAACGACATGATTTTGATGCTGTCCGACAGCTTCTTGGGGTCCTTGTAGGGGCGGTCGGCGGCGGTCAGGGCCTCGAAGATGTCGGCGATGGCCATGATGCGCGCGGGCACGGACATCTGATCCTCGGTCAGCTTCCGGGGATAGCCCGTGCCATCCATCTTTTCGTGGTGGCCACCAGCGTATTCCGGTACCCGCTTCAGATGTTTGGGGAAGGGCAGCTGTTCCAGCATGATGATCGTCTGCACGATGTGGTCGTTGATCTTGAAGCGCTCTTCCTCGGTCAGCGTCCCGCGGGCGATGCATAGGTTATAGATTTCGCCGAAATTGTACTTGTGCTCAGGGATGTTCAGCTTGAAGCCGAAGGGGTTGTCGGGCTGGGCGGCGGGCTCCAGCGCGTCGCGGAAAACGACATGGTCGTCGCGGTCAGCCAGCAGGTATTCCTTGGCCGGCACCGGTACGGGCGGCGTGCGGTCCTTGCGCTTGCGTTCCTCGAACGACAGGCCCAGGCGGTCGTCCAAAGTTCGCGTCCACTGGGTCTGAGCGATCTCGCGGATGCGTTCCTGGTCCTCGGGCGCCATGAATTCGTCGCCGACGTTGGCCTTGGCGACGAATTCCCAGTCCGCGTCGATCTTGGCCAGGGTCGCGTCCAGTTCGGCCTTCAGCGCGTCCGGGTCGCCTCGGCCCTCAAGCAGCGCCTTGTAGTACTCGATTTCGGCTTCGCGCTTGACCACCTCGAAGCGCATGCGCACCTCGTGAACCCGGTTGTAGATGGTTTCCAGCTTCACGGCTTTATCGACGACGTATTCCGGCGTCGTGACCTTGCCGCAGTCGTGCAACCATGCCCCGATGTGCAGTTCGTACCACTGCTCTTCGGTCAGGTCGAAATCCTTGAACGGGCCGTCCTTGTCGTCGCAGGCGGCCTTGGCCAGCATCTTGGTCAATTCGGGCACACGCTGACAGTGGCCGCCGGTATAGGGAGACTTGGCGTCAATCGCGGACGCGATCAGCTCAATGAAACTTTCCAACAGCTTGCGCTGGCTTTCCAGCAACTGCTGATTGTCGAGGGCGACGGCGGCCTGGGAGGCGAGGGCCTCGACCAGGGGCTGAATTTCCTTGGAGAATTCGATGACCGTGCCCGACGCATCAGTGGCGTTAAGCAGCTGGATGACACCGATGATTTCATCCTGGCTGTTTTTCAGGGGCACGGTGAGGAACGATTTTGAGCGGTAGCCCGTGCCCTCATCGAATTTCTTGGTGCCGGAAAAGTCGAAATTCTCAGCCTCGTAGGCGTCCTTGATGTTGATCGATTCGCCGGTCAGGGCGCAGTAGCTGGCGATGTTTTTCTGGTTCGGTTGGCCCGTTTCCGGATCGAACAGGCGGATCGGTGGAAAGGTGATGTCCTTGCCCGTGGTGCCGCCCAGCGCGATGTTGAGGGAATCGGTGCGCATGATCTCGAACTTCAGCGCGTCCTCTTCCGTCTTGATGTAAAGGGTCCCGCCGTCGGCCGAGGTCAGGTCCTTGGCCTCCAAAAGAATCTTTTCCATCAAGCGGTTGATGTCGCGTTCGGCTGACAACGCGATGCCAATATCAATCAGGCGCTGAAAATTTTTCAACGCCGGATCGGTCTGCGCAGTCATTGCGTCACCGGACATGTTTCACCAATGAGGTCTTCACTTCCCGTCGAGCCCTGGAATTTTTCCGGCCTCTCCAACCGGGTATCCCTCGAAATCCTAATCTGCCGGTGTTTATAGGGAGTTAATGTCATTTACCAGCATCGGAAAGGGTATCCGCCTTTGTCCCCCATGACAACTGAACGCGGTTTGGCGGAGAATTGGCGCAAGGGATGGCATTTTCACCTTTTGCCCCATGGTTTCAGCGGCTAACGTCGGCGCGCGCCGGAAAACCTGCCCCGGCGGCCAGGAAACCGCATATGGCTTATGCCTCGCTCAGGGATTTTATCTTCAACCGGCTGGAGCCGGCGGGCCGCCTTGTGCGCGTCAAAACCCCCGTGTCGCCGGAACTGGAGATGACGGAAATCCAGACCCGTCTGATCGCTGAGGGCGGCCCGGCCGTGCTGTTCGAGAACGTCGTGCGGCACGACGGCAAGGGTTACGGCATGCCGGTTCTGGTCAATCTGTTCGGCACGGTGGAGCGCGTCGCCTGGGGCATGGAACGCGAACCGGCGGAGCTGCGCGAGGTCGGTGAGACGCTGGCCTTCCTGCGCCAGCCTGAGCCGCCGGAAAACCTGCGCCAGGCCATGGACATGCTGCCGCTGCTGAAAACCATGGTCGCCATGAAGCCGAAAACGGTGAAGACCGCACCTTGCCAGGAAATCGTGCTGAAAGGCGACGATATCGACCTGTCGGCCCTGCCGATCCAGACCTGCTGGCCCGGGGAGCCGGCGCCCCTGATTACCTGGCCGCTGGTCGTGACCCAGGGGCCCCAGGCTGGGCAGAAGGGCGGCGACAAGCGCGACGGCTTCAACCTGGGTATCTATCGCATGCAGGTAACGGGCCGGAATACCACCCTGATGCGTTGGCTGAAGCATCGGGGCGGGGCGCAGCATCATGCCCGGTGGAAGGAAACTCGGCCGGAACCGCTGCCCGCCGCCGCCGTCATCGGCGCCGATCCGGGCACCATTCTGGCCGCCGTCACGCCGGTGCCGGATACCCTGTCGGAATATCAGTTCGCGGGGATGCTGCGCGGCAAGCGGGTTGATCTGGTCGATTGCAAGACCGTGCCCCTGAAGGTTCCGGCGGAGGCCGAGATCGTCATCGAGGGCCATGTCTCGCTGGAGGATTACAGCGACGAGGGTCCCTACGGCGACCACACGGGATATTACAATTCGGTGGAGCCGTTTCCCGTGTTCACGGTCTCGGCCATCACCATGCGGCGGGACCCCATTTATCTTTCGACCTATACGGGCCGCCCGCCGGACGAGCCGTCGATCCTGGGCGAAGGTCTGAACGAAGTCTTCGTGCCCCTGTTCCGCCAGCAATTCCCCGAAGTGGTCGATTTCTGGCTGCCGCCGGAAGCCTGTTCCTACCGCGTCGCGGTGGTCTCCATGAAGAAGGCTTACGCCGGTCATGCCAAACGCATCATGATGGGTGTGTGGTCCTACCTGCGTCAGTTCACCTATACCAAGTTCGTGATCGTGGTGGACGCCGACATCAACGCCCGCGACTGGAATGACGTGATCTGGGCGATTTCGACCAACGTCGATCCTGCCCGCGACGTGACGATGATCGAGAACACACCCATCGACTATCTGGATTTCGCCTCGCCCGAACCGGGCCTGGGCAGTAAGATGGGGATCGACGCGACGGCCAAGATGGGGTCGGAAACGCACCGGGAATGGGGCCGCAAGATCCGCATGTCGGATGACGTGATCGACGAGGTCACCCGCAAATGGGCCGATTACGGCCTGCCGGGATCGGGTAAGCCGATCTGGAAGTGACGTCTCAACAGGCCTCGGCGTAGGTGAAATACATGTCGCGGGCGGCCTGGAATACTGGACCGGGCCGCAGGGGGCGGTCGTCCAACTGTGTGCAGGGGATGACCTTGGAATAGTTACCGGTTGCGAACAACTCATCGGCCTCGGTGAGGTCGTCATAGGTGATCTGGCGTTCCACGACCTCAACCCCGGCCTCGCGCAGAAGTTGGATCACCCGCTGGCGGGTAATGCCGTCGAGGAAGGTGCCGTTGGGCGCCGGCGTGTGCACGACCCCGTCCTTCACCATGAACAAATTGGCCGACGAGAACTCGGCCACGTTGTCGTCCGGGTCGAGCATCACGCCGGTATCGAATCCGCGTTCGTTGGCGTCGGCCACGGCGCGCGACACGTTGGGGTACAGGCAGGCGGCCTTGGCGCCGGTCGGCGCCATGTCGGCGGCTGGGCGGCGGAACGGCGACAGGCAGGCCTTGAAGCCGGTCGGTGCGGGCAGGGTCGATTCTTCCACCGTCAGGACGAAATGGGTCGATGCCGGGTCGGGCACGACGAACCCGCCCGAGGCATAGAACAGAGGGCAGATGTACAGTTGGGCGTCGTCGGGGAACTGCTGGATGCCTTCAAGGGACAACTCGACGATGTCTTCCGTCGTCACGTCAGGTGCCATGCCCATGATGCGGGCCGACTGGATGGCACGCGCGCAATGGGCTTCCAGATCAGGAACCTTGCCGGCCATCGACCGGGCCCCGTCAAACACGGCGGACCCCAGCCACATGGCGTGATCGCTCGCCTTGGCGACGGCGGGCTCGTCATCGTGCCACTCGCCGTCGACCCAACTGATGGCGTTGCCGCCTCTACTTTGTCCATATTTCATGGCATCGGCCTTTCAAAACTCCCAAAGCCAGCGCCACTCTCTTCGCACATGCAGCATAACCCTTGGGGGCCGAAAGGCCAAGGGTGGGGCGGAAAATCAAGTAATTACAGTTCTTTGTGGTGGAATTTCGGCGTCTGACGGAAAGTTATCCCGGGGGGTGAAGGCCTACTGGCTGGCCCAGACGACGCGGGAAATCCATTCGACCTGGGCAAGGTCCAGGGATCGGTCCTCGTGCGCCGGGTTCAGGGATTGCAGGTCAATGTGACGTGCCGTGCGGCGGATCAGCACCTTGGCCATGACCTCGCCTTCCGTCGTCTTGACGACGACGCGGTCGCCGCGCCGGACTGAGGCATGGGGGGCGACGATGATGGTATCGCCGTCACGGAACACGGGTTCCATGCTGTCGCCGTTGATTTCCAGGGCGAAGGTGTTGGGATCGTTCAGGCCGGGGAAGGGGATTTCATCCCAGCCGCCGCCCACGGGATATCCAGCATCGTCGAAGAACCCTGAATTTCCGGCCTGGGCGAAGCCGATCAGGGGCACGTTGCGGTAGACGCCGCCGCCTTCGGTCTCGTCCACGTAGGACACCCATTCCGACAGGCTGGCCCCCGTGGCCTGCAGAATCTTGGCGATGCTTTCCGTCGATGGCCAGCGCAGCTTGCCGTCGCGCGTGGTGCGCTTGCTCTTGTTGAAGGTGGTGGGGTCGAGGCCGGCCTTGCGGGCAAGCCCGGAGGTCGACAGGCCATGTTCGCGGGCCAGCCGGTCAACTGCATGCCATACGCTTGAATGCCGCAACATGGGAACATTGTCTTACAATTTGCGGCCGATTTCCATAGCGAATCGTCATGCCTGGCCGATTTTCAGGAAGAGTGAGTCTGTAAGATGCATAGGAAAATCAACCTCAATAATTATTGACATGGGAATTTTAGGCTGGTTATTTACATTTGTTCTTGAAATGTTCTTTTTGCTTCAAGCCGTGAGGAGGCCGCCCCCCGTGAAACGCAAACGCTATTTCCCGCGCCCTCAGCCGGCTGGCGCGGTCCGCCCCTTCGACACGGCGGAAGAGGCCTGGTTCTGGTTCATGCGCGCCCATCGGGCGCGACGCGACGGCCAGCGGTTCGAGGGCGGCGGCGGCATGGCCCGGCCGTGCGAAGCCGATGACGTCTACCTTGCCGCCGTCTCCCTGGTGCGGGCGCGGGTGCTTAAGGGACTGCATCTGCGTACCTTGTTGGAATTCGGCGCCCGCGATCGCCCCCCCGACGCCCGCCTGCGCGACGAGGCCTGGCCCGCCCGTCTGTGGGACGAAGCGCTCGACCGCATGACGACGGTGCTACGCCGCAAGGGCATCCTGGCATGAGCGACGACAAGGCCCTGGCCGGCCCGGACCTGGCCGTGGTCGCCTTCACCGGGCGGGCGACCCTGCCCTGGCTGCGCCTGTTGAAGCCCGGGTTCCGTCATTGCTTCGTGCTGCTGCGCACGCAGGGCAATTGGCTCTATTACGATCCCATGGCCCATTACACCTTCGCCACGGCCATGGGTGCCTATCCGTTGTTGGGGCTGCTGCGCGTGTTTCGTCGCCGGGGCTGCCGACTTTGCCTGGCGCGGCCCCGGGTGCCGCCACCCCGCGCCCAGGCCTGGCGCCCCTATACCTGTGTCGAGGCGGTCAAACGGGTGCTCGGCCTGCGGGAACCCTGGGTGCTGACGCCCTGGCAGCTTTACCGCTGTCTCAGCCGGCGCCGCCGACAAGCCGACCGGCGATGATGGCGGCCAGCACGATCAGCCCGAAATCCCGGTTCGACTTGAACCGCGCCAGGCAGACCTTGGCATTATCGAGATCGAGGCCGCGAACCTGCCAGGTAAGATGCAGGGCGGCCACGGCCAGGCCGGCGAAATAAACCGGGTGCAGGGCGGCGTGCACGCCCGCCGCCGCCAAAAGGGTGATTGTACCGCCGTAGAACGCGGCCAGCCAGGGGCGGGTCGCATCACCGAATTTGAGCGCCGTCGATTTGACGCCGACCAGGATGTCGTCTTCCTTGTCCTGATGGGCGTAGATGGTGTCGTAGCCCATCGTCCACAGCAGGCCCGCGGCATAAAGCAGCACCGCCGGTGTCTCCAGCCCGCCTGTGACCGCGGCCCAGCCGACCAGGGCGCCCCAGTTGAAGGTCAGGCCCAACACGAACTGGGGCCAATAGGTGACCCGCTTGGCGAAAGGATAGATCGCGACTAGGACCAAGGATGAGGCGCCCAGGATCACCGTGTAGGTGTTGAACTGCAGCAGCACGGCGAGCCCGATGGCGAGCTGCAATGCCAGGAAGGCGAAGGCCTGGATGACCGAGACCTGACCGGACGTGATGGGCCGCGTGGCCGTGCGCGCGACCTTGCGGTCGAAATCCCGGTCGGCGATGTCGTTGACTGTACAGCCCGCCCCCCGCATGACCAGCGCCCCCACGGCGAACAGAGCCATGAACCAGGGATCGGGCCAGCCCGGTGCGGCCATCGCCGTCGCCCACCAGCAGGGCAGCAGCAGCAGCCAGGTGCCGATGGGCCGGTCCAGGCGCGCGAGGCGCAGATAGGGCCTGAGACCTTCCCCCGGGATCCGGTCGATCCAGCTTTGCGGCGGAATGTCCGAGGCGGAAACTTGTTGTCGCTCATCCATGGCCTCAAGTAATAGGGTCGGGACCGAGCACATTCAAAGGGGAAAAGCGCCATGGCGGCAGGGATCCGCCTCTACGTCGACAGCCCCCTCGGGGCCGGTGCCGCCGTCGAGGCGACGGCCGACCAGGCCCATTACCTGGGCCGGGTCATGCGTTTAGGCGTGGGCGATCCGGTCCTGCTGTTCAATGGCCGTGACGGCGAATGGCGGGCCGAGGTCGCGCGCATGGACAAACGCGCGGCCGAGATGACCGTCCGGGAAAAAACCCGCGATCAGACTGAAGCTGCGGGCCCTTGGCTTGCCTTCGCACCGGTGAAGAAGACCGGCACGGATTTCATCATCCAAAAGGCGACGGAACTGGGGGCATCGCGCCTGATGCCCGTCGCCACGGCCAATACCCAGACCGGGCGCACGAACACGGAACGCCTCCGCGCCCAGGCGGTAGAGGCGGCGGAACAATGCGAGCGCCTGACCCTGCCCGAGGTTTCCGACATGACCGATCTCGACGCTCTGCTGGCCGATTGGCCCCAGGACCGGCCCCTGTTCGTTCTTGACGAAACCGGCGGCGGCGCTCCCCTTGCTGTGGTTGCTGCAACCGCGGGCGCGGCGGTCGGATTTTTAGTCGGCCCGGAAGGCGGCTTTCAGGCGCGGGAGCTTGACAGGTTTGCTAAGCTTCCCTTCATCACCTCGGTTGCGCTGGGTCCCCGCATCCTGCGCGCCGAAACGGCTTGCCTTGCCGCACTTTCCGTATGGCAGGCGGTTGTAGGCGACTGGACCTGACCAAATATAGGAACGGCGAACCTTCCTTCTTCCCGCCCGTTCCCTCCAACGACGAAAGACCCGGCCATGGCCAATGACAGTTCCCCCAAGTCCCAACCCGTCACCGACAAGGCCACCCTGGTCGAATACCTGGAAGCGGGCTGCAAGCCCGCGCGGGATTGGCGGATCGGCACGGAACACGAAAAATTCGCCTATGATCTGAAGACCCTGCGCCCGCTGACTTATGACGGGGAACCGGGGGTGCGCCAGATGCTCGACGCCTTGACCCGCTTCGGCTGGACCCCGGTGCTGGAGAAAGGCAACGTCATCGCCCTGTCAAAGCCGGACCGCAGTTCGATCTCGCTTGAACCGGCGGGGCAGCTCGAATTGTCGGGGGCACCCGTGGAAACCATTCACCAGACCTGCGGCGAGGTGACGGAGCATCTGAAACAGGTGAAAAACGTGGCCGGAGAGCTCGGCATCGGATTCTTGGGATTGGGCTACAATCCGAAATGGACACGCGAAGACATGCCCTGGATGCCCAAGGGCCGCTACGCGATCATGCGGGAATACATGCCGACCAAGGGTTCCCTGGGGCTTGAGATGATGCAGTCGACCTGCACCGTGCAGGTCAACCTGGACTTCAATTCCGAAGCGGTGATGCGCCAAATGTTCCGCGTCGCCCTGGCGCTGCAGCCGATCGCCACGGCGCTTTGGGCCAATTCGCCGTTCCGCCACGGCAAGCCCAACGGCTTCCTGTCCTACCGCTCCCACATCTGGACCGACGTCGACCCGGACCGTTGCGGCACCTTGCCCTTCGTGTTCGAGGACGGCTTTGGGTTCGAACAATATGTCGACTATATCCTCGACGTGCCCATGTACTTCGTCTACCGCGACGGCACCTATATCAACGCCGCCGGGCAATCGTTCCGCGATTTCATGGCGGGCCGGCTGCCGGCCTTGCCGGGCGAACTTCCGACCATGAAGGACTGGGAAGACCACATGACCACGGCCTTCCCCGAGGTGCGGCTCAAGACCTTCCTGGAAATGCGCGGTGCCGACGGTGGGCCCTGGGCGCGGCTGTGCGCGCTGTCGGCCTTCTGGGTCGGGCTGCTGTACGACACCGAAGCCCGCGACGCGGCCTGGGACCTGGTCAAGGACTGGACCGAGGACGAGCGCGAGGCCATGCGCCGGGACGTGCCCAAGACGGCGCTGAAGACCCCGTTCCGCGACAAGCAGGTCAAGGACATCGCCTGCGAAGTCCTGTGCATCGCCCGCCAGGGGTTGAAGAACCGGGCGCGTCTCGACGCCGTCGGCTTGGACGAAAGCCATTTCCTGAAGCCCATGCACCAGATCTGCGATTCCGGCATGACCCAGGCCGAGGAGCTTCTGGTCGCCTATGAGCGCCGCTGGAAGGGCAACATCGATCCCGTGTTCACGGAGTACGCCTACTAACTTTGCTTGCTCCCGGGCCGGGCGCGGGGTTAGGTTCCCGCTCCATTCCAGACCCAAAGAGCCCGAACCATGACCGATCTGCGCGAAATCGCCGAAAACGCCAATGCCTGGCCCTTTGCCGAGGCCCGCGAGCTGCTGAAACAGCTCGGCGGAAAGCTGCCGGAAAAAGGCTATGTGCTGTTCGAAACGGGCTACGGCCCGTCGGGCCTGCCGCACATCGGCACCTTCGGCGAGGTCGCGCGCACGACCATGGTGCGCCACGCCTTCGAAATCCTGACCGGCATGCCGACCAAGCTGTTCGCGTTCTCGGACGATATGGACGGGCTCAGAAAGGTGCCGGAAAACCTGCCCAACCAGGACATGTTGACGGAAAACCTGGGCAAGCCCCTGACCTCGATCCCCGATCCCTTCGGCACCCACGAAAGCATGGGCCATCACAACAACGCGCGGCTGCGCGCGTTTCTTGACGGCTTCGGCTTCGACTACGAATTCAAAAGTTCGACCGAGTGCTACAAGGCGGGGGATTTCGATGCCACGCTGCTGACCCTGCTGCAACGCTATGACGCGGTGATGAAGGTCATCATCCCGACGCTGGGCGAAGAACGGCGCGTGACCTACAGTCCCTTCCTGCCGGTTTGTCCTAAGACCGGGCGCGTGCTGCTGGCCCCGGTGTTGGAAACCAACCCCGAGGCCGGCACCATCGTTTACGAAAACGAAGACGGTGAGAAGGTTGAAACCCCCGTCACCGGCGGCCATTGCAAACTGCAGTGGAAGCCCGATTGGGCCATGCGTTGGACGGCGCTGGGCGTCGATTACGAAATGTCGGGCAAGGATCTGATCGAATCCGTGAAGCAGTCGGGCGCCATCTGCCGCATCCTGGGCGGCAAGCCGCCCAAGGGCTTCACCTACGAGCTATTCCTCGATGAAAACGGCGAGAAGATTTCCAAATCCCGCGGCAACGGCCTGACCATGGAAGAATGGCTGGCCTATGCGCCACCGGAAAGCCTGTCCCTGTTCATGTTCCAAAAGCCCAAGACGGCGAAGCGCCTGCATTTCGACGTGATTCCCAAGAACGTCGACGACTATCTGTCGCACCTCTCCGCCTACCCGGGCCAGGACGACGCGCAGAAGCTGGCCAATCCGGTCTGGCACATCCATTCCGGCAATCCGCCCGCCCCCCAGGCGGCGCTCAGCTATTCGATCCTCCTGAACCTCGCGGGCGTGTGCGGGACCGAGGACAAGGACGTGCTCTGGCATTTCATCTCGCGCTACCGCCCGGACCTGACGGCGGAAAACGCGCCGTTCATCGACGGTCTGGTCGGCACGGCCATCGCCTACTACCGGGATTTCATCAAGCCGGCCAAGGTCTACCGTCCGCCGACGGAAACCGAACGCGCGGCCCTTCAGGATCTCGCCGATACGCTCAAGGCCATGGACGCGAAGGCCGAAGCCGAAGACTTGCAGACCCAGGTCTACGAGGTCGGCAAGCGTCACGGCTTCGAGAACCTGCGCGACTGGTTCAAGGCCCTTTATGAAACCCTGCTCGGCCAGTCCCAGGGCCCCCGCATGGGCTCCTTCATCGCGCTTTACGGCGTCAATGAAACGGTCACTCTGATCGACCGGGCGCTCAAGGGCGAGGACCTGGCGGCCAGCGCCTGATTCTCAAGCGAATACCCAAGGTAAAATAACCAGCATTGCGGCTAACGCGGGCCTTTCACATTCCTCATGTCAGTGATGGAATATTGGAATGGGATTTCCCAGCAATCCCCAGGTTGGGCCCGGCGAATGTATTTTTGAATTTCCGGCCACCAAATCATAAGCATCGCGCTTTTGATGTTTTCGGCTTTTTGCGACCAAGCAGACGAAAAAAAGAAGACGATCATACCGGCTGCTGCTAGCGCTTCTCGCTCATGGACTCTGCTGCGCATGCGTTTGTCACCCGAGATAATGACTTTTCCACCATCTTCGGCGAAGCGCTTGATCCAAGGTACATCGCCTTGGCCGGCGCTCTCGGCATATTCTCTAGCAGATACGAATGTTATGCCCTTGTAACTTCCTTCACCCGCCATTGTCGTGAAGACCTTGACGATGCCTTTGGGCACATGTTCGTCAAATGCCACTTTCACGTTTTTTGTCTGATCGCTTCTTCGAACCTGACTGCTTCATCTACCAGTGGAATTGGGAGGTCGTACCAATGCGCCACCGTTTCAGCGTCTTTTCCGTCAGCTTTGAAGGAGTCGTAGATCGCAGCAGTTGGTACACCGCTATCGCGTAAAACGGGTTGGCCAAATGCTTTTTTGGGATCGACCACTACGTGTGGGGCTAATTTACGCCGAGGGTACCATACGGCGGCCTCCCCACTGGGGTTGAACTCAACCCCTTTTTGAAGAGATTGGGCCATGACTAGGTACATGGCCCAATTTTTCTTTTGGAAATCGTACATTTTAGGGTCGCCAACCTTGTTTGTAACAAGGCCGAAAATTTTCTTCCCATCCGTTTTGAACATTACATTGGTGGCAAATGGGTGTTCATGGTGCGCGAAATCTCGGGCCTCATCCACGATCGCTCGGATATGATTCACTGAGACTCCCTTACGCGCGAAATAGCTGATGAATCTGGCCTCCATCAGATTTAAAAAGCCCATCACTAGCCGCTTACCTTGAACACCAACTTGATTATGAATGATTGGCTCACCACGCGTATTGGGGTACCCAGCGATCCATCCTCTGACCCGCTGTTGAGACGTCTCGAGAAGACGGGCAGCCTCAGAAACGCTGTAAAGCCCTGTCTCTAGCATCCCATAATCACGCTGTTGCATTGAGCTCCCCAGTTTTTCTTATAATAGTTGAATTTTTATTACATTAGTCAAGTGGCATATTTCTGGCCAATTTATTCGTACCCCTAATGGCGCGGGAAGAAATAGCCCGTTACAGGTCTTATGCCATAACGAGAAAACCTTAAATTCGCGTATGCAGTCGGCGTTGGCAGTTCGTTACGCGCCGGTTCCGCCGACCGTCAGCTGGTTGACCAGCAGCGTCGGCTGGCCGACGCCCACGGGCACGCCCTGGCCGTCCTTGCCGCAGGTGCCGATGCCCGGGTCCATTTCCATGTCGTTGCCGACCATGCCGACGTGGTTCAACACGTCCTTGCCGTCGCCGATCAGGGTCGCACCCTTCAGGGGGCGGCCGACCTTGCCGTTTTCAATCTCGTAGGCTTCCGTGCAGGAAAACACGAACTTGCCCGACGTGATGTCGACCTGACCGCCGCCGAAGCTGACGGCGTAGACGCCTTTCTTGACCGAGGCCAAAATCTCCTTGGGGTCCTTGTCGCCGCCCAGCATGTAGGTGTTGGTCATGCGCGGCAGGGGCTGGTGGGCGTAGCTTTGGCGCCGCCCGTTGCCCGTGGGCGCCATGCCCATGAGCCGCGCGTTGGTGCGGTCCTGCATGTAGCCTTTCAGGATGCCGTCTTCGATCAGCACGGTGTTCTCGGCGGGTGTCCCTTCGTCGTCGATGGTGAGGGAGCCGCGCCGGTCCTGGATGGTGCCGTCGTCGACCACGGTCACACCCTTGGCGGCCACGCGCTCACCCATCAATCCGGAAAACACGGATGTCTTCTTGCGGTTGAAGTCGCCTTCAAGGCCATGGCCGATGGCTTCGTGCAGCAAAATGCCGGGCCAGCCCGGGCCCAGGACCACGGGAACCTCGCCCGCCGGGGCGGGGACGGATTGCAGGTTGACCTCGGCCTGGCGGAAGGCTTCGTCGACCACCGCTTTCCAACTGGCGGCGTCCATGTAGCGTTCATAGGTGACGCGGCCGCCGACGCCGTAGCCGCCGGTTTCCATGCGGCCGTCCTGTTCCAGCACGACGGAGACGTTCATGCGCACCAAGGGGCGGATGTCGGCGACCCGATGGCCGCCCGAGCGCAGAATCTGCACCGCCTGCCAATTGCCGAGGATCGAGGCCGAGACCTGGCGCACGCGGGCATCCTTGCCCCGGGCATAGGCGTCAATGGCGCGCAGCAGGTCGACCTTTTCCTGAAAATCGACGAGCGCCAGCGGATTGTCTTCCATATACAGCGCCCGGTTGGTGCCGTTCGGGGCGGCGGCGAGGCTGCCCGTATGGCCCCGGCGCACGGCCTTCACCGTTTCGCCGGCGCGGCCGATGGCGGCTTCCGACAGTTCGGAGGCATGGGAATATCCCGTGCTTTCCCCAGCGATGGCGCGCAGGCCGAAGCCTTGGGCGGTGTCGAAATTGGCGGTTTTGATCTGGCCGTCGTCGAGCACCAGGCTTTCCGATTGCCGGTATTCCAGGAACAGCTCTCCGTCGTCCATGCCGGTCAGGGCGTCGTCCAGCATGCCTTGCACGCGGTCCCGGTCCATGCCGGTACGGTTGAAGAACAGGTCGTCGGTGGCGGCAAGATCGGTCATGGCATCCCTTGGGGTTAAGCGGCGGGGCGAAGCGGCGACGTTGAAATTTAATGGGCGCGAAACGGCCCTGTCCTGGTTATATAGGGACCATAGAAGGTATTTTCGAGTATACGGGTGACCATGTTCAAGGAACATCCCCTGCGCCGCGCGCTCGCGGAAGAAATTCACGCCCGCCCGCCGGCCAATCTGACGGCCCCCGTGCAGGTCTCGCATATCGCGGTGATCTCGGGCGAGGACGGCATGGCGCCCCACGTCGCCCATCTGGAAGCGCTCTGCAAGCATTTCCGGGTCTCCCCGCCGTCGGCGGACGCGACCCATTTTTCGGCCGAATTGGGCGAAATCGGCTTGAAGTGGGAACGCCATACGGAATTCTCCACCTTCACCATCATCCGCCCGGGCGCCTTTGCTCAGCCGTTCAAGGGAACGGCCGTGGACGGCCTGCCCAAGGACTGGTTGACGAACCTGCCGGGTCAGGTCATCGCCGCCTGCCATGTGGCGGTGGAAACGGGCCAGGGCAGCCATCGCACGCCCTCCGACCTGGCCGGGCTGTTCGACAACAATCCGTTGAACGGCTCCATCGTGTCCGGCGGCAGCGCCTGGTTGTGGACGGATTTCCAGCTTCACTCGGACGGCTTCACCCGGTTCCTTTTCAACGTCGGCGAAATTACCCCGCCGACCCTGGGCCGCCTGATCCAGCGCATGCTGGAGATCGAGACCTACCGCATGATGGCCATGCTGGCCTTTCCGCTGGCCAAGGAATCACGCCCGCGCCTGACGGCGGTGGAAACCAAACTGGGCGGTATCATCGCGCGGCTGGGTACGCGCGAAGCGGTCGAGGACGAACGCCAGTTGCTCGATGATCTGTCGGCCCTGGCCGCCGAGACCGAGGCCGTCAACGTGGCGACTGCCTATCGCTTCGCTGCCGCCCGTGCCTATCACGAACTGATCAAGCGGCGCATGGCGTCCATGCGCGAGGAACGCATGGAAGGCGTGCCGCCGGCCATGGATTTCCTCGATCGCCGCTTCGCCCCGGCCATGGAATCCTGTGAAAACCTGGCGACGCGGGTGGAAAGCCTGTCGGGCCGTATTTCGCGCGCGACCTCGCTATTGCGGACCCGGGTCGACGTGGCGCTGGAGGCCCAGAACCGCGACCTTCTGGAATCCATGAACCGCCGCGCGCGCCTGCAGCTGCGCCTGCAGGAAACGGTCGAAGGGCTCTCCGTCGTCGCCATCAGCTATTACCTGCTGTCGCTGGTGTCTTACCTGGCCAAGGGGGCAAAGACGGCGGGTCTGTCGCACGTCGACCCCTATGTCGTCGTTCTGGCCGCCTTCGTGCCCGTGGTCATCGGCATCTGGTTCGGCGTCAAACGCATGCGCCGGGTGATTTCAAAATCGGCGGACGGCAAGCCGACGCCGGACCTTTGACCGCCCGCACCGGTAATCTTTCAGACGGCGTTCAATCGCCCCGCACACGGCCGTTCAATGCGCGGCCGCGAAATCCGCCAGCAGTTGCGCGAATTCCTCGGGCGGGGGATATCCCGCATAGCTGCGCCTTGCCGGCGTGTCGGCCCAGGGCAATTTTTCCGCTGTCATGGTCTCGATGAACGGCTTGGTCCAGACGGGGTCTTGGAACAGGGTCGGGCGGACATTGACCAACTCGGGCAGTGTTGCGATCCGGGTGAACATCCAGGTTTTGCAGTCCGGACAGAAATAATGGTCCAGGTCGGGGCCCTGGATGCCGCCCTTGACCGGTGTGCCCTTGGTGACCTGAAAGGCCTCGGCCGGGAACATGGCGGATAGGGAGTAGGCGCTGGCGCTCATGCGTTGGCAGCCCCGGCAATGACAGGCCGACGTCATCACGGCGGGGGCGGAAACGTCGAACGTGGTATTGCCGCAACGGCAGGCACCTGATAGCGGTGGTTGATCATTTGGCACGGTATGCTCCTTCAGTATGCTGGCAACATATCGTGCGCCACCGTTCATGCCGAGACACTTGCTGGCCCCTTTGGCCCTTGACGTTTTCCGGGGCGGCTGTATTTTTCAGCTTCGTGGTGATTTGTTCGACCAGCTTGCGGCCACGTTAAAAATCCCGCTAAACGGTCTGTGGCGTTCTCGCCCTGACCCTTGTTTTAGCGGTCGGGGTTTTTTTATGGCCGGGCCGAACGGGAATTCAGCCTGCCTGGAATAATGAAGAGAGCGTGAGATGACTGACGACAACAACAATCCCGAAACCTGGCGCCCGGCGACCCAGATGGTGCGCGGCGGCACCTTTCGTTCCAATTTCGAGGAAACGTCCGAAGCCATCTTCGCGACCTCGGGTTATGTCTATGCCTCGGCGGAACAGGCGGAACAATCCTTCAAGGGCGAGATCGAGCGCTACATCTATTCGCGCTACGCCAACCCGACCGTCTGCATGTTCGAACGTCGCATGGCGCTGTTGGAAGGGGCCAAGTTCGGCATGGCCTTCGGCAGCGGCATGGCCGCCATGTTCGCCTCGCTCGCCAGCTTCGTGAAGGCGGGCGACCGGGTTGTCGCGTCGCGGGCCCTGTTCGGCTCCTGCCTCTACGTGGTTCAGGACCTTCTCCCGAAATACGGGGTCGAGACGATCCTGGTCGACGGCACGGACCTGGCCCAATGGGAAGCAGCCTTGTCCAAGCCGACCGTCGCCGTGTTCCTGGAAACGCCGTCGAACCCCTGTCTCGACATTATCGACGTCAAGGCCGTCGCAGACCTGACCCATAAGGCCAGCGGGCGGCTGATCGTCGACAACGTGTTCGCCACGCCGGTGCTGCAAAAGCCCCTGCAACTGGGCGCGGACATCGTGATGTATTCGACCACCAAGCATGTCGATGGCCAGGGCCGCTGCATGGGCGGCGCCCTTTTGACCAATGACGAGGAATATTACGCCGATCATCTTGTGCCCTGGATGCGCCATACCGGCCCGGCCATGAGCCCGTTCAACGCCTGGACCATGCTGAAGGGGCTGGAGACGATCAACATCCGCGTGCGCCAACACTGCGAGAACGCCCTGGCCCTGGCCGAATTCCTCGAAGGCCAGACAGGCATCGTCAAGGTGCTCTACCCGGGCCTGAAATCCCATCCGCAGCATGCTCTTGCCATGCAACAGATGTCCGGCGGCTCGACCATGCTGTCGTTCGAATTGGCGGGCGGAAAGGCGGCTGCGTTCCGCTTCCTCAACGCGCTCAGCCTGGTCGATATTTCCAACAATCTGGGCGACACCAAGTCGCTGACGACCCATCCGGCGACCACGACCCATCAGCGCCTGACGCCGGAAGACCGCGCCGCCCTCGGCATCGGCGACGGGCTGATCCGGCTGTCGGTCGGGTTGGAGGACGTCGAGGACCTGAAGGAAGATTTGGCGCGGGGGCTGAAGGCGGCCAACGGCTGACCCTCTTAGAGGGCAGCCAAGAAAGGGACTACTTCTGTACCCAGGGCAGGCCGTCGACTTTCCAGCCACCCATGGTGCCGCGGTGATTGGCGCCGTCCTTGTCGCCTTCGAAGCCGGTCAGGATATTGTAGGACTTGGCATAGCCCGCGTCCGTCGCGGCCTTGGCGGCGGCGATGGAGCGCACGCCCGAACGGCACAGGAACAGCACGGTCGCGTCCTTGTCGGCGACCTGATCTTCCAGATCGTCCGTGAATTCGGGATTGACGTCACCCTTGGGAAACAGAACCCAGGAAATCATCCGCAATTCCTTGCCCAGGGGCGACAGGTCGGGCAGGCCGACGTAAGCCCATTCCGCATGGGTGCGCACATCGACCAGCACGGCCTTGGGGTCCTTCTGAAGAAGGTCCCAGGCGTCCTTGGGTGTAATGTCTCCGGCGTATCCGTCAGTCATGGAGTGTCGTTCCTGGTTCGCTCGGCCTGTTCCGAGACGCGGCCCATGTATCGCGCAGCCCGCCCTAGGCGTCCAGCACTTTCAACATTTCCGGGACAGTGACGAATTTCTCGCGTGGATTGCCTGAGCCCTCGGCGCGAGCGACCTCGGCGGCTTCGATCTTCTTCCAGTCGTCAAAGGTGACGACGCGCACGCCGCGGTCCTCGAGAACCGGCGCCAGGGCCACGCGTCCCGGCTTTCCCGGCGCGTCCTTGAAGTCTTCGCAGATGTATTCAGCGACGGTCACGCCGTCGGGCCGGTTGGAGGAAATCACCCCCGTCGGCCCGCGCTTGATCCAGCCGACGGCATAAAGCCCGTCATCGACCCGCCCGTCCCGGTTGGGGATGATGCCGGCCTTGTCGTCGAAGGGCGCCCCTTCGATGGGGTCCGACCGGTAGCCGATGGCGGCGATCACCAGGCCGCAGGGAATTTCGAACATTTCGCCCGTGCCCTCGGCGCGGCCATTGGCGACGCGGGTGCGCTCGAAGCATACGGCCTCGACCCGCTGATCCCCCAGGATCGCCACGGGCTGGGCGAAAAATTCGAAATGGATGCGCTTCGGTTTGGCGTCGGGATCGTTCGTCGCGTAGTCACGCAGGTTCGCCAGATTGCGTTCCGCCAGACGCTTTTCGCGTGGGTCCATGTCGTCGGGGGCGGCGTCGGGCAATTGTTCGGCGCGGGCGAGCGGCACTGCTCGTTCAAGGTCGGCCAGTTCGCGCAGTTCCACATTGGTGAACTTGGCGTCGAGCGGGCCGCGCCGACCGGTCAGGTAAACGTCGGTCAGGGGCGCTGTTTCGATCATCGCCATGGCATGGGCGGCGATGTCGGCGCCCGCCATGCCTTCGCGGGATCGCACCAGTACCCGGGCGCAATCAAGTGCGACGTTACCGTTGCCGATGACGACGGCGGCCCGGGTGTTCAAATCCGGTTCCAGGTCGCGGAAATCGGGATGGCCGTTGTACCAGCCGACAAAGGCGGCGGAACCATGCACGCCCTTCTTGTCAGCGCCGGGAATGGTCAGCTTTCGGTCGCTGGGGGCGCCAACGGCCAGCACCACGGCGTCGTACATTTCGCGCAATTCGGTGAGGGAGACGTCCTTGTTGACCTCGACATTGCCGAAGTAACGGACCTGTTCGAACAGCGCCGTCCGTTCGTACTTGCGCGCGACCTTCTTGGTGGTTTGATGGTCCGGCGCCACGCCGCCCCGGATCAGGCCGTAGGGTGTGGGCAGGCGTTCGATGATATCGACCTGGACGTCACAGCCGCCATTCACGAGAGCATCCGCCGTATAAAAACCAGCAGGACCGGACCCGATGATGGCGACGGTGATTGTCATCCGTCTTGGTTAACCCCTACCTACGGTAAGGTCAATCCACCGTCCACGTCCGCCCGGCGCGAAGCAACTTGTTGAAGTCCGGTTTTTCGGCCGGAGTATGGCTGCGGACCAGGTCGCTCACTTCCTCGTCATAGCTTTGTCCCGGCGCGCAATAGAGCACGCCAAGCGCCACCGGCATGGCCGGCGGTTCCATATGGGCAAGCAGGGTGGCAATCATCCGGTTGGTTTCGTCATGGACCAGGATGTCGGCTTCGTTCACGCCGTTCTCGCCGATCGTGACGGCTTCCAGAGACAGGGTCTGGGTGTTCAGGCGCAGGCCCTTTTCACCGTCCTTGCCGAAGATCAGCGGTTTGCCGTGCTCGACATAGATCTGCCGGTCGGAGGCCACGTCGCGGCCCGTGAAGTTCTCGAACACGCCGTCGTTGTAGACCTTGCAGTTCTGGAAAATTTCGACGAAGGACGTGCCCTTGTGGGCATGGGCGCGGGCCAGAACGCCGGGCAGGTGTTTCTGGTTGCTGTCGATGCCGCGGGCGATGAAACGCGCGCCCGCACCGATCGCGAACACCGTGGCAGAGGCCGGATTATCCAACGAGCCCCAGGGTGTGGAGGGCGAGCGGGTGCCCTGACGAGAGGTCGGCGAATACTGCCCCTTGGTCAGGCCGTAGATTTCGTTGTTGAACAACAGGAACTGCAGATCGACGTTACGGCGCAGCAGGTGGAACAGATGGTTGCCGCCGATCGACAATGCGTCCCCGTCGCCGGACACGACCCAGATATCCAGGTTCGGATTGGCCAGCTTCAGACCCGTGGCGAAGGCCGGGGCGCGGCCGTGGATGGTGTGAAACCCATAGGTCTTCACGTAATAAGGAAAGCGCGCGGCGCAGCCGATGCCCGATACGAACACGGTGTTTTCGGGCCGCGCACCGATGTCGGCCAGCGTCTTCTGCACGCCCTTGAGGATGGCGTAGTCGCCGCAGCCGGGGCACCAGCGCACTTCCTGGTCCGTGGCGAAATCCTTGGGGGTCAGTTTTTCAGGCGGGGTGACGACGTTCATCTCAGTTCTCCAGCCGGGCGCGGATGGCGTCCTCGATTTCGATGATTTTGAAGGGCTGGCCGGACACCTTGTTCAGGCCCTCGGCCGGTACAAGGTATTCGGCGCGCAGCACGTTGACGAGCTGCCCATGGTTCATTTCCGGCACCAGAACCTGGTCGAACCCCTTCAGCAGGTCGCCCAGGTTTTCCGGGAACGGCCAGAGGTGGCGGATATGGATATGGCTGGCGTCCAGCCCCTCGGCCCGCAGGTTGGCGACGGCGCGGCTGATCGGCCCATAGGTCGATCCCCAGCCGACGACGGCCAGCTTGCCCGACGTGTTGCCGTCCTCGACGCCTTGGTCCGGAATGTCCTTGGCGATGCCGGCAATCTTGGCGAACCGGGTGTCGGTCATCTTCTGGTGGTTGTCGGGATCGTAGGAGATGTTGCCGGAATCGTAATCGCGCTCGATCCCGCCGATGCGGTGTTCCAGCCCCAGCGTGCCCGGCACGGCCCAGACCCGGGCCAAGGTGTCGTCATCACGCAGGAAGGGATGGAAGCCGTCCGGGTCGGTGCGGAAATTGACCGGGATTTTGGCGTAATCGTTGATGTCCGGAATGCTCCAGGGTTCGGCCGCGTTGCCGATGTAGCCGTCTGTCAGGATGAACACCGGGGTCATGTACTTGATGGCGATGCGCACGGCTTCGATCGCGACGTCGAAGCAATCGGCGGGCGAACGGGCGGCCAGCACGCAAAGCGGGCTGTCGGCGTTGCGGCCCAACACGGCCTGGTACAGGTCCGATTGTTCCGTCTTGGTCGGCATGCCGGTGGACGGTCCGGCGCGCTGCGAGTTGACGATGATCAGCGGCAGTTCCGTCGAGATGGCAAGGCCGATGGCCTCGGTCTTGAGCGCGATGCCCGGGCCCGACGACGAGGTCACGCCGAGCGATCCGCCGAACGACGCCCCGATGGCGGCGCAGGCGGCGGCGATTTCGTCTTCCGCCTGGAAGGTCACGACGTTGTGGTCGATCATCTTGGACAGCGAATGCAGCAATTGCGACGCCGGGGTGATGGGATATGACGCGAACACCATCTTGATGTCGGCCAAATGCGTGCCCGCCGCCAAACCCCAGGCCAGGGCCTCGGCACCCGTCACCGTGCGGTAGGTGCCGGGGGCGATGTCGGCGGCGTCGACGTGGAAGCCATGCACGCCGTCGGGCAGTTCCATGGTTTCGGCGACCGTATGCCCCGCATCCATGGCGGCGACGTTGGCGGCGGCGACGTCCGGGCGTTTGCCGAATTTGGCGATCAGCCAGTCGGCGGTCGGTTTGCGGTCGCGGCCGTACATCCAATAGACGAAGCCCAGCGTCCACATGTTCTTGCAGCGAAGTGCTTCCTGCTTGGACAGGCCCGTGTCCTTGACTGCTTCCATGGTCAGCTTGGAGATGTCCAGCGCGACCAAGTGGTAGCCGTCCAGGCTGCCGTCTTCGAGCGGATTTTCCGTGTACCCGGCCTTGCGCAGGTCGCGTTCGCCGAAGCTACCGGTGTCGGCGATGATGACGCCGCCTTGTTTCAAGCCATGCAGTTCGACCTTCAGCGCCGCCGGGTTCATGGCGATCAGCATGTCGAAGGCGTCGCCCGCGGTCTTGATCACGCGCGATCCGAAATTGATCTGAAACGACGACACGCCAAAGGTCGTGCCGGCAGGGGCGCGGATTTCCGCGGGGAAATCGGGGAAGGTCGACAGGTCATTGCCGGCGAAAGCGGTGGCCAGGGTGAACTGCCCGCCCGTCAACTGCATGCCGTCGCCGGAGTCGCCCGCAAATCGGACGACGGCGGATTCGACGGTTTCACGATGGGAGGGGTCGGAGGTTTTTTCGGCAAGCGCGGTGTTGGACATGTTTTGGCGATCCATTGACGTTCAACCGGCGTTTATGAAAACGGCGGTTGCGATGTGGGCTCACGACCGGCGCCCGCCGGCCGTCGATGCCTTGAAGAACCGCCCTGCGAGGCCGTTACTTCATGATTGCAAATTATCTAGTGCACCCCATGGCGCAGAACAACCACAGTTTAAGTAGTGTTACAGTCCACGATTATCCTGGCCCCAGGACCCCTGCGGACCATATTTAAGACCGGAACCCATCCTGCATCCACAACCAAGACGGAACATCATGACCGCCACAGGCAATATTATCGACCGGCTTCAATCACTTATCGGCAAGGCCGAGGCGCTGGGCGCCGATGCGGCGGACGCGGTTTTTGTCCGCTCGGCGTCGCTGTCGCTGTCGCAGCGGCTGGGTAATCCCGAAGATTTGATGCGTTCGGAGGACAATGATCTGGGCCTTCGCGTGTTCGTCGGCAAACGCCAGGCGGTGGTTTCGTCCTCGGATATGTCCGATTCGGCCCTTGATGAATTGGCCGAGCGCGCCGTCGCCATGGCCCGTAACGTGCCCGAGGATGCGTTCTGTGGCCTCGCCGATCCGGACCAGTTGGCGACCGACCTTGCCGACATCGATGACTTTGATCCGATGGAGCCCTCGGCCGACGACTTGATCGCGCTCGCCGCCCGGACCGAGGACGCGGCCCGTGCCGTGCCCGGCGTGACCAATTCGGAAGGTGCCAGCGCCAGTTGGGGGTCGAGCGAGATCGCCCTTGTCACCTCTACCGGCTTTGCACAGACGCGTAAGTCGTCTCGCCATAGCATCGGTGTTTCGGTCCTGGCCGGCACCGGCACGGCGATGGAACGGGATTACGACTACGACACCAAGGTGTACGGAAGCGATCTGGCCGATGCGGAAGCCATCGGGCGGTCGGCCGGTGAGAAAGCGGTCAAACGACTCAACCCGCAGAAGGTGTCGACCCAGCAGGCGCCGGTGATTTTCGATCCGCGCGTCGCCAATACGATTCCGGGCCATATGTCGTCCGCCATCAACGGGTCTTCCGTGGCCCGCGGCACGACGTTCCTGAAAGACGCAATGGGCACGCAGATTTTCGCTGACGGCGTGACCATCGTCGACGACCCGCACCGCCGCCGGGGCCTGCGTTCCAAACCCTTCGACGGCGAGGGCGTGGCGACGCGGCGCTTGAACGTGGTCGAGGGCGGCCGCCTGACGACCTGGATTCTCGACTGCCGCTCGGCCCGGCAACTGAAGCTTGTGACCACGGGCCACGCATCGCGCGGCACCTCGTCGCCGCCGTCGCCGGGGGCATCGAATCTGTACATGGAAGCGGGCAGCGTTTCGCCCCAGGACCTGATCGGGGACATCAAGCAGGGCCTGTATGTGACGGAGCTGATCGGCATGGGCGTGAACGGCGTGACCGGCGATTATTCCCGGGGCTGTTCCGGGTTCTGGATCGAGAACGGCGAACTGACCTTTCCGGTCAGCGAACTGACCATCGCCGGCAATCTGAAGGACATGTTCAAGGCCATCACCCCGGCCGACGATCTGGAATTCAAATACGGCACCAATGCCCCGACCCTGCGCATCGACGGCATGACCGTCGCCGGCAAGTGACGGGGACAGGATCATGACCACCAACCGCCAGATCATCTTCAAATCCCGGCCCGTGGGCTGGGTAACCTTGGACAATTTCGATGCCCGCGACGCAGCGATTCCCGATGTGGGCGACGGCGACGTCCTGGTGCGCGCGATCTACATGTCGCTCGACCCCTACATGCGGGGGCGCATGGACGCGAGCAAATCCTATGCCGCCGGCTTCAAGGTGGGCGAGCCCTTGCAGGCCCGCGTGATCGGCCGTGTCGCGGCGTCCAAGAACGCCGATTATCCGGAAGGCACCCTGGTGTTCGGCACTCTGGACTGGGCCGATGTCACCCTGGTGCCGGGCGGTCAGGGGCTGAAGAAGATCGATCCCGCCGCCGCCGACGTGCCGCTGACCTGGCACCTGGGCGCGCTGGGTATGCCGGGCATGACCGCCTGGGTCGGGCTCGGCTTCACCGACCCGAAACCGGGCGACACCCTGTTCGTCTCCGCCGCCTCGGGCGCGGTCGGCCAGATCGTCGGCCAGATCGGCCGCCTGCGCGGTTGCCGCGTGGTCGGCACGGCGGGCACGGACGCCAAGGTGGCCTATCTGACGGACGACCTCGGCTTCGATGCGGCCTTCAACTACCGGACCGCCGGTGACGATATTCTGGGCGCGCTTCAGGCCGCCGCCCCCGACGGCATCGACATCTATTTCGACAATGTCGGCGGCAAGGTGCTGGAGGCCGCCCTCGACGCCGCCAACCGGTTCGCCCGCTTCGTCGAATGCGGCATGATTTCGCAGTACAACCTGACCCGCGACGAGACGCCGGGCATCCGCAACATGACCCATGTGGTGCGCAAGGCGATCCGCATGCAGGGCTTTATCGTCTCCGACCACGCCGGCCGGCGCGCCGAATTCGATGCGGAGATGATCGATTGGCTGAAGGCAAGAAAGATCAAATACCGGATCGATGTGGCCGAGGGCCTGGACGCCGCCCCCGCCGCCTTCATCGCCATGCTGAAGGGTGAGAATTTCGGCAAGCAGGTGGTGCGGATCAGCGCCGAAGACTGATCCCTAGACCAGCTTCGGGAAATCCGTGACGCCGACGTCATGGCCCATCTGGGTCAGGATCGTCGTCAACTGGCCCCGGTGGTGGGTCTGGTGGTTGAACATATGGCTGACCAGGATCCAGCGCGGCTGGGTGAAGGTCAGGTTGTCCGTGCGCGACGTCCATTCCACCGTTTCCGACAGCCAGGCATTGGTCAGGGCCGCCGCCCAGGCATTGATCTCATCGTCCAAGGTTTCCCGTGCGGCCCGCATTTCGTCGAAGTCGGAAAACAACTCCACGCCCGTGCCGGGGGCTGGGCGGCTGCCGCCGTCGAACCGGTTCATCCAGGCATGATCGCCGAACATCAGATGGTTGAGCGTGCCGTGCACGGATTTGAAAAAGGCCCCCCGGTCGGCCTTGCGCTCCGCGTCCGGAAGATCGGCGCAGACGGCATAGACGGCGTCGTTCATGGCGCGGTTGTATCGGGCGAAGGCCTGATAAAGGGCGGGCGTGGACATGGACGGTACTCCTTTGACTGTCGGAGGCAGTCTATGGAGAAAGAGGGCCGCGGAGGAAGTATGAAGGCAGGAACAGGCGTTATGCTGGAACCAGCATGTTCAGGCGCTCGCTCGCGATGCGGGCGTCCAGGGGCAGGCGGGTGACGATGTCTCCGTCGCCCTGCACCGGCTCGCCGGCCATACCTTCGACGATGATGGAGGTCGCGGGGATAACCTCGTAGTCGGGCAGCTTGTCGAGCCGGCCCAGGACCATCCAGGCGGTGTAGCGCAGCGCACTCCACGGCCCCACCGACTTGAACAGGCAGACATGCAGGCGCGGGTCGCCCAGGGTCGCCTCCTTGGCGCAGACGAAACGCCCACCGTAGAAATGGCCGTTGGCGAACACGGCCGAGCCGACGTCGTAGGGTTTGCCGTCGACCATCAGCCGGTAGGCCCGGAACTTGTAGCGGAAGAACCCGCGGAGCGTTTCCCACACATAGGCCGACTTGCCGATCAGGCGTTTCAGACCCGCGTCGACCGAGGCCACGACATGGGCGTCGAAGCCGACGCCCGCCATCATCACGAAGCGTCGCCCGTTGACGTCGCCCAGGTTGACGGGGCGGGTGCGGCCCAAGGCGATGGTGCGGGCCAAGCCGACATCATCCGTCGGCAGGTCCAGTTCGGCGGCCAGCACGTTGGCGGTGCCCAGCGGGATGATGCCCAGCGGCATCTGCCGTCCCGCCAGGCCGTTGATGACCTCGTTGATGGTGCCGTCGCCGCCGGCGGCGACGATCACGTCATAGACCTTGGTAGATGCTTCGCGCGCGGTGCGTTCCGCATCGCCGCGAGCCCGGGTTTCGTGCAGCGTGACGTCGGTGCCGAGGCTCCACATGATCTCGAGAATACGGGCCAGGCGCGCGCGCCGGCGGGCGCCCGCGGTCGGGTTGAAGATCACAAGAACCTTGCGGGGAGCAGCCATCAGCGTGTCCGGCTCCCCCGGTAGGGTGTTTGAATCGGGCATGATGTGTCGTTTAGACCCAGGAATGTGGCACTTTTGTTGCGACTATAATTTCAAATCCATTTCGCGTGTGTGAAGTTTCGGTGACAGCGTCTGAAAGTAATGGCGGACATATGGTCAATTACATAAAAGTCCCCACTAAATATAGGCCATGCGACAACAACCGCCGTGGACGACATGAACGCTGTAAACCGGAAAACGTCTTACAAGTTCCGCTCGATCTGGATTTCCGACATCCATCTGGGCACCCGGGGATGTCAGGCGGAAATGCTGCTCGATTTTCTCAAGCATACGGAATCGAAATACCTCTACCTGGTCGGTGACATCATCGACGGCTGGCGCATGCGCCGGGCCTGGTATTGGCGGCAGGCCCATAACGACGTGATCCAGAAAATTCTGCGCAAGGCGCGCAAGGGAACCCGCGTCGTATACGTGCCCGGTAATCACGATGAAAACTTCCGCGATTTCTCCAACCACCGATTCGGCCGGGTCGCCGTGCTGAACGAGGCCTATCACACCATGGCCGACGGGCGGCGTTTCCTGGTCATCCACGGCGATCAGTTCGACGGCGTGGTGAAATACGCCAAGTGGTTGGCCTTCCTTGGCGACAATGCCTACAACGCGGCGCTGATGCTGAACCTGTGGCTGAACATCGCCCGGCGCAAGCTGGGGTTCTCCTACTGGTCGTTGTCCGCCTACCTGAAGCACAAGGTCAAGAACGCGGTCGAATTTGTGTCCAGTTACGAGGCCGCCGTGGTCGGCGAGGCGCGCAAATTGGGAGTGCAGGGCGTGATCTGCGGCCATATCCACACCGCCGAAATGCGCGACATGGACGGCATCCTCTACTGCAACGACGGCGACTGGGTCGAAAGCTGCACAGCCCTGGTTGAACACGAGGACGGCCGCCTGGAAATTCTCAAATGGGCGGAACTGCGCGGCCTATCCTTCCTAAAGGACGAAGACGCATGCGACTCCTCATCGTCACCGATGCCTGGCTTCCCCAAATCAATGGTGTCGTCCGAACCCTCGACACGTTGAGGCAGGGGCTGGAGAAGCGCGGCCACCAGGTTCACCTGGTGACGCCGGACTTGTTCCGCACCATACCCTGCCCGACCTATCCGGAAATCCGGCTGGCCCTATTCCCCGGTCGCCGGGTTGCGGCCCTGATCGAGGATTTCCGCCCCCAGGCGATTCACATCGCGACCGAGGGGCCTTTGGGCGTCGCCGCGCGCGCCCATTGCCTGCGTAAGGGCTATCCCTTTACCACGGCCTATCACACGCGGTTCCCCGAATACGTCCACGCCCGGGTGCCGCTGCCGCTTTCTTGGCTGTACGCGGTAATGAAATGGTTCCACGGGCCGTCGTCGGCGATCATGGTGGCGACCCAGACCATCGAGGACGATCTGAAATCCCGCGGGTTCCGCCCGCCCGTCCGGCGCTGGTCGCGGGGTGTGTGGACGGATTTGTTCAAGCCCCGCGACAAGGCGTTCCTGGACGCGCCCCGGCCGATCAGCCTGTTCACCGGGCGGGTGGCGGTGGAAAAAAACATCGAGGCGTTTTTGAAGCTCGACCTGCCCGGCACCAAATACGTGGTCGGCGACGGCCCGCAGTTGGACGACCTGAAACGCAAATATCCGGCTGTCCGCTTTGCCGGCGTGAAGGAGGGGGAGGAGTTGGCGAAATACTTCGCCGCCGCCGACGTCTTCGTGTTCCCATCCAGGACCGACACCTTCGGACTGGTCCTGCTGGAGGCCATGGCATCCGGCGTGCCTGTCGCCGCATATCCCGTGCCCGGGCCGCTCGACGTGGTCAACCAGTCGGGGGCCGGGGTGCTGTCCAATGATCTGGCGGCGGCGGTCAAGGCGGCTCTTGCGATTCCCGCCGAAGCCTGCCGCAATCACGCGCTTAAGTATTCCTGGGACGCCAGTTTCGACCAGTTCGAGGGTAATCTGCACGTGTTTCGCTGAGGTCTTTAGAACAGTCTTATAAATCCCTGAAATCACGCGGGATTCTTGGCCTTTCAAAGGCTACGTGGTAAAAGGTCCGACCCTGTCCCAGGAACCTTCGGAAGGACCCGAGGCCCGTGGCGTCCGCCATCGACACCCATTCCCCCGTCCACGCCTCCACGGCAAGCCTGCTCGGCCGGCTGTTCCGCGAAAGCATGCGCGGCTACGCGCGCTGGTTTTTCGCGGCACTGGCCTGCATGGCGCTGATGGCTGCGGCGACGGCGGCCAGCGCCTGGCTGATGGAGCCGGTGGTTAACGATATCTTCGTCAATCGTGACGAATCCATGCTGATGCCCGTGGGCCTGGCCGTGTTCGCCGTGTTCATCGTCAAGGGGCTGGCCAACTACGGACAGGCGACGCTGATGGCCTACGTCGGGCTCCGCATCGTCACCGATAATCAGAATCGCCTGTTCGACAAGTTGTCGCGCATGGATGTGAAGTTCTTTCAGGATTCCAACACGGGCGGGCTGATCTCCCGCTTTCTGGTCGACATCAACCAGATGCGGGGGGCGGTGTCCAACGCCTGGGTTTCGCTCGGCAAGGACGCGATGACCTTGATCGGCCTGATCGGCGTCACCTTTTACCAGGATTGGCGGTTGGCGCTCATCGCCTTCATCATCTTCCCCGCAGCGTTGTTACCCATCGTCAAGCTTGGCCGCCGCATGCGCAAGGTGACCGCCAACACGCAACGTGAAATGGGCCTGTTCACGACGTTGCTGGAACAGACCATCCAGGGCATCCGTGTGGTCAAGGCCTACTCCATGGAAGCTTACGAGCGCGGCCGCGTCAGCGAAATCGTGGAGCGCGTATTCAATCTGACGATGAAGGCCGAACGCACCCGGGCGCTCTCCAGCCCGATCATGGAAACGCTGGGCGGTGTCGCCGTCGGCATCGTCATCTTTTACGGCGGCTACCGGGTGATCCACGGCAACACGGATGCAGGGTCGTTCTTTTCCTTCATCACGGCGCTGCTTCTGGCGTACGAGCCCATGAAGCGGCTGGCCAATTTGAATGCCGCCCTGCAGCAGGGGCTGGCCGGCGCCGACCGCCTGTTCCAGATGCTTGATATGGAACCGGCGATCCAGGAAGCGCCCGATGCCCGCAGCCTGCCGCTGCCCGTCAAGGGGTCGGTCGAATTCCGCAATGTCGGTTTCGCCTATACGTCGGACAGGCAGACGCTCAACAATCTTTCCCTGACCGTGCCGGCGGGCAAGACCGTTGCCCTGGTCGGACCGTCCGGGGCGGGCAAATCGACGATCCTTAACCTGATTCCCCGGTTCTACGATGTCGCCGAGGGGGCGGTGCTGGTCGACGGCGAGGATGTACGCGGCCTGACCTTCCCGTCCCTGCGCGGCGCCATGGCCCTGGTCAGCCAGGAAGTCACGCTGTTCGACGATACCGTGCGCGCCAACATCGCTTATGGCCGCGCCGGGGCGAGCGAGGACGAGATTGTCGAGGCCGCGAAGAATGCCGCTGCCCATGACTTCATTGCGGAATTGCCCGACGGCTATGACACCCTGGTCGGTGAACAGGGGATCAAGCTTTCAGGCGGCCAGCGCCAGCGTCTGGCCATCGCCCGGGCCATGCTGAAGAACGCGCCGATTCTGTTGCTGGATGAAGCGACCTCGGCCCTTGATACGGAATCCGAACGCCAGGTGCAGGCCGCGCTCGACGCCCTGATGACCGACCGCACGACCCTGGTCATCGCCCACCGTCTGTCGACCGTGGTTCGCGCCGACCTGATCTGCGTCATCGTCGACGGTCGCGTCGCTGAACAGGGCAGTCATGCTGAATTGCTGGCGCGGGGCGGCCATTACAAACATCTCTACGAATTGCAGTTCGCCGGGGACGCCCCGGGGAACGGCCCGGACGCCGCCCGCCAGGCGGCGGGACGGTAACCGGCCCGGGCCGGTGATCCCGCCATGTTGAAACGGGTCTTGAAAAGCGATGGATTGCGCAGCGTGCTGTGCTGGCTGGGCTCGCTCTATATCCGTCTGGTCCATGCCACGGGCCGCTGGCAGGTCATCGGCGGTGACGCCGCCCGTGCCCATTGGGCGGCAGGCACGCCTTTCATCCTGTGTTTTTGGCACGGCCGCATTCTCATGATGCCCCATTGCTGGCCCCGAAACCGTGATATCCACATGCTGATTTCCCAACATCGGGACGGCCAGATCATCGCCCGCACGGTGGGCCATTTCGGCATCAAGACCGTGGCGGGATCGTCCTCCCGGGGTGGGGCGCAGGCGCTGCGGGCCATGGTCAAGGCGCTGAAGGCCGGCGACTGCGTCGGCATTACGCCCGACGGTCCACGCGGCCCCCGCATGCGCGCCACCGACGGCGCGGTGGCCTTGGCCCGCCTATCGGGCGCGCCGATCATCCCGGCGACCTTTGGTGCGGCGCGGGGCAAGGTGCTGCAAAGCTGGGACCGCTTTCTGGTCGCTTGGCCCTTCGGGCGGGGTGTCATCGTCTGGGGTGATCCCATCGAGGTGCCGCGTGACGCCGATGCGGCGCAGTTGGATGCGGCGCGGGGGCGGGTCGAAGACTCGCTCAACGCCATCACCGCCGAAGCCGACCGGCTGACCGGGCGTACGCCGGTCGAACCGGCCATGGCTGAGGAGACCCCGTGATGCTCGGCCTCTATCGTTTCCTGACGACACTGGGCGCGCCCGTGATCCATGTCTACCTGGGCCGGCGGATCAAGGCCGGTAAGGAAGATCCCCATCGCTTCAATGAACGTTTGGGGTGGGCCGCGATGGCGCGCCCCGACGGCCCGTTGATCTGGCTGCACGGCGCCAGCGTGGGCGAGGCGATGTCGCTGCTGACCCTGATCTCTCGTCTGAAGACGGCGGTGCCCGCCGCTAACATCCTGGTCACCACGGGGACGGTGACTTCGGCGCGCATGCTGGCCGACCGCCTGCCCAAGGGGGCAGTCCATCAGTACGTTCCGGTCGACCGCATGGCTTACGTGCGCCGCTTCCTCGATCATTGGCGGCCGGACCTGACCCTTTGGGCGGAATCGGAATTCTGGCCCAACCTGATTTCGGAAACGGCGTCGCGGGGCAATCCCCTGGTCCTGGTCAACGGGCGCATTTCGCCGCGTTCATTCAAGGGCTGGTCCCGGGCCCCCAAATTCATCGCCGGGTTGCTCGGCGGCTTCGCGCTCTGCCTGGGCCAGACGGAAGGCGATGCCGAGCGCCTGCGCGCCTTGGGTGCGGCCGGTGCGCGCAGTGTGGGGAACCTGAAGTTCGCGGCCGACCCGCTGCCTGCCGACGCCGCGCTGCTGGCGGACCTGCGCGCCGCCACGGCGGGCCGTCCCCTATGGCTTGCGGCCAGCACCTGGGCCGGCGAGGAAGACATCGCCTGGCGTGTCCATCAGGGGCATGCGGCCACCCATCCGGGGCTGTTGACCATCATCGTGCCGCGCCATCCGAACCGGGGGCCGGAAATCGCGGCTCAACTCGCCGCGCAAGGGGCCAGGGTCAAACGGCGCGGGGCCGGGGACATGCCCGATGCCGGGACCCAGGTTTACATCGCCGATACCATGGGCGAACTGGGCTTGTTTTTCACGCTGGCCCCCGTCGTGTTCATGGGCAAGTCGTTGTCCGCCGAGGGTGGGCAGAACTTGTTGGAGCCGGCGCGCCTCGGCTGTGCCGTGCTGCACGGCCCGCGCATGACCAACTTCGCCGACATGGGGGGACGCATGGCCGCCGCCGGCGCCTCTTGGCCCATCGCCGACGAGGCGGCCTTAACCGCCGCCGTGGGCCGGCTTCTTGACGATAGTGGGGAGGCCGAGGCCTTCGCCAAACGCGCCCGCACCTTCGCCCAGGCGGAAGCCGGGGTGATTGACCGGCTGATGGCGGAGCTCACGCCCTATCTTCAGCGCCTGGATGACGCAAAGGGGGCGGTATGAAAGCCCCGGGTTTCTGGTATGGCGGGGGGGCGTCGGCCCTGGGGACCTTGTTGTCGCCGTTCGGTCTGATCTACGGCGCCGCGACGGCACTGCGCCAGCGCAAGAAGGCCGCTGACGCCGGCGTGCCCGTGGTCTGCGTCGGTAACCTGACGGCCGGTGGGGCGGGAAAGACACCGGTGGTGATCGATATCGCGTGCCGCCTGGCCGCCGCCGGACGGCAGCCCCATGTGATCAGTCGCGGCTATGGCGGACAGGTCGATGCCACGCCCCGGCCCGTGGACCCGGATACGGATACGGCGGACAAGGTCGGGGACGAGCCGTTGATGATCACCAAGGTCGCGCCGGTCTGGGTCGGCGATGACCGGTTCCGGGCGGCCCGCGCCGCCGTGGACGCCGGGGCCGGTACCCTGGTGCTGGATGACGGCTTTCAGGACCCGTCGCTCGCCAAGGATTTGTCCATCGTTGTCGTCGATGGCCGTTATGGTTTCGGCAATGGCTTTCTGATCCCGGCCGGGCCGCTTCGCGAAACCCTGCGGGCGGGATTGGCGCGGGCGGATGCGCTGGCCGTGATCGGGGACGATGTCTGGGGCGTGGCTGATGCAGTGCGCCGCTTCGGCCCGAGAAATCTACCCGTGTTGACGGCCCGGATCGTGCCTGGACCTGAGGTTAAGCAAATTTCAAAAATCCCGGGCATTGCCTTTGCCGGGATCGGACATCCGGAAAAATTCTTTCAGACCCTTCGCGATCACGGCTGCCGCCTCGTGGAAACGAAAGCATTCCCCGACCATCACCCCTTCAGCTCTGCCGAACTGGCCGCCTTGAAACGCCGTGCGGAGGCCCTGAAGGGGGGGGTGATAACCACGGAAAAGGACGCCCAGCGGATCCCCGCCGGCGACCGCGCGGGCATTGAAGTCTTGACAATCACCCTGCAATGGGACGACGAAGCGGCCCTCGACCGATTGTTGCAAACCGTCAAACCCTAGTCAGGCTGCCGATTCCATGGCTCATGCGCCGGCCCCGCTGAACAAATACGTGCTTCACCCCGTCCAGGCGGCGGCGGCGTTCACCATCTATATGTTCTTCCGCATGCTGCCGCTTGATTGGGCATCGGGGTTGGGGGGGCTCTTGGCGCGCACCATCGGGCCGCGCCTGCGCCTGTCCGACCGGGCGCGCAAAAACCTGCGCGCAGTGTTCCCCGATATGACGGCGGCCGAGGTCGAACGCATCGTCCACGGCATGTGGGACAATCTTGGCCGGCTCGCCGCCGAATTCCCTCATTTGCAGGAAATCGACGTCTACGCCGGGAACGGCCGGGTGACCGTCGAAGGCGGCGAATACGTGGACCAATTACGCGACGATAATGAGGCGGGCATTTTCTATTCCGCCCATATCGGAAACTGGGAAATTCTGGCATTGGGTGCGACGCAGCGGGGCCTGCCGCTCGACCGCGTCTACCGCGAGGCCAACAACCGCCTGGTCGAATGGCTGTACCGCCATGGCCGCGCCGCCGTCGAAGGGGCCTTGATCCCCAAGGGCCCACAGGGCGTGCGCCAGCTTCTCAATGCCTTTCGCTCGGGCAGTCATCTGGCCATGTTGGTCGATCAGAAAATGAACGACGGCATCGCCGTGCCGTTCTTCGGCCGCCCGGCCATGACCGCCCCGGCATTGGCCGAATTGGCGCTGCGCCACAATTGCCCCGTGGTGGCGGCGCGGGTAACGCGGGTCAAGGGTGCGACTTTCAAGATGACGGCCCTGCCGCCCGTCCGGTTTGAGAAGACCGGCGACCACAAGGCCGATGTTCTGGCCGCGATGACGCAGATCAACAACCAGGTCGAACAATGGGTGCGCGACACGCCGGAACAGTGGCTGTGGCTGCACAACCGCTGGCCCAACGGCGGGGCATAGGGCGGCCGGTTATTTTCCGGTTTTTTGCGGCCCCACCAGCAGCGCCGGGTCCAGGTGGGTCTTGAACCAGCTGACCCCCCAATGCAGGTGTGGGCCGGTGGCCCGGCCGGTCGCACCCACGGTGCCGATCTGCGCGCCCTTGGTGACGAAGTCGCCTTCCTTCACGGTGATTTTGTCCATATGGATGTAGACCGACGTCAGGCCCAGGCCGTGGTCGATCATCACCGTTTTGCCCGTAAAGAACATGTCCTCGTTGACCAGGGCGACGATGCCGTCGCCCATGGTCTTGACCGGGGTGCCGCGGGGGGCGGCGACGTCGACACCGTTGTGCGGGCTGCGCGGTTTGCCGTTGAGGATACGCTGACTGCCGTATACGCCGGAAATGCGGCCCTCGACCGGCCACATGAAGCCGGTGTCGAAAAAGGTCTTAAGCGTTGTCCGCTTGCGGACCTCGGCGATTTGGACCTGATCCTTCTTGATGCGCGCGAGGTCTTCCGGTTTGGTCGGGCTGACCTTGCGTTGCGGTAGGCCGTCGATGCGCTGAATCTTGTATTTACGCTTTTCGATGGCAAGCTCCCGCTCTTCCAGCTGGCCTTCCGGCGGTTCCGCCCGCAGCACCATCTTCGCTTTGGCCTTGCGTCCGAAACCGATGATGAAGCTGCCGTCGGGCGCCACGGCCACGGGGTTTCCGTCGAGCGTCAGTTTGGTCCCCGGCTCAACCTTGCCGGTGGCCAGGCCGCCCTGGACGAAGGTGCCGGAAATCTCCAGCGCGCGGGCCGGATAAGCCCCCGCCGCGACGAGGGCCGCCGCGACCAGAAAAATACGAAGAAGGAATGTCACAGTAGCCGCCCCTGCCGGTCGTCGCCGGGCTTGTTGGTTTTGGGTTTCGCGGAAGTGTCCTTGCCCGGTGCGGCCGTTGCCGTCTTGGCCGGGGGCGCACCGCCGGCAACGACCACCGGGCGTGTCCCGTCGCGAAGCCTGAGGTCCAGCGGGTCGCCGGTCTTGAGGGTTTTGGCCGAAGTCACGGGGGCGCCCGTCGGGTCGGTAACCAGGGCGAACCCACGGTCGAGGACGCGTTGGTAGGAATAGCTTTCCAACAGGGCCGATGCTTGGCTCAGGCGGCCCTGCGCCCGGTCCACGGCAGACCGTCCGGCGGTCTTCAGGGCGCGCACTTCCGAGGCGAGGCGGCCGGCCTCCATCTGGATGATCTTGTCGGGCCGGGTCAGCCCGGCGGCGGCATTGGCGAGGCGTGCGCGGCGGCGTTCCAGCCCGCTGCCCAGCGAATGGCCCAGGCGGTCGGTCCAATCGTCGAGCCGCTGCGCCTGTTCCTGCAGCATGCGCGCCGGATTGGGCAGGGCCCGGGCCGTGGCATCCAGATTGCGGCGATGATCGGCGAGCCGCCGGGACACGGCGCTGGCGATGCGCCGGCCGTCCTCCAGAACCTGGGCCAGCAGGTCCAGGCGCACGGGCACGGCCATTTCCGCTGCTGCGGTCGGGGTCGGGGCACGCCGGTCGGCGGCGAAATCGGCCAGGGTGGTGTCCGTTTCGTGACCGACGGCGGAAATCACCGGAATGGGACATTCGGCAATGGCGCGCACGACCTCTTCCTCGTTAAACGCCCACAAATCCTCCAGGCTGCCGCCGCCGCGGGCGACAATGACCACATCCGGGCGCGGTACGGGGCCGTCTGCTTCGATCTCGCCGAACCCGCGCACGGCGGCGGCGACCTGGGCGGCGGCGTTCTCACCCTGGACCAGCACGGGCCAAACCAAGACATGGACGGGAAAACGGTCGGCCAGGCGATGCAGGATGTCGCGGATCACGGCCCCCGTGGGCGAGGTCACGACGCCGATCACATCCGGCAGATAGGGAATGTCGCGCTTGCGCTCGGCCGCGAACAGGCCCTCGGCCTCAAGCTTGCGGCGGCGGTCCTCCAGCAGCTTCAGCAGGGCCCCTTCGCCGGCCAATTCCATATGGTCGACGACGACCTGATATTTTGAGCGCCCGGGATAGGTGGTCAGCCGCCCGGTGGCGACGATCTCCATCCCGTCTTCGGGTTTAATGGACAGGCGCCCGGCGGTGCCGCGCCAACACACGCCGTCGATCACCGCATCCGCATCCTTCAATGTGAAATACAGATGGCCCGAAGCGGCGCGCTTGAAACCCGAGATTTCGCCACGGATTCGCACCCATTGAAAGGTCTCCTCGACCGTGTGTTTCACGGCCTGGGAAATCTCGGAAACGGTAAAGACCGGCAGGTTGTGGCTGGTCTCGGTTTCGCCGGGTTGACTCTGCGCGGTGCCGCTGGAATTGTCGCTCATGGGCGCAGTATGCAAGGCCCAGTGAACGGACACAATACGGCCGGAGGATGCCAAGCGCGTCTGCCGATCAAACCGCCGGAATCGGGAGGGATTGGGACAGGATGAAGGTACTCGTGGTCGGCTCGGGCGGGCGGGAACATTCCCTTTGCTGGGCCATCGCCAAATCCCCCAAATGCAGCGAACTGTTCTGTGCTCCGGGTAATGCGGGCACGGCTACTCTTGCGCGCAACCTTGATATCGAGGCCGAGGACCTGGGCGGCATCATCGGATTCGTCAAGGACAACGCCATCGACTTCGTCGTGGTCGGGCCGGAAGCCCCCCTGGTGGCGGGCCTGGTCGATAAACTGGATGCGCTGGGGGTCAAATCCTTCGGGCCGACGGCGGCGGGGGCGGAATTGGAAGGCTCCAAGGCCTTTACCAAGGACCTTTGCGCCAAATACGGCATCCCAACCGCTGATTACGACCGCTTTGACGAGCCGGACGCGGCCAAGGAATACATCCGCACCCATGGCGCCCCCATCGTGGTCAAGGCCGACGGCCTGGCCGCCGGCAAGGGGGTCATCATCTGCCGCAATGTGAACGAGGCCTATGCGGCGGTCGATCAGATCATGATCGAGGAAGCCTTCGGCAACGCAGGCACGGAAATCGTCGTCGAGGAATTCCTGGAAGGGGAGGAAGCCAGCTTCTTCGCCCTGGTCGACGGCGAAACGGCGCTGCCCATGGTCGGCGCCCAGGATCACAAGCGCGCCCACGACGGCGACGAAGGCCCCAACACGGGCGGCATGGGCGCCTATTCCCCGGCCCCCGTCATCGACCAGGCCATGGTCGACCGGGTCATGGCGGAAATTATCGCGCCGACAATCAAGGGCATGGCGGCCGAGGGCCGGCCTTTCAAGGGCGTGCTTTACGCCGGGCTGATGATCGATGACGCCGGGCCCAAGCTGATCGAATACAACACCAGATTCGGCGACCCGGAATGCCAGGTCATGATGATGCGCCTCAAATCCGACGTGCTGGAGGTTCTCCTGGCCTGTGCCGAGGGACGGCTGGCCAAGACCAAGCTGCAATGGCGGGACGACGTCGCCATGACCGTTGTCATGGCTGCCAAAGGGTACCCGGGAAAGTATAAAAAAGGGACGGAAATCAAGGGGCTGGACGCTGCGGACGCGGTCGAGGGCGTGGTCGTGTTTCATGCCGGAACGGCAGCGGGCGCGGGCGGAACGGTCACAGCCAACGGTGGCCGCGTGCTGGGGGTCACGGCCATCGGCAAAGACGTGACCGAAGCCCGGGCCCGGGCCTATGAGGCGGTCGACCTGATCGACTGGCCCGAAGGCTTCTGCCGCCGCGACATTGGCTGGCGGGCGATCAAGCGCTAGGTGCCGGCGCCCTTTTGCCGACGCAGGCCGGCCCCTATATAGAGCGCAGAGACAGACGACCCCCGCGCCCCCATCGGGCACGCGGCGGCAGACGGAGGAGATGACGACATGGACGACAAGACTCGCACGGAAGTGGAAGCCGCCGCCTTTCGCGGCCTGATCAAGCATTTGCAGAAACGCACGGACGTGCAGAACATCGACCTGATGAACTTGGCCGGGTTCTGCCGCAACTGCTTGGCAAAATGGTATGCGGCCGAGGCCCAGGCCAAGGGAGAGGACGTCGATTACGATGCGGCCCGCGAGGTGATCTACGGCATGACCTATGACGCGTGGAAGGACAAGTTCCAGAAACCCGCCGACGAAGCGCAGAAGAAGGCCTTCGAGGACACCAAGCCGCTGCACGCCGATATTAGCGGCCACAACTAGCCCATGAACGGCCTGGCGCCCGACTTCTGGCCCAATTCCGGCTATCACCTGCTGACGCGGAACGGGGCCGGCCATCTGGCCGTGACGGACGCCTTCTTGCGCGCCTATCTGCAGCGCCCGGAAATCGCCCCTATCGCGGAATCCTGTGACGCTGAACGCGCCTTGCATGGCGCGTTGATGGCCAATCCCCGCGAAGCCGTGGGCGATGGGCGTATCGACGCCATGGCCGATGAAGACGCGCGCGACAATTACCGGGTGATGCTTGCCTTCCGTGACCGCCTTGTGGGGGCGGGCACGGTCGAGGCCTGTTATCTGGAAATTTTTCGCGCCGACAGCGTCACCATCCCACCCTTGTTCATCGACCAGATGGCCCAGGTCGTGGCGCGGCGCGTCATCGACGGCACGGACGATCCGTTTCGCGCCCGTGCGGCGGAACTTCTGTTCCGTGAGCAGACGGTGACGCTGAAAGACGGCGCGATTTTGCTGGGCGACGCGGAAACAGTCGAGATGCTGGCGACCACAGCCGGCATGGGCAGTCTGGGAAAATTGGTGGTCGGCAGCGGTGCCGCCGCCCGTCAGGTCGACATGGACGTATTGCAGCCGGACACGGCGGATATTTATTGGGACCGCAACGAGCGCTATGACACCGTACTCGACATCTCCTTCGCCCGGCCGGGGCTTGACGCGCTGTGCCGCGTGCTCGAAGCCTGGGTCCGCCATTTCCTGGAGGCAGAGATCTCCATCCAGCCCGTGCAGGAAATCAACGACGAGAAATGGGTCTGGCATCTGGGGCTGGATGCCGAGGCCTCGACGCTGCTGAACGACCTCTACGAAGGGGAGGATGTCGAGGATGCACGCATGGCGCGGCTGCTGTCGCTGTTCCGCCTAGAGTTCAAGGACCCCAACCAGATGGCGGCCGAGGTGCGGGGCAAGCCGATCTATCTCGCCCTCTGCATGACCCCGGATCAGCGGGTCCGTCTGAAGCCACAGAATCTTTTGGTCAATTTGCCGCTCGCGGCGGAATCCTGAACCGTGAAATTTCAGCCGCTTAGCGGCGTTCCTTGAAAAAACCCTTGAGCAAGGCGGCGGCCGCTGTTTCGTCCAGACCGCCGACCACCTCGGGTGCGTGGTGGCAGGTCGGCTGGGTGAAGAACCGGGGGCCATGTTCGACCCCGCCGCCCTTGGGATCATAGGCCCCGAAATAAAGCCTTCGGATGCGGGCGTGGCTGATGGCGGCGGCACACATGGCACAGGGTTCCAGCGTCACGTAAAGATCGCAGTCCGGGAGGCGGGGTTCCCCCCGGGCTTGTGCTGCGCGGCGCAGGGCCAGAATTTCCGCATGGGCCGTCGGGTCATGGCCGGCCTCGGTCTCGTTGCCGGCGCGGGCCAATATCCGGCCGGTCGCGGCCTCGACCACCACGGCGCCAACGGGGACCTCGCCGCGCTTGGCGGCGGCGCGGGCCTCATCCAGGGCCTGGGCCATGAAGCTGTCGGATGCGGGTTTGTCCATGGCGCCAACCATACTCGTCGGCCCCCCGTCGTCAATGCTTGCCGCCGCCGCCGTCCGCCCCTAATGTCCCCGCCATGGCCGATAAACCAAAGACCGCGAAACCCGCAGACGCCCCTGAACGCATCGCCAAGGTGATCGCCCGCGCGGGCCTGTGTTCGCGCCGCGAGGCTGAACGCTGGATCGAAGAAGGCCGCGTCATCGTCGATGGCAAGAAGCTGACGACCCCCGCCCATACGGTGACCGAGGCCAGCATCATCCTGGTCGACGGCAAACCCTTGCCGGGCAAGGCGCGGCCCAAGCTGTGGCGTTATCACAAGCCGGTCGGGCTGGTCACCACCCATAAGGACCCGGAAGGCCGGCCGACCGTGTTCGACCGCTTGCCCAAGGACCTGCCCCGGGTGGTATCCGTGGGCCGCCTCGACCTCAATTCCGAAGGCCTGCTGCTGCTGACCAACGACGGCGGCCTGGCGCGGCGCCTTGAATTGCCGTCCAACGGCTGGAACCGGCGCTACCGGGTGCGTGTGCACGGCGTTGTTAAACCCGAGGATTTGGCCAAGCTGGCCCGCGGCGTCACTGTGTCCGGCGTGCGATATGGCCCGATCAAGGCCGAGATCGACCAGATGGATGCCGGCGACAAGATGCGCAAGGGCTTCGCCAATCACTGGCTGACCGTCAGCTTGTCCGAAGGCAAGAACCGCGAGGTCCGCAAGGTGATGGAACACCTGGGGCTTTCCGTGAACCGCCTGATCCGCACGGCCTACGGCCCGTTCCAGTTGGGCAATCTGGCGCGCGGCGACGTCTACGAGATCAAGGGCAAGACCTTGAAGGAACAGCTGGGCAAGGTCCTGTCCTGATGCGGGGTGCGGTCTGATGCGCATCGTTGCCGGCAGGTTTCGCGGCAAGAAGCTGACGGCACCCGAGGGCCGGGATCTGCGTCCGACCTCGGACCGGGCCCGTGAATCCATCTTCAACATTCTGGCCCATGGCAAGGCGGCCGTGAACCTGGACGGCATCACCGTCGCCGACATGTTCTGCGGCACGGGGGCGTTGGGGCTTGAGGCGATGTCGCGGGGGGCTGCCTTCGGCGTGTTTGCGGACCGCAATCCACAGCACCTCAAGATCGCCAAGGACAACGCGGCGGCCATGGGTTTGTGGCGGGAATGCCTGATGCTGGGGCTCGACTGCACCCATCTTGCCGTGCCGCCGCGTGCGGCCAAGACGCCGGCCGGGCTGGTGTTTCTCGATCCGCCCTATGGCATGGGGATGGCTGACCCGGCCCTGCGGGGGCTTTTGAACAAGAACTGGCTGACCCCCGACGCCACCGTGGTGGTCGAGGTCGGGGCCGAGGAAAGCCTGGTTGGCACGCGCGGGTTCGAGGGGCTGGACGAACGCACCTACGGTGCGGCCAAGGTCTACTTCTTGAAAAGGTTGGAATAGGCGGCAACCCGCAGGCGCAGGTCACGGCCGCGTTCAATTTCCGGTGCCGGCGCCAAATTCCAGATCCAGCGTTCATCCGGTTCCGGCAATTTGATATCGGCAAGGGCGGGTTCCGTCTCATCCACTTCGTCGCCCTCGACGAATTCCCGCACCGTTTCCGTGATCAGGCAGACCCGCCTGGGCAGGGCCTGCAGGGCGCGCAGGTGCTGGCGCTGGATTTCCGTTGCGAAGGCCTTGGCCTGTTTCTCCGGCACGTGTCGGGCCGGGATCAGCGGCAATTGGCTCAGCAGGTTCAGGGACACGATCAAATCCGCATCGGCCTCGGGGATGTCCGGCAACGGCGGCTCCACCGGCATCTCGCCTTGGGCCAAACCATCGACCAGACCGGTCAGATCAGTTTCGAGCAGATAGACGTTGGGGTATTGCGCCGCCCAGGCCTGCACGGCAGGGGGGTGGAAGATGTCGATCAGTACGACCTCGGCGAAGTCGTCGGCCAAATCGCCGAGCGGCACATCCAGAAGCCCGCCCGAACCCAGGATCACCACCTTGTTCTGGCCGGGGCAATTGGCGGCGGACCACAACACGAAGCGCCGCGAGCGCTCCAGATGCGCCTTCCATGCGGGATAAAGCCGCCGGTGACGGGCGGCGATGGCGATCTGTTCCTTCAGATAGCCGAGCCGCTTGATCGGTTCCGGGGCCGGGGTCATCCGATGGGTGAGCCATTCACGCAGCATGGGCCTGATCGTCCGGTTGCGGAAAACTGGACGATCTTAACGCCGGCCGAACAGTTTTTCGATATCGGCCAGCTTCAGTTCCACATAGGTCGGGCGGCCGTGGCTGCACTGACCGGAATGGGGGGTCGCCTCCATCTCGCGCAGCAGGCGGTTCATCTCATCCGCATTCAGGCGTCGCCCAGCGCGGATTGACCCGTGACAAGCCATGGTCGCACAGACATCGCCGATGCGCTCGGCCAGCGCGATGGTTTCACCGTATTCCGCCAAATCGTCTGCCAAGTCGCGGATCACGCCCTGGATGTCCATGTCTCCTAGTAGAGCCGGTGTCTCGCGGACCACCACAGCGCCGGGGCCGAAGCCCTCGATCACCAAGCCCATCTCGGCCAGCTCATCCGCGCGGGCAAGCAGGCGGTCGACCGCCGGCTCCTCCATTTCGACAACCTCGGGGATCAGCAGCATCTGGCGGTTGACGCCGCCGGATGCCATCGCCGTCTTGATCTTTTCCTGGGTCAGGCGCTCATGCGCCGCGTGCTGATCGACAATGACCAGGCCGTCCGCCGTCTGGGCGATTACGTAGGTTGCATGAACCTGGGCCCGCGCCACACCCAGGGGGTATTCCGCCGGGGGCTGTTCCGACGCCATGCCGCCGTCTGAATCCATCGTCATCGGCGCGCTAGGGGCGCGGTCAAGATCGGGCAAGGGGGCGTAATGGTCCGACAGGCCGCTTGGCCGCGCGGCAGGGGCATAGGCCCCGCCATATCCGCCGCCGGCTCGGCCCAAGGGCAGGGCACCGCCGGGAAGCTCGCTGGGCCGGAACGCGCCCAGCGCCGTCCCCGCCACGGTGGTCGACGCCCGGTGCCCGGCCTCGGCGAGCGCGTGTTTCAAGGCGCTGACGATCAGGCCCCGCACCACCCCGGCATCGCGGAACCGGACCTCGGTCTTGGCCGGGTGAACGTTGACGTCGACTTCGGCCGGCGGCACATCGAGAAACAGGGCCAGCAGCGGGTGCCGGTCGGAGGCGAGGAACTCCCGGTAGGCGCCGCGCACGGCACCCAGCAGAAGGCGGTCGCGCACGGGCCGTCCGTTGACGAACAGGAACTGCATGGCGGCGTTGCCGCGGTTCAATGTCGGCACCCCGGCATGGCCGGAAAGACGGATGCCCTCGCGGATGGCATCGATGGTCATGGCGTTGTCGGCGAAGGGGCGGCCCATGATGCCGGCCAGGCGCTCCAGCCGCGCCGCGGCCGGATCGTCACCCAGGCGCGGGGTGACCGCGTTCAGTTTGATCAGGTCACGGCTGCCGTCGGACAGGGTGAAGGCGATTTCCGGATGGGCCATGGCCAGGCGGTTCAGGGTTTCGACCACATGGTTTTGTTCCGTGCGCGCGGCCTTAAGAAACTTGAGCCGGGCGGGCGTGGCATAGAACAGATCGCGCACGTCGACCCGCGTGCCGTGGGGATGGGCGGCGGGCTGGGCCTTGGCGGGGCCGCCGCCTTCGACCGTGACGGCCCAGGCCTGCTCGGCACCTTGCGGGCGTGAGGTGATGGTCATGCGCGCCACGGCGGCCATGGATGGCAGGGCTTCGCCCCGGAAACCCAGGGTGGACACGGCCATCAGGTCGTCGTCCGGCAGCTTCGATGTGGCGTGGCGTTCCAGCGCCAATTCGATTTCTTCCGGCGTCATGCCGCAGCCGTCGTCGGTCACGGTGATCGCCGTCTGACCGCCGTCGCGAATCACGACCTCGATGCGTTTGGCGCCGGCGTCGATGGCGTTTTCGACCAGTTCCTTCACCGCCGAGGCCGGGCGTTCTACCACCTCGCCGGCGGCGATGCGGTTGACCACGGTCTCCGGCAGGCGACGGATAACAGGGGGGGTGATCATGAACCGTCCTCGCCGCCCCGGACCCGGCGAATGCGGGCGAGCAGGCTGCGCGTCGAGGCATCCAACCCCGGGGCGTCCGTGCCCTGGGCAAGGGCCCTGGTCAACGGACCGGCAAGTTCCTTGCCCAGCTCGACTCCGAATTGGTCAAAAGAATTGACGTTCCAGATCACGCCCTGGACGAACACCTTATGCTCGTAAAGGGCCAACAGCATGCCGAAGCTGCGCGGGTCCAACCGGTCGAGCAGGATCGTGGTCGATGGCCGGTTGCCGGGAAATTGCTTGTGCGCCGGTACGTCCTGCCCGGCCTTGCGGCCAAGGGCCAGGGCGGCCGGCTGGGCCAGAAAATTAGCTAGCAGCTTGTCATGATGATCGCCCGCCGGATAGGCCGGTGCTACGGCGGCGATGAAGTCGGCGGACACCAGGTCCGTGCCCTGGTGGAGCAGCTGATAGAACGCATGCTGGCCATTGGTGCCCGCTTGGCCAAATACAACGGGGGCGGTGGGTTGGGCAACGGCGGCGCCGTCTCGATCGACAGACTTGCCGTTGCTTTCCATTTCCAACTGCTGAAGGTAGTCGGGCAGGCCGTCCAGCAGCTGATCATAAGGCAGCACCGCATGGGAGGTGGCGCCTTCGAAATTGCGGTTCCAGATGCCGGCCAGCGCCAGCAACGCGGGCAGGTTTTTCGCCAACGGCGTTTTCAGGAAATGGCGGTCCATGTCCCGGGCCCCCGCCAAAAAATTGTGGAACAGGTCCATGCCCACCGTCAGGGCCAGCGGCAGACCGATCGCCGACCAAACCGAATACCGCCCGCCGACCCAATCCCAGAAACCAAACAGGGCGTCGTCGCCGATGCCAAAATCGCGGGCTGCAACGTCATTGGTGGTGACGGCGCAGAAGTGTTTGATGACGGCGCCTGATCCCAGCGCCTCGGTCAGCCAGCGCCGCGCGGTCATGGCGTTGGTCATGGTTTCGGCGGTCGTGAAGGTCTTGGACGATACGATAATCAAGGTGGTTTCCGGATCGCAGGCTTCAAGTGTCTCCGTCAGGTCAGTGGCGTCCACGTTTGATACGAAATGGGGCATCAGCCCGCGCCGCCGGTAGGGGGCAAGCGCCCGGCAGGCAATGCGCGGTCCTTGGTCCGAGCCGCCGATGCCGATGTTGATGACGTCGGTGAAGGGCTTGCCGGTCGCGCCTGTTCGGGTGCCGTTTTCAACCCCGGCGACAAATTCCGCCATGTGGTCAAGAACGGCCTGAACCTCGCCATGGACCGGCGTGCCGGCGACGGCGAAACCATCTTCGGGCCGGGCGCGCAGCGCCATGTGCAGGGCGGCACGGTCTTCGGTTGTGTTGATCGCCTCGCCCGCTGCCATGGCATCCCGCCGGGCCGCCACGCCGCGCTCATCGGCCAGGGCGATCAGCAGGGCAAGGGTATCCGAGGTGAGGCGGTTTTTGGACAGATCCAAGCACAGGCCGCCCAGGGCAAAGGTCAGGGCCTCGGTGCGCTTGTCGTCGCCGAGAAGGTCACGTAGATGGCTGCCCGCTGCCGCCCGGTGATGGTCGGCGAGCGCCTGCCAGGCCGGCGTTGGGGCGGGGGGCGGCATGAAGGTCTCTGATCCTCCGGGGGGACGTTGCGCGGGCGAGAGTACCATCGGTCCCCGGCGTCGCCAACGGCGGGGCTCAAGGTGTTGGTTTGACGCCCTTGGGTTCGCCCACGACGACGATGGTGAGGTCGTCCGGATGCAAGAGTTTCCGGGCCACGCGGCGGATATCGTCGAGGCTGACCGCCTCGATATAGCTGTTGCGCTTGTCCAGATAGTCGATGCCCAAATCTTCCGTCTGCATGCCGACCAGCATGGCCGCGATTCGCTCCGTCGCCGTGAAGCGCAGCGGGAAGGAGCCGGTCAGGTACTGCTTGGCGGCGGTCAATTCCGCCTCGGTTACGCCGTCCTTGGCCAACCTGGCCCATTCGTCACGGACGACCTTCAGGGTTTCCGCGACCCGCGCGTTGGCCGTGCCGGCGCCGCCTGCGTAGATCGCGGAGCGGTCCATGGGATGCAGGTAGGTATAGACCGAATAGGCGAGGCCCCGCTTTTCCCGAACTTCGGTATAGAGACGGGAAGTGAATCCGCCGCCGCCCAGGATGTGGTTCATCACATAGGCGGTGTAGAAATCCGGATCCTTGCGCATCAGGCCCCGGTCGGCGAACAGGATGTTGCTTTGCTTCAGGGGCTTTTCGATGACGATGGTGCGGCCCGCGACCTTGGGCGCCACTTCCGCAACCTTCCAGGGGGCCGCCTTGGCGGGCAGGGCGCCGAAGGTCTTGTCGATGAGCGGTGCCAGTTCCTTGGCCGTGATGTCGCCGACCACGCCGATCGCCAGGGTGTCACGAGCCAGCCGTTCCTTGACGAAGGTGCGCATGTCGGCAACTTGGATGGCGGCGACGCTTTCAGGGGTGCCACCGGTCGGGCGGCCGTAGGGATGGTCCGGATACAGCGTTTTCATCAGGGTCTTGCCGGCGATGGCGTCGGCGTCTTCCGATTCATGGCGTAGATTGGCCAGAAGTTGGGCGCGCAGGCGCGACACGGGTTCCGCGTCGAAACGTGGCTTTGTCATGGCCTGACGCAGCAGGTCGAAGGCCAGGTCGCGGTATTCGGTCAATACCTGGACGCGGGCGCCGAAGCTGTCGCGCGCGGCGCTGAAGCGCAGGGTGATGGACTTGTCTTCCAGTGTCTGCTGGAAGGCCTTGCTGTCCAGGTCTCCGGCCCCTTCGTCGAGCAAGGTCGAGACCATGTTGGCCAGGCCTTCCTTGCCTTCGGGGTCAAGGGCGCTGCCCCCACGGAATGCCAGATGCAGGGAGATGATGGGGTTGAGGTGATCCTCGACCAGCCAGGCCTCGATCCCGCCGGGGCTGACCACGCGTTCGATCTGCGTCGCTTTGGCCGGTGCCACGTAGAGGACGAAGACGACCGCCGCCAGGGCAAGGGCGGCGCGGGACAGAAGGCGGCTCATTCCGGCTTCTCCTTATCTTCCACGAGAAAGGCCGTGACCGAGCGTTTCTTGACGAAAACATATTTGGCAGCGGCCTGGATTTCCTCGGCGGTGACCGCCGCGATGCGGTCGGGCCAGGCCTCGACGTCGGCGACCTTGCGCCCGACGGCAAGTGCTGCCCCCAGGGTCCGCGCCCCGGTGGTGAAGGAATCGCGGGCGAACACGGCGCTCGCGACCAGCCGTTTCTTGGCGCGGGCGACCTCGTCCTTAGTGACGCCGTCCTTGGCGATCCGGTCAAGCTCGGCATCGACGGCTTGTTCGATCTCGGGCAGGGTGACGCCGGGCCGGGGGCTGCCGTAGATGGTGAAACTGCTGGGACCCAGGGAATCGGCATCGTAATAGGAGCCGGCCGAGACCGCCTTGCGGTCGTCGATGACCAGCTTGCGGTATATCCGAGACGTGCCGCCACCGCCCAGTATTTCGGTCAGAACCTGCAGGGCGTAGGCGTGCTGTGTTTCGCCATAAAGATAGCTGGGGGCCAGGTAAGATCGGCGCCACGACGGCTGGCGCACCTGGGTATGCTGCATGGCGACGATGCGCGCGGCTTCCTGCGGCGGTTCGGCCGGGCGCGCGCGGGTGATCGGGGCGGCGGCGGGAACGGCGCCGTAATACTTTTCCGCCAGCGGCTTCAGTTCCTTGGCCGTGATGTCGCCGGCGACCACCAGGATCGCGTTGTTGGGGGCGTACCAGCGCTTGTAGAAATCGATGATGTTCTGGCGGGTCATGGCGACGATTTCGTGGTCGTAGCCGATGATCGGCCGCCGGTAGGGATAGTTGCGGTACAGCGCTTCGGACACGTGCTCGCTCAGGATCGCGGCCGGGTTGTTGTCCGTGCGTGACCGGCGTTCCTCGCGCACCACCTGACGTTCCGGCTCGATGATCTCGTCCGTCAGGGTCAGGTTGGTCATGCGGTCGGCCTCCATCTCCATGACCATCTCAAGATGTTCGCGGGCGATGGTCTGGTGATAGGCCGTGTAATCGAAGGAGGTGAAGGCGTTTTCCTGGCCGCCGTAACGCGCGATCAGCTTGGAGAATTCGCCCGGTTTGCGCGTCTTGGTGCCCTTGAACATCAGATGCTCAAGGAAATGCGCGATCCCCGAATAGCCGGAACTTTCATCGGCGGAGCCGACCTTGTACCACACCATATGGGTGACCACGGGCGCGCGGTGGTTGCTCACGACGACCACCTGCATGCCGTTCTTCAGGGTGAAGGTTTCCGGGCTGAACACCTTGGCCAAGGCCGGCGTGGCACCCAGGGTCAGAGCGACGGTCAGCAGGGCCAGGGCAGCGATCAGCGGACGGAGGTGCCGGCCGGACCGGTGGCGAGAGGCGGGGGGCATGAACATGTCGGGATCAGGGCCTGTTGCGGGTTGCGGTCAGCGGGCGGGATACGGATCCCCGGAAGAGGGGGGCCGGAAACATGGGAATTGCCATTATCGAGATTGTCGTCGAGATCACGGCGATTTCAAGGCGGATAGGCGCTTTTTGCGGGCTTTCGGCTAGAATCCGAGAATGCCCTTCTTGCGGGTCTCGCGCTTGATCTCGGGCGTCTTGCCTTCGTTGACCGGCTTGCCCAGCGCCTGGGTTTCCAGCAGGCGGCGCTGTTCGGCCGCCGGGTCGACCACGGTGCCTGAATATTTGGGATCGTCGACCCAGAAGATCAGTTTGTCGATCAGGCGGCGGTCCTCTTCGGACAGCGCCAGGGTTTCCTGGTCGACGAGTTGACGGATGGCGGGATCGGCATCGGCGGTGCCCATCTTGTCCATCAGCACGGTCAGGCCCGGCGTGGTTGCGGCAAGCGGCTGCGCCTGCACCGGGCGGCGCAGCATGGCGGCGCGGGCCTGGTCGCGCGGGCTGTAGGTTTCAAGCTGTTCGCGTCCCGGCTCGGGCGGGCGCAGCGCATAATCGGGCGGCAGCGACAAAGGCGGGCGCTTGTAGACGGCGAATTCGTCGGGGGCCTTCTTGCCGCCGGAAATCGCGCGCTTCACGGAATCGCAGGCACCCAGGCTGAATGCCATCATCAGCACCAGAAGAATGCCCGTCGTTCGTGCCGTTTGTCGTTTCATGCCCGCCGTTTCATGCTCAACAGGTTGCGCCCTGGGGTGATTTTCGCGGGACGGGTTACCGTTCCGGCCCCCGCCGAGGCATGCCAATCTACGATGATTTATCCCGGTGAAACAAGGAATCAAGGATCAGAAGCGCCGCCCCCACCGTGATCGCGCTGTCGGCGACGTTGAAAGCGGGCCAATGGGCGCCGCCCGCGTGCAGATCGACGAAATCGACCACGGCGCCATGGATCAGGCGATCAACGACATTCCCCAGCGCGCCGCCCAGGATCAGCCCGATTCCCCAGCCGACAATGCGTTCCGGCCCGCGGAACAGCCAGACCGCCAGAATGGCGGAAACACCAACCGCCACGGCGGCCAGAATCCAGGGACCGTAATCCGACTGCGTGTTGAACAGGCCGAAGCTGACGCCCCGATTCCATACCAGAACCAGATTGGCGAAGGGCAGGACCTCGATCACCCGAGGCGGGTTCATCAGGTCCGTCAGCACCCACCATTTGCTGATCTGATCAAGAACGATGACAAGGAAGGCAAGCCCCAGGCCCTGGCGGCGCAGCGTGATATGGGGTTCGGCCAAGGGTCCGCCGCCTGCCGTCTATTCAGCGGCCAGGGGTGAATGGCGCACGGCGTCGGCACAGCGCGTGCAGATCGTCGGATGGTCCGTGTCCGTGCCCACGTCGTCGAGCACCTTCCAGCAGCGTTCGCACTTCTCGCCCGTGGCCAGCACCGGCACGACGGCGACGCCGGGGGCTTCCGGCATGGTGAAGGCCCCTTCGGGCGCCGGGGCGGTGGTGATTTCGCCCGACGAGGTGATGAAGGTCTGGGCAAGGTCGAGGCCGTTGAGAGCCGCCGCCTGTTCCGCCGTGACATGGACGGTGACATGAGCCTGCAGGGAGGCGCCGATGCGTTTTTCCGCCCGTTCCAACTCCAGCGCGCCGGTCACGGCACGGCGGACCTGGCGCACAGTGCGCCATTTGGCCTCCAGGGCCTCGTCGTTCCAGCTGTCAGGAATTTCCGGGAACTGCCGGCGGTGGACGCTGTCGGCGGCGTCGGGCTGATCGAGGCGCGCCTGCCAGGCTTCCTCGGCCGTGAAGCACAGGAAGGGGGCCAGCCAGGCGGTCAGGCAGTTGAACAGTTCGTCCAGCACGGTGCGGGCCGCCCGGCGTTCGATGGAATCGGCGCGGTCGCAGTACAGGGTGTCCTTGCGGATGTCGAAATAGAAGGCCGACAGGTCGACGGCGCAGAAATTGTGCAATTCCGTGAACACGCCATGGAATTCGAAACTGTCGCAGGCGCCGCGCAGCATCTTGTCGAGCCGCCACAGGCGGGTCAGCACCCAGCGCTCCAGTTCCGGCATCTCGGCCAGGTCCAGGCGCTCGGCGGCGTTGAAGCCGTCCAGATTGCCCAAGAGATAGCGCAGCGTGTTGCGCAGGCGGCGGTAGATGTCGGCATGGAATTTGACGATTTCCGGCCCGATGCGCAGGTCCTCGGAATAGTTCGAGCCAACCACCCAAAGGCGCAGAATATCGGCGCCGTGCTGATTGCAGACGTCCTGCGGGGCGGTGATGTTGCCGAGCGACTTCGACATTTTCTGGCCATCTTCGGCCATGACGAAGCCGTGGGTCAGCACCGCGTCATAGGGGGCGCGTCCCCGGGTGCCGCAGGATTCCAGCAATGAGGAATGGAACCAGCCGCGGTGCTGGTCCGTGCCTTCCAGGTATAGGGCGGCGGGCCAGGTCAAGTCGTCGCGGTGTTCCAGGACGAAGGAATGGGTCGATCCGGAATCGAACCACACGTCGAGGATGTCCGTGACCTGATCGTAGTCGTCGGCGCTGTAATCGTTGCCGAGGAAGCGCGCGGGCTCGGACGCGAACCAGGCGTCGGCGCCTTCGGCCTCCACCGCCTCGACGATGCGGGCATTGACGGCGGGATCGTTGAGCAGTTCGCCCGTTTCCTTGTGCACGAACACGGTGATCGGCACACCCCAGGCGCGCTGGCGGGAAATCACCCAATCGGGGCGGTTCTGGATCATGGCGTGCAGGCGGGCCTGCCCGGCGCCGGGCACGAATTTCGTCTGGCCGATGGCGCCCAGCGCGACGTCGCGCAGGCTGGCCTGTCCGGCGCCGTTCGGCACGGCGAAGTCCCGATCCATGGCGATGAACCACTGCGGCGTGTTGCGGAAGATGACCGGCTTCTTGGACCGCCAGGAATGGGGATATTGATGCTTCAGCCGCCCGCGCGCGATCAGCTTTCCGCCGTCGACCAGGGCCTTGATGACACGGTCATTGGCGTCGCCCTTTTTGCCGTGCTCGGTGATGACCTGGCCGCCCTCGAAGCCGGGGGCTTCGGCCGTGAAGCGGCCGTCGGCGTCGACCGTATAGGGGATGTGGCTGTCGATGCCGCGCTCGGCCAGAAATTTTCCGGATCCGGTCCAGGCCTCGAAATCCTCGCGCCCGTGGCCGGGGGCGGTATGGACGAAGCCGGTGCCCGTTTCCTCCGTGACATGGTCGCCGTCCAGCAACGGCACGTCGAAGTCGTAGCCCATGCCGCGGAACGGATGGGCGCACAAGGTAGTGGCAAGAATCTCCGGAGAGACATCACGAAGGCGTTCGAATTTTTCTACACGCGCAGCTTTAAATACGTCCTCGGTCAGTGCGTCGGCCAGGACCAGCTTGTCGCCGGGCTTGGCCCAGTTGTCGTCCGCCGCCGCCGTGACCTCGTAGAGGCCATAGCTGATGCGTTTGGAGAAACAGATCGCCCGGTTGCCGGGGATGGTCCAGGGGGTCGTGGTCCAGATCACGACCGCGGCATCGCTCAGGCCTTCGTACTCAGAGGCGTTGATAATTTCGCCTCCACTTCGGGCCGCAAAATCTACCACTGGGAACTTGACCCAGATCGTGTCCGATTCATGGTCGTGGTATTCGACCTCGGCCTCGGCCAGGGCGGTCTTTTCGACCACGGACCACATGACCGGCTTGGAGCCCCGGTACAGCAATCCATTGTCCAGGAACTTCAGAAGTTCGCGCACGATCTGCGCTTCCGCCGGGAAGCTCATGGTGGTGTAGGGATCGGCCCAGTCGCCGATCACGCCCAGGCGCTTGAACTCGTCCCGCTGCACGCCGATCCAATGCTGGGCGAAATCGCGGCATTCCTGGCGGAATTCGACGACCGGCACCTGATCCTTGTCCTTGCCCAGGGCGCGGTACTGTTCCTCGATCTTCCATTCGATGGGCAGGCCATGGCAGTCCCAGCCGGGCACGTAATTGGCGTTCTTGCCCATCATCTGCTGGGCGCGCACGATCACGTCCTTGAGGATCTTGTTCAGGGCATGGCCGATGTGCAGATTGCCGTTGGCGTAGGGAGGGCCATCGTGCAGCACGAATGGCGGGCGCCCCTTGGCGTCCTCGCGGAGAAGCTGGTAGAGGCCGACCTCTTCCCACTTCTGAATGATGTCCGGTTCCTTGGTGGCCAGACCGGCCTTCATGGGGAAGTCGGTCCGGGGCAGGAACACCGTGGCTTTGTAATCGACGGTCATGGCCCTGTTTTCGATAAGATTTGGCGTGCTTGGTCGCTGTCCGCGGCGATTTGTGCCTTTAATTGGTCGATGCCGTCAAACTTCTTTTCCGGGCGCAGGAATTCGACCAGCTGCACGCCGAGCCGCTGGCCGTAAAGATCGCCGGTGAAATCGAACAGGAAGACCTCCAGCAAATCGGCCTCGCCGGCGAAGGTCGGGCGCTTTCCGATATTGGCGACACCGGCATATTCCTTGCCCTCGCCGACGCGCACGCGCACGGCGTAGACGCCCCTGGCGGGCCGAAGATAGGTACCCAGCGCCAGGTTCGCCGTGGGAAAGCCGATGGTGCGTCCGCGCTGATGGCCTTCGATGACCCGGCCCTCGATCTCGAACGGGCGGCCCAGGATACGGGCGGCGGCCTGGGGGTTGCCTGATTGCAGGGCCTCACGCACGCCGGTGGAGGAATAGGCGGTTTCGGCGCTGTCCCCGCCCGCGAAGGTCTGGGCGCGTACGGCCGTGAAATCGAAGCCCAGGCGCTTGCCGAAGCCCAGCAGCATCTCGGCGTTGCCGCCCCGGCCTTTGCCGAACACGAAATCATAGCCGCAGACGACATGCCGGGCGCCGATGCCGCCGACCAGCACGGTTTCGATGAAGTCCTCGGCCGTGAGCGACGAAAACGCCTTGTTGAACTGCTGCACGAAGATGGTGTCCACGCCGAGCCCGAAAATCAGCCGCGCTTTGGCGTGAAACGGGGTCAGGCGGAAAGGCGGGCTGCCGGGGGCGAAGAAGGCGCGGGGGTGCGGCTCGAAGGTCAAGACACCCCAGGGCCGGGCGGTGGCATGGGCGATGGCCCCGGCCTCGCCGATCACGGCGCGGTGGCCCAGGTGCACGCCGTCGAAATTGCCGATGGCGACCACGGCGCCCCGGGCGTCGTCGGGGATGTTCTGGTAATGGCGAAAAATACGCATGATGCCGGTGAAGGTGCCCGCAGGTGCCGACCCGGTCAACCCCGGCCTGATCCGCCGTTCAGGGACCGGATCAGGATTGGGTTATTTGCTGCGCGACGGCACCATGATGGTGGCTTCACCGTCCAGCACGACCTTGTCACCGACCAGGCACTGGGTCTGGATCTTGACGAACTTCTTGTCTTCGTTCTTTTCCAGGATCGTCGCCCGTGCGATGACCGTGTCGCCGGCCTTGACCGGGCCCTTGAACTTAAGGGTCTGGCCGACGTAGATGCAGCCCGGCCCCGGCATCTTGGTGCCGATCACGGTGGAGATATAGCTGGCGGTGAGAAGCCCGTGGGCGATGCAGCCCTCGAACATGGTTTCCGAGGCGAATTCGTGATTCAGGTGCACCGGGTTGGTGTCGCCGGACACGCCCGCGAAGATCAGGATGTCGGATTCGGAAATGGTCCGGGAATACTCGTCGCTCTGCCCGACCTTCAGGTCTTCAAAATAGAAACCGTGGAGTTTGTCGAGGGCGGTGACGGCGTGAGTGTCCATGATTTTAAGCGCTCCAATACACCGTTGGATTGGGATTTTCTGACATCTGGTGGGATTTCGCGGTGCAGCGTTCGTATATTGCATCGCAATATTAAGCCGAGCAAGGGAATGTTTTGTCGCGCGGAGCCGCCCGTGTAGCATGCCCGGGAAAGGGACGGTGCTGTGCGGTTCATTGAAATTCCCCGGTTTTCCATGATTTTGGCGGCAATTCTGCTGGTGGCGGGCCTCATGTCCGCAGCCCCGCTGCGTGCCGCCGACCAGCCGTCCCTGGGCTTACCGCTGATCTGCGATCCGGGGCGGACCTGCTGGCTGGTCAACCATGTCGACCACGATCCCGGCCCCGGTGTTCGCGACTATGCCTGCGATGCCCATAGTTACAACGGCCATACGGGCGTCGACATTGCCATCCGCGACTATTCCACGATGGAAGACGGCGTGCCCGTGGTCGCGGCGGCGGCCGGCACGGTGCGGCGCCTGCGTGACGGCATGTTGGACGGCGACGCGTCCCTGGTTGGCCACGACGCGGTGATGTCCCAGGGCTGCGGCAATTTCATCGCCATCGGCCATGACGGCGGCTGGGAAACCTTTTATTGCCACCTTCGGCGCGGATCCCTCACCGTGCGGCCGGGCCAGCGGGTGGAAAAGGGCGACAGGCTGGGCTCCGTCGGTTCCTCCGGCTTGGCGGAATTTCCCCATATCCACCTGGGCGTGCGTCTGAACGGCAAGATCGTGGACCCCTTCGTTGGGGTCAAGCGTGCGTCGAATTGCGGCGCCGGGCCGTCACCGTTGTGGGATTCGCGTGCCCTGGGCCAGCTCAAGGGCACACCGACGGCGCTTTACGACGCCGGTTTCGCGCCGGTCGAGGTCAATCCCATCGCGCTGCGCCGGGGGTTCTACCGCGACACCAAGCTGTCGGCCAAGGCGCCGCTGCTGGCCTTCTGGGTCGATGCCTTCTGGGTCGAACAAGGTGACCGCCTGACCCTGACCTTCACCGGCCCCAAGGACCGCAAGATCGCGGCCAAGACCTTTACCTTGGATAAAAATCAGGCGCGGCACATGCGCTTCGTCGGCAAGCGCAAGACCGTGGACTGGCACGCGGGCAGCTATCTCGGCGTTGCCGTTCTGGAACGCACGACCAAGGACGGCGGCAAGGAAACCTTCCGCATCGAACGCCGGCTGAATATCGAATAGGGGTGCGGGGGCGACCTGCCCGGCGCGGGTCAGGTCAGGGACGGTCGGCGTGACACCAGTTTGGGCGTGGCCCGCAAGGCCCGGCGCAGGCCCGTGGCGGCGTCCTGGGTGCGGGTCTGAACCTCGCGCTGAACGCGGGCGGTCGTGGTTTCGGCGGCCTTGGCGGAAACGAAATCCTCTTCCGGGAACAGGGCGGCGGCTTGGACCTTGTCTTCTTCCCGTTCCTCCTCGCGCTTGGCGATCAGGTTCAGGGTGCGCGTCACCAGGGGATGGCGGTCGGGCCGCTTGCGCGATTTGCGCATGTGCTCCTTGGCGATAGCCTTCACCATATTGACGATGGTCTGGTAGTGGTGATTGGTTTCGCACCAGCGGGCATAGGCGGCCACCGTCCAAGGGTTGGCCGGCAGGGGGCGGAGCCCCCGGTTCTGGCACCAATCGACAAAAATGGCCCAGGCGGTGTGCTGATTTAATCGAGGCATATGTCCAGGTTCGCCGCTTATATTTCCAGTATCTTAGCCGGGGAATTTTACCATTTCCGCCCAGGCACAACTTGACCACAGCGGAAATTCCACTATTCAAGCCCATTAATGGGAAACATCCGATTAAATTATGGAGAAAATTAGACCATGGGTGAATACCGAATTGCCGCCATCGGCGGAGACGGGATCGGGCCGGAAGTCGTCGAGGCCGGTGTCGAGGTCCTGAACGCGGTCGCGGAAAAGGACGGCGGGTTCTCGCTCAAGGTCGAAACCTTCCCCTGGGGCGGTGATTATTACCGCAAACACGGCGTGATGATGCCGGAAGACGGGGTCGAGACGCTTAAGCCCTTCGATGCCATCTATTTCGGCTCCGCTGGGGATCCCAACATTCCCGATCACATCACCCTCTGGGGCCTGCGCCTGAAGATCTGCCAGACCCTGGATCAATACGCCAACGTGCGCCCGTCGCGCCTGCTTCCCGGCATCGACGGTCCGCTGAAGAACGTCAAGCCCGGCGACCTGGACTGGGTCATCGTGCGGGAAAATTCCGAAGGCGAATACGCCGGCGTCGGCGGCCGCGTGCATACGGGTCTTGCGGAAGAGGTCGGCATGGACGTTGCCGTGTTCACCCGCGCGGGTGTCGAGCGCATTCAGCGCTTCGCCCTGGAACTGGCCCGCTCGCGCCCCCGAAAGAAGCTGACCCTGGTCACCAAATCCAACGCCCAGCGTCACGGTATGGTGTTCTGGGATGACGTGTTCGAAGTCGTGCGCAAGGATTTCCCGGACGTCGAGACGGACAAGATGTTGGTTGACGCCATGACCACGCGCATGGTGCTGAAGCCGGAGACGCTGGACACCATCGTCGCGACCAACCTGCATGCGGACGTGCTGTCGGACCTGGCGGCGGCGCTGACGGGATCGCTCGGTATCGCGCCCACGGCCAACCTGCGGCCGGAACGCGATTTCCCGTCGATGTTCGAGCCGATCCACGGCTCCGCCTTCGATATCATCGGCAAGGGGGTCGCCAATCCCATCGGTTGCTTCTGGTCCGGTGTCATGTTGCTGGAACACCTGGGCGAACCCGCCGCCGCCAAGCGCCTGATGGCGGCGGTCGAGCGGGTCACGGGATCGCGCGAGGCGGTGTCGCCGGATCTTGGCGGCAACGCCACCACCCGCCAGGTCACGGACGCGGTATTGGCCGCGGTCAGGGGCGCAAATGACTGAGAAACTGACCGTCGAATTCCGTCGCTCCGGCGTGACCGGCACCTGGGACGGGTCCCACGACAACATCCTGGAACTGGCGGAAAGCTTGGATCTGGTGCTCGCCTATAGCTGCCGGTCGGGCATTTGCACGACCTGCCAGTGCCGCAAGATCGAAGGCGACATCGAATACAGCGACGACGGCGTCTATCAGCCGGACGCCCCGGATGAGATTTTGATCTGCTGTTCCGTGCCGAAAACGGCGCTGGTGCTGGATATTTGAAAAGTCGGGTATGATCGTGCATTCATGCACGCCACGCCCGGTGCAACCGCAATAAAGACAGGGAAGGCCCCATCGCCATGAAATTATCGGAAATCGCCCGCCTGCAGCAGTATCTGCGCAGCGCCTTCGACAACAACCGCTTCACGGTCAAGCCGCCGAAGAAGGAAGGCCATCCGGTCGAGGTCTATCTGGGTGAACAGTTCGTTGGCGTTCTGCATCGTGACGAGGACGAGGGCGAAGTTTCCTACTCCCTGCAAATCGCCATCCTGGAAGAAGACCTGCCGCTGGATTGACCGGCGCCCGAAGGCCCAATTCAGGGACTTGATTTCGCGCATTGGCGGCGGGCCCGCTTCGGCGTAACGTCGGGGCAAGGATCAAACCTTTTCGGGAGTCCATCCAATGCCTAGTGACGAACGGGATATCGGCCGCGCGCGCATGGAAATGCACGGCATTCTGCGCGACATCAACCGCGAGACGATCCACGACCTGGTGCCCAATGTGTCGGTGGCCGAACTGACCCCTTATTTCAAGCTGGTGGCCAAGGCGCGGGGGCTTTACATCAAAAGCCTCATCGATCTGGCCCACGGCACGGACAACCTGCCGTCGGAAGATCAGGTGCGCGAACTGAACCTGCTGCGCCGTTCCTACGATGAGTTGATCCATGGGGCGCAGATGATCGAAACGGCGATCGAGCGCGGCTACATCGATGTCGATAAAAAGAAATAGTCAGGTGCCCGGACGGCCTTAAACCGCCACCGGCAGGGCCGTGCGGTAAACCACCTGTTTCAATGAAAAGCTCGATTTGATGGAGGCGACGCCGGTGACCCGCGTTAGCCGATCCATCAAAAACCGCTCGTAAGCGGAAAGGTCCGCCGTGACCACCCGCAGCAGGTAATCCGCGTCGCCGGTCATCAGGTAGCACTCCATGACCTCGGGCCAGGACCGGATGGTCGCCTCGAACTCCTCCAGCGCCTTTTCCACCTGCCGCTCCAGGGTCACGCTGATGAAGATCGACACCGGCAGGCCCACGGCCTGCTGATCGACCAGGGTGACGTAGTCGCGGATCACGCCCGCGTCCTCCAGCCGCTTGACCCGACGCAGGCAGGGCGAGGCCGACAGACCCACGGCCTCGGCCAGATCGACGTTGCGCATGCGGGCGTTGGTCTGGATCGCCGTGAGGATGCGGCGGTCGATGGCATCAAGGTCAATATCTGGCATATTTCACCAATTTTTAGTCCAGAATAACTAATTTATTGCGTAAATATTCCATTCAACGCCTTAGATCGCAAGGAAATACCTGAGATTTTGGCGTAGGATTGCGCCAGATAATGCGCTTCCGCATCCTTTCCGCCCGGAGACCCCCATGGCCCCTCTCGACACCCCGAACCACCTGATGATCGAACCCAATCCGGGTGCCGGCCCCGACGCGGACACCCTGGCCTGCCTGAGCGATCTGCAGAAACGCATCCTGTGGCTGTCGACCTGGACCATCCATAACGCCAACCACATCCGCGCCAAGGGTGAGGTCAAGGTCGGCGGGCATCAGGCATCCTGCGCGTCGTCGGCGGCGCTGATGACGGCGCTGTATTTCCATGCCTTGCGCCCGCAGGACCGGGTCGCCGTGAAACCCCACGCCAGCCCGGTGTTCCATGCCATCCAGTACCTGATGGGCAATCAGACGCGGGAGAAACTTGAAAACTTCCGCGGCCTCGGCGGGGCGCAAAGCTATCCGTCGCGCACCAAGGACACGGACGACGTCGATTTCTCCACCGGCTCCGTCGGGATGGGCCCGGCCATGACCATGTTCGCCTCCCTGACCCAGGATTACACCCGCCGCCACTTCGAATCCGTCCGCGCGCGCGAACCGGGGCGCATGATCGCCCTGGTCGGCGATGCCGAAATGGACGAAGGCAACATGTACGAGGCGATCCTCGAAGGCTGGAAGCATAACCTGCGCAATTGCTGGTGGATCATCGACTACAACCGCCAGAGCCTGGACGGCGTCGTCAACGACAAGCTGTTCCGCCTGATTGACCGTCTGTTCCGCGCCGCCGGTTGGCGCGTGGTCATCATGAAGTACGGCAAGCTGATGCGCGACGCCTTCAAAAGACCCGGCGGCAAGGCATTGAAGAAATGGATCAACGATTGCCCCAACGACATGTACGCGGCCCTCACGTTCCAGGGCGGGGCGGCGTGGCGCGATCATCTGACCGCCGATATCGGCAACGAACCGGGGGTGCCGGAACTGCTGGCGTCCCATACGGATGACGAGCTGCAGGACCTGATGTCCAACCTGGGCGGTCACTGCCTGGAAACCATCTGCGAAGCTTTCAAATCCGCCGATGACGACATTCCGACCTGTTTCCTGGCCTATACCATCAAAGGCTGGGGCCTGCCGCTGGCGGGGCACAAGGACAACCACGCGGGCATCCTCACGCCGGACCAGTTGACGGGGTTCCAGAAAGATCTGGGCATCAAGGAAGGCCAGGAGTGGGAGCCCTTCGCCGGTATGGAAGACCGGGCGGACGTGCTCGCGGACTTCATCGCCAAGACCCCCTTTATGGGGCCCGGTGCCAAAGACCGCCGCATGTCGGCCAAGCCCGTCGCCGTGCCGGCCAAGCTGGCCGAAACGGGCAAGGGCAAAGGCTCGACCCAGGAAGCCTTCGGCAAAATTCTGTTCGAACTGGCGGCGACGGACCAGGACCTGGCCGACCGCATCGTCACCACTTCGCCCGACGTCACCGTGTCCACCAATCTGGGCCCCTGGGTCAACCGCCGCGGCATCTTCGCCATGGAGGAACGGGAGGACACCTTCCGCAAGGTCAACGTGCCGTCCGTGCAGAAATGGGGGGCGAATGACGAGGGCCAGCATCTGGAACTGGGCATCGCCGAAAACAACCTGTTCCTGGCCCTGGCGGCCCTGGGCCTCAGCCACGAACTGCACGGCGAGCGCCTGCTGCCCATCGGCACGCTGTACGATCCGTTTATTCAGCGTGGCCTGGATGCGCTCAACTACGCCTGTTACCAGGACGCGCGGTTCATGGTGGTGGCGACGCCGGCCGGCGTGACCCTGGCGCCCGAAGGGGGCGCCCATCAGTCCGTCGCCACGCCGATGATCGGCATGGGGCAGCCGGGCCTGGCCTATTTCGAGCCGACCTACGCCGACGAACTCGAAGCCGTCATGCGCTGGGGCTTCAGCCATATGCAGGCCGAGGACGGGGGATCGGTTTATCTGCGCCTGTCGACCCGACCGCTGGAACAGCCCGACCGCAAGATGGACAAGGCTCTGGCCGATCAGGTGATCGCGGGCGCCTATTGGCTGAAGAAGCCGTCGTCAAAAGACGCGGGTGCCATCGTCTATACAGGCGTGTTGGCGCCGGAAGCCATGGCGGCGGCGGAAAAGCTGGCGGGGAAGAACGGCCCGGGCGTGCTCGCCGTGACTTCGCCGGACCGGCTCTATTCCGATTGGCGCAAAAACGGTGCCGACAGCCACGCGGCCAAGTTGCTGGGGGCGGTCAAGCCGGGTGGCAAGCTGGTCACCGTCATCGACGGCCATCCGGCGACGCTGTCATGGCTCGGCGGCGTGCTGGGCCATCGGGTGAGCGCATTGGGGGTCGAGGACTTCGGCCAATGTGGCACGGTCCAGGAACTGTATCGGAAATACGGCTTGGATGCCGAGGCCATCACGGCGGCATACGCCGCCTGAGGCGTCAGCTGCAACGCAGGCGCAGGCCCGAGCCGTATCCACGGTCTTCCCAGCGCGGCTTGATGTACAGCGTCACGCCCGCGGGATATTTGGCGGCCTTGAGGAATTTGACGGTCGCGGTCTGATTGACGGCAAAGCGCATCTCGCGTTTCGCCAGAAGCGTCTCGCCGTCATGGGTCACGACCATCAGCGTCGCGGTCTTCGGCCACATGTCGCCCCGGTTCTTCATGCGGAACACGGCAGCACCCCCTTCGCAGCGGGCGTCGATCAGCATGTCCAGGCGCGGCACGCGGACCTGGGCGAGTTCGTCGGCGGCCTGTGCGGATGTCTGCGCGCCGACGAAGGCGGCGGACATCAGGACAAGGGCGGCGAGGGTGATACGGCGGAAGGTGGTCATGGTCGAATCTCTTCTGTTGGCTCACGTTCTGTGACCAGAGGCCGAATGGGCGGCTCTGGAGTGAAGCCATTCTCGCAACCGCACCTTGACCCGTGATGGCGGCCACCTGACTCGCACCTGACACGGCCTGACGGGATTGAACTGGCGGAGGCAGGCAAAAATTCATAATCTGCGCGCCATGACCGCACATATCCTCTTGGTTGAAGACGACGCGCTGATCAGCGGGCTCTTGGAATTCCATCTGAAGTCCGAGGGCTATGGCGTTGATATCGCGGCAACCGTCGAAGACGCCCTGACCGCCGTCGAAGCCCGCCCGCCCGATCTCATTCTCACCGACCTGGGCCTGCCCGACGAAGACGGCCTGACCCTGATCCGCAAGGTGCGCACCCGGTCCAACGTGCCGATCATCGTGCTGAGTGCCCGCACCACCACGGAACAGCGCCTGGCGGCGCTGGAGCTTGGCGCCGACGATTACCTGACCAAGGGCGTCGATCCCGGTGAATTGCTGCTGCGCATCCGCAATATCCTGTCCCGCGCGCAATCGGGGACGGCCGGGGCTGCCGGACGCAGCCCGTTAAGCGCGCCGGGCGCGGACATGGTGCGGTTTTCCGGCTGGACCCTGAACCTCGCGGGCTATACGGCGCAAAACCCCAAGGGCGAGGATGTTGAATTCACCCGTTCGGAATTCCTGGTCCTGGCGGCCCTGGCGCGGCACCCCGGGCGGGTCGTCAGCCGCGATTCCCTGTTGGATGCCATCAGCGGCTTCGATGATGCCCCCCTTGACCGCACCATCGACACCTATATCTCGCGCCTGCGCCGCAAGATCGAACCGGACCCGAAAAATCCCACGGTGATCCTCACCATGAAGGGCGTCGGCTACCGCGTGGTGGAGTAGGGGGGGGGCCTTTTGGGCGGCCGCGCGAGGAAATCCGCATTTGCCGCACGGTACCGGCGTCATCGCGGTTTACCTTGCGGCAAAAGGGATGATAGAACAGCGCCCTTCCAAGGTGCGCGGGCGTGGCGGAACTGGTAGACGCGCCAGACTCAAAATCTGGTTTCCGCAAGGAAGTGGGAGTTCGATTCTCCCCGCCCGCACCATCCTTCCCTTGAAATGACCCGCCGTCGTCAGGCGCTTGCCCGGGCCTCGGCCACCAGCGTCAGCCGCCACATTTCCCGCTCGTACTTGCTGTAATCGAAGCCGGTCCCCGCATGGATCGTCGAGCGGTTGTCCCAGACCACGACATCGCCCGGCTGCCATTGCCATTTCACGGTGAATTCGGGCCCGGTGACGGTGGGCAGCATGTTGCGCCAGATCATCACGCTGTCGTCTTCGGCGCCTTCCAGGTCCCATTTGTCCAGGTCCGCCGGGTCGACTTCCTGCCCCATGGGCACGATGGCGCAGGTCGAACTGTTGAGGCCGTACAGCGACGGCCGGCCGGTGACCGGATGGTTGAGGACGATGGGCACGCGGTTGGGCGGGTTTTCCTTGCGCTGTTCGGGGGTCAGCACCGGATAATGGGGCGAGTAGCTGTTGATCTTCTTGTCATGGTGGGCGAGGGAGCAGACGGCCTCCAGGCCGTCGAGCTTCTGTCTTTCCGCCGCCGGCAGGGCGGCATAGGCGCCCTGCATGTCGGAGAACAGGGTTTCAGCGCCCTCGGGCGGGGCCTTGCGGCAGTGGAAGACGGAGCCGACCGGCGGCCTGGCGCGGAACGTGGAATCCGTATGCCATACCGGCCTGCGGGTTTCCGGGTTGTAGCGAATGTCCGCGTCGCTGGTCAGTTGCGGCACCTGCAGCAGTTGCGCGACGATCTTGCCATCCTCGTTTTTCACGTTGCCGATGCGCAGGATGGGAAAGCCTTTGACGGATTTGTCCTCGCGCGCCGTCTGGATTTTGTCCTCGATGACGCCGAAGACCTCGGACCAGCGCACAAGCTGTTCGGGCAACAGGTCGGCGAGTTGCTTGCCGCGAACGCCGAGCAGCCCGCCGTGGTCCAGCCACAGGCCATGGGCCCAGGCCTGGAAATCCGGGTCGGCAAGGTCGCCGGGCGTGACCTGGTCGATCAAAATGCCGAAATCGCCGTTCAGGGACTGGGTAGGATGGTTCATCGTTGTCTGCCTTTTGTTAGATGTTTCTGATCAAAGGATACGAGTGCCCTCGCGGAAAACAAAGCCCCAAAGATGTGCCGATTGCGCCCTTCCTGGCCGCGTTTGACATTTTCCAGCGCCATTGAAGCGTTGTCGGCGCCCATTGTCTCGACGTCGGCCACCTGATAGAAGCGCCCGTCGCTTTCACTGACGGGACGGGGCCTTCCGCCTATGCTGCGCCGCCTTTACGACCGAATTCTGGCCCTTGCCGGCCATCGCCATGCGGACCGTTGGCTGGCGTTCGTCAGCTTTATCGAAAGCTCGGTCTTTCCCATCCCGCCCGATGTGATGCTGATCCCCATGGTTCTGGCCGACCGGGCCCGGGCCTGGCGCATCGCCTTCATCTGCACCGTCGCTTCGGTGCTGGGCGGTATGCTGGGCTACGCCATCGGCGCCTTTCTGTTCGATCAGGTCGGCCGGCCCATGCTGGAATTCTACGGCTATACTGCTAAGTTCGATCAGTTCCGCCAGACCTATGCGGATTGGGGGGCCTGGGCGGTGTTCATCGCCGGCGTCACGCCCTTTCCTTATAAGGTCATCACCATCCTGTCCGGTCTGGCATCGCTGGACATCTGGGTGTTCTGTGTCGCCTCGGTGCTGGCGCGGGGGCTGCGGTTTTATCTGGTGGCGGGGCTGCTGTGGTATTTCGGGGAACCCATCCGGGCCTTCATCGAACGGCGCCTGGGGCTCTTGTTCACGATCTTTTGTCTTCTCCTGGTCGGCGGGTTCGTGGTTATCAGGTTCGTGCTGTAGGAGACCGCGATGGTGGGCATGCTCGGCGATCCCAAACTGCAACGCTGGTACCCGGCTGCCTTGTTCGCCATTTCGGCCGGTGCCCTCGGCCTGGCTCTGCATGCCCAGTTCGTCCTGGGGCTGGAGCCCTGCAACCTCTGCCTCTATCAGCGCATTCCCTATGCCGTGATCGGCCTGTTCGCCGGGGCCTGCATGATGCGCCCCAATGCCAAGGCGGTTCGCGCCGTGGTCGGGCTGGCGGCCCTTGGCTTCGCCATTGGTGCCGCGATCGCGGTCTATCACGTAGGTGTGGAGCAGCATTGGTGGGCATCCGCCGTCTGCGGCGGCACGATGCCGACCCTGGGATCGACCATGGACCTGATAGCCGGATTGTCGGCCCCACCGGAAAAATCCTGCGATTCCGTGGACTGGGTCTTCCTTGGCCTTTCCATGGCGACCTATAATGCGGCCTTCTCCGCCGTCATGGCCGGGCTGTGCTTTGTCGCCGTCCGCCGCATGAGGGCCGCCTGACAGGGCGTTTCAAGGACGCGACGAGGATCCATGGCGACCAAGACCTCTGCGAAGCCAGCTGCCAAGCCTCGGCGCATGCCGGGCGACCCGTCCAAGGACGAGATGGTCGAACGTATGCTGCGGGTCGACCACGCGGGTGAATACGGTGCCGTGCGCATCTACGAGGGCCAGATGGCCGTGCTGGGCGAGAAGGCCAGCGGCGGCGCCATCAAGCACATGGCGGAACAGGAAGAAGTTCATCTGGCCACCTTCAACGACCTGGTGGCCGAACGCCGGGTGCGCCCAACGGCGCTGTTGCCGCTGTGGCATCTGGCCGGTTTCGCGCTCGGCGCCGGTACGGCCCTTTTGGGCGAAAAGGCGGCCCATGCCTGCACCGTCGCGGTCGAGGAAGCCATCGACGAACATTACGCGGCCCAGATCGCGCGCCTGGACGGCGAGGGCGAGGACGATCTGCGCGACACCTTCGAAAAATTCCGCCAGGAAGAACTGGAACATCACGACACGGCGCTGGACCTGGGGGCCGAGGAGGCCCCCGGCTATGAGGCCCTGAAGGGGGTCATCAAGCGGGGATCGAAGCTCGCCATCTGGCTGTCGGAGCGGATCTAACCCGCCGCGCGCGCCTGAAGACCATCCAAGACCCAAAAGAAACCAAAAGAAACCAAAAGGACCAAGACGATGAAGGCAGTGGTATTTCCCGGCGACCGCAAGATCGAGATCATGGATTTCCCCGATCCCCATCCGGGACCGGGCGAGGTCGTGTTGCAGATCAAGGCGTCCGGCATGTGCGGCAGCGACCTGAAGTACTACCGCAACCCGCCGGGCACCCCGACGCTGGGCCTGGGTGAGCGCAAGGGCCCGATCATCGCCGGGCATGAACCCTGCGGCGTGGTGGTCGAGGTCGGCGAGGGCGTGTCCGAAGCCCAGGCGCGCATCGGCGACCGCATGATGGATCATCACTATTCCGGCTGCGGCGTGTGCAAGCATTGCCGCACGGGCTGGTCGCAGATGTGCATCGACGGCATCACCGTCTACGGCACCACGGGCCACGGCGCCCATGCGGAATACATGAAGGTGCCGGCCCATACCCTGGTCAAGCTGCCGGACGATCTCAGCTTCACCACCGGTGCGGCAATTTCCTGCGGCACGGGCACGGCCTATGGTGCTTTGAAGCGCCTGGACCTGGCCGGGGATGAGACCGTGGTGATCTTCGGCCAGGGGCCTGTGGGGCTCAGCGCCACGCAGTTGGCCAAGGCCATGGGGGCCAGGGTGATCGCCCTGGATATTTCCGCCGAGCGGCGCAAGTTGGCGGAAGATTTCGGCGCGGACGAGGTCATCGACCCCATGGGCAACGACGTGGTCGCGGCGATCCGCGATCTGACCGGCGGCGAAGGAGCGCATAAATCCCTCGACTGTTCATCCAACGCCGAAGCCAGGGCCTCGGCCGTGCGCTGCCTGCGGGCCTGGGGGGTGGCGTGTTTCGTCGGTGAAGGCGGGCAGGTGACGCTCGACGTCAGCCAAGACATCCTGCGGCGTCAGGTTTCCATCCTCGGGTCCTGGACTTTTTCCAAGAACGGGCAGGCCGATTGCGCCGCCTTCGTCGCCGAACGCAAGATCGACGTCGATGCCCTGTTCAGCCATCGCTTCACGCTGGATCAGGCGGATGAAGCCTACAAGCTGTTCGACACTCAGACGACGGGCAAGGGCGTGTTCGTGATGGATTGACGCAAATCCCGAGCGGGCCATTCGGCCCGCGACGACGTATTTGCGCAAAACAGAATCATTCCTCCGTGTCCGGGGACCTCGGTCCCCGGCGAAGGGCGACGATCACGCCACGCAGGATGCGGACTTCCTGATCCGTCAGGCGGGCGCGGCCGAACAGGTTGCGCAGATTGCGGACCATGGTGGGGGCCCGTTCCGGGGGCTGCAGGAAACCGCAGGTTTCCAACTCGCTTTCCAGATGTTCGAACAGGTGAACCAGATCCTGATGATCGGCGGGGCGCGTGGTCTTGGGCATGGCCAGGTCTTCGGCCGGCACGTCCAGGCCCAGCAGACGCCATTCATAGCCGACCAGCAGCACTGCCTGCGCCAGATTGAGGGACGAGAACGCCGGGTTCAGCGGTACGTTCAAAATGGCGTCGGCGAGCGCCACCTCGTCATTGGTCAGCCCCTTCGCTTCGCGGCCGAACAGGATGCCCGTGCGGGCGCTGCTCTCGGCATAAATGTGGCGGATTTCTTCGGCCGCGCGGCGTGGGGTCAGGACGCGCTTGGTCATGTCGCGGGACCGCGCCGTGGTCGCGACGACCAGGTTCAGGTCGGCGACCGCGTCGGCGGCGGTGGCGTAGACGCGGGCTTGGTCGATCACAAGGTCGGCGCCCGAGGCGGCGGCTCGCGCCGACTCGCTCGGCCAGCCGTCGCGGGGATTGACCAGGCGCAGATCCGTCAGCCCGCAGTTCAGCATGGCCCGTGCCGCCATGCCGATGTTCTGGCCCAATTGCGGTTCGACCAGGACGACCGCGGGCGCACCCGAGGCGTCGATCGTATCGGCGTCGCCGCGCCGCGAGGAATCCGTGCCCGCCATGACCCGGGTCAGGCCCTTTCGGGCGTGACGCCGCCGCAGGGCGCGGTGTCGAACAGATAGACGCGGGTGTCCGTCATGGGGGGCTGGCCTCGGTTTTCTGATCCCGGGCGCATTGCCCGTCGCAGGGTCGCGGGAGAATGCCGAATGCGGCGGCATTTCTCAAGCGTTCCGACCCCAGGTCAGGTTGTATACAAGATTCGGGGTTCTCAATGGCCGATTGGAAATTGCCGCCCAGATGATTATGCTGGACGGGTAAATTCGATTGACCCGGCCGATTTCGCGGGGGGCTCCGACATCGGCTGGTACGGCGCCGCCGGGATGGGGGAAAGGCGGTCTGAAGGGATTTATCGTGGCGTTAACTTCCGCGACGGCTGTGGGTGTGAACATGGTGACGGAACCATCGCCGGAATATCTGGACCTCAAAGCCCGCGCTGCCGGGTCGAATCTTGATTCCGACACCCTGCTGGCCACCGATTACCTCAACCACTTCAATGAAATCGTCATGTTGTTGGAAATGGTTCCCGACATGCCGGAAATCATGGAAGAGGTGAAGGCATGGCAGCCCAAGGGCTACGTCGAACACTTTCGCGACTCGACCATCGCCGACCGTGAACTGGCCATGGAAGCCTACGATCATGTGTTGCCGGTTTACCGCGAACCCTTCGACCATACGGTGCGGCAATTGGACAATGTGATCGTGACCAGCGTCCAGCTTCTGGAACGTTATATCGAGGCCGGCGACCAGAGCATGCTGCGCGAGCAGGCGACCGTGATGTCACGCATGATCCAGCGTCTGTTGGATACCGCGTCGGGCATCATCCATGGCGCGACCAAGACCATGGATCAGGAAGAGATCGATACCATCATCGCGACCTGAAGGCGGTGCGGGCGGGGGCGGCGCAGGTTCCCCGGCTATTCCCCGGCGGCGGGCGGCGTCTTGAGGAAGGCGCTTGTGCCCGCGCGCACCAATTCCATGAATTTCTCGTTGCTGACCGGCGGGCTGAACAGATAACCCTGGCCGACCTGGCAGCCCAGGGCGTGCAGGAAGCCAACCTGGTTTTCCGTTTCAATGCCTTCTGCGATGATCTTCAAATTCAGGTTCTGCGCCATGGAGATGATGGCCCGCGCCACGGCCGAGGCATCGCGGTCATCGGGCAGTCCCGTGACGAATGAGCGATCGACCTTCAGGTTGTCGAGCGGGAAGCGTGTCAGATAACTGAGCGATGAATAGCCGGTGCCGAAGTCGTCCATCGACACGTTGACGCCCATGTCCTTGATGACCTTGAGAATGCGGATGGTTTCCTCGGCGTTGGAGACCAACATGCTTTCCGTCAATTCGACATCAAGCAGGTTCGGGTCAAGCCCGCAACTGTCGAGCACTTCCTTGATTTCACCGGCCAGGTCGCCGTGCAGGAATTGCATGGCCGACAGGTTGACCGCGATATGGCAGGTGGTCAGCCCTTCCTTGATCCAGAGCGCCGCCGTCTCACAGGCTTGGCGCAACACCCAACTGCCGATGGAAACAATCAGGCCCGTTTCCTCGGCGACGGGGATGAATTCCACCGGTGACACCTTGCCCAGGTTGGCGTTGTCCCAACGCAGCAGGGCCTCCGCCCCGATGATGCGGCGCGTTTCAAGGTCCACCTTGGGCTGGAAAACCAATTCGAACTCGTTGTTCTCCAAGGCGCGGCGCAGGCCGCTTTCAACCTCGATCCGCCGCCGGGCGTCCTCGGACAGTTGTTCCGTGTAGAACTGGAAATTGGCCCGGCCCTGTTTCTTGGCGAAGTGGGCGGCGGTGTCCACGTTGCGCATCAGTTCGACCAGCGAATTGGCGTTCTTCGGGTACATCACCACGCCGATGCTGCACGAGGTGAAGACCTCGCGGCCGTCGACCTTGAACGGTTGCGACAGGCTTTTCAGAACATCGCGGGCGATCTTGGCGGCGCGGGCTTCGTCGTCCATGCCTTCCAGGATGACCATGAATTCGTCGCCGGACAGATGGGCGACCGTGTCCTGGCCGCGCACGCAGCCGCACACGCGTTGTCCCGCCAGTTGGATGATACGGTCGCCGATCAGATGGCCGAGAGCATCGTTGATGGTCTTGAAATTGTCGAGGTCAAGGAACAGAACGGCGAAGCCGACGCCACAGGTATCGGCCTGTTCAATGGCTTCTTCCAGGCGTTCGGTGAACAGGTTGCGGTTGGGCAGCCGGGTCAACGGGTCGCGGGTCGCCAGGTCGCGCAGGCGTTCCTCGTTTTCCTTGCGTTCGGTGATGTCGCGGAGCGCGCCGATGAACAGGCGCCGTCCGGAAAACCGCATTTCGCTGACCGCCAGTTCAATGGGGATGAGCGAGCCGTTCTTGCGCCGGCCGATGACTTCGCGGGCGCTACCGATGATATGGCGCACGCCTGTGTTGGTGTACCGCGCGAGATAATGGTCGTGGTTGGCGGCATCGTCCTCGTTCATCAGGACCTTGACGTTGGAGCCGACCAGTTCGCCGGGCTTGTAGCCGAAGATTTCCTCGGCCGTCGGGTTCAAGGTCTCGATGGTTCCGGTCTCGTCGATGGTGATGATGCCGTCTGCGACCGTGTCCATGATCTTGCGCAGGTGTTCCTCGCGCGTCGCCTGGGCCTTGAGGGCGCGGTTCCGCTCGGTCACGTCGCGGGCCATGATGATGTAGGCGGTGCCGTCGCCGTCGTCCTCGTGCTCCTCATAAGGCAGGGCGGCCAGCTCGACGTCCAGGGTCGCGCCGTCGGCCTTCAACAGCACCATGGGCGTGCGCAGGCGTTCCTTGGTCAGGTTTTCGATCCCGCCCTTGAAATGCTCAAGGCTGTCGGCATGAACAAAGTCGGTAAAGATACGGCCCTTCAGTTCGACCGCCGGCCACACGCCCAGCATGTCGGCGCCTGCGGGGTTGATCAGGTCGATGGCGCCGCTTCGGCACACGGCGATCAGGTCCGGCGCCAATTCGATGACGTGGCGAAAGCCCTGTTCCGTACGTTTCATGTTCTCGAAGCGCTTGCGGTTCAGAAGGTCGTTGATGAAGTCCAGCATGCGCCGGCCTTCGGTGGAGATAACTTCCACGTATTCACGGTAATGGGGGTTCGAAAGCGGGCCCAGGATTTCCTGGTCCATCATGTCGGCGAATCCGATGATGGTGTTCAGGGGGGTGCGCAGGTCGTGGCTAAGGGTTTCCAGAAGAGTCTCGTTGGCCTCTTCCGTGGCATCACCGTCGGTCTTAAGGTGCCCGCCCGTCTGCCGGGCCCCAGGCTTGATTTCGTAGATGTCCGCCATTGAACCAGCTTTTGTTAGCCCCCAGACCACCTTCGATGGTCGATTTCCGCAGGTTCGGGGGATTTTCTCACCCTGTCCCGCATTATAGCGGGTGAAAGGGCGAAACCGTCAAGCTAGCCAAAAGGTTACATTGTTTTAGCGGGCTCGCCGCATGGCGGGTGGCGTGCTAGCGTTCGGTCATGCCGACCGAGATCATCCTGCTGACCGGCGACGTCGAGGGGCCCCATCTGGCGGCTGTTCTGATGGCCCACAACCCGACCGTTCACGTCAACCACGTCGACGGCGCGGATTCCCTGCGCGCTGCTCTTGACCTGGCGGGCGGGGCCGCCGCCAACGCGGGCTGCCGGCTGATCGCCTTCTGCACCGGCGTCGTGGTGCCGCCTGACGTTCTCGCGGCCCTGCCGGGCCCGGCCTACAATTTCCACCCCGGCCCGCCGACCTATCCGGGAAGCCGGGCCGCCGGCTTCGCCCTTTACGAAGGGGCGACCCGATTCGGCGCGACCTTGCATGTCATGGAGCGGCGCGTGGACGAGGGCGCGATCATTGATGTCGCCTGGTTCGACCTGCCGGCGGATGTAAAGCTGCGCCACGATGAGCTTGAGGTCATGGCCTATCAGCGCTGTATCGGTCTGTTTCAGAAGTACGCGGTACATCTGGCGGCGGATGACGCCCCCCTGCCGCATTGCGCCGAGACATGGTCCGGAATCAAGCGCACCAAGGCAGATGCCGCCGCCCTGCGCGAGCCGCCTCGCGATGCCTCGGAACAGGAAATCCGCCGGCGCTTCCGCGCCTTCGGTGGCTAGCCCGTTTAAGTTAAATCCGCCGCCAGGTCGCGCCCTCGGCGCTGTCCTCGACCGCGATGCCCTCGGCGGTCAGGATGCCGCGAATCTCATCGGCGCGGGCGAAATCCTTGGCCTGGCGAGCGGCAACGCGCTCCGCGATCAGGGCGTCGATCTCGGCGTCTGACAACCCGCCCGCCTTGGCCGGCGGCTGCCACTTGAACCAAGCTTCCGGGTCTTGTTGCAGTAGACCCAAAAGTTCAGCTGACTGTTTGAGTTCAAAATAGCTCATAACCCGCCCCTCATCGTTACCGGAATCATCAAATGCGCAGCCTGCGATCGCGTGCAAATGAGCGATGGCGTTTGGGGTGTTTAAGTCGTCGGATAGAATGTCGAGAAAAATTGGATCGACGTGATCTTGTTTCTCACTTTGCATCGAGAAATCAGGGATGCGGGACGCTGCTTCGGCCTGAATTTGAAGCGCTCTGTAGAATCTATCCAGTTCCGCCTTGGCTTCGCGGATACCGTCCTTGGTGAAGTCCAAGGGCTGGCGGTAATGGGTTTTCAAGAGCGTCAGGCGGATCGCCTCGCCGGGGAATTCCTGCAGCAGGTCGTGGACCGTGTAGAAGTTGCCCAGGGATTTGGACATCTTTTCGCCCTCGGCCATCAGATAGCCGTTGTGCATCCACACGCTGGCCATCACGTCCGTGCCGTGGGCGCAGCGGCTTTGCGCGATTTCGTTTTCGTGGTGGGGGAAGATCAGGTCTTGACCGCCGCCGTGGATGTCGAAGGTCTTGCCCAGGATCTTGGCCGACATGGCCGAGCATTCAATGTGCCAGCCGGGCCGCCCGCGGCCCCAGGGGCTGTCCCAGCCGGGCAGACCGTCGGCAATCGGTGACGGTTTCCACAGCACGAAGTCGGCCGCGTCTTTCTTGTAGGGCGCGACCTCGACCCGGGCACCGGCAATCAATTCGTCCCGGTCGCGGCGCGACAACTGGCCGTAATCGTCCATGGCGGGCACGCTGAACAGCACATGGCCTTCGGCCTCATAAGCAAAACCCTTTTCGATCAGGGTTTCGATCATGGCGATCATTTCGGGGATATGGTCGGTGGCGCGGGGTTCGTACTTGCGGGGCAGGGGCAGGGCGCCCAGGGCCGCCATGTCGGCGTGGAACTGGGCCGCCGTTTCCTTGGTGATTTCCTCGATGGGGCGGCCGGACTCCTGGGCGCGGGCGTTGATCTTGTCGTCCACGTCGGTGATGTTGCGCACGTAGGTGACCTTATGGGCCGGGGCCGGATAAAGCCGCTTCAGCAGCCGGTACAGCACGTCGAACACCACCACGGGCCGGGCGTTGCCGATATGGGCGAAGTCGTAGACCGTGGGGCCGCAGACGTACATGCGCACGTTTTTGTCGTCGATCGGTTTGAAATCGACTTTGTCCCGGGTCAGCGTGTTGTGCAGGCGAAGGGTCATCAGAACTGCTTTGTAAATCCGTTGGTGATGGGATAGCGGCGGTCGCGACCGAAGGCGCGGCCGGTAATCTTAACCCCCGGCGGGGCCTGGCGGCGTTTGTATTCGGCGCGGTCGAGCAAGACCCAGATGCGGCGCACCACGTCGGCATCGAAGCCTTCCTTGACCGTGGCGTCGAAGCCCATTTCCTTCTCCACCAGACACATCAGGATGGCGTCCAAGTCTTCATAGGGCGGGAGTGAGTCCTGATCCGTCTGATCGGGGCGCAGTTCGGCGCTGGGCGGCTTGGTGATGGTGCGTTCGGGAATGGCGCGGCCCTTCGGCCCCAGGAAGTCCGCCGGGCAATTCTGGTTGCGCCAATGGCACAGCTTGAACACGGTCGTCTTGTAGACGTCCTTCAGCACCGAATAGCCGCCGTTCATGTCGCCGTAGATGGTGGCGTAGCCGACGGACATTTCCGACTTGTTGCCGGTGGTCAGCAGCATATGGCCGAACTTGTTGGAAAGCGCCATCAGCAGCAGACCCCGTGTGCGGGCCTGGATGTTTTCTTCCGTGATGTCGCGGTCGCGGCCCGCGAACAGGGGGCCCAGCATGGCGTCGAAGGCGTCCATGGCGGGCTGGATCGGCACGCTTTCCAGCCGCGTGCCCATGAGGGCGGCCGCTTCGGTGGCGTCCTCCAGGCTGTCGGCGGAGGTATAGGGCGAGGGCATCATCACCGTCAGCACACGGTCCGCCCCCAGGGCGTCGACCGCGACGGCGGCGGAAAGGGCACTGTCGACACCGCCCGACAGGCCCAGAACCACACCGGGAAAACCGTTCTTGTTCACGTAATCGCGGAGCCCCAGCACCATGGCGCGGTAGATGGATTCCGTGTCGTCGGGGGCAGCGACGATCGCCGCCGGTTCGGGCCGGAACGCCTCGCCGTCGCGGGTCCAGGTGGTCAGGGTCACCGCACTCTGCCAGCAGGGCATCTTGGCGGTCAGGGCGCAATCCGCATCCAGCACGAAGGATCCGCCGTCGAACACCAATTCGTCCTGTCCGCCGACCAGGTTGGCGTAAAGCAGCGGCAGGCCCGATTCCTTGACCCGTGCAACCGCATAGGCCAGGCGCTGGTCGCTTTTTTCGATATCATAGGGGGATCCGTTGAGGACGATCAGCATCTCGGCCCCGGATTCGTCCAGGCATTCGGTCACGTCCTCGAACCACATGTCTTCGCAGACCATGACACCCAGGCGCGCGCCCCGGAACGGCACCGGACCGGGCAGGGGGCCTTGCTGGAACAGGCGTTTTTCGTCGAACACCCCGTAATTGGGCAATTCGTGCTTCAGGCGCACGACCTGCACCTCGCCGTCGTCAAGCAGCAGGGCCGCGTTATACAACTTCCCCTTGTCCCGCCAGGGGGCGCCGGTCAGCACGGCCGGGCCGCCGTCGGCGGTTTCCTTGGCCAGCGTCTTCACCGCATCCTCGATGCGATCCTGGAACGAGCGTTTGAGAACCAAATCTTCCGGCGGATAACCGCACAGCGCCAATTCCCCCGTGACCACCAGGTCGGCGCCCAGTTTGGCGGCCTCGGACCGGGCGTCCCGGACAAGCGTCAAGTTGCCCGCCACGTCGCCGACGGTCGGGTTGATCTGGGCAATGGCGATGGCCAGGGTTTCGGTCATGGAATCCAAGGGGTCAGAAGGGGTCGATCAGGCGGCGGCAGGGTAGGGATGCGCCCTTACTCTGTCAACGAAACCGGCAGGGATATGGGGCGATCAGCGGTCCTTGCCCGGCCGCTGTAACAGGAACTCCCGGCCCAATTTCACGCGTGGCTTGCCGTCATAGGCGATGATATCCGCCGTGGCGTAGGTCTCGCTCCAGTTCGTGGGCAGGTATGATCCCGTTCCCACCACGTCGATGGGGGCCTCCACGTCGGCCATGACCTTGCATTTTTCGACATCGAAGCCGGAGGAGCAGACGATCTTCACCTTGTCATATCCGGCGGCGTCGAGCCGTTCGCGGAACAGGAAGATGGCGGCGGCCGACACGCCCGTGCCGGTCAGATAGCGCAATTCCTTTTCATTACGGTAGCGGCGCACGGCCAAGGGCACGTGGCGTTCCAGCACGGCATAGCTTTCCTGGGGGTCGAGGCCCTCCATGTAGCGCCCGCCGTGGGTGTCCAGGCGGAACGCGAGCTTGTCCGCCGCGACAAGGTCCGGAAACCGTTCACAGACGGCGAGCGCGTCGGTGATCTCGGCCCCGAAATAGTCGGCCAGCACAGTCATCGGTTCGCCCGGAAAGGTTTCGGCGTACATTTCCGCCGCGCGGAGCGTCGATCCCGCATAGCCGATCATGGCGTGGGGCATGGTGCCCATGCCGTCCGTATTGCCGAAGTGATGGGCGGTGGCCCTGGTCGCGTTACCGATGAAACCCTTGGCCCCCGCCTGTTCCTGCGCGGCCTGCGATCCGACGGAACACGCATAGGCCATCTGGTCGGCCATTTCCGTGCCCGCGCAGTGCCGCGCGTCCATGGCCATGAAGGCGACCTTGGGCAGGGTCGCGCACATCACATAAGCATTGTTGGCAGCGACGCAGCAGGCTCCTAGCTTTTGCAGCAGCAGGGTTTCCAGGTCGACCAGATGTTCGAGCGAGCCGGTGACGTACATCAGGGGTTCGCCCGCGCCCACCCACTGGCCCTCGGTGAAATTGGGCTCGATCCTGAAATCCGTGTTCCGCGCCCGCGCGGCGTCGTTCAGCCAGTCCAGCGCGATGCGCGGCGCGAACACGACGGGCCGACGCATGAAGATCGCATAAGTAACTTGCGTATCGCCGAAGCGGCGCACGGCCTGTTTGGTGCGCAGGAAATAATGATCGGCCCAGCGGGTGATCTGGTCTTCGAACCGGGCGGCGTCATCGTCGCGCGCCGCGTCGGTCAACCTGTCGCCTGCATCATCCGGTGGACCGGCCATGGAATGTCTCCCAACCGCACCGCCGGCCGGCTGCCGCCTAGGACGGCAGGGCGGCCTGTTTCAGCTTCGGCGTGCGGGCTTCCTTCAGCATTTCCGCCACCAGGAACGCCAGTTCCAGCGCCTGACGGGCGTTCAGCCGGGGATCGCAATGGGTGTGATAGCGGTCGCTGAGGTCCGTATCGCTGATCGCCTGCGCCCCGCCCGTGCACTCGGTCACGTCCTGGCCGGTCATTTCCAGATGCACGCCACCGGCATGGGTGCCTTCGGCCTGATGGACGGCGAAGAAGTCGCGCACTTCCGACAGGATGCGGTCGAACGGCCGCGTCTTATAGCCGCTGGACGCCTTGATGACGTTGCCGTGCATGGGGTCGGTGACCCAGACGACCTTGCGGCCTTCGGATTTCACCTTGCGCACCAGGGGCGGAAGGCCCTGGGCGATCTTGTCCGATCCCATACGGGCGATGATGGTGATGCGCCCGGGTTCGTTCTTGGGGTTCAGCTGATCGATCAGGCGGATCATTTCGTCCGGGTCGAGGGACGGGCCGGCCTTGAAGGCGATCGGGTTGTTGATGCCGCGCATGAATTCCACATGGGCGCCGTCGGGCTGGCGGGTGCGGTCACCGATCCACAGCATATGGGCCGAGGTGTCGTACCAATCGCCCGTGGTCGAATCGATGCGCGTCAGCGCCTGTTCGTACCACAGCAGCAGCGCCTCGTGGGACGTGTAGAAATCCGTTTCGCGGATCTGCGGCGTGGTTTCGGACGTCAGGCCGCAGGCGGCCATGAAGCCCAGCGTTTCGTCGAGGCGGTTGGCCATGTCGGCATATTTCTCGCCTTCGGCGCTGTCCGCGACGAAGCCCAGGTTCCACTGATGGACCTTGTGCAGGTCGGCATAGCCGCCCTGGGCGAAGGCACGCAGCAAGTTCAGGGTCGATGCGGACTGGTTATAGACCTGCATCAGGCGCTGCGGATCGGGGATGCGGGATTCCGGCGTGAATTCCATGCCGTTGACCATGTCGCCCCGGTAGGACGGCAGTTCGACGCCGTCGATGACTTCCGTCGGCGCTGATCGCGGCTTGGCGAATTGGCCGGCCATGCGGCCGACCTTGATCACCGGCAAGGCCGCGCCGAAGGTCAGCACGACCGCCATCTGCAACAGCACGCGGAAGGTGTCGCGGATGTTGTCCGGATGGAATTCGGCGAAGCTTTCGGCGCAATCACCGCCCTGCAGCAGGAAGGCCTCGCCCTCGGCCACTTGGGCCAGGGATTTCTTCAGCGAGCGCGCCTCGCCGGCAAAAACCAGCGGCGGGCAGCGCTTCAACTGCGCTTCAACGGTTTCCAGGACCTTCGCGTCCGGATATTCCGGAACCTGAAGGATCGGCTTGCCACGCCAGGAGTCGGGCGTCCATTTGATCGCCATAAGGCACCTCTTCAAAGGCTTAAGATGTTCGTTTTCCCAGGGTATTTAACGACCCGATATAAGGGGCATCGTCGCGGATTTCCAGTTAAACCGGCGTTAAAGGGCGATTTCCACCCTGTAACGGGCGCTTCGGCGCCGGTGACGGGGATGTGAACGGCTGTGTAGGGCGCCTGCCTGCGGAATATTCTATCCCTGTCATCCCATCACATCGTTGCCCCCGACCCTTGATTTTCAGGACCCTAATCCATGATCCGCGCCGCCGTTTTTCTGTTTATCGTCGTCCTTGCCCTGCCTGCCGCCGCCGCAGGACCGAAGGCGGAACTTTGGGCGCGCTGGCAGGCCCATGATCCGACGTCAACGGTGCGGGTCGATCATGGCGCTTGGGGCCGCTTCCTCGCCCATTATCTGCGCGTTGAACCCCAAGGGGCCAACCGGGTCGATTACGCCCGCGTCACGGCGGCCGACCATGTGGGCCTCGCCGCCTATGTCGCGGAAATGGAGGCGGTCGCGGTCTCCGGCCTGAACCGGCGGGAACAGATGGCGTTCTGGATCAACCTCTATAACGCGCTTACGGTGAAGGTGATCCTCGATCATTGGCCGGTATCCTCGATCCGCGATATCGATATCTCGCCGGGCCTGTTTTCCGATGGCCCTTGGGGCAAGAAACTGGCCGTGGTGGAGGGCGAGAAGATCGCCCTCGACGATATCGAACACCGCATCCTACGCCCGATCTGGCAGGACCCCCGCATCCATTACGCCGTCAACTGCGCATCCATCGGCTGTCCCGATCTGGCGCCCCGGCCCTTCACGGGCGACACCGCGGAGCGCATGCTGACGGCGGCGGCGGAAACTTACGTCAACAGCCCGCGCGGTGCGCGCATCGACAGCGACGGCAGGCTGATCGTGTCCAAGATCTATGACTGGTTCATTGATGATTTCGGCGGTGCGGAGGCGGGTGTGCTGGCGCATCTGGCGCAATACGCCGGGCCGGACCTGAAGGCGCGTCTGGCCGGGCGCACGGAAATCGACGGCCATGTCTATGACTGGCGGGTCAACGCGGCCCGCTGATCCGCCGTCACGACGCGGGCATTTTTGACCCATATCAATGCAAGGCTTCCGCCGCCGTCTTTAAATCCCGGCGCCAATGACGTCGGGAAGGGACCGGGAAATGAGCCGGCATCTGCTTGAGACCTATGGCGGTCCCGTGCCGCGCTACACCAGCTATCCGACCGCGCCGCATTTCCGGGACAGCATCGGTCCCGCGGATTATGCGGATGGTCTCGCCGGGCTGATGCCGGCCGACGGCCCCGTGTCGATCTACCTCCACATCCCCTATTGCCGCGAACTTTGCACCTATTGCGGTTGCACCACCAAGATCACCCGCCGATACGCCCCCATCGCCGCCTATGTCGACGACCTGAGGGCGGAAATCGATCTGGTCGCGGCGGCTTTGGGCAATCCGCCCGCCGTATCGCATGTTCATTTCGGCGGCGGCACACCCAACATCCTGGGCGCCGACGATTTTCGCGCCGTGATGGATGATCTGCACGCCGCCTTTCGCTTCGGCCCGCAGACCGAGGCGGCGGTCGAGATCGATCCCCGCGTGCTGACCCATGACATGGCCGAAGCCATGGCGGCGGCCGGCGTGACCCGCGTCAGCATCGGGGTCCAGGATCTGAACGAACGGGTCCAACGGGCGATCAATCGTGAGCAGCCGTTCACGGTCGTGCGCCGCGCCGTCGATCTTCTGCGCGCGGTCGGCATCGACCGCATCAACCTGGACCTCATGTACGGCCTGCCTTTGCAGACCGTCGATCACGTGTTGCGCACCGTGGACCGCACGGCGGAACTGGAAGCCCAGCGCATCGCCTTGTTCGGCTATGCCCATGTGCCCTGGATGAAAAGCCACCAACGCCTGCTGGACGACTTGCCCCGGGCCGATGCGCAAGGACGGTTCGATCAGGCCGCCGCCGCCGCCCTGCGTCTGGTCCGCAACGGCTACCGGCGGGTCGGTCTTGATCATTTCGCACTGCCGGATGACAGCCTGTGCCAAGCCCTCGACGCCGGCCGCTTGCGCCGCAATTTCCAGGGCTACACCACCGATACGGCCAATGTCCTGTTGGGACTCGGCGCATCGGCCATCGGTGAGCTTCCGGGCGGCTATTTTCAGAACGCGCCGGACACAGGGACCTACAGCCGGCGCATCGCCGCCGGGCAATTGGCAACGGTGAAAGGCATCACCATCGACGCCGACGACCACCGCCGCCGGGCGGTCATCGAACGCTTGATGTGCGACATGACGGTTGATCTCGACCGTTTTGGCGGCGCGGCCTCGTTCGCCGCCGAACTGGCGCGCCTGCATGATATGGCGGCGGACGGATTGGTGCGTGTCGACGGTGCGGTGATCACCGTTCCCGAAGACGCGCGGCCCCTGATGCGGGCAGTGGCGGCGGTCTTCGATGCTTATCTGCCGGCCCCGGGGGCGGTCCCTTTGGCCCGCCATTCCCAGGCCGTTTGATGGGCTCGGCAAAAAATCTTCCCGCCAAAGGGTTGCAAATGCCCGATTAATCAGACTATCTCCCTTGCCGTTCAAGGTTGGTCAACAACCGGACAAGCAGGGAGAGAGGCCCGTGAATTGCGTTTGCCGCATTCCGGACATATTCGCGATTATCATTGCGCCGGTCCCCGTCCCGTGGGATCACGCACGCCAGTGGGGGTTGGTGACGCGCAATGTCTGACATGATTGTTCTTGAAAATCTGACCAAGCGGTTCGGTGATTTGACCGCCGTCGATGCCGTGTCCATGGCCGTGCGCCGGGGCGAGGTACTGGGCTTTCTCGGGCCCAACGGCGCCGGCAAATCGACGACCATGAAGATGGTCTGTGGTTATCTGACGCCGACCAGCGGCACCGCCCGGGTGCAGGGTCACGACGTGGTGACCGAGCCCATGGCCGTGAAGGCGGCGATCGGCTATCTGCCCGAAGGGGCGCCGACCTACGGCGACATGCGGGTTTCCTCATTCCTGCGCTTCATCGCCCAGATCCGCGGCTTCAACGGCGCCGAAATCGGCCGCCGGGTCGACCGGGTGCGTGAGATGGCGGCATTGGACGAGGTGTTCGACCGCCCGGTGGAAACCCTGTCCAAGGGCTTCAAACGCCGCGTCGGTCTGGCTCAGGCGATCCTCCATGATCCGGAAGTTCTGATCATGGACGAGCCGACGGACGGCCTCGACCCCAACCAGAAACATCAGGTCCGCTCGCTGATCAAGGACATGGCCCATAACAAGGCCATCGTCATCTCGACCCATATCCTGGAAGAGGTCGAAGCCATCTGCACCCGCGCCGTGGTCATCGCCCATGGCAAGCTGTTGGCCGACGGCACGCCGGAACAGTTGCTGTGCCGCGACGCGCGCCACAATGCGGTGGTGGTCAAGCTGGCCGCCGATCAGGCCGCCGACATTGTGGCCGGACTGGCGGCCCTGGATCAGGTTGCGGGCGTCGATGCGCTGGGCGATCCGGTCAACGGTACGGCGGCTTTCCGCGCCCGGCCCAAGGCGGGGGCGTCCATCGTCCTGCCGGTCGGCGATTTGCTCAGGTCCAAGAACGTGACGCCCGAGGAAATGTACGTGGAACGCGGCCATATGGACGAAGTGTTCCGCAAGATCACCCAGGGCGATGCCCAAGGGGGAGCCGATGCGTAACATCTGGATCATCGCCAAGCGCGAACTGGCGGGCTATTTCGCGACGCCGCTGGCGCTTGTGTTCATCGTCATCTTCCTGGCGCTGACCGGCGCCTTCACCTTCTACCTGGGCCGTTTCTTCGACAACGGCCAGGCGGATTTGGAAGCCTTCTTCCGCTTTCACCCCTGGCTGTACCTGATCCTGATCCCCGCCGTTGCCATGCGCCTGTGGGCGGAGGAACGCAAGTCGGGCACCATCGAGCTTCTGATGACCCTGCCCGTGACCACGGCGCAGGCGGTGCTCGGTAAATTCATGGCGGCCTGGGCGTTCTGCGGCATCGCGCTGGCGCTGACCTTTCCCGTCTGGGTTACCGTCAACGTGCTGGGCGAACCGGACAACGGCGTGATCGTCGCGGGCTATGTCGGCAGTTTCCTGATGGCGGGTGCTTTCATGTCCATTGGCGCCTGCATGTCGGCCATGACCAAGAACCAAGTGATCGCCTTCATCATCTCGGCCACGGTGTGCTTCCTGTTCACCATGAGCGGCCTGGATCTGGTGCTCAACTTCTTCCAGGCCTGGGCGCCGGCGCTGATCGTCGACACGGTGGCCAGCCTCAGTTTCCTGGTCCGTTTCGATGCGGTGATGCGCGGCGTCATCGACCTGCGCGACGTGCTGTTCTTCGTGTCGCTGATCGCGTTCTTCCTGTTCACCAACGTGATCGTCGTCGAAGTGAAGAAATCGGCGTAGGGGGCGGGAACGACCATGAACGCATTGAAGACCATCGACCGCAATCGTCTCGCCGTCATCGGCGTGGGCCTTGCCGCCGTCTTGTTCCTTGCCGTCAATCTGGCGGTCAATCTGTCCCTGCGCTCGGCCCAGGTCGACCTGACGGAACGCGGCCTCTACACACTGTCCGACGGCACGCGCAAGGTGCTGACGTCGCTGACGGAACCGATCACGCTGCGCCTCTATTTCACCCGGGCGCTGGGTGAACGCTATCCCGGCCATCAGGCCTATGCCAACCGCGTGCGCGAGCTTCTGGAACGCTACGTCAACATTTCGGGCGGCAAGATCCGGCTTGAGGTCAAGAACCCTGAGGCCTTTTCCGAGGTCGAGGACGAGGCCGTCACTTTCGGCCTGCAAGGCCTGCCCTATGACCAGTCCGGTGACCGCGGCTATTTCGGCCTGGCCGGTACCAATTCCGTCGACGGCAAGGCCGTTATCCCCTACTTCACGACGGAGCGGGAGCCGTTCCTGGAATACGATTTGACCAAGCTGGTCTATTCGCTGGCGACCCTGGACCGTCCGGTTGTCGGCATGGTCGCGCGTCTGCCGGTCGAAGGCGGCTTCATGATGGGCCAGCGGCCCGTGCCGGCCTGGGCCGTGATCAGCCAGATCCGCGAACTGTTCGACGTCCGCACCATGCCGGCTGAATTCAATGCCGTGCCGCCGGAAATCGGCATGCTGATGCTGGTTCATCCCAAGAACCTCAGCGACGAAACCCTGTACGCCATCGACCAGTTCGTGATGCGCGGCGGTCGGGTGCTGGCCTTCATCGACCCCAACGCGGAAACCGAAGCCCCCAGTCCCCAGGGACCGGCAGGCCCGTCGGACATCGACCGGCTTCTGAAATCCTGGGGCGTCACCTTCATCAAGGACAAGGTCGCCGCCGACCTGCAATCGGCGCGCCGCGTCAATGTCCGCCACGAAGGCCAGATCACCCAGGTCGATTACGTGGCGTGGAATACGCTTGATCGGCGCAATCTGGACACCACCGACGCGGTGGTCGCCGACATCCGCGATCTCAACGTCGGTTCGGCCGGGATACTCGAGCCGGCCGAAGGCGCGACCACGACGTTCCGTCCGCTCGTCACCACTTCGGTGGATTCCGAAGCCCTTGACGTGGCCAAGCTGCAGGGCCGGATCGACATTGTCGCCCTGTTCCGTGACTTCAAGGCGTCGGGTAAGAAGCTGACCATGGCCGCGCGCGTGACCGGTCCGGTCAAATCGGCATTCCCCGACGGCCCGCCCTTGATCGGTGAGGGCGAGGAGGCTGAAAAGGCCCGCCTAGAGAGGGCCAAGACCCATCTGGCGGAAGCGAAGAAGCCGCTCAACGCGGTGATCGTCGCCGATACGGATGTCCTGCACGAAGGTCTGTGGGCGGAAATTCGCAACGTCAACGGCGAACAGCTTCTGGTGCCCTATGCGGGCAACAGCGACTTCGTCATCAATGCGGTCGAGAACCTGTCCGGTGGCGACGTGTTGCTGGGCCTGCGCTCGCGCGGGGATTCCAAGCGTCCGTTCCTGATGGTCGAGAAAATCCAGCTTGAGGCGGAGCGCAAGTTCCGCGCCGAACAGGAAAAGCTGGCCAAGGAATTGCAGGAAACGCAAAAGCGGATCGAGGGCCTGACCAACCGCGAGGGCGCCAATAGCGAAGCCATTCTGACGGCGGAGGAAAAAACCGCGATCGCCGAATTCCGCCGCAAGATGATCGATATCCGACACGACCTGCGCAACGTGCAGCATGCGCTGCGCAAGGATATCGACGCGCTGGACGCCTGGTTGAAGTTCCTCAACATCGCGGCCATTCCGTTGATCCTGGGATTTGCCGCCTTGGTCATCGCCGTTGCCCGCCGCCTGAGCCGCGCCCGCGCGCGGCCGGTGACGGAATAGGGGAGAGCCGGCATGAGTGCGAAAAATTTCCTGATCCTTCTGGTCGCCACGGTGCTGGGCATCGTTGCCGCCGCCGCCGCGGTGGTTACCCGGCCCGGTGACGCGGTCTATGCCAATCTGGGCGACCCAGTGGTGCCCGGCCTGATCGATAACCTGAACGATGTCGACACGGTGCGTATCGAAAGCCACGAAGGCGGGGTGCTGACCTTCAAGCGCAACGCCAAGGATGCCGGGGACTGGGGTATTGCCAATCGGGATATGTACCCGGCGAAGGCAAGCCAAGTGAACGCGCTGGCGCTGCGCGTGGCGGAACTCACCTATCTGGCGCCCAAGACCGCGACCCCGGAATTGTTCCCGCGGCTTGATCTGGGCGATCCCGATGTCGTGGGTTCGAAGGCCATCGGCCTGCGTCTCAACGACAAGGGCGGGCGGCCGATGGTCGACATGGTGATCGGCAAGGCCCGCAGCTCGCTCGAGGGTTCGGCCGCGGGCGGCACCTATTTCCGCATTCCCGGCAAGGATCAGGCCTGGCTGGCCAAGGGCTCGATCGAAATCGGCAAGCTGATTTCCGAATGGATCGAGACGGACATCTTCGATATTCAGACCAAGCGCATCCGTCGCGTCGAAATTCATCACGCCGATGGCGAGAAGATTTCCATCTTCAAGGAACAGCAGGGCGATTTGGATTTCGTGCTGAACGGCGTCCCCAACGGCAAAAAGGTGAAAAGCCGGTTCAGCGTTAACGGCATCGCATCGGCCATCGACGATTATAAGATCATGGACGTCGCGCTTCGCGAAAAGCATCCCATTGATCCGGCCACGGCGACCCGCGTCGTCTATGAAACTTTTGATGGGCTGACCGTGACCGCCCTGATCGAACTGCCCCAGGGTGACCTCAAGGGGCCGACGGCCGAATATTGGGTGTCGCTCGACATTGCCGGCGGTGAGGGTGCGGCCGAAGCCGATGGCTTGCGCGCGCGTACAGGCCCCTGGGTGTTCCGGATCTCAGATTATCGCTACGACTCGATCGCCAAGCGCATGAAAGACCTGGTCGAGGACGCTGCCGGCTCGTAACGCCTGCGCAACCAATTTTCCTTTAATTTCAAATTGTGCCGCCCGTCACAGATGGCGCGGACCCACATCCCTACGCTACCGCCATAAGGTCGGCCAGGGGGGCCGCCCGTGGACCCCGGCGACGGGGTAAGGTAGGCTCGGCATGAACGAGATCGCGCTCAAGCATTCAGGGACCGCCATGACCGATGCGGACAGGGACGACACGGCGGGGAAATCGGGCACGGCCGCAAAGGCCAAACCCGCGGCGAAATCCCGCGCCCAGGGCAAGACCGACCGCGAACGCTTCGTGGCCCTGGCCTTCTGCCGCGCAGACCTGCTTCTCGAACTGGACGGCAACTACAACATCGCCTTCGCTGCCGGGGTGACTCCGGTGCTGGGTGCTACGCCGGAAACCCTGTTGGGCTCGTCGTTCCTCGACTTTGTCGGTGACGAGCACAAGACCTATGCTCGCGATCTGCTGACCGGCGGCGGCCGCAACGGTCGCCTGGAGGACGTCGTCCTCGACCTGAAAAGCACCGCCGGAAAACGCATTCCCGTGGTGTTTTCAGGCTACCGCATGCCTGATTTCGAGGATCATTATTTCCTGGCGCTGAAGGTCGAGCCGGTGCGCAAGACCCATGTCCCGGCCGAAGACCTGATCGAGGATGAATGGTCGGGCGTGTTGGAGCGCGAGTCCTTCACCCGCGCCGCGGTCGAACGCATTCAGGATTACGATCGCACGGGCGCCAGGGGGCAGCTCACGTTCGTGCGCCTGGACAACGTCAAGTCCCTGACCGAAACCCTGGGCGCCAGCGAGAAGCGCAACCTGATGACCGCTGTCGGCAGTATCCTGAAAACCCATTCGCTGGGCGGCAGCACGGCAGGCCAGTTGGATGCCGAGAACTTTGCCTATGTCCACGGCGGCGACGTCGACCCCGAGGATGTGAACATGAAGGTCGAGGAAGCCGCCCAGCAGCTTCTCGGCGACAAGGCCGCCGAGTTCGGTGCCCGCTCCTCGACCCTGGATGCCGACGGTGCCGGGCTCAGCGAGGATCAGGTCGCCCGTGCCCTGGTCCACACCATGCAGCAGTTCTGCACCGGTAAGGCGCGGTTGCCGGTCGAGAAGCTGTCAGACGCGCTCGACGATATGATGCAGGACACGGTGGAAACCGTGAAGTTCATCAAGGACACAACGGAACGCTGCGACTTTGATCTGGTGTTCATGCCGATCTGCGACCTGCGCCTGGGCCGTGTCCATCATTTCGAGGCCCTGTCCCGGTTCCGTGACCAGACCCGTGCCAAGACGACGTTCCAGATCATCACACTGGCCGAACAACTGGGCCTGATTGTCGATTTCGACTTTGCCGTGGTCCGTCAGGTCATGGATATTCTGGGGCATATGGCGAAGCGCGGGCCGCTGCCGCCGGTGGCGGTCAACCTGTCGTCGTTGTCGCTGGCTCAGCCGCAGTTCGTGCAGCGCCTGATTCAGGTTCTCGAAAGCCGCCGCGATATGAACCGCCGGGTGATGTTCGAATTGACGGAATCGGCCGAGGCCGAAGACCTGGAAACCCTCAACAAGGTGATCCAGGAAATCCGCTCGCGCGGGTTCCAGTTCTGTCTCGATGATTTCGGCGCGGGGGCCGCCAGCTTCGATTACCTCAACGCCCTCGACGTCGACGTGGTCAAGTTCGACGGTCCCGTGGTGCGCCGGGCCTGTGCCTCGGACAAGGGCCGCGACATGCTGTCGTCGATGGCAAAGATGTGTTCTTCCGCGGGCGTGCACACGGTCGCGGAAATGGTCGAAGACAAGGACGCGGCCAACAAGTTGTTCTACTGCGGCATCGACTATGGCCAGGGCTGGCACTTCGGCAAGCCAAGTCCCGATCCCTTCACCTTCGCCGATCGTTTCATCGGTGCGGATTAGGCGGGTTTTCGGAAAATCAGGTTAGGACGTGCGGCCTTTGTAGGGGTTCTCGATGGCGTCGACGACGGACTGCAGGACCTCGCGGACCTGGGCTTCGTCGCAGCCCATGAGGATCGCATCCTCGAAGGCGTCCTGGCAGTACTGACGGATTTCCTCGAGATTCTCGTTCAGGACCTTGAGCTTCTCCTCGCAGGACACCAATTCGCCGTCCGGCTGACGCCAGGTGATCTCCGATCCGATGGGTGAGCGCAAGCTGGTCATGGGGCCGTCCGCGGTCCTTGGGCTATCGCGCCGCGCCGGTGGCTTGGTCGCGGTGCTGAGCCCTAAATGTAATATCTTCGCTGCCGGGTGCAAGTCCCCTTGAGGTCCGGGCGGGGTTCAGGCTCCGGCGGCCCGGCTCTTGAGTCCGCGGTCATCATCGTCGTCCTTGGGGGCGTCATAGACCGACATGTCGCCCTCTTCCTCGTCGTCCTCTTCCTCAAGGTCCGGCGCCTCCGCCAGATGCGGGGCGTAATCCTTGGGCTCCCAAGGCAAGGGTGGCGGCGATTTGGGCCGGGCGATATCCATCAGACGTTCGACGCGCGACAGATTTTTTTCCGTGATCATGGTCAGGCGATGGGCGCCGCGCGCCTCGTACACGCCCTTGGCCAGGGAAAAGGCCTCGCGGGCGGCTTCCAACTGACCCGGATCGTGGGTCAGCTTGGACAACATGAACAGGGCCGAACCCAGGTTGTTCTGGGTCGCTGCCCACAGCAACGGATGATCCAGCTTGTGGCGGACTTCCAGGGCACCGGAACAGGCCTCGATGGCTTTTTCGAACAGCTCCACCGACTTCAGCTGTTCACCCAGGATCGCGGCCGCCTGACCGATGTTGTTCATGACTTCGGCCCAACGCATGGGATGGTCGATCCGGTTGAAGACCTGCAAGGCGGACTGATAGTGGTTCAGGGCCTGTTTCAGAAGGTCCTGGTCGCCTTCCTGGGCGTCGATGCGGTAACAGACCTGACCCATCCGATTCTGCAGCGCCGCCCATTCCTTGGGGTAAGCGTCGCGGGTGAACTGCTCGGCCGCCGCTTCCAGAAGCGCCATCGCCTGGGCCATCGGCCCGGCGGCCTTATGTTCGTCGTCGGCCGCCATCTCCAGGGTTTCCCATTCGGGGGCCAGGGTCGGCAGGATCGCGCCGAGCGCGCGTTGCGCCACGGCGCGGTCGAAGGCATCGCTGTCATCCTTCAGGAAGGCAATGGCCTGACCGTAGATGTCGGCGGCCATGCGGTAGCCCTCAAGCTGTCCCGCCGGGCCCGATTGAAGCGTCAGCAGATTGGCGAAAAACAGTCGGGCGATGGCACGGTCACGGTCCGTGATGTCGGGGGCCGTGCCCAGGGCTTCGATGGCCGGGGCCGCGCGTTCCATGGCTTGAGGCAGGATTTTGGCAAGGCGGTTCTTCTTGACCTCGGTCAGCGGGATTGTCGCCGTCAGGGCGACGGCCGCCGCCAGGGCGGACAAGGCCGGGTCCGGTTGGGCCGGTAGCACCAGCGCCTGGGCCGCGTGGAACATCCCGGGTGGATCCTCGTTCTGGATGCCCAAGGGCAGGAACCGCAGGGTCAGGCGCTTGCCGGCAGCGTCCATCTCGAAGCAGATCAGGATGTCCGCCTCGACCTGCGCCAGAGCCTGGCGCGCCGCCCAATGCAGGCGGTTCGCGCGGTCCTCGGGTTCCGTGTCCTCAGGGAGGGTGAGGGGCTTCTTCAGGGGCCGAGCGCGCACACCCTCCAGCTCGGCGAAGGCGTCGAGGATCAGGGTTTCAGGGTCCATCGCGGTGTCGCTATCGGTGTTGATGCCTTCCGGGGGTTGTCCTTCGGGGGGCAGGGCCGCAACGCGCACTTCGATGCGGGTTGGGTCTGCGGGCTGGCTCGCCTCCTTGATCTGGCGGAACCAGCCGAACAGGGAGAACCGGCGGCGTGGTGCCCCGGTGTCCGGCGCGGCTAGGGGGGCAAGCAAACGGGCCAACAGGCCAGCCTTCTGAACCGGTGCCTTGACCAGGGCTAAGGCCTGCTGGTCGAGCGGGCGCAGCGTCACCGTGCCGGCGGCGATCGCCGTCGATTTATGGCGTCCATGCGCGACATCCGCGTCGCCCAAGGTCTTGCCCGGGCCGAGAATACCCAGATGCTTTTCCTTGCCGTCGACCTCGGTCATCAGTTCGACCTTGCCGGCGATGATGGTGAAGGCACGGGTCGCCGGATCCCCCTCGCGGAAGATGATGTCCTTGTCGCGGAATTGTTGTTTCCTGCTGTTCACGGACCTTGGCCTGTTCGCTAAACGCTATCCGCCAGTTCGCCGGTTATCCAATCCAATCGGAACCGACGGCGGCGCTGGACGATTGCCGCCCCGTCCATTAAACAGAAAGAAGGTTTACCCTTGTTTAAGGCCGATCTGCTTCCTTATCGCGGCTGAACACCAGGGCGATGACCGGGGACAGGGGAACGCCGAAACCGGCATCCTGCGAGCGAGTGAGGGGCTATTTTGTATAATAAGTTCAAGGAATTATGCTGGGCCTTGGGGCTCTGCATGGTGACTGTTTCCGGTGCGCAGGCGGATAGTGCGTCAACCGGGTACGACATCCGAATTCTGATGGGCAAGGCCCATCCCTTTGCCGCCCGTCCGGCCAAGGAATGGGACCCGGCCCGCCCGGGACAGCCTGCGGCAGGGCGCGTGGCCCAGCCGGTTTATGCCCCGATGCCGGCGCGTCCGGCGCCCCGGCCCCAGGTCCGCCCCGTTCCGGCCTCCGCGCCGGCACCGCAGCCGCAGGCCGAACCGATGACGCCGATGTCGTCGAAAACGGGGCCGCTGTGGCCGGGCGGTACGGAACGGGGAGCCCGCGCCAGTTCGCGCGGCAAGCCGCTCGGCGGCATTATTTCCGAAATTTCCATCGGCGCCTTGGTTCACGACGAAGGGCCGTTCTCCAATTCCAAGGAAGACGGCTACGACGGGCATATCGAAATCCGCTTCGCTTCGCCGAAATTCCTCGAGCTGATCTGGAGCCCGGAGCCCCACATCGGCGCCAACATCAATTCCGAAGGCGACACCAGCCAGGTGTTCGCCGGTCTTAGCTATGAATGGAACCTTTGGAAGGGGCTGTTCGCGGGGCTCAGCGTCGGCGGCGCCTATCACGACGGAGAAACGGATTCAGGGGCAGCCGACAAGAAGGATCTGGGCTGTCACCTGTTGTTCCGGGAATCGTTCACCCTTGGCTGGCAACTGACCGAACATCACAAGATCGCGGCCATCTTCGATCATATCTCGAACGCCAAGATTTGTGATTACAACGAAGGCCTGGAAAACGTCGGGCTGCGCTACAGCTACCGCTTCTAGAGTCGAATTTAGGCCCCGTTGCCGCGCCGCACCCGGGCCCGCAGGTCGCGCCGGGTCTGGTCCAGCAATGCCGACCAATCGCCCCGCCGTTCCGTGCGCAGGATGCGCATGGTCGGATACCAGGGCGTGGTATCGCCCGAAGTGCCCCAACGCCAATCGGGTGAGGCCGGAGCGATCAGCCAGGTTTCCTTGCCCAGCGCACCGGCCAGATGAGCGACGGCGCCGTCGACGGCGATCACCACGTCCATCTGATCGATATAGGCCGCCAGGCCCGCCAGCCCGCCGGCCCGGCGTGCCACGTCGATGATCAGGGCGCCCGCCCCCTGTGCCTTCAAATCCCCCGCCGCCGGTCCCGTCTGCAGGCCGAACAAAGTGACACCGGCCAGACCGGCCAGATCGAGGAACGGGCGCAGACCCGGTGTCGGCGTGACGTGGGCCGGTGTCCGCTCATCCTCCCAGGCGATCCCGACCTTCAGGAAATCGCCGCCCGGCGGCAGGCGAAAGGCCCCGGGGTCGGGCGGGGTGATGTAGGGGGGCGCGGCCGGCACCTTGGCGGCGGTCGTCTTGAAAATGGCGGCAAGCGACAACAGCGGCGCGTGCAGATCGAATTTCGGTAAGGCGGCACCCTGGATCACCAGCTTGTCGACGCCGGGCACGGTGGCCAGCAGATCGGCCAGCGCAGCGGGCGCCTCGAGAACGACGTTGGCGCCCTGGGCTTTGATCATGGGGATGTAGCGGGCGAACTGGATGATGTCGCCCGGCGTGCCTTCGCAGGGCACCAGAACCGTCTTGCCCTTGACCTTGGCGCCGGTCCAGCGCGGCGTATCGGTGCCGCGCAATTGGAAGCGACGCATCCGGAAGCGGGCTTCCAGATCCTTGAAGCCGGCGGCATATTCACCCGCCAAAAGCAGCGACCGTCCGCGGTCGAGCAGGCTTGGGATATGGTCCGGGTTGTGATCGAGGGCGCGTTCAAAACAATCGAGGGATTGATCGCGGCGGCCAAGGTCGCGCAGCGCCACGCCCAGGTTGTGCAGGGTGTCGGGATTTTTCGGGTCCAGGTGCACGGCTTGTTGGTGGCTGGCCACCGCGGCCTCGAACCGGCCCAGGTCACGCAGCACGTTGCCCAGGTTGGAATGGGATGTCGCGTTGCGCGGCTTCAGCGCGATGGCCCGCCGATAGCAGGCGACGGCCGCTTCCGGTCGGCCCGTGGCGCGTAGCACCACGCCCAGGTTGTTGTAGGCTTCGGCCAGATTGGGGTTGAGGGCGAGGGCCCGGGTGTAATCGGGGATCGCCTCTTCCAGGCGGCCGTTTCGTTGATGGTCGGAGCCGATGGCGAACAGGCGCGCGGCCTCGCGGTCGCGCAGGGCCGTGCGTTCTTCTTCCGGAAGAGACTCCCATGCGGCGCGGGCGTCAGCGACGTCCACCGGAGATTGATCCGGGCTGGCGCGATCTTCGGCGGCCATCAGTCCTCCACGATTTCAGCGGCCCCTGGACCGCTGTCGGTAGTGCTCATCTGGCCTGCCCGTGCCCCGTTTTGGTGATCTTAAGGCAAACCAGAGAAGTGATGTGGAACCACACTCCCCTCGCGCGCACATATTGAAGTGTCCACAACGGAACCGCAAGTCTCGTAACCTACGAGGATTACAATAAAACTCGGCGGTTCGGGTGGTCTGTCAGGTAGGTGTCAGATAAGCGCCAGAACGTTTTCCGGCGGCCGTCCGAGAACCGCCTTGGCGCCCTTGACGACGATCGGCCGTTCGATGCATCGGGGATTGGCGATCATGCCTTTGATCAAGGCATCCTCGTCCATGTCCTTGGCGAGGCCGGCCTCCTTGGCTTCGGCTTGGCGCAGAATGTCGGCGGCTTTCAGGCCGAGTTTACGCAACAGCGCCTTCATTTCGTCCACCGTGGGCGGGGTGTCCAGGTACAGCACGATTTCCGGGGTGACGCCGTTGTCCTCCAGCAGTTGAAGGGTCTGGCGTGATTTGCTGCACTTCGGGTTGTGATAGATGGTGATGCCCATGATGTCTGCTCTCCTGATGTCTGTCATCTTCTGCCGGTGGGACCGACGTCATGCGTCTCCGCCGGATGTGGGCCCCGCGGGCGGTTGGAAGATTTCCGGCGCGTCGTCGCCCGGCAGGCTTTCCACGTAAATCGACTGGCTCGGGAAGGCAAAGGCCGCCCCGGCGCCGTGGACGATGTCCATGACCTTGTAGGCCAGGCGTTCCTTGATCTCCAGGTATTCGCCCCACTTCGTCGTCAGGGTGAAGCAGTAGACCATGATGTTGATGGAGGAATCGCCGAAGCTGTCGATTCGCACGAAAGTCGAGACATCGGTTTTCGGCGCGAAGTCCGGCGTTTCATCGATATAGGCCGCGATCTGATCGCGAATCTGGCGCAATTGATCGACCGAGGTGCGGTATTCGACGCCGATCAGCCATTTGATGCGGCGGTGGGTCATGGCGGTGAAGTTGATGACCGCCGTGTCAGACAGTTGCGAATTGGGCACCATGACCGGCGCCTTGTCGAACCGGCGCACCATGGTGGAGCGGAATCCGATGATCTCGACATGGCCTTCGACCACGCCTTCGACATGGATCCAATCGCCCTTGTGGAAGCGCTTTTCCGCCAAGATCAACAGGCCCGCGATGAGGTTCTTGAACAGATCCTGCGCGCCCAGCGCCACGGCGACCCCTATCAGGCCGAACCCGGCAATGATCGGGCCGACCTTGATGCCCCAGATTTCCAACACCGCCGCCGCGCCGATGATGAACACCAACACGCGGATCGCACGCGCCATCCACTCCACCAGTTCCGTGGAAAAGATCCGGTCGAGGCGATGGAGAAGCACGCTCAAGGGATCGACGGCCCGGTAAAGCGCCCAGAAAATGGTGAAGGCAATCAGCGAGCGCACCAGGTTCGACGCCATCTGGTCGGGCGTGCCCGCGAGTTTGAGGACCTGGAAGGCGAAGAACAGGCCCATGACCACGGGCACGAAGCGGACCGGCGGTTCGATAGCGGCCAGAATTTGATCGTCCAGGGTCCAGGGCGTGCGCTTGGTCATCATGCGCAGCCAGCCCATGAGGAAGCGGGTCAGCAGACCGCGCAACATCAGGAAGACGAGGAAAATCCCCAGGGCGGCGGCCATGCGGCCGACGTCGATGCCGATCACGCCGTGTTGCCACACGTCGACAACCAGATTCCAAAACTCGGTCATGTCTTTCATAACAGTTGTTTATTGTATGTTGGGCCTGCTTGACTAGACTGTTGCCCGGATAAAACTGCTTCTTGGGGCGAGGGCGGGGCCGTCCCGCACCGTGACAACCAAGGGGAGCCGAATGGGCCTGTCCCGTACTACTGCATTTGTGGCAGCCCTGATCGGGGCCATGGCCTCGTCGTCTTCCGCATGGGCTTCGGCCTGCATCGCTTCGAAGGGCGGGGACGCGCCGATACCCTATTCGTCGCCTGCTGAAAACGCCAATTTCATTTTCAAGATCACCCACAATCCGGATTCGAAAACCCCGGACGTGACCCATCACCGCTATCGAGTGAAAACCATCGATGGCGACAAGGTGCGCTGGTTCCGCGAACCGGTCCAGGGCAAGGGGCCGATCCAGGACGTGACCCTGTACCGCGCATTCGCCCGTGTCGCCGGCGGCGGCGGGTGGAATTTCGATTTCAAGATGCCGGAGTACGACAAGCTGTGGCCCCTGAAACAGGGCAACGAGGCCAACTACGTCGTCGAAGGCAAAAAGGACGGCAAGTCGGTATTCAAGCTGCAGTCGTCACTGTGCGTGCGCGGCTCCAAGGTCCTGAAACTGCCGGCCGGCGATTTCACCGCCTATCTGGTCGACATCTCGCAGAAGGTGATCGAGGGGCCCAAGTCCATGAAATGGGATCTGGTCGAAATCAACGCTTGGTACGTGCCTGAGTTCGGCACGGCGCTGCTGATGGAGGACCGCATTTCCTTCAAGGGCAAGCTGATCCTGATCCGCCGCCGCGAGGCCATCGAAGTTCCGCAATAAAATAATGGGCAGGCTCAAACCGCCGGGCGGGGGGCGAAATGCGCCTTCGTGAACGCCACGCGGCTGTCAACTGACGCCAAGGTTTCCGGCGCGCTTTGCAGGTATTCCTCCACCTTGGCAAGCCGTAGGCCCAGGCCCTCGCCGTTGGCGATCTGAATGCTCAGGCCCGGGCGGGCGTTCAATTCCAGCATCACCGGCCCGCGTTCGGAATCCAACACCATGTCGATGCCCTGATAACCCAGGTGTGTCAGATCGAAGGACCGTGCCGCATGGTGCAGCAGGATCTCCCAATGGGGGATCTGCACACCCGACACGGGGGCGCCCGTATCGGGATGGGTGGTGATGATGCGGTCGTGCCACACGGCATTCAGGGTCCGGCCCGATGTCATGTCGATGCCGGCGCCGATCGCGCCCTGGTGCAAATTGGCCTTGCCCGATGATTCTTCGGTCGGCAGGCGGGTCATGGCCATGATCGGTACACCGTAGAACACGATGATGCGGATGTCCGGCACGCCCTGAAAGGCGATGTGCTTGAACAATGGATCAAAACGGATTCGGTATTCGATCAGCGCCTTGTCCGGCTGCCCGCCCAGGGAAAAGGTTCCGGCCAGGATATTGTTGATGTGAAAGCGCATTTCGTCCGCCGACATGACGGTGCCGTTGGCCAGGCGGAACCCGGCGCCGTCGCGGCCCACGACGACAAGAATCCCGTCACCGCCGCTGCCTTCGGCCGGTTTGACCACGAAATCCTCATGGTCCTGGACGATGGCGTCGAAGGTGCGGACTTCGTGCGGGTATTCGATGACACCGAACAGGGGCGGCACGGCGATGCCAGCGGCCTCGGCCAAGCGCTTGGATTTCAGCTTGTCGTCGACCAGGGGGAAATACCTGCGCTGATTGTGGACCAACTGGTATTCCGCATTGCGCCAGTTGAGGCCGAGAACCCCGTTGGCGCGAAGGCGCCTGTAAAGGTCGACAATCTCCATCCTAGGGCTGCCCGCCCGCGAGCGGCCTGAAGCGGTAGAGTTCCGTCAGCCGGTAGCCGGAATAGCGGCCCAACAGCAGCACCGCCGCCAGTACGACCAACAACAGTTCCGGGAACTGGAAGAACAGGTGTTCGACCAGGGGATGGCTCATCAACAGGTAGCAGACCGTGGCCACAACCAGACTGCCGACCCCTTGTTGCACGGCGTCGCGCGGACCGCGTTCGTCCCAGATTACGGACATGCGTTCCACCGTCATGGTCAGGATGACCATGGGGAACAGGGCGACGGACAGGCCGCCGGTCAGGCCCAACTGGGCGCTGGCGACGCTAAGCACGGCCATGGCGCCGACCACCACGATCAGCACGGCCGCCAGGCGCGGCACGACGAGCAGGCGCAAATTCTCCATCCACAAGCGGATCGCCAAACCGATGGCGACGATCACGGTGAACAACACGATGCCCCAAAGCAGTTGCGTTTCACGGAACGCTAGGGCGATCAGCACGGGCATGAAGGTGCCGAAACTCTTCAGCCCGATCACGTTGCGCAGGACGACCAACAGCAACACCCCCAGCGGCACCACCAGCAACACGCGGTAAACCTGTTGAACCTCCAACGGCAGGGATGCCATGGCCGAGGTCACAAGGTTCTTCGCTTGTGCTTTGTCCTGCGACAGGCTGTCGACAATCGCTTGGTCGGCTGCCCGTTCGACCGTGATGCGCAGCTTGGGGTGGCTGCCGCCATCGACCTGGGCCATCTTGCCGGTGCCTCGCCACCAGGGGAACCAGCTTGCCGGGACTTCTGGTGCGGCCGGGTCGGCGGTCATGCGGTGCCAGGCGCCTGCCTCGGCCACTTCCAGCCAGTGGACCGTGTGCACCGGTTTCTGGCTTTCGGCCAAGGCGATGCCATGTACGGACCGGGCGTGGATGCCGCCCAGGGCCAACACGCCCGCCGCCACGTCGACGATACGTTCCGCGCCGGCGGCTTTACCCAGCAGGCTGCGCGCCGCGTCGTCCGGGTCGGCTGCCGCCAGCCGCCTGATCAGGGCCTGGGCCATGGCGGTCGCCGTCTCGCCCTCATTTCGGATTTGGTCGAGAAGGGCCCGCGCCGCGATCAACCGCAGGGCCTTCCACGGCGGCGGCTGCACCGGGGCCGGCTCCGCCTGGGGCAGCGGGGGGGCCGGTTCGGCCCGGTGAATCAGAAAGCGGAAATAGACTGTCTGCGGTCCCTTGGCCTGGCGCCGGGTCAGGCTCGCCATGCGGCCGTCGGGCGTCAATTCCATGGCCAGGGCATAGCCGCGGGAGACGAAGCTTTGATCAAGGATCGTGTAGGTCCGGGTGTTGCGCGGGATGAACAGGCGCACGGCCACCGGGCCGCCCGCGGCCTGGAAGGTAACGCGGGTTTCAACCGCCCAATTGTCGGGGGCGTCCCCGGGGGTCAGAGGAAAGTCGAGGGCCAAAATTTTGTAGGCAAACAGCGCCAGCCCCGCCGCCGCGAATACCGCCGCCAGCAGATAGACCGTGCGGTTCCTCATTTTGCGGCCTCGCCGCAGGTGGGGTGGGTCAGGTCCGATTGCGACACGTCGACCACATAGACACCGGTGAGGAAGCTCGCCCCCAGCAGCATGCGGTAGGTCAGCTTGGGCCGCTCGGCCAGATTGACTTCGACCGCGCGGGCGACGTCGCCGACGCAAAGGGTCATCGTCACGATGGGGCGTTCCTGGCGGCTGCCGGCGCGGTGAATCATCGTCATGCGCCCAAGCGGACGTTCCAGGGTCCGGCTGTCGCCGCCGTCGAGATTCAAGGTGAAGCGAATCCAGGTCGCTCCGTCGCGCTCAAAGGTTTGCCAGTCCCGGGTGTCGAGGGACGAATTCTCGGCCCCCGTGTCGACCTTGGCGCGGATGTCGATGCCTTCCGGCTGAATGTGGACGGTTTCGATCAGACCGACGGTTTTCAGCGCGCTGTCGGCCTGAGCGGATGCGGCGCCTGTCGTCAGGGCGGCCCAAATCCCGAATATCACCGGCATGCGTGGCGTCATCCGTCCCTCCCGGACCGGTTTAGCCTATTGTTCCCGAATTCCGGGCTGTCGGCAAACCCTAGCCGTCGTCGAGCATCCGGGTCAGGTCGTCGACGGTTTCGGCCTCGATCACCCGACGCGCCGTGTCGTAATCGAACCCGGCGCGGGCCAGGGTCGCCAGGTCCTTGTCGCGCCGTTCCGCCCGTTTGTCCGGGGCGGCGTAGGGGCCCAGCCGGCGGCGCCGGGCCAGGGCGGCGGCGGCAGCCAGATCGGGCTCGGCTGTGTCCTCGGTCGCGGCGGCAAGGGCCTTGTCGATGTCGTCCGCACCCACGCCCTTCTGCATCAGTTTGAACCGCACACCCTTCATCGGCGTACCCCGGCGCAACATGTCGCCGGCCCGGGCTTCGGCATAGGCGGCGTCGTCCAGCAGACCCGCCCGCTGGTAGCGCTGGATCAGATCCTCGACCCAGGCGGCCCCTTCCTCAGGATCCGTGCCGTGATGGCGGGCGGATTTATCGACCCGGCGCATCAGCACCCGGCGCAGGTTTTCGGCCGACGTGGAGAAGCGCGCAAGGTAGTGGAGGGCCGCGTTGGCAAGATGGCTTTGTGTCGCCTTCTTGGGCCCCCGGGGCTTGCGCCTGGCACCCTTGGCGGGCGCCGGATCGTCGGAACCGATTGGACTCTCCATGGTCATATCTTATAAGGAGCGCGATGATGCGTGACCAGACACCCCTTGCCGCCTTGCCCGACATGCCGTCCGCGACCGACGGCATGCCCCCCATGGGGGCCGTCAACTGGATCGGGCTGAAGACGCTTTACATGCGCGAGGTGCGGCGCTTCATCAAGGTCTATACCCAGACCCTGGTGGCCCCTCTGGTGACGACCATGCTGTTCCTCGCCGTGTTTGCCCTGGCGCTGGGCGGCGATCACCGGGTCGTCGCCGGGATGCCGTTCATGACCTTCCTGGCCCCCGGCCTGATCATGATGGCGATCGCCCAGAACGCCTTCGCCAATACCTCAAGCTCGCTGATGATCGGCAAGATCCAGGGCAACATCGTCGACAGCCTGATGGCGCCCCTCAACGCCCATGAACTGACGTTCGGCTTTGCCATCGGCGGCATGACGCGGGGCGTTGCCGTTGCCGTCGTCGTCGGCGTGGCCATGGCGATGACCGTGGACCTGGGCCTGCATGATCCGTTTTTCGTCGTCTATCACGCGGTGATGGGGGCCTTGATGTTGTCGCTGCTGGGCCTGGCGGGGGGCATCTGGGCCGACAAGTTCGACCATATCGCGGCGGTCACCAACTTCGTCATCACGCCGCTGTCGTTCCTGTCGGGAACCTTTTATTCGATCGAACGCCTGCCCCAGGGTGTTCAGATCGCGGCCCATTTCAATCCCTTCTTCTACATGATCGACGGCTTTCGCTATGGTTTCATCGGCCATGCCGATGGCAACCTGTGGATTGGCGTCGCGGTCATGGCGGTGATCAACGCGGGCCTCTGGTGGCTTTGTACCTGGATGTTCCGCACGGGCTATAAGCTGAAGGCCTGAGGCCCGTGCGCAAGCCGTCGCCGAACGGTCATCTTGCCGCCGTTGACAAGGGGCCATGAGATACTGATACTCGGCGGCTTTCCTGGTAAGGAAGATGGTTGAAGCTCCTGGAAAACGGGGGCTTTTTTCCGTTTTGACACGTTGAGCCAAAGGAGAGCGAAATGATCAGCGCCGTCATGCCGACTTACGCACGGACCGCTTTCGCCCTGGTCAGGGGTGAGGGCATGTATGTCTGGGCGGACGACGGCCGACGATTCCTCGACATGGGGTCCGGGATCGCTGTCAATTCACTCGGCCATTGCCATCCGAAACTGGTCGCCGCCCTGACCGAACAGGCGAAGACCCTGTGGCATGTCTCGAACCTGTACCGCATCACCGGGCAGGAACGGGTCGCCGGTCTTTTGGTCGCCAATTCCTTTGCCGATACCGTGTTCTTCAACAACTCGGGCGCCGAGGCCGTTGAGGCCTCGATCAAGATGGCGCGGCGTTATCACCACGGGGCCGGTCATCCGGAACGTTACCGCATCATCAGCTGCGACGGCTCGTTCCACGGGCGGTCCCTGACCGATCTGGCCGCCGGGTCCAACGAAAAGCATCGCGAGGGCTTCGGCCCCATGCCGGAAGGCTTCGACCATGTGCCGTTCGACAACCTGAACGCCATGCGCGCCGCGATCACCGACCAGACGGCGGCGATCCTGGTCGAGCCGGTACAGGGCGAAGGCGGCATCAAGGCGCCGTCCCCGGGCTTCCTCAAAGGCGTGCGTGAGATGTGTGACGAGTTCGGCATCCTGATGGTGCTGGACGAAGTGCAGACCGGTAACGGCCGCACGGGCAAGCTGTTCGCTCATGAATGGGCCGGCGTGACCCCGGACATCCTGGCCACGGCCAAGGGCCTGGGCGGCGGGTTCCCCGTCGGCGCCGTGTTGGCGACCGAGGCGGCGGCCAAGGCCATGACGGCGGGCAGCCACGGGTCAACCTTCGGCGGCACGCCGCTTGCCATGTCGGCGGTCGGCGCCATGCTGGACGTGGTGTTGGAGCCCGGCTTCCTTCCCCGGGTCGATAAGATGGCCCGTATTCTGTGGGATCGGCTGGGCGCCGTCGTCGCCAAGCATCCGACCGTGCTGACCGAAGTACGCGGCCAGGGCCTGATGGTCGGCATGCGTTGCGCCGTGGAAAACAGCATCCTGGTTGGCAAGATGACCGACAACGGCGTGCTGACGGTGCCGGCGGGCGACAACGTCGTGCGCATGCTGCCGCCGATGATCCTGGAAGAAAGCCACATCGACGAGGCGGTCGCCGCCCTCGACAAAAGCTGCAGCGAAATCGAGGCGGACATGGCCAAGGAGAAGACGGGATGAGCGCGCTTCGCCATTTCCTCGACCTCGACCGCGCCGACGCCGGCACCCTGCGCCGGATTCTCGACCGCGCGGCCGCGATGAAGAAGAACGGGTCGGCGGCTTCGGCGTCACCGTCCCTGGCCGGGAAGACGCTGGTGATGATCTTCGAAAAACCGTCGACCCGCACCCGCGTGTCGTTCGAGGTCGCGATCCAGCAGCTGGGCGGTCGCGCCGTCGTGCTGTCGGGCAATGAATCGCAGCTTGGCCGTGGGGAGACCGTGGCCGATACGGCGCGCGTGCTGTCGCGTTATTGCGATGTCATCATGATCCGCACGGACGATCCGCAGAAACTGCACGATCTGGCCGAATACGCCACCGTGCCGGTGATCAACGGCCTGACCGACGCGTCGCATCCGTGTCAGATCATGGCCGACATCATGACTTATGAAGAACACCGGGGCGACATCAAGGGGCGTACCGTGGCCTGGGCCGGCGACGGCAACAACGTCGCCGCGTCGTGGATTCACGGGGCCGCGCGGTTCGGCTACCAGTTGCGCCTGGCCTGTCCCGAGGCGCTGTCGCCCAATCCCGATCTGGTGTCCTGGGCGACGGGCGAGGGTGCGGACGTGCAGGTGACCGAAGACGCCGAAGCGGCGATTGCCGGGGCGGATTTGGTTGTTACCGACACATGGGTGTCCATGGGCGATGCCGACGCGGGGCCGCGCCATAACCTGCTGACACCTTACCGCGTGGATGACCGCCTGATGGCCAAGGCTGCGCCTGATGCCCTGTTCATGCATTGTCTGCCCGCGCACCGCGGCGAGGAAGTCACCGAATCCGTGATCGACGGCCCCCAGTCCGTTATCTGGGACGAGGCCGAAAACCGCCTGCATGCACAGAAAGGTATCCTGGCCTGGTGTCTGGGCGACGTCTGATCGGGCCTTCCGAATGATGGTGAAGGACGCCCTTCATGTTTGACGAAGAGGGCATCCGCGACCTGGAGCGCCGGGCCGCCGAATGCTGGCCGCCGTTCAGTCAGGGCATTCTGGAAGGCTGGCAACTGCGCTTCTCCGAAGGAGTATCGCGGCGTGCCAATTCCGTTCTGGCGCTTGAGGAAACGGGGTCGAGCGCCCTTGAGCTTCGCATCGACGCCGCGGAAAAATTCTATCGCCAGCGCGGCCTGCCCTGCCGCTTTCAGATTTCCGGTGCGGTCGCGCCGCACGGCCTGGATGCGGAGCTGGAACGCCGTGGCTACGTGATCGAGGCGCGCACCCTCGTCATGACCGCCGATGCCGCGTCCGTGGTGAAAAATTTGGCCGACCGACAGGCGCTCCGCTTTCGCGCGCGTCTGTTTTCCGGCCCCACCGGGGCGTGGTTTCAGGTCTATGGCGGCGGCCTGGCGCAGGGGCGCGAACGCGGCCTACGCTGTCGTCTGGCTGAAAGCCTGCCGTCGCCGCGGGCCTATGCGGTGGTGGACGACGGGACCGAGCCCGCCGCCGTGGGGGCGGCCGTTATTCGCGATGACTGGGCATTGATCCTGTGCATGGCGACACGGGATGGATACCGCCGCCGGGGACATGCCGCGCGGGTGCTGGCTGCACTCGCCGCTTGGGCTGCTGATACGGACCGCGACCGCCGCCTGTTCCTGCAGGTGGAATCGGACAATCGCCCCGCCATGGCGCTTTATCACTTGGCGGGTTTCCAAGCCGCACATACCTATTACTATCGGACACAGACACAAGCCGCCCCAAACGATGCCCTCCCAGATACCGCCGACCGAGACAATGCCTGACGTAACCCTTTCCCTCGACGACGTTGTTCAGCCGTTCCATGTAGATGTACTGGGCGTCAACGGGCGTGTCGTGCGCCTGGGTCCGATACTCGACCAATTGGTCGGGCCGCACGGCTATCCGCCGGTGGTCGCCGATCTGTTGTCGCAGGTCGTGGTGCTGGCGGCGACACTGTCCAGCGTGCTCAAGTTCGACGGCGTGTTCACCCTGCAGGTCCAAGGTGACGGCCCGGTCGGCCTGGTCATGGCGGACGTGACGTCGGCCGGCGGGGTGCGCAGCTACGCCCGTTATGACGCGGACCGTCTCGCGGCGGTTGATGCCGCGGGCGCTCAGGGGGCGCCGGTTCCGGCGCTGCTCGGTTCTGGCTATCTCGCCTTCACGGTCGACCAGGGGCCGGACACGGACCGTTATCAGGGCATCACCGAACTGGTGGGGGCGACCCTGGCCGACTGCGCCCATGATTATTTTCGCCAATCCGAACAGCTGGAAACCGCGATCCTTCTGGCGTCCGGCGCCGATCCTCTGGCCGCCGGGGCGATCATGGTGCAGCGCCTGCCGGACAAGCACGGCGCCGACAAGGACGAGGCGGAGGAAGCTTGGCGCCGGGCGGTGATCCTGATGAGCAGCCTGTCGTCTGGGGAACTGCTCGACCCGGCGGTGACCACGGACCGGTTGCTTTATCGTCTTTACCATCAGGACGGTGTGCGAGTGACCGAGGGCAGACCTGTGAAACAGACCTGCCGCTGTTCCAGGGACAAGGTCGAAATGACCCTGCGTTCCTTCCCGCAGGCGGAAATCGAGGACATGGCCGATGACGGTACGGTCACGGTAACCTGCGAATTCTGCCGTACGGATTATGTTTTCGGTCCGGACCAGATCGAGGCACTTTACCAGGATTGACGCCGCCGCCCGTTCCGTCGGCGCGGATAATTCGGCCCATGCCTTGATCCTGACACAGGGCATGCCCAGTATGAGGGGTGCCGGGGAAACCATTGGAGCGAGGAAACGACAACCGATGACCTTGACCAGATCACTGACCACCGCCCTTGTCGCCGGCCTGCTGGCGCTGGGCGCTTGCACCACGCCGGATCCCAGCGTCAACCTGCCGGAAATCACCTTCCAGCACGCACCGGCCCTGAACCTTGCCGTCGACCGGGTCGAAATCGTCGACGTTCACAAGGCGCCGCTTGCGCCGCCCAACGTGGAACACAAGATGCAGACGCCGCCGGCCAAGGCGATGGCGATCTGGGGCCGCGACCGGCTCAAGGCCGTGGGTGGCGCCGCCGGCACGGTTGCACGCCTGACCATCGAACGGGCGGAGGTCGTGGAAACCAAGCTGCCGCGCACCCAAGGCATCAAGGGGGCTTTCACGACGGATCAGGACGCCCGTTACGACCTGGAAATGTCGGCCATGATCGAGGTGTTCGACCCCCAGGGCCGGCGTGTCGGCCATGCGGCGGCGCGCGCCACCCGCAACCAGACCGTGCCCGAGGACGTGACCCTGAATGATCTGAACAAGACCTGGTTCGCGATGATGGAAGCGGCGCTGAAGGACTTCGACCACGAAATGGAAACCAATATGCGCCGGTTCCTCGGTAACTGGATGCGCTGACCGGCCCCTTTGAGGCTTGACCGGGTGATGCTGGCTCCGCACCATGTGTACGGGCCGCCAATGTCCGGTGTGCCCGTAATCCCGCAACACTCTGCTCCATCCCTGCCGGAAGGCCTTCATGCTGACGTTCGCCGCCGCCTGCTTTTTCCTGTTCATCACGCCGGGGCCGGGGGTGTTGTCGCTGGCCGGGGTTGGGTCCGGCTTCGGCTTCGCCCAGGGGCGGCGCTATATGGTCGGGCTGTTCCTGGGCACCAACTTCGTGGCGCTGGCCGTGGTTACGGGTCTGGCCGCCGCCGTGTTGGCGGTGCCGCATGTGCGCACCGCGCTGCTTTACGCGTCGGCCGCCTATCTGCTGTACCTGGCGCTGCGCATCGCCTTCGCCGGATCAAAGATCGCCTTCATCGAACGCCAGTCCGCTCCCGGCATAATCGGCGGCCTCATGCTGCAGGCGATCAACCCCAAGGCCTATGCCGTGAATACGGCCTTTTTCTCGGGCTTTGCGTTCATGCCGGACAATCTGGTGATGGAGCTCGTGATCAAGTTCGCGATCATGAACGCGCTCTGGATCTGCATTCATTTCCTCTGGCTATGGGCCGGGGTGACCTTGCACCGCCTGGACCTGCCGAAACGCACGCAGTTCGCCATCAATGTCGCCATGGCGCTGTCCATGCTGGCGGTCGTCGCCCTCGCCGTGATCGCCCAGCAATAGCGCCGTCCGCTAGGCGGGCTCTTTCCCAAGGGGTTGTGGCGATCATGTTGATCCAGATCATCGTCAAATTGCGCCGTCGATCCTAGGGTCCCGACCATACGCAGACGCTTATGTGTCTCCGTGTAAGCGCGACGCTCCTCGAGATCGTCGCAAGGCGGGCACATATTCGATGCGATGGCGCGGGTCATGCCCGCCTGGCTTCTCCAATGAAAGGAATAACCATAACGATGCGCAAATTGATGCTGTCCACTGCCTTTAGTGTGCTTTTCGCCGGTGCTGCCCTGGCGGCGGATCTGATGCCAGGGACGACACTGGGAACGGATGCGAAGACCATCGTCAGCGCCCTGGCGGATCAGGGCTACGAAGTGATCGAGTTCGAACGCGAACACGGCCGCATTGAGATCAAGGTATCGAAGGATGGCCGACGCTGGGAAATGAAGATCGACGCCAAGACCGGGAAGATCACCCGCGTGAAGACCGACGACTGATGGCGGTAAAAACCTTAGAGGCCAGGACGCCGACCGCGCCGGCCTGGGACCCGGTGATCCGCCTGACCCATTGGGCCATCGCATTGGCGGTGGTGCTGAACGGTTTTGTCGTCGAGGACGAGTCCCTAATCCATATCTGGATCGGTTACGCCGCCATCGGCTTTCTGGTGCTACGTCTGATCTGGGGTGTTATCGGCACGGAAGAGGCACGGTTCACTTCGTTCCCGCCAAGCTTCACTGCAGCGAGGGGACATGTATCCGAATTATTGGCCGGGCATCATCGGACCTATCGTTCGCACAACCCCCTGGGTGCTCTGATGGTTTATGCCTTATGGGGGACCCTGATCGTCGTCGTCGCGACGGGTGTGATGATGGCGAGCGACCCCTTTCCGTCTTCCTATGGCATGCCGGGCGATAGCTTCACCGCTTTGTTCCGGGAATACGAAGGGCACCGCGGTGGCAGCGAGATCGTTGAGGACATTCACGAACTGGCAGCCAACATGCTGCTGTTCTTCGCCGTGGTTCATGTCGGCGGGGTGCTTCTCGAATCGCGACTGTCCGGGGTCAACTTGATCCGCGCCATGGTCAAGGGCGGCAAGAGATCGCACGCGGGCGAATGAAAGACGAGACAATCTCCCAATCTGGGCGGCGGCACGGCAGCGGACGGACGGCTCTGCTTACTGTCCTTTTGGCCATGCAGGTGCTTTGCGCCGTGTTCTTTGTCGGTGACGTGTTCGAGGATATCCGCCTCGGCGGCGCCACACCTCATTCGTTGTTCGAAAGTGCTGTCGCGGTCGTGCTGTTCGTCGGGGTCGTCCTGGGTGGGCGTGAGATGCGCCGCACCATCGAACGTAATCGGCGGGCCGAGGACGCGGCCACGGCCGCGTCCGGTGCATTCGCGACCGTGATCAAGGGGCGGTTCGAGGCTTGGCATCTGACTGCTGCCGAATCAGAAGTCGCGATGCTTGCGCTCAAAGGGTTTGATGTCGCCGAGATGTCGTCGATCCGGGGCACTGCCGAAGGCACGGTGCGTGCCCAGCTGACACGAATTTATGCCAAGGCCGGCGCGACCAGCCGACCGCAGTTCGTTTCCCTGTTCATTGACGATCTTCTGGCTGCGCCAATTATCGCGGGCAAGGCCGGCGGTGGTGAGGGCTAGTTCCGCCAGAACGCGCGGGTGAACAGCACAATCACCGTGAACAATTCCAGCCGTCCCAGCAACATGCCGATGGCCATCAGCCATTTCGCGCCGTCGTGCAGGTCGGCGAAGGTCGTCGCCGGGCCGGTTTCGCCCAACGCCGGGCCGACGTTGGCGATCGCCGTGGCGGCGGACGAAAAGGCGGTCACGAAATCGAGCCCGAGAAGTCCCAGCCCCAGCGCCAGCACCGTGAAGCAAAGGAACCACACGAAGAAGAACGACAGAACGGAGATGATGACCTCGTCGGAAATCGGCTGCTTGTTGTAGTAGGGAATGAACACACCGTGGGGATGCAAAAGATGGCGCAGCTGGGTGCGGCAGGCGGCGTAGAGGATCTGAAAACGGAACACCTTGATGCCGCAGGTCGTTGACCCGGCGCAGCCGCCGATGAACATGATGAAGAAGAAGATCGGCAGGGCGAAATGCCCCCATAGGGAATAGTCGTCCGTGGCGTAGCCCGTGCCGGTGATGATCGAGATGATGTTGAAGGTCGCAAGCCTGAGCGCATCCAACGGATGCTTGTCCTGTTCCAGCCACAGCCACACGGCGGTCACCACGACGACGGCGCAGACCGTGGTCAGGAACCATTGCACCTGGGGGTCGCGTGGCAGGGCCATGAACTGGCCCTGCAGGAAGCGCACGTAAAGAATGAACGGCAGCGCGCCGACGATCATGCCGGCCGAGGCGATGTAGTCGATGGCCGCATGGTCGAAGTGGCCCATGGAATCGTCATGGGTCGAAAACCCGCCCGTGGCGATGGTGGTCATGGCATGGGCCACGGCGTCGAACCCGCTCATCCCCGCCAGCCAGAACGCCCCCGCCCAGACCATGGTCAGGAACAGATAGATGACGCCGATGGTACTGGCGATCTGGGCCGCGCGGGGCAGGGCCTTTTCCGTCGACTGATCCGATGATTCCATGCGGAACAGCTGCATGCCGCCGACCTTGAGCATGGGCAGGATGGCGATCGCCATGACGATGATCCCGATGCCGCCGAGCCATTGCAGCAAGGAGCGCCACAGCAGAATGCCGGGCGGCAGGCTGTCCAAATCGGTCAGGATGGTCGATCCCGTGGTGGTCAGCCCCGACATGGCCTCGAAAAAGGCATCGGTGAAGCTGAGGTCCCGTTCCGAAAACATGAAGGGAAAGGACGCGAATACCGTCAGGGCGACCCAGGTCAGCGTCGTCATGACGAAGGCTTGGCGCACGCTGAGGTTTCGCACACCGCCGGTCGTCGCCGTCAGCGCCATGGCGACGCCAAGGAACAGGGTCACCCCGGCGGAGGCGGCAAACACTTCCCAGTCCGGATTGCCGAGCGAGGCATCGACCACGGCCGGAACACACATGACCAGCGCCAGCGTCGCCAGCAGCGTGCCCACGATCATCAGAATGGGACGGAAATCCATGCCCTTGCCTCGTCTTATCCCCGTTGCGACGAGGTTTAGAGCATTTTGGACAAAGAAGGAACCAATCGACGGTGCTGGGCCCGGACCGGCCTCTTGAAGAAGGCTAGTGGCCGATCATGGCCAGGAACTCGCGGCGCGTCGTCGGGTCATCGCGGAACGCCCCCAGCATGCGCGACGTCACCATGGTCACGCCTGGCTTCGAGACACCGCGCGTGGTCATGCATTGGTGCGCCGCCTCGATGACGACGGCAACGCCCTTGGGCTCCAGCACGTCGTTGATGGCGTTGGCCACCTGGGCGGTCATCTTCTCCTGAATCTGCAGGCGTTTGGCATAGGCGTCGATGACCCGGGCCAGCTTGGAGATGCCGACGACCCGGCGGTGCGGCAGATAGGCGACATGGGCGACGCCGATGATCGGCACCATGTGATGCTCGCAATGGCTTTCCAGGCGGATGTCCTTGAGGACCACGATCTCGTCGTAACCGTCCGTTTCCTCGAAGGTGCGCTGCAGGATTTCCATCGGATCGGCGTCGTAACCGGCGAAGAATTCCTCATAGGCGCTGGCAACCCGCTTGGGTGTGTCGACCAGGCCCTCGCGGGTGGGGTCGTCGCCGGCCCAGCGGATCAGCGTGCGCACGGCCTGTTCGGCCTCGGCGCGGGTCGGCTTTGCCTTGGCGGCGGCGATATTGGCGACACTCAGATGTTTCTTGGCGGTCACGGTCGGGGTTCCCGGTCCTGTTGGTTTTTGGGGCTTAGTTCAGATGGACGCGTTCGTGCGGACTGTCGAGCGAGAAGGCCGGCACGGCGGCGTCGAAGAAATCGCCGGCCTGGGTCTCCATTTCGTAGGATCCCATCATCATGCCCGACGGTGTCGCCAAAGGCGTGCCGCTGGTGTATTCGAAGGCCTCGCCCGGGTTCAGGACCGGCTGTTCGCCGACCACGCCCTCGCCGCGGACTTCGTGGGAAGTGCCGAGTGCGTCGGTGATCCGCCAATAGCGGTTGCGCAGCTGCACCGTCTCCGTCCCCTGGTTCTCGATCCGTACCGTATAGGCCCAGACATAGCGGCCGTCCTCGGGCGCGGATTGGTCGGGAAGGTACTGGGGGATCACGCTGACATGGATGTCGCGGGTCGTTTTTGAGTAGCTATGTGTCTTGGTGTTCATGGTCTGTCGCTGTTTCTGCCACGGCGGCGCGCCGAGAAAGGCCAGTTTAGCCTCGGATATGGGGGGGTTGTCCACTAACGCCAAGGGTTTGTTGTTCGTGACGTCCATCTGTTCGGCCAGAGGCCCGCGCAATGGCAAATATCGGCCGGATTCCCGGAATCTACTTGAATCCCCCCCTGGGAAGGCTAGGCTTTAACCATAAAACGGACTTCGAAGGCCGACTGAACGGCCCCTTCCTGCGACAAAAAAACGCACTTGGGAGGTAACGATGACCAAATCCGACAACCGGCCGCGCGTGGCAGCCCTGGTCGGCCCCTACTTAAGCGGCAAGACATCCTTACTCGAAGAAATCCTGCGCCAATGCGAAGCCATTGACCGCAAGGGCTCCGTCAAGGACAGCAACATGGTCGGCGACGGCTCGCCCGAAGCCCGCGCCCGCCAAATGTCCACGGAAATGAATATCGTGAGCGCCCCCTACCTGGGTGATCCCTGGACCTTTATCGACTGTCCCGGTTCCATCGACATGCTGCAGGACGCCCATAACGCCCTGATGGTCGCCGATGCCGCCGTGGTGGTCTGTGAGCCGGGACAGGCGCGGGCCCTGACGGCGGCGCCGATCCTCAAATTCCTCGACCAGCACCAGATTCCGCACCTCATCTTCATCAACAAAATGGACTCAGCCGAAGCCAGTGTCGCCGAGACTTTGGACGCTTTACAGGGCCTGTCCGACAGCCCCTTGGTGCTTCGGGAAATCCCGTTGCGCGATGGTGACGACGTGACCGGCCATGTCGACCTGGTGTCGGAACGCGCCTTTCGCTGGCAGGAAGGTAAACCGTCGGAATTGATGGAACTGCCCGAAAGCATCCGCGACCGCGAGGCGGCGGCGCGCACGGAACTGTTGGAAAGCCTCGCCGATTTCGATGACGCGCTGCTGGAAAAGCTGCTGGAAGACGTGGTGCCGCAGACGGGAGAGGTGTTCGAACATCTGACCAAGGTCCTGCAGGACGGCAAGGCCGTGCCCGTGTTCTTCGGTTCGGCCGAACACGGCAACGGCGTGCGCCGTCTGCTCAAGGCCCTGCGCCACGAAGCCCCGGGCCCGGAGACCACGGCCGCGCGCTTGGGCGAACCGGTGTCGGGCGAAGCGGCGGCGCGGGTGTTCAAGACCGTCCATGCCGGCCATGCGGGCAAGCTCAGCTTTGCCCGGGTGTGGTGCGGCGACATCACCGACGGCATGGCGTCGGCCCAGGGCCGGGTGTCCGGCTTGTCCAAAGCCTTCGGCCAGAAGACGGAAAAGACCGCCAAGGCGGGGGTCGGCGAGGTTGTCGCCATCGGCCGCATGGACGCGGTCAAGACCGGCGATCTGGTCTCGGCCTCCGGCAAGGTCAAGGGCATGGCCTGGCCGCCGCCCCTGACGCCGCTGTTTTCCATGGCCGTGCACGCGGCCAACCGCGGTGACGAGGTCAAGATGTCCGGCGCACTGGCCAAGATCATGGAAGAAGACCCCTCGATCTCCCACGAACACAACCCGGATACGGGTGAGATGCTGCTTTGGGGGCAGGGAGAAATGCACCTGTTGATCACCCTCGACAGGATGAAGGGCAAGTTCCACATCGACGTCGACAGCGAACGGCCCCAGGTCCCCTACAAGGAAACCATCCGCAAGCCGACCAGCCAGCACGCGCGCCACAAGAAACAATCAGGCGGGCATGGTGAATTTGGCGATGTGCATCTGGATATCAGGCCGCTTGCCCGGGGCGAAGGATTCACTTTCGGCGACACGATCACCGGCGGTGTGGTGCCCAAGCAGTACATTCCGGCGGTCGAGGCTGGGGTGCGCGAGTATCTTGCGCGCGGGCCCTTGGGTTTTCCCGTGGTCGACCTGTCCGTGACCCTGACGGACGGCCAGTACCACAACGTGGATTCCTCGGACATGGCGTTCCGCAAGGCGGCCCAGCAGGCCATGCGCGAAGGCATGCCCAACTGTCAGCCGGTGCTGCTGGAGCCGATCTGCAAGGTGGTCATCTCCATGCCGTCGGAATTCACGTCCCGGATGCAGCGCCTGGTGTCCGGACGGCGGGGGCAGATCATGGGCTTTGACGCCAAGCCCGGTTGGGCCGGCTGGGACGAGGTCCAGGTCCAACTGCCACAATCGGAAATGCACGACCTGGTGATCGAACTGCGCTCCATGACCATGGGGGTCGGCACCTTCGAATGGGCATTCGACCACCTGCAGGAACTGATGGGCAAGGAGGCGGACCAAGTGGTCGCATCGCGGGCGCAAGCGGCGCAGTAGCACTGCCAGCCATACCGGGGCCCATAAAAAAACCGCCGGTCCCTGGGAAGGGACCGGCGAGTTTGACAGGGAGGCTTCACGTCTGGGAGACGTTGGGGCCGCTGGCCTGGGGGGCCAGGGAGCGGTCCCGGTGCCGGATGACCTCCGGCGGGGTGGGTCTGGGAGGAGACCCAAAATCCGTTCCGTTGCCACAGCGCTTAGGAGCAATCGGCGGCGACGGGATGGTGGTTATATAAACCGCCATGCCTGGTATACCAGTCACAAACCTGCATTCCAGATATGCAATTCACGCATATCTCGTTCATCGCCCTGCAAATATTGCATTTGGGTAACAAAAAATCGCCGCCGGCTGTGAATATTGTGAAGTAAGCGTCGACGGGTTCTAGAAATTTGCTGGGTTCAGGCGATCGACCAGGAAGTCGCGGAACACGGTGATGCGCTTGGAATTGCGCAGTTCTTCCGGATAGACGAAATAGGCCTCGATCGAGGGCCCCCGCAGTTCCGGCAGCACTTCCTTCAAATTGTCGGCTTCGCGGCTCATGTAATCGGGCAATGCGCCGATACCGAGCCCCGATTGTACGGCGCGGTAGATGCCATAGATGGAATTGACCCGAAGAACCGGTTCTCGCGTTGCGCCGGGCGGCGCGCCGGCGGTCAGCAGCCAGTTCAGGTTTTCGACCGGTGGGCGGGCATCGTCGCCATAGACGACCAGGTCGTGGTCGTCCAAATCCTGGGGCCGGGCCGGCGTGCCGTGTTCGGCCAGATACTCTTCCGACGCATAGACATGGTAGTTCATGGTCATGATGTAGCGCTGGATCAGGTCCGGCTGCTTCGGCGGGGCCAGGCGGATGGCGACGTCGGCCTGGCGCATGCTGAGGTCCAGTTCCGTGTCGGCGAGCACCAGGCTGATGGCGATGTCCGGGTACAGGGTCTTGAACTCGCGCATGCGCGGCGTCAGCCAGATCGAGCCAAAGGCAACGGTGGTCGTCACCTTGAGCGGCCCCTGGGCCTCGTCCTTGTTGTCGGCGATGCGTGCCTCGACCATGGCCAACTTGGAAAACACGTCATGCGCCGTGCGGAACAGCAGTTCGCCCTGTTCCGTCAGGATCAAGCCGCGTGCATGACGGTGGAACAGCGGTACCCGCAGGCTTTCCTCAAGCGCGCTGACCTGGCGGCTGACCGCCGATTGGCTGAGGTGCAGATCTTCGCCCGCGCGGGTAAAGCTACCCGCTTCGGCGACGGCGTGAAACACCCGCAGTTTGTCCCAATCCATGGGAAAGCCCCCTGATCGGCCCTTCGCGGATGCGCTCCCTAATGCATCCGGGCCGGTTGTCGCCGCCTATTCGGCGGCCGCTTGCTGTGCCTCCTGGGCGGCCAGGAAATGTTCGGCCTCCAACGCCGCCATGCATCCGGTGCCGGCCGCGGTGATGGCCTGGCGGAACACCTTGTCCTGGACGTCGCCGGCGGCGAACACGCCCGGAATATTGGTCTTGGTGCTGTCCGATTTGGTCAGAATATAGCCTTCGTCGTCCATGTCGACCTGGCCCTTGAACAGGGCGGTGTTGGGGTCATGGCCGATGGCGATGAACACGCCGTCAGCGGCGCGTTCGGTGATCTCGCCGGTCTTCATGTTGCGCAGTTTCATGGCCGAAACGCCCGGCGGATTGCCGTCGCCCAGAACTTCCTCCAATACCGTGTCCCAGATCACCTCGATCTTGTCGTTCTTGAACAGGCGGTCCTGCATGATCTTTTCCGCGCGCAATTCGTCCCGGCGGTGGATCAGGGTCACGCGCGACGCGAAATTGGTCAGGAACAAGGCTTCCTCAACCGCCGTGTTGCCGCCGCCGATCACGGCGACTTCCTTACCACGGTAGAAGAACCCGTCGCAGGTGGCGCAGGCGGATACGCCGAAGCCCATGAATTTCTCCTCGGACGGCAGACCGAGCCAGCGGGCACTGGCCCCCGTGGCGATGACCAGAGTGTCGCCGGTATAGACCGCGCCAGAATCGCCCACGGCGCGGAACGGCCGCGCCTTCAGGTCGACCTCCATGATGGTGTCTTCGACCATTTCCGTACCCACGTTCTTGGCCTGCTCGAACATCTGTTCCATCAGCCAAGGGCCCTGGATCGGCTCGGCGAAGCCCGGATAGTTCTCGACCTCGGTGGTGATGGTCAATTGTCCGCCCGGCTGCAGGCCGCGCACCAGAAGGGGCGAGAGGTTAGCGCGCGCGGCATAAACGGCGGCCGTATAGCCGGCGGCGCCGGAGCCGATGATCAGAACCTTGGTGTGGCGGGGGGTAGGGTCGGAAGCGGCGGGCATGAAGCGATCTACCTTTTGAACGAGGATGCGGGGGCCGTGTCTGCCCAGGACTCACGGCGGATTGGGGACCTAAGATAAGTGGGCCCCGGCCGCCGTGCAAGGACAAGCGGCCCAGTGACGGGGACATCTGCAGCGACCATGGGAAGGTGCCCGGTGACGGGGCTTTCCCCCGGCGTTGTTATAATATAATTTCGCAACAATATTTCGCCGTGACCCGGGGGTTAGGAAACGATCATGCAGCGCGTGAAACTGGATAAGATTGACCGGCGTATCCTGCGCGACCTGCAAAACGATGGTCGCATGACCAACGTGGAACTGTCGAAACGCGCCGGAATTTCCGCCCCTCCCTGTCTGCGCCGGGTTCGGGCGTTGGAAGAGGCAGGCTTCATCCGCGGCTATCACGCCGACCTGGAGCCCAAGATGCTGGGCTTCAACGTTACCGTGTTCGCCCAGGTCGGGCTTAACTCCCAGGCGGAACACGATCTTGAGGCCTTCGAGAATGCCGTGCGCGCTTGGCCCCAGGTGCGCGAATGCCACATGCTGGCGGGGGAAACGGATTTCCTTCTGAAGGTGGTCGCCGCCGATTGGGACGCCTATCAGGACTTCCTGACGACCAAGCTGACCGCCGCGCCCAATGTCAGCCACGTGAAATCGGCGCTGTCGATTCGCGCCTCCAAGGCCAAGCCGGGCGTGCCCGTCGACATCGACGCCCCCGACGACACGGATTAAGCGTCGCTCGTCATCCGTTCAGCCGTCCAGACGATAACGTTTCCTGGCCCCCTCGGCCCAGGCCATGCCGTGGCCGGGCAGGGTGGGCAGGGCCATGGCGCCGTTCTCGGTCCTGGCCGCGATTTCGAATAAGGGTTCCAGCAGGGGGAAATCCTCCAGCCAGGTGACGTTGGGCTGCGCCGCCGCCAGATGGATGAACAGCGACGGCAGGAAATGCGGCGCGACCGACAGGCCGAAGGACTCGGCCGCCCGCGCCGCCGTGAGGCAAGGCGTCAGGCCGCCCATCATGGCCAGGTCCGGCTGCAGGACGTGCAGGGCGCCCGACGTCAGATAGGGCATGACCTCGGACATGCCCTGAAGATGTTCACCCGCGGCGATGGCGACCGGCGAAGCCGCCGCCAGGCGGGCGAAGGCAATGGTGTCGCCGGCCGGCAGGGGTTCCTCCAGCCACAGACAGCCGGCTTCGGCGCAGGCCGCCGCCAGATCCAGGGCCGAGGCCGGATCGCATTTTTCGTTCACGTCGGCCATCAGACGCACCCGGTCGGGCAGGGCGGCGCGCAGAGTGCTCAGCCGTGCGCCGTCCGTGCCGTCCCCGGAAAGGCGCGGCTTGACCCCGGCAAATCCTTGGGCGACTTGGGCCAGGGCCAGATCACGGGTTTCTTCCGGGCTGTGGTTCGGGCGATGACCGGCGGAGCCGTATACGGGCAGGCTGCGTGCGGTGCCGCCCATGGCGATGCCCAGGGGCAGGTCCAGGCGCCGGGCATGCAGGTCCCAGGCGGCCACGTCGATGGCCGCCATGGCCAGGTTGTGCGCGCCCCGGCCGATGCGGTTGAGGGACCCGGCCATGTGCCGCCACAGGGCTTCCGGCGTATGGGCGGCTTGGCCTTGGACACGGGTTTCCAAAAGATCCCGGGCTGCCGCCAGAACGACCCCTGCGCCGCCGTTTAGGCAATAGCTGAATCCCGTGCCGGTGGCGCCGTCGCTGTCCGTCAGATCGACGGCCAGGACGTCAATCTGGGCCACGCCGGATCCGCCCACGGGGCGGTCCAGCGGCAGGCGGAGAAGTTCGGCCGTAAACGCGGTGATCGTCGGGGTCATTTGCTCATGTCTTCCAGTATCTGTTTGGCGATGGGGGAGCCTGCGGCCCGTGCCCGGGTGATCGCAACCATCGCTTGATGGCGGTCGGGGGCCGTGCCGCGTCCGGTCAGGTAGGCCTTTCCGACCATGGCGAGGGCGTCCGCATGGCCCTGCTCGCCCGCCTTTTTGAACCAGGCGAAGGCCGCTTCGGCGTCTTCCGGGACTCCGTCGCCCGTATCCAGCCTTCGTGCGTATTCGTATTGGCTGTTGCTGTGGCCCAGGTCCGCCGCGCGGTGGAAGGCCTCGGCGGCGACCTCCGGCAAACGAGGGACGCCGTGGCCGAGTGCGAAGCTCCGGCCGATCCGGAAGTAGGCGGCGCGGCGGTCGATGGATTGGCTTTGTGTTTCCGTGGCCACTAGGTCGTCGAGTCCGGCAAGGGCCTTTTCAGCCACGGCCTGTTTCATTTCCACGGCGCGCGGTTGGCCCCGCGCCGCCGCCCTGGACAACAGACGGTATCCTTTGACCGCGTCCTGTTCGACGCCGATACCGCGCATATGGAACCAGCCCAGCATGGTGGTCGCGTACAGATGCCCCTGATCAGCGGCCAAACCATACCAGCGCGCGGCTTCGCCTAGGTCGGCTGTGGTGCCTTGGCCGCGGGCGTACATGCCGGCGATCAGGGTTTGGGCCTCGGGGTCGCCGGCTTCGGCAGCGGGTTTCAGGTTCTTGAAGGCGGCGGCGAAATCGCCGGCGTTATAGGCGGCCTGCGCCTCGGCCAGATCGGCCCGGGCGGGCCCTGCCAAGCCAACCCCGGCGAGGACGGCGCTGGTGACCACGGCGATGGAAACCCATCGGCGACATGTCATGTATTCAATCCTGCGAGATCCCGGGCCACAGCCTCGGCAATTGGCGGCCAGCATCGCGTGCGGTCCTGTCGGTAAAGCCGCGCGCTCGGATACCAAGGACTGTCCGGCCGGTTGATCAACCAGCGCCAATCGCCGCCATGTGGCAACATGATCCAGACGGGCCGTCCGAGGGCGCCAGCCAAATGCGCGACGGCCGTATCGACGGTGATCACCAGATCAAGCTGGGCGATCAGCGCCGCCGTGTCGGCGAAATCGTTCAGGTCCCGGGATAGATCCCGCATTCCCGCCGGCAGTGGCAGGTCGTCCGGGGGCGTTTCTTTCTGCAGGCTGATCCAGGTGATGTTTGGAATTTCGAATAATGGTGCAAGCGCCGTCAGCGGCACGGTGCGATGGGCGCTGCCTCGGCGTTCGGCAAAAGCCCGCCAAGCCAATCCGACCTTGCGTCCCCGGCTGTCTGCCAGGCGATTGCTCCAAGCGCTTTCGTCGTCGGGTGCCTCAAGGTAGGCCGTCGGCGCGGGCAGGTTATCCAGGGTTATGCCCAGGACCCGGGGCAAGCTCATCATCGGAATTCTAAGGTCGTGGTCCGGCGTGGGGGCATCCTGGCGCGTGACATCGTATCCGCCGGCCTGGGAGGCGAACAGTCGGTGCATGGCGGGCGGTACATCTAGGATCATCGTGCCGCCCCGATCCGCGACGGCCGGCAGAAACCGCGCGAATTGCAGACTGTCGCCATAACCCTGTTCCGCATAGACCAACAGGCGGCCCGTGAACGGCGCGCCGTCCCATAGGGGGGTGGACAGATGTTCACGCAGCGTCAGTCGGTCGGGCAGGGTCCATCGCGTTTCATAGGCCTCCCAGCCTTCCCGGTAGCGGCCGGACAGCAACAGCGCCTGTGCGCGATGAACATGGGACGGGGCATGGTCCGGCTTGAGCCGGATTGCCTGATCGAAGGCGGCGATGGCGTCGTCGGGCCGGTGTTGGTCGAGGGCGGCGTTCCCCCGGTTATGCCAGGGTGCGAACACATTCGGATCGATCTCAGTTGCCCGGGTGAAAACCTCCTCCGCGTCATCTGGCCTGTTCAGTTCCATCAGCGCCAGGCCCAAGTCATTGACGGTGGATAGGTTGGGCTGGCTGGCCACGGCCTCTTGCAAAAAGGGCAGAGCCTCGGCGTTCCGGTCTTGGGCGCACAGGCTGCGCGCCAGCAGCAGTTTCACGGCGATGTTGTCCGGCTGGGCAGCAAGGGCGCGGCGGGCACGGTTTTCGGCCGCAGGCGCGTCGCCGTTACTCAACAGGGCCGTTGCATAGTTCTGGTTGAATCCGGGGTCATCGGCGTGTGCATCGGCGGCTTTTTCGAAATGACGCAGCGCCCCCGCCGTATCGCCACTCAACAGGTTGATTGCAGCCTTAAACGCGTTGGCCTGGGGATGGTCGGGGGCTTGCGCCAGAACGGCATCCAGCAACGGCGCTGCCTCCGCGATGCGTGATTCGCGCAGTGCAGCGATCGCCTGGGTAAGCAGTTGATCCGGGTCGGTCATGGCTGAATGAAACGGGAACCCGCGCGAAAATGCAATCTTCGCGCGGATGCCCCGGTCAGAGTGTTCAGCTCAGGTTGGCGCAAGCCCGCTGGATGCGTTGGCAGGCGTCTTCCAGAAGATCCGTGGCCGTGGCGTAGGAAATCCGGAAATGCGGCTCCAACCCGAATGCCGCACCGTGCACGGCGGCCACACCTTCGGATTCCAGAACGTAGGTCACGAAATCCTCGTCGTTCTTGATGACCTGGCCTGACGGCGTTTTCTTGCCGATGGTGCCGGCACAGGACGGATAGACGTAGAACGCCCCTTCTGGGGTGGCGCAGGAAAGACCATTGGCCTGGTTCAGCATGCTGACGACCAGATCGCGTCGTTCCTTGAAGATCGCGTTGTGCTTTTCGATGAAATCCTGCGGCCCGTTCAAAGCCGCCACGGCGGCGGCCTGCGATACGGCGGCTGTATGGGTGATGCCCTGGGACTGGATCATGGTCATGGCCTTGACCAGTTGCTTGGGCGCGCCGCAATAGCCGACGCGCCAGCCGGTCATGCAATAGGCCTTGGACATGCCGTTCATGGTCACGACGCGGTCGTACAGCTTCGGCTCGACCTGGGCCATGGTGGTGAACTCGAAGCCGTCGTAGACCAGCTTTTCATAGATGTCGTCGCAGAAGATCCAGACATGCGGATGCTGCAACAGGACATCGGTCAGGGCCTTGATCTCGTCGCGGGTATAGGCGCCGCCGGTCGGGTTCGACGGCGAATTGAAGACCAGCCATTTGGTTTTCGGCGTGATCGCCGCGTCGAGCTGTTCCGGGGTCAGCTTGAAGCTGTTTTCGGCGCTGCACTGAACGACCTTCACCTCGGCGCCGAACATCAGCGGAATGTCCGCGTAGGACACCCAGTAGGGGGCCGGCACGATGACCTCGTCGCCCGGATTGATGGTCGCCATGAAGGCGTTGAAGATCACGGGTTTACCGCCGCAGCTGACGTGAATCTGGTCGCGGGCGTAATCCAGGCCGCTGTCGCGCTTGAACTTGGCGATGATGGCGTCCTGCAGTTCCGGAATGCCGTTGACCGCGGTATAGCGGGTCATACCGGCGTCGAGCGCTTTTTTCGCCGCCTCGATGATGTGCTGGGGCGTGTCGAAATCGGGTTCACCCGCGCCCAGGCCGATGACGTCCTTGCCCTGGGCCTTCAGATCGTTGGCCTTTTGGGTGACGGCGATGGTGGGAGACGGTTTGATGGCGGCAAGGCGGTCGGCGAGGAAAGCCATGATCGGGTCCTTGTATTCTGATCCATGGGACAAGGGCATTGGCCCGGTTTCGAGCCGGTCGGAGACTACGCTGCCCATTTGTTTCAGGCAAGACACGCAATGAAAAACGCCGAGACGGTTTCCCGTCCCGGCGTTGTTTAGTTGGTGTTGTTTGGGCGGGTTACAGCGCCGCGAGCGCCTGATCCAGGTCGGCGATGATATCGTCGATATGCTCGATGCCGACCGACAGCCGCACATAGCCTTCGGTGACGCCGGCGGCGATTTTTTCTTCGTCACTCAGCTGTTGGTGCGTGGTCGACCAGGGATGAATAGCCAGGGATCGCACGTCGCCGATGTTGGCCACGTGATAGAACATCTTCAGGGCGTCGATGAACTTGGCGCCGCTTTCGCCGCCACCGGTCAGCTCAAAACCGACCAGGCCGCCCCATCCGCCGGGCATCGTCTTTTCCCCCTGGGCGCGGATGGCCTCGTCTTTTTCCAGGCCGGGGAAGATGACGCGGGTCACCGCCGGGTGTGCGGCCAGGTGGCGCGCCACCGTTTCGGCGTTACGGCAATGTTCGCGCATGCGCAGCGGCAGGGTTTCCAGGCCTTGGATGAACATCCAGGCGTTGAACGGGCTCATCGCCTGACCCATGTCGCGCAACAGGGTGGTCCGCGCCTTCAGGATATAGGCGATGGGTGCGCCCAAGCCCTTGGCGGCCTCGGTCCAGACCGCGCCATGGTAACTGGGGTCGGGCTGGGTCAGCATTGGGAAGCGGGCGGCGTGCTTTTCCCACTCGAAAGTGCCGCCGTCGATGATCATGCCCCCGATCGACGTGCCGTGGCCGCCGATATATTTGGTCATGGAATAGACGATGATCGCGGCACCGTGTTCGAACGGGTGGCACAGGGTTGGGGCCGCCGTGTTGTCCATGATCAACGGCACGCCCAGTTCACGGCCGATAGCCGCGACGGCGGCGATGGGAAACACCCGCAATTTCGGGTTGGCCAGGGTTTCGCCGTAATAGGCGCGGGTCTTGTCGTCGGTGGCGCGGCGGAAATTTTCCGGGTCGGACGGGTCGACGAAGCGGGCCTCGATGCCCATGGTCTTAAGGGTGTTGCCGAACAGGTTCCAGGTGCCGCCGTAGATATCCGTCGATACGACGATGTTGTCACCGGCCTGGGCGATGTTCTGCACGGACATGGCCGATGCCGCCTGGCCCGATGACACGGCAAGCGCCGCGACGCCGCCTTCGAAGGCGGCCATGCGTTGTTCCAGTACGTCGCAGGTCGGATTCATGATGCGGGTGTAGATATTGCCCAGTTCTTCCAGCCCGAACAGGCGCGCTGCATGGGCGGTGTCATCGAACTGATAGGACGTGGTCTGATAAATCGGCACGGCAACGGAATTGGTTGCCGGATCGGCGCGGTAGCCGTGGTGCAGGCAGATCGTATTCTTGTGCATGAGATGTCTCCTTCAACCCGCTTCCCTCTGGGTGGCGCGTAAAGTAGATCGTTTTGGGGCCATGTTGAAGCCCCGGTAACGGAACAATTCTCGCCGCATGGAAACTGTGGCGAAAACGCGGCTTCCCTGCCTTTAAAAGACCTCGGGCGAACCCTAGGGCGGCCCCACTCTCCCCGCATCAATGCTGCGAACCACCGCCCAATGGGTATGACCATCCCGGGCGGTTTATCGGATCGCATAAGGCGGAACCCCGCCGGGAGGGATGCGCACCATGCCCATCGTCACCGTCATCGGCCGCCGCTGGTGGGCCTTTCCCCTGGCTTTGGCCGTTACCCTGGTTCTGATGACCGTCATGGCGACGTCATCGGCGCGGGCCGATGGCCCGCCCGCGCGGTTGACTGTCGTGTCGGCTGCGGCCATGGACCTGGGCGGCCTGTTCCTGCCGGCCGGGGATGACGGGGGACACGATGAAGACGGCGATGTCCGGGTGCGGGCCGTGCCGCTGCTGGGCACGGATATCAAGGTTCAGGTTTCGGGCCTGATCGCCCGTTTTGCCGTCACCCACCATTTTCGCAACCCAACGGCGCGCTGGACCGAAGCCATCTATACCTATCCCCTGCCGCCGGACAGCGCCGTTGACCGTCTCAAGATGACCGTCGGCAGGCGCGTGACGGAAGGCGTCATCAAGGAACGGGCCGAGGCACGGCGCCTGTATACGGCGGCGAAAAGTGCCGGGCGTCGGGCATCCCTGGTCGAACAGCAGCGGCCCAACATCTTCACCACCGCCGTCGCCAACCTGGGTCCCGGCGAGGAAGTCAGTGTCGCCATCGAATTTCAGGAACGCCTGACCTTCCGCGACGGGCAGTTCACCCTGCGTCTGCCGCTGGTCGTGGGGCCGCGCTATATCCCCGGCCGTGCACATCCCGTGAACTTCGCGGGCGGCACGGGCTGGGCCCAGGACACGGATCGGGTGCCCGATGCCTCCAAAATCACACCGCCGCTGCGCGATGAAGGGGCCGGCAAGGGCAATCCGGTCACGCTTGAGGTCGCTCTCACCGCCGGCTTCGATATCGGCAAGATCACCAGTCCCGGCCACGACGTTACCGTGACGCGCCCGGATTCTGGCCGGGCCGTCGTGCGCCTGGATGGCGACGCCGTGCCTGCCGACCGTGATTTCATCCTGCGCTGGGCGCCGGCCGAGGCGGGGGCCGCTCCGCAGGCTGGATTCTTCTGGGAGCAGGTTGGGGATGAAACTTACGGCCTGCTCATGCTTATGCCGCCCGTGTCCGGCGGGGCCGGACTGACCCTGCCCCGTCCGGCCCGCGATGTGACCTTCGTGATCGATACCTCCGGCTCCATGAAGGGGACGTCGATGACCCAGGCCAAGGACGCCCTGGTCATGGCGCTCGACCGCCTGACGTTGGCCGATCGCTTTCGCATCATCCGCTTTGCCTCGGGCTATTCGGATCTGACGCCCCGGCCGGTGAGCGCCGACGCGGCGGCCATCGATCGTGCCAAGGCCTATGTGCGGGGTCTTGAGGCCGAAGGCGGCACGGAAATCGCCAACGCCGTCACGGCGGCGCTTGCCGGTGTCGACAGTGGGGCCGAAGACGCGACGCCTGAGGGCCGCACCCGCCTGCAGCAGATCGTGCTGGTCACCGACGGTGCCGTCGGCGACGAGGACCGCCTGTTATCCCTCATCAACGGGCGCATCGGCAGCGCCCGCCTGTTCACGGTCGGTATCGGATCGGCGCCCAACGGCTTCTTGATGACCCGCGCGGCGCGCGCCGGTCGCGGCACCTATACGTTTATTCAGGCCGCCGACGAAATTCAGGAACGTATGGCCGAGCTGTTTCTTAAGCTGGAACGCCCGGCCCTGACCGACGTGGCCCTGACGTGGCCCCTGGGCGGGACCCATACGGTCGAGGTTTGGCCCCGGCCGCTGCCGGATCTTTATGCGGGCGAACCGCTGGTCGCGTTGATGAAGCTGAACGGGGCGGGGCCGGAACTGAAGGTCTCTGGCCATCTGGGCGGGCGCTTTTGGGAACAGTCGGTGACCATTACCGGCGGCGCCGCAGCACCCGGCGTGGCGGGCCTGTGGGGGCGCGAAAAGATCCGCCAGCTTATGGCGAACATGCGGACGGCCAGCCTGCACCTTGAACCCAAGGACGCGGACGCCGCCCGCGTCGAAATCCGCCGGGAAATCGTCGATACGGCGTTGACCCTGGGCCTGGTCAGCAAGTTCACCAGCCTGGTCGCCGTTGATTCGGAACAGGGCCGCCCCGCCGGCACGCCGATGGCGACATCCCAGGTGCCGGTCAACCTGCCGGCCGGCCAAGACCGTTCGGGTCTGGAAGCCCCCCCCGCAGCACCTGTGCCATCCCCCGTCTTGGGCCCGCAAAAGACCATGGCGCCGGCTGCCCCGGTACCGGTGGGACAGGCTGCGACTTTGGCCTTCGACCGGACGGACCCGGCCATGCGCGCGCATCTCGCGGCCGCCGGATCCGGTACGCCTTTGGCGGCGACGCCGCAAACAGCGACCCCGGCTCATGCCTACATGGGGCTCGGCCTGCTGCTCGTGGTCGCAGCCCTCGCCATTCTTGCACTTGGCTGGCGTGGTCCGCGGCCGCGCCGACGTCGGGGCCCGGAAGGGGTTGATTGATGACCCTGGCCGCCCGTTTTCCGCGTTTGCTCCCTGCCTCCAAGGCACCTTCCAGGCCGGCGGCTGTTCTTCTGGCTGCCGCTGGCCTGGGTCTTTTTGCCTGGGGGGCCTATATTCCGGCCAAGGCCTGGGCGGCGCAGATGCTGCTGGAACATGCCTGGGATCAGGCGCGGGCCAACCAAGCCCCTTCGGGCATGCTGGCCCGGCCTTGGCCTTGGGCCGATATGACGCCGGTGGCGCGGCTCGGTATCGATCGGCTGGAAGCGTCGAGCATCGTGCTCACCGGGGCCTCGGGCAGCACGTTGGCCTTCGGGCCAGGTCATGTCGATGGTACCGCCCTGCCGGGGCAGCCGGGGCACAGCGTCGTCTCGGCCCACCGGGACACTCATTTCTCTTATCTGAAGGAGGCCCGCATCGGCGACCTGATCAGGGTCGAACAACCGTCGGGCACCAAAAGCGGATACCGCATCGTCGAGCGCCGGGTCATCGACACGCGAAGCGAACAGGTCATGCTGCATCCGGAGGCAAACCTGTTGACCTTGATCACCTGTTATCCGTTCGAGGATTGGGCGCCGGGCGGCCCGCTTCGCCTGATTATCACGGCGGAAAAGCGATTCTGATTAACCTGGCGGGAAGTTCCTCCTAACATGGCGGCCCCATTAATAAGAAACCATGCCTCCAGGAGGAATACCCCATGGCCGTTTCCGGCATCGACAGCGTCCTTTATCGTGACCAGTTTTCCACCCCCGCCATGCGCGCGGCCTTCGACGACACCGCGACACTGCAGAAATTTCTCGATATGGAAGCGGCTCTCGCCCGCGCCGAAGCGGCCCTCGGCATCATTCCCGAGAGTGCCGCCGCGCAGATCACCAAGGCGGCTGACATGTCGCTGTACGATTTCGACGCCATCCGCGATGAAATGGCCCGCACCAGCCATCCCATCGTGCCGCTGGTCCGGGCCATGGCCGCACAATGCGAAGCCCAGGGCGACAAGAAGGCCGGTGAATACGTCCATTGGGGGGCGACCACCCAGGACGTCATGGACACCGGCCTTGTCCTGCAGATGAAGGACGCGGTCGCACTGATCCGCGACGGTCTGGATGAACTCGAAGCTAATTGCGCCAAGCTCGCGCGGGACCACCGTGACACGCCGATGGCTGGGCGCACCCATGGTCAGCAGGCCCTGCCGATCACCTTCGGCTACAAGGTCGCCGTCTGGATCGACGAAATCCGCCGTCAGCGGGAACGCCTGGACCAGATGGCGGTGCGGGTATTGGTTGGTCAGTTCTCCGGCGCCGTCGGCACCCATGCGGCGGTCGGCGAGAAGGGGCCCGAGGTCGCAGCCCGGATGATGGCCGATCTGGGGCTCGGCGCGCCGGCGATTTCCTGGCACGTCGCCAAGGACCGGTTCACTGAATACGCGGCCGTGCTGGCCAGCATCGCCGGCACCATGGGCCGCATCGTCCGCGAGGTCGCGACCCTGCAACGCACGGAAGCGGCCGAACTGGAGGAACCGCATAAACCGGGCAAGGTCGGCTCCTCAACGATGCCGCAGAAACGCAACCCGGCCATCTGTGAGGTCACCCAGGGCATCGTCCGCCTGGCCTGGGCCTGCGTGCCGCCGGCCTTTGAAAGCATGATCGCCGACCACGAACGCGACAAGGTCGCCAACCAGGTCGAACGGGATTTCGTGCCGCGGGTCAGCTGCCTGACGGAATCGGCCCTGCGCAAGGCGGTAATGGTTACCGGTGGGCTGACCGTGCGGGCCGACAACATGCGCCGCAACCTGGATCTGACCGGCGGTTTGCTGCTGTCCGAGGCGGTGATGATGAAGCTGGGCGAGACCATCGGCCGCAACACGGCCCATGACGTGGTTTACGAGGCGGCCATGACGGCCTTTGAACAAGGTAAGGTATTCCGCGACCTGTTGCTGGAAGATGCCCGGGTGGCGGAGATCATGACCGCCGAGGAGCTGGATACCCTGCTTGACCCGGCGCGTTACACGGGCCTGTCGGCGCAGCTTGTGGACGCCATCCTGAATCCTAAAGCCTGAACCGTGTTTGCGCCCGCCGGCATCCTGGGAATTTAGCCAAGCCAAGGGATGACCGGCGGGCGCACAGCGCCTATATAATCAGCCATGGTCATGGAACTGAAAAACGACCCGGCGCTTTATCATCCGTCCCGGCGACCTGCGGTCGCGGGCGGCCCCGTGTTCGATCTGCAAAGCGAATATTCCCCGGCCGGGGACCAGCCGGAGGCCATCGCCGAATTGACGGCGGGGTTGGAGGCGGGGGAGCGGGATCAGGTTTTGCTCGGCGTTACCGGCTCGGGCAAGACCTTCACCATGGCGCATGTCATCCGCAACTTGAACCGGCCGACCCTGGTGCTGGCGCCCAATAAGACCCTTGCGGCGCAGCTTTACGGGGAGATGAAGGAGTTTTTTCCGGAAAACTCGGTCGAATATTTCGTCAGCTATTACGACTATTACCAGCCGGAAGCCTACGTGCCGCGCACGGACACCTATATCGAAAAAGACGCTTCCATCAACGAACAGATCGACCGCATGCGTCATTCGGCGACCCGCGCCCTGTTGGAACGCAACGATGTGGTGATCGTCGCGTCCGTGTCCTGCATCTATGGTATCGGTGCCGTCGAGACCTACGCCGAGATGATCGTGCGCCTGAAGGCCGGCGCCATCGTGGACCGGCAAAAACTGCTAAAGCAGTTGGTCGAGCTGCAATACAAGCGCAACGACGCGGCTTTCGTGCGGGGGACGTTCCGGGTGCGGGGCGATGTCGTGGAAATCTTCCCCTCGCATCTGGAGGATCGTGCCTGGCGGCTGTCGCTGTTCGGCGACGAGGTCGAGGCGATGTGGGAGATCGACCCCCTGACCGGCGATAAGATCGCGACCCTGGACGAAATCATTGTCTATCCGAACAGCCACTATGTGACGCCGCGCCCGACGCTGATGCAGGCGATCCCCCAGATCAAGGCCGAGTTGAAGGAAACGCTCACCCGCCTGACTGCCGAGGGCAAGCTTCTGGAGGCGCAACGGCTACAGGAACGCACCACCTTCGACATCGAGATGCTGGAGACCACGGGGCATTGTTCCGGGATCGAAAACTACAGCCGTTATCTTACGGGGCGCGCCCCCGGCGAGCCGCCGCCGACCCTGTTCGAATACCTGCCGGAGAACGCCTTGCTGGTGGTCGACGAAAGCCATGTCACGGTGCCGCAGATCGGCGGCATGTACAAAGGCGATTACGCGCGCAAAACAACCCTGGCGGAATTCGGCTTCCGCCTGCCCAGTTGTGTCGACAACCGGCCCCTGAAATTCGAGGAATGGGACGGCATGCGCCCGCAAACGGTGTTCGTCTCGGCCACGCCCGGCCCTTGGGAGTTGGAACGTACCGGAGGCGTAATAACCGAACAGGTGGTGCGCCCGACCGGGCTTATCGACCCGCTGTGTATCGTCCGGCCGGTGGAAAATCAGGTCGATGATCTGCTGATGGAGGTCAAGGAAACGGCGCTCAAGGGCCAACGCACCCTGGTCACCACCCTGACCAAGCGCATGGCCGAGGACCTGACCGAATACCTCCATGAACAGGGTGTGCGGGTGCGCTACATGCATTCCGACATCGACACCCTGGAACGCATCGAAATCATCCGGGATCTGCGTCTCGGTGCTTTCGACGTACTGGTCGGTATTAACCTTCTCCGCGAAGGTTTGGACATTCCGGAGTGCGCCCTGGTCTGTATCCTGGATGCGGACAAACCGGGCTACCTGCGCTCCAAGACATCGCTGGTGCAGACCATTGGCCGGGCTGCCCGCAACCTGGATGGCCGGGTCATTCTCTATGCCGACAACATGACCGAGGCCCTGGACTACGCCCTGTCGGAAACCGAACGGCGGCGGGAAAAGCAGCAGGAATACAACCTCGCCCACGGCATTACCCCAGAAAGCGTGAAGAAGGGATTCTCCAAGGCGTTGGAAAGCGTTTACGAGGGCGATTACATGACCGTCGACACGGGCGTTGCCGGCGAAACCCATCTTGCCGGGCATAACCTGACCGCCGTCATCAATGACATGAACGATAAAATGCGCAAGGCGGCCGGCAACCTTGAATTCGAGGAAGCGGCCCGCCTGCGTGACGAAATCCGAAGGCTGGAAGCGGTCGATCTCGGATTGGCCGCACCGGGCACGGCGCCCTCCAAACTGGTCAGCCGCAAGCCGGGGGCGGAACAGCGCGCGGCGGGCGGACCGGCGTGGAAACCGAAAGGCAAGGGGGCGCGCAAGGCGACTTCTCGTGCGCCGAAGCGGAGATCATGAGCGCTGTCGGCTAGATGGTCACAGAAACAGCGGCAGGATCAGAACGCCGATCACGATGATCGCTGCACCGACGAGTTCCAGAAGCATGTCCTCGAATACTTCCTTCACCGTGCGCTCGTTCTTGGGATGGGCGACGATGAACACGCGGATCACCAGGTAGATCAGCACCACCAATAGGACGATGGCCGCCGGGCCGCTGGGGAACGCGGTCATCACGCGCTCAGCAAGACCGGGCTCATGTGCCATAGGATGGTCCAATGGCCGCCGCTTTCCGTGATGATGGGGTCGCGCTCCAGGCAGACCACGGAACCCGGATCGAAGGCGATGACCCCGGCGCTGGCATCGCCTGCGGTGAAGAACGAGGTGATGCGGCTCATGAACGGGTCGTGGCCGACGACCATGGTGTCCTCGGTCCATCCGGCCGCGGCCTCGACCAGGCTGTCCAGGCGCGACGAGGGCTTCAAATCCCGCATTTCCTCGACGATGCGCCCGGGCCCGATGACGGTCGACAGATACAGGGCGGTCTGCTGGGCGCGCAGGATTTCCGAATGGATCACGCGCGGCACGCGCACGCCGGCCCGGGCAAGAAACGACGCCATGCGCTTCACGTCCTTTTGGCCTTGCTCGCTGAGTGGCCGGTCGGGATTATCGTCCTTGGTCAGCGCAAGGCCGTGACGCACGAGGTAGAGGCGCATAGACGGCTTTCCTTTAATTGGTCTGTTTTTTATCTTTAGTGGGCAGCCCTGTTATAGCAGCCCCCATGGTCCCGCCAAATGCTCTTTGGCGTGAGGATGTTGTGCTCATGGACGCAGGGCAACGGGCATGAAAAAAGCCGCGCAAGCGCGGCTTTTTCCTGAGATGAGTGATCCGTTTAGGACGCGGCGGCGATCATCGCCTCGGCGACCTTCACTTCGCTTTCGGCAGCGGATTTCGCTTTGGCATCACCGGCGTCGGCGAGAGCCTTCTGTGCATCCTGCAGGCGCTGGCTGGCGGCTGCCTTGTCGATGTCGGCGACGGCCGTGGCTTCTTCGACCAGAACCGTGCAGGTATCCGGATTGACCTCGACGAAACCGCCGGCGACGAAGATGCTATTGGTCACCTTACCGCCTTCGTGAATATCGATGACGCCGGGGCGCACAGTGCCGATCAGCAGCGAGTGGCCGGGCAGGACACCCAGGTCGCCTTCACCACCGGGGACGACGACCATGTCCACGGCCTGCGACGCCACCAGTTTTGTCGGCGAAACCAGATCGAATTGGATCGTATCGGCCATTTATCGGATGTCCTTTGTTCGCACCAGGTCCTTAGGCCGCTTCCGCCGCCATGCGTTTGGCCTTCTCGATGGCTTCGTCAATGGTGCCGACCATGTAGAACGCCGCTTCCGGCAGGTGGTCGTATTCACCGCTGACAATGCCCTTGAAGCCCTTGATGGTGTCTTCGAGCGGCACCAGCACGCCCGGCGTGCCGGTGAACACTTCGGCGACGTGGAAGGGCTGGCTGAGGAAGCGCTGGATCTTACGGGCGCGGGCGACGGTCAGTTTGTCTTCTTCCGACAGTTCGTCCATGCCCAGGATCGCGATGATGTCCTGCAGGGACTTGTAGGTCTGCAGGGTCTGCTGAACGCTGGTGGCGACGCCGTAGTGCTCTTCACCGATGATGCGCGGATCGAGGATGCGCGAGGTCGAGTCGAGCGGATCGACGGCCGGATAGATGCCCAATTCCGCGATCTGGCGCGACAGAACGGTCGTCGCGTCCAGGTGCGCGAACGAGGTCGCTGGCGCGGGGTCGGTCAAGTCATCGGCCGGCACGTAAATGGCCTGCACGGACGTGATCGAACCCTTCTTGGTCGAGGTGATGCGTTCCTGCAGCGCGCCCATGTCGGTGGCCAGCGTCGGCTGATAACCCACGGCCGAGGGAATGCGGCCCAACAGCGCCGACACTTCCGAGCCGGCCTGTGTGAAGCGGAAGATGTTATCAATGAACAGCAACACGTCCTGGCCTTCTTCGTCGCGGAAGTATTCCGCCTGGGTCAGGCCGGTCAGGGCGACGCGGGAGCGGGCCCCCGGGGGTTCGTTCATCTGACCGTAGACGAGAGCAGCCTTGGAATTGCCGCCTTCCAGGTCGATAACGCCCGATTCGATCATTTCATGGTACAGATCGTTGCCTTCGCGGGTACGTTCACCGACACCGGCAAACACGGAATAACCACCGTGGCCCTTGGCGACGTTGTTGATCAGTTCCATGATCAGCACCGTCTTGCCCACGCCGGCGCCGCCGAACAGGCCGATCTTACCACCCTTGGAGTAGGGCGCGATCAGGTCGACGACCTTGATGCCCGTGGTCAGAATTTCCGTTTCCGTCGACTGCTCGTGGAATTCCGGGGCCGAACGGTGAATGGGGGAGCGCATCTTGGTGACCACCGGGCCGCGTTCATCAACGGGATCGCCGATCACGTTCATGATGCGGCCGAGCGTTTCCGGTCCGACGGGGACGGTGATGCTGTCACCCGTGTCGGTGACTTCGGTGCCGCGCTGCAGGCCGTCCGTGGTGTCCATGGCGACGGTACGCACCGTGTTTTCGCCCAGGTGCTGCGCCACTTCAAGGACCAGGACACGGTCGCCGAGCTTCACATGCAGGGCGTTCAGAATCGCGGGCAGATCGCCCGAGAACTGTACGTCCACCACGGCGCCCAGAACCTGGGTCACCTTACCAACACTGTTCGTAGCCATAGTCTTCTAGCTCCCGTTCAAACGGACATTCTAAAGCGCTTCCGCGCCAGAGATGATTTCGATGAGTTCTTTGGTGATAAATGCCTGGCGTGTCCGGTTGTAGGTCAGCGTCAGGTTGTTGATCATGTCGCCGGCGTTGCGTGTTGCGCTGTCCATGGCGGTCATGCGGGCCCCGTGTTCCGAGGCCGAGCTTTCAAGGAACGCCTGGAACAGCTGCACCGCGAGGTTGCGGGGCAGCAGGTCGGCAAGGATTTCCTGTTCTTCCGGTTCATACAGATAGACCGGGGACGGGCCGCTGGTCTTTTCCTCGTCGCCGCCTTCCGGCAGCTGGAAGGGAATGACCTGCTGTTTGGTGATGATCTGGGTCATCGCCGACTGGAAACGGTTAAAGATCACGGTGCAGACGTCGAATTCGCCTGCTTCGAACATGTCGGTAACCTTCTTGGCCACGGCTTCGGCTTCGTCGTATTTGACGCCGCGCCTGCCGATGCCTTCGAAGGTGTCGACGATGTCGGCCGCCATGTCGCGCTTCAGAAGATCGCGCGCTTTCTTGCCGACGCAGATGATTTTGACCGTCTTGCCGTCGGTCTTCAGGCGGCGGGCCGTGTTGCGTGTTTCACGCACGATGGTGCCATTGAAGCCGCCGCACAGACCGCGGTCTGCGGTGCAGGCGACAAGAAGATGGACATCCGATGCCCCGGTGCCGGACAGCATCCGGGGCGCACCCGTGGGATCGCCGATCGAGGCGCCGATGGCGGCCACCATGCCCTCCATGCGCTGGGCATAGGGGCGGGCGGCCTCGGCACCTTCCTGGGCACGGCGCAGCTTTGCCGCCGCCACCATCTTCATGGCCGATGTGATCTTCTGCGTCGACTTGACGCTGTTGATCCGGATTTTCAGATCCTTAAGCGAAGGCATGAAAGCGCTTTCCCCGTTTGTCCGTCAGGTTGGGCTGATAACCGATCCCGACGCTTAGGCTGCGAAGGACTTGGTGAAGTCGTCCAGGAACTTCGACAGCTTCTCGGTGGTGTCGTCGCTGAGCGCCTTTTCCTTGGTGATAGTCGCCAGGATATCGGCACCCTTGTCGCGGGCCGCGTCGAGCAGACGGCGTTCGTAGGCCGTGATGTCGCCGACGGCGACCTTATCCGCGTAGCCCTTCACGCCGGCGAAGATCACGACGACCTGTTCGGCGACGGTCAGCGGCGAATACTGCGGCTGCTTCAGAAGCTCGGTCAGGCGCGCACCGCGGGCCAGCAACTTCTGCGTGGACGGGTCCAGATCCGACGCGAACTGGGCGAAGGCCGCCATTTCGCGGTACTGGGCCAGTTCCAGCTTGATCGAGCCGGCGACCTGCTTCATGGCCTTGGTCTGGGCGGCGGAGCCGACGCGCGACACCGACAGGCCGACGTTCACGGCCGGGCGGATGCCCTTATAGAACAGTTCCGTTTCCAGGAAGATCTGGCCGTCGGTGATCGAAATCACGTTGGTCGGGATGTAGGCGGACACGTCACCGGCCTGGGTTTCGATGACCGGCAGGGCGGTCAGCGAACCAGCACCTAATTCGTCGTTCATCTTGGCCGCACGCTCAAGCAGGCGGGAGTGCAGATAGAAGACGTCGCCCGGATAGGCTTCGCGGCCCGGCGGGCGGCGCAGCAGCAGGGACATCTGACGATAAGCGACGGCCTGCTTGGACAGATCGTCATAGAAGATGACGGCATGCATGCCGTTGTCGCGGAAGTATTCGCCCATGGCGCAGCCCGTATAGGGCGCCAGGAACTGCATCGGCGCCGGCTCGGAAGCCGTGGCGGCGACGACGATGGAATACTTCATGGCGTCGTAGTCTTCGAGGGTCTTGACCAGCTGGGCCACGGTGGACCGCTTCTGGCCGATGGCGACATAGACGCAGTACAGCTTTTCCGACTCGTCCTTGGCGTTCTCGTTGACCGACTTCTGGTTCAGGATCGTGTCGATGATGACGGCGGTCTTGCCGGTCTGGCGGTCACCGATGATCAGTTCGCGCTGGCCACGGCCGACCGGGATCAGGCTGTCGATGGCCTTGAGGCCGGTCTGCACGGGCTCGTGCACCGATTTCCGGGGAATGATGCCGGGCGCTTTGACTTCGACCAGGGAGCGTTCGGTGGTGTTGATTTCGCCCTTGCCGTCGATCGGGTTGCCGAGGCCGTCAACGACACGGCCCAGCAGGGCCTTGCCGACCGGCACGTCGACGATGTCGCCGGTGCGCTTGACGGTGTCGCCTTCTTTAATGTCCCGGTCATCGCCGAAAATAACGATACCGACGTTGTCGGTTTCCAGGTTCAGCGCCATCCCTTTGATGCCGCCCGGGAATTCGACCATTTCGCCGGCCTGGACCTGGTCCAGACCGTAGACGCGGGCAATACCGTCACCGACGGACAGCACCTGGCCGACTTCCGCGACCTCGGCTTCCGAGCCGAAGTCGGCAATCTGTTTCTTGAGAATGGCGGAGATTTCCGCGGCGCGGATTTCCATTGTCGGGATCCCCTCTTATCGCATGCTTAAGCGAAGTTGCTGAAGTTTGGTTTTGATCGAGGAATCGATCATGCGTGAGCCGATTTTGACCACGAGGCCACCCAGAAGATCTTCATCAACCCGGGCGTCCACGGCCACTTTCGTGCCCATGGCCTTTTTCAATCCATCCTCGATCGCTTGACGCTGCTTGTCGCTCAGCGCCTGGGCGGAGACGACCTCGGCGGTCATTTCACCCCGGTGCTGGGCCAAGATGCCTTGAAACTGCTTGATCATGGCGGTCAGCGCGAACAACCGGCGGTTCTGCGCGACGACGCCGACGAAATGTTTGGTCAGCTCGGAAATTCCAGCCTTGGTCAGGATCGCATCCATGGCGGCGATCTGGCTGTCGCGGGCGATGACGGGGGAGCGGATCAGGCGCGCCAGGTCGGCACTTTCGTCGACCATGTCGCGGATTGCGGCCATGTCCTGGGCGACCGTGTCCAGCTGTTTATCGGCCGCGGCCAATTCGTAAAGGGCGGTCGCGTAGCGACCTGCAAGGCCGGAAGCGCCTGCGATATCCGATGACACCTGGGAAACCCCTTGATTAAGTTTTTTTTACGGACCCTGAGATGCCGGTTTCGGACAGGGATCGCGCCTAAAAAACAGCCGTAATCCCGCCAATTCCGGCGGGCCCCGCCTGGAAAGCGCGGCCAGTCCTACCACAGAGGTTTCGCGCATGCAACCAGAGTCGCCCGGGTTTTTTCACAGACTGTGAAAGACCCCTGATTGGGCCCGTTTCGGGGCAATTTTAAAGCCCGATGAGCAGCCGGATATTGGGGCAGGTTACATGAAGGAATAGGGATCTATATCGATCAGCACACGAACCTTTTTCGGAATACTGGTGCGCTTGATCCAGGCCCGCACCAGGGGTTGCACCGCCGTGCCACGCCCGGCCTTCAACAGAAGGCGCCGGCGATGGCGGCCCCGGATCATGGCGAGCGGCGCGGGTGCGGGACCCAAAACCTGAATATCCGCGCCCTGAGGGGCGGGACGGCCCAGCGCGCGAGCCCCGGCATCGACCGCCGCCTCGTCCGTACCGGACACCACCACGCCGACAAGGCGGCCGTAGGGCGGCATGCGGGCGTCCTCGCGGCCCTTGGCTTCGGCGGTCAGGAAGGCCGCGCGGTCGCCCTTCAGAATGGCGTCCATGACCGGATGCTCAGGCATGAAGGTCTGGATCAGGACCCGGCCCGGGCGGTCCGCCCGCCCGGCCCGCCCGGCGACCTGGTAAAGCAGCTGATAAGTGCGCTCCGCCGCCCGCAGGTCGCCGCCGGACAGCCCCAGATCGGCATCGACCACGCCGACCAGGGTCAGCAGCGGAAAATGATAGCCCTTGGCGACGATCTGGGTGCCGATGATCAGGTCGATCTCATGGGCTTCGATGCGGTGGACGAACTCACGCGCCGTGCGCTGATTGTACAGATTATCCGATGTCGCCATGGCGATGCGGGCATCGGGGTAGAGGGCGCGGACCTCTTCCTCCAGGCGCTCAACCCCTGGCCCGCAAGGAACCAAGCTATCCTCGGCGCCGCAGCCGGGGCAGGTATGGGGCGGGGCCATCTGGTATCCGCAATGGTGGCATTGCAGGCGTTGCAGCAGGCGGTGTTCGACCAGCCAGGCCGTGCATTGCGGGCATTGCAGACGGTGACCACAGGTCCGGCACAGGGTCAGCGGCGCGTAACCCCGGCGGTTGAGGAACAGCAGGGCCTGCTCGCCGCGCTCAAGCGTCGCCGTCACGGCTTCACGCAGCGGCGGCGACAGCCATTGGCCGCGCTGCGGCGGGGTCTTGGTCATGTTGACCAGTTCGACATCGGGCAGGTCGGCGCCGCCGTGGCGGGCCGGCAGGTGCAGATGGACGTAGCGGCCCCGGTCCACGTTGGCCTGGGTTTCCAGGGACGGCGTAGCCGAGACCAGGACCACGGGAATGCGGCCCATCTGGGCGCGGACCACGGCCATGTCGCGGGCGTTGTAGACCACGCCTTCCTCTTGCTTGAAGGAGCCGTCGTGTTCCTCGTCGATGATGATCAGGCCCAAATCCCGGAACGGCAGAAACAGGGCCGATCGCGCGCCCACCACCACGTCCGCCTGACCCAGGGCCACATGGCGCCAGGTCTCGCGCTTTTGCGCCTGGGTGACCTCGGAATGCCAGAGCGCCGGCTCGCTGCCGAATCTGGCTCGAAATCGTTCCAGCCATTGCGCCGAGAGGGCGATTTCTGGCAACAGCACCAACACCTGGCGGCCGCGCGCGACCGCTTCCGCCACGGCCTGCAGATAAACCTCGGTCTTGCCCGACCCGGGCACCCCTTCCAGGACCTGAACGGAAAAGCCCTCGGTCACGGCGGCGCTTAGCGAATCGGCGGCGGCCGCCTGTTCCGCCGACAGATCGGGTCCGGGACGGTCCAGGTCCGGCGCCGGGGGTGGGGGAAAGGCCGGGATCGGGCAGGCGGTCAGCCCGCCGACCTTAGCCAAGCCGGTGACCACGGCGGGGGTCACGCCCGCGGCGCGGGCAAGCTCTGCCGCCTGACGGGGCGGGCCCTCGGCGGCGGCGGCCAGCACGCGCTCGCGGGCCGGGGTCATCTTGATCTCGGGCCGGGGGTCGGCGGGGCGGTAGGCCGTCAGCGGCTTCGGCGGTTCCAGGGCTTCCGGCACGCTCAAGGCCATGCGCAGCACGGCACCCGGCGGGTTCAGGGTGTACTCGGCGACCCAGTCGACGAAGGTCATGGCCTCTGTCGTCATGGGCGGTGCGTCGAGCCGGCCCGCGATTTCCTTCATTTTGGCGTCGGGGACGTCGCCGGTGCCCGGCCCCCAGACGACGCCGGCCATGCGGCGCGGGCCCAAGGGGACGCGCACGAAATCCCCCGCCGCCAGGGTCAACCCCGCCGGTACCCGGTAATCATAGGCGTCGGTCAACGGCAGCGGCAGGCGCACGGCGACCCGCGTGCCCGGCTGGAAAACCGGGGCGTCTTTCCCGTCGGCCGATTGGCGGTCCTTCGTCATGGTGGGTTTTTCAGTGTCCTTGGGGGTGGTTCTATGGGGACGCGGGGCTTGGCATTATAATAGGGATCATAGGCGCGCGCCTTCACCGCGCGTGAGTACGAAAGGACCCAAGGGATGCCCCAAGGCAAGGACGAGGTCGCTGCCGAGACCCTGGAAACGGCGGATATCAGCCTGTCGGACGACGACGTGGCCGAATTCCTGGTGGCCCATCCCGACTTCTTCCGCGAACGTCTGGAAGTGCTGTCCTTCATGAACATGCCGGGCCGATTCGCCCAGGAAGGCCCTCAGGAAGGGGCCCAGGTGGTGGATTTCCAGCAGGCCCTGCTGACCCAGCAGAAAGAGGCGGTCGAGGAATTGCGCGAATGCGTGCGCGATGTGATCGAGACCAGCCGCTCCAACATGTCTGTGCAGCAGCGCACCCATGCCGCCGTGCTGGCGCTTCTCAGTGCCCGCGATTTCGAAGCCCTGATTCGCATCGTCAATGACGATCTGGCCCGGATTCTCGACGTGGACATCGTCTGCGTCGGCTATGAGCCGTCGAACAATCCGCTGTCCTGGCTGGTCTCACCAGAAATCACCGACCTGAAACCGGGACTGGTCGATGCCCTTTTGGGATCGGGTGGCGCGGCCAAGCTTTACCGCGACATCGCCGACGACGGATCCGTGTTCGGCGCCGCCGCAGGTTTGGTGCAGTCGGCCGCCGTGGCGCGCCTGCGCCCCGGCCCGCGTACGCCCGTGGGCCTGATGGCCCTGGGCTCACGCTCCGATTCGTTCTTCCAACCGGGCCAGGGCACTGAACTGGTGGTGTTCCTCGCCCGCGTGCTGGAAAACTGCATCGAGCGCATGCAGGAACCTTCGATGTGACCTTGGCGCCGGAGCTGACCTGCGATCCTGCCCTGGCGGCCGCGGCGTCGCGGTGGCGGGACTGGTTGGCCCACGAAAAGCGTTATTCCAAGCACACCCTTGCGGGATATCAGCACGACCTTGCCGGGTTCCTGCGCTTCATGGCGGACCACCTGGGCGGGCCGCCGGGCCTGCAGGAGATCGAGGGCCTGAAGCCGCTCGACTTCCGCGCGTGGCTGGCCGACCTCAACCGCCGGGGCCTGTCGCGGACCTCCATCGCCCGGGCGCTGTCCTGCCTGCGGGGTTTCTTTCGTTTTCTGGAAAAACAGGGTGTGGTGCGCAATTCGGCGATCGGCGCCCTGCGCACGCCCCGCGTGCCCAAATCCGTGCCCAAGGCGCTCAGCATCGAGGAAGCCTTCGACCTGATCCTCTCGGCCCCCGACCTGGCCGACGACGCCTGGATCGGGCTGCGTGACCGGGCGCTGCTGACGCTGCTTTACGGCTGCGGGCTGCGCATCGGCGAGGCGTTGGACCTCAACCGCGACCGTGCACCAGGGCAGTTCGGCAATCCGGCCGATACCATGATGGTCCGCGGCAAGGGCAACAAGGACCGTCTGGTTCCCGTTCTGCCCGCCGTGCGTCAGGCGATCGCGGCCTATCTGGATGTTTGCCCTTATTCAGGCGATGGCACCACGCCATTGTTCCTGGGCGCGCGCGGTGGGCGGCTTGCCGCCGGGGTCGCACAGGCCCGGGTGCGGAATTTGCGCGCCCTTTTGGGCCTGCCGGAAACGGCGACGCCCCATGCGCTGCGTCATTCCTATGCCACCCATTTGCTGGCCGGCGGCGGCGACCTGCGCACCATTCAGGAACTGCTGGGCCATGCGTCGCTGTCGACGACCCAGCGCTATACGGATGTCGACATGGCGCGGCTCAGCGCCGTTTACGAGGACGCCCACCCCAGGGCCCGCAAGAAGGTCTAGGCTGCGCGGCAGCCACTGCGCCATCGAGGTGGTCTTAGAATTGTAGACTGATCACCCCTGCCGCGATGACGGTTGCCGCCGCAAGGCGCAGAACCAGGCGGCCTTCCTTCAGAACGAAACCGGCGAGCAGCGCGCCGAACAGGACGCTGGTTTCCCGCACCGCGGACACCGGTGCCATGGGTGTGACGCTCATGGCCCAGATGACGATCCAGTAGGCGCCCGTCGACATCGTCGCCCCGAATATTCCGGGTCGCCAATTGGCGCGCAGCGCGACGAGGAGCCCGCGCCCCCGAAGACAGAGCAGCAGGCCGGTGAAGAGCACCCCATCAAGCACTTTCATCCAGATGAAATAGGCGTGGGCATTCCCCGCGAGCCTGCCGCCGAGACCATCGACGACCGTATAGGTGGCGATGAAGACGGCCGTGGCGAAGGCGAAGGCAAGGGCCAATAACGGGAGGCTTCGCCAGCCGCCCGCGAAGGTCAAACCTGAAATGGCGGTTGCGATGGCGGCGATGGCGGCCATGTGGGTGGGGGTCAGGGTTTCCCCCGCGAACCATAGCGCGCCGATCGCGACGAGCACCGGCGACAGGCCGCGGGCAACGGGATAGACGACGCCCATGTCGCCGTGGTGGTAGGCGCGAACGAGAAACAGGCGATAGCCCATATGCAGCACGGCGGATGCCACGATATAGGGCCAGGCGGCGGGGTCCGGTATCGGAAAGAACGGCAGCAGGAAAAGGCATGCCAGGCTGCTGATCCCGACCAGAACGCCGGCGGTGGCGAGCTTGTCTCCGCCCATCTTGACCAGCAGGTTCCAGCCCGCATGGAGGGCCGCCGCCAGCAGGACCAGCGCGAGAATCCAGGTATCCATGATCCATCTTTCGTCGAACGACGCCCCGGCGAATGCCGGGAAGGATAGACGTTTAGACCATTAAAAAACGCCCACGCCTAGATGGATGAAAAGGCGCATTCGTGCCCGCCCCTGGACGGGACAGGCCATTGGTGGATCAGGCTGGGTGGGACGATCAGATGTGGATCGCGCGCCCCGCGACGCCGAGTGCGGCCTCCTTGACCGATTCCGGCAGGCCCGGATGGCCGTGACAGATGCGGGCGATATCCTCGGCCGAGCCTTCGAATTCCATCACGTTGACGACCTCTTGGATCAGGTCGCCGGCCTGGGGGCCGATGATGTGGCAGCCGAGAACCTTGTCCGTCGTCGCGTCGGCCAGGATCTTCACGAAGCCGTCCGTATCGTCGTTGCAGCGCGCGCGGGAATTGGCGGTGAAGGGGAATTTCCCCTTGTTGTAGGCGATGCCCGCTTCCTTCAACTGTTCCTCGGTCTTGCCGACGGCGGCGATTTCCGGATGGGTGTAAACGATGCCCGGGATGGCGCCGTAATCGATATGCCCGGTCTGTCCGGCCATGATCTCGGCGCAGACGACGCCTTCGTCCTCGGCCTTATGGGCCAGCATGGCGCCGCCGATCACGTCGCCGATGGCGTAAATGCCTTCGACGTTGGTCTGATAATCGGCATCGACCGGAATGAACCCGCGCTCACCGATCTCGACCCCGGCTTCCTTAAGGCCCAGGCCTTCCGTGAACGGCCGGCGGCCGATGGCGACCAGCACCACGTCCACCTTCAGGGTTTCGGCCTTGCCCCCACTGTCTTTGCCGTCGCGCGGCTCCATGGTCAGGGTCACGCCGTCCTTGCCGGCCTTGGCGCCCGTCACCTTGGTCTTCATCTTGAAGGTCAGGCCCTGCTTGCTCAGGATGCGCTGTGCATGCTTGGACACTTCACCGTCCATGCCGGGAAGGGCGACGTCGAGGAATTCGACCACCGTGACGTCGGCACCCAGCCGCCGCCACACGCTGCCGAGCTCCAACCCGATGACCCCGGCGCCGATCACCGCCATGGTTTTCGGCACCTTGGGCAGCGCCAGGGCGCCCGTGGAGGACACGATCTGCTTTTCATCGATGGTCACGCCGGGCAGGGGGGTAACCTCGGAGCCCGTGGCGATCAGGATGTTCTTGGTCTCGAGAACCTGGGGCTTGCCCTTGCCCTCAAGCGGCTTCACCGACACTTTGCCGACGGCGTCGATCTTGCCCCAGCCCTTGATGTAGTCGACCTTGTTCTTCTTCATCAGCATCTCGATGCCGCCGGTCAGGCCTTCGACAACCTTGTCCTTGCGCGCCAGCATGGTCTTCAGGTTGACCTTCAGGCCGGAAACGTCGATCCCGTGATGGGCGAACTCCTTGTCCGCCATCTCAAAGTGGTGGGACGACTGCAGCATCGCCTTCGACGGGATGCAGCCCACGTTGAGGCAGGTTCCGCCCAGGGCGCCGCGTCCTTCGACGACGGCCGTTTTCATGCCCAGCTGCGCCGCGCGGATGGCGGCGACGTAGCCGGCGGGCCCGCCGCCGATGACCACTAGGTCGTAAGCGTCACTCATAATCTGATCGCTCCTGATCGTGTTTCGGGAGTCTCGTTCTTCAATGTAACCCGCTGGATCACACGTTCAACAGGATGCGCTGCGGATCCTCGATGCACTGCTTGATGCGGACCAGGAAGCTGACCGCCTCGCGGCCGTCGACGATGCGGTGATCGTAGCTGAGGGCCAGGTGCATCATGGGCCGGATTTCGATCTCGTCGTTCACTACCATGGGGCGCTTCTGGATCGAATGCATGCCCAGGATCGCCGACTGCGGGACGTTGAGGATCGGCATGGAATTGAGCGAACCGAACACCCCGCCGTTGGAGATGGTGAAGGTGCCGCCGGTCATTTCGTCCATGCCCAGCTTGCCGTCGCGGGCGCGGCGGCCGAAATCGGCGATGCCGCCTTCGATGTCGGCAAAGCCCATCTTGTCCGCTTCCTTGAGCACGGGAACGACCAGGCCCTGCGGCGTGCCGACGGCGACGCCGACGTTGTAGTAGTTCTTGTAGATGATCTCGTCGCCGTAGATTTCCGCGTTCACGGCGGGCCATTCCTTCAACGCGATGCAGGCGGCACGCACGAAGAAGGACATGAAGCCCATGCGAGCCCCGTGCTTCTTCTCGAATACCTCTTTGTATTCGGAACGCAGCGCCATGACGTTGCCCATGTCGACCTCGTTCCAGGTCGTCAGCATGGCCGCCGTGTTCTGGGCTTCCTTCAGGCGCCGGGCGATGACCTGGCGCAGTTTGGACATCTTGACCCGTTCCTCGCGGTCGTTGGGCGCGCGGGGGGGGCGGGGGGCGAACATGTTTTCCGTGGTCAGCGCCGGGGCGGGGCCGACGGCGCGGGGGGCGGCGGCGGGGGCAGGTGCGGCCTGGCGCTTGGCGGAGCCGCTGGCGATGGCCTGCTGCACGTCACCCTTGGTGATCCGGCCGTCTGGGCCAGTGCCGGTGATGCGGGCCGGATCCAGGTCGTTGTCATCGACCATTTTGCGCACGGCGGGCGACAGGGGCGGACGGCTGCCGGATGCGGCCGGCGCTGGCGCCGATGCTGCGGCGGGTGCCGGCGCCGCGGCAGGCTTGGCGGCAGGTGCGGGGGGCGCGGCAGGTGCAGGGGTAGCAGCGGCGGCGCCTGCGGCGCCCGCTTCGATGGTGCCGATCTTCACGCCGGGGCCGACTTCAGCACCCGCTTGCGCGTCGATGGAGGCGAGGCGTCCGGCGGCCGGGGCATTGACCTCGATGGTCACCTTGTCTGTTTCAACTTCGACCAGGACCTCGTCGGCGGCAACCGCGTCACCGACCTGTTTGGCCCAGGTGCCCAGGGTGCCCGTGGATACGCTTTCGCCCATGGTCGGGGTGACGATGTCGACCGTTTTGCCGCCGCCCGATTTCGCAGCGGCGGGTGCGGCGGCTGGGGCGGCGGCCGGTTTGGCTGCTGCCTTGGCGGGGGCGGCCCCTTCCTGGATGGTCGCGAGCAACGCGCCAACGGCAACCGTCTCACCCTCCTGGGCGGCGATGGCGCCCAGCGTTCCGGCGGCCGGGGCGTTGACCTCGATGGTCACCTTGTCGGTTTCCAGTTCGACCAGGGCCTCGTCCATGGCGACGGCGTCGCCCGGGCTTTTGGTCCATTTGCCGACGGTCGCCTCCGTAACGGATTCACCCAAGGTCGGGACATTCACTTCAACGGTCATAAAATCTTCCCCTGCGATTATCGACTGCTCGAAACCCTGCGACCGGTTTCGGCGTTATTTCTTGGCTTTGGCCGGGGCCTTGGCCGGGGTCTTGGTTGGTGCTTTGGCCGGTGCTTTGGTTCTGGCGCGCGGCGGCGCCTGGACGGTCAGCGCGGCATCCATGAAGGCGGCCAGTTCGACCTTGTGCTTGTTGGCGCTGCCGGTGGCCGGGGCCGCGGCGGCGGCACGGCCGGCATAGGACGGCTTGGCCTGTTTCAGCTTCAGTTCTTCCATGACGGCCATCATCGGCTCAAGGATGAAGCTCCAGGCCCCCATGTTCTTGGGTTCTTCCTGACACCACATGATCTCGGCGTTCTTGAAACGCTTCAATTCCTCGACCAGGGCCGAATGCGGGAACGGGTAGAGCTGTTCGACCCGCAGCAGGTAGACATCCTTGATGCCGCGCTGGGCGCGTTCCTCGAACAGGTCGAAATAGACCTTGCCCGAACACAGCACGACCCGCTTGATCTTGTCGTCAGCGACAAGGCCGCCCTTGACCAGTTGTGCGTCGTCCCACAGCAACCGATGGAAGGTTGTGCCCGGCCCCATTTCTTCCAGCTTCGACACGCAGAGCTTGTGACGCAACAGCGATTTCGGCGTCATCAGGATCAGCGGCTTGCGGAAGTCGCGGCGCATCTGGCGGCGCAGGACATGGAAATAGTTGGCCGGCGTGGAACAGTTGCAGACCTGCCAGTTGTCATCGGCGGAATTCTGCAGATAGCGTTCCAGGCGGGCCGATGAATGTTCCGGCCCCTGGCCTTCGTAACCATGCGGCAGCAGCATCACCAAACCGCACATGCGCAGCCACTTCTGCTCGCCCGAGGAAATGAACTGGTCGATGATGACCTGCGCGCCATTGGCGAAATCGCCGAACTGGGCTTCCCACAGGGTCAGGGTCTGCGGTTCGGCCAGGGAATAGCCGTATTCGAATCCGAGCACACCGAATTCGGATAACGGCGAGTTCAGGACCTCGAACGGCGCCTGACCGAAACGGATGTTGGCCAGCGGGGTGTGGCGGTCCTCGTTCTCCTGGTCGATCAGCACGGAATGGCGTTGCGAAAACGTGCCGCGCTCACAATCCTCGCCCGACAGACGCACCGGATGGCCTTCGGCGACCAGGGTGCCGAAGGCAAGGGCCTCGGCGGTCGCCCAGTCGATGCCTTCACCGGTGTCGATCATCTTGGCCTTGGCGGCCAACTGGCGTTCGATCTTTGGATGCGGGGTGAAGTTGCCCGGAAGCCGGGTCAAGCCGGCGCCGACTTCCTTCAGGAAATCAATGGAACAGCCGGTTTCACCGCGCCGGGCGTCACCGGAGGCAACGGCCATGCCGGCCCATACGCCGTCCATCCAGTCCGCCTTATTGGGCTTGTAGCCCTTGGATGCTTCGAAAGCTTCATCCATGGTGGTGATGAAGGTCTGCATCTGTTTTTCGATTTCGTCCTCGGTCAGGACTTTTTCATGGATCAGCTTACGGGCGTAGATGTTCAGCGTCGTCGGATGCGTCTGAATGGTCTTGTACATCTTCGGTTGGGTGAACATCGGCTCGTCGCCTTCGTTATGGCCGTGGCGGCGATAACAGATCATGTCCACCACCACGTCCTTCTTGAAGCGCTGGCGGTATTCCGTGGCGATGCGGGCCGTATGGACGACGGCTTCAACATCGTCCGCGTTGACGTGGAAAATGGGGGCCGAAACGATCTTGGCTGCGTCGGAACAATAGGGCGACGAACGGTGCTGCTTCGGATTGGTGGTGAAGCCGATCTGGTTGTTGATGATGATGTGGATGGTGCCGCCGGTCTGGTAGCCGCTCAGGTTGGACAGATCCAGGGTCTCCTGGATGATGCCCTGTCCCATGAAGGCGGCATCGCCATGCAGCAGGATGCACATCACCTTTTCCATTTCCGGGTCGTTGCGCTGGCGCTGTTTGGCCAGGGTTTTGCCCAGACAGACCGTGTTGACGCATTCCAGATGCGACGGGTTGGCGGTCAACGACAGGTGGATGGAGCGGCCGTCGAACACACGGTCGGCCGAGGCCCCCAGATGGTATTTCACGTCACCTGATCCGCCGACGTCCTCCGGCTTGGAGGCCCCACCCTGGAATTCATTGAGGATCGCCTGAAACGGCTTGGACATGACGTTGGCCAGCACGTTGAGGCGCCCGCGGTGAGCCATGCCGAGAACGATTTCCTCCATGCCCAGCTGGCTGCCGCGCTTGAATATCTGTTCCATGGCCGGGACCAGGCTTTCCCCGCCGTCCAGGCCGAACCGCTTGGTGCCCGTGAACTTCTTGTCCAGGTAGCGCTCAAAGCCTTCCGTCTCGATCAGGCGGTTGAGGATCGCGCGCTTGCCTTCGTTGGTGAACGAGGTCTGATTCCGGATGCGCTCGATCCGTTCCTGCAGCCAGGATTTTTCTTCCGGGTCCTGGATGTGCATGAACTCGATCCCGATGGACCCGCAATAGGTCTCCTTCAGGATCTGCATGATCGTGCGCAGCGTCGCTGTTTCCAGGCCCAGGACGTAGTTGATGAAGATTTCCCGGTCCCAGTCCTTGTCCGTGAAACCGTAGGTCGCCGGATCCAGTTCCGAATGGGGCGCCGGTTCGGTCAGGCCGAGGGGGTCCAGGTTGGCGTGCAGATGGCCGCGCACGCGATAGGCGCGAATCAGCATCAATGCCCGCAGGGAATCGAGGGTCGCTTCGCGGACCTTGGCGGAACTCATGCGGTCTTGCGCCGGTTCCTGGTCGCGTCCACGGTCGTCGCGGCGGCGGCCTTGCTGGGCCGCGGTCAGATGGTCGGTCAGGGGGACGACATCGCCGTGGCCGAGGATCTTTTCAGAGCGCGGCGCCCAACTGGCCCCGTCCTGTTCCTTGGCGAATCCGCGGGCGTCGTCTTCCAGCCCCTTGAAGAAATCCTGCCAGCGCAGGTCTACGGAGCCGGGGTCGTCCATGTAGCGTTCATAGAGTTCCGCTACGTAGACTGTATTGCCGGAGTAGAGAAATTGTGTCGGATCGAGATCGATTTCCGTCATGCGATAAGGCGCGAGCCCGGCGCGCCCTCCCTGATATGGGGGCCGCGCCGGGTCGATCCCAGGCGCGGGTTACCCCTTGAACACCTTCATCATCGTTTCGCCGAGGGCCGCCGGTGAATCCGATACGTGGATTCCAGCGGCCTTCATGGCGTCGATCTTATCTTCCGCACCACCTTTACCGCCAGAGATAATCGCACCGGCGTGGCCCATTCTGCGGCCCGGAGGGGCCGTGCGGCCGGCAATGAAGCCGACGACGGGCTTCTTGGTGCCGGATGCCTTGAGGAACTCGGCGCCTTCTTCTTCCGCGGAACCGCCGATTTCACCGATCATCACGATGGCCTTAGTGGCGTCGTCTTCGACGAACATCTGCAGGCAGTCGACGAAATTGGTGCCGTTGATGGGGTCACCGCCGATGCCGATGCAGGTGGTCTGGCCCAGGCCGGGCTTGGTCGTCTGCGCCACGGCTTCATAGGTCAGGGTGCCCGAACGGGACACGATGCCGACCTTGCCCGGCTTGTGGATGTGGCCCGGCATGATGCCGATTTTGCATTCGCCCGGGGTGATGACGCCCGGACAGTTCGGCCCGATCAGCCGTGTGCTGGAGCCCTGGAGGGCGCGCTTCACCGCCAGCATGTCCTTCACGGGAATGCCTTCGGTGATGCAGATGACCAGCGGGATTTCCGCCGCGATGGCTTCCAGGATCGCGTCGGCCGCGAAGGGCGGCGGCACATAGATCACGGAGGCGTCGGCGCCGGTGGCTTCGCGGGCATCCTTGACCGTGTCGAACACGGGCAGATCAAGATGCTTGGTGCCGCCCTTGCCCGGCGTCACGCCGCCGACCATGTTGGTGCCGTAGGCGATCGCCTGTTCGGAATGGAAGGTGCCTTGCGCACCCGTGAAGCCCTGGCAGATGACCCGGGTGTTCTTGTTGACCAGAACCGACATGATTACGCGGCCTCCTTCACGGCTTGGACGATCTTGCGGGCGGCATCGCCCAGGTCGTCGGCGGATTTGATGGGAAGCCCCGAATCGGCGAGGATCTGCTTGCCCTTTTCGACGTTGGTGCCCTCAAGACGAACCACCAGGGGGACGCTCAAGGAAACCTCCTTGGCCGCCGCGACGACGCCTTCGGCGATGACGTCACAGCGCATGATGCCGCCGAAGATGTTGACCAGGATGCCTTCGACGTTGGGGTCCGACAGGATGATCTTGAAGGCTTCGGTGACGCGTTCCTTGGTCGCACCGCCGCCGACGTCCAGGAAGTTGGCGGGCGAGCCGCCTTCCAGCTGGATGATGTCCATGGTCGCCATGGCCAGGCCGGCGCCGTTGACCATGCAGCCGATTGAGCCGTCGAGCTTGATGTAGTTGAGCTCGTGCTTGGCGGCTTCCAGTTCCGTGGGGTCTTCTTCGTCTTCGTCGCGCAGTTCGGCCACGTCCTTGTGACGGAACAGGGCGTTGTCGTCGAAGTTCATCTTGGCGTCGAGCGCGATGACGTCGCCCGAACCGGTGACGACCAGCGGGTTGATCTCGACCAGCGAGCAATCCAGGTCCATGAACGCCTTGTACAGCGCCATCACGAACTTGACGCCCGACTTCACCTGGTTGCCTTCAAGGCCCAGGCCAAAGGCGACCTGGCGGGCGTGGAACGCCTGGATCCCGGTGGCCGGGTCGATGAAGACCTTGATGATCTTTTCTGGGGTGTTGTGGGCAACGTCCTCGATGTCCATGCCACCCTCGGTGGAGGCCATGATGACGATGCGCGAGCTATCGCGGTCGAGCAGCACCGAAAGATACAGCTCGCGGGCGATGTCGCAGCCTTCCTCGATGTAGAGGCGCTTCACTTCCTTGCCCTCGGGGCCGGTCTGCTTGGTGACCAGGACCTGGCCCAGCATTTCCGAAGCGCTCGCCTTGACGTCGTCGACGGACTTGACGACACGGACGCCGCCCTTGCCGCCTTCGTTGCCCTTGAACTTGCCGGCACCGCGGCCGCCTGCATGAATCTGGGACTTGACCACGAACACCGGTCCGCCCAATTCCTGGGCGGCCGAGACGGCCTCGTCGACGGTATAGGCGACCTTGCCTTTCGGCACGGCGACCCCGTATTTGGCGAGCAGCTGCTTGCCCTGGTACTCATGGATGTTCATTGCGTCCCCTCAAACTCCCAACTCTGCTGGTTAAGTTTCAAAAAAACCGGCCCGCGCCCGGGGGACGGGCGCGGGCGGTTGTTCATTACGACTTCGTCGGCGGCGTGGAAGCGGCCGCCGGTGCGGCGGGCTTCTTCGCCGGGGACTTGCGGGCAGCCGGCTTTTTCGCCGCAGCTTTCTTGGCAGGCGCCTTTTTCTTCGCCGGTGCCTTTTTCTTGGCAGGCGCCTTCTTGGCCGCGGCGGCGGCCTTCTTCATCAGGCGCTGGGTCACGGTGACCAGGCTCTTCACGGCCGAGACCGATGCCTTGAACATGGCCTTCTCGTCGGCATCCAGCTGGATCTCGACGATGCGCTCGACACCCCGGGCACCGATCACCGTCGGCACGCCGACGTACATGCCCTTAACCCCGTATTCGCCCGACAGATAGGCGGCGCAGGGCAGGACGCGCTTTTTGTCCTTCAGGTAGCTTTCGGCCATCTGGATGGCGGAAGACGCCGGCGCGTAGAACGCGGAACCGGTCTTCAGCAGTGCGACGATCTCGCCGCCGCCCATGCGGGTGCGCTGGACGATGGCGTCGATCTTTTCCTGGGTCGTCCACTTCATCTTGATCAGGTCGGGCACGGGAATGCCGGCGACCGTGGAATAGCGCACCGACGGCACCATGCTATCGCCGTGGCCACCCAGAACGAAGGCGGTGACGTCTTCGACGGAAACCTTGAATTCCTCGGCCAGGAAATGGCGGAACCGCGCACTGTCGAGCACACCGGCCATGCCGACGACCTTGCGGTGGGGCAGGCCCGAGGCATCGCGCAGGACCTGAACCATGGCGTCCAGCGGATTGGTGATGCAGATGACGAAGGCGTTGGGCGCGTACTTCTTGATGCCCGCACCCACGGACTGCATGACCGAGGTGTTGATGCCGATCAGGTCGTCGCGGCTCATGCCCGGCTTGCGGGCGACGCCGGCGGTGACGATGCAGACATCGGCGCCGCGGATGGCGGCGTAGCTGTTCGCTCCCTTCATGTTGGAATCAAAGCCTTCGACGGGGCCTGATTCAGCGATGTCCAGGGCCTTGCCCTGGGGAATGCCGTCGACGATGTCGAAAAGCACTACGTCGCCCAATTCCTTGAGGCCGACCAGATGGGCCAGCGTGCCCCCGATGTTACCGGCGCCGATGAGCGCGATTTTGTTGCGTGCCATTTTTAAATCCCTTGCCGCGAGTCGTTTGTGGTGATGCGATTACCTGGATTCCGGATCGGGACATTGGGATTTGTCCCGGAACTCCCCAAGAACCCCAAGAATCTCAAACTGTTCGTAGCGCGAAACGATCCCCAGGGCAACCGGGACTGGCTGCCCACCCCTTGGTGTTACAATCTGGTATACAATATCCCACAGAGATTTCGTCTCGGCAAGCCTGTTCCCGCCGGGTGATGAAAAAATTCTGTGCCTGCCAAGTGTTCCGGCGATGCGTCCCACGCGGCTCTGGCGCTATAGTTGTGCAATGATCGAGATCGCACCTCCGGACAACACGACCCGCTTCACTGGCCTGGCCGAAACCTACGAGAAATTCCGCCCGAGCTATCCCGCGGAAGCCCTTGCGGCTGTGCGGGCCTATTGGGGGGAAACCCCCGGTGTGCCGCGTCTGTTGGCCGATATCGGCGGCGGCACGGGGATCTCGACCCGGGCCATGCTGGCGATACTGGCCGAGGGCGGCGGGGATGCTTGGACCGCTCAGGTGGTGGAGCCCAACGACGACATGCGCACCCAGGCGGTAGCGGCGCTCGCCGACCGGCCGGATGTTTCGGTGGTGAAGGGCACGGCAGAGACCCTGCCATTCGGCGACGGCGCCGTCGGGCTTTTGCTGGCGGCGCAGGCGGCCCATTGGTTCGACCGTCCCCGGTTTTATGCCGATGCGGCGCGGGCCCTGGCGCCGGGCGGGGCGATGGTAATCCTCTACAATAACCGCGATCTCTATGACGATCCGCTGATGGCGGCCTTCGAGACCGAGGTCGAAACCTCGGTCGAGGGCTATTGGCGGAATTATCGCAGTTGGGACCTGATGGCGGAACTGCATGCGCTCGACTGGGCGCAAGACGTGACCGAGATTGTCCATCCCTGGACCTGGCGTCTGACCCCGGAAGGCTTCACCGGGCTCATGCTGTCACGGTCGAAGATGACGCCTTACAAAGAGGTGCATGGGGAGGAGGCTGCCCGTGCCGCGATCCTTGGTCTCGCCCATCGATTTGCCGATGCCGAGGGCATGGTCGGCGTGCGCTACAACACGCAGGCGGCTTGCGTGCGGCGTTGAATTCAGAAGAAGTGAAAGCTACTCGGCCAGATCAAGCCCGATGTCGACGGCGGGCGCACTCTGCGTGATGCCGCCGACGGAGATGTAATTGACCCCCGTCTCGGCGATGGCGCGGATGGTGTCGAGCTTGACCCCGCCCGATGCCTCCAGCGGTACGCGGCCGGCGACCCAGGCCACGGCCTCGCGCAGCACAGGCGGCGGCATGTTGTCGAGGAGAAGGGAGTCGGCCCCGGCGTCGACCGCTTCGCGGACCTGATCAAGCGTGTCGCATTCGCAGCGCACCTCAAGCCCGGTGTTCGCGTTCTTGGCCCGCGTCACCGCCTCACCGACCGATCCACCGCAGACCGCGACGTGGTTGTCCTTGATCAGGATGCCGTCGTCCAGCCGCATGCGGTGATTGGTGCCGCCGCCGGCGCGCACGGCGTATTTCGACAGGCCGCGCAGGCCGGGAATGGTTTTTCGCGTATCCAGCAGCACCGCCCCGGTCCCGTCGATGGCGTCGACGTACTGGCGGGTCATGGTCGCGATGCCGGACAATTTCTGCAGCAGGTTCAGGGCTGTGCGTTCCGCCGACAACAAGCCCTGAGCCGTGCCGGTGAGACGCGCCAGATGGGTGCCCTTGGCCACATGATCCCCATCCTTGACGAAGACCTCGACCACGGCTTCGGGGGCAAGGCGGCGAAATACTTCCAGCGCCACGGGCATGCCGCAGACGACGATGTCCTGGCGGGTGTCGAGGTCGAGAGTCAGCTGTGTGCCGGCGGGCACCGTGGCGCGTGTCGTCACGTCGCCTTCGCCGATGTCTTCGGTCAGCGCGGCGTCGACGACGGCCTTGATGTCGGCCGGATCAGGGGGGGCGAAAGTCATCTGCTTTGGACTGAACAGGCGGGCGGCGGCGATCAGGCCGCGGCCTTGCCTTTACCGTTCTGGCTTTTGGTTTCCTGGTTCGCCTTGGCTGGCGGCGACATCTCCAGCATCTTCTCCAGCGGCTTCAGGGCCTTGAGACGCAGATCCTCGTCGATTTCTACCCGGGGCGCTTCGTTGACCATGGACAGGTACAGCTTTTCCAGGGTGTTCAGCTCCATATAGGGGCAGTTGGCGCAGTTGCAGGTACCGTCCGCACCCGGGGCGGCCAGGAAGGTCTTGCCGGGGGCTGACTTCTGCATCTGGTGGAAGATGTGCTGTTCCGTGGCGACGATCACCGTATCGGCGGGGTGTTCGACCACGTAATCGAGGATCGAGCGGGTCGAGCCGACATGGTCCGCGTGCTTCAGGATGCCCTCGTGGCATTCCGGATGAGCGGCAACGGGGGCGTCCGGGTGGCGCGCCTTCAGTTTGACCAACTCACGTTCTGAAAACATGTCGTGGACGACGCAGGCGCCGTTCCAGAAAATCATGTCGCGGCCTGTCTGGCGCTGGATGTAGGACCCCAGATGCTTGTCCGGAGCAAACAGGATCGGCCGGTCGGCCGGCAGGTTGCGCACGATGTGTTCGGCGTTGGACGAGGTCACGATGACGTCCGACAGGGCCTTCACCCGGGCCGATGAATTGATGTAGGTGACCACGATGTGGTCCGGGTGCTGGGCGACGAACTTGGCGAAGTCGTCGGGCGGGCAGCTTTCTTCCAGCGAACAGCCGGCTTCCAGATCGGGCAGCACGACGGTCTTGGTCGGGCTCAGGATTTTGGCGACCTCGGCCATGAAGCGCACGCCGCAGAACACGATCATGTCGGCTTCCGTGGCCGCCGCCTTGCGCGACAGGTCGAGGCTATCGCCCACGAAATCGGCCAGATCCTGGATTTCCGGGTCCTGGTAATAGTGGGCCAGGATGACGGCGTTCTTTTCCTTGCGCAGCCGGTCGATCTCCGCCCACAGGTCGATATTCGGGTCGACGTCCGTCCACGAGGTTGCCTCGGGGCCCGCCGGGATCACCGTATCGGGCACGATCAATGGGGTCATATCGGCGGCCATTGCCTGAAAGCTCCTTGAAACGTCTTCCCCCGGCCAGCGGCATCGGGGCCAGCCTCGGAGGGGGTCTCTGAACCCTAATATAGGTTCAGACCTTAAGAAAACCAGAACAAGGTGTCGGGTCAATCTGTATTTTTCAATTGCATGACACCTGTGCCTGGACGGCACGGGTGGCAATTTGCCCTAAACGCCGTTGCCGTGGGGCTGGGCGATGTACTCGGGCGACTGCATTTCGATCAGGCGCGAGACCGTGCGTTCGAACTCGAACGCGCCGTCACCTTGTGTGTAAAGCTCCGTGGGCGGCGCGTCGGCGGCGCAAATGAAATTGACGCGGGCGTCGTAAAGTGCGTCGATCAGGGTCACGAAACGTTTGGCCTGGTCGCGCTTTTCCGGGCCCAGCTTGGGCACCCCGTTCATCACCACGGAATGGAACTTTTCCGCGATCGCCAGATAGTCGCCGGCCCCCAGCGGCCGCGCGCAAAGATCCGAAAACGTGGTGAAGGCAACACCCTCGGCGGCCAGCGGAATGTCGATCGACCGGCCGTTGACGGCCAGCGTCACGGCTCGTGGCTCCATGCCCACGGTCAGGTCGCGGAAGGCCCGTTCAAGCTTCCTGTCCGCCTCGGCAGAATTTGGGGTGATGTAAATGTCCAGTTCCTGCAGCCGCTGTAGGCGGTAGTCGGTGCCGGAATCCAGTTCGATAACCTCCATCTTATTGATGAACGTCTCGATGAACGGTACGAACCGTTCGCGCTGCAGGCCATCCTTGTACAGATCCTTAGGATGCCGGTTCGACGTCGCGACCACGACCACCCCTTGTTCGAACAGGGTTTCGAACAAGCGGCCCAGGATCATGGCGTCGGCGATGTCGGTAACGTGGAATTCATCGAAGGCAAGAAGCCAGGCCTGATCGACGATGACCCGCGCGAGTGCCGGCAGGGGGTCCTTTTCCTCGCCGACCTTGCCCGCTTTCTGGGCTTCACGGAAGGCGTGGATGCGGCGATGGACTTCCTGCATGAAGGCATGGAAATGGACGTGCTTCTTGGCCTCGACCGGGGTGTGCTCGAAGAACAGGTCCATCAACATGGTCTTGCCGCGCCCGACGCCGCCCCACATGTAGATGCCCTTGGGCGGGGGTTGCTTGCGTCCGCCCAATCCTAGGCGCGCGGCCCAGCCGGAACGACCCATCTGGGAGCCGTATCCTTGCAGCCGTTCGGACAGGTCCTGCAGACGCTTGATGGCATGGGCTTGGGCAGGGTCGGGACGCACGTCGCCGTTTTTGATCAGCGCGTCATAGGCTTCCTGCGGGGTGCGGATGATCGACACCTGCGGTCACCTTTCTTGTCTTTGGAGATCGTGCAGGGGTCAGTTCCTTGCCGCGGCGACCTGGTTGTCCTTGGGCTTCGTGGGGCCGGATGCAGTCCCGCCACCCGAAGCGGCACCGGGTGTGGCCGGTGGCGCGCCCGCCGGGGTCTTCGGCGCGGGGCCGAACAGGGCCTCCATCTCGCGGCGGAACTGGTAGGTGGCGTCCGTCCGGTCCTGGTCCACGTCGTCCCAGGTCACGATGGCGCCCTGTTTGATGGGGCGTTTCAACTTTACCTTTTGCGCCAGCCCGATGGGCAGGGCCTTGGTGCGCAGGCTGTCGGCGGCGGGCATCAGCTTGCCCCAGACGGTAAATCCGCCTTCGCCGTCCAGTTCCTCGCCGGCGCGCAGGTCGCGCTTGGCACAGGCGGCGACATCGCCGACGAACTGGGTCGACGCCCCCGTCGGCTGCTTCAAGATTGCCGCATAGGCGACGGACACGCCCAGTTCCAGGCCGATCAGGTGATAGGGCCGCCACAGGGCGGAATAGCCGCCGCCGGCGTCGGTGATCATGCCGTAGTCGGAAAAGCAGCGCTTGACGTAGTCGGTCGGCGCTTCGAACACCACATAGACGCCCCAGCGCAGATCGTTTTCCAGATCCTCGCCCGACCGTTCGCGGCTTGAAATCACTTCGACCTGGCCTTTGTGGTGCAGTTGGCCGCCGGCCTCTTGCGGAATAAGGGTCGAGGCCAGCTCATCCACCGGCACGGCCGGGAAATCGAGCCCGTGCGGCGCCGGGGTCAGGCCGGTCGCATTGGCGACGGCGGCCATTTCGATTCCCGATTTGGTGCCGTCGAGGAAGGAATTGAACATCTTGGCGTTCATGCCGCTTTCCTTGGCGCGCTCGGGGGTCAGCCCGTAATGGGACCAGACCGTATCCGGCGTCGAGGCATGGAATTCCGGCATATACAGGGTGCCCTTGCCGGCGGCGACAACCTCAAGCCCGATGGTGCGGGCCCAGTCGACCTGCTGGCAGATCAGTGACGGCTGGTCGCCGTAGGCCATGGAGTAGACGACCTCCATCTCAGCCGCCTTTTTGGCCAGCAGCGGACCGGCCAGGACATCTGCTTCGACATTGACCATGACCACGTGGCGGCCGCGCCTGAAGGCGGCGAGCGCATGTTTGATGCCGACCTCGGGGATGCCCGTGGCCTCGACGACGACTTCCAGGCCGCCGTGTTCGATCAGCGACAGGGCATCGTCGGTGACGAAGGTCATGCCCTTGTTGAGCGCCTTGGCGGCGGAATGGCGGGTGATCCGTTCCTTCGGCCAACCCGTGTTCAAAAGCGCCTTTTCCGCCGTCGCGGGGTTTAGGTCGGCGACGCCGACGACGTGGAAGCCCGGATGATGGAGGGCTTGGCTGAGGAACATGGAGCCGAACTTGCCGGCGCCGATCACGCCGACGCGCACGGGGTTTCCCGCGTCAGCGCGGGCGTGCAGAAGCGAATTAAGGTTCATCCGTTCCCTTTCCCCGGACCCGTTCGCCGGATCCGTTCCCAGGCACCACTTCCCAGGTTGGCGGCCGACCCTGGTGCGGCTGGGTGCGGCGCGTCCCCCCGGGTATCACGTTTCCGTGGCCCTGCTGGCCGCCCGGGGGAAAACGCACCATACTACAACCGTATCCCAATTCGGAACGGGAAACAGGCCCGAAGCTGGATTCCCCCGGCCATTCATCAGGTAATCGAAGACCAAGGCATGACCGCGCTCAACGACTTCATCTCGGCCCATGAGCCCCTGCTGCGGCTGGGCTGCTTCGCCGGCATGCTGATCGCCATGGCGGCGGCGGAAGCCCTGTGGCCGCGCCGCCCGGACACGGACCGGGCACAACGGTGGCCGCGTAACGCGGCCTTGGTCGTGGTTGATACCCTGGCCGTGCGTGCCGTGGCCTGGGCGCTGCCGGCCTTCCTGCCCGTGGCGGCGGCGGTGCTCGCGGCGGACAAGGGCTGGGGGTTGTTTCCCCTGCTCGGGCTGGACGGCTGGGCGGCTTTCTGGATTTCCCTGCTGCTGATGGACCTCGCCATCTATGCCCAGCATGTGGCCGTTCACCACATTCCGGTGTTGTGGCGCCTGCACCGGGTGCATCACACGGACCTGGCCATTGATACGACCACGGGCGTGCGCTTCCACCCGCTGGAAATCCTGCTGTCCATCGCGATCAAGGTCGGATTGGTCCTGGCCTTAGGGGCGCCGGCGGCGGCCGTGGTGGTGTTCGAGGTCGTGTTGAACGCGACGTCCCTGTTCAACCATGCGAACCTGCGCCTGCCCCTGGGGCTCGACGCTGTCCTGCGCCGGATCCTTGTGACGCCGGACATGCACCGGGTTCACCACTCCGTCCATCGGGACGAGACGGATAGCAATTTCGGCTTCAACCTGTCGGTCTGGGACCGTCTGTTCGGCACCTACCGGGCCCAGCCCCGCGATGGCCACGACGCCATGGCGATCGGCGTCGGCGATTATCGTGACCCGCAAAAATTACGGCTCACCGACCTGCTGGTTCAGCCGTTCCGCGGATCCTAAAGCCGGTCCTTGTTGGCTTTGGCGACGATCTCGGCGACCTGATTTTCGACCTTGCCACCTGTTGCCTTCAGGCCGTCGATGGCGCCCTGGGCATCCTCCGGCTTGCGGTTCTGGCTCATCTTGCGTTTGCCTTCCAGGCGCTCGATCCGCATTTCGAAGGCGACAATGCCCTTCAACTGCGCGCGCACAAAATCATCGGGCAGGCCGTCCATGGTCCAGGGCGGCGGCTTGCCGTCTTCGTATTGCGCCGTCAATGACGCCAACCGGCGGATCACCTGATCCGGGTCATCCATCACTCTGGGCCGGCCGTAGGCATGCACGGCTTCGTAGTTCCAGGTCGGCACGGACTTTTCCGTTACGTACCAGCTGGGCGAAATATAGGTGTGCGGGCCGCCGAAAATGGCCATGGCCTCGGCCGTGCCGTCGAAGGCTTGCCATTGGTCATTGGCCTTGGCCAGATGTCCCCACAACAAACCGAATTCTCCGTCATCCATCAGGTGCAGGGGGATATGGCTTGCGGTCATGCCCTGGTTGCCCGCCGTCACCAGGGCGGCGAAGCCGTTGGCGCGGATAATTCCGTGCATGTCGGTGACGTCGGTAATGTCGAACATCTTGGGGCGGTACATGGTGGTGGTCCTTCAAGTCGTCGGGGGCGGCCCAGGCTGCGCCGGATTTCCGTTTAGGCCTGGAATGAGGGCCATGAAAGGACCATTTCCATGAAATGAAAAGGGCCGCTTTGGCCGTTGCCCGGGCGCGGGGCACGGCCTAGGTTGCCAGGATGCAATGGAACAGCCCGTTCAATGGCGGATGGGCGTGCCCGGACGACGGAGGGACCGATGGACGAAGAACACTTCAACATGCAGATCAGGAAATTCCTGAAACAGGTCGGCGTGACCAGCCAGCGCGAGATCGAGGGTGCGGTGCGTGCGGCCCTGGCGTCCGGCAAGCTGGCCGAAGATGGCGGCGTGACCGCCAAGGTGACCCTCAGCATTCCTGAACTGGGCCTGAGCCACGACATCACCAGCGACATCACGCTGGAGCCCGAGGATCCGCACGGCACGCCGTCCTACGACTGATCCGGGATGATGATCCAGACAGCAAAAAGCCCGCCGTGAGGCGGGCTTTTCGTTGGCGAAATTGAATGAAACTTACTGCCGCGCCGCGATCGATTTCTTGATCTCGGCGATCGCCAGGCCCGGGTTCAGGTGCTTCGGGCAAGTGTTGGTGCAGTTCATGATGGTGTGGCAGCGGTACAGCCGGTACGGATCGTTCAGGTTGTCGAGCCGCTTGCCCGTGGCTTCGTCGCGGCTGTCGGCGATCCAGCGGTAGCTTTGCAGCAGGATGGCCGGGCCGAGATAGCGGTCACCGTTCCACCAGTAGCTCGGGCAGGACGTCTGACAGCAGAAGCACAGGATGCATTCCCACAGACCGTCGAGCTTCTCGCGCTCTTCCGGGCTTTGCAGGCGTTCGCGGGTCGGCGCCGGCGTGTCGGCCTGCAACCAGGGTTCGATGGATTTCAGCTGCGCATAGGGCACGTTGAGGTCGGGCACCAGATCCTTGATCACCGGCATGTGCGGCAGCGGATAGATCTTCACGTCGCCCTTGATGTCCTCAATGGCCTTGGTACAGGCCAGGGTGTTGGTGCCGTCGATGTTGAAGGCGCAGGACCCGCAGACCCCTTCGCGGCAGGACCGCCGAAAGGTCAGGGTCGAGTCCATCTCGTTCTTAATCTTGATCAGGGCGTCCAGGACCATCGGTCCGCAACGGTCGAGATCGACCTCGTAGGTATCGACCCTGGGCAGGTCGTCCGTGTCCGGATCCCAGCGGTAGACCTTGAATTTGCGGATATTGGTCGCGTCAGGGGCGGCCTTGACGGTCTTGCCCTCGGTGATGCGCGAGTTGGCGGGAAGGTTGAATTCGACCATGTGCTGCGTTCCTTCCTTCTTTTAGTACACGCGAGCCTTGGGCTCGATGTACTGGACCTCGTCGGTCAGGGTCCAGGTGTGGACCGGCCGGTAGTCGAGACGCACGGACCCGTCCTCGTTGACCCAGGCGAGCGTGTGCTTCATCCAGTTGGCGTCGTCGCGGTCGGGATAATCCTCGTGGGCCTGGGCACCGCGGCTTTCGTGGCGGGCTTCCGCCGAATGGATCGTCGCCTTGGCGCAGATCAGCAGGTTTTCCAACTCCAGCGCTTCGACCAGGTCCGAGTTCCAGATCATGGAGCGGTCCTCGATGCGCATGTCGTCCTTGGATTTCCAGACCGCGTCCATCTTTTCGCAGCCTTCCTTCAGCGTCTTCGACGTGCGGTAGACGGCGGCGTCGTTCTGCATGGTGCGCTGCATGGCGTCGCGAATCTCGGCGACCTTGGTGCTGCCCGAGGAATGGCGGATGCGGTCGAGCCGCTCCAGCGCCTTGTCCGTGCAGCCCGAGCGATAAGGGCGCAGCGGCGAGCCCGGCTTGATGGTTTCGGCGGCGCGCAGACCGGCGGCGCGACCGAACACGATCAGGTCGAGCAGCGAGTTGGTGCCCAGCCGGTTGGCCCCGTGCACGGAGGCGCAGGCGCATTCGCCGACGGCCATGATGCCGGGGCTGACCGCATCCGGATCGTCGTCCGTGGGGTTCAGGGCCTCGGTCATGTAGTTGGTCGGAATGCCGCCCATGTTGTAGTGCACGGTCGGCAACACGGGGATCGGTTCCTTCGTGGCGTCGACGCCCGAGAAGATCTTGGCCGTTTCCGTGATCCCGGGCAGGCGCTTCATCAGCGTGTCCGCCCCCAGATGCTCCAGGTGCAGCATGATGTGGTCGCTGTTGTCGCCGATGCCGCGGCCTTCGCGGATTTCCATGGTCATGGCGCGCGACACGACGTCGCGGGACGCCAGATCCTTGGCCGTCGGTGCGTAACGTTCCATGAAACGCTCGCCCTCGGAATTCGTCAGGTAGCCGCCTTCGCCGCGCGCACCCTCGGTAATCAGGCAGCCGGCGCCATAGATGCCGGTCGGGTGGAACTGCACGAATTCATGGTCTTCCAGCGGCAGGCCGGCGCGCGCGAACATGGCGTTGCCGTCACCCGTGCAGGTATGGGCCGAGGTGCAGGAGAAATAGGCCCGGCCGTAACCGCCCGTCGCCATCACGGTCTGATGGGCGCGGAAGGTGTGGATGGTGCCGTCATCCAGGTTCCAGGCGACGACGCCTTCACACACGCCGTCGTCGCTCATGATCAGGTCGAGGGCGAAATACTCGACGAAGAATTCCGCGTTATGGGCCAATGACTGCTGATACAGGGTGTGCAGCATGGCATGGCCGGTGCGGTCGGCGGCGGCGCAGGCGCGGCGCACCGGGGCTTCGCCGAAGTTGCGCATGTGGCCGCCGAAGGGGCGCTGGTAGATGCGCCCGTCGTCGGTGCGGGAAAACGGCATGCCGAAGTGTTCCATTTCGATCACCGCCGGCACGGCCTCGCGGCACATGTATTCGATGGCGTCCTGGTCGCCCAGCCAATCGGCGCCCTTGACGGTGTCGTACATGTGCCATTCCCAATGGTCTTCATCCAGGTTGCCGAGCGCTGCCGACACCCCGCCCTGGGCCGCGACCGTGTGGGACCGGGTCGGGAACACCTTGGTGATGCAGGCGGTCTTCAGTCCCGCCGCCGCCATGCCCAGCGTCGCGCGCAGCCCGGCGCCGCCGGCGCCCAGCACGACGACGTCGTATTTATGATCGGTGAGTTCGTAGGCCTTGGACATTTGCGAATCAGCTCCCGAAGGTCAGCTTGAGAACGGCGAAGATGTTGAGCACACCCAGTAATACGGCGCCGAGCTTGATAAGGATCAGTGAAACGGTTTTTGCGCTTTCGGCATGGACGTAATCCTCGATCACGACCTGCAGGCCAAGCTGCGCATGATGCATGCCGGCGACGATCAGCAGGATCAGCAGAACTGCGTTCTGTCCCATGCCGATCCAGGCTTTCATTGCCGCAAGGTCAGCGCCGAGAAGCCCGGACATGGCCCAGATGAACCACAGGGTCAGCGGCACCAGGGCGATGCCGGTCAAGCGCTGGGCCCACCAATGGGCGACGCCTTCGTGGGCCGCACCCAGACCGCGCACGCGGCTTAAGGGGGATCGCATTTCCATGGGCTTAACCTCCGATCACGAAGTAGGCGCAACCGAGCGTCGCCGCCGTCATGACGACGGCGAACAGCACGACCAGCATGCCTGTGCGCCGGACCGACGGCAGGTCGAAGCCAGACCCGGCGTCCCACATCAGGTGCCGGATGCCGTTGCCCAGATGATAATAAAGAGAGAATAGAAGCCCCCAGAGAACCACCTGGCCGACCCAGGATCCGATGACCGCCTGCGCGTCGGCGAAGGCGTCGGCGCCGTAGGTCGCGGCCGTCAGCCAATAGGTCAGGATCAGGATGCCCCCCGCAAGGGCGATGCCGGTCATGCGATGCGTGATCGACAGTACGGAAGTGATTTGCGGCCGATAGACCTGCAGATGGGGCGACAGGGGCCGTTCACGACGCGCCATGGGAGAACCTCGCCTAGTGATGAATCCGCGGCAAACCTAACGCCTATTTCGCAATTGCGCAAACGTCTGTTGGCGATTGGATATGTCACGATTTCAGATACTTATGGTATATGGTCTTTTGTATCCCACAATAAATCCCATTGGCGTTCGCAAGTCTCGATGCAGATTGTGCCGTCGCGGTTTTGACGGCGGCGATATGGTGGTTCCATAACCTTTCAATGAGTTAGGTGGAATGTCCCTGATCGTCTGGGGAAAACCTGTGGATGAAATGTGGGAAGATACGGGAGTTATGCACAACTTTCGCCGCTAATCCCCAGGTTTCCGCGTTGCCGCGACACATATGCCAAGACCATGATGTTGCGCGCTTTGAAAGGCGTCGCCATGGTCCCGGCCGTCCGGTCGGGCCACCCGAAAGAAAGACGAAGCTTCGCTTCGCCGATCCGGAGGGAGGGAGAGCCGGTATCAGCCGCAGTCCGGCATCCCGCCGTAGGGCCCAGGCCCGGGGCACGTTTTCGAACGCGCGCCGGTCGCAAGTCCAAAGACCCATCGTCCCGGGGTTCGATCTCTGCCCAGGGTGCGGCCGCGGGAGGAAGGGTTTTCACAGGCGGATAGGCGTTTTTCGTAAGCGTGGAGCCTGGCCGGCTCCAAGAGAGGTGTCAGGTGTGTCGCTTGTCGGCACGAGATGCAGGTGTCCCAGGACCTGTATCCCTGACGCCTCTTCTTATGGAATATGCGCATCCGCTTGTTTGGCCCCCTTGTTTTGCTTCCATGAGAAAATTGGTCTAAACAAATGCAGTGGGCGTCCGCCCGCGTTTCCGCCGTTGCCCACCAAGGAGCATCCCCGTGGCGTCTGGTAATACGTTCCGCCGCGTTGTCTGGCCGCTCGCCGTGGCGGAAACCTTGTTGTGGGCCGGTTTCTACTATCTGTTCCCGGCCTTGCTGGGCATTTGGGAACAGGAATTCCCTTGGACCAAGTTGGAAATCGCGGGCGCTTTGACCGCGGCTCTTCTGGTCTCCGCTTTCCTTGCCCCCGTCGCCGGGCGCCTGATCGATCATGGACACGGCCGGCGTCTGTTCATCGGCTCCGCCTTCACGGGCGCGGTGATGCTGGTGGCGCTGTCGCGGGTGACCGAATTGTGGGAATTCTATGCTGTCTGGGCCGGGATCGGCGTGATCATGGCTGGTTGCCTGTATGAACCCTGTTTCGCGATCCTGACCCGGATCATGGGCGACCGTTCGCGCCAGGCGATCACTGTCGTCACCCTGGTCGCGGGGTTTGCCGGCACGGTGGCGTTCCCGACGGTCCATACCCTTGACGCGATCATGGGTTGGCGCAACGTGGTGCTGGTGTTTGCCGGTTTGGCGGCTTTCGTCTGCGTGCCGCTGCTGTTCTTCGGTCTGGCCCACCATGGCAAAGAAGCCCCGGCCCGGACCGAAGATGCGGCGGCGAATACGGGAAAGCCGCTGAACCTGGCGCGGAATATCGTGTTTTGGCTGCTCGCCGTCGCCTACGCCATGATGGCGTTCAATCATTTCGCCATCATTTCCCACATGTTGCCGTTGCTGGCGGAACGCGGCGTCGGGCCGGAAACGGCGGTTCTGGCCGCATCGATGATCGGGCCCATGCAGGTCGCGGGCCGGCTTTGCGTGCTTGCCGTGCAGCGTCACGTGACCTCGGCCCCGCCTATTGCAGCCGTCAGTCTACTGGCCATGGCGATTGCCTCGGCAGCCTTGCTGGGGGCCCATGCGGTGCCCGGCCTGCTGGTTGTTTTCGTGTTGTTCCAAGGGGCCGGTAATGGGGTCATGAGCATCACCCGCCCGGTCATTGTCGCCGAACTTCTGGGCCGCAGGCGTTATGGCGTCATCGCCGGAATTCTGGCCATGCCCTATATCGGATTTTCCGCCCTCGCCCCCGGCCTGGCGGGGCTGGTCTGGCTGGTTGCCGGATATGACGGGGTTCTTGCCATGACTTTGTTCGCGGGAATTTTCGGCGCCATCACGCTGATGGCCGCCGCCCGCTGCCGCCGGGCCCAGGCCCCGGAAAAGGAAACGGGCCCCGATTGACGGGGCCCGTTGGATATTCCTTGGTCGGAAGTCCTGGAATTAGAAGGCCACGTATGCCCCGGTCATGATCGAGTGAATGGCATCGAAGTCGGTGCCGCTGCGATCGAGCGTGTGATAGCGGTAGGCGACATAGACGCTGGAGCCGGTCCCTTCGATCTCCTGCACCGCCTGGGCGCCGAAGGTGTCGAGGGTGTCGCCGTTCTGCGCCGAATCCTCGAATCGTCCCAGGTCGACGGCGAAGGCGGTCGGGCCGAAGGTATTGAGCTTCGCCTGATAGCCGACCTTACCGTAATAGAACTTCGGATCGTCGCGGCCCTGGGTGGCGGCGGACTTTGTGCCTGCGGCCAGGGTCAGGTTGAAACCGCTGGGTAACAGGGCCGAGATCGAGCCCGAGAAGCCGCCTTCGAACTGGTCCTCGTTGTTGGGGTTGGACGAAGTGTTGTACCAGCCCACGGCCGCCTCGACGGTGGCACCGGAAATCTCGCCGGCATAGTACAGCGCCGCGTCGACGGCACCGCCGCTGAGTAGGCTCGTGGACAGGTGGAAGCCGTTGATTTCGGGCGAATCGTAGCGGATGCGGTCGGCCGTATCGAGGCCGTCCAGGTTGTCGGCCGAGCCGCCAATGGTCGCCGTCGAGCGGGCGCCTGTCGCCGAGGTGACGAAGGCGAAGCCGCCGGCCACATCGCCGACCGACGAATAACCCGCGACGCCGGTCCCGGACAGGTCAGTTTCAGAAATACCGTTGGTCGCCGTGTCGCCCTGGCCCAGCCACAAGGTACCGAGCCGTTTATGGGTGAAATAAACCTCGGCGGCTTCTTCCTCGAAGCTGCCGGTACCCGCGGATTCCACGGTGGCGCTCATCTCGTTCGACGGGTTGGAGCGCATCAACATGATGAACTGCGTGCCCACCGACCAGTCTTCGTTGATCTTGCCGTCGGCATTCAGGAAGAACCGTGTCGAATCGTTTTCGTTGTCGACATGGCGGTACATGCCTTCCTCGCCGTCATTGACGTACAGAAACGCGCGGTTCAACTGCCCGCCGACGGTCAGCTCAACGGGGCTGTTGTTCTTGATGGATCCCGCAGACGCCGGTGCGGCTGCCAAGCCCAGGCCGGCGATCAGGGCTGTCGTGGCCAGTAAGGTGGATGTGAAACGTTTGTTGCTCTTCGTCATTCGTAACCCCTTTAGTGATCTTTGCGCGGCGACGTCGCGCCTTGTTTGCGAATCGTTCTTATCATGAGACGGAACGGAATGGATAATAATTATCATTAGCGCTTATGTTAATGATTAATATGTTATAACATAACATTTCTTGAAACATCAACATGCGGGCCATTCCGCGTGAGGCAGTTTGCTCACACGTGGACAAGGCAGGGTGGGGATGACAGGCCGAGCCGGGAAACGGACGTGGATGGGCGCCCGGGTGGCGAATTAGGCCCGGCGCGGCATCAGGGCCCAGATATCGAAATCCAGAACCACGGCGGGGTGGTCCTTACCTTCGGCATCCTTCAGCGGGAAATCGGCGCAGGGGTGATCCTTGGCCGCGACCAGCCGCAGGCGGAGCGCGCCAACGTCATCGCGGTCGGGCAGGGCGGCCTTGTCCAGCACTTCCGACCAGGCATAGACCGTATCGCCTGCGAACGAGGGGGTGACGTGCCGCCCGCCGTTGATGGCGGCGACGTGGAAGGCGTTGGCCAAGCCGTTGAAGGACAGGCTCCGGGCCAGCGAGATGATATGCCCGCCGTAGATCAGGCGCTTGCCGAACCGCCCACCTGATTGTGCGTGCAGGTCAAAGTGGACCTTGGCCGTGTTCTGGTAGAGCCGCGTCGCCAGCATGTGTTCCGCTTCTTCAAGCGTCATGCCGTCGACATGGTCGATCTTCTCGCCCACGGCATAGTCGTCCCAGAAATGGGCACTGCCGGCGGCGATCTCGTCATAGGCGGCCAGGCTCAGGCTTTCCGGCACGGCCAAATCCTCGGCCGCGACGGCGTCGGGCAGGTCTGGCACTTGGGTAACTGGTGCCGGCGCGGCTTCGTCACCCTTGCGGACCATCACCCAGCGCACGTAGGACAAGACTTCCTCGCCCCGCTGATTGGTGCCCGTGGTGCGGACCCAGACGACGCCGGTCTTGCCGTTGGAATTTTCCTTCACGCCGATGACTTCGGACTGGGCGCTCAGCGTGTCGCCAGGATAGACCGGCACCCCGAACCGCCCGTCTGCATAGCCCAGATTGGCCACGGCGTTGAGCGAGATATCCGGCACCGTCTTTCCGAACACGATATGGAACACCAGCATGTCGTCCACGGGCATGCCGTCGTAGCCCAACGCCATGGCGAACATATCCGACGACTGCAGGGCGAAGCGATTGCCGTAAAGAGCGGTGTAGAGCGCGATTTCGCCCTCGGTCACCGTGCGCGGCGTGGCGTGACGGAGGACCTGTCCGGGGACGAAATCCTCGAAGAAATTGCCCCGGTTTGTCTTGTCGCTCATGGCCTGTGGTGTTCCGGTCGCATGGGTTGGGAAGGAGATTATTCGGCAGCTTGTTCCATCTTGGCGATGGCATCGGCCATGGCGACCATCTGCTTGGCGCCTTCGACGTGGAGGTTCTCGATCAGCTTACCGTCGACCAGGACCACGCCCTTGCCTGCCTTTTCCGCCTCGGCGTGGGCCTCGATGATGCGTTTGGACCAGGCGATTTCATCTTCCGACGGTGAGAACGCTTCGTTGGCCATGGCGATGGTCTTGGGATGGATCAGGGTCTTGCCGTCCATGCCCAATTCCCGGCCCTGGCGGCAGGACGTCATAAAGCCGTCGTCGTCGGCCAAGTCCAGATGCACGCCGTCGAGGATCGCGATCTTCGCCGCACGCGCGGCCAGAATGCACAGACCGAGGGACGTCATAAAGGGAATGCGGTCCGGCGTGTGCTGGGCGCGCAGGTCCTTGGCCAGGTCCGACGTGCCCATCACCAGGCATTGCAGGCGCGGGCTGGAAAAGGCGATTTCCTCGGCGTGCAGCATGCCGAGCGGCGTTTCCATCATGGCCCAGATCGGCAGGTCCGCAGGAGCCCCGGCGGCATCCAGGATAGCGATGGCCTGATCGACCATGGCTTTGCTTTCGACCTTGGGCAACAGCACCGCGTCGGCGCCCATCTTGGCCGCGGCCTTCAGGTCGTCCTCGCCCCAGGGACCGTCGAGCCCGTTGGTGCGCACGATCAACTCGCGACCGCCGTATCCGCCTTCGGCGATCGCCGCCGTGATCTGGTCGCGGGCGGTCTGTTTGGCGTCGGGGGCGACGGCGTCCTCCATGTCCAGGATCAGGCCGTCGGCGGCCAGGGTGCGGCCTTTCTCGAGCGCGCGGGCGTTTGACCCCGGCATGTACAGAACGGAACGGCGGGGCCGAATGGTGAGGGCCATCTTCGAGCTCTCCTTGGACGATCAAATGGGCGGGAAATTCGGTGATTATGTTGCGGCGCACACTAGCAAGTTCCCGCAACCGGTGGCAAGCTTCCGCGCATGTCCGTTCTGTCCTTCCATTCCCGGGTTTCACGCGGCTACGTGGGCAACAGCGCTGTCGTCCCGGCGCTGCAGGCCTTGGGCCGTGATGTCGTTTCCGTGGATACGGTGGTGCTGTCGAACCATCCGGGCCACAGGACGGTGACCGGCCGGCGGGTCCCCGCCGACGAGGTCCGGGCCCTGGCCGATGCGGTGCTGGCGCTGGCCGGTGCACCCGCCTTCCGCGCGGTGATGACCGGCTATATGGCCGGGGTCGATACGGCGCGGGCGGCGCTTGGCATTGTCGACCGGGTCAAGGCAGCGCGGGCCGGGGCATTCTATGTCTGCGATCCGATCCTGGGCGACCGCGACGAAGGCATCTATGTGGACGATGCCCTGGTGCCGTTCTTTCGCGGCGACGCCCTGCCGCGCGCCGACCTAGCCCTGCCTAATGCCTTCGAACTGGAACAGCTGACCGGCGACCGGGTGGTCGATGTCGGCACGGCCGTGGCCGCCGCCCATGCGCTGCGCGCGCGGGGCACGGGGGCCGTGGTCGTGACCTCCGTGCCCGATCACCCAGATCCGAACCTGGGCGGATTGATGATCGGGACACTCGCCGTCGACGACGAGGGCGAATGGCTGATCGAGGCGCCGAAATTGACCCGCCGGGCGAAAGGGGCGGGCGACGTGTTCGCGGGCCTGCTCATCGGGCATCTGCTTGCCGGCATGGCATTGCGCGATGCGGCGGCGCGGGCCACGGCCTCGGTCCACGGGTTGCTGGAAGCTGCCGATGAAAGTGATCTGGACCTGCCGGTGATCCGCCGCCGCGATCTGCTCACGCAACCGGAACGCAGCTTCAAACCACAAGCCGTGCGCTGACCCGAAATGGTCATGGGAGCGCGCTTGACAGGCCGATGCTGATTTAGTATTTAACCAATGCGTTAAATAAAGAAAGCCCGATACGATATGACCACAGATGCCCTCAGCGAAACCTTCCAGGCCCTGGCCGACCCGACCCGTCGGGCGATCTTGGCGCGGCTTGCGCGGGGCGAGGCGTCGGTGTCGGAACTCAGTGAACCGTTCGCCATGTCCATGCCCGCGATCTCCCGCCACCTGAAGGTGCTGGAGCGCGCCGGCCTGATCGAGCGTGGCCGCCAGGCGCAATGGCGGCCCTGCCGCCTGAACGGCGAGGGGTTGAAGCCGGTCTTTGATTGGGTCGAGGAATACCGCCGGTTCTGGGAGCAGAGCTTCGACCGGCTTGAAGCTTATTTGGAAGAAATACAGAAAAAGGATGCCAGCGATGAGCGGCACTAACGCCTTGTCCGTGTTCGAGATGTCCCGCCGGGTCAAGGCGCCCCGCGATCTTGTCTGGCAGGCCTGGACCGACGAAGGCCAGCTTGCGGACTGGTTCGGTCCGCACGGCAGCACCATGTCGCATTCGCGCGTCGACCTGCGCGTGGGCGGTACCTTCCATTACTGCATGACGGTGCCGGGTATGGGGGTGCTATGGGGCATCTTCCAATACCAGGAAATCACGGCGCCGGAACGGCTGATCTATCTTTCCGGCTTCTCCGACCCGGAGGGGGCTTTCGCCCGAGCCCCCTTCGCCGACAACTGGCCGCTTGAGACCTTGAACGTCGTCACGTTCAGGGACCTAGGCGACGAGACGGAAATCATCCTGCGTGCCGAGCCGCACAACGCCACGGCGGAAGAACAGCAGATTTTCGCCATGAGCATCCCCGCCATGCAAGGCGGATGGTCCGGCACCTTTGAGCGGCTGCACACCTACCTGGAACAGTAACCCGATAATCTTAACTTCTGGCCCGGGGAGGGGCAGACATGGATTCCATCGAACCCGCGGAACTCGACACACCCCGCACGAACTTGCTGCTGACACGCACCTTCGCGGCACCCCGCGCCCTGTTGTTCAAACTGTGGACCCAGCCGGAACATATCGTTCGCTGGTGGGGCTGCGCCGAAGCGGGTGACGTCGATTTCACCAACGACCTTAGGGTCGGCGGCGAATTCACCGCCGTCATGCAATTGGCCGGCGGTCATACGCACCGCATCACCGGCGTCTACTGCAAGATCGAGGCGCCGGAACGTCTGGTCTTCACCTGGGCCTGGGAAAACACCGACGACTTCCGGGGCGGAGAGACCCTGGTCACCGTCACGTTCGTTGACAAGGACGGCCAGACGGAACTGACGCTACGCCACGAATCCTTCGCCACCGAAGACGCCTGTGCGGCTCATGGCGAAGGCTGGAACGCCAGCCTGGATCGTCTGGGCGGATATCTCGCCGATCACAACGGTTGAAGGGACGCCGGTGCCATGACCTCACAGATCAAAACAGCCCCTGCCGCCGCCGACACCTTGGTCGTCACGCGCCGGTTCGCAGCCCCCAGGGCGTTGGTCTTCCGCATGTTTACGGAGCCGCAGCATGTCGTCCGCTGGCTGGGGTGCGCGCCGGAAAGCGATGTCACCTTCCGCAACGATCTACGCGTGGGCGGTGAATTCGTTTCCGAAGGCCGTATGCCCGACGGCACTGTCAACCGCGTGTGGGGCGTGTACCGCGAGATATCCCAACCGGACCGTCTGGTTTTCACCTGGTCCTGGGAAGCGGCCGGCTTCAAGGGCGCGGACACCCTGGTCACCGTGACCCTGGCGGAACAGGACGGCGGCACGGAACTGACCCTGCGCCACGAAGCCTTCGCCGATGGCGACGCGCGCGACCTGCACGGCCAGGGCTGGGGCATGTGCCTCGACAAGATTGCCGCCCTTCTGGCGGCCGGGTGACCCGACGCGCCATGGCGACCGTGCATTTCACCAGCCAGTTGGAACGCTTCCTGCCGGCCCCGAGTGTCGATGTGGGGCCGCAGGCTGCGACCCTGGGGGCGGCGCTGGCCGCCGTGTTCACGGACCATCCGGCGCTCAAAAGCTACATCCTGGATGACCAGGGGGCGCTGCGTCGCCACGTCGCGGTGTTCGTCGCGGGCAAGCCGGCCCGGGACCGCGAGAAACTGACCGACCCCGTGGGGCCGGACGAAGAAATCCACGTATTCCAGGCCCTGTCCGGGGGCTGAGGTAAGAGGAACAAGTGATGAGTGATCTGTTGCAGGTAGCGACCCGCAAGGGCCTGTTTGAAATCGCCCGCAAGAACGGTGGCTGGGACATCGTCGCCAGCCACTTCCTGGGCGATCCGATCTCCGCCGTTCTGACCATCGACGGCATGACCCTGGCCGCCCCCGACCTGGGGCATTTCGGGCCCAAGCTGTGGCGCCGCGACAACAAGGGCAAATGGTCGGAAATGGCCATGCCGACCTTTCCGGAAAAACCGGCGGATGCCGACGATGACCCCCATCCCTGGACGCTTGGCCGTATCTGGAATTTCACGCCGGGCGGTGCGCCAGGGCGGCTTTACGCCGGGACCATGCCGGGCGGCCTGTTCCGCTCTGACGACATGGGCGAAACCTGGTCCCTGGTCGAGGAACTGTGGCGGCATCCGGGGCGCAAGCAATGGTTCGGCGTCGCCGGGGGTGAGCAGCCGGGGTTGTCCTCCGTCCTGGTCGATCCCCGCGACCCCACCCATGTCACCGTCGGCGTGTCCACAGGCGGTGTCTGGGCGACGCGGGACGAAGGCAAAACCTGGAACGTCATCAACAAGGGCATGACCAACGAATACATGCCGCCGGATCAGCAGGGCGACCCCATCCCCCAGGACATCCACCAGTTGGCCCAATGCCCGGGCCAGCCCGATGTGATGTGGTGTCAGCACCACAGCGCCATCTTCCGTTCCACCGACGGCGGCGAGAACTGGGTGATGGTGACGGCGGCCAAGCCCACGGGCTTCGGCTTCGCTGTGCAGGCCCATCCGACGGACGGCGACACGGCCTGGTTCGTGCCGGCGGAAAAGGACGAGCGGCGCATCCCCAAGCACGGCAAGCTGGTCGTCTCGCGCACCCGCGATGGCGGCAAGACCTTCGAGGTTCTGTCCAAAGGCCTGCCACAACGCCATGCCTATGATTTGGTCTACCGCCATGCCCTGGCCGTCGACGAAACGGGCGAACGGCTGGCCTTCGGGTCGACCTCGGGCGGATTCTGGATATCCGAGGACGCGGGCGACAGTTGGCAAGCGTTGGACGCGCGCCTGCCGCCGATCGCGGCCGTGAAATTCGTCTGAGTTCCAGGCCGCGAGGCTATCCGCTGTTGCGCAGGCCCGCCGAAATGCCGTTGATGGAAAGCAACAGGCCGCGCAGCACCTTGGGGTCGTCGGCGCCGCCCCGGTGGGCGCGCAGCAGGTCGACCTGCAGGTGGTTCAACGGGTCGATGTAGGGAAAGCGGTTCTCGATGGATCGGGCGAGAAGCGCATTACCGGCGAGCAGGCGGTCGTTGCCGGTGATCTCGAACAGCGCCGTGATGGTCGCGATGCGTTCCTCGCGGATGCGGTTGAAAATGGTATCGCGCAGGGTCTTGTCCGGCAGCAGGTCCGCATAGCGCGAGGCGATCGCCATGTTCGATTTGGCCAGCACCATGTCCATGTTCGACAGCAAGGTGGCAAAGAACGGCCAGTCGCGGTGCATCCGTCGCAGCAGGTCAAGGGCGCCGTCGCCCGCTTCGCCCCGCCAGGCCTGAACGGCCGATCCGAACCCGTACCATCCCGGCAGCATGATCCGGCATTGCGACCAACTGAACACCCAGGGGATGGCGCGCAAATCGGTGATCTTCCCGGACGCCTTGCGCGATGCCGGCCGCGATCCGATGTTCAGAGTCGAAATCTCGTCAATGACGGTCGAGGCGCGAAAGTAGTCGTTGAACCCGGGCGTCTCGAACACTAGGTCGCGGTAGGCGCGGAAAGCCAGATCCGACAGCCGATCCATGGCGCTGGTGAAGGCCTCGGGCACGGGGCCGTCGGACGGATGCAGCAGCGAGGCCTCGAGCGTCGCCGCGACATGAATTTCCAGGTTGCGGCGGCCGACCTCCGGGTTGGTGTATTTGGACGAGATGATCTCGCCCTGTTCGGTCAGGCGGATCTGGCCGTCGACCGCTCCCGCCGGCTGCGCCAGGATGGCGTCGAAACTGGGGCCGCCGCCGCGCCCGACGGACCCGCCCCGGCCGTGGAACAGGCGCAGCTTGACGCCATGGCGTTGGCACAGATCGACCAGGCCGGTCTCGGCCTTGTACAGTTCCCACCCCGAGGTGACGTAACCGCCGTCCTTGTTGCTGTCGGAATAGCCCAGCATGATTTCCTGCAGCCCGTCGCGGCTGTCGATCAAGCGGCGGTAGGCGGGCGCCGACAGCAGGGCATCCATGATTTCGACCGAGCGGCGCAGATCGTCGATGGTTTCGAACAGGGGCACGAGGTTGAGGCTGCTTTGCCCCGTCTCGTCGATCAGCCCGGCTTCCTTCAACAGGACCGCTAGGCAGAGGATGTTGGAGGCTTCCCGGGTGTTGGACACGATGGCGGTGCGGATGGCATCGGCGCCGTATTTGTCCAGCCCGTCGCGCGCCGTCCGCAGGACGCCCAGTTCCTTCGCCGTCGTTTCGGAATAGGCGTGGCGCGGGATAATCAAGGGGCGCCGACCCAGAAGTTCGGCGCACAAAAGGTCGCGCCGCGCCTGTTCGTCCATGCCCAGGTAGTCGGTGCCGGGTTCGGCCACGTCCAGAAGTTCCGCCAGGGTTGCATTGTGAACGTCCGATCCTTGCCGCAGGTCAAGGCGGGCAAGGTGGAATCCGAAGCAGTCGACGGCCCGGCGCAGATGGCGAAGCCGGCCCTTCGTCAGCGCGAGGGAGCCGTTCTGCACCAGTGAGTCGTGAATGATCTGAAGGTCGTCGCTCAGCTCGCGGGCGCTGCCGTATGGCGCGGCCTCGCCCAGCGGCGCGCGCGCCGGTGCGACCCCGTTGAGGTTCTGCTGCGTCGCGGCCAAGCGGGCGTATATGCGGCTAAGGGCGCGGCGGTAGGGTTCTGCATTGCGGTGCGACGAGGTGTCCGGCGACCCGGCTGCGAATTCTGCAAGGGCTGGCGACACGTCCACGATCAACGAGGATAGGGGAAGCTCCTGCCCGAGCTTGTGAACCTCCTGCAGGTAGAAGGTCAGCGCCTTCTCGCTGTGCCGGCGCAGGGTGCCCCGCAGCACGTTGGCATCGACGAAGGGATTGCCGTCCCGGTCGCCACCGATCCAGCTGCCGATCATCAGGAACGACGGCAGGGCGGCCGTGTCCGTATCGGCGCCGGCCGCGGCAAGACGGTCCTCGACTTCCGCGAACAGGCGGGGCAGTTCGGTGAAGAAGGTATGGTCGAAATAGGTAAGGCCGTTGGTCACTTCGTCCATGACATCCAGGCGCGTCTGGCGAAGCAAGTTGGTCTGCCACAGAACCAGAACGGCCCGGGCCAAACGGTCCTCGATCTCGCGATGTTCATCGGGCGTCAGGTCGGCTCGTTCACGCCGCGCGATCAGGTCCGCGATGGCGATCTCCCGGTGCATCATGCTTTGCCGGCGCACTTCGGTCGGGTGCGCCGTCAGCACGGGGCTGATCTGGGCATTTTCAAAGAACGCCCGAACCTCGGCCGGGGAAAGACCGGCGCCGAAGGCCCGGTCCAGTGCGTCGGCGATGGTTCCCCGCCGTGGCTTTGATCCGGCGATGGCGTGATGGCGCGTGCGCCGCACGTGGTGATGGTCCTCAGCGATGTTCGCCAGATGGGAAAAATAACTGAAGGCGCGGATGACCTGGACCGCCAGTGCGGGATCAAGGGCACGGAGGATGTCTTCCAGCGCCTGCCGCGCCGACAGATCGTCCTCGCGGTGGAACTGCACGGACACGCGGCGGATGGTTTCGATCAGGTCGAACACCCCGTCGCCCTGCTGCGCCTTCACGGTCTCCCCGAGCAGCCGGCCGAGCAGCCGGATGTCTTCGATCAGCGGCTGATCTTTCGCGATGTCTTCGGCTTCCGCCGTCAAGTCGATGCCTGCCGTCATGACCATCTCCGTGTCGCCGTTGGCGGATTGAGACCGATCAGAGAAAGCCGCCCGGTCAAGCCGCGATCATAGCGGTTTTGAGCAAACCGGAAAGCGGTGACAGGATGCCCGTCGCCATTGCCGCCTAACCGACTCGGAAGTGCCCCATCATCCCGGACTTCTGGTGTTCCATGATGTGACAATGGAGCATCCAGTCGCCCGGGTTGTCGGCGACGAAGGCGATTTCCGCCTCGCCGTCAACGGTAAGCAGCACCGTGTCCTGCCAGGGCCGGTCTGGGACCGGTTTGCCGTTCCGGGTCAGCACGCGGAAGGTATGGCCGTGCAGGTGGATGGGGTGTTCGAAGGCGGTGTCGTTGCGGATCGCCAGGATCACGCTTTCCCCCTTCTTGAAGGTGAACATGGGGTGGCTGTGCTCACCGTATTGCATGGGTGGATGAACGACCCCGTTGAACGACCATACCATGCCATGTTGGCGGGCCAACTCACGGCCGGTCAGTTTTTCACCCTTGTACAGGGCGCTCTCCAGTCCGCCCATGGCACCCCCTTCCATGACCAGTTCCAGGCGTGTCGCCCTGTCCAGGTCCGGCTCGGATATCGGATTGTCGGCCCAGGCCTCGGGTGCCCTGCGCGTGGGCGGCGGGGTTGCCGGGGCGGGGCCATAGGCCAGGTCGGCCAAGCGGTAGCGGATGCCCTCGGGCGAATTGTCGATCACGGTGAAGCGGTCGCCGGTCTTGCCCGTCATGTCGATAATCAGGTCGGCCCGCGATCCGGGGGCGATGACCAACTGCCCTTCGTCGAACTGCCGGGGCGGCACGGGATGGCCGTCAATGGCCGCCAACCAGGGCCGGTGGCCGGTGAAGATCAGGCGGAAGATGCGCGCGTTGGCGACGTTGACGATGCGCAGGCGGATGCGCTCGCCCGGGGTCACGGGCACGTCCTCGGCGATCTGGCCGTTGACGGTTACCGTGTTGCCGAACCGCCCGCCGTGGACCATGTCGTGAAAGGGCCGGTCGAAAGAGGCGATGGCGGCATCCTTGGTCAGTCGCCAGTCGTCGATGACCCACAACACGTCGCGGTCGACTTCGGGCGGGGCGGGTTCGTCGATGATCAGGGCACCCGCCAGGCCCATGGCGACCTGTTCCGACGAATTGAAATGCGGATGGTACCAATAGGTGCCGGCATCGAAGGCATCGAATTCGTAGGTGAAGGTCCCGCCGGGCGGCACCGGATCCTGGGTCAGGTAGGGCACGCCGTCCATGGCGTTGGAAAGGCGGATGCCGTGCCAGTGGATCGTGGTCGGCTGTTCCAGGGTGTTCTTGAAATGCACGCGCAGGCGTTCGCCCTGCATGGCCCGGATCACGGGGCCCGGCGTGCGCCCATTATAGGCCCAGACGGCGGTCTCTGGGCCTTCCGGGCCGATCAGCCGCGCCGTGGCCGGGCCCGCCTGCAGGCGGACGTCGCGGATATTGCCCTTGGCGCGGGCCAATGGCGGCAGGGTGACGGAAATCAGGGCGGCACCCGCCGCCGCACCCAGGCCGGTCAGCGCCCGGCGGCGCGTCACCGGCCAGCCGGTCATTTCGGCGCGGGGGCCGTGGGCCGTTCGCGCAGACCCGTTTCCTTTTGGGATTCGATCTGGCGCGCGGTCCAGGTGGTCTTGAAATAGGCGATGAGGGCCCAGATTTCCGCATCCGTTAGGCGCCCGCCCTGGGCTTTGCCAAAGGCCGTGTCGTGAATACGGTCGGTCTTGCCGCCCTTCACGCGGGTGCCGGTGGCGATGGCGTCGAACAGATGGCGGTCGGACATGTGCCAGGTGGTGCCGTCGGCGGACAGCGGAATGCCGGCCTGTTTGGCTGAGTCAACCTCCCACGACGGCTTACCCTTCAGCTTGACCCCGTGACAGGCCATGCAGGTCTGCTGATAGGTCAGCTGGCCGACCTCCACCTGTTTGTGGTTCTCCGCATCGGCCAGGCTGATTTCGGCCGGGCGCTGGCTGGCGATATAGCCGATGATGGCGACGCAGAGAACAATCACGCCCAGGCCGATCCATTGGCCGATGCGGCTGTGTCGAGGGGCGGTCACCTGCGTCGCCTGTGTCGTCATCGGATCAGGCCGCCTTCTTCATGTAGGCGCGGATCAGTTCCTCGGCGATCTGCACCGTGTTCAGCGCCGCCCCCTTGCGCAGGTTGTCGGAGACAACCCACATGCTGATGCCGTGTTCGACGGTCGGGTCCTTGCGGATGCGCGACACGTAGACCGGGTCCTCGCCGGCGCATTCGATCGGTGTCACATAGCCTTCGTCGGCTTGGTGGTCGACGACGGTCACGCCGGGCGCCTTGCGCAGGGCGCGGCGCGCTTCTTCAACACTGACCGGATATTCGAACTCAATGTTGACCGCTTCCGAATGGCCGATGAACACGGGCACACGAACGCAAGTCGCATGAACGGCGATGTCCGGGTCCAGGATCTTCTTGGTCTCGACCACCATCTTCCATTCCTCCTTGGTCGACCCGTCGTCCATGAACACGTCGATATGGGGAATGCAGTTGAAGGCGATCTGCTTGGTGAACTTTTCCTGGTACTTGTGGAACGGCTCGTTGGAATAGATGCCGCGCGTCTGGTTGAACAGTTCGTCCATCCCGGCCTTGCCGGATCCGGACACGGACTGATAGGTCGACACCACCACCCGCTTGATCGGTTGCAGGTCGTGCAGCGGCTTCAGCGCCACCACCATCTGGATGGTCGAGCAGTTGGGATTGGCGATGATGTTGCGCTTGGCATAACCGGCCAGGGCATCGGGGTTCACTTCCGGCACCACCAGCGGCACGTCCGGGTCCATGCGGAACTGGCTGGTGTTATCGATCACGACGGCGCCGGCGGCGGCGGCGATCGGCGAATACTTGGCCGAAACCTTGGCGCCCGGGCTGGACAGCACGATGTCCGTGCCCTTGAAGTCGTAGGTTTCGAGATTCTGCACCTTGAGGACTTCGTCCTCGCCATAGGAAATCTCGCGGCCCACCGACCGTGCGGAGGCCAGTGCCACGACCTCATCGGCGGGGAATTCCCGCTCGGCCATGATCTGCAGAACTTCGCGACCCACGTTGCCCGTGGCGCCGACGACGGCAACTTTATAACCCATGCTCTCAACTCTCCTTACGTCCCTGGGGCCCTTGGATCGAACATCCCGGGCGGGACGATGCGCGTATCTTAACGCAAACGGCCCGCGGGGTGTATCCGCGGGCCGTTTGCTAATATCGCACAATGCAGCAAGCCCGCGTCACCTCGTGGTGGCGGTTTTAATCTTCCCTTTAATGGTGGGAAGCGGGGCCAGGATTGCGTCATGCGTGTTCATGGCCGCTGGCATACTCCCAAGGGGGCCGTGACGCAAGAAAAAACCAGGGATATCCCGCTAATCCGTGTGACTGCCCGGGTGTGTGAAGGAGGTTGGCAGGTCCATGCGCACGGCCGTACCTTCGCCCGGCGCGCTGACGATGGAAACGTCGCCACGCAGCATTTCGACCAGGCGCTTGACGATTGACAGCCCTAGGCCCGTGCCCTTCTCCTTGCGCACATAACTGTTCCCTGATCCGTCATAGGGGTTGAACACGGTCTCGACCATTTCCGGTGGCATGCCGATGCCCGTATCGGCGACGGTCAGGGCGAACCGCTCGTAGCCGGACATTTCGGCGGTGACGGTGATACGCCCGCCGTCGGGCGTCGCCTTGACCGCATTGGACAGCAGGTTCAGCAACGCCTGGCGCAGAAAGGTCTCATCCAACTGGACATTGGGAAAGTCGCTTGGCACCAGGTTTTCGATGGTCAGGCGCTGAGCCCCGTCCGTCCGTTGAATCAGGTCAACGCAGGTCGAGGCGCAGTCATACAGGTTGACGGTAACCAGGCGGAATTCAGTCTTGCCCGCCTCGATCCGCGACAGGTCGAGCAGATCGTTGATGATGTTCAACAGCAGCTCGGCGCTGTTTCGGATGTCGCCGGCATATTCCTGATAACGGTCGGGATCGTCGAATTTTGTGTGAATCATCATCTCGGCGAAGCCCATGATGGCGTTGAGCGGCGTGCGCAGCTCGTGGCTCATGTTGGCGAGAAAATCGGATTTCACCGCGTTGGCGTTCTCGGCTTGGGCCTTGGCCTCGCGCAGTTCCTCGGCGGCGCGGGCGCGTTCCGTCACGTCGTTGAAGATGGAAACCACGCCGCCGTCGGGCAACTGCCCCCGGTGGACATCGAATGTCCGCCCGCCCGCCCGGTGGATGACTTCGTGCGGGGCGGGGGTGCCTTTCTCCCACATTTGCCGGTAGCGGGCGCGGGCCAGTTCTTCAGGATCACCTTCGCCGAGATTGCCGAGGCGGGCGGAACTGGTCAGGGTTTCGAGGATATGCATGCCCTCGTGGGCGTCTTTCGCATCAAGGCCGCTCAGTTCCAGAAACTTGTCGTTCCAGGCGATGATTCGATGGTCGCCATCTATCACGCAAGCCGGCTGATCCAGGGTTTCGAACAGAGTTTTCAGGATCGCGGATTTGTTGGCCAGTTCCTGTTCGATGATCGTTTGCTGGTCGATATTGCGCGACGTGGCGATCTGGATGCCGTCTTCCCGCCAGAATCGTTTGCGGGTTCGGAACATGCGGGGCAGGACGGCGATTTCTTCGGGTGCGCCGCGGTCGCGGTTGTTGCGGATGGTGCGAAGCCGTTTGGTCGCAAGTTCCTTCGGATCGCCGTCACCGTAGTAGCCGCGCCGCGCCAGCTGCTCCAGCACCTCGTACTGGGTCATGCCGATGCGCCATTCCAGTGGAGGGGTGCCGGCAATCTCGGTAAAGGCCTTGTTCCAGGCGACGAGCCGGTCGTCCGCGTCAAAGGCGCGGATCGACGTATCGATGCTGTCGACGATGGTCTGCCAGTCGGGCCCGGCGTCGGAAGCTGTTCCGCACAGTTCCGACGGGGCCTCCTGTTCTTCTGAATCCCGCATGCTCGACCCTCCGGCTGCGGCGCGCCCAGAGTCGGGGCGCGCCGGTACCGAGTGTTTATTAAGGGACTAACCTAAGCAGCGGTGTGCTGCAAAGCTGTGACGCAGAACACTATTTGTCGTGGGCCGGCGGAAGGAACCGGTCAAGCCGCCAGCTTGTCCAGTTCCTTGGCCACGTTTTCGCCCATCTGGGTGGTCGAGATTTTGGTCATCCCGGCTTCCATGATGTCGGCGGTGCGCAGGCCCGCGTCCAGCACGTTCTTGCAGGCCTGCTCGATGAGGTCCGCATCCTCGCCCATGTCGAAGGAATACTTCAGGCACATGGCGAAGGACTGGATCATGGCCATGGGATTGGCGATGCCCTGGCCGGCGATATCGGGGGCGGAGCCGTGCACCGGCTCGTACAGCGCCTTGCGCCGCCCGTCGCTGTCGGCCGCACCCAACGAGGCCGAAGGCAGCATGCCGAGCGATCCCGTGAGCATGGCCGCGCAATCGGACAGGATGTCGCCGAACAGGTTGTCGGTGACAATCACGTCGAACTGCTTGGGCTGACGCACCAACTGCATGGCGCAGTTGTCGGCATACATGTGATGCAGTTCGATGTCGGGGAAATCCTTGCCGACTTCGGTGGCGATGGCGCGCCACAGCACGCCTGTCTCCATCACGTTGGCTTTTTCCACGGAATGCAGCTTGCCCGACCGCTTGCCCGCCAGTTCGAAGGCCAGGCGGCAGACGCGCTCGATCTCGGCTTCCGAATAGACCTGGGTATCGACGGCCTTGCGGCTGCCGTCGGCCAGTGTCTCGATGCCGCGCGGCTTGCCGAAATAGACGCCGCCCGTCAGTTCGCGGACGATCAGCATGTCCAGGCCGGACACCAGATCTTCCTTCAGGCTCGACGCTTTGGCCATGGCCGGCAGGACCGTCGCCGGACGCAGGTTGGCGTACAGGTCCATTTCCTTGCGCAGGGTCAACAGGCCCATTTCCGGGCGCAGATCACGCGCCACGTTGTCCCACTTGGGGCCGCCGACGGCCCCCAGCAGAACGGCGTCCACGCCCATGGCGTCGGCCAGGGTGTTGTCGCCAAGGGGTTGGCCGTATTTATCGATGGCGGCGCCGCCGACCACGTCCTCCGCCACGTCGAACGAGACGTGGCGGCGCTTGTCCATCCAATCGATGATGGTCTGGACTTGTTTCATCACTTCGGGGCCGATGCCGTCGCCGGGCAGCATCAGCAGTTTCTTATTGGCAGCCATGGGCTGGTTTCCTCGTCTTTGATTTTTATCGCGTGGCTCAGCTGACGGTCGCGGCACCCGGAATCCAGGGCTGCGCGGCGTCGCGACGTTCTTCGAAGCTGTCGATCTTCTTCACTTTCTGCTCGGTCAGGCCGATGTCGTCCAGGCCGTTGATCAGGCAATGCTTCTTGAAGGGGTCGATGTCGAACGAGATTTCCCCGCCGTCGGGTCCGGAAATGGTCTGGTTTTCCAGATCGATGGTCAGGGTCGCGTTGGCGCCCCGGTCGGCGTCGTCCATCAGTTTGTCCAACTCTTCCTTGGACACCTTGATGAGCAGCATGCCGTTCTTGAAGCTGTTGTTATAGAAGATGTCGGCAAAGGACGTGGAGATCACGCATTTGATGCCGAAATCCTTGAGCGCCCAGGGGGCATGCTCACGCGACGAGCCGCAGCCGAAGTTGTCGCCGGCGACGATGATTTCCGCGTTCCGGTAGGCCGGCTTGTTGAGCACGAAATCCGGGTTTTCGTTACCGTCGGCGTCATAGCGCATATCGTGGAACAGATTCTTGCCCAGGCCGTCGCGCTTGACGGTCTTCAGGAACTGCTTGGGGATGACCATGTCGGTGTCGATGTTGATCATGTCCATGGGTGCCGCGACACCCGTCAGCTTGGTGAATTTTTCCATTTGAACGATTCCTTTCGCGAACGGGGGTCAGAGCTTGCGCACGTCGGCCAGATGGCCGCTGACGGCAGCTGCCGCCGCCATTGCCGGGCTGACCAGATGGGTGCGCGCACCGGCACCCTGGCGGCCCTTGAAGTTGCGGTTCGACGTGGAGGCGCAACGCATACCCGCAGGCACCCTGTCCTCGTTCATGGCCAGGCACATGGAACATCCCGGCTCGCGCCATTCAAAACCGGCTTCCAGCAGGATCTTGTCCAAACCTTCCTGTTCGGCCTGTTCCTTGACCAGACCCGATCCGGGAACGATCAGGGCCGTCACATGGTCGGCGACCTTCCGGCCCTTGGCGACCTCGGCGACGGCGCGGATGTCTTCGATCCGCCCGTTGGTGCAGGACCCCACGAACATGTAGTCGATTTTGATGTCTTCCATACGCGTGCCTGGTTCCAGGCCCATGTAATTAAGCGCCATCTTGACCGATTCCTGCTTGTCCGGATTGGCGAAATCGCCGGGTCCGGGAACGACGGCGGAAATCGGCACCACGTCTTCCGGGCTGGTGCCCCAGGTGACCTGCGGTTCGATGGTGGACGCGTCCATCGTGACTTCTTTCTGGTAGGTGGCACCCTCGTCCGACGGCAACGTCTTCCAATAGGCTTCGGCGGCTTCCCAATTGGCGCCCTTGGGCGACATGGGGCGGCCCTTCAGATATTCGAAGGTGGTTTCGTCCGGCGCGATCAGGCCGGCGCGCGCACCGCCCTCGATGGTCATGTTGGACACGGTCATGCGGCCTTCCATGGACAGGTCGCGGATCGCCTTTCCGGCGTATTCGATGACGTGGCCGGTGCCGCCGGCGGTGCCGATCTTGCCGATGATCGCCAGGATCAAATCCTTGGCCGTGCAGCCGAAGGGCAGGTCGCCATCAACCGTGATGCGCATGTTCTTCAACGGAGACTGCAGCAGGGTCTGGGTCGCCATTACGTGTTCGACCTCGGACGTGCCGATGCCGAAGGCAAGCGCCCCGAACGCGCCGTGGGTCGCCGTGTGGCTGTCGCCGCAGACGATGGTCGTGCCGGGCAGGGTGAATCCCTGTTCCGGGCCGATCACGTGGACGATGCCCTGGCGGACGTCACCCATGTCGAACAACGGCACGCCGAATTCCGCGCAGTTCTTGGTCAGCATTTCCAGCTGCAGCGCCGATTCAGGATTGTCGATGGTTTCGCCCCGCTTGGTCGGGACGTTGTGATCGGCGACGGCGAGCGTCAGGTCCGGGCGGCGGACCTTGCGGCCGGCGTTACGCAGACCTTCGAAAGCCTGGGGGCTGGTGACCTCGTGGGTCAGGTGCCGGTCGATGTACAGCAGACAGGTGCCGTCTTCCTGTACTTCGACCAGATGGCTGTCCCAGATCTTCTCGAACAGCGTTTTCGGTTGTGCCATGGGTATGTGTCCTCCGACGTGTGCACGAACGCCGGCCCCCGACGGCGCTGCGGTTCCTTGGTTTCTTATATATGGCGCGCAGACCCGACCGGAACAAGCCGGGCCCTGCGTGCCAACCTTGGAAAGCTTCCCTGGGTTGCCCCTCGGGAATTATTCCTCGGTCGTGGCTTCCTGTTCGGCGGACTTTTTCTTGCCGCCTTTTTTGTTCGACGCTTCGTCGCGGTTGGCCTTGGCTTCGCGCGCGGCCTTCTTTTCTTCCTGCGACACCTTGCCCGAGAACCCGTCGGTCTTTTCCGCGATACGCGCGGCCTTACCGGTCAGACCCCGGAGATAGTACAGCTTGGCCCGGCGGACGTCACCACGGCGCACGACCTCGACCGAGTCGACGTTCGGGGAATACACCGGGAACACGCGTTCCACACCTTCGCCGTAGCTCAGCTTACGCACGGTGAAGGCCGAATTGACGCCGGCGTTCTTGCGCGCGATGCACACGCCTTCGAAAGCCTGCAGACGGGTCCGCTCGCCTTCGACGACGCGGACGTTGACGCGGATCGTATCGCCCGGGGCGAACTTCGGCATCTCCTTGTCGCCGGTCAGGCGGGCAATCTGTTCCTGATCCAGTTGTTCAATCATGTTCATGGTTCAAACCTTTCCTTACAAACGCTCTGCCGTCGCCGGCAATTCCTAGGTCCGCTCGTGCGCCGCCCAAAGATCGGGCCGCCGGTCGCGGGTGATTTCCTCCGCCTGGCGCTGGCGCCAGGTTGCTATTTTCTCGTGGTGCCCGGAAACCAGAACCTCCGGCACCTTGCGGCCCTGCCATTCCTGGGGCCGCGTGTAGTGGGGATACTCCAGCAATCCCCGCTCGAAACTCTCTTCCTCCAGCGATGCGTCCTTGCCCATCACGCCCGGCAACAGACGAAGGCAGGCATCCAACACCACCAGGGCCGCCGGCTCGCCCCCCGACAGGACGAAATCGCCGAGCGATATCTCTTCCGCGTCCTGGGCTTCCAGCACCCGTTGGTCGACGCCCTCGAACCGACCACACAGCAGGATCATCCCAGGCCCCGCCGCCAATTCCGCCACCCGTTTCTGGCCCAATGGCCGGCCCCGGGGGGTCAGATAGATGAACGGCAGATCCGCAGCACCTTCCCGGGCGCTCCGGATGGCACCGTCGACCACGTCGGGCCGCATCACCATGCCGGGGCCGCCGCCAAAGGGGGCATCGTCCACGGAGCGGTGTTTATCGCTTGCAAAGTCGCGAATGTCCACCGTTTCCAGGGCCCAGATGCCCTTTTCAAGCGCCGTTCCGGCAAGCGAGCAGCCAAGCGGTCCCGGGAACATTTCCGGGAAGATCGTCAATACCTTGGCCGTCCAACCGCTCATTACGCGTCCTGCCCACCTTCATCCGGTCCGTTGTCGTCCAGCAGCCCGTCCGGCGGATCGACCACCAGCCGGCCGCCGTCGAGGTCCACCACCGGCACGATGGCCCGGGTGAAGGGCACCATGACCGTTCCGAAATCCCCGCCTGCGATCTCCAGCACGTCGCCGGCGCCGAAATCGAACACCTGACGCACCGTGCCCAGATTGCCCTGGGGTGCTTCGACCGTCAGCCCGATCAGGTCCGAATAATAATATTCGTCCTCGTCGGGGGGCGGCAGCCGGTCGCGGTCCACGAAAAGACGCAGGCCCTTCAGCTTGTCCGCCGCCGTGCGGTCGCCGACACCCTCGGCGCGGGCGATCAGAACGTCCTTGGTCTGGCCGGTGATCCGAAGGTCGATCCGGCGGCTGCCGGTTTCGTCTTCCAGCGGACCATAGGCGGTGAGGTCTTCCGGGACCTGGGCGAAACTCTTGACCTTGAGGTCGCCCTTCAGGCCCCTGGCCCCGACGATGACGCCGAGACAGACCCGTTCCGGGGTTTTCCCTTCGCCGCCCGTCATGGCCCGACCACCCTGACGCTCGTGTCGCGCTTCGCCGACTACTCCTTCGTCTCCTCTTCCTGTGCCGCCGGGGCTTCTTCAGCCGGCGCCTCGACCGCGGCTTCTTCTGCCGGGGCTTCCGCCGCTGCTTCTTCCGCCGGAGCTTCCGCTTCGGCAGGGGCCGCTGCGGCTTCGGCCGCGGCTTCTGCGGCTGCCTTCAACTTGTCTTCGCGTTCCTTCATGCGCTCGACCGTCTTGGCCTTGGGGGCCGCGCGCTTGGTCTGGTTTTCCGGGGTCGGGCGCGCGTCTGTCAGGCCGGCCTGGCCCAGGAAACGGTGCACGCGGTCGGTCGGCTGGGCGCCGGCGCCGAGCCAATGCTTGATGCGCTCTTCGTTCAGCTTCACCCGGTCGGGGCTGTCCTTGGGCAGCATGGGGTTGTAGGAGCCCACGCGCTCGATGAACTTGCCGTCGCGCGCGCGGCGGCTGTCGGCGATGACGATCTGGTAGTAGGGGCGCTTCTTGGCGCCGCCCCGGGCGAGCCTGATTTTCACTGACATGTTCTATTCAATCCTTGTCTGGTCTGATGTCTTGGAATGGGTTGATGTTCTGGTTGTTTTGATTGCGGGTTACGTGATGCCGGATTACCGGGGCATGCCGGGGGGCATCATGCCGGGCGGCATGCCGCCCATGAGACCCTTGAGGCCGCCCTTCTTGCCGACTTTCTTCATCATGTCGGCCATCTGGCGATGCTGTTTCAGAAGCCGGTTGACCTCGGGCACCGAGGTGCCGGAACCGGCGGCGATGCGCTTGCGGCGCGAGCCGTTGATTTCCTTGGGATTGCGCCGTTCCTTCGGCGTCATGGACAGGATGATGGCTTCCTGGCGGGCAATCATCTTGTCGTCCACATTATGCTGGTCGAAGGCGTTCTTGACCTTGGCCGCACCGGGCAGCATGCCCAGGATACCGTCGAGGGAGCCCATCTTGCGCAACTGCTTGAACTGCTCACCCATGTCTTCAAGGGTGAACTGGCCCTTCATCATCTTCTTGGCGAGCTTCTCGGCGTCTTCCTGCTCGACGACCTGGGCGGCCTTTTCGACCAGGCCGACCACGTCGCCCATGCCCAGGATCGAGCCGGCGACCCGGTTGGCGTCGAAGCCGTCGATGGCGTCCACGCCTTCGCCGGTCCCCATCAGCTTGATCGGCTTGCCCGTGACCTGGCGCATGGACAGCGCCGCGCCGCCGCGGCCGTCGCCGTCGACGCGGGTCAGCACGATGCCGGTGATGCCGACCCGGTCGTTGAATTCTTTGGCCAGATTGACCGCGTCCTGGCCGGTCATGGCGTCGGCGACCAGCAGAACCTCGGACGGTACGGCGGCCATGCGCACGTTGATGACCTCGGTCATCATTTCCTGGTCGAGCGCGAGGCGCCCGGCGGTATCCAGGATGACCACGTCATAACCTTCGCGGCGCCCTGTTTCCATGGCCCGGTTGGCGATGGCGACCGGCAGTTCGCCCAGCACCGGGGTCATCACGGGTACGCTCGTCTGCTCGCCCAAAACCTGCAGCTGCTGCTGGGCGGCCGGGCGGTAAACGTCGAGAGACGCCATCAGTACGCGTTTCTTTTCCCGCTCGACCAGGCGCTTGGCGATCTTGGCGCTGGTCGTCGTTTTGCCCGACCCTTGCAGACCGACCATCAGGATCGCCTGCGGCGGGTTGCCGTGGATGGCCAGGCCCGCCCCTTCGGGGTCGGCGGGGCTCAGCATCTCGACCAGGGCGTCGTGGACGATCTTGACGACCATCTGGCCCGGCGTGACGGATCGCAGGACGTTCTGGCCGACGGCCTGTTCCTTGACGCCGTCGATGAAGTCCTTGACCACGGGCAGGGCGACGTCGGCCTCCAGCAGGGCGACGCGGATTTCGCGCAGCGCTGCCTCGACGTCGGCTTCCTTCAAGGCGCCGCGTCGTTTCAGGCCGTCGAAAATGCCGGACAGGCGTTCGCTTAGAGACTCGAACATATGCGCCTGATTACCCTTTTCGGTCCAAACTCAAAAACCCAGATCATATGCCCAACGGCAAACGCGCCAGTGCGCGAAACTCGCGGACTGGCGTCGCCCCTCGGGACGGAATGATCCGTACACCCAGTGGAATGTCGGCGCGCAATCTATGGACCAAGGCCCCGGAAGTCAACCGCCGGCTGGCCCCGGCGCATATTTGAAAGGCTTGCGAATGCTGCGCCCCATGCTATAGGAGTAAAAATACCATATACTATGCAACCAAAAGTTTCAACCTGATTGAATACAGCGCGAATTTCTGGGCGGCAGATGGCGACGGACGGTACGGACGACGGGAAACTGGCTTCACATATCGGCGCGCGGCTACAGGCGCTTCGCGAACGGGGCGGTGTTTCCCGCGCCATCACCGCCCGTGCGCTCGGCCTTTCCGTGCAGGCCTATACCAACCGGGAAATCGGTTTGACCGAGGTCAAGGCGGGCGAAATCCTGATTTTGTCGCGATTGTTCGGCTGCGATCCCGCCGATCTGTTCGACGGCGCGGACCAGATCTGGTCAGGGCCGGACATCGGCGCGGGGGCGGCGAAGGCCTTCGCGGGAGAGGCCGAGGACTTCTTACGGCAGCTTGCGCGCATCCGCGACCCAAGCTTGCGCCGCAGCGTTACCGAGGCGATCCGCGCCCTGGCGCGGGCGGCGGACAAGACCGCCTGACGTCTTGACCCCTGAACCTGCCGGGAGGACAAACGCAGTCATGGACCTGATCACGGTAACACGCCGCATCGCGGCCACGGGCCTTGCCCTGCGGGGCGGGTTCCATCCGGCGGGGCAAGACGCCGTGCCGGGGGGCACCCGGACTCTGATCCTGGTCGGCGACCAGGGCGGCCGTTTGTGGCCCCATTTCAAGGCCAATCGCCGGGATGAGCCCGATCCTCTGGACGCTTGGACGGAGCGGGTCCTGGCCCCGGCGGCGGCGGACCTTGGCGCCCGCGTGGTCTACCCCTTCGAAGGCCCGCCCCACCATCCGTTTCAGCAGTGGGCCATGCGCGCTGAGGGGTTGAAGCCATCCCCGATCGGCCCGCTCACCCATCCTGAATTCGGGTTGTGGCACAGCTACCGGGGGGCGCTGCTGTTCGCCGGGATGATCGATCTGGGCTCGCCGCCGGCGGCCGCCCATCCCTGCGACAGCTGTGTCGACCGGCCCTGCTTGTCGGCCTGTCCCGTGAACGCCTTCGGGGAGACGGGCTTCGACCTTCCGGCCTGCCTGAGGCATCTGCGCGCGGCCGAAGGGGAGGGCTGCATGACCGGCGGTTGCCTGGCGCGGCGCGCCTGTCCGGTCGGCGCGGGCCATGCTTACGGTCCCGAACATCAGGCGTTCCTTGCCGATTCCTTCCTCGCCACCTTCGGGTCCTGAGGGCGAAGGGCATGGACTTCTCGGCCTGTCGGGCCTATGTAGCGAGCCATGGAACAGGTGCCCTTTATAAAGATGCACGGCCTGGGCAACGACTTCGTGGTGCTGGACGCCCGCGAGACGCCGATGTCCCTGACCGCCGGTCAGGCCGCAGCCATCGCCGATCGCCGACGCGGCGTCGGCTGTGACCAGTTGATCGTGCTGGAACGCCCGCGCTCGGACATCGCCGATGTCTTCGTGCGGTTCCACAATTCCGACGGCGGGGAATCGCTGGCTTGCGGCAATGGTACCCGCTGCATCGCGGCCATGCTGATGGATGAAAAATCCTCCGACCACCTGATCGTCGAAACGGGTGCGGGGTTGCTGGACGCGGAGAAGGGCAAGGACGGCCTGGTTACCGTGGACATGGGCACGGCGCGCCTGGATTGGCGGGAAATCCCCCTGTCCGAAGCGGTCGACACCCTGCATGTCGATGCCGGCGCCGGGCCACTTCAGGATGCGGTCTGCGTTTCCATGGGGAATCCCCATGCGGTCTATTTCGTCGATGATGCGGATGCCGTGCCGATCGAGGTGTTCGGCCCCGTCATCGAACAGCACAAGATGTTTCCCCAGTTCACCAATGTCGAAGCCGCCAGCCTGCGTCCCGACGGTTCCATCCGCATGCGGGTGTGGGAACGGGGTGCGGGCGTGACCCAGGCCTGCGGCACGGGCGCCTGCGCGACCTTGGTCGCCGCCGTGCGCCGCGGCCTGATCGCCGGCCGCAAGGCCGACGTGATCGTCGACGGCGGCACCCTGACCATCGAATGGCTGCCTGACGACCACGTGCTGCTGACCGGGCCCGTGGCCACCAGCTTCACCGGCACCCTGGACCCCCGGCTGCTGAACGGCGCCGCGACCGGCGGGTGATGGCCATGAGTGGTGCGGATGTCATCACCCTGGGGTGCCGCCTGAACGCCTTCGAAAGCGAAGTCATGCGCGCCAACGCGGCCCGCGCCGGGTTGGCGGACACCATCATCGTCAATACCTGCGCCGTCACGGCCGAGGCCGAACGCCAAGCCCGCCAGGCGATCCGCCGTGCGCGCCGCGACCGCCCGGGGGCCAAGGTCATCGTCACCGGCTGCGCGGCGCAGCTCGACCCCGCGAAATATGCCGCCATGCCGGAAGTCGACCGCGTCATGGGCAACGAGGAAAAGCTCGACCCCGCCGCCTATGCAGCGCTCGGCAATCCGGACGGCCCGGAAATCCAGGTTGCCGACATTATGACGATCAAGGAAACGGCGGCCCATCTGATCGACGGCTTCGACGGCCGCGCCCGCGCCTTTGTCCAGGTGCAGCAGGGCTGTGACCATCGCTGCACCTTCTGCATCATCCCTTTCGCGCGCGGCAACAACCGCTCCCTCGCCATGGGCGCCATCGCCGACCAGGTGCGGGCATTGGTCGCCCGGGGCTACCGCGAGGTCGTGCTGACCGGCGTCGATATCTGTTCCTACGGCACGGACCTGCCGGGCAATCCGACTTTGGGCCAACTGGTGCGGCGACTGCTCAAGGCGGTGCCGGAACTGGAACGCCTGCGCCTGTCGTCCCTCGACCCCGCCGCCATGGATGACGAGCTGTTCCGCGCACTTGCCGAGGAAGCGCGCCTGATGCCGCATCTGCATCTATCGCTCCAGGCCATGGACGACATGGTCCTGAAGCGCATGAAGCGCCGCCACAGCCGCGATGACGCCTACAAAGTTGCCAAGCGTGCCCGGGCACTCCGCCCCGATCTGGTTCTGGGCGCCGACCTGATTGCGGGCTTCCCAACTGAAACGCAGGCCATGCACGACAACACGCTTGCCGCCGTGCGCGACCTCGACCTGGTCCATCTGCACGTGTTTCCCTATTCGGAACGGGAGGGCACGCCGGCGGCCAGGATGCCGACCGTGGACGTGCCGGAACGCAAGGCCCGCGCGGCGGAATTGCGCGATGCGGGCGCGGCCAACCTTGACCGCTTCCTCGCCGCCAGTGTGGGGCAGACCGTACCGGTGCTGATCGAACGCGACGCCATGGGCTACAGCCCCCAATACGCGCCCGTGCATCTGGATGCCTCGGTCGCCGAGGGCACGGTCGTCGCCGCGCGCATCACCGGCGTGCGGCCCGGCGGTCTGACAGGCACCCCGGCCTGATGGCGGAGGAATCCCAGGGCTGGCTTGCCCGGCTGCGGTCGGGCTTGGCGAAATCCGCCGACCGGGTCGGCGGTGCCATTACCGACGTCTTTACCAAGCGCAAACTGGACCAGGCCGCCCTCGACGAGCTTGAGGAGATTCTCATCCGGGGTGATCTGGGTGTGGCCACGGCGGCCCGCTTGACCACGGCGCTGGCCAAGGGCCGGTTCGACAAGGAAGTGACCGACGGCGAAGTGCGCGAAGCCCTGGCCGACGAGATCGCGGCCCTGCTGGAACCCGCCGCCCGGCCGCTTTCCGTCGACGGCGGCCCCCGGCCCTTCGTGCTTCTGGTCTGCGGCGTCAACGGGTCGGGCAAGACGACGACCATCGGCAAGCTGGCGGCCCAATTCAAGGCCCAGGGAAAATCGGTCCTGTTGGCCGCCGGTGACACCTTTCGCGCCGCCGCCATCGAACAGCTTCAGGTCTGGGGCGAGCGCACGGGCTGTCCCGTCGTCGCCCGGGCCCAGGGGGCCGACCCGGCGGGTCTGGCCTTCGATGCCGTCCGCGACGCCCGCGAACAGGGCCACGACATCGTCATCATCGACACCGCCGGCCGCCTGCAGAACAAGAAAGACCTGATGGCGGAATTGGAAAAGGTCGTCCGCGTTATCAAGAAACAGGATGAAACGGCCCCCCATGCCTGTCTTCTGGTGATGGATGCGACCATCGGCCAGAACGCCCATTCCCAGGTCGAGGCGTTCAAGGACGCGGTCGAGGTGACGGGCCTGGTGATGACCAAGCTGGACGGTTCGGCCAAGGGCGGCGTGGTCGTGGCTTTGGCGGAAAAATTCGGCCTGCCGGTCCATGCCGTCGGCGTGGGCGAGGGTATCGACGACCTGAAACCCTTCGAGGCCCGTAGCTTCGCCCGCTCGCTCATGGGGTTGGACGGCTGATGGCGGCGGCTCGCTACGACGCGGTCCTCTGCGACCTGCTGACGGGCCTGCTGAATTCCTGGGATTTGTGGGATGCCGCCGCCGGCGGAACAGAGCCGGGCCGCCGTTGGCGCATGGCCTATCTGCGCGTGACCTTCGCCCAGCCGGGGCCCTATGTGTCCTACGAGGACTTGGTGCGCGAGGCCGCGCGCCAGGAGAATATTTCGGAAGACGCCGTGCAGGCCCTGTTCGACGGCTATGGTGAGTTGCGGCCCTGGCCAGGGGTGGCCGAGGTTTTGACGACGGCGCAGACTCGAGGAATTCCCGTGGGCGTCGTTACAAATTGTTCCGTGGCGTTGGGCCGGAAAGCCGTGGCGGGTGTTGGTGTCGATTTCGACGCGGTCACCATCGCCGAAACCTCGGGCTGGTACAAACCCAATCCTAACGCTTATGCGGCAGGCTTGGCCGCGCTCGGCACCACGGCGGAACGCACCTTATACGTCGCGGGATCGCCTTTCGATATCGCGGGGGCGCACAAGGCCGGGATGGATGTGTTCTGGCACAACCAGGCGGGCATGGCGCCTGGCGACGGGGGTGCCCCCGTGGTCATGGACTCAAGAACCTTTGAGCCGCTGTTGGATTTTCTGAATTAACCCAGGTCGGGCGCTTTCTCGTGCCAGTCCGTGGCCTGCTGATAGGCATGGCCGAGACGGTACAACAGGCCTTCATCAAAGGGCCGGCCCATCAACTGGAACGAACAGGGCAGGCCGTCCGGCGTGAAGCCGCAGGGCACGTTGAGCCCGGGCAGGCCTAGGAAATTTCCCGGCCGGGTGTTGTGCCCGATCTTCAAAAGATAATCGGCGAAACCCGGGTTGGCGGACATGTTGCTTTCCGCCAGGGTCGGCACGGGCATGGTCATCAATGGCGTGTGCAGGACATCGACTTTGCCGAACACCTGATCGCAGAATTCCCGGACCAACTGCTTGCGCAGGGTCAGTACGCGAAGATAAACGCTTGCCGGGGTGAACAGGCCGATGGCCAGGCGGGCGCGGGTCTGTGGGCCGTAATCGGCTGCCCGTTCCTGCATCCAGCGGGTATGCACGGCCGCCCCCTCCGTCGCCGTGATCAGGTTGGTCAGGCGGTTCATGACGGCGACGGCATCGGGGATCTTCACGGGCATAATCTCGCAGCCCCGATCCTCGAACACCTTCAGGCTGGCTTCGACCAGGACCCGAACCTCGGGGGCGACGTCTTCGTAGAAGAAACTTTCCGGCAGGCCGACCTTGAGCCCCCGCACGTCCTTGTCCAGCCCGCCCAGATAATCGCCGACGGGCGTCCCGGCCGTAACCGGGTCGTTGGCGTCAAACCCGGCGATGGTCTGCATGATCAGGGCGTTGTCGCGCACGGTGCGGGTCAGCGGTCCGACCGTATCCAGGGAATAGGCCAGGGGCATGGCGCCATGGCGGCTGACCCGCCCGTAGGTCGGCTTCATCCCGACCAGACCGCAGCAGGCGGCGGGCAGGCGGATCGATCCGCCTGTGTCCGAGCCCAGCGCGCCGAAGCACATGCGCGACGCCACCGCCACGCCAGAGCCCGAGGATGATCCCCCGGTCATATGGTCCGTGTTCCAAGGATTACGCGGCGTGCCGACGACGTCGTTATGACCGGTCACGCCGAACGCGAATTCGACCATGTTGAGCCGCGCGATATCCAATGCCCCGGCGGCGTCGAGACGTTCCAGTGCCGTCGCCGTATGATCGGGGCGGAAATCCTTGCGGATGACGGAGCCGCAGGCCGAGACCCGGCCACGGCGGTAATACATGTCCTTATGGGCGAGCGGCACGCCGTGCAGCACGCCAAGGGCCGACCCTTTGGCGCGCACCGCATCGGCGGCATCGGCCTGCGCCAGGGCACCTGCTTTGTCCAATCCCGCGATGGCGTTGACCTCGGGGTTCAGCGCCGTCATGCGCTTGAGGCAGGCCTCGGTCAGTTCGCGCGACGAAATGTCTCCGGCGGCAATCGCGGCGGCGGCTTCGGCCAGGGTCATGAAGGCGGGGTCGGCGGCGGGCTTGGTCACGGGATCACGGGTCTTTGCGGGCTAGGGTTTCGAGCAGGCGGGTAAAGCCCGCCGGGTCGGCATCGAAGGGCAGGTCCCGGGCGGCGTCGCGTCCGGCCTTGGCGGCGTTGCGGGACGCCCCCGCCGGATCGGCCAGGCTTACATCTTCGGGCCGGAAACCCTGAAACTGATCAAGCCAGTCGAGCAGAGCCGACATGTCGCCGGTGTTGGTATCTGAGGGGGGCATGGACTACTTGCGGACCCACTGGCCGCCGGGCGTCATCACGTATTCGCCGGGCCCGGCACGGGAAATGAGTTTTTGGCCGACCACCTGTTCGACCGCAGCCAACGAGGTGCCGTTCCGTTGCGCGAGCGCTTGGTACTGGGCGCGGCGTTGCGCGTTGATGTCGTTGATCAGTGCCTGCACGTCGGCGCGCCCGGCGGCGACGGCGCCCAAATAGCCGTCCGGCCGTTCGCCGACCAATCCCTGGCCCTTGGCCGTACTCAGGTCCATGGCGAAGGCGTTGACGGCAAGGGCCGCAACCAGAACCGCCGCCAGGACGATCGTTTTCATCATGCGTTTCATCAGAACAAACCGCTGTTTTTCTTGAGAAGATCGTCCACGTCTTTTTCCAGTTTCACCCGGACCTCGTGTTCGATTTTCACGTTCAGATTGATGACGATGGGTTTTTCCGGGGCCGCCACCTGCACGGTCGGCTGGCATGCGGCGATCATGCCCAGGGCCGCGCCGCACGCGGTCCCGCGAAGCAGGGCGCCGGGGCTCAAGGGCCTGCGGAAGCGGACTGTCATGCGGGGGTCTCCTTCCGTTCCATGATCATGCGCCGGAAAAAACACGCCGCTTGCACGGCAGGGCGTGTACGCTATCGCTAAAGAGGGGGGCATAACAAGGGTCCGTGGGCCTGTTATGGTCGTTTGGCGGAAAGGGACACAGGAGGACCGCATGTCACGGGCGGCGGTGATCGAAGAGGTTCTGGATTTCTGGTTCGTGCGGGACGACATGGGCGAGCCCGTCTTCCGCGACGTATGGTTCAAGACCGATGCGGCGTTTGACGCCGATATCCGGGCCCGTTTCGAAGATCATTACCATTGGGCGGCCAAGGGCCATTACGACAGCCTGGCGCGTAAACCCTTGGGCAGCCTTGCCTTGGTTATCTTGCTTGATCAGGTGCCGCGTAATCTGTTCCGTGACAAACCGGAAGCCTATGCCACGGATGCACAGGCCCTGGCGCATGCGCGCAAGGCGTTGCTGGCACGCCACGACCGGGGGCTCGACTGGGCGCAGCGCATGTTCCTCTACATGCCGTTCATGCATGCCGAGGATCTGGCCGCTCAGGAACGCTCGGTCCTGCTGTTCGCCACCATCCCCAACGATGCCTGCGTCGATTCAGCGCTCAAGCATCATGCCATTATCCGCGAATTCGGCCGCTTCCCTCATCGGAATGCCGTGCTTGGGCGCCCGTCGACCGAAGCCGAGGAGGCCTTCCTGGCGGAACAGGGGCGCGGGTTCTGAAGAAGGGCGGTTTATACGATAAGCGTTTATGGCACGCGGGTGCCGGTTCGTAAGCGTCTGATGCCAGGCCGCCCTATTTAAGGGCGTGCGCTTGATTTAGCGCATTCCACAGCCCAGTTTATGAGTGCAGATTAAACGTATGTCCGGGAAGGGGCGGTTTCCGGATCTGTCCGTCATTCACTGGAGTGTACGCAGATGAAGTTCTCTCATTCGAAATCGCCGAAAGCACTTATTTCCAAGGCGGTCGCCGCAGCCGGCGCGGCCTTGCTGATCTCCGGCTGTACCATGAACGCGACCTGGAACGTTTCCCCCGCCGTGGCACCCGTGCCGCCCGGCAGCGAGTTATTGTCGTTCGACGCGCCGGGCTTGGCACCGCAAAGCGTTCTTCGTGCCGAGTACAAGGACAACTACCAGGAAGAAGAATACGCCCTGTTCCGGGGTGCCGGCGGCGCCCAGGCGGAGATCATCTCCGTCGAGGCCTCTTCCTACGGTTATGGCGCGCAAGGCGGCGACAAGCATGTCCTGGAATTCGACAAGACCACCCGGGACACGTTGGAGCTGTGGAATCTGGCCAAGGGCGGCAAGTTCGCCTACGGCGACGACAGTTTTGCCTACAAGGGCAAACTGCCCTATTACCTGCTGCCGTTCGACCGCAAGGACACGGGACAAAGCTGCTTCGGCTTTCATGCCGAATTCAACAGCGATCCACACGACTCGCGGGGCCGTTATGACAACCATCTGTTCGGCTACTACTGCGCGCCGCAAGGCACCAAGTTGTCCAAAGACGACATGGTCGCGGCGATCGACCATCTGGATATCGCCGGCTTGACCAAGCGGGCCCCTGCCGTGGTCATGGAACGGAAGTTCCAGCAACTCGCCAACAATCCGCAATTGACCCAGGCCGTGAAGCGCGGTGAGCCCGCCGGTACTGCCGGCACCGAGGTGTTTCCGCTCGACATCGTGCGCATCTACTCTGACCGCCTGGGCAACGGTGCCGGCGACCGAAATTGAAGGGGGCGACGCTGACGGCGTCTGCTCTTAACTTTAATTCCCAAGATCGATCGTGATGGTGCGGCCTTCCTCTTCCAGGGGGAAGGCCGCTTCTTCGAACGCGGGGGCGCTCAGGAACACCTTTGCACCCATGGAAAAGCCGAAATCCTCCAGCGGAATTCCGAACAGACCCTGGTCGAAGGAATGGTTGCCGTTGGCGTCATGGAACGCCGCGATGGCGTAGCGTCCGGGCTTCAGGTCCTTGAACACCCAGGTCGCGCGGCGTCCCGTGGGCGGGAGTACCCCTTCCGACAGCATGCCATCGCTTTTGGGAAACGCTTCCGGCCGGTCATAAACCGCCATATGCACGTCGCCTTCATCGGACCTAAGCCCCGTCACGGTCACGATCAGATCGGCGGCATGACCTGTGCCGGTCGCCAATGCACAGCACATCGCCAGGGAAATCAGGGCAGTTCTGAACACCGGCCGGGGATCCTGTGTCGGGTTTCGGGCGTCTTGAGTGAAGCTATGAACGGATCGCGCCGGGATCAAGCCCGCACGGGGCTTGCGGGCGGGGGCCGTTAAACCGTGATATTCAGGTAGAACCCGCGCGGCACGTCGCGGCGCAGATCCTTGCCCGTGGCCATAACTTCGTTCAAACGCCGCATGCCGCGTCGTTCGACCGCCGTTTCGCCTTGGCGGATATGGTTGGCACGGGCCTGTACTTCGCGCACGGACTCCGACTCGTAGGTCACCGTTGACCGGCCGGCGGGCTTCGCGGGAAGGGCGGTTGATCCGCCGGTGGGCGTGTTGACGCTGTTCATGCGCCGAGAATAGTCGGGCAAAAGTTAACGGAGTCTCAAAGCCCGGTAAATTTTGCCCAGTTGGTGATGTGGCGGTCAGCGGGCGGCGGCGGGCCGAGGCGGGGCCTGGGCGATGTCCGGCGGCAGGCCGTCCTTGTGGCGCTCCAAGGCCCATCGAATGGAGGGAAAGGCCAGGTCGTCCCATGGGATATCGTCCCATGCAAGCAGGCGAGTATCGGTGCTTTCCGGGCCGGGGGCGTGGTCGCCCGTGATCATGCGTCCCGCGTGAATGACATAGATCTGCGAAATCCGGGGGATTTCGTACACGCCGATCAGGCCGGTGATCTCGATATCGACGCGGGCTTCTTCCCAGGCTTCGCGCTTCGCGCCGTCGGCGGTCGTTTCATTGAGCTCGAGAAACCCCGCCGGCACGGTCCAGAACCCGGCGCGGGGTTCGATGGCGCGCCGGCACATCAGGTAGCGTCCGCCCCAGGTCGCGACCACGCCGGCGATGATCTTGGGATTGTCGTAATGGATGAACCCACAGTCCAGGCAGGTCAGGCGCTCACGTTCGTCGCCCTCGGGCACGGTCCACACGCTGGGGCCGGATTTGCGCGTCTCGTCACTCATGGAGGGGACTGTAGCCGAATGTCGGCCCGGGCGGCAAAGGGGCTGGCAACGCCGCTTGCGGCGGGATCAGGCGATGACGTCGATGATCTGGCCGCGTCGCACGGGGGCATTGGGGTCAAGTTCGGGAACGCCGCCGTTCTCGGCATTGAATTCCTTCAGGTTGTTCTGCGCATCCTGCAATAGATCAGCCGCCAACTGATCCTGTTTCAGCGAGCGCTTCAAACCCAGAACGTTGGCGACAGCACCCAGAGGTCCGACGGATCCGACCATGATGGCATTTTCCCTTTGCGAATCGGTCTCAAATCATGGCAGATCAGGCGGAGAATTCAATATGCCTTATGGACTGGTTCCAAAGGGCCTGGGGCATTGTATTTTAAGGAAATATTCGGACCTAATTGCGAAAATCCGCATGTACTGGACGGCGCCCGTGAAAGGGCGCAAACGTCGGCGTGTAAAAGAGCAGACTGAAGGCACCCGTGGCAGACCGCGACTACGATCATACCTACTTGGCGCTTCGCCGCCCGACCTACGCCAGCCGCACGTTCCTGGGCGGAACCCGGCTGTCCACGCGCACGGGGATGTTCGTGATCGTGGGGCTGTTGGCGGTCATGGTTTATGCCGGGCTTATCGTGCATGTGAACGACCGCGTATCCGCCGCCCACCTGGGGCTTGAGCGGGCACAGAATCTGAGCACGCTGGTCACCGCCATCGCCCGCGGGCAGGCGGCCCTGCAGACCGATGAGAAACGTTATATCCTGACCCGCGACACGGTGGCCGCACAGGACATGCGTGGCCTTCTGGATGAACAGTCGCGCATCCTTGACGCCCTCGGCGCCCATGCGGATGCGGGCGATCTTTCACGACCTATCGCGACCCTGAAGGACGGTCTGGTGCAATACGACCAGCACCTGTCGGAACTTGTCGGCAGCCTGTCCGGCAATCCTGCGGCGGCTGGCGGTGCCCTGCGCGACGCCGATCAGGCTTTGTCGCCCCGGCTTGCCGCCTCGGGCCGGCGCGGGTTGCCGGAACTTCTGTCGCGGGTCAACCAGTTGGGCAGCGAAATGGTCCTGACCGGAGATCCGGTGCATCTGGTCGACCTGCAGAACGCCTATAAGCAACTGGCGGCGCGGGTTGAAGACGCGGGCTTGCCGCGCGGCGACCTTGCGGCGATCACCGACCTGCTGGCCCGTCACCAGGACGCCATGATGGCGTTGATCACGGCACGGGTGGGCGTCAACGAAGACGCCCAGCGTTTTGACGACATTCTGACCTATATCGCACCTTCCCTGACGGCACTGACCAGTGTCGCCGGCGAACTGATCGGTGAACGCTGGGAAGCCCTGACCGCCGCCCGCAAGTTCGCCGCCGCGTCCCTGGTCGGCGGCGGTGCGGCGATCATTCTTTGGGTGGTGACACTCGGGCTGATCGTCATGCGCACCATTACCCGCCCGGTCCAGGCCTTGGCCGAGGCGGCGGACCGGCTGGCCCGGGGCGACCGCACGGTCATGATTCCGGGCCGCGGCAACCGCGATGCCGTTGGCCAGCTTGCCCGCGCCTTCGACGACTGGATGGCGGCCATGGCCGACGCGGAGCATTTGCGTCAGGACTTGGACCATGCCCAGGCCAAAACCCTGCAGGCGGTCGAGACCATGGAGGCCGAAGCGCGTCGCGCCCAGGCCGCAGCCGACGATGCCGAGGTCCTGCGCCGCACGCTGGCCGATTACCGCCGCGAAATGGACGAGATGGAAAACCTGCTGGCCGAATTCGCAGAGGATCAGGCCAATCAGGCTCCGGTGCCAGCGCTCGCCAAAGCCCAAGCCCTGGCGCAATCCCAGGTTCAGGCAGCGGCGGCGGGCGGCGAGGCGGCGCTGGGCAAGGTCTCCGACCATCTGTCGCAGGTCAGCCGCCAGGCATCGGCGGCGATTATCGACGTCGAACTGACCGATACCCTGATCCGCAACATCGCCGCCGCGCGCGAACAATTGGACGGTCTGGGCGGCCATGTCGTCGCCGTGCGCGAGGAATTCAACCAGTTCCTGTTCGGCCGTCCGAACACGCCGGGCGGGGCCGAGGCGGCGGCTGATGACGATAAGACTGTTGCGCTGAACGGTGGCGCCGTTCGTCAGGCAAGTTTGAAGGATCCGGAATCGCGGGCCCGCTTGGCGGCAATCCGCGATGCCGTCGACCGCGCCGAACGGGCACTTGGCGCCTGCACGCGTGAGGTCGAACACGTCACCGACACGGCGCAGCGTCTGGCCGCGTCGGCGTCCGACGAGGCACGCTTGGCAACCGACCAGCTGGCGGCGCAATCCGATTATCTGCGGGCACTGCTCGATACGCTCGCCCACCGCACGCAGCCGCAGGCAATCGCCGGGCCGGCGGTGGCTCAGGCCTCAGGTTCGAAGGACCGCGACGCCGGGTAGGTCTTTGCCTTCCAGCCATTCCAGGAACGCCCCGCCGGCGGCGGAAACATAGGAAAATTCGGCTGCCACGCCGGCGTTGATCAGCGCCGCCACCGTGTCACCCCCGCCCGCGACGGATGTCAGCGTGCCGTCCCGGGTCAGTGCTGCGGCCGCGCGGGCCAACTCATTGGTGCCGACATCGAAGGGTTTGATTTCGAACGCCCCCAGGGGCCCGTTCCATACCAGGGTGCGGCAATCCTTCAGCCGCTTGGTCAGGTCCTGGACGGTGGTCGGACCGACGTCCAGCATCATGGCGTCATCGGGCATGGCGCGCACATCGACCACCTCCGACGGTGCCCCTTCCTTGAACTCACGGGCGATCACCGCATCGACGGGCAGGGCGACATCACAGCCGGCTTTTTCCGCGCGGGCCAGAATATCCCTGGCCGCGTCGGCCATGTCGTGTTCGCACAGCGACTTGCCGACGTCGATGCCCTGGGCATGCAGGAAGGTATTGGCCATGCCGCCGCCGATGATCAAAAGGTCGACCTTTTCCACCAGATTGCCCAGGACTTCCATCTTGGTCGATACCTTGGCCCCGCCAACCACGGCGGCGACCGGGTGTTCAGGGGCTTCCAGTGCTTTGGTCAGGGCGTCCAATTCCGCCTGCATCAAACGTCCGGCGGCGGCCGGCAGGATGCGGGCGATGGCTTCGGTCGAAGCATGGGCCCGGTGCGACACGGAAAAGGCGTCGTTGACGTAAAAATCGCCGAGAGCCGCCAGCTTGCCCGCGAAGGCCGCATCGTTGGCTTCTTCTTCGGCATGAAAGCGCAGGTTTTCCAACACGCAGATCTCGCCGTCCTTCAGGGCGCCGGTCGCGGCCTCTGCCTGCGGTCCGACGCAGTCGGCGGCGAAGGCAACCTGGCGGCCCAGAACGCCGGACAGGGCGTCTGCCACGGGTTTCAGGCTCATCCCGGGGACGACCTTGCCCTTGGGCCGGTCGAAATGGGACAGCACGCAAACGCGCGCACCCGCCGCCGCCAAATCGATCAGGGTCAGGGCGGACCGCTCAAGGCGGGTGGCGTCGGAGATATGGCCGTCCTTCATGGGTACGTTGAGGTCGCAGCGGACCAGGACGGTTTTGCCCCGGACGTCGAAATCATCGATGGTCTTGAACTGGCGCATGGTGCGGAAATCCCCTGGGTCGGTTTCTTGGTCGCGGAATTGCCGGGGTTATAGGCGGAAGTGGCCGCGCCGCCAAGGGGGCGTTGTGCGGAACCTAGGGTGCGAGGCGTTTGATCTCGGCCGCCGCCGCGTCGGCCTTGGCCGTGTCGCCCAGCACCCGGTAGGCGCGCTCAAGCCGTGTCCAGCCGGCGAGATCATCCGGATTTTCCTTCAGCCGGTCGGCCAGGCGCTGGACCATGCCGCGGATCATGGCGTCGCGGTCCTCGGCGGTCATTTCCTGGGCCGCTTCCATCTGTTCGCGAGACGGTCCCGGCTGGGCGGCGGGGGCGTCTGCATGGGGGTGACCGGCATGGGGGTCGGTGCCCTCGGGCGGCATGATGGGGGTCGAGGGGCGCAATACCGGCGGTTGTTGCGCGAGCAGCTTGCGGGCGTCCTCGGACATGGTGATGGTCTGGGGGTCGATCTTCAGTTCTTCTGCGGCGCGGGCGATCTGCTGGCGCACCACGGGCACCCAAGGGGCTTCTTCCGGCGAAATGGCGACCAGGTCGGCCCAATCCTGCAGCGCCCCATTGACGTCACCTGCCTGCGCCTTTTTCAGGCCCAGGTAATAGCGGGCCTTGGGGTCGAACGGTGCCTTGTCGCGCACGGCCCGGAATATCGTCGCCGCGTCGTCCGTGACCTTCATCTGGCCGGTCAGGATCAGGGCCTCGGCATAGGCGATGTCCACATCGATCCGGCCATTGGCGATCTTGCGCGCGTGGGCGAAGGTATTCAGGGCGTCGTCGAAGCGTTCCATGGAGATATAGCTGCGGCCCAACAACAACCAGCCTTCGATATCGTCCGGGTTTTCCTTCAACCGTTCCGCCAGGCGGCCGACCATGGCGGCCATTTCGGGGTTGATTTCCGGGCGGGCCGCGGTTTGTGCCGCCACCTGTTCGGCGGGCAGGTCGCGGGTGGCAAAGGGCTGGTCCGGCTGGTCGGGCGAGCCGAGCACGATGTAAAGGGCTGCCGCCGCCAGCGGTACGCCGGCACCGATCAGCACGGCGGTCAGGCGGCGCGGGCCGCCGCTGCCGGTGACGCCTGTCCCGGTCTGCAATTCCGTATCGGCGGCCAGCATGCGGCGCTGGACTTCCAGGCGCGCGGCTTCGGCGCCCTCTGTATCCAGAAGGCCCTGGGCCGCGTCGCGCTCGATCTCTTTCAACTGATCACGGAACACGGTCAAATCGTATTCTGCGCGGGCTGCAGGCACGGCGTTGCGACGCAGCAGCGGCCCGGCCAGGGCCAGCCCGACAACGGCCGCCAGCACCGCCATGGCGATGACCAGGGCGGTCATGGGGCATCTCCCTCAAGCAGTTTGTTCAGACGCGCCCGTTCTTCGGGCGACAAGGGTTTCGCCGCGACCGGCGATGCCGCGCGGCGGCGGCGATAATACAGGATCAGGGCCAGGATGCCGAACAAGGCGACCACCGCCGGCCCGACCCAAAGCACGATGGTCGAGCCCTTGACGGGTGGCTTCAACAGGACGAAATCGCCGTAGCGGGCGACCACATAGTCGATCACCTGTTCGTTGCTGTCACCGGCCTTCAGGCGTTCGCGCACCAGCACGCGCAGATCCTTGGCCAGGCCCGCGTCGGAATCGTCGATCGACTGGTTCTGGCAGACCAGGCAGCGCAGATCCCTGGAGATCACCCGCGCGCGGTGTTCCAGCGCGGGGTCGGCCAGCATCTCGTCCGGATTGACGGCGTGGGCGGGTGACAGGGGCAGGGCGGCCAACAGCAGGGCGGCGAAAGCCATGACGCGAATCATTTGCCGGTCCCCTGGATCGAGCGGATCAGCGGCAGGATTTCCTTTTCCAGCTTGTCGCCGACGATGGGGCCGACATGCTTGAAGCGAATGCGCCCGCTGCCGTCGACGATGAAGGTTTCCGGCACGCCGTAAACGCCCCAATCAATGCCGACGCGTCCGCTTTCGTCCGCGCCCGTGGCCGTGTAGTTGTCGCCCAACCGGTCCAGCCAGGCGCGTGCGGCTTCGGGTGTGTCCTTGTAGTTCAGGCCGTAGACGGGAACGATGCCCATCTTGGCCAGCTTATTGATTTCCGGATGTTCGGCGCGGCAGGGCACGCACCAGCTGGCGAACACGTTGATCACGCTGACCTGGCCCTTTTTCAGATCGGCCGTGGCAAATCCCGGGGAGGTGCCGCCGGCCACGGGCGGCAGGGTGAATTCGGGGGCGGGCTTGTCGATCAGGGCCGAGGGAATGATTTTCGGGTCCTTGGTCAGGCCGACCGCGAAATAAAGGGCGAGCACCAGAAACAGGCCGAGCGGCAGCAAATAGGGCAGGCGTGATTTCATAGCCTGTCCTCAGTCCGCGCCGGCGGTTTGGGCCACGGCGCCACGCCGCGCCGGGGCGCCGACGCGATGGCGGCGGTCCGACAGGCTGAGTGCTCCGCCCGCGATCATGATCATCAGCCCACCCCACATCCAGGCGACCAGCGGGTTGAAGTACAACCGGGTGACGAAGCCCGGCTTGCCTGCGGGCGTGGTGCCGCGGTCGCCGATCACGGCATAGATGTCGCCCAGCAAGGTAGGCTCGATCCCGGCCTCGGTCGTCGGTTGGCCCGACACGTTGTAGACGCGCTTTTCCGGGTCGAGGACGACCAGCACCCGCCCGCCCTTGGACACCGTGAAATGACCTGCGGTGAAGGCGTAGTTGGGACCCTGGCCGTCTTGCGCGCCGTCGAAGCGAAATTCGTAACCGGCCAGCGTCACCGTATCGCCCGGCGCCATGACCTGAATGCTTTCCTTGACCCAGGCCCCGGCGCCGGTCATCCCGGCGATGGTCACGGCCAAGCCGAGATGGGCCAGAGTCATGCCCCAGGCGGCGCGCGGCTGCCGCGCCAGGCGGCTGAGGGCGCGGCCCAGGCCGTCGCGGCGCAGTCGCAAGCGTTCCGTCAGTTCAACCAGCGTGCCGACGGCAAGCCAGGCGGCCAAAGCCATGCCGACGATGCCCAGGAACGGACCGTCCGTAACCAGGGCCCAGGCGCCGACGGCGGCCAGCAGGGCTGCGACCATGGCGGGCCACAGGCGGGCCACGGCGGCGCGCCAATCGCCGCGTTTCCAATTGAGCATGGGGCCGATCGCCATGACCACGATCATCGGCAGCATGATGGGGATGAACACGGCGTTGAAGAACGGCGGGCCGACCGAGACCTTGCCGCCGCCGACGGCATCAAGCATCAGGGGGTAGAGCGTGCCCAGAAGCACCACCGCCGTCGCCGTCGCCATGACCAGATTGTTGAACAGCAATCCGCCCTCGCGGCTGATCGGCTGAAACAGGCCGGAGGACATCAGTTGCGGTCCGCGCCAGGCATAAAGGGCGAGCGAGCCGCCGATCACGATGATCAGCAGTGCCAGGATGAACACGCCGCGCGTCGGATCCGTGGCGAAGGCATGGACCGAGGTCAGCACGCCCGAGCGCACCAGGAAGGTGCCGAGCAAGCTCATGGAAAAGGTGATGATGGCGAGCAGGATGGTCCAGCCCTTCAAGGTGTCGCGCTTTTCCACCACCGTCGCCGAATGCAGCAGGGCCGTGCCGGCCAACCAGGGCATGAACGATGCGTTTTCGACCGGGTCCCAATACCACCAGCCGCCCCAGCCCAGTTCGTAATAGGCCCACCAGCTACCCAATCCGATGCCGGCCGTGAGGAAGCACCAGGCGGCGAGCGTCCAGGGGCGCACCCAGCGCGCCCAGGCGGCATCGACCCGACCTTCGATCAGGGCCGCGATGGCGAAGGAAAACGCCATGGAGAAACCGACATAGCCCAGATAGAGCATGGGCGGATGGAAGGCGAGGCCCGGGTCCTGCAGCAGCGGGTTCAGATCGTTGCCGTTGATGGGGGCGGGGATCAGTCGCTCGAACGGGTTCGAGGTCAGCAAAATGAACAGATAGAAGCCGACGGCAATCAGCGCCTGGATCGACAGCACGCGGGCGCGCAAGGACGGCGGCAGGTTGGCGCCGAAGGCGGCGACGGCAGATCCGAACAGGGCCAGGATCAGCACCCAGAGCAGCATCGAGCCCTCGTGGTTCCCCCAGACACCGGAAATCTTGTAAAGCAGCGGTTTATCGGTGTGCGAGTTCTGGGCGACGTTGAGGACGGAAAAATCCGATGTGATGTAGAGGTTCATCAGGCAGCCGAAGGCGACGGCGACCAGAAGGAATTGCGCCAGGGCTGCCGGGCGGGCCACGGCCATCCATCCCGCGTCGCCCCGATGGGCGCCGATCAGCGGCAGGGTGGCCTGCACGGCGGAAACGAACAGCGCCAGGATCAGCGCGAAATGCCCCAGTTCGGCGATCATTTGGCGCTTTCCCCCTTGCCCGATCCTTCCTGCCAGCGGCCGGATTTCTTCAACGCATCGGCGACCTCGGGCGGCATGTAATTTTCATCGTGCTTGGCCAGGACTTCCTCGGCCACGAACAGGCTGCCCTGCAGGCGGCCTTCGGTGACCACGCCCTGCCCCTCGCGGAACAGGTCGGGCAGGATGCCCCGGTAGGTCACGTCGATCACATTGGCCCCGTCGGTGATGCGGAAGGCGGTGACGGCACCGGCTTGTTTCTTCACGCTGCCTTCTTCGACCAAGCCGCCCAGGCGCACGCGGCGGTCGATCTTGACCTTGCCTTCGGCGATGTCGGTGGGGGAATGGAAGAACACGATGCTTTCCTCGAAGGCGGTCAGCACCAGGGCGGCGGCGACGCCGAGCAGGCACAGCCCGATGGCGGCAAAGGTCAGGCGTTTATGCTTGCGCTTCACGGCCCGGTCGCCCCGTCGTTCGGGGCCGCACCACGCCGGGACCGGGGGGCGTCTCCTTCAAGCCGGGCCAGTTCGCTTTCCGCCGCCTTGAGGCCGCGCAGACTGAGCCACAGCAGAACCGCCAGCACGGCGATTACGGCGCCGTAGCTGGGCCAGACAAAGCCCGCGTAGCCGCCCATGTCGAGGAATTCGCTGATCTTGGTCATAGTGCTGAAAAGGGGCCCTCTGATTACGGCATTTATGTGGTGGCTGTGTGCCGGATTGGCAACGCCGGCATCATATCCCCGATACCGGCGCCGTTCTTGATGTCGGTCAGTTTAGCGGCCCATGCTTCCGGGGCAAGGTTGCAATTTATTGAATATGTTTTTCATGCTCCGGCTTCCTCGGCCTGGATATGCCGCCGCGCGCGCAGGCGGGTTTCCGTCAACTCGCGGCGCATGCGCAGCATCAACACCCAAAGATAATAGGTCGTGAACGCCCCGATCATCAGGAACAGGGGCCACAGCATGTCGGGATGGATGGTCGGCCCGCCCATACGCACGATGGAGGCCGGCTGATGCAGGGTGTTCCACCAGTCGACGGAGAACTTGATGATCGGCACGTTGACCAGGCCGACCATGGCCAGGATCGCCGACGCCTTGGATCCCCGCTGCGGATCGTCGAAGGCGCTGTTGAGCGCCATGTAGCCGAGATAAAGGAAGAACAGCACCAGGACCGAGGTCAGCCGCGCGTCCCACACCCACCAGGCTCCCCACATGGGCTTGCCCCAGAGCGAGCCGGTCAAAAGTGCGAGGAAGGTGAAGCAGGCACCGATGGGGGCCGTCGCGCGGGCCGCCACGTCGGCCACCGGATGCTTCCAGATCAGCCCGACGGCGGCGGAAATCGCAAGGCCGACGTAGCAGAACAGGGACATCCAGGCCGCCGGCACATGCACGTACATGATGCGCACGGTCTCTCCCTGCTGGTAATCGGCGGGCGAGGCGAACAGGCCCAGGTAAAGCCCGGCCGACGCCAGCACGATCGTCACCCCGGCCAGCCAGGGGCTGAGCACCGTGGCCAGTTTCATGAAGCGGCGCGGATTGGCAAAGTAATTGAACATGGCCGGGAAGCTACCCTCTCCGAAAAATTTATTCCAGCGCTTGGCGCAAACCGGCGGCCGCCCCCCAAGGGCAGAGGGCCAACGCCCCTGCGAAGATCGCCCCCAGCAGCAGCAGGGGTGCGCGAGCCGGGAACCCGCCGATGGCCGCCTCGACCGCGCCGACGCCGAAGATCAGCACGGGAATGAACAGTGGCAGGATCAACAGCGCCAGCAACACGCCGCCCCGGCGCGAGCCCAGGATCAGGGCCGCCCCCACGGCGCCGATCAGGCTGAGTGTCGGCGTGCCCAGCAAAAGGGCGAGCAGCAGCAGGCCGAAGCCGTCCGCCGGCATGTTCAGCAGCACCGCCAGCACGGGCGCGGCGATGATCAGCGGCAGGCCGGTGATCAGCCAATGGGCCAGAACCTTGGCCAGCACGACGACTTCCAGGGCCGGCGGGCTGAGGGCCAGAAGCTCCAGCGAGCCGTCCTCAAAATCCGTGTGGAACAGGCGTTCCAGCGACAGCAGCACCGACAGCAGGGCCGCGACCCAGAGCACCCCGGGGGCGATGCGGGCGAGCACGTTGGGCTCCGGCCCGACGCCCAAGGGAAACAGCACCACGGCGATGACGAAGAACATGACGACCATGGCGCTGTCCATGCCCTGACGCAGGGCCAGGCGCAGGTCGCGCATCAGGATGGCGCGAAAGCCGGTCATGCGGCGTCTTCCGTGTCGACCGACGGGCGGGCGGCGAAGCCGGCGAGGTCCAGATTGTCGGCGTCCTTCAGCCCCAGGTCCGAATGGGTCGAAACCACGGCCATGCCGCCGGCGTCGCGGTGGCCCTGGATCAGGTCGCGCAAGCGGTCGGTCGTTTCCGCGTCCAATGCCGTCGCCGGTTCGTCCAATAGCCAGATGGCGGCCGGTGCCACCGACAAGCGGGCCAAATTCAACCGCCGTTTCTGCCCGGCCGAAAGAAACCGCGCCGGCAGATCGGAAAGATGCCCGATGCCGAGCGCATCCAGCGCCGGGGCGACCGCCGTATTAGGATCGGCGCCCATCAGCCCGGCCCAGAAGGCGAGGTTCTCCGCCGCCGTCAGGGCCGGCTTCACCGCATCCAGATGGCCGAGATAGCGCAACCGCATGCGGTGGGCGTCGGGGTCTTCGGAAATTTTTGTACCATTCCAGGACAAATCGCCCCCCGCCGGCGGCAACAGCCCCGCCATGAGCCGAAGCAGCGACGACTTGCCGGAGCCGTTGGGCCCGGTCAGCACCAGCGCCCCGCCGCTTTCGATCTGGAACGCCAAGTCCCGGAACACGGGCCGGGCGCTGCGCAGACAGTCCAGCGATATGCCTTCGAAACGGTTCACGGGGATGACGGTCCTGTCCTGCCGGGCGGGCGTGCCTCTCGGTCATAGATACCCCGGACGGGCGCGTGAATACAGGGGCCTCTGGCCGGGCCAACGACGAAAAAAAGCCGGGCTCTTGGGGAGAGCCCGGCTTTAAGTTCGGCTGGTGCCGATTAAGGGGACCAGAGAGGGGGGTCTCTGGTTAATAGACGAGGAGGTCTATGGTCCTTATTTAGCCCCCCGATTGGGGCGAGATTATGTCCCCAATGTGATCTTTTCTTGCGCCCGCCAAATGTCTGAAATTCCGGGCTTTTCCGAAGGCGCCCCTGACGATATTCTGAATTCCATGGCAAACCCGCGCCCGTTTGGGGGGCTTCGCGCCGCCCCGGCCCTGCTTTTGCTGCTGTTCCTGGCGCCCCTGTTCGCGCGTTCGGCCCCGGCGGCGGAACGCGATGACGCGGCCTTGGTCGCGGCCCTGCGCGCGGGCGGCCATGTCCTCTATTTCCGCCATGCCGCCACGGACTGGGCCCAGAACGATCAGGTGCGGCAGGCCGGTGACTGGCAAAGCTGCGACGGGGCCAAGATGCGCCAACTGTCGGACACGGGGCGCATGACGGCGCAGTTGATCGGCCTCGCTATCCGCACGTTGGATATTCCGGTCGGCGAGGTCCTATCCTCGGAATACTGCCGCACGTCGGAAACCGCCCGCCTGCTCGACCTGGGCGCCGTGCGCACGACGACGGAAATCATGAACCTGCGGTCTCAGGAATACGTCGGCGGCCACGACGCGGCGGTGGCCAACGCCCGCGCCCATTTCACCCGGCCCCTCGCCCCCGGCACCAACCGGGTGATGGTCGGCCACGGCAACCTGATGCGCGCCGCCACGGGCCAGTATACGGACGAGGCCGGGGCGGGGGTGTTCAAGCCGACCCCCGGCTCGGACCTGGGGTTTGTGCTGGTGACCCTGATCACGCCCCAGGACTGGCTGCGCCTGGCGGAGGATTTTGGGGGTGGGAAGTGATGGCGCGGAATAAATCGGAGCAGCCAAACTTCCCTACAAATATTGACCTGGCTATTCACGCCATTTGGATGCCGTGTGATGATCTGCGTTCTGCTAGGTGAAAGCCGGGGGATGCAGTGATCACAAAAGAGACTTTCAATAAGGGTGTGATACAGCGGACGCGAGACGCCCGGAAAGCAGCAGAGCTCACTCAAGAAGAGGTAGCGCTCGCGCTCGGAATCACGCAAGGACTGTACAAGACATACGAAACGCGTACTCCAATCCCGCTTTATCTGTTGGAAAGGTTCGCAATTATTACGCGTTCGGAGGCAGCATGGATCGCTTTCGGCAAGAAGCGACGCTAAAGGCTATTTAATTCACAATGTCTTTTCATGATTGGAACACGACGTAGTTTGAAATCTTAACCCCCCTTAACTCCGCCGATCATCAATCACCTTGCCGTCGTTTGACAGGCTGCCCGGCGCGACGAACTCGACCCCGCCTTTGAGTTTGCAGGTCGCCTGGATGGTTCCAGCGAGCGCGGCGGCGAGGCCGTCCGGGGCGGGCAGGGCGGTCTCGCACATCAGGGTCATGACGTCGGCATCATCTTTGCGGTCCACCATCATGCGGGCACGCTGGATTTCCGGGTGGCGTTTGACGATGTCGGCGATCTGGCGCGGGTGGATGAACATGCCCTTGACCTTGGCCGCCTGGTCGGCGCGGCCCATCCAGCCCTTGATGCGGGTGTTGGTGCGCCCGCAGGGGCTGGCCCCCGGCATCACCGCCGACATGTCGCCGGTGGCGAAACGGATCAGCGGATAATCGGCATTGAACGGCGTGGTCAGGATGACCTCGCCGACCTGACCCGGGGCGACGGGGTCGCCCGTGCCCGGGGTGACGATTTCCAGGATCAGGCCCTCTTCAAGGATCAGGCCCTCGCGGGCGGTTGATTCGTAGGCGATCAGGCCGACGTCGGCCGAGGCATAGATGTTGTAGGCGTCGATCCCGGCGGCCGCGCAGGCGGCGCGCTGATCGGGCAGGAAGGGTTCCCCGCCGACGGCGGCCTTGGCGAGCGACGACACATCCGCCCCCGTTTCGGCGGCCTTGTCGAGCAGAACCTTGAGGAACGACGGCGTGCCGCAATAGGCCGTGGGGCGGATGTGTTCGATGGCGCGGACCTGAAGTTCCGTATTGCCGACGCCGGCGGGCACCACGGCGCAATTGATGACCTGGGCGCCGCTGTCGACCATCAGCCCGGCCGGTGTCAGGTGATAGGAAAAAGTGTTGTGCAGGACGTCGCCCGCGCGCATCCCGGCGGCATACAGCCCGCGCGCCATGCGCCACCAGTCGGCCCCCTGGCCGTCGGCGTCGTAGGTCGGCCCCGGGCTTTGATAGATATGGCGAAGCCGGCCGTCAGGCACCGTCGTCAGGCCGCCCAGGGTATGGCCCGGCGCCTGCCGGTCGACCAGTTCCGATTTGCGGGTCACGGGCAGTTTGGCCAGCGCCGCGCGGTCGATGATCCCGGCCGGGTCGATGTCGGACAGGACTTCGCGGTAATAGGGGGCCTTCGCCTTGGCATGGGTCAGCCGTGCCCGCAGCGCCTCGAACAGGGTCGCCTCGCGGGCCTCGGCCGCCCGGGTTTCTAGGCCATCGAAATGGGGGTTGTCGGGCATGGTCGGTCTCTCGTTGTTGGTTTCACGCAAATGCGTCGTCGCAACCCGTTCCGGATTGCCCGGGATTTGCGTCAGAGCCAGCGCTTGCGGCGGCGGTAGTGCTTGACGTCGCGGAAGCTTTTGCGGCCTTCCCCGGCCAGGCCGAGATAGAATTCCTTCACGTCCGGATTTTCCCGCAGGCCCGCCGCGTCCCCGTCCATGACCACGCGGCCGTTTTCCAGGATATAGCCGTAATCGGCGTATTTCAGCGCGATCATGGTGTTCTGTTCGGCGAGAAGGATGGACACGCCCTCCTTCTCGTTGAGTGCCTTCACGATCTCGAAAATTTCCTCGACCAACTGCGGGGCCAGGCCCATGGAGGGCTCGTCCAGCAGGATGGTGTTGGGGTTGGCCATGAGTGCCCGGCCGATGGCGGTCATCTGCTGTTCGCCGCCGGAGGTATAGCCCGCCTGCGAGGTGCGGCGTTCCTTCAGGCGCGGAAAATAGTGGTAGACCTTCTCCAGACTTTCGGCGACGGCGGCGGCGCCGTCGCGGCGGGTGTACGCACCCGTCATCAGATTGTCTTCGACGGTCAGATGTTCGAAGCAATGGCGGCCTTCCATGACCTGGATGACGCCCCGCTTGACCAGTTCGTTGGGCGTCAGGCTGTCGACGCGTTCTCCGCGGAACAGAATCTCGCCCTTGGTGACCTCGCCGCGTTCGGCCCCCAAAAGGTTGGAAATGGCCTTCAGCGTCGTCGTCTTGCCGGCGCCGTTGGCCCCGAGGAGGGCGACGATGCCCCCCTCGGGAACCTCAAGCGATACCCCCTTCAACACCAGGATCACATGGTCGTAGATGACCTCAATGTTGTTGACCACGAGCGGTGACGTCTGGGCGGCCGCCTCGGTCTTGCATTCAACAGCCTGTGCCATGAACCTCGCCTTTCGTGTTCTGTCCGGGGACCCGCCGCAACCGCTTACTTGCAGTCGCGGGGGGTGATGTTGTTTTCCTTGGCGTAGGCCGCGGCATCGGCCTCCACGATCGGGCGGACGATGTCGCGCATCGGCGTCAGCCATTCACTGGCATAAGACCATTTGGCACCGTCCCATTTCTGGATGATCACCGGCCCCATGGTTTCATGGTCTTCGCAGGTGATCTTGAGCGGGCTGACCATGTCCTTGAAGCCGAGCTTGTCCAGGGTTTCCTGGGTGATGTTCAGGTTTTCAAGGCCCCAGCGGACCTGTTCGCCGGTCAGGGATTTGTTGCCGAACTTGGCCTGGGCCGTACGCACGGCTTCGGTGGCGAACATGGCGTTGACGACGCCGCGGTTGTACAGAACCTCGCCGACCTTGTTTTCCTTGGCCGCCGCCGCATCACCGCCGTAGATATGCTTGATGATGTCGGCATGAACGCCGAAGTCAGACCCCGCGCCATGGAAGGTGGTTGACAGGTAGCCCTTGGCGCCGTCGCCGGCGGGCACCACGTCGGCGTCCGAACCGGACCACCAGTTGCCGACGAACTGATCCATGGGATAGCGGATGTTGCCGGCTTCCTTGATCGCGACCTGGTTCATGACGCCCCAGCCGGACATGAAGATGAAGTCCGGCTTGATGCGGCGGATTTGCCGCCACTGCGATGCCTGTTCCTGGCCGGGATGGTCAACCGGGACCAGGGTCAGTTTGAAGCCGTAGCGTTCGGCCAGAACCTCAAGGGTGGGGTTGGCTTCCTTGCCGTAGGCGGAGTTGTGGTGCAGGTGGACGATCTTCTTGCCGGCCAGCTTGTCGTATCCGCCGACCCGGCGGGAGAAATACTTGATGACTGCGGACGCCTGCGACCAATAGGTGGCGGGCGGGTTGAAGACCCATTCAAACACCCGTCCGTCGGCTGCCGAGGTGCGCCCGTACCCCATGGACAGGATCGGAATCTTGTCGACGCTGGCCTTCGGGATCAGCTGATAGGTGATGCCCGTCGAATAGGGATTGAACAGCGAGGCGCCCGTCGGGCCGTTGCCCTTCAGCTTCTCGTAGCATTCGACACCCAGGTTGGTTTTGTACTGGGTTTCGCATTCTTCGAAGGTCACGGTGACGCCGTTGATGCCGCCGTCGCGCTTGTTAAGCAGAGTGTAGTAGTCGCGGAACCCGTTGGCGACGGGAATGCCGGACGGTGCATAGGCCCCGGTGCGATAGACCAGCATGGGAAAGAATTGCTCGTCTGCCTTGGCGGCCTCCGCCGCGGCGAAGGTGCCGAGGCAAACCACGGCACCTGCCGTGGCCAATACCAGTTTACGGAACTTCATGGTTGTGTCTCCCAGTTGCGGACGCCCCGGTTATTGTGGGGCTTGGTCCTTTTGATTGTCCTTCGGGCTGTGCATGGCCGGGCAAGGGGCTCAGCGCGCACAATCCGGTTTCCAACATCGCTTGTTATTGGTCTTGGCGGCAGTCGCGCCGCGTCACTTCAAAAAACCTTCGGGCCGTCCCGTCAGTACGGGAACGGCCATTTCCTGAGCTTCTCGCGCAAAATCTGCCACAACCGGGCAAAGCCTTCCGGCTCGACGATCAGGAAAAACACGATCATCACGCCGAAGATGATTTCCTCCAGGTGCTTCTGCAAGGCCGTGGAAATATCCAGGCCGACCATGGGCGGAAAGTTGGTCAGGAAGATCGGCACCAGAATGATGAACGCGGCCCCCATGATGGAGCCGCCGATCGACCCCAGGCCGCCGATGATGATCATGAACAGCACGCGGAACGACACGTTGGCCAGATCAAAGGCCTCCGTCTCCGCCGAGCCGAGCCAGCAGAAAATCATCAAAGCCCCCGCCACGCCGCAATAGAACGACGAAATGGCAAAGGCCAGGAGCTTGGTCTGCAACGGGCGGATGCCGATGATTTCGGCGGCGATGTCCATATCGCGGATTGCCATCCAGTTACGTCCGATGCGTCCGCGCACCAAATTTTTCGCGAACCAGGCGAAGATGATCAGGAAGGTCAGGCAGACGATGTAGCGCGCCTCGGGCGAGGCCGAGGGGCCGGTGATCAGCACCCCAAAAAGTTCGCGCGGCGGTGCCGTGATCGTGCCCGACGGGTTGTTGTTGTAGAACCAGCCGACCTTGTTGAACAGCCACAGGATGAAGAACTGGGCGGCCAGGGTCGCGACAGCCAGATAAAAGCCCTTGATGCGCAGACTGGGCAGGCCGAACACCACGCCGACGGCGGCGGCACAGCCGCCCGACAGCAGGATGGCGACGATGATGTTCATGCCTTCGATGTTTGTCGTCAGCTTGTAGCAGGCATAGGCGCCGACGGCGGCGAAGGCCCCGGTGCCGAGCGAGACCTGCCCCGCGTAGCCCATCAGGATGTTCAACCCGATCGCCATCAGGGCGAATACCAGGAACTGGATGAAGATCGCCTGCAGCCAGTATTCGTCGGCGACGAACGGCACCGCATAGGCGGCGAGGATCAGCAGGAACACGGCGACCTTGTCCTGGAGCACCGGGAAAACGGCTTGGTCGTCCTGATAGGTGGTCTTGAACTGGCCGGCTTCTCTGTAAAACATCTGTCCGGTTCCTTCCTACACGCGCTCGATGATTTTTTCGCCGAACAGTCCCTGGGGCCGGAACACCAGGAACGCGAGGGCGAGCATGTAGGCGAACCAGTTTTCGATGGCGCCACCGAGGGCCGGGCCCCAGAACCCTTCCGCGACCTTTTCGCCGACGCCGATGATCAGGCCACCGACAATGGCGCCGGGAACCGAGGTGAACCCGCCCAGGATCAGCACCGGCAGGGCCTTCAGCGCGATCAGCGACAGCGAGAACTGCACCCCCGACTTGGCCCCCCAGACGATGCCGGCGACCAGCGCCACGATGCCCGCGATGGTCCACACGGCGATCCAGATGGTTTTCAAGGGAATACCCACGGATAGAGCCGCCTGATGATCGTCGGCGACGGCGCGGAGTGCACGGCCCATGGGGGTTTTCTGAAAGAACACGGCAAGCGTGATCACCAGGAGTGCGCCGATGAAGGCGGCGGTCACGTCGAAGGTGTTGAGTAATACCTTGCCGCCAAGAATGTCGAACGGCTGGTCCGGGATGCCGATCTCAAGGCGTTTGACGTCCGATCCCCACATCAACTGACCCGTGCCTTCGAGGATGAAGTTGAGGCCGATCGTCGCCATGAACAGGATCAGGCCTTCCTGGTTGACGAGATGGCGCAGCATGAAGCGTTCGACTAGGAAGGCGAGGCCGACCATGGTGGCGACGCTGAGGATCAACGCGGCCCAAAGCGGCAGGCCGTGTTCCATCAGGCCGACCAGGGTCAAGGCCGCGAACAGAACCATCGCCCCCTGGGCGAAGTTGAACATGCCGGATGCCTTGAAGATCAGCACGAAGCCCAGCGCGACCAGGGAATAGAGGACGCCCGTGGACAGGCCGACCAGCACCAGTTCGATGAAATAGTACGGGCTTTCCCATATCTCGATGAACGGGGTGACCAGGATCGATTCGAGAAATTCCATAGGTGTCGTTCCCCCACGCCCTAGTCGTGGCTGACGCCCAGATAGGCGTCGATCACGTCTTGGTTGCGCTTGACCTCGTCCGGCGTGCCGGCGGCCAGTTTCTTGCCGTAGTCCAGCACCACGACCCGGTCGGATATGTCCATGACCACGCTCATGTCATGTTCGATCAGAACGATGGTGGTGCCGTATTCGTCGTTCACGTCGAGGATGTAGCGGACCATGTCCTCCTTCTCCTCGTGGTTCATGCCGGCCATCGGCTCGTCGAGCAGCAGCAGGTCCGGCTCGGCGGCCAGCGCCCGGCCAAGTTCGACTCGCTTTTGCAGGCCATAGGGCAGGCGGCCCACGGGCGTCTTGCGGATCGCCTCGATCTCCAGAAAGTCGATGACCTCTTCCGCCTTGGCGCGATGTTCAAGTTCTTCCCGCAGCGCCGGGCCGTAATAAAGCGCCTGCCAGAACAGGTTGCGCTTCATCTTCAGCCCGCGCCCGGTCATGATGTTGTCGAGCGTCGACATACCCTTGAACAGGGCGATGTTCTGAAAGGTGCGGGCAATGCCTTCCTCGGCCGCCTCATAGGACTTGGCCGTGTCGCGGCGCTTGCCCTTGTAGGTGATGGCCCCTTCCTGCGGGTGGTAGAAGCCGTTGATGCAGTTCAGCATGGACGACTTGCCGGCCCCGTTGGGTCCGATGATGGCGAGGATTTCATGTTCGCGCACGTCGAACGACACGTTGTCGAGCGCGCGCACGCCGCCGAACGACAGCGACACGTTCTCCACCTTCATGATGACGTCGCCGATGACGCGTCCGGTGGGTGTCTGGGGGCCGTCCGGCATTTAGGTTCCTTTCGCTCCTATGTGTCGCGGGTGCCGCTCATGCTGCCGCCTGTGCCGCGCCGGGTGGGGTCACCTTGGCATCGCGGATTTTCAGATCGGCGTGGATGGTGTCCGTACGGCCGTCTTCGAAGGTCACGGTCGCGGTGACCTCGCAATGGTCCTGGTCCGAATAAAGGGCGGCGATCAGGTCGCCGTAGCGTTCGGTGATGACACTGCGCCGAACCTTGCGGGTGCGTGTCAACTCGCCGTCGTCGGCGTCCAATTCCTTGTGCAGGATCAGGAACCGCTTGATCTGCGATCCCGCAAGCTTGTCGTCCTGGGCCAGGTCGGCGTTGACCTTGTCGACGCAGTCGGCGATCAGTTCCAGAACCTCGGGCCGGCCGGCCAGGTCCGTATAGCCCGTATAGGCAAGGCCCCGGCGCTCGGCCCAGTTGCCGACCGCTTCCAGATCCATGTTGATGAACGCCGCGACATAGCCCCGCCCGTCGCCGAAGGTCACGGCTTCGGACACGAAGGGGAAGAACTTCAGTTTGTTTTCCAGATACTTAGGTGCGAACAGCGTGCCGTCGGTCAGCTTGCCCACGTCCTTGGCCCGGTCGATAATCTTAAGATGTCCGTCGGCGTCCAGGAACCCGGCGTCGCCGGTATGGACCCAGCCGTCGGCGGTCTTGGTCTCGGCCGTGGCGTCGTCGTCCTTGTAATAGGCATGGAACACGCCGGGGCTTTTAAACAGGACCTCGCCCGTATCGGCGACCCGGATGTCGACCCCGGGGGCCGGCACACCCACGGAATCGGAGCGGATGTCGCCGTTGGGCTGGATGGTGATGAACACCGATGCCTCGGTCGAGCCGTACAGTTGCTTCAGGTTCAGGCCGAGCGAGCGGTAGAAATCGAAGATGTCGGGGCCGATGGCCTCACCCGCCGTATAGCCGAGCCGCATGCGCGTCAGACCCAGTACGTTCTTGAGCGGCCCATAGACCAGGAATTCACCCAGCCGGTATTTCACGCGGTCGATCAGGGGGACGGGCTTGCCGTCCAGGATATCGCGCCCGACCCGGCCGGCAAGGTCCATGAAATAATGGAACATGCGCTGTTTCCAGGGGGCGGCGTCCTCAATCCGGATCATCACCGTGGTCAGGATGTTTTCGAAGATGCGCGGCGGTGCGAAGAAATAGGTCGGTCCGATTTCACGCAGATCCTCCAGCACCGTTTCCGCACTTTCCGGGCAGGCGACGCAGAACCCGTGGGTGAATGCCTGGGCGACCGAGAAGATGTGGTCGCCGACCCAGGCCATGGGCAGATAGGCAAGCATCTCGTCGGCGTCCGTCAGCCCTTCCCAGTCGGCGGCGTTGCGCGCCGTTTGGATCAGATTGTCGGCGCTTAACATGACGCCCTTGGGCCGGCCCGTGGTGCCCGAGGTATAGACCATGATGGCAAGGTCCGCGCCCGCGCCTTTGGCGACCTCGCCGTCATAGAAGCCGGGGTTGGCTGTGTCGAATTCGCGTCCCTTGTCCTGAACGTCGGCGTACAGGTGGAGGAAATCCTGCGTGTAATGACGCATGCCGCGCGGGAAATGATAGATGATCGTTTCCAGCAAGGGCAGGCGGTCCTTGATCTCCAGCAGCTTGTCGACCTGCTCTTGATTCTCGACCACGGCGAACCGGCATTCCGCGTGCGCCAGCACGTACTGCATCTCGTCGGCGACGGAATCCTGATAGATCGGCACCGGCACACCGCCCACGGCCTGGGCCGCAGGCATGGACCAGTACAGATGGGGCCGATTGTCGCCGATGATGGCCAACCGGTCGCCCCGCTTGAATCCCAACGCCGCCAGGCCACAGGCGAGTGCGCGGACCTCGTCGGCGACCTCGGACCATGTCCAGGTCTGCCAGATCCCGTAATCTTTTTCGCGGCTTGCGGGTTTGCCCCCCCGGATGCGCGCGTTCGCGGCCAACAGTTTGGGAAAAGTGTCTAGGCCCGCCGCATGATCGCCGGACATCGATGCCTCCCTGTAAATCCTCAGCCTTCTTAATTCAGATGTGCTTTAGGATTTTTTTTATGTTCGTCGCCTCTTGCCGGGCGCTATGAGGAAATAGGATGCAGATTGGTCTGAAAGACGCAAGCCGAAATATCCCATCACTGAACACGTTTGTATGATGTGTTGCAGTTGACGCTACGTCATCTTAGGGGGTGGCAAGGCCGGTGCGGAGGCAATCATCCCTGCTGATGCCACGCCGACCACCGCATAGCGATGTATATGAAGGGAGATTGTGGTGCCTCCGCACCTTGTGCGCAGGCGACAGCACCGAATTCAGGGGGCGCCCGGTGAGACGCGCATCGAGCCGTCGACGCATCTCACCGGGGCGCAGGACCCCGTTCTAATCTTCTGTCTGTCAATAACGGTGCGGCGCACCTGACCGACACTTACGCAAGCGGTGGTGTGAACTTGGTCAGGTTGATGCCGTCCACCGCAGACTTGTATTCGTCAACGCTGGGTGTCCGCCCGAGGATCGTCGACAACACCACGACCGGTGTCGACGCCAGCAGCGATTCCCCTTTCTTTTCGTCGGAGTCGGCGACAACCCGGCCCTGGAACAGGCGGGTCGACGTTGCCATGACCGTATCGCCCTTTTCCGCTTTTTCCTGGTTGCCCATGCAAAGGTTGCAACCGGGACGCTCCAGATAAAGGGTGTTCTCGTAAGATTTACGCGCTTCGGTCTTGGGCGACGTGTCGTCGAATTCGAACCCGGCGTATTTTTGCAGGATTTCCCAGTCGCCTTCCGCCTTCAACTCATCGACGATGTTGTAGGTCGGCGGTGCGACAACCAGGGGCGCGTTGAACTCGATCTTACCGTTGGCCTTTTCCAGGTTCCGGAACATTTGCGCGACGATGTTCAGGTCGCCCTTGTGCACCATGCAGGAACCGACGAAGCCCAAATCGACTTTCTTGTTGCCGCCGTAATAGGAAATCGGGCGGATGGTGTCGTGCGTATAGCGTTTCGCCACATCGATGTTGTTGACGTCGGGGTCGGCGATCATCGGCTCGTTGATCTGGTCCAGGTCGACGACGACTTCGGCGTGGTATTTGGCGTTGTCATCCGGGCGCAGCGCGGGCTGCTCTCCGGATTTGATTTGCGCGATGCGTTTGTCCGCCTTGTCGATCAGCCCTTGAAGCATCCCAGACGGGATTTCCATGCCCTTGTCGATCATGATCTGGATGCGGGATTTGGCGATTTCCAGGGACTGGATCAGGGTTTCATCATTGGAAATACAGATCGATGCCTTGGCCTTCATCTCGGCGGTCCAGTCGGTGAAGGTGAAGGCCTGGTCCGCCAGCAGCGTGCCGATGTGCACTTCGATGATGCGGCCCTGGAAAACGTTTTCCCCGTCGAACTGGGCCAGCATCTGGGCCTGGGTCGCATGGACCACGTCACGGAAGTCCATGTGGTCGGCCATCTTGCCCTTGAAGGTCACTTTAACGGATTCAGGGACGGTGATGTTCGCCATGCCCAAGGCCAGCGCCAGCGCAACGGTGCCCGAGTCGGCCCCGAAGGCGACGCCCTTGGACATCCGGGTGTGCGAATCCCCGCCGATGATGATCGCCCGGTCGTCGACGGTGATGTCGTTCAGGACCTTATGGATGACGTCCGTCATGGCCGGATAGACGCCTTTCGGGTCGCGGCCGGTGACCAGCCCGAACTTGTTCATGAAGGCCATGAGCTTGGGCGTATTGGCCTGCGCTTTATTGTCCCAAACGGACGCCGTGTGACAGCCGGACTGGTAGGCGCCATCCAGGACCGGGGAGATCACGGTGGCGGCCATGGCCTCCAGTTCCTGGACGGTCATGGGACCGGTCGTGTCCTGGGAGCCGACGATGTTGACCTTCACCATGGCGTCGGAGCCCGCGTGCAGAACGGTTCCTTCCGGAACGCCCACGGCATTGTTGTTGAAGATTTTCTCGACCGCCGTCAGGCCCTGGCCCGGGTGGGAAACCACCTTGGCGGGGGCGAACACCGGCTTCGGCTTCACGCCCAGGGTTTCGGCGGCGAGGATCTGGAGCTTCTTGCCGAAGTCGATGGCATAAGAGCCGCCGGCCTTCATGAACTCGATCGCCTGCGGCGAAAAGGCCTTCGATACGTCGGCCAATTCTTCGGTGCCGTCCTCGTTCAGGAGCTTCTTGGCTTTCGTGTCGATGGTCAGGGTCGTGCCCGTGGCGACGGAGTATTTTTCCTCCAGCACCGGGCTGCCGTCATTGTTGATGATGGCATTGCCGTCCGAGTCCACCTTTTTGACCCAGTTTTTAAGGTCCAGGCCGATGCCGCCGGTGACGCCCACCGTGGTCTGGAAGATCGGCGAAATACCGTTGGTGCCGGCGACAATCGGCGCGATGTTGACGAACGGCACGTAGGGGCTGGCCTGCTCGCCCATCCAGAGTGCCACGTTGTTGATCCCGGACATGCGCGACGAGCCGACGCCCATGGTGCCTTTCTCGGCGATCATCATCAGGCGCTTGCCGGGATGCTGAAGCTTGAGCGCCTGGATCTCTTTTTGGGCGGCTTCCGAGATGAAGCTCTTGCCGTGCAGTTCCCGGTCGGCGCGGGAATGCGCTTCGGCGCCCGGGGACATCAGGTCGGTGGAGATATCGCCTTCCGCCGCGACATAGGTCACGACGTCAATTTTGTCCTCGATGTCCGGTAACTTGGTGAAGAACTCGGCATCGGCGTAGCTTTGCAGGATGTCCTTGGCGATCGGGTTGCCGGCCTTGTAGGCGGCCTGCAGGCGGTCCGTGTCCGCGTCGTACAGGAAGACCTGCGTTTTCAGAACTTCGGCCGCGGCCTTGGCGATGTCGGCATCGTCGCCCAATGCCAAATCCAACAGCACCTTGACCGACGGCCCACCCTTCATGTGCGAAAGAAGCTCGAACGCGAAGTCCCGCGTGATCTCCTTGACGTCGGCCTGGCCGAGAATGATCTCTTTCAGGAACGCCGCTTTGGCACCAGCCGCGCTGGTCGTTCCCGGAATGACGTTATAGATAAAGAACTGCAACGAGTCGTCCCGGTGTGCGTTCCCGGTGTCCTTGATCTGTGCGATCAGTTGCTCGACAAGCGCGCCGTCTTCGATCGGTTTCGGATGCAAATCCTGCTTTTTACGTTCTTCGATTTCGGCCAAATAATCCGTGTACAAGCTCATGATTGCTCCGCGATCCTGGGTGTTCTCGACAAATCAACGGCGGATCGGGTGGACGATCTCGCCGAAATGACGCCGAGGATGGTTTAGTTTAGCCTAGTTCGGCTTGCAAGGTGAATCCAATCGCTTGATATGTTAGGGATTAGTTCGGTTTCATTCCGAATAAGCGGCCGTGCCGGATTCAGACGAAAACGGAGCGATTGGCTTGGAAAATTCTCCTTGCGTCTCCGCTCGGGCAATCAGCCTTAAAGACCATTGAAACCATTGCCGTAGCGGTTTTCCGACAAGGGTTGCGGATGACCCGCCATCCGGGGAGCACGCCTGCGTGAGGTCCCCCGGTTGACATTGCGTCACTCTTTGGCTGCTGCGTGAGCGTGAAGAGTTGTCCGCTTCCTTGTTGACCTAACCCACGGCGCGCCCTAGCTATAGGCAGAAGGGGGGATTAGTGCTGAGTCCAGCATGCGCAAAATCATGCGCTAGCGCCAAGCGGAGGTTCCCCATATGTCCATCACCGGCCAAGATACCCTTAATACCCGCCGCACCCTCTCGGTCGGCGGCAAGGAATACGATTATTTCTCTCTGGAAGCGGCGGAAGCGGCCGGTATAGGCGCCGTCGGACGGCTGCCGTTCTCGCTGAAGGTATTGCTCGAAAACCTGCTGCGCCGCGAGAACGGCCGCACGGTGACGGTCGATGACGTGAAGGCGGTCGCCAAATGGCTGGACACCCGCACGTCGGACCACGAAATCGCCTATGGCCCGGCCCGCGTGCTGATGCAGGACTTCACCGGCGTGCCCGCCGTGGTTGATCTGGCCTCCATGCGTGACGCCATGAACACCCTGGGCGGCGATCCGGCCAAGATCAACCCGCTTTCCCCCGTCGATCTGGTCATCGACCATTCCTTGATGATCGATAATGCCGGCACTCCGACCGCGTTCGCGGAGAACGTGGCGCTGGAGTTCGAGCGCAACCAGGAACGTTATGAATTTCTGAAATGGGGCCAGGGGGCGTTCGACAACTTCCGCGTGGTGCCGCCGGGCACGGGCATCTGCCACCAGGTCAATCTGGAATATCTGGCCCAGGTCGTGTGGACGACCGAGGTCGACGGCAAGACGGTCGCCTATCCGGACACCTGCGTCGGCACCGACAGCCACACCACCATGGTCAACGGCCTGTCGGTTCTGGGCTGGGGTGTCGGCGGGATTGAGGCCGAGGCCGTGATGCTGGGCCAGCCCGTGTCCATGCTGATCCCCGAAGTCGTCGGTTTCAAGCTGACCGGCGCGCTGGCCGAAGGCATGACCGCCACGGACCTGGTCCTGACAGTCACGGAAATGCTGCGCAAGAAGGGCGTGGTCGGCAAGTTCGTCGAATTCTACGGTGACGGCCTGGATCACCTGTCCCTTGCCGATCAGGCGACCATCGCCAACATGGCCCCGGAATATGGTGCGACCTGCGGCTTCTTCCCGGTCACCCAGGCGACCCTCGACTACCTGACCTTCACCGGCCGCGATGCTGATCGCGTCGCCCTGGTCGAAGCCTATGCCAAGGCCCAGGGCATGTGGCGCGATTCCTCGACGCCCGACCCGATCTTCACGGACAGCCTGGAACTGGACATCAGCACCGTGGTGCCGTCCCTGGCCGGCCCGAAGCGGCCCCAGGACCGTCTCAAGCTGACCGACGCCGCGTCGTCCTTCAAAGACAACTTCAAGGAAATCTCCGGCGGCCGCGACACACAAAAAACCATCGACGTCCCGCATTGTGATTTCGACCTGTCCGACGGCGCCATCGTCATCGCCGCCATCACCAGTTGCACCAACACGTCGAACCCGGCGGTGATGGTCGCGGCCGGGCTGCTAGCCAAGGCGGCCAACGAACGGGGCCTGACCAAGAAGCCCTGGGTCAAGACGTCGCTCGCCCCCGGCAGTCAGGTCGTCACAGACTATCTGAACGCCGGCGGCTTGACCGAACATCTGGATGCCATCGGCTACAACCTGGCCGGCTACGGCTGCGGCAGCTGCATCGGCAACTCCGGCCCCCTGCCGGGAGACATTCACGAGGTGATTGAGGAACAGAACCTGTGCGTCGCCGCCGTGCTGTCCGGCAACCGCAATTTCGAAGGCCGCGTGCATCCGCTGACCCGCGCCAACTATCTGGCCTCGCCGCCGCTGGTCGTCGCCTATGCGCTGGCCGGCAATATCAACATCGACCTGCTGAAGGATCCGATCGGCCAGGACCGCGACGGCAAGGACGTCTATCTGAAGGACATCTGGCCGTCGAACGCCGAGGTCAAGAAGGTCATGGACTCTTGCGTGACGCCGGAAATGTTCCGTGCGCGTTATGCCAACGTGCTGGAAGGTGACGCGAACTGGAAGGCGATCAAGACCACCAAGTCGCTGACCTACAACTGGAACCCGGGTTCGACCTATGTCCAGCACCCGCCGTTCTTCGAAGACATCTCGCTCGACGACGAAGGCAAGGCCGAAGACATCATCGGTGCCCGCCCGATCGCGCTGTTGGGCCAGTCGGTGACCACCGACCACATCTCGCCCGCCGGTAACATCAAGCAAGACAGCCCCGCTGGGACCTATCTGATGGAACATCAGGTGCGCCCGATGGACTTCAACTCCTACGGCTCGCGCCGCGGCAACCACGAAGTCATGATGCGCGGCACCTTCGCCAACATCCGCATCAAGAACGAAATGGCGCCGGGCACGGAAGGCGGCTTCACCACCCTGCAGCCGACCGGCGAAACGACGACGATCTACGAAGCGGCCATGGGCTACAAGGCCATGGGCATTCCGCTGGTCGTCATCGGTGGCGCCGAATACGGCACGGGTTCCAGCCGCGACTGGGCGGCCAAGGGCACGCGCCTGCTCGGCATTAAGGCGGTCATCGTCGAAAGTTTCGAGCGCATCCACCGCTCCAACCTGGTCGGCATGGGCGTGTTGCCGCTGCAGTTTCCCTCGGGCGTGACGCGCCAGACGCTGAAACTCGACGGTTCGGAAACCTATGACGTCGTCGGGCTCAACGCCGGCATCACGCCGCGCATGACCCTGACCTTGAAGATCCACCGCAAGGACGGCACGATCGAAGAGGTCCCGGTGCTGTGCCGCATCGATACCGTTGACGAGGTCGATTACTTCCTCGCCGGCGGCATCCTGCAGTACGTGCTGAAGCGCCTCGCCGCTTAAGGGTTCAATCCTTCGAACAGAGAAGGCCGGCCCGATTGGGCCGGCCTTTTTCGTATGGCGGGGGCATCAAATTGCCGTGCGACCTTCACCGGCCTGTCATCCCCGGTTCATCATGAAAATCTATGGTCCCGGCAAGCGGCGATGGCGGCCGGACCCGGGGGGACGCGGGTATGCGGGACGCCTGACGCCGATCTCGAACCCCTGTGCGGCCAATGAGGAGTCCCACGCGATGAACGAAGTGGCAATGATGTCCCGGTATTACCTGAACCCCCGGCGCGAACCGCAGATGGACGATGTCCTGAGCGATCCCCTGGTCCATCTGGTCATGGCGCGTGATGGCGTGACCCTGGACGACATGCGTGACGTGGTGTCGTCGGCGCGGGCGCGTCTTTTGTTCCGCCAGATGCTGGCGGCGGAAAGTTCTTTCTAAAACTCCCCTGGGGACACGGCCCCGCTGCCCGGCGGGAAAACCGCCGGGCCGTCGGTCGTTCGGTCTTAGGCCAAGCCCTTGGCCATCAGGTTGCTGAGCCGTTTGGCGAAGGCCTGGGCGTCGATCACCGGCTCGCCCTCCAGGATGCGCGCCTGATCGAGCAGCAGGAAGGCCGCGTCGTCGAGGGCCGGGTCCTTGGCGTTCTTGTCCTCCGCCAGTTTGGCCAGCTTGGTGACCAGGGCGTGATCCGGGTTGAGTTCCAGAATGCGCGGCGACAGGTTCCGCCCGTCCAACTGCTTGTGCTGTTTCAGAAGCCGTTCCAGGTTGATGTCCATGTCACCGTCGTCGGCGACCAGGCAGACCGCACTGTCGGTCAGGCGTTCCGACGGGCGCACGTCCTTGACCTTGTCGCCCAGCGCCACCTTGAACGCGGCGATCAACTGATCCATGCCGGGGGCGGCGGGTTTATCTTCGGACTTGTCGGTGTCGTCGTCGGCCGCGTCCTTATCGGCGTCCTTACCCTTGGCGATCTTGGCCAGGTCGGCGCCGCCCCGGGTTGCCGATTTGAAGGCTTTTTCCTGGAACGCGCCGACATGGGACAGCCAGAATTCGTCGACCGGGTCGGTCATCAGCAGGACTTCGACCCCCTTGGCCTTGAAACCTTCCAACTGCGGGCTGGCGAGGGCCGCTTCCGGGTCTTCGCCGGAGATATAGAAGATCGCGTCCTGGCCGTCCTTCATGGCGGCGACATAGTCGGTCAGGCTGATCCAGCCGTCGCGTTCCGAGCTTTTGAAGCGGGCGAGCTCCAAAATCTTCTCGCGGTTGTCGCCGTCTTCGTACAGGCCTTCCTTCAGCACGGGGCCGAAGGTTTCCCAGAATTTTTGATAGTCCTCGGGCTTTTTCTCCGCCGACTTCTTCAGTTCGCCGAAGATGCGCTTGGTCAGACCCTGGGAGATTTTCGCGACCACGGGATTGTGCTGCATCATTTCGCGGCTGACGTTGAGTGCCAGGTCTTCCGAGTCCACGACCCCCTTCACGAAGCGCAGATAAGGTGGCAGCAGCCCCTCGCAATTATCGGTGATGAATACCCGCTTCACATAAAGCTTTACCTGTCCCGCGCGGTCCGGATGGAACAGGTCGAACGGCCGCATGGAGGGAATGAACAGCAGGTTGGTATAGCTGACCACGCCTTCGACCCGGTTGTGCAGGGTCATCCAGGGGTCGTCGAAGGCATGGGCGGCGTGGTGGTAGAACTCCGTGTACTGTTCGTCCGTCACGTCCTTCTTGTCGCGGGTCCAGATCGCCGACGCCGTGTTCAGGGTGCGCTCTTCCGCGTCCTTGCCGCCCTCGGCCAGGATGATGGGAATGCCGATATGGTCTGAATAGGTCCGCACGATGTGTTCGATGCGGGCAGGTTCCAGGTATTCCTTTTCGTCTTTCTTCAGATGCACGATGACGTCGGTGCCGCGGGTATCGCGCGCCGCATCCTCGATGGTGAACTGGCCGCGCCCGTCGGACGCCCATTTGAAGGCCTTGTCGGTGCCGGCCTTGCGGGTCACGACTTCGACCAAATCAGCGACCATGAAGGCGGAATAGAAGCCGACGCCGAACTGACCGATCAGCGATACCGCCTTGTCCTTGTCTTTCTTGCCGTCACCGGAAAGTCCTTCGACGAAAGCCTGCGTGCCCGACCGTGCGATGGTACCCAGGATGCCGGTCAACTCGTCCTTGTCCATGCCGACACCGTTGTCGGAAACGGTCAGCGTCTTGGCTTTCTTATCCAGCGAAAGCGTGATGCGGAAGCCGGGATCGCCCTCGATCAGCTTGGGTTCGGTCAGCGCCCGATAGCGCAACTTATCGCAGGCGTCGGACGCATTGGAAATCAGCTCGCGAAGGAAGATTTCCTTCTGGCTGTACAGCGAGTGGGCGACGATATCGAGAAGCTTACCCACTTCCGCTTGAAAGGCATGGGTTTCGACTTTGGTTTCCGTGGTCATGGCGCATTTACCCCCAATTCGTGGTCGCGGGGCGCCGGTTTCGGCGCGTCTTGCTCTTGGAGGGCGAGATATGTGACGCTGGGCCGAAGTTTGCAACCCCCGAAGGCGGCGGCAGCATCATGGCGGATCACGATTCCTTCGCGGAAAAGCACCGGCGCCTGCTGGACGAAATCGCACAAGACGCCCGTGACACGGCATTCTGGACCGGGCGCAAAGCTTTTTCAGGCAGAACCATGGCGGCCATGGCCGCCGTGCCCCGCCATGAATTCGTGCGGGATGGGGACGAAGTCGTGGCCTATATCAACCGCCCGCAGCCGATCGGCCACGGCCAGACCATTTCCCAGCCTTATATCGTGGCATTGATGACCGACCTGTTGGATCTCGACGGCACGGAAAAGGTGCTGGAGATCGGCACCGGGTCCGGCTATCAGGCGGCCGTTTTGGCCCATGCCGCGGCCCGGGTATTCACGGTCGAGGTCGTCGAGGAATTGGGCCGGGCGGCGGCGGATCGGCTCAAGGCCCTGCATTACGGGAACGTGTTCGTGCGCATCGGCGATGGCTATCAAGGCTGGCCCGAGGAAGCGCCTTTCGATGCGATCATCGTGACGGCGGCGCCGGAGCGAATCCCCGAAGCGTTGATCTCCCAGTTGCGCCCCGGCGGGCGCATGATCGTTCCCATCGGCCGCGCCCATGACCGCCAGACTCTGACCCTGGTGGTCAAGGGCGCGGATGGCAAGGTCACCGTCGACAGCGTCCTGCCTGTCGCCTTCGTGCCGATGGTGAAGGGAAAACAGCCGGACTAACGCTCTTGCGCCGGGCCGCCGACGGGGCGACATTTAAAGCACCATGGAACTTTCCACACAGCGCCAGCGCATCATCGCCGTCCTTGGCCCGACCAACACCGGGAAGACCCATCTGGCGATGGACCGTCTGCTGGCCTATCCGTCCGGCATCATCGGCTTTCCCCTGCGTCTGCTGGCGCGGGAAAACTATGACCGGGCGATCAAGAAGAAAGGCAAGGGCCAGGTCGCGCTGATCACCGGCGAGGAAAAGATCCTGCCCGAAGGGGCGCGCTATTTCCTGTGCACGGTCGAGGCCATGCCGCTCGACCGGCCCGTGGATTTCCTTGCCGTCGACGAAATCCAGATGTGTGCCGACCCGGACCGGGGGCATATGTTCACGGAACGGCTGCTGAAGGCGCGGGGACGGTTCGAGACCATGTTTCTGGGGGCGGAGACCGTGCGCCCGCTGATCCAGCAACTGGTGCCCGATGCCGAATTCATGACCCGCCCACGCATGAGCGTCCTGCGTCATTCGGGGCACAAGAAAGTTACCCGCCTGCCGCCGCGCTCCGCCGTCGTCGCCTTCTCGGCGGCTCAGGTCTACGGCCTGGCCGAACTGGTGCGCCGGCAGCGGGGTGGCGCCGCCGTGGTGCTGGGGGCGCTCAGTCCGCGTACCCGCAACGCCCAGGTCGCCATGTATCAGGCGGGCGAGGTCGATTACCTGGTCGCCACCGACGCCATCGGCATGGGTCTCAACATGGACATCGACCATGTTGCCTTCGCCGGGATTTCCAAATTCGACGGCCGTCATCGCCGCAACCTGGCGCCGGCCGAACTGGCGCAGATCGCCGGGCGTGCCGGACGCGCCATGAACGACGGCACCTTCGGCACGACGGCGGATCAACGGCCTCTCGACCCGGACCTGGCCGAAGCCATCGAAGGCCACAAATTCGATCCCCTGACCAAAATCTATTGGCGCAACGGCGACCTGGATTTCGCCTCGGTCCATGCGCTGAGGCACACTCTGACTCGCCCGGCCCCCAAGGGCGGGCTGATCCGCGCCCGCGCGGCGGAGGATGAACAGGCCCTGACCCTGCTGCTGCGCGACGAGACGGTGCAGGATCGGGCGGTCACGCCCGAGGCCGTGCGCCTGTTATGGGATGTCTGCCAGGTGCCTGATTTTCAGGGCGTGATGACCGATGCCCATGCCAATTTGCTGGCGACCATATACAAACACCTGACCGGCCCCGAAGGCCGCCTGCCCGAGGATTGGATGGCGGGCCAGGTCAAGCGCCTGGATCGTACGGACGGCGATATCGACGCCCTGACCCAGCGCATCGCGCATATCCGCACCTGGACCTATGTGTCGTTCCATGGTGACTGGCTCGGCGATGCGCTGCATTGGCAGAACCGCACCCGCGCCATCGAGGACCGGCTGTCCGACGCCCTGCACGACCGCCTGACCCAGCGCTTCGTCGACAAAAGCACGGCGCATCTGATGATGAAGCTGAAAGACACGCCGGACCTGATGGCCGCCGTTACGGTATCGGGCGACGTGGTGGTCGAAGGCCATCCCGTGGGCCATCTGAAAGGCTTCCTGTTCGACGCCGGCGGGGCCGGAGGGGATGCCGCCGGAAAGGCCATCGCGGCGGCGGCGGGCCGGGCGCTGAAGGGCGAATTCCGGCGCCGGGTCCAGGCCCTGGAGCAGGCCGCCGATCAGGATATCGCGCTGGCGCCGCTTGACGGTCCTGATGCGGGAACGATCCTGTGGGATGGTGTTCCGGTCGGGCGGCTGATCAAGGGTGAGGCCCTGTTGCGGCCTGCCGTGCGGGTGACGGCGTCGGACCTGTTGGACGCCCAGGGCCGCGACCGGGTCGCCCGGCGGTTGGAACGCTGGGTCGCGAACCATCTGGCAACTCTGTTCCGTGATCTTCTTGCCCTCGACAAGGCGGTCCTCACGGGCCCGGCCAAGGGCCTGGCGTTCCGCCTGCGCGAAGCTCATGGCTCGCTGCCCCGCGCGGCGGTCGACGATCAATTGACTTTGATCGCCAAGGAGGCGCGGCGCGATCTGCGTGCCGCCGGCATCCGCATCGGCCGCGAAACGGTATTCCTGCCTGCCCTGGTGCGCCCGGCGCCGGCGGCCATGCGGGGGTTCCTGTGGTGTTTGGTCGAAGGACGTCGGCCCGTGCCGCCGCCCCTGCCGGGTCGGGTGTCCCTGCCCGCCGGGCGCCTGCCCGTGGACTATTGGGAAATGGTCGGATTCCGGCGGTTCGGTAAGACGGCGCTGCGCATCGACATGGTGGAACGCATCGCCGCCCAGGCTTGGGAGATGGCCAAGGCGGGCGGCAAGGCCGGGTTCGAGATATCGCCGGACCTGTTGTCCCTGGCCGGCTGCACCACCGCCGACATGGCGCAGATTCTCCGGGGCCTTGGCTTCAAGGGCCGGGAGGTCGAGGGGGGCTTGCGTTTCCGCCCGGCGGCGCGCAGGGACGCGCACAACGCTCCCGGCGGCGGCAAGGCCAAAGGCCGGGCGAAAGCGAAAAACCCGGCACCGCCGGCTGCGCCCAAGGTCGATCCCCATTCCCCCTTCGCCAAGCTGAAGGATCTGGTCCTGTCATGACGGATGGCGGCGGAAATCTGCGCCTGGACAAATGGCTGTGGTTCGCGCGGTTTTTCAAAACCCGGTCGTTGGCGACCAAGTACGTGCAGTCGGGCAAGCTGCGGGTCAACACGGCGATCATCGCCAAGCCGCATTATGCCGTGAAGATCGGCGACGTGCTGACCTTTCCCATGCGGGCGGGGATCAAGGTCGTGAAGGTTCTGGACCTGGGCGCGCGGCGCGGCCCGGCACCGGAAGCCCAGGCTCTGTATGAGGACCTGTCACCCCCGCCGCCGGCGAAGGATGCCACCGACATTGATCGGCCGGGCAGGGTCGCCCTGCGGGATGCCGGCAGCGGACGGCCGACCAAGCGCGAACGGCGGGAAACGGACCGCCTGCGCGGCGAGGACGCGGACGCCTGAGCACAAAGGGGCCTAGGCCAGGCCCGCACGTTTCTTGAAAATCACCGACAGGTTATTGGCGGGCATCCGCACCGTTTCGACCACATGCAGGCCGCGCCCGCGGGCTTCCAGGGCCACGTCGTCCAGGTTGCGCACGCCCCAGTCAGGGTTTTCGGCGCGCAGGCTGGCGTCGAAGCGGGCGTTGCTTTCGGCCGTGTGGACGCCCCCGACCGTAAACGGCCCGTACAGATATAGCAGCCCGCCTTCGGGAAGGATGTCCCGGGCGCCCGAAAGCAGCCCCAGGCAGGCGGCCCAGGGGGCGATATGGATCATGTTCACGGACATCACCGCCGCCGCATCGGTCACCGGCCAGGGATGGCGGATCGCGTCAAGGTCGAGGGCCGGCGGCAGGTCCAGCCCGGCGTGGCGCGCCCAGGCGTCGATGGACGCGCGGTACGCCGGGTCCGGGTCCGAGGGCTGCCAGTCCAGATGAGGCAGGGCTTGGGCGAAGGCGGCGATATGCTGGCCAGAGCCGGATCCGATCTCCAGCACCCGGCCTTCGGCCGGCAGCACGCGGGTCAGCACCTCCAGGATCGCGGCCTGGTTGCGGCCGGTCGCGGGAAAATTCAGGCGAGGATCGTCGGGCGATGAGGTCATGGTCCCGAGGTTTAGGAGGGGCAATCGGCGGGGGCAAGGAAAACCCGCAACTTTGCTGTGGTTGAGGGGATCGCCCGTGCGTGCTAACTGACTTCCATGCTTGCCAAATTGAAATCCTGGGCCGACCGCCTTTCCACCGATGCGACCGCCGCCCCCGAGGCCGGAGCGCGCGAACTGGAAGCCGCCACGGCGCTGCTGCTGGTCGAGGCGGCGTCCCTTGACGGCGATTTCGACGCCGGCGAGGAAGCGGCCATCCGCAGCCTGTTGACCGAGGAATTCAATCTGGATGACGGCGAGGCCGATGGCCTGATCGCCGATGCCAAGACACACGCCGACACCTCGGTCGAATTTTACGGCATGACCCGCACCATCAAGGAGCGCATGGCGCCCGAGGATCGGGCCCGGGTTCTCGAAATGGTCTGGGCCGTGGCCTATGCGGACGGCGAACTCCACGACTTCGAGGCGAGCCTGGCACGCCGGGTTGCCGGGCTTCTGCACGTATCCGACCGCGACAACGGTGCCGCCCGCAAACGCGCCCTGGCGCGCCTTGAGCACGGCGCGGATAGGGCGTAAGTAGATGCCCTTGCCGGTATTTCGCAAACTTATTGCTTGCTTGGCCTAACGGCTTTCTGGATTTATCGAACTTAATCGACCTTACGGAGCCCGCAATGACCTATATCGTCACAGAAAACTGCATCAAATGTAAATTCCAGGACTGCGTGGAAGTCTGCCCCGTGGATTGCTTCTACGAAGGTGAAAACTTCCTGGTCATCCATCCCGACGAGTGCATCGACTGCGGCGTTTGCGAGCCCGAATGCCCGGCCGAAGCCATCGTTCCCGACACGGAACCCGGCGTCGAGGACTGGCTGGAGATCAATACCAAGTTCGCGGCCCAATGGCCCAACATCACCTCCAAGGGTGATTGCCCGGCCGATGCCGATGATTGGAACGGCAAGGACGGCAAGAAAGAACTGCTGAGCCCGAATCCCGGCCAAGGTTCCTGATCCGGCACACCCCGCGCGCCTAACGGGTGCGCGGCGCTGTTCGCTTTGAATTCGGCGGGATTCCCGCCGAATGCTCGGGATTTGTGCACTTGCGAACCTGAGGGTGGTTTTTACCCATCATTTGTGTTACAGTCATCAATTGTTGGCCCTAAGGTCTATGTCCCCTCGGAAACGCCCATCTGTCCGTCCGGGGGGATTTTTACGGCCAACATTCGGCTGTGGGATAGGCGCCAAGCGCCTGCCGGGGAAGACAGTCGCCCGCTTCAGGATTGGATCGGTCAGCGGCCACGGTCAGTGCCGCCGGACGGTTTTTGTACTCTCTGAAGCATGCCGCCGGACCGTAATCGTCAGGGAGAGCGGGCCGTGGCGGGTCTGGGCCGCCCAATGACAAGAAGGGTAATATCGGAGTTGACCTCACCTATGTCCAAACCAGAAGAACTGCAGATCGATACCGGCGACTATGTCGTCTACCCGACGCACGGCGTCGGCAAGGTCATCGGCGTCGAAACCGAAGAAATCGCGGGCCACAAGCTCGATCTTTTCGTCATTTCCTTTGATAAGGACCGGATGACCCTGCGGGTGCCCGTGTCCAAGGCCCCGACTTCGGGCCTGCGCAAGCTGTCGACGCGCAAGATCATGGAAGAGGCGATGACCACCCTCAAAGGCCGGGCGCGTGTCAAACGCACCATGTGGAGCCGCCGGGCCCAGGAATACGAAGCCAAGATCAATTCGGGCAATCCCGTGTCCATTGCCGAGGTCGTGCGCGACCTGCACCGCAATGTGGGCCAGCCTGACCAGTCGTTCTCCGAACGCCAGATCTACGAAGCCGCCCGCGACCGTCTGGCCGCGGAATTGGCGGCCGTCGACAAGACGGACGTGGAAAAAGCGACGGAAAAGCTGGAAAAAGTTCTGCGCGCCGCCTGATTTCAGGCAGGGCGCTGCCCGCGCGTCGGGCGACCGTTAAGGCAAACGGCCGGAGTTTCTGATCTCCTCACGGAGACGGATTCCCGGCCGTTTTCCGTTTCCGGGTGATGCCGGCGGTGAAAAGTCGCATGCACAGACCAATAAGTTCTCCACCTTTCGACATAAAAAGATATGCTCATTCCGGGGAATGGGGAGAGCATGCCAGTGACGGAGACGCCGCCCGATAGCCTTGGGCTTGCTGCCGTCCGCGACCGTGTTGCGGCGCTGACGGATTTGTCCATGGTGCGGGAATTTTGCGATTTCATCATCGCGGGTCTGGGCGGTCGTGCGTTGCCGGCATACGAAACCATCGACCTGATGAAGGTCCCGCACCTCGCCCCGCATGTCTTCGTCCACGATTATCGCGGTGGGATCGAGCAGGGCATGCTGGTGAAGTTTTCCGGCACCGCCATCGATGAACATTACGGCAAGGTTCTTCAGGGCCGCTATGTCGAGGACGTCTATACGGGCAGTGACGGTGCCGCGCATTATTTCCCGCTTCATTACCGGGCGATTGCTGAATGTCGCCCGTTTTTCGCCCGCCGCTCGATCGTGTTCGATCAAGGCGCGCCGAGGGAACGCTACAAGCAGTCGACGACGCTGTATTTTCCCTGCTCGCCGGATGGCAAGGCCGTCAATTACGGGATCGGTGTGGTTATTTTCGGATCGGTGCGGACAGAAACGGACCCACTCTATCTGATCCTGTGATCAGCCGGGATCGCAAGTCCGGCTCAGGGTGTGACGACCTTGACCTTGGCGCCGGGCGCCAGATTGTCCCCCGGCGCGAGACCATTAAGCGCCAGGAACCAATCCAGCTTGTAGGATTCCAGCGGCATGATGTTCGCCAGCTTGACGGGGGTGTCGCCCGGGTTCACCGTCAGCACGCGCAGTTTCAGGGTCTTTACCGCCTTGGCCTCGGCCTCCGTCAAGGCGCGGAAACTGTAGGTTACGCGGCGCAGGTCTTCGCTACGGCGTAGCGTTGCTTCGGGCAGGGTCAGGAACAAAAAGCGATAGATACGATCCTTAGCGAAGCGGATGGCGACCAGGCGCACGTCCCGAACCCCTTCCGAGGTATCGACGCGCGCGCTGCCCGTGGCGGCCTCCAGCCCATTGACGTCGATCCGCTCGACCCCGCGCAGGCGCCCGCCGCCCCATGACGATACGTACCCCCGCATGTCGCGGACTTGGGCAACTTCCTTCTGGTTCAATTGGTTGAACAGGATGACCGTGCGGTCCGGGCCGTGGGCGGAGACCTGGGACGGTGAGTTGATCAGGTAGAAACCGGGCGGGACCTCGAAGTGGATGCGCAGTTCCGGGTGTTCGAACACCCGACCGCGGACCACGCCTTCCTCCGGAGAATCGCCCCACAGCATGCCGTCGATGCGGGCCAGATAGTCCTCGCGCCCGACACGCGGGTCGGCGTTGGGTGGCACCCGGGCCAGGGTGATGGCCTGGGCGATGCGGTCCGACGTGCGTGGGTGGGTCGACATGATGTTGTCCGCAGGGTCTTCGTCGGGGCGGCCGCGCACGCGCTGAGTGATCGAGGTGTGCTGCGCCATTTTGCGGAAGAAGGTTTCGAGCGTTCTGGAATCGTAGCCGGCCTTGGACATGTAGCGCACGGCCAGCATGTCGGCCTCCAGTTCCTGTTCGCGGGAATAGGACTGCAGGTAGATCTGGCCGACCTGTCCGGCCAGGCGGTTAAAGTCGCCGGGCACGCCGAATACCGATCCCAGGATGCTGGCGCCGATCAATCCCAAGTTGGTCGCCATGGCGGCCGAATAACGCTGCGCCGTGTGGCGCGCGGTGACATGGCCGATCTCATGGGCCAGGACACCGGCCATTTCCGCTTCGTTTTCCGCCAGGGCGATCAGGCCGCGGGTGATGTAGACATAGCCGCCGGGCAGGGCGAAGGCGTTAATGTTCGAATCATTGAGGACCGTGAAGGTGAACTTCAGGTCGGGCCGGTCCGAGGCCTTGGCCAGTTTCTCGCCGACCCAGTCGACATAAGTCTGGATCGTCGGGTTTTTGTAGGTCCCGCCCATTTCCTTGAGGATTTTCGGATGTTCTTCGGCGCCGACGCGAAGCTCGTCGGTTTCCGACATGAAGGCGGTGAAGCTTTGCTCCCCCGTTGCCGGATTGGTCGAGCAGGCCGCGGCGAACAGCAGCGGTGCGATCAGGGCCAGGGCGGAAATCAGCGGACGCATGTCAGCAATATAGGGAGGAACGGCACTACTTTGCCAGAACCTCGATTTGTTCTGGATGGCTGGCTTCGATCATCGGACCGTTCCAGTTCTTGAGCCAGCCGCGCACGCGCACCTCACGGCCCTGATAGGCATCCGGCCCCAGACCCGCGCGCTTGAACCGGCGGGCCACCTTACGGTCGATGCGCACCGTGAAGTCCGTGCGCCAGTTGGCGCCGAAGTTCAGGTAGATCACGCCGCGCACATCGGCCGCGTCGATGATTCGGCCTTCAACAACCTGGAAGGTGTCGATGTCGCGGGCAAGGGCCTCGGGATCGGCGGCGCGAACGGCATAGTACGGATCTGCCCAGATGCCGCGCCCGGCGGCGCGGGCGGCGGCTTCCAGGCGGTACATCTCGGCCGCGCGTTCCCGATTGTCGGGGAAGGTATAGACCCGGGCCATGCCGCGCGTCAGCATCTCGCCCTGGGCCCAAATACCGTTCTGTCCGATCAGATGAGCCAAAAGCCGACCATGACGATCCATACGGGCACTGCCGTAAAACAGCTGTACGGGCTGGTTCAACAGAATGTCTTCAAGTGCGGCTTTGGATTCCTTGGCCAGCGGCCATTCCTTGAAGCCGACGCGGCCCAAAGGCAGCTTGGGGGCCTGGATGCCGGTCAGGCGGACCTGCGAGGCACCGACGATATCCCGGTCGAGGAACACCGTGTCGCCGTCGACCACGGCGGCGACCACGGCCTGTTCGCCGGGGGTCAATGAATCCTGCGCCGCCGCCGGGACGGCCCATAGAACAAATCCGATCAGGATGGCCGTGAACTTCATGGCATTGCCTCCGCCGACACGCCCGCCATGGCCCATACATTAGCAGGTGAATGGCCGCCTGCCCGCAGGCTTTCGATGGTTTCGGCCTTATCGCGTTTGGCCAGGCGCTTGCCGTCCGGCCCCGCCAGAAGGCCGTGATGGCGGTAGAGGGGCGTGTCCAGGCCGAGCAGCGCCTGCAGCAGGCGGTGAACGTGGGTCGCCTCGAACAGGTCCTGACCCCGGGTCACGCAGGTCACGCCCTGAATGTGGTCGTCCGTGGTGACGGACAGGTGATAGCTGGTTGGCGTGTCCTTGCGCGCGAGGACCACGTCGCCGAACAATTCGGGCCGGGCGGTCTGTTCGCCCTGGTCCAGATCGACCCAGGCGAGGGGGCCGCTCATCGCCGCAGCGGCATCCGTGTTGAGGCGCAGAGCATAGGCCTCGCCCGCGGCCATGCGGTCTTCGGCCTGGGCCGGGTCGAGGGTACGGCACGTGCCGGGATAAAGCGGCCCATCGGGACCATGCGGCGCGTGCCCGGCAGCGGCGATTTCCGCCGCGATGTCCTTGCGGGTGCAGAAGCAGGGATAAATCAGTCCCTGGTCCTTGAGGACGTCCAGGGTTTTCGCATAATCCGCCAAGTGATCGGACTGGCGGCGCACCGGGGTTTCCCAGGTCAGGCCAAGCCAGCGCAGATCCTCGACAATGCCGTCCTCGAACTCGGGCCGGCAGCGGCCCTGGTCGATATCCTCGATCCGCAGCAGAAACCGTCCGCCGTCGGCGGCTGCCTGATTCCAGGCGACCCAGGCCGAATAAGCATGGCCCAGGTGAAGGCGGCCTGTCGGGCTCGGCGCGAAGCGGGTGACGGTTCCTTGGGGCGGGATGGCGGTCATGGTCGTCATGACGGATTAAGGGGCCCTTTCAGCGGGATTTCGATGCCCATCGGCACCATTCGTTAACCATTCTGGGGTAACAAGGTGAACCGGTACCAGCCATAATACCGTTCACGTAATGGATTAGACGAGCCCGCCGCCATGAGCAAAATCAAGAAGCCCGTAAAACTCGCCCCCGATCTTCCCAAGGAAGAGGATATCCCGCATCTGACGGGCCCCATGGTGCTGCCGCGTGACGGCTCCAAGCCGGAACAGGTGGTTTTGCTGCTGCACGGCGTTGGCTCCGACGGCGACGATCTGATCAATCTGGCGACCTATTTCGGGCGGGTGCTGCCCAAGGCCGTGTTCATCGCGCCCAACGCGCCTTTCCGCTTTGACGGCGGGCCTATGGGCTTCCAATGGTTCTCCCTCGCCGATCCGTCCAAGGAAAAGAAGCTTGAGGGCGTGAAGATGGCGGCCCCCATCCTGAACGCGCTGATCGACCATCTGCTGGCCGAACTGGGCCTGGACGAAAGCAAGATGGCGATCATCGGCTTTTCCCAGGGCACCATGATGGCGCTGCATGTCGGCCCCCGGCGGGTCAAGCCATTGGCCGGTATCATCGGTTATTCCGGCGCCTTGGTGGGTGATGAGCTTTTGGCGTCCGAGATTAAGTCCAAGCCGCCGGTTCTGCTCATGCACGGCGACACGGACCCCGTCGTGCCGCCCGACCTGATGTACCATGCGGAAGACACGCTGAAGGCGGCGGGCGTGCCCGTGGCGGCCTATCTCTGCCCCAACCTGGGCCACGGTCTCGACGACATGGGCATCCAGCTGGGCATGGAATTCCTGGCCGAAATGTTCGGCATAGACGTTCTCGAGGTTGCCGGCCGCACGTCCTAGACGTCGCCCGCGCCCAAGACCGCCTTATGAACATCTCCCGTTTTTTCGCTATCCTTTGTCTGTCGCTTGCCTCGTGCTGGACGGCGGGCTTCCCAGGCACGGCCATGGCGGCGGAAAACGTCGGCACGGCGAAACGCGTGGTCAATGACGTCGTCACCCGGTCGTTCGGACAGTCGGTGCAGACCGGCGACGGCCTGGTCGCCAACGAAACCGTCATTACAAAAGACCGCAGCGCCATCGACATCCGGCTGGCTGACCAGTCATCGTTGAGCATCGGCGAAAATTCCGAACTGATCCTGGATGACCTCGTCTACGGCCGCGATCAGAACAAGGTCACCGGGGCCTTCCGCATGATGTCGGGGGTCATCCGCTTCGCTTCCGCCGGCGTGCCCATGGATTTCCTGATCAAGACGCCGACGGCGACCATCGGCATTCGCGGCACGCAGTTCGACGTCCTGGTCAAGGACGGCAGCACCGAGGTCGCTGTGGTCGAGGGCGTGGTCGTCGTGCAGTCCCAGTTCGGCATCGCCGACGTGCGCAGCGGTCAGGTCTATCAGGTCACGACCCGCCGCGCGGCCTTCGCCGACGCGCGCTCGCCCGGCATGAGCCAGGCAATCGAATTCATGGTCACCATGCTTGCGGACGGTGGGGCTGTCGCCCCTCAGGCCGCTCCGTACCCGCAAAAGGAACCCCGGGTGATCGTCCTGCCGCCGTTCCTGGCGAACAAGGATAAGGAAAACCTTCTGGTCGTGGACCTGCCTGCGGGCAAGGTCTATGTCGAACTGCTGTCCGGGCTTGCGCCTGTGCATGTGCGGCGGATCAAGCAACTGGTGCGGCAGCAATTCTATGACGGCCTTGCCTTCCATTTCGTGCGTCAGGATTACGTCGCAGAAACCGGGGATCCGTCGTTCACGCCGGGCGGCGGTGGCGGAACAGGGGGCAGCGGCACGGCCATCGCCGCTGAATTCTCGTCCACCCCCTTTACCGAAGGGATGGTCGGCATGTCGCGCCTCAAGAATGATCCCGACAGCGCCGACAGTCGGTTCTTCTTCGCCCTGGGCCCCACGGCGCGGACTCTCGACGGCAAGTATACGGCCTGGGGCCGGGTCGTCGCCGGGATGCAGTACCTGAAGGCGCTGAAGCCCGCCAGCCGGCCCAAGGCGCCGGAACGCATGACGACCGTGCGTGTCGTCGCCGACCTCTACAAATAATCTTCGGGACCGGCCCCGGCGCCGCAAATCTGTAACCGGATCATGCGGTTGGTTGTCAGAAAAGGTTCATGGCGGGAACATTTGGCGCGGAATCGCAATATGTAGTATCCTCCGCGCCATCAGGTAGGAGATATGAGGTTTCGACCCCGTGAGCGCTTCCGCCGAAAGCTGTCCCGCTCTCGTTCTCAACGCCGACTTTCGGCCGTTGAGCTACTTCCCCCTTTCCCTGTGGTCCTGGCAGGACACCCTCAAGGCGGTGTTTCTCGACCGGGTCAACGTGGTTTCCGAATACGACCGGATCGTCCATTCCCCCAGCCAGGAATTCCGCCTGCCCAGCGTCATCGCGCTGAAGGAATACGTATCCATGGGCAGGCGCCCGGCCTTCACCCGGTTCAATGTGTTCCTGCGCGACGCCTTCCACTGCCAGTATTGCGGCGAACATTTTCCGGCTGACCATCTGACCTTCGATCACGTCATCCCGCGCGCGCGGGGCGGGCGCACCTCCTGGTCCAACGTGGTCACCGCCTGCTCGCCCTGCAATCTTCAGAAAGGCCACCGCCTGCCCCGGCAATGTGGGATGGTGCCCCTGCGCGAACCGGAACAGCCGTCAAATTTCCTGTTGCAGGAAAACGGCCGCGCCTTCCCACCCAACTATCTGCACGAAAGTTGGCGGGATTTCCTGTACTGGGATACGGAACTGGAACCTTAGAGGCTACGGCGTCGGCTTGCCCTGGTGACGGGCATAGACCGCCGACGTTCCGTCGGCCTGAAACAACAGCACTTCATAGGCTTGCGGGTCGGGTCCTTCCATGCCCGGCGAACCGATGGGCATGCCGGGAACGGCAAGCCCCCTGGCCTGGGGTTTTTCCTGAAGCAGCCGTGCAACATCCATCGCCGGGACATGACCTTCGATGACGTATCCGTCGACCACCGCCGTATGGCAGGACTGCAGGGGCTCGGTGACGCCGGTCATTTTCTTGATCGCCGTCAGGTCTTCCATCTCGACCGTTTTCACGTCGTGGCCGTGGTCTTTCATGTGTTTGACCCAAGCGCCGCAGCAGCCGCAGTAGGGCGACTTGTAGACCGTGACTTCAGCGGCGAAGGCGGCGGCGGGGAAAAGAAGCAGGATCGCCGCCAGTACGGCGCGGGTTTTGTATAGGCGCATGAATGTCTCCTCCATTTAAAACCAAAAGCTGACGCCCGCGACGACGCGCAGGCTGTCCGTGTCTTCGCCGTCGTCGCGGGCGAAATTGGCGGTGGCGCCGACCTTGCGTTCGTAATGCAGGCCGACGTAGGGGGCGAATTCGCGGCGGATTTCGTACTTCAGACGCAGGCCCGCCTCGACGGTGTTGATCCCGGCCCCGGAATGGATGCGCCGGTCTTCGGAGAATGCGACGTTGATCTCCGCCGTTGGTTGCAGGATCAAGCGTTGGGTAAGGCGCCAGTCGACCTCGGCTTCCAGCCGGGCCGACAGGTCGCCGGTTTCGCTGAGGAACAGATTGGCGTCGGTTTCCACGAACTGCTTGGCCAAACCCTGGACGCCGATCACACCATAAGTGCGGTCCGGGTCCGGCCTGAGGTCGTGGCGGATGCCGGCGTTGAGGTCGAAGAACATGGAGATCGGTCGGCGGTACAGAAACTGTAGCTCCGCCTTTTCCAGGCGCTTGCCGATGGGGTTCTCCCCTTCTGACTTGAACGCCAGGCGATGGTCGTCGTTGCCGATCCAGGCGTTGGCATCCCAGGCGACGACATCGGCACCGTCACCCGCTCTATACTCGAGTTGTTCCGCCTGAAACTGCCAATAGATCGCATCATCCATTGCATCCGCATGGACTTCATGGGGCGCAAGGAAAAGGACGCCGGAGACCGTCGCCCAGGTGAAAATTCGCTGGAATGATTTCATCGGGTAATCTCCGCCGTCTCGCGTTCGACCACGACCTTGCGGAACATGCCCGACGCCATGTGATACATCAGGTGACAGTGAAAGGCCCATTGGCCTTCGGCGTCGGCCTCGATATCGGCCTCCACCGTGGTGCCCGGCGCAATGGAAATGGTGTGCTTGGCCGGATTGTATTTACCGGATCCGTTGTCCAGAATCTGCCACATGCCGTGCAGATGCATGGGATGGGTCATCATGGTTTCGTTGATGAATTTGAAGCGCACCCGTTCGCCGAATTTCAGTTTGATCGGCTCGGCATCAGAATACTTCACGTCGTTGATCGACCAGACATAGCGTTCCATGTTGCCGGTTAGGCGAACCTCGATCTCCCGCGCCGCCGGGCGGTCGGGATAAAGCGGCTTGAACGCCTTCAGGTCCGCATAGGACAGGAACTTGCCGCCGCCGGCCGCCTTGGGCATCAGCCCGCTGCCGGGGGCATAGAACGGGTCGTTCTTGGATTTCGACGCCATGTCCCCATGGCCCATTTTGCCGTGGTCCATACCCTTCATCATCCCATGACCCATCTGGCTGTGATCCATGCCTTTCATCATGGTGCCGTCAGGCATCATGTGGTCGCCCCTGGGCATCTTCATGGCGCCATGGTTCATTTTTCCATGATCCATTTTCATCGCCCCATGATCCATGCCGGGCATGTCGCCGTGGGCCATGCCCATGTCGGCCATGGTCAGGAACTGTTTCGGGCGAGCATCCGGGACCGCCGCCGTCCGGCCCATTTCCGGGGTCAGGGTGCCGCGGGCATGACCGGTACGGGCCATGCTTTCGGCGAACAGGGTATAGGCCTTGTCCTCGGTCGGGCGGATGATGACGTCATAGGTTTCGGCGACGGCGATGCGGAATTCGTCCACGGGGACCGGCCGCACGTTGTTGCCGTCGGCCTGCACCACGGTCATCTTCAATCCCGGAATGCGCACGTCGAAGAACGTCATGGCGGCGGCGTTGACGAAGCGCAGGCGGATGCGCTCACCGGGTTTGAACAGGCCGGTCCAGTTCTGGTCGGGGTTGCGGCCGTTCATCAGAAACACATAGCCCGAGACGTCGGCGATATCCGACGGCATCATGCGCATGTCGCCCCAGGCCATGCGGTCGGCCAGGGCCGCGCCGAAGCCCATCTTTTTGACGTCATCTAGAAGGGTGCCCAGGGTGCGTTGCTGATAGTTGTAGTAGTCCGCCATGATCTTCAGGTTGGACAGGATGGTCTTGGGCGTGTCGGTTTTGTGCCAGTCGGACAGCACGACCACATACTCCCGGTCGTAGCGGAAGGGTTCGCGGGTTTTCGGATCGATGATGATCGAGCCGTAGATCCCCGACTGTTCCTGCAGCCCAGAATGGCTGTGATACCAATAGGTGCCGCTTTGCTGCGCCGGGAAGGTGTAGGTGAAGGTCTCTCCCGGCTTGATGCCGGGAAAGCTGATGCCCGGCACGCCGTCCTGTTGATAGGGCAGGATCAGGCCGTGCCAATGGATCGAGGTGTCCACGTCCATCTTGTTGGTGACGTTGATGGTCAGGTCCTCGCCCTCGGTGAAGCGCAGGACCGGGCCGGGGATGCCGCCGTTGATGGTCATGGCGTCTTGCGGCCGGCCGGCGACGTCGATGGCGCCGCGCGCGATTTCCAGGTTGTAGGTGCCGGCCTGTGCCGGCGGTGCCCCCGCCAGGGTGGCGGCCAGGACGGCCGCCAACCCGATCAGGGAATGGATTGAATGTCGCATGGGTCTCTCCCGTTCCCTGTGCCGCTACTTGAACCGGATTTTGCCCATCATTCCGGACTCGTAGTGGCCCGGAATGTTGCAGGCGAATTCCAGCTTTATCGGCTTGGTGAACTTCCAGATGATCTCGCCCGACTTGCCCGGCTCCAGCAGGATGCTGTTGGGGTCGTCATGCTTCATCATGTGGCCGTCGCCATGGTCCATCTTCATCTTCTCATGGTTGATGCGGTCGGCTTCGATCATGCCGTGCTCCATCATCGTCATCATCTGCTTCTGATGGGTGGCATGCATGGCGGCGGTGCCCAGGCCGAATTCGTGCAGATAGGCACCCTTGTTGGTGATCTTGAAGCGGATGGTTTCCCCGGCGGTTACCGAGATGCTCTCCGGCTCATAGAAATTGTCCTGCATGGTGATGTCGATGGTGCGGGTGACGTCCGCTGCCTTGCCGGGTTCGCCGATGGCGGCCATGCCGCCGTGGTGGCCTGGGGATCCGTGGCCGCCCATTTTCATGCCCTCCATCATATGGCCCTGCATGGGCATGTCGCCGTGACCGTGACCGGGTTGGCCCGATCCAGCCAGGGCGGGAGATGCAGCCGCCAACACGGCAAGGGCGACGGCGGCGGAACGGATGGACGTGCGGAAGGTAAAATCTTGAGAGGGTTTCATCGGAATATCCTTTTGATCAGGGATCGCGTCTGTGACGCGGCCATGGCGAGGGCTTAGGCTTCGCCGCCTTGTCGGATTTCCGCTCGGGGATCGTATTGGGTGGACCGGACCTGGGGTCCGCGCCGGTGCAGGTGAAATCGGCCGAGCGGAGGCTAGGCGCGATCTCGCGGTGGCCGGAACAGGCCAGCAGGGGCTGTCAGCGCGGGGGCTTGATCCGCACTCGGATACAACGTCTGGATATCAAAAACAGAGGGCGTGACGTTCAGAACGTCGCGGGGAAGGGCCGGTGCGAAGCATGCGTTGACGCAGCATCCGCCCATGTCGTGCTGCGACGGCGGCGGGGCTTGTTCCTGCGCCGGTGCCTGATCGTGGCACTTCTGATGGTCGGGTGCGGCGGTCTGCACCTTGGCCGGGGCGTTATGGGCCTGATGTGCCCCATCCGCGGACATCGCCATGGCCGCATGGCCGACGCCGAACCCGGAGAACAAGACGGCAATGGCCAGAAACACATAGCACACGCGGCGCATGCGCCGTCCTGCATTTGCTTTTCCTGGGTTCGTGCGCGCCATGGGTCTTCGATCCGGTGATTGGCTCATGTCTTGCGGCATTAAGTAAAATTCTAAAGGTTCCCCCTGCGGGAAGGTCAAGGCGAAACAATTTGTGTCAGGCGCCTTATTTTCCGTTTGCCCGGGCGCGGCGGTTCAGGTCGTCGTGACGGGCGCGGATGCTCGCCGGCCATGTACTCTTGATATAGGACAGGACAGCGATGATCTCGGTGTCGGTGAGCACGCCGTCGAAGCCCGGCATGTCGCTTTCATAGCTGCCGCCGACCACGGCGGCGGGGCCGCGCTTGGTGATGTCGAACAGCTGCGCGTCCGGGTGGTGCCAGGTATGGCCCGTGCGGTCATGGGGCGGGGCGGGCAGGCGGCCCGTGGACAGGCGCTCGCGCCAGTTCACTTGGCCTTCCAGGTCTGCGCCGTGGCAGCTTGCGCAATGTTCCTCGTAAACGCTTTTGCCCGTGGCGACGGTCGCCGCGTCGCCGGGCCGAAGTTCGACCGTGCCGTCGTCGGGGGCCAAGCTCAGCCAGACGGCACTGCCGAGCGCAACGGCGGCCAAGACGGCACCGGCTCCGAATACCTTGGTGCGCGCTGCCATCAATGGTCCGGTCCCGCTAGGTCGTCGATGATCGGGCAATGGGGGCGGTCGTCGCCGTGGCAATGGTCGACCAGATGCTTGAGCGTCTTGTGCAGGGCCTTGAGCTCGGCGATCTTGGCTTCGATTTCCGAAAGGTGTTCCGTGGCGATCGCCTTCACATCGGCGCTGGCGCGGTGGTCGTCTTCGTACAGGGACAGCAGGGCGCGGCAGTCCTCGACGGAAAAGCCGAGCCCGCGTGCCCGCTGCACGAACTGCAGCTTGTGCACGTCGGTCGGCGAATAGGTGCGGTAGCCGTTGTCGCTGCGCCCCGGCACGACCAGGGAGATTTCCTCGTAATAGCGGATGGTCTTGGCCGGCAGGCCGGACTGCTTCGCCGCGTCACCGATGTTCATGGGTTTATTCCTCCTCGATCCTGACCGTGCGCAGGCGCAGCGCGTTGGTGATCACGGAAACGGAACTCAGGCTCATGGCGGCGGCGGCGAACATGGGCGACAGCAGGATGCCGAACACGGGATAGAGAACCCCCGCCGCCACCGGCACGCCGAGCGCGTTATAGACCAGGGCGAAGAACAGGTTTTGCTTGATGTTCCGCATGGTCGCGCGGGCCAGGTTCCGCGCGCGCACGATGCCCTTCAGATCGCCCTTGATCAGGGTGATGCCGGCACTTTCGATGGCCACGTCGGCACCGGTACCCATGGCGATGCCGACATCGGCCTGGGCCAGGGCAGGGGCGTCGTTGACCCCGTCGCCGGCCATGGCGACCATGCTGCCCTCGGCCTGCAGGTCCTTGACGATGCGGGCTTTGTCCTCGGGCAGGACGTCGGCGCGGATCTCGTCGATGCCGAGCTTCGACGCCACGGCGCGGGCCGTGCGTTCGTTATCTCCCGTCGCCATGACGATGCGGAAACCCTGGGCATGCAGGGCCCGGATGGCATCCGCCGTGGTCTCCTTGACCGGGTCGGCGACGGCGATCAGGCCGGCGATTTCCTTGTCGACGATCACGAACATGACCGTCTCGCCCTGATCGCGCCGGGCATCCGCCGTGGCCGACAACGCATCGCCATCCAGGCCCAGGTCGGCGGCCAGGCGGGCGTTGCCCAGGGCGACCCGTTTGCCGTCGATCACGCCGGTGACGCCCTTGCCCGTGACGGCCGCGAAATCGTCGGCCTTGGCGAGGGTGATGTTTCGGTCTTCCGCACCGGCGACGATGGCCTCGGCCAGGGGGTGTTCCGATCCCCGCTCCAGGCTGGCGGCCAGGCGAAGGACCTCGGTCTCGTCATGGCCTGCCTCCGGCAGGACCGCGACCAGTTTCGGCTTGCCGACGGTCAGGGTGCCGGTCTTGTCGACGATCAGGGTGTCGACCTTGGCGAAGCGCTCCAGCGCTTCGGCATTCCTGATCAGCACGCCCGCCTGCGCCCCCCGGCCCGTCGCCGTCATGATCGACATGGGTGTCGCCAGGCCGAGGGCGCAGGGGCAGGCGATGATCAGCACCGCCACGGCGGCGACCAAGCCATAAGCCAGGGCCGGGGCCGGTCCCCAGACCGACCAGGCGATGAAGGCGATGACCGCGACGACGACCACCGCCGGCACGAAGATGCCGGCGACGCTGTCGGCGACCTTTTGGATCGGCGCTCGCGACCTCTGGGCGCTCGCGACCATTTCGACGATCCGGCTCAGCATGGTATCCGCACCCACACGCTGTGCTTCCATGATCAAGCTGCCCGTGCCGTTGATCGTGGCGCCGGTGACCGCGTCGCCCGCGGTTTTCTCGACGGGCAGGGGTTCGCCGGAAATCATCGATTCATCGACCGACGACCGTCCTTCCAGGACCACGCCGTCCACGGGCACCTTGTCGCCGGGCCGCACCCGCAGATGGTCGCCGGCCTTTACGTTCTCCAGGGGGATTTCCTCTTCCCGGCCGTCGGCGCGGATGACGCGGGCGGTCTTGGCGGCCATGTCCAGAAGGGCGCGGATCGCCGCCCCGGTCCGGTCGCGGGCCCCCAATTCCATCAACTGACCCAGCAGGACCAGGACGACGATCACGGCCCCGGCCTCGAAATACACGCCGACATGGCCGCCCGCCCCCCGGAAACCGTCGGGGAAAATACCGGGGGCCAGCACGGCGGCGATGCTGAACAGGAAGGAGGCTCCCACGCCCATGGCGATCAAGGTGAACATGTTCAGATTGCCGGAAATCACGGATTTCGCGCCGCGCACGAAAAACGGCCAGCCCGACCACAGCACGACCGGGGTGGCGAGCAGCAGTTCGGCCCATTGCGCCGTCCCCTCGCCGATCGTCTGGCGGATGCCGAGGCCCAGCATGGGACCCATGGTCAGGATCAGCAGCGGGATGGTCAGCACCGCGCCGACCCAGAACCGGCGCGTGAAATCGACCAGTTCGGGATTGGGGCCTGCGTCGCCGGTGGGGATGCCCATGGGTTCCAGCGCCATGCCGCAGATCGGACAGTCGGCGGGCTTGTCGGTGATAATCTCCGGATGCATGGGGCAGGTGTATTGGGTGCCGGCGGGCATGGCCTCGGCCTGCTTTTTGTGGGCACCCGACAGGTAATGCTCCGGGTCGGCCTGGAACTTGGTGCGGCAGCCGGGATTACAGAAATGATAGGTCTCCCCCCCGTGGTCGAAGGTCGGCTTGCCCCGGCCCAGGGTCACGGTCATGCCGCAGACCGGGTCCTTGGCGGTCTCGGCACCGTGATCGTGGCCGTGATGGCCCCCGCCGCAGCAGGAACCGCCGCTTTTCGGGGCGTTGGAGATGGGGTGCGTGTCAGCGGACATGGCGGAAGACCTTTGGTTTGAGCGCGGGGGAAGGCCCGCGAATGGCATCATGGCCCCTTACATAAGGCTTCCAGTTACTGGAAGGTCAAGGGGCGTCGTTGCGCAGTCGTCGAATGGTCTCCGCATAGGCTCTGCCGATAAATTCTATCGGCATTAACGATTTGACGTATACCGGGACCCCTGGCGACACTCCGTCGACCAATCCAGGGGAACGTGTGCTGCCCATGCCCATTGAGAAATCCGCCGTTCCGGCCCCGTCCGAGGGTGAAAGCAACGCCTCGCCCCGGCGCCGCGACTGGGCGGCGGGCGCCTTGGGCGATGTATCTCAGAAAGCTTTGGCCGAGGATGCCGCGCTGTTCCTGCACCAGTCCGTGTCCACGCCCTGTCTGTCGGTCATCACCAAGGCCGAGGGGCCGTGGATCGAGGATGCCGAGGGTCGCCGCTACCTCGATTTTCATGGCAACAACGTGCATCACATCGGCTACGGCCATCCACGCCTGAAGAAGGCCATCGCCGATCAGATGGATGCGCTGCCCTTCGCGCCCCGGCGCTTCGCCTGCGCGCCGGCGACGGCCTTGGCGCGCAAGCTGGCCGATATCGCGCCGGGTGATCTGTCCAAGGTGCTGTTCACCACGGGCGGCTCCGACGCGGTCGAGGTCGCGTTGAAGTTGGCCCGCGCGGCTACTGGGCGATTCAAGACCGTGTCGTTCTGGGATGCCTTTCACGGGGCCGGGTTCGGGGCGTCGTCGGTCGGCGGGGAACAGCTGTTCAGATCAAACCTGGTCGGCCCGCTTTTGGCGGGGACGGAACACGTCGCCCCCTTCGCCTGTTACCGCTGCCCCTATGGATACCCTGAAACGGACGGCCAGCCGGACCTGAACCTGTGCAAGATGACCTGCGCCAACATGGTGCGCTACGTGCTGGAAAAGGAAGGCGACGTCGCCGCCGTGATCGCCGAACCGGCCCGCGCCGTGCCCTTCGTGCCGCCGCCCGGGTTCTGGGCTGCCGTGCGCCAGGCCTGCGACGACATGGGCGCACTTCTGATTTTCGACGAAATTCCCACGGGCCTGGGCAAGACCGGGCGCATGTTCGCCTGTGACCATGATGATGTCGTGCCGGACATCCTGGTCATGGGAAAGGGGCTCGGCGGCGGCATCCTGCCCATCGCCGCCGTGATCGCCCGGCCGGGGCTGGACGTGGCCGGCGACTACGCCTTCGGCCATTACACCCATGAGAAAAACCCCGTGACCACGCGGGCCGGGCTGACGACGATTGAGATCATCGAGGACGAAAACCTGGTCGAGAATGCGGCGACCCTGGGGGCCTATGCCTTGGAACGTCTCCACGACATGAAGGGGCGCATCGGCGTGATCGGCGACGTGCGCGGGCGGGGGTTCCTGATGGGGGTCGAACTGGTCATGGACAAGGCGGGGAAGGAACCGGCGACAGATCTTGCCGAAGACGTTCTCTACCGTTGCCTGGACGGCGGCCTGTCGTTCAAAATCTCCATGGGCAACACGCTGACCCTGACGCCGCCGCTCGTGGTGACGCGGGACCAGATGGACCAAGCCCTCGACGTGCTGGAACGCGCCATCACGGATGCCGCCCGCGAAGCAGGCTTGGCCTGAACGACAACAACCCGGCAAGGGAAGGAACACAGATGGTCAAGGTTGTCCGCACGGACCGCGAATTGCAATGCCCGGTGATCGACGCAGGCCTGCGCGACATGGGCGTCGATCTGGTTCTGGTGCCCGACGGGGCGGGGGAGAACGTGCTGTTCGACGCCGTCGCCGACGCGGACATGATCCTTATGTGCTACACGCCGATCACCGAACGGGTGATCGCGGCGGCGCCGAAGCTCAAGGGCATCGTCAAGTACGGCGTCGGTATCGACGCCATCGACATGGCGGCCGCCCGGGCGCGGGGCATCCCCGTGGTCAACATCCCCGAATACGCCGAACGCACGGTGGCCGAAGGGGCCTTCACCCTGATGCTGGCGCTGGCGAAAAAGCTGATCCCGCTCGACCGCGCCATGCGCGCCGACGGCTGGGCCTGGCCCGAGGAAAAATGGCTGGCCAATGACATCGCGGGCAAGACCGTGGGCATCGTGGGCGCCGGGCGCATCGGCCGCGCCTTCGCCCAGATGGCCGGGGCGGGCTTCGGCGCGCACGTCATCGCCTACAGCCCCCATACCCCACCGGCGGAGCTGATGCGCATCGGGATCGAGCCCGTGGCGGATCTCATGGACCTGATGGCGCGCTCGGATGTCGTCTCCGTCCATTCGGTTCTCAACGACGAAACCCGGGGCCTGATCGGGGCCAAGGAACTGGCGGCCATGAAGCCGACAGCGATCATTTTGAACGTGGCGCGGGGGGCGGTGATCGACGAGGCGGCTCTGGTCCGCACCCTGCTGGAAGGCCGCATCGCGGGGGCGGGGCTCGACGTTTACAGCCGGGAGCCGCTGATGCTCGAAGGCCATCCCCTAAGCCCCCTGTTCGGCATGGATAACGTGATCCTGCTGCCGCATCTGACCTTCTTCACCCATGAGGCCATGGAGCGCCTGGAGCTTGAGACCCTGGAGCGTTGCCGCGAGGTGCTGGAGGGTCGGCCCGTGACCGTGAAATCGCCCGACCCGCGCCTGCGCGCCCAGACCCAAGGCGTGCGGTTCGAGGGCTAGAAACACCCTGGCGCGCGCCGGATCGGCGGGCTAACGTCCGCCTTTCCCCGGCCCACAGACCGAGTGCTCCATGACCGAAACCCTTACATGCATTTCTCCCATCGACGGCACGGTTTACGCCGAACGCCCCGCCGCCGCCGATGCCCATATTCAGACCACGCTCGACCGCGCCCGGGCCTGTCAGGCCGCCTGGCGCCATGTGCCGGTCGCCGAGCGGGCGGCGCTGTGCACGGCCATGGTCGATGCCTTCATCAAATATCCCGAAAACATTTCCGAGGAACTGGCCCGCCAGATGGGACGGCCCGCGCGCTATGGTGCCGGCGAGGTCAATGGCTTCGCGGAACGCGCCCGCCACATGATCGCCATCGCCGGGGAGGCCTTGGCCGATCGGCCGGCCCCGGACAAGCCGGGCTTCACCCGCTTCATCCGGCGCATGCCCCTGGGCGTGGTGCTGGTCGTGGCGCCCTGGAACTATCCCTACCTCACGGCGGTCAACGCCATCGTGCCGGCGATCATGGCCGGCAACGCGGTGGTCCTGAAACACGCGACGCAGACGCCCTTGTGCGGGGAGCGCATCGCCCGCGCGTTCGAGGCGGCGGGCGCACCCGAGGGCCTGTTCCAGGTCCTGCACCTGACCCATGACCAGACCGCCCGCGTGGTGGCATCGCCTGAGATCGATTTCGTCGCCTTCACCGGCTCCGTCCCCGGCGGGGCGGCCATGGAGCAGGCGGCGGCGGGACGCTTCATCGGCATCGGGCTGGAGCTGGGCGGCAAGGACCCGGCCTATGTCCGCGCCGACGCCAACCTTGCGCACGCCATCGAGAACGTGACCGACGGGGCGTTCTTCAATTCCGGGCAAAGCTGCTGCGGGATCGAGCGGGTCTATGTCCATGCCGATATCTATGACGACTTCGTTCAGGGCATGGTGGAGATCGCCCAAGGCTACGTCCTGGGCGACCCGCTTGATGCGGCCACGACCCTGGGCCCCATGGTGCGGCCCAAGGCCGCCGATTTCGTGCGCGGGCAGATCGCCGACGCCGTGGCGGCGGGTGCGAAAGCCCTGATCGACCCCAAGGCGTTTCCCCGCGACGGGGCGGGCAGCGCCTACATGGCGCCGCAGGTATTGACCGGCGTCGACCATTCCATGCGCGTGATGACGGAAGAATCCTTCGGCCCCGTGGTCGGCGTGATGAAGGTTTCCAGCGACGGCGAGGCCGTGGCCCTGATGAACGACAGCGACTTCGGCCTGACCGCCAGCATCTGGACGGCGGATGCGGACGCCGCATTGGCGCTCGGCAGCCGCGTCGAGACGGGCACCTTGTTCATGAACCGGGCCGACTACCTGGACCCGGCCCTGGCCTGGACCGGGGTCAAGAATTCCGGCCGGGGCTGCACCCTGTCGCCGCTCGGCTATGATCACCTGACCCGGCCCATGTCCTTTCACCTTCGCACGCAGGTCTGACCCCCATGACGAACATGCCCCTTAAAGGAAACTGGAACTACCCCACGGCCATCCGCTTCGGCGCCGGGCGCTTGGCGGAACTGGGCGAGGCCTGCACACAGGCCGGCATGGCCAATCCGCTGCTGGTCACCGACCCGGGCCTGGCGGCCCTGCCCATGGTGGCCGAGGCCGTATCCGCAGTCGAAGGGGCCGGGCTATCGGTCCAGGTCTTCTCCGCCATCAAGGGCAACCCGACCCTGGAGAATGTGGAGGCCGGGGTCGCCGCGTTCAAAGCGGGCAAACACGACGGCGTCATCGCGTTCGGCGGCGGCAGCGCGCTGGACGCCGGGAAGGCCATCGCCTTCCAGGCGGGGCAGACCCGGCCGCTGTGGGATTTCGAGGTCGTGGGCGACAACTGGACCCGCGCCGACCCGGCCGGGATCGCGCCCAACGTCTGCGTCGCGACCACGTCCGGCACGGGATCGGACGTGGGCCGCGCCTCGGTCATCACGGACAGTGCCCGCCATGTGAAAAAGGTCATCTTCCATCCCAAGATGATGCCGAGCGTGACCATCGCCGACCCGGCCCTGACGGTGGGCCTGCCGGCGCATGTCACGGCGGCGGTGGGCATGGACGCCCTGTCGCACAATCTGGAGGCCTATCTGGCGCCGTTCTATCACCCGTTTGCGAAAGGTGTGGCGCTGGAGGGCATGCGGCTGGTCAAGGACTGGCTGCCGACCGCGGTTGCGGACGGCAAGAATATCGAGGCCCGATCCCACATGATGGCGGCGGCCATGGCGGGGGCGACGGCGTTTCAGCGCGGCCTCGGCGGTATTCACGCGCTGGCCCATCCGCTGGGCGCACTCTACGACGCGCACCATGGGCTGTTGAACGCCGTGCTCATGCCCTATGTGGTCAACGCCAACAAGGCGGCGATTGAAAAGGACCTGACGGACCTGGCCCGCGCCCTCGACCTCGCCGAGCATTCGCCCGCCGGGGTGATCCAATGGATTCTGGACCTCCGCAAAGAAGTCGGCATTCCGCACACCCTGGCCGAGATGAACATTCCCGGTGACGCCGCCGACACGGTCGGCGCCATGGCGGTCGAGGATCCGACGGCCGGGGGCAACCCGATCCCATTCACCAAGGACCAATACGCGGCATTGTTCCTGGACGCCCATGGGGGTCGTCTGGAATTCTAGGGCCGAACGATTTCCAATAAGGGGGACAGGCAGATGAAACCGAGACAGGTCAAGACGGCGGCGGACGCCAAGAAGATCATCGCCGAACGCAAATGCGATTACGTGAAGGTCGGCGTGGTCGACATGGACGGCATCATGCGCGGCAAATACATGAAGGCCGACAAGTTCCTCTCCTCCCTCGATAAGGGTTTCGGCTTCTGCGACGTGGTGCTGGGCTGGGATTCCAAGGATCAGCTGTACGACAATGTCTCCGTCACCGGCTGGCACACAGGCTATCCCGACGCCCCCGTGCGCGTCATCCCCGAAAGCTGCCGCGAGATCGCCTGGGAAGACGACATGCTGTTCTTCCTCGGCGAATTCGACGGCAAGTATGAAGAGGTCTGCCCCCGCGCCGTGCTGCGCCGGACCCTGGCCAAGGCCGAGAAGATGGGCTTCAAGGTGCTGGCCGGGCTCGAATACGAATTCTTCATGTTCGAGGAAACGCCCGAAACCGTGCGCGAAAAGAACTACCGCGATTTGAAGCCGATCCAGCCGGGCTTCTTCGGTTATTCCATGCTGCGCTCCACGGTGGAAAGCGACCTCTACCGCGACATTCTCGACGGCTGCGTGAAGATGGACATGGCGCTGGAAGGCCTGCACGAGGAAACGGGGCCGGGCGTGCTCGAAGCCGCGATCCAGGTCGATGGTGCCCTTTCCGCCGCCGACAAGGCCGTGCTGTTCAAGACCTTTGCCAAGATCATGGCGCAGAAGCGGGGCCTGATGGCGACCTTCATGGCGCGCTGGTCGCCGGACTGGCCGGGCCAGTCGGGCCATATCCACATGTCGCTGACAAACAAGGCCGGCAAGCCGGTTTTCCTCGATAAGAAAAAGCCCCACGGCATGAGCGACGTCATGCGTCACTTTGTCGGCGGGCAGCAGAAACTCCTGCCGGAATTCCTCTCCATGATCGCCGGCACGGTCAACAGCTACACCCGCCTGGTGCCGGGCTTCTGGGCGCCGACGGACTCGACCTGGGGGGTCGACAACCGGACCTGCGCGATCCGCATCATCCCCGGCTCGGAAAAATCGCAGCGCGTGGAATTCCGCATCGCCGCCGCCGACGCCAACCCCTATCTGGCGCTGGCCGCCGGCATCGGGGCGGGCCTGTGGGGGATCGAAAACAAGATCGAACCGGACAAGGCGGTCGAGGGCAATGCCTACGACAAGACCTTCCCCAAACGCCTCAACCTGCCGCGCACCCTGATGGACGCGGCCGGCATGCTCAAGGCGTCCAAGCCCGCGCGCGCACTCTACGGCGACGCCTTCGTCGACCACTACGCCGCGACCCGCGAATGGGAAGAACGCGAATTCCGCCGCGCCATCACCGACTGGGAGATGGAGCGGTATTTTGAGATTATTTGACCTCGCAGAACCCGAGCGCCCCGTTTTATGACGGAGCGTGATGGTCGTTTTGTGGAGAATAGAGTTTTGAAAACTGAGCGCGATAAGTGCTGCTGTTGTTGTGTGATTGTGTCTGCTTCCAGCTAGAAGTAGACATTGATACGCCTCACTTATAAGTAATCTATATGTGCGGATGTTGACCTATTTTCTTATTGGCGCAGATAATTTCAATCGCATTTTGTTTCCAGACGAACCCAAGAGCAGCATCGGTTTCAATTGATGGTGCTCGTCCACTATAAATTCCGACAAATTCCATCCGGTTTTCCCCCAATGCTATGTCACTACGAGACCAAAAATTTGGATCGTCTGGGTTCAATGGCGCGTATGGATCGCTCATATTCCAAGTGCCAGAATAGCTGGCAAACACGGGCGATCCGGACATTCCTTTTCGTGTGAGCGCATCCACGAAAAATGCGGGACCGGTTCTTCCGCCAGCCATTCCACCAATATCTGAGAGTTCACCACCCCATTTAACATCATAGTGCGGTTCAGATGCGATGAAGCCTGACTTCCATATAGGTAGGCCAAACGCGACAGATAGATTGTGAGGAAACCCTATTATAAACACTGTATTTCCAGGCTTTATCGGGATTCTGATGCCGCTAATCATGTTTGCACTGTTGTGCATAAAATCCGGAACAACGCTTGGCTTTTGAAATGGAATAGCAATCACGTCGCACTCATGCCCAAGCTCAGGGTGCTCGAACCAGACAGGTATGGACCTATCTTCGTTGTAGAGCGGAATATCCCTTCCAATTGTTGTGAATTCTTTTTTTGTTGGATCTCCAACCCAAGAGGCAAATTTTGCGCGTATGAATAAAGGTCTTCGCTGACTGTTACTTAAATAATTATTGGTAAATGGGTCTCTTCCTGAAATGTTGTGCCAGTTAGTGACAAAGTAAGTCTCATTTTTTTCAGTGAAGAAAAAACCTGTTCCTGTTGAAATAATCCCATCGTCATCGCATAAAAATATTTGCACCGGACATTGCGAATACGTTGAGCGGATTCCTAGTTCAGGCATTGATCAAGTCCTAGAAAATAGTTATCTATTTTTCTTCATTTAATCATATTCAGTGAAACGCATTGTCCGCGCAGACTTTCTAATCCCGCTCCGTCACCGCCAGTTCCCAGAACGCCCGCACCACCCGCGTCTCCGCCCGGTTTTCCAGGCAGACCATGTATTCGTGCATGGGCAGTTTGCAGTCCTTGAGCTCGATCATCACCAGGCGCGAGTCGAAGCCGAATTCCGGCTTGGAGACGAAGCCGATGCCGTTGCCGGTGGCCACGGCCTCGCGGATGCTTTCGCGGCCCTCGACCTCCATCACCGTGCCCATCTGTAGTTCCAGCCGGGCGAATTCCTGTTCGACCAGCCGGCGGGTGGTCGAGCCCCGTTCGCGCAGCACCAGGGGCTCGCCGGCCAGTTCCTTGAACTTCACGGCGCCGCGCCCGGCCCAGGGGTGGTCGCGGTTGATGACGGCGACAAGCGGGTCGTCGCGCAGGCTGAGCACCTTGAGCCGGGCGTCGTCGGGCACGTGGGAAAACACGCCGACGTCGGCGTCGAAATCATAGAGCTGATTGAGGATGTCTTCCGAGTTGCCGATCTTCAGGTTCACGGTCACGCCGGGATAGCGGTTGCGGAAGGCGCGCACGATGCGCAGCACATGAAAGGGTGCATCGGCCGAGAGCGTCAGGGAGCCGACCAGAAGGTTCTGCGATTCCTTGAGGTATTCCAGTGCCTCGCCCTCGCATTCGAACATCCGGTTGGTGATGGCGAGCAGGTGGCGGCCGGCATCGGTCAGCGCAACCGAGCGCGAGGTGCGGTTGAACAACAGAACGTCGAAATCCTTTTCCAGCTTGCGCACCTGGTCGGACAGGGTCGGCTGGGTCAGATGCAGGTGTTCGGCGGCCTTGGAGAAGCCGCCCTGCGTGGCGACCGCATGGAACGCGCGCAGTTGCGAATAGTACATAGATGAAACCTATACGATCTATATAAACTGACGATTTGACTTATATTTCCCCAATGCGATTGAGTCTACCTGAACCCCGCATAACGGCGAATTTTCCCGGGGTTCAGGGTCGGCGCCGACGAAGGCACGGACACCAGGGGGATTTGGTGCAGTGCCGAACAAATCCTGTCACGTCACCGCAGAATTGGTTAAAACTGTCACATGCCGGTAACAGCACATCCTGATAATCCGGCGATCAAACAGGGAGTATTTCGATGAAATCAACATGGTTCAGCAGCCTCGGCTTGGGGCTGGCGACGGTGGCGACGGCCGCCATCCTGGGTGCCGCGCCCGTCAAGGCGAAGACCGATCTTCTGGTCTACACGGCGGTCGAGGCGGATGAGCTGAAGAAGTTCAAAACCGCCTTCGAAAAAGACAATCCGGACGTCAACATCAAGTGGGTCCGCGATTCCACGGGCATCATCACCTCCAAGCTGCTGGCCGAGAAAGAAAACCCCAAGGCGGACATCGTCTGGGGCGTGGCCGCGACCAGCCTGCTGCTGCTGGCCGATTACGATTATTTCCAGGGCTATGCGCCCAAGGGCTTGGATAAGCTGTCGAAGAAATACTACGACACCACCAACACCCCGCCGCTGTGGGTCGGGCAGCGCGCCTGGATCGCGTCGGTCTGCTTCAACACGGTCGAAGGCGAAAAGCACAAGCTGCCGATCCCGGCGACCTGGGAAGACCTGACCAAGCCGGTCTACAAGGGCCATGTCATCATGCCGAACCCGAACTCTTCGGGCACGGGCTTCCTCGACGTGTCGTCGTGGATCCAGATCCAGGGCGAGGAAAAGGCCTGGAAGTACATGGACGCCCTGCACGAAAACATCGCGCGCTATACCCATTCCGGCTCCAAGCCCTGCAAGCTGGCGGCCAAGGGTGAAATCGCCATCGGCATTTCCTTCGCCTATCGGGGCGCCAAGTCCAAGAACGAAGGCGCGCCGCTCGAAGTCATCGCGCCGTCCGAAGGCGTGGGCTGGGATCTGGAATCCTTCGGCATCGTCAAGAACACCAAGAACCTGAAGGCCGCGCAGGCGCTGGCCGACTGGTCCGTGTCCAAGACGGCGCAGGAAATCTACAACGAGGAATACGCGGTCGTCGCCATGCCCGGCGTCGCCAAGCCCGTGAAGAACTTCCCCGTCGGCATCGAAGACAAGATGATCAAGAACGACTTCAAGTGGGCGGCCGCCAACCGCATCCGCATCCTGGACGAGTGGCGCAAGCGCTACGACGGAAAGTCCGAGCCGAAGTAGTAAGGTTATCTTTTCTCGACTGATCTGAACGGCAAGCCCCGGCTCCCGCGTATGGGGCCGGGGCTTGCTATTTCAGCATCTTTGAGGCCGTGTGCCCGCGGGCCGCGGTCTGATAGAATTCAGCCATGGAGGGCAGGGATGGCGAACGACAATAACGGCGAGGCCTATCTTCGGGTCCGTAACCTGACCAAGAAATTCGGCGAGTTCACGGCGCTGAAGAACGTGTCGCTGGACGTCAGCGAGGGTGAATTCGTCTGTTTCCTGGGGCCGTCCGGCTGCGGCAAGACGACGCTGCTGCGCGCCATCGCGGGCCTGGACATTCAGACCATGGGCACGGTCGAACAGGCCGGCCGCGACATTTCCGCGCTGCCGCCCAACGAACGCGATTTCGGCATCGTGTTTCAGTCCTACGCTCTGTTCCCGAACCTCAGCGTGACCCGCAACATCGGTTATGGCCTGGAAAACCGGAACATGCCGAAGGCCGACATCGCGGCCCGCGTGTCCGACCTTCTGGACCTCGTCGGCCTGCGCGACCATGCAACCAAATATCCGTCGCAGTTGTCGGGCGGCCAGCAGCAGCGCGTGGCCCTGGCCCGCGCGCTCGCGACCTCGCCGGGCCTGTTGCTTTTGGATGAACCGCTGTCGGCGCTCGACGCCAAGGTGCGCGTTCATCTGCGCCACGAGATCAAGGAATTGCAGGAAAAGATCGGCATCACCACCATCATGGTGACCCACGATCAGGAAGAGGCCCTGGCCATGGCCGACCGCATCGTGGTGATGAACCACGGCGTGATCGAACAGGTCGGCTCGCCCGAGGATATTTACGCCGATCCGGCCTCGCCCTTCGTCGCTGATTTCATTGGCACCACCAACTTCGTCGACGGCGAGGTTCAGGCCGGCGGGCGGGTCTCCGTCGCCGGTGTCGCCATCGACTGCGGTGCGGCGCTGGACGGGCTCAACCCCGGCGACATGGTCACGGTCTGCATCCGGCCCGAGGACGTGCAGGTGTCGACCGACGGCGGCGGCGCGGGTATTCCGGTGACCATCACCGACGTGGAATTCCTGGGCTCCTTCCATCGCTGCCACGTGATGCCGGTCAACGGTGCGGGGCAGACCTTCGGCAAGGACATCGACTTCATGATCGACCTGTCGGCGGGCCGCGCCCGCGACCTGGGCATCCGCGAGGGCATGGCCGTGCAGGCGGCCCTGCCGCCCGAATTCGTGCGCATCTACCGCCCCGTGGGTGGGGGCTGAGCCATGCGGGAGGCCGCCGTCGTCGCCGAAGCGCCCAAGATCACGCCCAAGGTCAGCAGCGAAGACTGGATCATGCGCGCGGTACTGGTCGGCATCGCGCTATATCTCACCGTCTCGATCCTGCTGCCGCTTTACGCGATCCTGTCGAAAAGCTTCAAGAACGCCGACGGCCTGTTCGTCGGGCTCGCCAACTACGTCAATTTCTTCTCCACCCCGGCCCTGTTCTGGTCGATCGAGAACAGCCTGACGGTGACGCTGATCTGCTGCGTCATCGTGGTCACGCTGGCCTTCATTTACGCTTATGCGCTGACCCGCACCTGCATTCCGTTCAAGTCGCTGTTCAAGGGCGTGGCGCTGCTGCCGATCCTCATGCCGTCGCTGCTGCCGGCGATCGCGTTGGTCTATCTGTTCGGCAATCAGGGCATCATCAAGGATTGGCTGTTCGGCCACGAAATCTACGGCCCCATCGGCATCGTCATGGGCGAATGCTTCTACGTTTTTCCCCATGTGCTGACGATCATGCTGATCGCCATGGCCAATTCGGATGCGCGCCTTTACGAGGCATCGGACGCGCTGGGTGCTTCTAGGATCAAGACTTTCTTCACGGTGACTCTGCCCAGCGTGCGCTACGGCGTGGTCTCGGCCTTCTTCGTCTGCTTCACCCTGGTCATCACCGATTTCGGCGTGCCCAAGGTGGTCGGCGGCAAGTACAACGTGCTGGCCACCGATATCTACAAACAGGTGGTCGGGCGTCAGGATTTCGAAATGGGGGCGGTCGTCTCCATGGTCCTGCTGTTGCCGGCCCTGTTTGCCTTCGCCGCCGACCGCATCGTGCAGCGCCGCCAGGTCGCCCTGCTGTCGGCCCGCGCGGTGCCGTATCAGCCCAAGAAGAACAGCGCCGTGGACATGACCATGCTGGCCTTCTGCTGCCTGATCGGCCTGATCATGGTCTCGGTCCTGGGCACGGCCTGTTTCGCCTCCTTCGCCAAGTTCTGGCCCTATGACCTGTCCCTGTCGCTCAAGCATTACAACTTCGACCTGATGGACGGCGGCAGTTGGGGGGCCTACTGGAATTCCATCGAACTGGCGGCCTGGACCGCGGTGATCGGCACGGCGATGGTGTTCACCGGTGCCTATCTGGTGGAAAAAAGCAAAGGCTTCCATTCCGGCCGCGCCGCCATGCAGCTGTTGTGCATGATCCCCATGGCCGTGCCGGGGCTGGTGCTGGGTCTGGCCTATGTGTTCTTCTTCAACGCGCCGAACAACCCGCTGGGCTTTCTCTATCACACCATGCCGATCCTGGTGATCTGCACGGTCACCCATTTCTATACGGTCGCGCATCTGACGGCGGCGACGGCGCTGAAGCAACTGGACGGCGAATTCGAAAGCGTGTCGCAGTCGCTCAAGGTGCCGTTCTACAAGACCTTCTTCCGCATCACCGTGCCTGTCTGCATGCCGGCGATCCTGGACATCTCCATGTATCTGTTCGTCAACGCCATGACGACCGTCTCAGCGGTGGTGTTCCTCTATTCGCCGGACACGGCCCTGGCCTCGGTCGCGATTCTCAACATGGACGACGCGGGCGACGTCGCGCCGGCCGCCGCCATGGGCATGATGATCGTCGGCACGGCGGCGGCGGTTCGGCTGGTGCATGCGGGGCTCACTCGGGGTATTCTCTCGCGCACCCAGGCTTGGCGAAAGCGCTGAGCCGGATCATAGCTGTGATCTATGGATGTTATCCGAATTAACGATTTGACGAATTGACGCCTCTCGCCCGAAACTCCGCGCGACCGGTTGCCGTGAACGGCCCGGCGGCGGCCCCGATGACAAAAATGGGAAAGACAAAGCCATGACCCTGACCCCCGGTGATCCCCTTCTGCTGACGCCCGGCCCGCTGACCACCGCGGCCGAAACCCGCGACGCCATGCGCCACGATTGGGGCTCGCGCGATCAGGCGTTCATCGACGCCAATGCCGCCGTGCGCCGCAAGTTGTTGGAAATCGCCAATGCCACCGCGACCCATGTCTGCGTGCCCTTGCAGGGCTCCGGCACCTTTGTGGTCGAGGCGGCGCTCTGCACCCTGATCCCCAAGACCGGCAAGGCGCTGATCCTGGTCAACGGCGCCTACGGCAAACGCATGGGCAAAATTCTGGAATACGCCGGGCGCGCGTTCGAGATTTCCGAAACCGCCGAGGACGTACCGCCGGACGCGGCGGCCCTGGCCGCCAAACTGGCCGCCGACACCGCCATCACCCATGTCCTGGTCGTCCATTGCGAAACCACCTCGGGCATCCTCAACCCTATCGCCGATATCGCCCATGTGGTGAAGGACGCCGGCCGTTCGCTGATCATCGACGCCATGAGCGCCTTCGGCGCCATCGAACTGGATCTCGCCAAGGTGCCCTTCGACGCCGTCATGGCGTCGTCCAACAAATGCCTGGAAGGGGTGCCCGGCATGGGCTTCGCCCTGATCCGCAAGACGGTGCTGGAAGCCTGCGAAGGCAATTCCCATTCTCTGGCGCTTGACCTCTACGACCAGTGGAAGGCGATGGAGGCCAACGGCCAGTGGCGCTTTACCCCGCCGACCCATGTCATCTTCGCCTTCGCCAAGGCCATCGAGCAGTTCGAGGCCGAGGGCGGCCAGCCGGGACGCTTCAAACGTTATTCCAACAACTGCAAGATTCTGGTCGACGGCATGGCCGAACTGGGGTTCCAGACCCTGCTGCCCCAGGGCTTGCAGGCACCGATCATCGTCACCTTCCATATGCCGTCGGACCCGAACTTCGATTTCCAGGTGTTCTACGACAAGGTCAAGGATCGGGGCTTCGTGCTCTATCCCGGCAAGCTGACGGTGGCGCCCAGCTTCCGCGTCGGCTGCATCGGGCATCTGGGGGCGGCCGAGATGAAGGCGGCGCTCAAGGCCATGTCGGAAGTGCTGGCCGAAATGGGAGTCAAAACAGGCGCCCCCCAGGCCGCCGAATAGGCCGCATCCGTGACCGACGCCGCCAAGACGCCGCCCGCGACCTGTGAGGTCGTCGTCATCGGCGGCGGGGTCATTGGCTGTTCCATCGCCTATCACCTGACCAAGATCGGCATCACCGACGTGGTGCTGCTGGAGCGGCGCAAGCTGACCTCCGGCACCACTTGGCACGCGGCCGGGCTGATCGGACAGTTGCGCGGCAGCGCCAACATGACGCGGCTGGCCAAATACACGGCAGAGCTTTACCGCGAGCTTGAGGGCGAGACCGGCCAGGCCACGGGCCTGAAGCAGAACGGATCCGTCTCCGTGGCACTCCACGAAGGGCGGATGGAGGAATTCCGCCGTAATGCCTCCATGGCCAAGGTGTTCGGTCTGCAGGTCGACATCATTTCGCCGGAAGAGGTCAAGGAACGTCATCCCCTGGTGGAAACCGGCGATGTCCTGGGCGGCACCTGGATTCCGTCGGATGGGCAGGGCAATCCGGCCGACATCACCCTGGCCTTGGCCAAGGGGGCGCGCATGGGCGGTGCCCGCCTGTTCGAGGACACCAAGGTCACCGAGATCATCGTCGAGTGCGGCCGCGCCGTCGGCGTGCGGACAGAGGCGGGCGAGGTGCGCGCCCGCTGGGTCGTCCTGGCCACGGGCATGTGGGGCCGCGACATGGCGGCCAAGGTCGGCGTGACCCTGCCGTTGCATGCCTGTGAGCATTTCTACATCGTCACCGAACCCTTCGAGGGCATGACGCCGGACCTGCCGGTGCTGCGGGTCTACGACGAATGCGCCTATTACAAGGAAGATGCCGGCAAGATGCTGATCGGCGCGTTCGAGCCCAAGGCCAAGCCCTGGGGCATGAACGGCATTCCGGACGACTTCGAATTCGATCAATTGCCCGACGACTTCGACCATTTTGAGCCGATTTTGGAAGCCGCCATGGCGCGCCTGCCGGCGCTGGAAAATGCCGGCATCCAGACCTTCTTCAATGGCCCGGAAAGCTTCACGCCGGATGTCCGCTACAACCTGGGCCCAGCCCCGGGCTTGGACGGCCTGATGGTCGCGGCGGGGCTCAATTCCATCGGCATCCAGTCGGCGGGGGGCATCGGCCGCGTGGTCGCGGACTGGATCAAGTCGGGCCATGCGCCCATGGACTTGTGGGAAGTGGATATCCGCCGTCAGATGCCGTTCCAGGCCAACAGGGCCTATCTGCGGGACCGGGTCTCGGAAAGCTTGGGGTTGCTCTACGCCACCCATTGGCCGTTCCAGCAGTACACCACCGGGCGCGGCCTGCGCCGCTCGCCGCTCCACGAACACCTGAAGGCCGCCAATGCCTGCTTCGGCGAAAGCGCCGGGTGGGAGCGCGCCAACTGGTTCGCGCCGGAAGGGATGGAGCCCAAATACGAGTACAGCTACGGCCGCCAGAACTGGTTCGATCATTCGGCGGCGGAGCACCGCGCGGCGCGGGAAGGCGTTGCCCTGTTCGACCTGACGTCCTTCGCCAAGTTCCGGGTTGAAGGCCCGGACGCGGCCAAGGTTCTGGGCCGGGTGTCGGCCAACCATGTCGCGGGCGGCGCGGGCCGCGCCGTCTATACTCAATGGCTGAACGACCGGGGCGGGATCGAGGCCGACCTGACCGTGACGCGCTTGGCCGAAGACGCCTTCCTGGTCGTCACCTCCGGCGCCTGTCAGGTGCGCGATTTCCATTGGCTCAAGGGTCATGTGGACGACCATGAGCGCTGCACCGTCACCGACGTGACCTCGGGCCATGCGGTGATCGGTGTCACCGGCCCCCGGTCGCGGGACCTGCTGGCGACATTGATGCCGGAAAACCTCGCCAACGACGCCTTTCCCTTCGGCGCCAGCCGCGAGGTCGAATTCGCGATGGCGATGGCGCGCATGACCCGTATTTCTTATGCGGGCGAACTGGGCTGGGAAATCATGATGCCGACGGAATTCGCGGCTCATGTCTATGAAGCGATCAACGCGGCGGGCCGGGAATTCGGTCTGATCCACGCGGGCATGCATGCCATGAACTCCCTGCGCATCGAAAAGGCCTATCGTCATTGGGGGCACGACATTTCAGATGAGGACACGGTGCTTGAGGCCGGGCTCGGCTTCGCCGTCGCCTGGGACAAGCCCGGGGGCTTTATCGGCCGCGAGGCGCTGCTGAAGCAGCGGGAGGCGGGGGTCAAACGCCGCTTGCTGCAGTTCCTGGTCCGCGATCCCGATCCGCTGCTCTACCACAACGAGCCGATCTGGCGGGACGGGGAGATCGTCGGCAAGGTGACCTCCGGCATGTACGGCCATACGTTGGGCGGTGCTGTCGGCATGGGCTATGTGAGCGTACCGGAAGGCGGCCTGACGGGGATCGACGGCCGTGCCTACGAGATCGAGATCGCCGGGGTGCGGTATCCGGCACAGGCGTCGCTTAAGCCTCTCTACGATCCTGCGTCATCCCGCCTGCGCGGCTGATTTCCCACGTTAATGCGTCAAGTTAATGCCTGACCCGGGCCCGGGCCGGGCGTGTCGTCATATTGATTTAACCTATCAATCACATAGTTATTAGCGATTTGACATATCTTTGGCTGGTCACGAGAATTCCCGAAACCAGGGCACGTCCCCGCGTGCCGGACGATTTCAAAGGTGAGCAGCATCATGGATCAGACCCCATCCCATCCCAGTAGCGTTTCCGTCAATGGCCGTACCTATGCCTGGCCCAGTCAGCCCCTGGTGGTCATCTGCATCGACGGATCGGAGCCTGATTATATCGAACAGGCCATCGCCGGCGGGCACATGCCGTTCCTGGAAAAGGCGCTGAAGGGTGGGTCCGATCTGCGCGCCGAATGCGTGGTGCCCAGCTTCACCAACCCCAACAATCTGTCGATCGTCACCGGCGTGCCGCCCAAGGTGCACGGCATTTCCGGCAACTTCTTCCTGGACCCGGACACGGGCGAGGAAGTGATGATGAACGACCCTAAATTCCTGCGCACGGATACCATCTTCAAGGCCTTCCACGATGCCGGCGCCAAGGTCGCCATCGTTACGGCCAAGGACAAGCTGCGCCGCTTGCTTGGTCACGGCCTCGACTTTACCTCGGGTCGCGCCGTGTCGTTCTCGTCGGAAAAGGCGGACCAGACCAGCAAGGCAGAAAACGGCATCGACAACGCGCAAGCCCTGGTCGGGCGGCCGATCCCGGATGTCTATTCGGCGGACCTCTCTGAATTCATCTTCGATGCGGGCGTCAAGCTGATGGAAACCATGCGCCCCGACATCATGTATCTGTCGACCACGGATTACATCCAGCACAAGCACGCTCCCGGCACGCCGGTGGCGAATGCCTTCTACGCCATGATGGACGGGTATTGGGCCAAGTTGGATGCGCTCGGCGCCGTGTTGGCGATGACCGCCGACCACGGCATGAACGCCAAGTTCGGCAGCGACGGCCAGCCCGACGTGATTTATCTGCAGGAAGTGCTCGACGGTATCCTGGGGGCGGGGAAGGCGCGGGTGATCCTGCCGATCACCGACCCCTATGTCGTGCACCACGGGGCCTTGGGCTCCTTCGCCACCGTCTACCTGCCGCCGGACGCGGATACATCCGCCGTCATCTCCAAGCTGGCCGCGGTTTCCGGCGTGCAGAAGGTCTACGACAAGAAACACGGCTGTGCCGAGTTCGAGCTGCCGGAAGATCGCCTGGGCGACCTGATCGTGGTGTCCGACAAATCCAAGGTTCTGGGCACCTCGTCCGACCGTCACGACCTCAGCCAGTTGAAGGAGCCCCTGCGCTCCCACGGTGGGGTGACGGAACAGAAAGTACCCTTGATCGTGACCCGCACGGCCTCCGTCGACAGCGGCCGGCGGCTTCGCAACTTCGACATCTTCGACGTGGCGCTGAATCACACGGCGCTCGCCCAAAACGCGGCCTGATGAACGCCGCTTGAAACAACACAGCATTAAACAACACCCCGCCGGGGGACGTTTGGAGGATAATTCCATGGACAGCGCCGTTACCGACCTCAAAGATGAAGTGATCCACGAAAAGCTCCGCATTGTCGGAGACAGCGGCGTGCGCGACGAGCGCATCGAGGTCATGAACCCTTACACCAACAAGGTCGTCGGCACGGTGCCGAAGGCGTCGGTTGCCGACGTCAAGAAGGCGTTCAAGACGGCGGCCGAATACAAGCCGACCCTGACCCGTCACGAACGCGCGGAAATTCTCAAGAAGACCGGCGAAATCCTCTATTCCCGCCGTGAACAGGTGTCCGACCTGATCACCGCCGAATGCGGCTTGTCGAAAAAGGATTCGATGTACGAAGCCGGGCGCTCCAACAGTGTGTTCAATCTGTCCGCCGCCCTGACCCTGATGGACGACGGCGAGGTGTTTTCCTGCGACGTGTCGCCCTCGGGCCCGAAGCGCAAGATCTTCACCACGCGTCAGCCGCTGCGGGCGATCAGCGCCATCACGCCCTTCAACCATCCCTTGAACCAGGTCGCGCATAAGATCGCGCCCTCGGTCGCGACCAACAACTGCATGGTCCTGAAGCCGACGGAGAAGACGCCGCTGACGGCGTTGCTTCTGGCCGACGTTCTTTACGAAGCGGGCCTGCCGCCGGAAATGTTCCAGGTCATCACCGGTGATCCGGCGGAGATCGCCGACGAGATGATCACCAACGAACATGCCGATCTGGTGACCTTCACCGGCGGTGTCGCGGTCGGCAAGTACATCGCCGAACACGCGGGCTATCGCCGCATGGTGCTGGAACTGGGCGGCAACGACCCCCTGATCGTCATGGAAGACGCCGACCTGGAAAAAGCCGCGACCCTCGCCGTCGCGGGGGCCACCAAGAACTCGGGTCAGCGCTGCACGGCGGTGAAACGCATCCTGGTGGTCGACGCGGTCGCTGACGAATTCGTCAAGATCGCCCTGGAAAAGGTCAAGGCCATCAAGTACGGCGACCCCATGGACCCGGACACGGACGTCGGCACGGTGATCGAGGAAAAGGCCGCCATGCAGTTTGAACGCCGGGTCAATGACGCCGTCGCCAAGGGAGCTGAGCTTCTGTACGGCAACAAGCGGGACGGTGCGCTCTACTCGCCGACCCTGGTCGATCGTGTGCCCTTCGATTGCGAACTGGTGCGCGAGGAAACCTTCGGGCCCGTGGTGCCGATCATCCGTTGCCCCAATGACATCGCCGAAGTCATCAAGATCTCCAACTCCACGGCTTTCGGTCTGTCGTCGGGTGTGTGCACCAACAACATGGAATACATCACCCGCTTCATCGACGATCTGGTCGTCGGCACGGTCAACGTCTGGGAGGTTCCCGGCTTCCGCATCGAAATGTCGCCCTTCGGCGGGATCAAGGATTCGGGCCTCGGCTACAAGGAAGGGGTGATTGAGGCGATGAAGAGCTTCACCAACGTGAAGACTTTCTCCATGCCCTGGCTCAGCTAGTAGACGTTTCCCCGAAGGTATCCATTTGCGGAGACCGGGTTTTCGGATTATAAGCGCACTCAGTGCGCCTATTTAAGGATGGGCGAATGTCACGGGGTCGCCGGGCGAAACATCCGTCCGGTACCGCTGCCCTGAAACCTGCACCGGAAAGCGCGATAGTACGTGGAAACCATCATCAACATCGTCGGCGGCGTCGCCCTGCTTTTGTGGGGCATCCGCATGGTGCGCACGGGGATCACCCGATCCTTCGGCGCTGACCTGCGCCGCGCGCTGGCGGCCTCTGCGCGCAACCGGGTAACGGGCCTGGCCGCCGGCTTCGGCGTCACAACCATTCTGCAAAGCTCGACCGCGACGGCGCTGATCGTCTCCTCCTTTGCCGGGCAGGGGCTGCTGGGGGGTGTTGCCGCACTCGCCATCATGCTGGGGGCCGACGTCGGTTCGACGATGATCGTGCAGGCCTTGTCACTTGATCTGGAATGGCTGTCGCCGGTGCTGATTTCGGCCGGCGTATTTCTGTTCCTGTCCACGGAAAATAGCCGCCGTCGCGCCATTGCCCGCGCTCTTCTCGGGCTCGGCCTGATGCTGCTTTCCCTACGCCTGATCGCCATGGGCTCCCTGCCATTCCGCGAGAGCGAGGCCATGGCCGTCCTGGTTCATCCCCTGACCAGCGAGCCGCTGTTGGCCGTGGTGTTCGCGGCCGCCTTGACCTGGGCGTCCCATTCCTCGGTCGCCGTGGTGCTGTTGATCCTGTCCCTGGCTGGGATGCAGGTGCTGAACGTGCAACTGGCCATGACCATGGTTCTGGGCGCCAACCTGGGCGGTGCCTTGGCCGCGGTCGGGTTGACGGCCAAGTCCTTGCCGGCGGTGCGCCGCGTGCCGCTCGGCAATTTGTTGATGCGCATGATCGGCGTGTTCGCCGTGTTGCCCTTGGTGCCTTACCTGCAACCCTATCTGGCGATGGCCGGCGACACGCCGGCGCGCCTGCTTGCTAATTTCCACACGGGATTCAACCTGGCCCTGGTCGTGGTGTTCCTGCCGGCCCTCGCCCTGGTCGACTGGGCTGCCCGGCGCATCGCCCCCGACCGCCCGGCGACCGACGATCCCGGCAGCCCCCGCTATCTGGACGAAGGGGCGCTCGATACGCCCTCGGTTGCCTTGACCGGGGCGGCGCGCGAAACCCTGCGCATGGGCGATGCCGTGAAATCCATGCTGTCCGCCACGCGCGAGGTTCTGCGCACCAACGACGCGAGCCTGCGCAAGACGGTCGAAGCCCAAGACGACGTGGTCGACCGGTTGCACGAGGCGATCAAGCTTTACCTGACCCGTCTGACCGAAGAGGAAATGGACAAGGCGGAAAGCCAGCGCAGCATCGAAATTCTAAGCTTCACCACCAATCTGGAACATGTCGGCGACATCATCGACAAGAACCTGATGGAACTGGCGGGCAAGAAGATCAAGGGCCATATCAACTTTTCCGACGAGGGTTATCGGGAGCTGGAAGCCTTCCACAATCGCATCATGCAGAATCTGGATCTGGCGTTGCATGTTTTCGTGTCGGCCGATGAGGAAGCCGCGCGTCGGCTGCTGCACGAGAAGACTGAAATCCGCGATCTGGAACGCCGCTATGTGGAAAACCATTTCCGCCGCATGGGCGAACGACGCCCGGATACCCTGGATTCAAGCGCCCTGCATCTGGACGTGCTGCGCGACCTCAAACGGGTCAACAGCCACCTGACCTCGGTCGCCTATCCGATCCTGGAACGCATGGGTGCACTCACGGAAAGCCGCCTGATCGAGGATGCCGCGGAAAAGCAAAGCCGGGACCGGGACGCAACCCTGCCCCTGGGTGTTCAGCCCAAGCGGGAAGACGGCTGACCGTCTAGCCGGTCAGTCCGCGCAGGCGTTCCGTGCGCCGACGCAGCAGTTCCAGCGTCGTCAGCAAGGCAATCGAGAACAAGACCAGGATCGTTGCCGCTGCCAGGATGGTCGGTGAAATCTGTTCGCGGATGCCGTTCCACATCTGCAGCGGGATGGTTTGCTGATCGTAGGATGCGACGAACAGGACCACGACGACCTCGTCGAACGAGGTAACGAAGGCGAACAGCGCCCCCGAAATCACCCCCGGCAGGATTAGCGGTAAGATCACCTTGCGGAAGGTCGTCACGGGCGACGCCCCCAGGCTGGCCGCGGCATGGATCAGCGAGCGGTCGAAGCCGAACAGGGTCGCCGTCACGGTGATGATGACGAACGGGATGCCCAGCATGGCATGGGCCAACACGATGCCGATGTAGGTATGAGCCAGCCCGGCCTTTGAATAGAAGAAGAACAGACCCGTCGCGGAAATGATCATCGGTACGATCATGGGCGAGATCAGCAGCGCCATGACGGCGCGGCGGAACGGCATTTCCGGGCGCGACAGGCCGAGTGCGGCCAGGGTGCCCAACGCCGTCGCGATCAGGGTCGAGGAGATGCCGATGACGAAGGAATTCTTGGCCGCGTGGATCCATTGCGAATTGGCCCAGGCGTCCGCCCACCAGGCCCCATCACGCACCGCGTCGGGCGCGGTCATGCCGTAGGTCAAAAGCCGGTCGTACCAACGCAGGGAAAAGCCGTCGGGGTCGAGCGCCAGCATGTCGCGGGTGAAGGTGAAATAGGGCTCGGCATTGAACGACAGGGGCACGATGACGATGATGGGGGCGATCAGGAACAGGAATACCCCGGCGCAGAACGCCAGATACAGGCGGCGCCAGATGCGTTCGAACGTCGTTGCGTGCGGAGGCATGGACATCTTCTGGACCTATCCCAGCTTCATGTTGTCGACGCCGACCAGCCGGTCATACAGCCAGTACAGCAGGATCACACCGCCGAGCAGCAAGGCGCCGAGCGCCGCCGCCAGACCCCAGTTGAGGCTTTGCAGCATGTGGAAGGCGATCTGGTTGGAAATCAGCTGCCCGGACGAGCCGCCGACCAGGGCCGGGGTGATGTAGTAGCCGACGCTGATAATGAACACCAACAGGACGCCGGCACCGATCCCGGGCACGGTCTGCGGCAGGTAAACGCGCAGAAACGCCGTCACCGGCCCGGCGCCCAGCGACCGCGCGGCGCGAACGAAATCCTTGGGCACGGTCTTCATCACCGAATAGAGCGGCAGGATCATGAACGGCAGCATGATATGGGTCATGGCGATGACCGTGCCCCATTGATTGTACATGAGCTCCAGCCGCCCGTCGTCGCTGAGAATGCCGACCGAGACCAGCATATCGTTCAGCACTCCCTGGCTTTGCAGCAAGGTGATCCAGGACGTCGTGCGCACCAGCAGGGACGTCCAGAACGGCAGCAGCACCATCACCATCAGCAGGTTGGAATACTTGAGCGGAAGGCTGGCCAGAAGATGCGCCGCCGGATAACCCAGGATCAGGCAGAGCCCGGCGATCAGGGCCGACAGGAGCAGGGTGCGCAAAAACAGGTGGCCATAGATACGCCGGTTTTCGGGTGCGCGGACGATATCGCCTTCGGCGTCATAGGAAAGGTCCATGGCCTGGGCGTAGAAGGCGGCGGTATGCGGCGCGGCGGCACGGGCCATTACGGTCCAAAGGTGCAATTCCCCCCATTCTTCGTTGAGGGCGAGAAGCTGATCCTTGTAGGGCGGGCCCTTGATCCTCTTGATCTTGCGCGCGGTCGACTTGAACAGACTGGTGGCGCCCGTGCGTTCGTAATTGATACGCGTGCCGACCTGGGCATGGGTGCGGTTGGCGCGCGCTTCCGTAAGGTCGAGCACCAGGGCCTTGAAGGCGTCTTCCCCCGGCACCTGCGTCACGTCGTGGGCGCGCAACCAGGAGGACAGGCGCGGCATGTTGTCGGAAAACACGGGATTGTAGATGCTGAGATAGAGCATCTGGCCGATCGGCACGGCGAAGGTCACGATCACGAACAGCAGCAGGGGCGCGACCAGGAACAAGGCCTTCAGGCGCGCGCGTCGGGTCGCCCGCGCCAGGGCGGTCTTCAGCGGCGTGCCGTCGCCGGTGGTCAGCGGGCCAAGATCGCCCGCCGCCACGGTGTCGGTTGCCGTCGGCATCCCTGTTCCTGCCCCCGCGGCCTAGTTGGAGGCGATCCAGGCGTTGAAGCGTTCGTTCAGTTCCGAATCCCGATCAGCCCAGAATTCGAAATTGTTGACCAGCGCGTTGCCCATGTTGGCCGCCGCCGTCGGCATATGCGGGGCCATCTGGGTCTTGCCGTCCTGGTACAGGCCGACCAGCTTGCCCGACGATTTCCGCGCCGGGCCGTAGGCGATGTATTTTGCCTGATCGGCCAGGCGCTGGGTGTCCGTGGCGAACTTGATGAACTCTAAGGCCAGATCCTTGTTGGGGGCACCCTTGGGGATGACGAACAGGTCGAAGTCCAGCACCTGGCCGTCCCACACGATCTTGAAGGGTTTGTCCTCGCCGATGGCGGCGTTGAAGATGCGGCCGTTATAGGCGGTGGTCATGGAAACCTCGCCGTCGGCCAGCAACTGCGGCGGCTGGGCGCCTGCTTCCCACCACACGACGTGTTTCTTGATGGTGTCCAGTTTCTTGAACGCGCGGGCCACGCCGGCATCCGTGGTCAGCAGCTTGTAGACCTCGGCCGCCGGCACGCCGTCGGCCATCAACGCCATTTCCAGGTTCGGCTTGGCCCCTTTGCGCAGGCCCCGCTTGCCGGGGAATTTCTTGACGTCGAACAGGTCGGCGATGGTCTTGGGCTCCGCCCCTTTGAACTTGGCCGCGTCATAGGCGAACACGGTCGACCACACGATGTTGGCGACGGCACAATCGGTCAAGGCACCTTCGATGAAGTCCTCTGTCGCGGGCGTACCATCGGGGGCCGGCGGCAGGACCGCGGGGTCGATGGTTTCCAAAAGACCTTCGTCGCAGTAGCGCACGGCGTCGGAATATTCCACGTCGGCCACGTCGATGGAAACATTGCCCGCCTTGACCTGCGCCTTGATGGGGGCGGCCGGGTTGGGGGCGTCGACGGATTTGATCTTGTGCCCTGTCTGGGCCATCCAGGGTTTGTGATAGGCCTCGACCTGGCTTTTTGTATAGGCGCCGCCCCAGGACACGACGGTGATTTCTCCGGCGGTTGCGGGCTGGCCGGCCAGCACCAGTCCCGCGGCAAGGGCAGCGGCGGCAATCGGTTTGAAGGCGGTCATCTTGGTCTTCTCCTGCATCCGTTAAGTCATTCGTTTCAAGTATCGATGGGATCGAGCGCGCGGCAATCGGCGGCCTGCCAGCCGATGGCGACGGTGTCGCCCATCTTGACGGAAGGGCGTTCCCCGTCGTTGCGCAGCTTGACCACGAAGCCATCGTTACCGGCCACGGTCATGCGTACGCGGATATGGTCGCCGAGGTAGATCAATTCTTCGACGCGGCCGGTCAGGCGGTTGGCCAGGCTGTCGTCTCCGGGCGCGACCAGCGCCACCCGTTCCGGGCGGATCGACAGGGTCGCCCGTTCGCCGACGCCGGCGACATTGACGGCCAATGCGGTAACGCTGCCGCCGCCGTCCAGATCGACGCGGCATTCACCACTCTGGATGCCCGTTATGCGCCCGGACAGGCGGTTGTTCTCGCCGATGAACTGGGCAACGAAGGAATTGGCAGGTTTTTCATAAAGCTCGTCCGGTGTCGACAACTGCTGCACCACGCCCTGGTCGAACACGCAGATGCGGTCGGCCATGGTCAGGGCCTCGGCCTGATCGTGGGTGACATAGACTACGGTGACGCCCAAATTGTCGTGGATATGCTTGATCTCGTACTGCATCTGCTCGCGCAGCTGCTTGTCCAACGCGCCCAGGGGCTCGTCCATCAGGATCAGGTCCGGCTCGAACACCAGGGCACGGGCGACGGCCACGCGCTGCTGTTGGCCGCCGGACAGTTGCGCCGGGCGGCGGCTGCCGAAATCGGGCAGTTCGACCATCTCCAGCGCGCGGGCGACCTTGGCCGCGATCTCGGCCTTGGGCATTTTGCGCACGCTTAAGGGGAAAGCCAGGTTTTCCGCCACGGTCATATGCGGGAACAGGGCGTAGTTCTGGAACACCATCCCGATGCCCCGTTTGTGGGGCGGTACGGCGTTGATGGGCTGGTCGTTCAGGTAGATTTCGCCGTGGGTCGCAGGCTCAAACCCGGCCAGCATCATCAGGGAGGTCGTCTTGCCCGATCCCGACGGCCCCAGCATGGTCAGGAATTCACCCCGGGCGATGTCCAGGTTCAGGTCCTTGATGACCAGGGTTTCGCCGTCGTAGCTCTTCTGAACGTTCTCAAAGCGGACACTGGCGCCCGTGCCGCCGGTGGCGGGCTCATTTGTCTCTGTCGGTTCGCTGCTGCGTTGAATATTCAATACCGATCCGTACGGTCTGTTTCCGCGGTTAAAACATTATACGTGCCGTGATCCTGGCCAAGGTAGAGGACCGGGCGGCACCCCGCAACCGCCCGCCGGGAGAAAACCGGTACAGGGCGCGGAAATCCGCCGCATGCGTTGACAAAGGGGGCGTAATGCCTATACTCCCGCGCTTCCTTTCCGGGAACGTGGATGTCGCTGCATATCGGGCCCATCCCGCCCCCTCCTGAAGTCCACAAGGGCCAGGGAGGGATCAAGGCCTACCGGGACAACGTAGACCGCCGCGGCGATAAAAACCGGCCGCCGGCAAAGCAAAAGGACTGATAAGTCATGTCGAAGCGTCTTGCCTCGAAGTACAAGATCAACCGCCGCCTGGGCGAAAACCTTTGGGGTCGCCCGAAAAGCCCCGTCAACACCCGCGAATACGGCCCCGGCCAGCATGGTCAGCGGCGCAAGAAGCCGTCCGACTTCGGCACCCAGCTGATGGCCAAACAGAAGCTGAAGGGCTACTACGGCAACATCTCGGAAAAGAAGTTCCGCAAGTATTACGCCGAAGCCTCGCGCCGCAAGGGTGACACCTCGGAAAACCTGATCGGCCTGCTGGAGCGTCGCCTGGACGCCGTCGTCTATCGCATGAAATTCGTGCCGACCGTGTTCTCCGCCCGTCAGTTCATCAACCACGGCCATGTGAAGGTGAACGGCAAGAAGGTCAACATCTCCTCCTATCAGGTCAGCGAAGGCGATCTTATCGAGGTCAAGGACAAGTCCCGGGAAATGCCCCTGGTGCTGCTGGCCATCGAATCGTCCGAACGCGACGTGCCCGACTACATGGAAGTGAACCACAAGAAATTGGCCGGTACCTTCCTGCGCACGCCGAAGCTGGCCGATGTTCCCTATCCGGTTCAGATGGAACCGAACCTGGTCATCGAATTCTATTCCCGCTAAGGGAATCCACGGATTGGCGCGGTTTTCTCCGCGCCGGAAAAGGGGCACCATCGGGTGCCCCTTTTTTGTTGCCTGGGAACGGGAAGGAAACCAGCCATGACACCAACCGAAATCGTCGAAAGTTTCTATGCGGATGTATGGAATCGCCGGGATTACGACCAGGCCCGGCGCATCATCGCCAAGGACTTTAAATTCCGCGGCTCCCTTGACGATGAACGTCAGGGCGTCGAGGGCTTCATTGATTACAACAAAGGCGTTCACAAAGCGCTCGGCGGCTATACCTGCACCATCCGCGACATGGTGGCGGCAGGGGGACGTATCGCCGCCCAGATGTACTTTGAAGGCGTCCATCAGGACGACTTCTTCGGGGTTCCGGCCACGGGAAAAACGCTGCACTGGATGGGCGCAGCGTTCTTCGAGATATCGGAGGATCAGATTCAGAGCCTCTGGGTGCTGGGTGATATTGACGGCCTGAAGCGTCAATTGGGCCTGACGGAAAGCGCCTGGGCGTGACCGTGGGCGCCGCCGCCCCGGAGCAGGGGGCGGCGGGCCATTGGGTCAGGCTGCGGCCGCTTCTTCGGCGGGCGCCTGGCGGATCAGGTAATCGAAGGCGGAGAGGGCTGATTTCGCCCCTTCGCCCATGGCGATGATGATCTGCTTGTGCGGCGTGGTCGTCGCGTCGCCGGCGGCGAAGATGCCGGGGACGGAGGTCTCGCCCCGCTGATTGACCTCGATTTCGCCGCGCGGGCTCAGGTCCAGCGCACCCTTCAGCCATTCCGTGTTGGGCACCAGGCCGATCTGCACGAAGATGCCTTCCAGTTCGATCGTGTGCGCCTGCTCGGTCGCCCGGTCCTGATATGTCAGGCCGGTGACCTTGCCGCCGTCGCCCCGCACTTCCGTGGTCAGGGCCTGGGTGATGACGGTGACGTTGGCCAGGCTGCGCAGTTTGCGTTGCAGAACCTCGTCCGCCCGCAGTTGCTTGTCGAACTCGATCAGGGTGACATGGGCGACGATCCCGGCAAGGTCGATCGCCGCTTCGACGCCCGAGTTGCCGCCGCCGATCACGGCCACGCGCTTGCCCTTGAACAGGGGGCCGTCGCAGTGCGGGCAGTAGGCGACACCACGGTTGCGGTATTCGTCCTCACCGGGCACGTTCATCTGCCGCCAGCGGGCTCCCGGGCTCAGCACGATCGACCGGGCGTCCAGCGTGGCGCCGCTTTCCAGGGTGATCCGGTGCAGGCCGCCCGGCTGCATGGCGGGGGTCAGGGCCGTCGCGCGCTGCAGGTTCATGATGTCGACGTCGTAATCCCGCACATGGGCCTCCAGTGACGCCGCCAGGGCGGGGCCTTCCGTATGAGGCACGGAGATGAAGTTCTCGATCGCCATGGTGTCCAGCACCTGGCCGCCGAACCGTTCTGACGCAACGCCCGTGCGGATGCCCTTGCGCGCGGCATAGACCGCGGCCGCGGCACCGGCCGGACCGCCGCCGACAATCAGCATGTCGAACGGTTCCTTGGCGTCGATGGCTTCGGCGGCGCGGTCGGCGGCCCCCGTGTCCAACTTGGCCAGGATCTGTTCCAGTTCCATGCGGCCCTGGGCGAAGGGCTCGCCGTTCAGGTAGACCGAAGGCACGGCCATGACCTTGCGGGCTTCGACCTCGTCCTTGAACAGGCCGCCGTCGATGGCGACATGGGTGACGCCCGGGTTGAACACGGCCATGACGTTCAGCGCCTGGACCACGTCGGGGCAGTTCTGGCAGGACAGGGAGAAATAGGTTTCGAAATGGAACTCACCGCTCAGGCCCTTGACCTGTTCCAGAACCTCGGGGGCGACCTTGGGCGGGTGGCCGCCCGAATGCAGCAGGGCCAGAACCAGGGACGTGAATTCGTGGCCCAGCGGGATGCCGGCGAAGCGCAGGCCCGTTTCCGCGCCGCCGCGCAGGATCGTGAAGGACGGCACGCGGTCGTCGGCCTCCGCACCTTCGGCGCGCCGCCAGGAGACTTTGTCCGACAATTGGGCGATGTCGCCCAGCAGGGTTTCCAGGTCCTCCGATGCCTTGGCGTCGTTCAGGGTCGCGACGAGCTCGATGGGCGCGCGCAGGTTCTCCAGATAGCCTTTCAGCTGGGTCTTCAGGGTATCGTCCAACATGGTCCTGTCTTTCGTTCTTTTAATTTGCGTCTGGGGTCGTTTCTTCGTGTCGCGGGACCCGGCGGACGGGGCGCGTCGCCCCAGGGAGGAGAAGGGAGACGCGCCCGCTTGCCGGGTCGGGCTTAGATCTTGCCGACCAGCTGCAGGGAGGGAGCCAGCGTTTCGGCGCCTTCTTCCCATTTCGCCGGGCAGACTTCATCCGGATGGGCGCGCACGTACTGGGCGGCCTTGATCTTGCGCAGAAGCTCGGTCGCGTTGCGGCCGACGCCTTCGGAGGTCACCTCGACGATCTGGATCACGCCGTCCGGGTCGACCACGAAGGTGCCGCGGTCGGCGAGGCCCTGGCCTTCACGCATCACCTCGAAGTTGCGGGTGATGGTGCCGGTCGGATCGCCGACCATGGGGAAGGCGATCTTGCCGATGGCGGGTGAGGAATCATGCCAAGCCTTGTGCGAGAAATGGGTGTCGGTGGAGACCGAATAGATCTCGACGCCCATCTTCTGGAATTCGGCGTAATTGTCGGCCAGATCTTCGAGCTCGGTCGGGCAGACGAAGGTGAAGTCGGCCGGATAGAAGAAGAAGACGGCCCATTTGTCTTTCACGTCGGCATCGGTGACGGTGACGAACTTGCCGTCCTTGAAGGCTTCGGCCTTGAACGGCTTCATTTCGGTATTGATGAGAGACATATCGGCTCCGTTGGTTGGTGTTGTTGGGTACACCCCCTAGATAGCCAAATGCGAATGACTATTAAAATGAATTTACTTATTAAATTAAATCGATAAATACGATTAATTTAAATTCGGAAAGACAAAATGGCGATTTTCAGCCGGGCGGGCCGCGAGAGCCGCGAATGGATACCCAAACGAAAAGGACCGCCAAATGGCGGCCCTTCCCTCAAGCCCTCCCTGGAAACTCGGGGGCCTCATTTTTATGGGGTGATTAAACCCGGACAAATAAGACGAAATTCAAGCGGCGTTTTCAATGCCTTTTTCGTCCAACAGCTGCTTCAGCTCGCCGGTTTCGTACATTTCCCGGATGATGTCGCAGCCACCGACGAATTCGCCCTTCACGTAAAGCTGGGGGATGGTCGGCCAGTTGGTGTAGGCCTTGATGCCCTCGCGAATCTCCATGTCGTCCAGGACGTTGACGCCCTTGAACTTGACGCCGATGGTCGACAGCGCCTGCACCACGGCGGCGGAAAAACCGCACTGCGGGAACATGGGCGTGCCCTTCATGAACAGCACCACGTCATTGTCGTCTACTTCCTGCTTGATCTGGGCGAAAACGGGATTCTCGCTCATCTGTGTGTCCTTTCGTTGGGCCCGGGGCAAAATTTCCGGGCGAATCTCCTGAGACGGCCTGAAGTTCAGCCGGCCGGGGCCGATGTCTGCAGGGCAAGGGCGTGCAATTCGTTGCCCATGCGGCCCTGAAGCGCCTGATAGACCATCTGGTGCTGCTGAACGCGGGATTTGCCCCGGAAGGCTTCGGACACCACGACGGCGAGGTAATGATCCCCGTCACCGCGCAGGTCTTCGATGGTCACCTCCGCGCCGGGAATTCCTTCCCGGATAAGCGTTTCGATCTCGCCTGCGGCCATGGCCATGGTTGGGTCCCCAAATTCAGCAATCCATTGGGTGAAGATATGGCGTGCCTGCGGCCCAAGGTCAACAGTCCGAGTGCGCGGAAATTCCGCCGCCGCAGCCTTAGGGCTGAGCCATATAGGCCGGCATCCAGCTTTCGTGGATGGTTCGCAGGTCCGCCAAGGCAATCCCGCCATGGCCGTCAACGATGATCTCGCGGCCGCTACAGGTGCCGAGGACCAACGCCGGTACGCCCGTGTCGCGGGCGGCGGCGGCAATCTGCGCCGCGTCGCTGGTGGTGACCAGATAGCGTCCCTGGTCCTCGCCGAACAGGAAGGCGGTGGCATTGACGCCGTCAGGCAGGGTGATCTGGGCGCCCAGGTCACCCGAGAGCGCCATTTCCGCCAGCGCCACCAGCAGCCCGCCGTCGGACAGGTCGTGGCAGGCCGTGATTTGCCCCGTTTCGATCAGGGAGCGTACGAAATCGCCGGTGCGTCGTTCGGCCCCCAGATTGACCGGGGGCGGGGATCCGGCCTCGCGGCCCTCGATCTCGCGCAGATACAATGATTGGCCCAGGTGCCCTTTGGTCGCACCGATCAGAACCAGGGTCTGTCCGTCGCCCGGAAGGGCGGCACCAACCCGTTTGGCCGCGTTCTGCAACAGGCCGACGCCGCCGATGGTGGGCGTCGGCGGGATGCCCGCGCCGTTGGTCTCGTTGTACAGCGACACGTTGCCCGACACGACGGGAAAGTCGAGCGCCACGCAGGCCTCGCGGATGCCTTCGATGCAGCCGACGAACTGGCCCATGATTTCCGGGCGTTCCGGATTGCCGAAGTTCATGTTGTCGGTGATGGCGATGGGCTTGGCGCCGACGGCAACCAGATTGCGCCACGCTTCGGCGACGGCCTGGCGGCCGCCCTCGACGGGGTCGGCCAGGCAATAACGGGGCGTGCAGTCGGAGGTCATGGCCAGCGCCTTCTTGGTGCCGTGCACGCGGACCACCCCGGCGTCGCCGCCGGGCCGCCCGATCGTGTCGCCCATGACCATGTGGTCGTACTGTTCCCAAATCCAGCGTTTGGACGCCAGATGAGGACAGCCCATCAGGGTCTTGAGGGCGTCCAGCGGGGCGATGTCCTTTTTCAGATCGCCGGGGGTAATCTCCGCCTGTTTCGGCGTCGGCACCCAGGGCCGGTCGTACTCGGGGCTGGCCAGGGCCAGGGGGTCGATCGGTAGGTCGGCGACGATTTCACCCTTGTGGCGCAGCACCATATGGCCCGTGTCGGTCAGCTTGCCGACCACGGCGAAATCCAGTTCCCATTTGTCGAAAATCTTGCGGGCGTCGTCTTCGCGCCCGGGCTTGAGCACCAGCAGCATGCGCTCCTGGCTTTCCGACAACATCATTTCATAGGCTGTCATGCCGGTTTCGCGTTGCGGGACGTGGTCTAGGTCCAGCTCGACCCCGGTGCCGCCCTTGGACGCCATCTCGAAGCTGGAAGACGTCAGGCCAGCCGCACCCATGTCCTGGATCGCGACGATCATGTCCGTGGCCATCAGCTCCAGACAGGCTTCGATCAGCAGCTTTTCCGTGAACGGATCGCCGACCTGAACGGTCGGGCGCTTTTCATCGGAATCGTCCGTGAATTCGGCCGAGGCCATGGTCGCCCCGTGGATGCCGTCGCGCCCGGTCTTGGAGCCCACATAGATGATCGGATTACCGATGCCCGTGGCGGCGGAATAGAAAATCTTGTCCTGGTCGGCGACGCCCACGGTCATGGCGTTGACCAGGATATTGCCGTTGTAGCCCGGGTGGAATTCGCATTCGCCGCCCACGGTCGGTACGCCGACGCAGTTGCCGTAACCACCAACCCCGGCAACGACGCCCGCGACAAGGTGGCGGGTCTTGGGGTGATCGGGCGATCCGAAGCGCAGCGCGTTCAGATTGGCCACGGGCCGTGCGCCCATGGTGAACACGTCGCGCAGAATGCCGCCCACGCCTGTCGCCGCCCCCTGATAGGGTTCGATGAAGCTGGGGTGGTTGTGGCTTTCCATCTTGAAGATGGCGGCCTGGCCGTCGCCGATGTCGACCACGCCCGCGTTCTCGCCGGGACCGCAGATCACGCGCTTGCCTTCGGTCGGCAAGGTTTTCAGCCATTTTTTCGAGGATTTGTAGGAGCAATGCTCCGACCACATGACGGAAAAGATGCCCAGTTCCGTCAGGTTCGGCGCGCGGCCGAGGATTTCCAGAACCTTTTCGTACTCGGCAGGGCTCAGGCCGTGCTCGGCGACGATTTCAGGCGTGATTTCCGGGGAATTCTGGGGAGCGTTCATGGCCGACTTCTTAGCAAATCCCCGGCGTTTGGCAATGTTTTATCGGCCCGGAGGGGGCCAACGGAGGGGATTCCCGTGATTAATTCACGGCACCTAGCGCCAAGGCCGCCGTACCGGTGGGGTTTCGGTCCGGCGCAGGCGGATTCTCGGGCCGTCCACGGCCGTTGCCGGTCTGCCGCCGATGCCGGCCAGCAGCGAAACGTCCTTGCGCTTGAAGAAGGGCACCAGGACCATACCGGCGACCGCTCCGCCGATATGGGCCCAAAAGGCGATCCCGCCGCCGCTGCTGGGGGGCCCGGCGGCGTTGACGAATTGCAGACCGATCCATGCGGCAAGCGCGATCCCCGCCGGCACGGGCACGACACGCACGAAGATGAGAATCCAGATCAGCACGTTGATCCGCGCCGTCGGATGCAGCAGCAGATAGGCCCCCATGACCCCGGATATGGCGCCCGATGCGCCGACCAATGGCACGGTCGACCCGGTGTCGATCAGCATATGGGTCAGCACGGCGGCCAAGCCGCAGACCAGATAGAAAATCAGAAAGCGGACATGGCCCATGCAGTCCTCGACATTGTCGCCGAGAATCCAAAGGTAGAGCATGTTGCCGATCAGATGCATCCAGCCGCCGTGCATGAACATGGAAGTCAGCAGCGTCATTTCCGCTGGAATCCAGGACAGCTCCGGCGACAGGGTTCGTTCGCCGAACACCACGGCGGGGATTGTGCCCAGCGCATAGACCGCTTCCTGGGCGCGGCGCGGGTCCAGGCTTGCCTGCCACAGGAACACGGCCGCGCAGACCGCGATCAGGCCCACGGTCACGTATTGAAATGAAATGCGGTGCCGGGGATTGGAATCGGATATCGGCAGCAGCATGGAATTGCGGACTCCTTGGGACGGGCGGCTGGGCACTTCAGCGTTACGTGCGGATTATGGCCAAAGCCGGGCGTTCCGGCCAGCATGCGTGGATCCGGCAATGGCCGGCACGTAAATCTGTTGTCCCTGGGGAGGATCAGATTGTATACAATGTGCCGCCAAGCCGCCCGAGGCCGCCCTGCCCGGAAAATACCAATGAGCGGCGGAAATTTAGGAGATAAGCAGCCATGACCGAGATCCTGCGCACGCCCGTGACCGACGCCTCCGCCTGGCGCGGAACGGATTATCCCGATGCGGCGGTATGGACCCTGTCGTTGACGGTGGATCAGATCGCCGAACTGAACGCGGCCTTGGGCGTGGTCAAGGCTGCGGGCGGGACACTCGGTTTCGCGCGCGAGGATTTTCCCCTGCCGACCTTGGGTCCGGTGTTGGACGAGGTGTCCGACGAAATCCAATATGGTCGGGGGTTCCAGGTGATCCGTGGGCTCGACCCCCAGCGCTATGAATTGGACGACCTGAAGATGGTCCTGTGGGGAATCGGCCAGTACCTGGGCATCGGCATCGTTCAGAACAAACAGGGCGAGCTGATCGGCCAGGTCATGGATCACGGTGACAAGTTCGAGGGCAAGGACCCCTATCTGTCCGGCGTGCGGTTCTACCGCACCTCGCTGGACCTGCCGCCCCATACGGACAGTTGCGACGTGGTCGGCCTGATGTGCGTGCGCCGGGCCAAGACGGGGGGCGAAAGCTCCGTTGTCTCGGCTACGGCGATCTACAACGAAATCCTCAAGACCCGCCCGGACCTGATCGACCCCTTGTGCGGCGGCTTCCATGTCGATCTGGCGTCCAAGACCGGCAACATGACGGAAGTCACCCAGCAGCGGATCCCCGTGTTCGCCTATTACGAGGGTGCCCTGGCCTGCCGGTACAACAAGCGCCAGCTTGAGCTTGGCGCCGAAAAATCAGGCCATCCCCTGACGCCCCTGCAGCAGGAAGCCATCGATTATTTCCGCGAACTGTCGATCCGCCCCGACCTGCGCCTGGACATGATGCTGGAACCGGGGGATTTCCAGATTCTCAACAACCGCACGACGCTGCATTCCCGCCAGGAATTCCAGGACCATGCCGAGGCCGACCAGAAACGCCTGATGCTGCGCATCTGGATGATCACCCCGGAAGGCCGCCCGGTGGCACCGGAAATGCTGAACCTGCTCAACACCGGCCCGCGGGGCGGCGTCGCGGCCCAGCAATAAGGGCACGCACCAAGTGAAGGATGGAGACGTGATGAAGGACGCCGACAAGGCGGCGCCGGGGGCGACCGCGATTTTGGCGGATTTCGCTGCCGGACTGACGTTCGAGGATCTGCCGAAGGAAGTCGTCGAACATCTGAAGCTGGCGGTGCTTGATGGCCTCGCCTGCTGCCTGCATGGCGCCACCCTGCCGTGGACGCGCATGGTCGCCGACCTGGTCGACCACGACGGCGGCACGCCCGAGGCGTCTTTGATCGGCATGCTGCGCATGGTGCCCGTGGCCAACGCCGTTCTGGTCAATGCCACGGCGGGCCACGCGTTCGAGATGGATGACATCCACCGCGATGCCATCACCCATCCCAATTCCATCGCCGTGCCGGTGGCGCTCAACATGGGCGAACGCCTGTTGGGCACGCGCCGCGCCGGGGTTCCGGGGGCGCTGGTCCTGACGGCCATGGCCGCGGGCTACGAAGTCGCCTGCCGGGTCGGCGCGGCCGCGGGGACGGACCTTCTGTTGCGCGGCTTCCACCCCCAGGGCACGGTCGGCCCGCTGGTCGCCGCCGCCACGGCGGCGCGCATGATGGGCCTGGACGCGGCCGCGACGGCCAATGCGCTGGGTATCGCGGGCTCCCTCGGTGCCGGGCTGATGGCGGCCCAGGAAGGGGCTATGGTCAAACGCCTGCATTCGGGCCGCGCGGCCGAGGCCGGGGTCCGCGGCGCCGAACTGGCGGCCAAGGGCTTCACCGGCATCTCCGACATGGTCGAGGCCGAATACGGTGGGTTCCTTGCCGCCTTCGCCGGCAAGATCAACATCGATCGCGCCGTGCAGGGCCTGATGCCCGGCCAGGACATGCAATGGGAAGTGCTGCGCACGGGGTTCAAACCCCACGCCATGGTGACCAGCATCCACGGCGCCCTTGATGCGTTGCGCGCCGTGATGACGGATAACAATCTTGCCGCCGCCGACATCGCCCGCATCACGGCATATGTCAGCCATCCGACCTATGTCCATTGCGCCTGGCCCTACAAGGCCCAGGGCATCACGGCGGCGCAGATGAACCTGTATTACGGGCTTGCCATGATTGCCTTGGACGGCGAGGCCTTCACTGCCCAATTCACCGAGGACCGCATCAAGGCGCCCGAGGTGCTTAAGTTCATCGACCGCATCGCTGCCGAGGTCGATCCCGCGATCGAGGCCGAGGGTCCAAAGGCCCGGCACATGGCGCGGGTCACGGTTGTGACCACGGATGGGCGGACGCTGTCCCATACGGAGCGCAACCGCCGGGGCAGCCCGGAGAACCCCGTTTCGGCGGCGGACCTGGACCGCAAGTACGATGCGCTCGCGATACCGGTCCTGGGCGAAACCAAAGCCGCCAAGGTGAAGGATTTCGTGGCGGGCCTGGACACCGTCGAGGATATCCGCCCGTTGATGAATTTGCTGACGGCCTGACCGCCGCGCGGTGGCGGCACGGGACAGTTTGGTGTAGAATCACCTGTGCTTGTCGGGGGATCGGCCATTCAAATGGGGACCCAGGCCATGCCACAGGAACGCCGCGCCGCGCGCCGGTTCGATATCACGGAACTGATCTTTGTCTCCTCTTCTAGGGAAACGAGGACAGGACTGTTACGCGACATTTCCCGGCAGGGTGCTCAGGTCGAATTTTCCGATATCCTGGGCCGGACCCAACACGCCTTTGCCGCGGGCGATGCGGTCAATCTTCGGGTCGACGGGTTGGGCGAATTGCCCGGCGTCATCTCGCGCCTGACGGGCAAGGGCGTTGCCATCGAATTTCGTATCGACGGCGAACGGCAGGAAATGCTGCGGGCGGAAATCCAGGAAGCCTTCGACGCGGCTTGAAACTCAGTACCGCCAGAAATCCCGGTCGAACATCACCAGCAGGGCGAGCACCTCAAGCCGCCCGGCCAGCATGGCCAGGGTCAAAATCCACTTCGCCGCGTCGGGCAGGGGCTCGAACGTGCCGGATGGGCCGATGATCGGCCCCAGGCCCGGACCGACGTTGGTGATGGCGGTCACGGTCGCCGAATAGGCCGTCAGGATATCCAGTTCCAGGAACGATAGCGCCACCGTGAACACGGCGATGGTCGCCACGAACACGGCCAGGAAGGCGAGGATCGAATAGGGCACGTCGTCGGGCACGGGGGCGCCGTTGTAGGTAAGCGTGATCACCCGGTTCGGGCTGAACAGGCGCTTCACATGGGCGCGCACCAGTTTGTAGAGGATCTGGTGGCGATAGATCTTGATGGCACCCGAGGTCGATCCCGAACAGCCGCCGATGTACATCAAGGCCAGAAACACCCCGACCCCGCCGGGCCCCCAGGTCGTGTAATCGTCGGTGGCGAAGCCCGTGGTGGTGACGACCGAGGTCACGTTGAACGCGGTCAGCGTCAGGGCTTCGGGAAAGGAAATGCCGCGCTCCCAGGTCATCCATCCGGCCAGGCCAATGCTGACCACGACCAGCAGGGCGATGAAGCCGTGCACCTGTTCGTCGCTGAACATCTGCTGTGGCGCCCCCCGCGCGGCCTTGATGTACAAATAGAACGGCACAGCACCAGCAGCCATGAACAGGGTGGCGATCCAGTGCAGGGCCGGGCTCTTGAAAAACCCGAAGGACGCGTCATGGGTCGAATAGCCGCCCGTCGACACGGTGGCCATGGCATGGGTCACGGCGTCGAACAGGGACATGCCGAAAATGAAGTACAGGAAAGCGCAAAGCACGGTCAGCAGGGTGTAGAAGGCCATCAGGTAGATGACCATCTGGAACGCGTTGGCGCTGAACTTCTCGCCGGTGTCCGAGCTTTCGATCTTGAACAGCTGCATGCCGCCGACGCGCATCAGCGGCAGCATGAGGATCGCCATGGCGATGATCCCGATGCCGCCCAGCCATTGCAGGATCGCCCGCCACAGCAGGATACCCGGCGGCAGATGATCCAGGCCGGTCAGGACGGTGGACCCCGTGGTGGTGATGCCAGACATGGATTCGAACACGGCGTCGGTCAGGCTGATGCCCAAGCCCAGGAACGGGATCGCCGCGATGGCGGCGACCGTTACCCAGCCCAGGGCCGTGACCAGAAACGCCTGTCGCAGGTTGAGCGCGATGCCGTCCCTGGGCCAGGCGGCGATGGCCAGGCCGAAGCCGATGAAACCGGTGACCAGGGCCGCCGTGACGAACGGTTTCCAATCCTGGTCGTGGTAGATGGCATCGGTCAGGGCCGGGATGCAAAGAAGCACCGCGACAAAGCAGGACAGCAGCCCTAGAAGGTGCACGACGGGCCGAATGTTCAGCATCTCGTGACCCTCCTTTAAGGGTCGGCGGAAACGGCCGGGCCGGAGCGGCCTAGTGCAGGGCGGCGACCAGCCCGTCGAACAGGGGCTTGCCATCGGTGCCGCCAAGCGCGTCTTCGGCCAGGCGTTCGGGGTGCGGCATCATACCCAGCACGTTGCCGGCCTCGTTGACGATGCCGGCGATGTTGTTGCGGCTGCCGTTGGGATTGGCTTCGTCTGCAACCTTGCCCCTGGGGTCGCAATAGCGGAAGGCGACGCGGCCTTCGCCCTCAAGACGGTCCAGGGTTGCGTCGTCGGCGAAATAATTGCCGTCGTGATGGGCGACGGGGATGCGGATCACCTGATCGGCCGTATAGCCGCCGGTAAAGGGGGTGTCCGTGTTCTCGACCTTGAGCCACACGTCCTTGCACACGAACTTCAGGTCCGCGTTGCGCATCAGCGCCCCCGGCAGCAGACCGGCCTCGGTCAGCACCTGAAAGCCGTTGCACACGCCCAGCACGGGCACACCCTTGTTGGCGCGCTCCACCACCGTGCGCATGACCGGCGAATTGGCGGCCATCGCGCCGGAGCGCAGATAGTCGCCATAGCTGAACCCGCCCGGCACGGCGATCAGGTCGACGTCGGGCAGGCCCAAATCGCGGTGCCAATGCATGATGACGTCCGTGCCCGTCACCGCTTCCAGCGCGACCTTCATGTCGCGGTCGCAGTTGGAGCCGGGAAAGACGATGACGGCGGCTTTCGTATTGGTCGGCATGGCGGGGGGTCAGCCTTCGGCGATATCGACGGAAAAGTTCTCGATCACCGTGTTGGCCAAGAGCTTCTGGCACATGGCTTCCACGGATTCCTTGGCCTTGGCGGGGTCGGTTTCGGCCAGTTCCAGTTCGATGTACTTGCCCTGGCGCACGTCGTTGACGCCGTCAAAGCCAAGCCCGGCCAGCGAATGCTGCACGGCCTTGCCTTGCGGGTCAAGAACGCCGGATTTCAGGGTAACGTGGACGCGTGCTTTCATCTTACTGAACGGTCTCCGGTTCCTTGATGTCGACGGGGCCCGATTCCGGCAGAATGCCGAGGCGCCGGGCGACCTCCTGATAGGCCTCCGCGACATTGCCGAGGTCGCGGCGGAACCGGTCCTTGTCCATCTTTTCGTTGGTCAGAACGTCCCACAGGCGCATGGAATCGGGGCTGATCTCGTCGGCCAGCACGATGCGCATGTTTTGGTCGTTTTCCCACAGGCGGCCGAATTCCAGCTTGAAATCGACCAGTTTCAGGCCGATGCCCATGAACAGACCCGACAAATAGTCGTTAATGCGCAAGGACAGGGCCATGATTTCGTCCATGTCCTGCGGCGTCGCCCAGCCGAAGGCGGTGACATGTTCCTCGGCGATCAGGGGATCGCCCAGTTCGTCCGATTTGTAGCAGTATTCGATGATCGAGCGCGGCAGGGCCGTGCCTTCCTCCATGCCGAAGCGCTTGGAGAACGTGCCGGCGGCGACGTTGCGCACGATGATCTCGACCGGGATGATCTCGACCTCGCGGACCAGCTGCTCGCGCATGTTCAGGCGCCGCACGAAGTGGGTCGGCACGCCGATCTCGCCGAGGCGGAGCATCAAATACTCGGAAATCCGGTTGTTGAGCACCCCCTTGCCGGTGATGGTGCCCTTTTTCTGGTTGTTGAAGGCGGTTGCGTCGTCCTTGAAGTACTGGACGATGGTGCCGGGTTCCGGGCCCTCGAAAAGGACCTTTGCCTTGCCTTCGTAAATCTGTCTGCGTCTTGCCATGGGTTTGTGCCCTCGTGAAGTTCCCCTTTGTGGTCGCTCCGAAATGGGGCGTCGCCTGCGGGGGAGGGGTTAGACGCACCATATAGCAGCGTCGGAGAGCCCGCTCAACAGAATAGGGGATCAGTCGGTGATTGGCCGGAATCCGCCGGGCCGCGGCCGCTCGGGACAGAACAGCCATTGGGGTTTCAGGGCCGGATCGAAGGGTTTGGGCAGGGCGATCAGCGATGACGACACGGTTTCGAACCCGAAATCCGTGGTGAAAGCCATGGAATCGCGCTCGCCGCCGCCCTGCCATTCCTTGAAATCCGACATCAAGGCCACCCAGGCGTCCCATCCGTCGGCTCCTTTGGCCGGGTCCGGCGGGGGGGCGGCTTCGAACAGGGGGCGGTAGTGGCCGATGCGCGCCGAGGTATCGTCGTTCAGATCATAAGCCGTGATCATCGACAGGCCCGGGCGAATTTCCTGAACGGAAACCTTGGGATCCCGGCCGTTGCCGGAAATCCAGAAAGCACGGTTCACGTCGCCGACGATCAGGTTGAATGACCGGTAGGCGCTGCCGTCGAGATGGGCCAAGGCTTCGGCGGCTTCGGCGGCCTCGCCGTGGCTCAGGGCTTCCAGGGGCAATTCGCCGCGCGACCGTTTGCCGGCTTCCTGGCCCAGCGATCCGTGGCGGTTCAAAACGCCGGCCACCATGCGGTCGTCGTTGACGCCCAGCCAGGTGCCGCCGGCGGTTCTGTCCCGCCCGGCGGTGACATGGGGAGCATCCGGCCAATGGCGGCCCGGCGGGTCGGAAAGCCGCTCTGCCATCTCGTCGCGGTTGGCGGCGACGATCAGTGGCCAGTCATGGCCCGGGCGGCGTAGAATGACGAGTGTGCACATAATTGTTACATAAGGCCTGCGAACAGATTGCGCCAGCAGTTGCGCCGGATGTTGCGGTGACGCGCCAACCCGCGTAAATAAGCCCAGCGAAACTCATTACTCATTGGCCAGAACGGGAGCCCAGGACATGTCTGACGCCTTCAAGGACCGGGAAAAAGGTTACGAAGCCAAGTACCAGTTGGACGAAGAACAGCGGTTCAAGGCGGAATCCCGGCGCAACAAGCTGCTGGGCCTGTGGCTGGCCGAGGCTTTCGGGCTGAAGGGCTCCGACGCCGACGCCTATGCCCGCGAAGTGGTTCTGGCCGATCTGGACGAGCCCGGCGTCGACGATGTGGTGCGCAAGGTCATGGGCGATATCGAAACGCGCGGCCTCGCGATCACCGAAGACCAGATCCGGCGCAAGCTCGAAGACCTGCTGCACACCGCGGCCGAGCAGATCAAAAGCGAATAATTTCCTCACGGTTTTTGCCGGGCTATCGGCCGTCGCCTTTTAGGTGACGGTGCACCAGTTCCGCGTCCGCCGCGCCCCGCGACGGCAGGTTCAGGCTGCTTGAATGCCCGAAGCAGCGGATCCGTCCGTCCGCCGCCATTTCGACGAACCCCGCCGATACGGGTTTGAGCGGGCGCAGTTCGCCCGCCACCCAGCTATGGGTGAATTCATGGGGGAACAGCACGGGAGCCTCGCCCCGCGCCGACGTGAACACGATGTATTTCATGGGAAAGCCGGGCAGAGGAGTTGGCTGGTCCGGCATTCCGCGTCATCCGCTCTATTCGCTGAACACCCGACGGAACACCGTATCGACCTGGGCCGTGTGATAGGCCAGGGACGAGACCTCGAACAGGGCGTTCAGTTCCTCGGGCGTCAACAGCTTCTTGATGTCCGTGTCCCGTTCCAGGAAGAACATCAGGCGGTTGTCGTAGGACTGCGCCTCCTCGTCTTCGGCGTCCAGATGGGCCGGTTTGTCCGGATCGTCCGGGTCGATGCCGAAGCTTTTCCATACCCGCATGGCGTTGCGCTGCACGATGCGATAGGCGTCCTCGCGGGAAACACCTTTCTGCGTCAGGAACAGCAGCACCCGTTGGGCGTCGTGGATACCGCCGAACTTGTCGATATGTTCCTTCATGTTGGCCGGATAGATGACCAGCTTTTCGACCACGCTGGCCAGCCGCGCCAGGGCGAAATCAAGGGTCACCGTGGCGTCGGGGCCGATCATGCGCTCGACCGATGAATGGGAGATGTCGCGTTCGTGCCACAGCGCCACGTTTTCGAGCGCTGGGACCACGGCCATGCGCACGATGCGCGCCAGGCCGGTCAGGTTTTCCGTCAGGATCGGGTTGCGCTTGTGCGGCATGGCGCTGGAACCCTTTTGCCCCGGCGCGAAATATTCCTGGGCCTCGCGCACTTCCGTGCGCTGCATGTGGCGGATTTCCGTGGCCAGGTTTTCCATGGACGCGGCGACCACGCCCAAGGTTGCGAAGAACATGGCGTGGCGGTCGCGGGGGATCACCTGGGTCGAAATCGGCTCCGGCGACAGGCCCATCTTTTCGGCCACGTATTCCTCGACGAAGGGGTCGATGTTGGCGAAGGTGCCGACCGCGCCGGAAATGGCGCAGGTCGCGATTTCGTCGCGGGCGTTTTCCAGGCGCCAGCGCGCGCGTTGGAATTCCGCATAGAACCGAGCCAGCTTCAGGCCCACGGTCGTCGGCTCGGCATGGATGCCGTGGCTGCGGCCCATGACCGGGGTCATCTTGTGTTCCAGGGCGCGGGTCTTCAGCGCCGCCAGAACCTTGTCGATATCGTCGAGCAGGATCGTCGCCGCCTGCTTCAACTGCACGGCCAGGCAGGTGTCCAAAACGTCCGATGAGGTCATGCCCTGGTGGACGAAGCGGGCGTCATCGCCGATATGCTCCGCCAGTTCCGTGGTGAAGGCAATGACGTCGTGCTTGGTCTCGCGCTCGATCTCGTCGATGCGGTCGATGCGCGCGCCGTCATAGGGCTTGTTGCCCTTTTCCCAGACGGTCTGGGCGGCCTCTTTCGGGATCACGCCCAACTGGGCCTGCGCATCGCAGGCATGGGCCTCGATCTCAAACCAGATGCGGAACTTGTTGGCGGGCTCCCAAATGGCGGCCATCTGGGGGCGGGAATAGCGCGGGATCATGGAAACTCCGTTTCAGGCGGGAAATTATAGTCTGGACGGCGGCGCGGACAAGCGGACATGCCAGACTGGGGCGGATTTGAAAAGACCCGACCGTTGATTTCCCCGAATTTACGGCATTCCGGGATATATTCAGGCCATGGATGACCTCAGCACCCCCGCCGATCTTCCGGTGATTCCCCTGGTTGACGCCGGGCAAGGCGGCCCGCCCGCCGTGGCCGAGGCCGAACGGGCGCGGTTCACGGACCTGTTCCGCGCGGGCCGCGACCATTACGGCCCCCTGTTCCTGGGCCTGGGGGATCGGCTGACCAAACGCTGGCTCGCCGATTGCCCGACGCCCTACCGCGCCGATCTCGACGCCTGCGCGGCTCAATTGGACCACGCGGGGGTCTACATGCTGAACCTCAGCTATGAATGGTCGTGCACCACGGCCATGGGCCGCCCGCCGTCGGGCCGCGGCAACCGCATGCTGCGCACCCTCGACTGGCCGCTTCACGGCCTGGGCCGCAACGTGGTCGTCGCACGGCAGGGGGGCGGCGCGGGGGACTGGCTCAACGTCACCTGGCCGGGGTTCGTGGGCGTGGCCACGGCCATGGCGCCGGGGCGCTTCGCGGCGGCGCTCAACCAGCCGCCCATGAAGACATGCACCACCAGTTGCTGGCTTGACTGGGCGATCGAGCGGACCCGGGTGTGGCGGCGGCGCCTGATGCCGCCGACGCATCTGCTGCGCCTGGCCTTCGAGACCTGCCCAACCTACGAGGCGGCGAAAACCCTGTTGACCGAAACGCCGATCGCGGTGCCGGCCTTTTTCTCCCTGTCGGGAACGGCGTCCCATGAAGGCTGCGTCATCGAGCGCACGGAAACCGACGCCTTCATCCGCGACGGCGGCAGCGCCGCCATCGCCAACCACTGGGTCGCGGGGCCCTTTACGGGCCGTTTACGGGGCTTTGACAGCCCTGGCCGCTTCGCCCGGATGGAAGCCTGCCGGGACGGGGTCGAAGACGGTTTCGACTGGGTCGTCCCGCCGATCCTCAACCCGACCACGCGGCTTGCCGTGACCGCCAACGCGGCCACGGGGGGGCTGCGGGTGCGCGGATACGAGGCCGCGGGGGCCGCGACTCGGGACTTCACCCTGTGACTTAGGTCATTGACGCTCGGGCCCGGGTTATTAGACTGCCGGTCCCGGGGGGGCTCCTGGAATTGCGTGTCGCAAATTGAGGAGACATCCATGAATCTGTTCACTCTGCTGAAGGTCCGTGCGGCCGAAGGCCGGCCGATCCGCGTCGGCCTGATCGGCGCCGGAAAATTCGGCTCCATGTACCTGGCCCAGGCGCCGAAGACGCCGGGTGTGCACGTCGCGGGCGTGGTCGACCTCAGCCCGGCCAACGCGCGGGCCAATCTGGATCGGGTCGGCTGGTCGGCGGCACGCACCAACGTGGGATCGCTCGACGCCGCCGTGGCGTCGGGGCAGACGTTCCTGTCCGACGATTGGCAGGCTCTGATCTCTCATCCCGCGATCGACATCATCGTCGAATGCACGGGCAATCCCGTGGCGGCAGTCGACCATTGCCTGGCCGCCTTCGCCGCCGGCAAGCATGTCGTCAACGTCACGGTCGAGGCCGATGCCTTCTGCGGCCCGCTGCTGGCGGCCAAGGCCGGGGACGCCGGGGTGATCTATTCCCTGGCCTACGGCGATCAGCCGGCGCTGGCGTGCGAGCTGGTCGACTGGGCGCGCACGGCGGGCTTTCCCGTGGTGGCCGCCGGGCGCGGTCACAAATGGCTGCCGCATTTTCGGGAATCGACGCCGGATACCGTATGGGACCATTGGGGGTTGAGCGCCGAACAGGCCAAGGCCGGGGGCCTCAACCCCAAGATGTTCAACGCCTTCCTCGACGGCTCCAAACCGGCGATCGAGACCGCCGCCATCGCCAACGCGACGGGGCTGGAAGCGCCCGAGGACGGCCTCGCCTTTCCGCCCGGCTCCATCGACGACATCCCGACCCTGATGCGCCCCCGCGACGAGGGCGGGGTTCTGGAAAAGAAGGGCCTGGTCGAGGCCGTGGCCTCCCTGCGCCCCGACGGCACGCCCATCACCCACGACATCCGCAAGGGGGTCTGGGTTTGCGTCGAGGCCGATACGGACTATATCCGCCGCTGTTTCGAGGAATATCAGGTCACCACCGACCCCTCGGGCCGTTACATGTGCAATTACAAGAAATGGCACATGATCGGCCTGGAACTGGGCCTTTCCGTCGCCTCCATCGGCCTGCGCGGCGAGCCCACGGGCGTCGCCACCTGTTTCAACGCCGACGTGGTGGCGACGGCCAAGCGCGCCCTCGCCCCCGGCGACATGCTCGACGGCGAAGGCGGGGCGACCGTGTTCGGCAAGCTGCAGCCGGCGGCCAAATCCATGGCCGACGGGCGCCTGCCCCTGGGCCTTGCCCATCAATTGAAGGTCGTCCGCCCCATCGCCAAGGACGCCATGCTGACCTGGGACGACGTCGCCGTGGACGAAAGCCTGAGCGCCACGCAGATCCGCCGCGAGATGGAAGCCATGTTCGGCGGCGGCGCGGCGGGGACGCGCCTGGCGGGCTGATTGGCGGCGCATTCCCGCGACCTGTCAGGATGCGGTCACCCTGTGGGCCTAGAACGGGGGAGGTTTAAAGGGGGGCTTATGGAACAACACTTGCCTGACGACGGGGGAAGCATCCCCAAGACCGTTCGCCGCCTGGTCGAGGAAAAGGGCTCGGCCGTCTCGACCATTTCACCCGACGACCTGGCGGTCGACGCGGCCCGCATGATGGCGGAAGAAAAGATCGGCGTGCTGGTCTGCTGCGACGACCCGACCATCGTCTCGGGCGTGATTTCCGAACGGGACATCGTCCGGGTGTTCGCCGAACACCCGGAAGGGGTCGGCACCATGCTGGTTCACGACGTGATGACCAAGGACGTCCGGACCTGCCACATGGACGACGAGATTTCGACGGCCATGGCGATCATGCAGCAGGGCGGGTTCCGCCACCTGCCCGTCGTCGACGACGGCCGCCTGCGCGCCCTGATCAGCGCCACCGACATCCTGATGTTCTACATGCGATACGCCAGCCTCAACGACCGCCAGGTGATCCTGGCGATCATCCTGGAATCCGGGCTGGTCTATCCGGGCGGGTGAGGGGGGCTGTTTTCAACACCGAAGCGGCCGCGTTATGCATTGAGGAGGATGGCCGCTTATAGCCAGGAGCGGACCAAGCTTTGCAAATCCAAAATTCTTAGAATTTCCGCCGGCCTGGAAAACATCACGTAAGTCCCGGTGCCATGTTGTCGGTTCGCGTGCGCCCGATTACAAGGAACTATGAATGTGCTTCAAAAACATGGCATTGCATTCAAAGCTATTCGCACCGAAGAGGATGCAAGGCTTGCAAAGTTTATCGGGCGTGGCTGGTTCATCGCTCAGTTTGGGTTCTTTTTTCTCGGGAGGATTTGGTTCCATTCCTTAAAGCACCGAGAAGAATTGATGCAGACCCTGACTTTTCAATGTTCGTACGGCAATCCTGATTGCATGACGTCGTCCATCTTTTACGCTTACGTCACTACCATGGCCCTATTTTGGGTCGGCCTGAAAACAGATCGCGGTATCTTGATGGTACCGTTCTTCTTAATTTGGGTACTTGCAACACTTGGAGCGACATCTGGCGGTGTTGTCATGGGATACGTGATGATCCCGGCAACTCTGTTTCTCTATCAGGCTTTTCGCGGCTCAGTTTACTTGCGCCAGTCGAACGGCGCCTCGCCAGCAACGAACTGACGTCCGCTTCGGGTCAAAAGCGGTCACCTATCACCAACAAACGAAACGTCCGCTTTTACCGCGAACGACCGCGCCGCCGCTGGTTAACGCGCCGCCGGGCGGGGGGCGTCCGCATAGGCGGACGAGTCGTAGGACTTGGTGCCGTCGAGCGGGTCCAGCCAATAGCCGGAACTGATGATCTCGATCGTCATGACGTTGTCGCCGGTCGGGGTGGCGCGGACGATCCACACGACCTCGGCGGCTTCGGGAAAGGACGTGCCGGCCAGTTGGTCGCCGTAAAGCCGGTGCAGCACGGCGTCGGGCTCCATGCCGTCGGCGAGCAGGCGGACGACGAAGGTCTCGTCCGGCGCCGGGGTCAGCAGCACCTTGGCGGCGGCGTTGACGGCGGTCACTTCAAGTTCGACGCGGACCGCGTCGGGTTTCGGGAACAGGTTGGGAAAGGCCGCGTAGAGCAGGCCGCCGATCGTGAACAGGCGTTCGTGGAGGGCGGAATTGGAATATTCCTCCCACAGCTTTTCCTCCTGCATCTCGCCGGCGATGTTGCGCATCTGGCCGTCGCGCAGCACGTCGCCCATGTCGTGCTTGAGCACCTGATAGGCCGCTTCCTCGGGCGCTAGCCCCTGCAGGGCGAGCAGGCACATGTCGCGCTTTTCGTCGTCGCTGAGGCCGCTCTGGTCGCCGTAATCCAGGGCGTCGAGCAGGGCGGCGTAATGATCGACGGTCCGCGCCCCCTCGATCTCCATGATGTTGGAGAAACTGAGGACCCGAACCCGAAATTCCGTTTTCATCCTGCCTCCGCCCTGTTCTGCGCGAATTGATCCTGCCCGACTGTATAGCAGGCGATGGGGAGAAGGGCGCTCAATGACCCACCGTTTCCTCACCCTCGCCGCCGAACCGGGTGGCGGCCCAGCCGATCGCCAGACCGACCACCGCCCCTTCGGCCACGAACCACCAGGGCGAGGCGAGCGGGCTGCCGAAGCCGAAGATGTTGATCAGCACGGCTTCCATGAAGTCATAGGCGAAAAAGGTCAGAACGAAGTTCATCCAGGCCCCCAGGATCGTCGAACGCGCCCACCAGGGCAGCGGCAGATGCAGCACCGGATGCCAGGTAAATATCCCCGCCATCCCGATGATCGCGCCCAGGGTCGTGTACCAGAACAGGATGCCGAACCGCACCAGCCAGCCCACGTCGGCCATGAAATAGGGAAAGCTGAGAAAGCCGGCGAGCCCGACCAGAAAGCCGAGCGCCTTGCCGATGGCGATGCGGGTGACGAGGGACGGGCGGTCGAACATGGGCGGGGCCTCCATCGATGTGACGAAGAACCAGCCTAGCACCCCGGCGGGGGCCTGCCTTGATCTGGGTTAAGTCCGCCGACGGTCAGGTATAGGGATGAAAGCCCGGCCGTTCCATGGTGAACAGGGTGTCGGCGGTTACTTCCGAATAGTCCTGATAACCCATGCGCGCGATGGGGTGCAGCTTGCCGATGTCGATCTGGCCGTTTTCCATGATCAGGTCATCGGCGATATGAACGCCCACGACTTCGCCGAACACCACGGTGTAAAGGTGTTCGCCCTTGGTATTGGGCAGTTCCACCGACTGCACGACCTTGCATTCGAACTGGATCGGCGATTCCTTGACGCGCGGCGGCTTGACCAGGGTGGACGCGATCGGCGTCAACCCGGCCAGCGCCATTTCGTCCTGATCCGGGCCCAGGTCGGCGGAGGTCTGGTTCATGGCTTCGCGCGTGTCCCAGGTCGCGAAGTTGTGCACGAACTCGCCGGTTTCCAGCGCGTTGCGCAGGGAATCCTTGCGGCCGTCGGTCCCTTCGATGCGGCTGGCGCCGGCCGAGAACATGACCGTCGGCGGGTTGTAGGCGACGCCGTTGAAAAAGCTGTAAGGCGCCAGATTCACGTTGCCCGCCTTGTCGACAGTGGTGATCCAGCCGATGGGCCGGGGCACGACCAGGCTATTGAAGGGGTTCTTGGCCAGACCGTGGCCGTCCTTGGGCTCGTAAAACATGGGGGTTTCCTTATAGGCTGGAGCGCGTGAGCGTCAGAGGCGGGCTTTGCGGTATAAGGCATACCATAGAAGACCGGCCGCCTGCATCCCGGCGACGATCAGGAAGGCCGTGCGGTAGCCTTCGGGCGCGAAATGGCCGGGGGTGGGTTCGGGCCATTGATAGATGATTTCGCCGATCCCCCATTGCACGGCGAAGGCGCCGAAGAACACCATGACGTTAAGCCCGGTGACGACGCGCCCGGTCAATTCCTTGGGGAAGGTCTGGGACAGCACCGTATAGGGCAGGATGCCGAAGGTCCCGAACAGGCCGAAGGCGTACCACACGGGCGTTGTGTCCTCGAACGGGTCGAGGGCGATGACCGTCAGCGCAATGGTGAACATGATCATGCCGAACACGGACACGGCCATGGTGCGGATGCCCATGCGGGCCAGCCGGTCGGCGATCCCGCCCATGGACACGAAGCCGAGCACCATGAAGGCGGCAATGAACAGAAGCCCCGTCGCCATTTCCGACTGTTCCAGCCCGGCCACGTCGCGCAGCCAAGGCCCGGACCACAGGGACTGCACGCCGAGATAGCCGCTTTGCACCAGGACCGAGGCCGGGGCCACCCGCTTGAACGCCGGGTCGGCGAACACGCGCTTGATGCCGTTCACCATCTCGCCCAGGGTTTCCGTGCTTTCCGTGCGGTCGCGCTTGGGCACGGCCAGGAACAGATAGGCCGCCGCCGTCAGCGTGACCGCGGCCAGAATGAAGAACACGCCGCGCCAGTCGGTGAATGACAGGGCCATTTCCACGGGCTTGGTCGCGGTCAAGGCGCCCATGCCGCCGAACGCCATGTGGATGCCGGTGACCAGGGACTGGCGCTGTGCCGGCACCCAATGGGAATAGGCCTTGAACGCCGCCATCAGGCAGGCCGAGGTGCCGAAGCCGATCATCGCCCGGCCGACGACCAGGCCCGGCGTGCTGCCGGCCATGCCGAACACCAGGGCGCCGGCGGCGGCGACCACCAGAAGCGCCGCCTCGACCTTCCTGGGCCCGTATCGGTCCAACAGAATGCCGAGCGGCAGTTGGAAGGCGGCGAAGGCGAAGAAATTGGCGCTGGTCAAAAGCCCCAGGTCCGCCGCCGTCAGGCCGAGGTCGGCGATCAGGTTGGGCGCGATGACGGCATTCACCACCCTGAACAGGTAGCTCAGGAAATAGCCGAAGGCGAAGGGAAGAAAGACCTGAAAGACGATCATGGATGGGCCTATATTATCGTTGAATTCCCGCCGGGAGGCCACCGGCGGGGGCGGAGACCTTGCGCCAAACGTGTGCCGAAGGCAAGCGCAGGGCGGGAAAACATACATAGGTAGGAAACACATGGGGCCTGGCGGCGGCTTTCCCTACGGCGACTGGGAACGGGACATTCAGGCGATCAGCGATTGGCTGGTGGCCGAGGCCCTGGGCCGTGTCCAGGTGCGTCCCTTGTTGGCCGGATTGTGTGATGCCCTGAACGCGGCCGGGCTGCCGGTTTTGCGCGCCATTTCGGCGCTCAGCACGTTGCACCCCATGTATGTGGCGCATACCTATACCTACGTGCGCGGGCGGGGCAACGTGACGTCGGATATTCCGCATGGCGCGCATAACACCGACGCTTGGCAGAAAAGCCCCCTGAAAACCATGTTCGACAACGACGTCACGGAATGCCGCTTCGACCTGACCGATGACAAGCTGGTGACGCCCTATCCCCTGTTGGGCGAGGCACGGGATTTGGGCGGCACCGATTACGTCGGTTTCCTCACGCCCTTCGTCACGGGGGTGGACGTGCCGGATTCCGTCCATGACCTTGACGGTCTGATGACGTCCTGGGTCACCGACCGGCCCGAGGGCTTCGCGGCCAAGCACCTGCGCGCGCTGCGCCGTCTGGTGCCGCGCTTCGCGCTGGCCGCCAAGCTGGCCAAGCGCGAGGAGACGGCGCTTAACATCGTCACCGCCTATATGGGCCGGGATGCCGGCTGTCGGGTGCTGAACGGCCAGATCAAGCTGGGCGACGGCCAGGTCATTCCCTCCGTCATCTGGTATTCGGACATGCGCAATTCGACGGAACTGTGCGAAAGCCTGAGCCATGGCGAGTATCTTGCCGTGCTCAACCAGTATTTCGCCTGCACGGCGGGGGCGGTGATGGAGGGCGGCGGCGAGGTTCTGCGTTTCGTCGGCGACGCGGTGCTGGCGATCTTCCCGATCGGCGAGGACGGCGGCTACAGCCCCGAGGAAGCCTGTGCCAAGGCCCTGGCGGCGGCCGGCCGGGCCGAGGAAAAGCTGGAAAAGGTCAACGCGGAGCGCCGTGCGGAGGGCCATCCGGAACTGGATTTCGGGCTCGGCCTGCATGTCGGCGAGGTCATGTACGGCAACATCGGCGTGCCCGCGCGGGTCGAGTTCTCGGTCACCGGCCCGGCGGCGAACGAGGTTGCGCGGCTGGAAAACCTGACCAAGGAAACGGGCAACCGGGTCGTTGTCTCGGCGCGCTTTTCTCAACATCTGGACGTCGACTGGCGGCCCCTGGGCGCGCATCGCCTGCGGGGAGTTTCCGGCGAACAGGAAGTGTTTGCGCCACCCAAAGCGGGCTGATAAAGCAAATCCGGGAGCAAGAAACTGGGTATCAACAAAAACGGCAACGGGACGGGATACTGGCATGGGGCCAAGCGCTTCATGCGCTACAAGCTCCTGGTCCCCATGAAACGCAGTCCGCATTCGCCGGAATACACCGCGCGCGGCGTGTTCTGGGGCGTGTTCTGGGGCCTGACGCCGCTGGTCGGCATCCAGATGCCCCTCGTCACCGCCCATTGGCTGCTGTTCCGTCTGCATCCCAAGACCAGCTTCCACCTGATCCAGGGCCTGGCCTGGGTGTGGATTTCCAATGTCTTCACCATGGTGCCCATGTATTACGGCTTCTACGTCACCGGGCAGGTGATGCTGGGCCGGATCAGGCATGTGTCGGGTTACGACTCCTTCGCCAAGCTGTTCAATTTCGACGCCTGGCAGGAAGAGACGTTTTGGGAAACCGTGGCCCATTATTTCGAATACGTGTGGGAACAGTTCGGCCTGCCGTTGGCCGTCGGCTGGATTCCCTGGGCGCTGATCGGCGGATGGGTCGGCTACCGGCTGTCGTTGAAGATCATTCGCGACCGCCGCCAGCGCATCCTGGCCAAACGCCTGCGCGATTCCTTGGCGGCGGACGACACGGCCCCTAGCGCCTAGGCGCGCGGGTCTTTCGCGATCTCGGTTTCCTGCTCCATCCGGCGTTCCCTGACCACCGTCTCGATCTTATGGCGGAAGTCGGCGTCGTCCTCGGACAGCCTGTTGAAATCATCCTTGGCCAGGCGCAGCAGCCTGCAATCGGTCAGGCAATGGACGCGGACCAGCCGGGGCGTGTCGCGGTACAGCGCCATTTCGCCGAAGAATTCACCGGCGCCCATGTCGATGGTGCGGCCCGGCAGGTGGACGCGCACGGTGCCGCTCAGGATGAAATACATGGCGTTCGCCGGGTCGCCCTTGGTGAACACGGTGCTGCCCGCCGGCAGGCGGCGGGACTGCAGCCGGCGGACGATCTGTTCGATCTGCACCGGGCCCAGGTGGGAAAACGCCGGCACGCCCGACACCATGCCGAACGAGATGACGAAATCGCGCTGGTGGATGTCGCGGGAAAAGGCGGAGGCGATGATGCCGATGGGAATGGCGAACATGCCGAGCCCGAAGATCATCATGGCCCCGCCGACGATCTTGCCCAGCACCGTGATCGGCACGACATCGCCGTAGCCGACCGTGGTCAGGGTCGCCAGCCCCCACCACATGGCATGGGGGATCGAGGCGAATTTGTCCGGCTGGACCGCGTGTTCCAGGTGAAAGACGATGGTTGAACAGACCACCAGAAGCCCCAGCATGACGATCAGGGCGGCCCCCAGGGCCCGTCCTTCTTCGGCCAGGACGCGCATCAAGGTGTTCAGGCCCGGTGAATAGCGCGCCAGCTTCAGCATGCGGAGCAGGCGGAAAATTCTGAGTACTCGCAGGTCCGCAGCCGGCACGATCAGGGACAGATAGAAGGGGGCGATCGCCAGCAGATCGATCAGCAGATAGGGACCCATGGCGAAGCGAAGGCGGCCAAGGAAGGCGCCGTGGCGGGCAACCGGCGGATGTTCGACGGCGACCCACAGCCGAGCCAGATATTCAGCCGTGAACACGGCGACGGAGACACGGTCGAACACGAGAAACAACTGGCCATGTGCGACGTCCAGACCGGGCACCGTCTCCAGGATCACGGCCAGAACGTTGGCGACGATCAGGGTGACCATGGCGATATCGAACACCCGCGACCCGGGGTGATCCGGGTGGCTGGCCTCGATCAGGTAATAGATCCGGCGCCGAATGGTCACGATCATCTGCCTTGTTCCATTACGCTAAGATGTTTGCGCCAGCCTATCTTCTGTCGGCGTGCCGTGGATTGACCGACGTCAATCAAAGATAGCCCATGTCGCGGAACGAGGTATGGCCGGATTTGGCGATGATCAAATGGTCGTGCAGGACGATGCCCATGCTTTGCGCGGCGTCGGCGACCTGGCGGGTCATGTCGATGTCGGCCTGGGACGGCGTCGGGTCGCCGGACGGATGATTGTGAACCATGATCAGGGCGGCGGCCTGCAGTTCCAGGGCGCGCTTGACGACCTCGCGCGGGTATAGCGGCGTATGATCGATGGTGCCGCGCCATTGCACCTCGTCCTTGATCAATGCGTTCTTGCGGTTGAGGTAGAGAACCCGGAATTGTTCCCGGCCTTCGCGGCTCATGGCCGTGCGGCAGTATTTCAGAAGCTTGTCCCAGTTGCTTAGGACCGGTGCCGAGGCCAGTTCGTCACGGGCCAGGCGTTCGGCTGCCGCCGCCACGGTTTTCAGCGCGATGACCACCGCGTCGCCGGCCCCCGGCACCTGGCGGATCAGCGATGCTTCGGCCGTCACCACCCCGGCGAACGATCCGAAACGGTCCAGCAGGTCCTTGGCCAAGGGCTTGACGTCGCGTCGTGGCAGGGCCTGAAACAGCAGCAGTTCCAGCAGTTCGTAATCGGGCAGTTGGTCGCCCCCGGTTTTGAGAAACCGGTCCTTCAGGCGTTGGCGATGGCCGTGGAAATGCGGGGTCTTGGCCGCGTCGGGGGCCGCGTCAGGCTGTTCGTCGTCGCCCGTCGCCACCGCCCCGCCCCGGATCAGACCTTGTAGGGCGGCCGGTCCAGGCCTTTGGGCGACAGGGTGAAGACCTCGAACCCGTCCGCCGTCACGCCGATGGAATGCTCGAACTGGGCCGAGAGCGACCGGTCCTTGGTCACGGCGGTCCAACCGTCAGCCAGGATTTTCACGTCGAACTTGCCGGCGTTGATCATCGGCTCGATGGTGAAGAACATGCCTTCATGCAGGACGTCGCCGTCGCCGGCGCGGCCGAAATGCATGATGTTGGGCGCGTCGTGGAACACCTTGCCCAGGCCGTGGCCGCAGAAATCGCGGACCACGGAATAACGCCGGGCCTCGGCATAACTCTGGATCGCCTGGCCGATGTCGCCCAGGCGGGCCCCCGGGCGCACCATGTTGATGCCTTCCCACATGGCCTCGAAGGTGGTGTCGACCAGCTTTTCCGCCTTCACCTTGGGCTTGCCGACATGAAACATGCGCGACGTGTCGCCGTGCCAGCCGTCGACGATGGTGGTGACGTCGATGTTGATGCAGTCGCCGTCCTCCAGCACTTTGGCCCCGGGAATCCCGTGGCAGACCACATGGTTGACCGAGGTGCAGATGGATTTCGGGAAACCGCGATAATTCAGCGGGGCCGCGATGGCGCCGTGATCGGCGATGAATTGGTGGCAAAGCTCGTCCAGGCGCTCCGTCGTCACGCCCGGCTGAACATGGGGCGTGATCATATCGAGCGTTTCCGCCGCGAGACGGCCGGCCGCGCGCATGCCCGCGAAACCCTCGGGCCCGTGGATCTTGATCTGACGACCGTCACGGGACGGCACGGTTTTGACGATCTCTTTCATGGCGTCTCAAATAAGCGGTAAATTCGAAAAGGCAACCCAGATGTCGTGTATCGCGACCGTTTTATCAGACCTTATCCGCGGGCGCGACCAGTTCCGCGTGTGCACCCTTAAGGCGTGACCGGCACGGGATCGCTCAACGAAATGTCCTTGGGCGTGACGGTGCAGCGGTAGCACAGAACCTCGATCCCCTTCATGCGGGCCTCTTCCAGGCCGTCCGCATAGGCCGGGTCGATGTCGCCGGCGATCTCGAAGCGGTTGCCGTCCTCGCGCTGAACCAGATAGAGCATCACCGCGCGGTGGCCCTGGGCGACCATGTCGGCCAGTTCGACCAGGTGCTTGGCCCCGCGTGAGGTCACGCCGTCGGGAAATTCCAGCGGCCCGTCATCCAGGTTTCGGCGCATGGTGACGTTCTTGATCTCGACGTAACACAGGCCTTTCTTGGGGTCTTCCAGCAGGATGTCGATGCGCGAATTCTGTCCGTATTTGACCTCGCGCCGCAGGATTTCGTAGCCGGTCAGTTCAGGCACTTTCCCGGCCTCGATGGCCTCGGCGACGATGGCGTTGGGCAGGGCCGTGTTGATGCCGACCAGGGTCTCGCCGATGCGGATCAGCTCCCAGGTCCATTTCAGCTTGCGGTCCGGATTGGCGGCCGGGCTGATCCAGACTTCCGCGCCGGGATCGTTGACCGACAGCATGGATCCTGAATTGGCGCAGTGCGCGGTAACGACGGTGCCGTCTTCCAGGGTCACGTCGGCCATGAAGCGCTTGTAGCGCTTGACCAGGGTGCCTTTGACGAGGGGGGCGTGAAACTTCATGGCCGGGAAGCTACTCCCCGCCTCCGGAAAATTCAACGCTGCGGGTGTGCTGCGGGTGCTCAGTCGCGGATGCGGGCGACCGCCAGGCCGTCGTGGCCCTTGATTCCGACCTGTTGCAGGATCACCGCTTCAAGCCTGGGGTTGCGCGCGATCTGACGGTTGAAGGCGGCCGCACCCAGGGCCGAGGGGTCGTCGTCGTTCGGGGGCAGAACCTTGCCCGCGCGAATCACGTTGTCGGCCAAAATCAGCGCCCCGGGCCGGGCCAGCTTCAGGGCCCAGTCCAGGTAGCTTGGAAAGTTCACCTTGTCGGCGTCCATGAACACCAGGTCGAAGGGAGGTGCCCCGGCCCCTTCCAGGGTCGGCAGGGTGTCCAGCGCGGGGCCGGTGACCACGGTGGTCTTCGCGGCCAGGCCGGCGGCGGCCAGGTTGTCCCGCGCCACTCGGGCGTGGTCCGGATCCAGTTCCAGGGTGATCAGGCGGCCGTCTTCGGGCAAGGCCCGGGCCAGCCAGATCGTCGAATAGCCGGCCAGGGTGCCGATCTCCAGCACATGCCGGGCGTCGACCAGCCTGGCGAACAGGTACAGCAGCTTGCCCTGGTTGGCGGAGACCTGGATGTCCGGCAGGCCCGCGTTCCGGGCGCGCGCCTGGGCCGCCGTCAGTACCGCGTCCTCGGGCGCGAACAGGGCGTCGATATAACCGTCGACCCGGTTGAATATATCGCCGGTCATCACGTTCATGGTCGGATTTTAGCGCCCATGTGTTGCGGTCCAGTGACGGGGGCGCGTTAATCCTTTGGCCGCGCTTTTTCGCCCAGGCTGATTTCCGCCGTTCCCAGGACGTCGGCCAGGCGTGTTTGGGCGCTGCCGGGGGCCAGGGGCTGCTGTTGGGTCGGCGCCGGGGCCCAGGCGGTCAGGGTCAAAATCCGGAAGGTCGCGGGGAAGCGGCCGTCGGGGTCGCGGTGGCGGTCTTCGTACATCGCCATGGCACGGGCCAGCACGTCGCGCCGGGCCAAGCCCGATTTGGCCTTGGCGACGGCGTTGCTTTCGCCCATGGCGCGCAGGTCATAGAGCAGTTTCATGGGTGTTTCGTAGCTGACGGTGACCTGATCCGCATCGACCACGGGTAGGGAAAAGCCCGCGCGCTGCAACAACCCGCCCAGGTCACGGACGTCGGCGAAGGGCGACACCCGGGGGCTCAGGCCGCCGCAGATTTCGATCTCGGCCTCGGCCAGGCAGTCCCGCAGTTCGGCCAGCGTGCCGCCACCCAGCATGGACGCCAGGAACAGGCCGTCGGGCTTCAGCGCCTTTCTGATCTGCAGCAACGCCCCCGGCAGGTCGTTGACCCAATGCAGCGACAGGTTGGACAGCACGGCATCGAAGGTGGCATCGGCGAAGGGCAGGAATTCCTCGTCCGCCGCGATGGTCGGCCTGCCGGACGCATTGGCGCGGCGTGCCATGGCGGGCGACAGATCGGCCTGGATCAGGGTCTCGATCCCGCCGCGCCCCATGGTGCGGGGGCCGAACACCTGGCCGCCCATGTCGCCGCCGTGGCAGCCCAGGTCGAGGGCCAGCGGAAAGCGGTGGGTGATGTCGTCGAGCCGGTCGGCCAGGCGGTCGGCCGTTTCCTCGAACAGGAAGCCGTGGGCGTCGAGCAGGGGCGCTGCGCGGTCGCGGTGATGGCGCACCTTGGCGCGATTGAACACATGGATCGTTTCGGTCATCGTATCTGTATGACACATCGTTCGCCCGGCATAAACGGCGCCTTGGACGGCACCGGATCAGACGGCGGCGGCGCGCTCGCCGCCGGGCTGCGGTCGGCCGGGCGGCGGTTGCTGGACGTCATTCTTCCGCCCCATTGCCTGGCTTGCGGCGGGATGGTGGATGAGCCCGGTAGTCTCTGCCCGCCCTGCTGGGACGCGGTGACGTTCCTGGGTCCGCCCGCCTGTGCGTGCTGCGGCACACCCTTTGAATATGATGCCGGGGCGGGGGCGCTGTGCGCCGCCTGCATCCGCCGCCCGCCGGTCTATGAGCGGGCCCGCGCAGTGCTGGTCTATGACGACGCCAGCCGGAGCATGATCCTGGGGTTCAAGCATGGCGACCGCACCGAAGCCGCCCCCGCTTTTGGCCGCTGGCTGGCCCGTGCCGGGGCGGAATTGCTCGCCGAGGCCGACATCATCGCCCCCGTGCCCCTGCATTGGACGCGGTTCTGGCGGCGGCGCTACAACCAATCGGCCCTGCTGGCCCAGGCCTTGGCCCGTGCGGCGCTGACCGGTGGCCGGCATCTGCCGGTGATTCCGGATTTATTGGTCCGCCGCCGCCGCACGCCGTCCCAGGGCGGCCTGGGGGCTTCGGCGCGGGCGCGTAACGTGCGCGGCGCCTTCCGCCTGAAACCCAAGTTCCAAGCGCGGCTGCGCGGTGCCCGCGTGCTGCTGGTCGATGACGTGTTCACCACGGGGGCGACGGTCGAAGCCTGTGCCCGGGTTCTGTTGCGTGCCGGGGCGGGGGCGGTCGACGTGCTGACCCTGGCCCGCGTCGCGCGACCGCGCGCGGAATAGTGAGCGGCGGCACCTTTCCACCAACCGGCCCTGACCTATATAAGGAAGGCGAAATGCCCCGCGATTGAGTCCAGGACCTGATAACGTGACAAAGAAAATCGAAATCTATACCAGCCCCTTCTGCCCCTATTGCCATGCGGCCAAACGCCTGCTGACGGACAAGGGCGTGGCGTTTGAGGAAATCGACGTGATGATGGCACCTGCCAAGCGCAAGGAAATGTCGTCGCGGGCGGGCGGCGCCACCTCGGTTCCGCAGGTGTTCGTCGACGGCGACCATATCGGCGATTGCGACGGCATCCATGCGCTCGACGCCAAGGGTGCCCTGGACGTCATCCTGGGTCTTGGTTAAGGCCGGATCATGAGCGCGACCTTCACTGCCGCCCTGGTGCAGACCAATTCGGGCAACGACCCCGCCGCCAACGGCGACATGATCGTCGCCCGCATCAAGGAAGCCGCTGACAAGGGTGCGGATTTCGTGATGTTCCCCGAGGTCGTGACCTTGGTCGAAACGGGGGCCAAGAACGTTGCCCCCAAGGTCACGTCTTTTGACGCCGACCCCAACCTGCCGCGGTTCCGGGATGCCGCCCGTGAGGCCGGCGTATGGGTGCTGATCGGCTCCATGGTGGTCGAACACGAAACCTTGGACCGCAAGTTCGCCAATCGCTCGGTATTGATCTCCGACACGGGCGACATCGTCGCGACCTACGACAAGATCCATATGTTCGACGTCGATCTGGAAAACGGCGAAAGCTACCGGGAAAGCAAGAGTTACGAGCCCGGCACCCGCGCCGTCGTCGCCGATACGCCCTGGGGCAAGCTGGGCATGACCATCTGCTACGACATCCGCTTTCCGCACCTTCACCGCAGCCTGGCCCAGGCGGGGGCGGTGATGATCGCCATTCCGGCGTCCTTCACCCGGCCCACGGGCCGGGCGCACTGGCATGTGTTGATGCGCGCCCGGGCGATCGAAACGGGGTGTTTCGTGTTCGCCCCGGCGCAAACCGGCGAACACATGGACGGGCGCAAGACCTATGGCCATTCCCTGGTGGTCGACCCTTGGGGCGAGGTCATCGCCGACGGCGGCGAGGACACGGGCATCGTGTTGGCCGAGATCGACCTGTCGGCGGTCGACAAGGCGCGGGCCAAAGTGCCGTCCCTGACCCATGACCGACCGTTCGACGGCGGCGGCACGCTCAACTGAGCCCGTCAGCGGCTTGAAAAAAATTAGAATTGTTGCAGCGCGGCAACCACGGATCGGTTATACTGCCGATTAACGAACCCGACACACAATTGTATGTTTAGGATGACCGTGTACCAGCTCAGGAAAATTCTCGCCGCCGGCGCCATGGCGCTCGCGGCATTTGCCGTAACCGGAACCGCTCAGGCGCAGTCGCCCGGGCCGTATGTCTCTGGCGCGCTCGGGGTGACCCAGCCAAGCGACTGGGACATCACCGGTGGTACCGTCAACACGAAGCAGGAATCCGATCCGGGCTTCGCCGGCGCCATTGCGCTGGGCACGACGTTCTCCGACAACTGGCGGGCCGAGGGTGAGCTGTCCTACAGCAACGCCAATGTGGATTCGTTCTCCGGCACCAATGGGTCGGGCGAAACCTCGATGTTTGGGCTGATGTTCAACGGCTTGTACGACTTCAAAACGAATTCCCGATGGACGCCCTATATCGGCGCCGGTATCGGCGCTGCGGTGATCAAGGCGAGCGACCTGTCGCCGGTCGGCGGCTCGCGCATCTCGAAAAGCGATCAGGTGTTCGCCTACCAGGGCATCGCCGGTGTGAGCTATAAGATCGACGATCAGTTGGGCCTGTTCACGGAATACCGATATGTCGGCACCGCGGACCGCGACCTGCGGACCGATTCCGGCATTGAGGTGGAGTCCGATTCGGGCGAACACCGCATCATGGTCGGCCTGCGCTGGTCCTTCGGCGCGCCGAAGCCCATGCCGAAGGCCGAACCCCAGCCGATTCCCGTTCAGGCTCCCGCCCCGGAACCGAAGCCCATGGCCAAACCGGCTCCGGAAGCACCGCGTAATTACCTGGTGTTCTTTGACTGGGACAAGTCGGATCTGACCGCCGACGCCCAGGCGATCATCAAGGCCGCCGCCACCAACGCCAAGACCATGACGGTGACCCGCATCGAAACCACGGGGCACGCGGATAGGTCGGGCACGGACGCCTATAACCTGCGTCTGTCCAAGCGTCGGGCCGAAGCGGTGATGGGCGAACTGGCCCGTCTGGGCATTCCCGCGCGTGAGATCGTCGTGCGCTGGAAGGGCGAGCGCGAACCGCTGGTGCAGACGCCGGATGGTGCGCGCGAGCCGCAGAACCGGCGCGTCGAGATCATTCTCAGCAAATAAAAAAGCCGCCCGTTGGGCAGCTTGGCGATGGTGGGGTGGGCTTTTTCGGCTTGCCTCAGTCGTCGAGGACGGGCTTCCCAGACTTGCCGGCGGCGGTATCCATGGCCGCCAGGGCTTGTGCGCTGGGCGGCGGCGTGACCGACGCCATCATGGAGGTGGTCGTAGGCACCCCCTGAATATAGGCCAGAAGACCCTGACGCGGCTGGGCCTGGGCTTCGCGGAACACGCGGGCCATGGTCTGGCAATAGGTCGGCTGCGTCAGGCGTTTCAACGACGCCCGATTGGCCAGGTGGGTGATGAAGCGATTGAGTTCCCGTTCCGCCCCGGCGCGGTAGACGCGCTGGAAAATGCCGCGCAATGCGCGGCCTTCGCGGACCAGTTCGTCCTGATGGCGGGTCACCACGGTATTGTACTGGGATTGCTGCTGGCAGCTGAGCGCCGCCACGGCCAGTTCGGCGCGGAACATTCGCATCTGAACGGCTTGGCTTTCGTCCGGGGTCAGGCAGGTCGTGGGCAGGCGGACACCGGCAAAGTCGTCGGTGGGGGCGCAGGCGGCGTTCGCCGACTGGGGGGCAAAGGCGACAACGACCAGCGCGGCCACGGCGGCGGCGGCCATCAGATGTCGTTTCCACGAGTTAGCTGCGGATATTGCCAAGTCCCCGAAAACCCCTTTTTGGTCCCCAAAATTCCTTAATTGCCCCGATCATGCCATCAAGGAAGTTACCATGCAACTAACGAACAACGCCGCCGCCCCGGAGACCAATCCGGCGCGGCGGCGCGCTTTGTCGGGAAATTGATGGGTTACGCAGTCTTCTGGGCAGCGTTTTCCATATAATCCGGGTCCATGACCGTGGCACGGCGCATGTCGCGGCGGTAGGCATCCAGATCGTAAGGGCGGGCCCGATGCATGGTGCAGCGGTTGTCCCAGATCACCAGATCGCCGACCTGCCAGGTATGGGTATGGACGAACTGCGGCTGGGTCGCGTGTTCCATCAGGTCGCGGATCAGCATGCGGCCCTCGGGCAGGGGCATGCCGACGATGTGCGAGGCGTGGGACGCGAGATAAAGCGCCTTTCGCCCGGTCGCCGGATGGACACGGACCAGATCGTGCTGAACCGGCGGCAGGGCGGCGCGTTCCGCGTCGGAAAATTCGGTGAAGCCCAATTGGGCGCGCGAGGTGGCGATGCAGTGTTCGGCCACCATGCCCTCGATCCGGTCCTTCATCTTTTGCGGCAGGGCATCATAGGCGGCGCGCATGTCGGCGAACTGGGTCTCGCCGCCCTCGGGCACCACCGTATGGGCATGCAGCAGCGAATATTTCGCCGTCACCTTCTTGAAGGACGCATCCGTGTGCCACAGCTGATTGGCCAGCCCGAACATGCGCCGGCGGTCGCCGCGGTCCATTGTCTCGTTGTTTTCGTTCAGGTTCGAGATATCGACCAGCTTGGGCCCGATGCGATCCTTGAGCCCGGTTTTGAGCAACCGGTTATCGGCATAAAGCGGCCCGAACCGTTCGGCGAAAGCGGCCTGCGCATCCTCGTCCAGGGTCGGCCCGTGGAATATCAGCACGGCGTTGGCGTCGATGGCGGCCTGGATTTCGGCGAAGGTGTCGTCGTTGATGGGCTGGGACAGGTCGATGTCCTGAACCTCGCCCACGAAGGTGGGATTCAACTGTTTAACGGTGACGGCCATGGCTGGCTCCTTGGATTGGCGGTTTCCACAATGCAGGGCACCCGTCTTTGCGGGGCCTGCGATTGGTTCGATTTGACAAGGGGGGCATGATAATGTCGAATTCAAAATATTAGCCAACCATAACAAAATATTATGGGATGCTTTCGTACATGCGCCTCAATCTGCGTCAGATCGAAGCCTTTCGCGCCGTGTTCCAGACCGGCAGCATGACTGCCGCCGGTGGTCTGATGGGCATCACCCAGCCGGCGGTCAGCCGCCTGATCCGGGACCTGGAGGCGGAAATCGGCTTGCCCCTGTTCGAACGCGCTGCCGGTCGGGTGATCGCGACGCCCGACGCCGTCGCCCTGTTCCGTGAGGTCGAGCGCAGTTTCCACGGCCTGGACCGTGTGGCCCGCGCGGCAGCGGAACTGCGCCAGCGCCGCCAGGGGGAATTGCGCATCGCCGCTTCGGTGGCGCCGTCATTCTTCTGCCTGCCGCCGGTGATTCGTGCCTTTCACGCGGCCTGGCCGGGGGTGGCCCTGTCGCTCAAGACCGGCTCCTCGCCCGAGGTTCTGGATCTGGTCGCCATGCAGCAGTGTGATTTGGGCGTCGCCGTGGTGCCGGCCGACTCCCCAGGCGTCGTGACCCGTGCCTTGCCGGTGCACGAGGCAGTCTGCGTTTTGCCCAAGGACCACGCGCTTGCCCAGAAAGATGCCGTCACGGCACAGGATCTGGACGGGGTTCCGCTGCTGGTGCTGTCCGACTACAGCCGCCTGCAGCAGCAATTCCTGGCTTGCCTGGACGCGGCGGGCATAATCCCGAACATGGTGGTCGAATCCTCGTTCTCAGCTTCGCTCTGCCCGCTGATCGCCGACGGCGTGGGCATCGGCGTGCTCGACCCCCTGACGGCGCGGGCCCATGCGGGCCGGGGGGTGGTGCTGCGCCCGTTCCGCCCGGCGGTAACCTATGAATTGAAGGCGATGTTCCCGGCGGCCCGGCCGTTGGGCGAACGCGCGGCGGCGTTCATCGACCTATTGCACCACCATCTGGAAGACTTCGGCACCGGAACGGGGCAACCGGCCTAGGTCGGTGTCGGCATCAGGGGATGGGGTGCCGGTTCGCCGTCGTCGCGGGTCGAGAGGCCAAGGTCGTTGACGGCGCAGATGCGCTGTTTCACGCCGGGGGGGGCTTCGTCCGTCTCTCCGTGCTCATAAGCGACGACCTGCAGCCGACCCCGGACAAGGTCCAGTAATTCGCCGGATGTCAGCAGGTGGTCGGGGTTGCGCGGCCGCCCGAAGGATTCATTGCCGCGGGCAAAGGTCTCGTACAGCAGTACCCCGCCCGGCTCGAGCGACGCAATCAGGCCCTCGAAATGGGGCCGGAACAGATAGTTGCTGACCACGATCGCGGCGAAGGCACGGGGGGGCAAGGGCCAGGGCTTGCCGTCTTCCAGGTCGATGGCCATGACCTCGGCGCGGTCATCGCGAGCCAGGTCGGCCAGGGCCGAGACGTCTTTGTCCACGACCGTCACCGGATGGCCCCGGTCCAGAAAATGGCGGGCGTGCCGCCCACCGCCGGCAGCAAGGTCAAGCACCATCCCGCCCGAAGGGCCGCCCTTGGGTGTTAAGGGGGCGAACCGCGTAATCCAGGTCGAAGGGGCCTTGAATTTCAGATGGTGGGACGCGTCGGACATGGGGGGTTTCCTGGGATTTCGTGAGCCGGCGATTTGGTTTTTGTTAAGCGTTTCATACTATGTTTCAGGGGGTAAAACGCCTATAACAGGCGCGATTGGCCCCAAAAGTACGCCTTACGGCATGATTTTACGGGAATTTCGGGGCCGTCGGCACAGAAAGAGTCCGAGCAATGATCCGCTATCGACTGATTTGCAGCCAGGACCACGAATTCGACGCCTGGTTCCGTGACGGCGCCGGTTACGAGCGTCAGGTCAAGCGCCAGCAGGTGACCTGCCCCCATTGCGGCGACGTCGACGTGACCAAGGCGATCATGGCGCCGGGCATCGCCAAGTCATCCGATACGGATAAATTCGCGGAAGCCAAGGCGCACGAGGTCGCGCGGCGTATCCTGACCGCGGTCGGCAAGCTGCGCGACAACGTCGAACAGGAATTCGACTACGTCGGCGATCAGTTCGCCGACGAAGCCCGCGCCATTCATTACGGCGATGCCGACGAACGCGGCATCTATGGCGAGGCGTCGGACGATGACGCCGCCGAGCTGGAGGAGGAAGGCATCGAATTCTTCCGCCTGCCGGTCCGCCCCCAGCGCCGCGACAACTGACCGCCGTCCCTTTTCGCGGACGTCAGTCCGTGAACGAGACCCCGGCATTACGTTCCAACACCTTGATGATGTCGTCGCAGCTCGCTTTCGGGCCGAGCACCTGCATGCCGGCCTGGAAGAACTCGCGGGTCAGGTTGGACGCCATCATGGGCACACCTGAATCATTGCCGAGCTGACAAGCCAGGCGCACGTCCTTGTGCATCAAGTCCATGGCGAAGGTCCCCGGCGCGTGGTCGCGGATGCGGGCCAGGGAAATCTTGGACGCGTTGCTCTGCCCCGATCCCTTGCTCAAGACCTCGATCATGGTGTCCAGGCTCAGCCCGTTCTTCATGCCCATGATCACGGCCTCGAAGGTGGCGATACGGATCGAGGCACTGGTTACGTTGTTGACCAGCTTCATGGTATGGCCGGCGCCGACATCGCCGCAGTGGAAGATGTTGGGGCTGATGGTTTCCAGATAGGGCCGGATTTTGTTGAACTGTTCCTTCGTCCCGCCGGCCATGATCGCGATGGTGCCGGCCTCGGCCCCGTGCGGGCCGCCGGACACGGGGGCGTCAATCAGGCTAATTCCCTTTTCCGCAAGATCGGCCGCCATGGCGCGGGTTTCGTTTGGATCGCCCGTGGTCTGATCGACGATCAGCTTGCCGGGTTCCAGCCCCTCGATCAGGCCGCCGGGGCCGAAGATCGCCTGACGGACCTCGGTCGAGCTCGGCAGGCAGGTCAGGATGATGTCGCATTCGCGGGCCAGGGACGCCGGGTCCTGGACCGGCTGCGCGCCGTCGGCGGCGAAGCTGTCGACGGCTGTGCGGTTCAGATCGAACACCCGCAACTTGTGTTCTCGCATCAGTCGCCGCGCCAGCGCGCCACCCATCATGCCGAGTCCGATGTATCCCAAATTCATGTCTGTAGTCCTCCCGTAGGCGTTCGCGCGCGGGTAGCTTCGCCCGCGAACAGATTGGTTTCTTGTTTCCTTGGTGATGCGCGCCCGGGCGGGCGGGATCGTGAAGGGGTCGGGCGGAATGATAGCGAATATGGGTTGTGTCTAGAAGGCCCGACGGTCAGACCACGGTCAGGCGCGGCAGGGGGCGGTGCCGCGGCGCTTGCCGGCTGGATACCCGGTTCGGCGGAAAGTCGACATTCACGCGCGTTCCCTTGCCTTTGGCGCTGATGACCTCGGTGGTCGCACTGTGGGTTTTCGCCAACTCAATCGCGAGCGGCAGACCAAGGCCTGTGCCCTGGTGGTCACGGGTCATGGTCTGGCCGACCTGGCCAAACCGCGACAGCGCAATCTCCAGTTCCTCCGTGTCCATGCCGATGCCTGTGTCGGCGACGGCAAGACGCAGTCCGCCACCATCCAGCAGCAGGGCCTCGACCGTCACCCGTCCGGCGGGGCGGGTGAATTTCACTGCATTCGACAGCAGGTTCAGCAGGATCTGCTTGATCCGCCGTTCGTCGGCGAGCAGGCCGGGCAGGTTGGGCATAATGTCTGCACTCAGATCGATGCCTTTGCGCGCCACATCGCCGTCGATCATGCGGAAGGTTTCGGAGACCACTCGATTCAGGTCGATCTCGGCCTCGCACAGGTGCAACTGTTGCGCTTCGGCTGCCGACAGATCCAGAATATCGTTGATCAGTGACAGCAGGTGGCTGCCGGAGGCATTGATGTCGCGCAGGCACTCCTCCTGCCGGCCGTTGGCAAGCGGCCCGTAGACCCCTTCCTTGAGTGAGCCGGAAAACCCGATGATCGCGTTCAGCGGCGTGCGCAGTTCGTGGCTCATGTTGGACAGGAATTCGGTCTTCGCCCGGTTGGCGCGCTCAGCACGGTCCTTCTGGCGTTCCATGTCGTTCTGGGCTTGGGCGATATCCATGATGGTGCGGCGCAGTTCGGTGTTCTTGGTCTCCAGTTCCTGCACCGTCGCGCGGACCTTCGATTCAAGAGGACGGTAGATGAACAGCGCCTCGCCGAGCAGGGCCAAGAGGGCGCAGATCCACAACCCCGTCTCGAACCGCTTGATCCGTCCGATGGCGCTTCGGGAAAAGGCTTCGTAAGCTTCGACCGCGGAATTCAACATCGGCTCCAGCACATGAGGACCGTAGTTGATCAGATACACGTAGGAAGATGTATTGAACCGAAGTTCGCCGAACCGCATGGCGTAGATGTCCCGCGCGTGGCCGAGGAAACGGTTGATTGCCAGGTCCAGGCCGACGGTGTTGTCAAAATAGATAATTTCCAGATCCGCAGTCATGACCTGGGGAATCCCGGCCTCCGCATTGCCGGTCAGCAGCAACAGGTGTGCCCGCTGCATGGCGTTGACGGCGCGGCCCAATTGGGCGCGGGAAATCTCGTATTCGTATTCGTCCTGGGCGAAGGCCATCTGTCCGGCGAAATGGGCGATGCGGTTGGCTTGTCCGTTCTGGCCGCCGGCGATGAAGATCAGATGCGCGTAGTCCGATTGCTTGTCGATGATGAAATGCATGGTGACGAACGACGCCGTGACCAGCAGCGCGATGGCGGCCAGGCCCAGGACATAGCGATATCGTAGGCTTTTGACAGCCGCCAGTTCCGACATATCTCGTTCCGTCCAGGTCCCCGTTGATCACCCATTTCGGCGCATCCTAGCGGCGGCATGTGACAGATATGTTTCGCGGAAATTGTCTAGCGAGCGTCCTTGACGCAGAACGCCAGATAGTTGACGGCAAGGTCACGGGCATCCAGGCGCCAGGTATCGTTCAGGGGGTTGAACACCATGCCTTCCAGATCGGTGAGCCGCACGCCATGGGCGGCCAGGCCCTCGGCCAGTTCCGACGGGCGCACGAATTTGCGCCAGTCATGAGTGCCCACGGGCAGCCAGCGCAGGATGTATTCGGCCCCGATCTTGGCCAGGGCAAGGGACTTGATCGTGCGGTTCAGGGTCGTCACCACCATGCAGCCGCCCGGCCGCACCAGCCCCGCCGAGGCGGCCAGGAAGGCGTCCAGGTCGGCGACATGTTCGACAACCTCCATGTTCAGGACCACGTCATAGGTCTGGCCCAGGTCGGCTAAATTTTCGGGCAATACGTGGCGGTAATCGATGTCCAGGCCCATCTGGTCGGCGTGCAGTTTCGCCACGGCGACGTTTTTTTCGCCGGCGTCGATGGCTGTGACCTTGGCGCCCAGCCGGGTCATCGGCTCAGCCAAAAGCCCGCCGCCGCAACCGATGTCGAGCAGCGTGAGGCCGGAAAGCGCCGCCGCCTTGCCCGCGTCCATGCCGAAATGGGCTGCCACCCGATCACGGATATAGGCGATGCGTACCGGGTTGATACGGTGCAGCGGGCGGAACTTGCCCTTGGCGTCCCACCATTCGTCGGCGATGGCCTGAAAGCGGGCGACTTCGCCGTCATCGGCGGTGGTCGGTCGGGACGATGTCTTCGCGGCGGTCTGGGCGGTCATAGGGGGCCTTTGCGTTGTTGGCGGCGCGGGCACCTTGCCCGCAACGCAGATTAAGAGTAAGAAGGCGCCGCCCGGCAGACAAGGGCAAGTAATTCCGACGGAAATTTCCGGTTTTCGGGCATCTTTCAGCAATCGGGAGAGACACCGGTTCCATGGCGTTGATCGTGCAGAAATTCGGCGGCACTTCGGTAGCCGACGTCAACCGTATCAAGGCGGTGGCGCAGCGCGTCAAATCCGAGGTCGACGCGGGCCATCAGATCGCCGTGGTGGTATCGGCCATGGCCGGGGTGACCAATCAGCTCGTCGGTTATGTGGATGACATTTCCAAGCTCTATGACGCCCGGGAATACGACGCCGTCGTCGCCTCCGGCGAACAGGTGACGTCGGGCCTGCTTGCCCTGGCGCTCCAGGATATCGGCGTTTCCGCCCGATCCTGGCAGGGTTGGCAGATCCCCATCCACACCAACGATGTCCATGCCAAGGCGCGCATCACCAGCATCGACACGGACAAAATTCAGGCGCGCCTGCAGGAGGGCGAGGTCGTGGTCGTCCCCGGGTTCCAGGGCGTCGCCCCGGACGGCCGTATCACCACCTTGGGCCGCGGTGGCTCCGACACCTCGGCGGTGGCGCTCGCGGCGGCGCTCAAGGCGCACCGCTGCGACATCTATACGGATGTCGATGGGGTTTATACCTGCGACCCCCGGATCGTTACCAAGGCCCGCAAGCTGAGCAAGATCACTTACGAGGAAATGCTGGAGATGGCATCCCAAGGTGCGAAGGTCCTGCAGACCCGCGCCGTGGAAATGGCCATGAACCACGGGGTGCGCACGGAAGTCCGCTCAAGCTTCTCCGCCGAGCGCGGCACCCTGGTCGTGAACGAGGAAGAAATCGTGGAAAAGCAAGTCGTCAGCGGTATCGCCTATTCCCGGGACGAGGCCAAGATCACCCTGGTCCGCGTCGCCGACCGGCCCGGCGTGGCGGCCGGCATCTTCGGCCCGCTCGCTGAAGCCAGCGTCAACGTCGACATGATCGTGCAAAACGTGTCCGCCGACGGCAAGGCCACGGACATGACGTTCACGGTGACCAAAAGCGATCTGGAACGCACCAAGTCGATCATCCAGTCGAAGAAGGCTGAAATCGGCTATGAGGATCTGGTTGCCAAGGACGGCGTGGTGAAAATTTCCATCATCGGTGTCGGCATGCGATCGCATGCGGGTGTGGCCCAGACCATGTTCCAGACCCTGGCCGACAAGGGCATTAACATCCAGGTGATCTCGACCTCGGAAATTAAGGTCAGCGTGCTGATCGCCGAGGAATATACAGAGCTGGCGGTGCGCGCCCTGCACACGGCCTACGGGCTGGACGCCGCCTAAAAAGGCATCCGGTCGGGGCTGTGCCGGCACGGTAATAGCCCCCGCGGCGAACTATTCTGGCGGCATCGCGGTCGCCATCGCGGCTATTTGATCCTATATGATAGCGACGCCGGGGGGGAAACGGACCCGGGCAGGCCGCGCGTGCAGATCAAGGCAGGGGTCCTTTAGCCAGTGAACGACAAGTCGAACCCACAAAACCCGGCTGCCAAGGCGGGGGGACAGGTGCCGAAGAAGGCCCCGGTCGTCGGTCGTCGGCGGACGGACGTCTCGCCCGTGCCCCGGCGCATGCTCAGCCGGGTCCGTGCCGTCATGGCGGCGCCGGCGACGGCGCAGGAACGCCTGGATCAGATCGTCCAGGTGATCGCCCTCGAAATGGTCGCCGAAGTCTGTTCCATCTACTTGCGCCGTGCCGGCGACGTGCTCGAACTGTTCGCCACCCAGGGCCTGCGCAAGGACGCCGTGCACAAGACCCGCCTGCGCATCGGTGAAGGCTTGGTCGGTGAAATCGCCGCCCATGCGTTGCCCTTTGCGCTTGAGGACGCGCAATCCCATCCCAGCTTCGCCTATCGCCCGGAAACCGGTGAAGAACTATTCCATTCCCTGATGGGTGTGCCGGTTCTGCGCGGTGGGCGGGTTACCGGCGTTCTCGTGGTGCAGAACCGCACACGCCGCGCCTATGAGGACGAAGAGGTCGAAACCCTTCAGACCGTCGCCATGGTGTTGGCCGAACTGGTTGCCGGCGGCGACCTGGTGGCGGCGAACGAACTATTGCCGGTCGACGGCATTGCGTTGAAACCGCTGCGCATTGAGGGATTGAAGCTCAACGGCGGCATCGGTATCGGCGTGGCCGTCCTGCACCGCCCCCATCTGTACATCGAGCGGATCGTCGGCGACGATCCGGCGGCGGAACGCGAGCGCCTGCACCAGGCGTTCAAGGCCATGCATGGTGCGCTCGACGATATGCTGGCCTCCGACGACATGGCCAAGGGGGGTGAGCATCGCGACATCCTGGAAACCTACCGCCTGATCGCCCAGGACGCGGGTTGGCTGTCGCGCATCGAAGACGCCATTCTTACCGGCCTGTCCGCGGAAGCCGCCGTGCAGCGCGTGCAGAACGACCTGCGCGCCCGCATGGCCGGGATCGATGACCCCTATCTGCGCGAACGGGCACACGATCTGGACGATCTGGGTTACCGCCTGACCCAACATCTGATGGGGGCCGAGCCGGGACCCCGCGAAATGCCTGACAACGCAATCCTGATCGCCCGCAACATGGGCCCGGCGCAGCTGCTGGACTATGACAGCCAGAAATTGCGCGGCCTGGTTCTGGCCGAAGGTTCGCCCAACGCCCATGTCGCCATTGTCGCCCGCGCGCTCGACCTGCCCGTGGTCGGGCGGCTCGACAATATTCTCGATCGGGTCGAAGAAGGTGATCCCCTGATCATCGATGGCGATCATGGCCAAGTCTATCTGCGTCCGGGCGAGGACATCCGCATCACCTTCGAGGACAGCATGCGGCTGCGCGCCGAACAGCGCGCCCAGTATGCGGAATTGAAGGACCTGCCCTCGGTGACCAAGGACGGCGTCGCGGTCAACCTGCTGCTCAACGCCGGGCTGCGCGTGGACCTCATGCACCTGGATCATACGGGGGCCATCGGCATCGGCCTGTTCCGCACGGAAATCCCCTTCATGGTGGAATCCGAAACCCCCACCGTCGATCGCCAGCAGGAAATCTACGCCACGGTTTACGAGCGCGCCGGCGACCGCCCGGTGACTTTCCGCACCCTGGATGCGGGCGGTGACAAGGTGCTGCCTTATTGGGACGCCGAGGAATCTGAGGAAAACCCCGCCATGGGATGGCGTGCGATCCGGGTGTCGCTCGACCGCCCGGCGCTGATGCGCGACCAGCTGCGCTCTCTGATCCGCGCGGCGGCGGGTAAGACCTTGCGCGTGATGTTCCCCATGGTCACGGAAGTCGCCGAATTCGATGCCGCCAAAAAGCTGCTGGACGCCGAATTGGCCCGCGCGCGCCGGCGCGGCCAATTGCTGCCGTCCACCGTGCGGGCCGGGGTGATGCTCGAAGTGCCGGGCCTGATCTTCCAACTGCCGGCCCTGACCAAGCGGGTCGATTTCATTTCCGTCGGCTCCAACGACATGCTGCAATTCCTGTTCGCAGCCGACCGTGGCAATCCCATGGTCGCGTCCCGCTACGATGACCTGGCGCCCGCCGCCATCAATTTCCTGGGCCAGATCGCGCGGCATTGCACGGAAACCAGCACGGATCTCAGCCTGTGCGGCGAGATGGCCGGCGATCCGTTGGCGGCCATGACGTTGATCGGTTTGGGATACCGCAATCTGTCCATGTCGGCGCCGTCGATCGGGCCGGTCAAGGCCATGGTCCGTTCGCTCGATGTGGGGACCTTGGAAAGCTATCTTTCCGGGTTATCGCAGTCGCCGGCCCATTCCCTTCGGGAGAAATTGAGGGCCTTTGCCGCAGATCATGGTGTAATGGTTTAAAGCAACCGGTTTTCTACTTGAATCTACATGACTTTTTGTGGGATTATTGCGCCTGCGGAAAAGACGAGACGATTCGCCTTTTAATTCGGCCGCCGCGTGACCCCGGGGGGGTGTCATCGCCGCGGCCATCCAGCCGCCGGGCTCCGGTTTCGGATCGCCCGCGCGTCGGGATTCCAAGGGGCGGACGTTGGGGCAAAGGGGTGACCTACGCGTGAACCACGATCCCATCTCACGGGCGACGCCGGGGGGCGCCGCTGCAGATCACCGTACGGGCGTCGGGGGGCTGTTACGGGCCTCGCGACTGCGCTGCGGCGAAGACCTGGACGTCATCGCCCAGGTATTGCGCATTCGCCGCCGTCACTTGCAGGCCATCGAGGACGGCAATTTCGACCAGCTTCCGGGGACGACCTACGCAGTCGGCTTCATCCGCACCTATGCAGATTATCTGGGGCTGGACAGCGACGAAGTGGTGCGCCGCTTCAAAGGGGAACAAACCCTGCAGCCGGGCAAGACGCCTAAGGCCGATCTGGTCTTTCCGTCGCCGATGTCCGAGACGGGTATCCCGCGGGGCGCCGTTGTGTTCCTTGGCGTGGTGATCGGCGTCATCGCTTACGGCGCCTGGTACAGTTCGACCGTCGACAACGATTTCTTCAAGCAATGGATTGAACCCGTGCCCGCGCGCTTGGCGGCTTTGCTGCCGGGCGGTGCGGAAAACGATGGCCCGGACCGCAGCCAGGCCGTGGCCGCGGACAAGCCCGCGCCGACATCCTCCGCCCTTTCGCCCGAAGCTGCGCCGGAACCAACGGCCGCGGCCGAACCCGCCACGGAGGCGGCCATGCCGGCAGGCGTGGGCAGCGATGCCCCGCCCTCCGATACCCAAGCTTCCGATCAGCCGGCCGTTGCGGCCGAGGCGGTGTCAGACTCCGCCCCCGCGAGCCCGACTGAGAGCCCGACCGAACAGGCGCAGCCGGAATTGGCGCAGACGGAACCGGCCGCTACACCGGCGACCGAACCCGCCACCGCATCTTCGGCGCCGGAATCCGTGCCTGCCGCCGCGCCAGTGACGGAAACGGAAACCGTGCGTCCGCCCGAATCCATCGCCCAGCCCGTGGAAACCGCCGAATTGCCGGCACCTCCGGCGCCGGTCGCGTCGGACACGCCGACCCCGGCCGCCGAGGCATCGGAAAGCCCGCCCACGCCGACGGTGACGGAAGTCGCCAGCACGCCGGCCGAAACCGCTGCAGCCCGCATCGTCCTGACGGCGATCAGCGACAGCTGGGTCGAAGTCCGTGAACAGGGCACCGATACCTGGGTCTGGGGTAAATTATTGCGTGCCGGTGAATCCTACGCCGTACCTGACCGGCCCGATCTGAAGCTGAAGACCGGCAACGCCGGCGGCCTGACCATCACCGTCGACGGCGACAGCGCCCCGGCGGTCGGCGCCAGTGGCGAGGTCGTGCGCAACGTGCTGCTCGACCCCGAGCGTCTGAAGGCCGGCACCGCCGTTTTCCGCTGACCCGCCGTCAACCGGCCGGGCATTCCGGCTGACAGGGCCGTCACGACCGTTGACCGCGGGCCGGGCGTCGGGCAAAACATGCCCCACGGGCCGGGCAGGCGCGGTTTCTCGCTTGTGCGCCGCCGCGGCCGGGCCCATGTAGGTTGCCGTTGAGCGTTTAAAGGATCCACTTTCATGTCTCAGGAAGCCGCGCTTCCCACCGACCGCGCGTTCGCCTTTGGTCCCAAGGCGCGTCGGGTGAGCGTCCCCGTCAAAATCGGCAAGGTCGCCATGGGCGGCCTCAACCCCATCGTCGTGCAGTCCATGACCAACACGGACACCGCCGACATCGACGGCACGGTCGAGCAGGTCCATGCCCTGGCCCAGGCGGGGTCGGAAATCGTTCGTGTCACCGTCGATACGGAACGCGCCGCCGCCGCGATCCCTCATATCAAGGAAAAGCTGCTGGCGCGCGGCGTCGATACGCCCATCGTCGGCGACTTCCACTACATCGGCCACAAGCTGCTGGACAGCCATCCGGCCTGTGCCGAGGCCCTGGACAAGTATCGTATCAATCCCGGCAACGTGGGCTTCAAGGAAAAGCGCGATACGCAGTTCTCCAAGATGGTCGAAAAGGCCATCGAGTACGGCAAGCCCGTGCGCATCGGCGTCAACTGGGGGTCGCTCGACCAGGACCTGGTGGTCCGCCTGATGGACGAGAACGCCAAGTCGGCCAATCCCATGACAGCCGCGGAAGTGACGCAGGAAGCCCTGGTCCAGTCGGCGATCTCCAACGCGCTGCGGGCCGAAGATTTGGGTCTTTCGCGCGACCGCATCGTGCTCAGCTGTAAGGTCTCCGAGGTTCAGAGCCTGATCAAGGTCTACCGCGAACTGGCCAACCGGGGTGATTGGGCCCTGCACCTGGGCCTGACCGAAGCCGGCATGGGCTCGAAGGGCATCGTCGCCTCGACCGCCGCCATGGCTGTGCTGCTGCAGGAAGGCATCGGCGACACCATCCGTGTGTCGCTGACACCGTCGCCCGGTGGCGACCGCACCAAGGAAGTCATCGTCGCCCAGGAAATGCTGCAGACCATGGGCCTGCGCGCCTTCACACCGCTGGTCACGGCCTGCCCCGGTTGCGGGCGCACGACCTCGACCTTCTTCCAGGAACTGGCCGACACCGTGCAGGGCTACGTGCGCGGCATGATGCCGACCTGGCGCGAACAGTATGATGGGGCGGAAAACCTGTCGCTTGCCGTCATGGGCTGCATCGTCAACGGCCCGGGTGAAAGCAAGCATGCGGATATCGGCATATCGCTCCCCGGCACCGGCGAGGCACCGACGGCGCCTGTGTTCGTCGACGGGGAAAAGGTCGCGACCCTGCGCGGTGCGGCCATTGCCGAGGACTTCAAGAAAATCGTCGACGACTATGTCGCCCGCAAGTACCCGCGCAAGACTGGTGCCGCTCCTTCCGGCGCCGACGCGGCGGAATAGCGGGACCGGTGGCGATGGCAGATTTGCAACCCGTTCGCGGGACCCACGACATCCTGGCCGACGATTTCCGTCTGCACCGTCACATTTGTGATCGGGCGGCGGCCCTGGCCGCGCGTCACGGGTTCCAGGAAATGACCCCGCCGATCTTCGAATTCACGGAAGTGTTCTCGCGCACGTTGGGTGAGACATCCGATGTGGTGACAAAGGAGATGTACACCTTCGACGACCGGGGCGGTGATTCCATCACCCTTCGTCCTGAATTCACCGCCGGCATCGCCCGCGCCTTCATGTCCAACGGCTTGGCCCAGGAAGCGCCCCTTAAGTTCTTTGCCCGGGGTCCCGTATTCCGCCACGAACGCCCGCAAAAGGGCCGCCTGCGCCAGTTCCACCAGATCGACGTGGAAATTTTGGGTGTGCCGGGGGCACAGGCGGATATAGAAGTCATCGCGCTGGCCGCCCATATCCTGGACGATTTGGGCGTGGCCAAGGACGTGCGGCTGGAACTCAACACTCTGGGCGATCCGGAAAGCCGGCAGGCCTATCGTGGCGTGCTGCTCGACTACTTGGCCAAGTATCGCAACGATCTGTCCGAAGACAGCCGCACGCGGATGGACAAGAACCCGCTGCGCATCTTCGATTCAAAGGATAAGGGCGATCAGGACATCATGTCCTCGGCGCCGTTGCTGCAGGACCATTTGAACGACACCTCGCGGGTGTTCTTCGACGAAGTGCTGGCCGGGCTTGACGCCCTGGGTATCGCCTATGAGGTTCAGCCCCGATTGGTTCGCGGCCTGGATTACTATTCCCACACCGCCTTCGAATTCGTCACCGGCACCTTGGGCGCCCAAGGCACCGTCCTGGCCGGTGGCCGCTATGACGGCTTGATGGAACAGATGGGCGGGCGGCCGACGCCGGGGATCGGCTGGGCCGCCGGGGTCGAACGCCTGTCCATGATGCTCGGCGCGGCGCCGGCGGGCGAACGCCCCATCGTGGTCATCCCCATGGGCGACGAGGCAATGGCCCCGGCCATGAAGGCCGCTCACGATCTGCGCCGGGCCGGCCATACGGTCGATATGGGATATTCCGGCAACCTGAAGAAACGTCTGGCGCGGGCCAACAAGGCGAACGCCAAGGCCGTGTTGATCCTGGGCTCGGACGAACTGGCGCGGGGTGTTGCGACCCTGCGCAACATGGAAACCGGCACCCAGGCCGAAGTCAAACTCTCCGACATCGTTGAAACCCTGAAGCTTCACTTCTAGCGAGGCAGCCCCATGCCCGAAGACCGCGCGCATTCCGCCCGGCCCTTCGTGGCCGGGGTCAATCACCGGACCAGCTCCCTCGGCCTGCGCGACCAGATGTTCATCGAGGACGAGGCGGTGCCCGGTGTACTTGCCCGCCTGCGCGACGCCGGCGTGGCGGAGGCGGTGCTGCTGTCGACCTGCGACCGGGTCGAGGTGGTGGGCGCCGACCCCGATCCGGATGCGGCGGCGGACAGGGTGCTCGGCGTTCTGGCGGCGGAAACCCAGGTGCCGTTGGCCGATCTCAAGGCCCAGGCTCATATTGCCATCGACGAGGCGGCGGTCCTGCACCTGTTCAACATCGCGGCTTCGCTTGCCAGTCTGGTGATCGGCGAGCCGCAGGTCCTGGGGCAGGTCAAGGCCGCCCATCGGATGGCCAGGGAGGCGGGCCTGTCCACGGGCGTGCTCGACGCGCTGTTGCAGGCGGCTTACAGCGCGGCCAAGCGGGTGCGCACGGAAACCGGCGTCGGCGAAGGCCCCGTATCCATCGCCGCCGTCGCGACCATGTTGGTTCAGGATCTGCATGGCGATCTGGAGGGCGTGTCGGCATTGCTGGTCGGCGCCGGCGACATGGGTGAGATGGTGGCCGAGGACATGATCGGCGAAGGTCTTACCAACCTGACGGTGATCCATCCCCGCGAACGCCGGGCCAAGCGCACGGCGCGGGTACTGAACTGCAATTACGATCTGTTCGAAAATCTGGCCGATTTGGTGCCCAAGACGGACGTCCTCATCGCGGCCTTGGGCGGCGGCGGGCGGATCGTCGAGAAAAGCCTGGTGGCGGCGGCGCTCAAGGCGCGGCGGCGGCGGCCTATCCTGGTGGTCGATACGGCGGTGCCCGGCGATGTCGACCCGGCGGTCCATGATTTGGACGACGCCTATGTCTATGACTTCGGTGATCTGGAACGTATCGCCATGGAAGGACTGGTCGGCCGTGGCGCCGAGGCCCAGGCGGCCCAGCGCATTGTCGACGAGGAAGTGCGGGCGTTTCTCAACGGTCGCCGGGAACGGGATGCGGGGCCGCTGGTCACCGGCCTGCGTCAGTATTTCGAGGATCATCGCGCCCAGGCCCTGGCGGAAGCCGGCGGGGACGCCGAAAAGGCGACCCATCTACTGGTCGCGCGTCTGTTGCACGGACCGTCGACGCGGCTGCGCCGGGCGGCGGCCGAGGCCGATTTGGACCTGGCGGCGGCGGAACGCCTGATCGCCCATTTGTTTCAGCCCGATCCCCCCGATGCCGATGGCGGCACGGGCGGCGGCGGCAAGGAGAACGGTTAAGTGAGCCTGAACGAGAGCCTGGACCGGGTGTTGACCCGCTACAAGGAACTGGAATCCCTGATGTCCGAAGGCGGTGCCGGCGGCGACAAGATCGCCAAGCTGGGCAAGGAATATTCCGACCTTGGCCCGGTGGTCGAGGCGGTCAAGACTTACCGCAAGGCCCAGGCCGACGCCCAGGGCATGGCCGACCTGCTGGCCGATCCGGCGACCGACCGCGACATGCGCGAACTGGCCGAGGAAGAATTCCAGGAACTGAAGGAAACCCTGCCGGAGTTGGAGCGTCAGGTGCAGCTGATGCTGCTGCCGAAGGACGAGGCCGACGAGAAGAACGCGATCCTCGAAGTGCGCGCCGGCACCGGCGGCGACGAAGCGGCGCTTTTCGCCGCCGACCTGTTCCGCATGTATCAGCGTTATGCCGAAACCCACCGCTGGCGGTTCGAGGTCATGAGCGTCAACGAAACGGGCATCGGCGGCTACAAGGAAGCCATCGCCACGATCTCGGGCACGGACGTGTTTGCCAGGCTCAAGTTCGAATCGGGTGTGCATCGGGTGCAGCGGATTCCGGTTACGGAATCGGGGGGGCGCATACATACCTCGGCGGCGACCGTCGCGGTCATGCCCGAGGCCGAGGAGGTCGACATCGACATCGACGAAAAGGAACTGCGCATCGACGTGTTCCGCGCCTCGGGCCCCGGCGGTCAGTCGGTCAACACCACCGATTCCGCCGTGCGCATCACTCACTTGCCGACAGGGCTGGTGGTCATTCAGCAGGATGAAAAATCCCAGCACAAGAACCGGGCCAAGGCAATGAAGGTGCTGCGTTCGCGGCTGTACGAACGTGAACGCCAGATCCGCGACGACGCCCGCGCCGCCCAGCGCAAGGGCCAGGTCGGGTCCGGCGACCGGTCGGAGCGCATCCGCACCTACAACTTCCCCCAAGGCCGCGTCACCGACCACCGCATCAACCTGACCCTGCACAAGCTGGACCGGGTGATGGACGGCGATTTGGACGAATTGATGGACGCGCTGATCAGCGAAGACCAGGCGAGCCGCCTGGCCGAGATCGCGTGACGCAGCGGCCAAGCCGCTTTGCCCCGGGCACCCTGGGCCATGCCGTGGACCAGGGGGCGGCTGATCTGGCCGCGGCGGGGATCGACACGGCCCGCCTGGATGCCCGCCTTCTGACGGCCCGTGTCCTGGGCCGGGACGCGTCCTTTGTTCTGACTCATCCGGAAACGGAATTAAGCGCCGCGCAGCAAGACGCGGCCCAGAGCCTGATTGCCCGCCGCGCTGCGCATGAGCCTGTGTCACGCATTCTGGGGGAGCGGGAATTCTGGTCCCTGACCTTTCGGGTCACCGGGGCGACCCTGACGCCGCGTCCGGAAACGGAAACCCTGGTCGAAGACGCGCTGGCCCGTATCCGCGCCATGGGTCGGGAAGGGGAGGCGCTTCGCATTCTCGATCTCGGCACCGGTACGGGTTGTCTGTTGCTTGCGGTGCTGTCGGAACTGCCGCGGGCCGAGGGGCTCGGCATCGACATCAGCCCGGATGCCGTCGCCGTGGCGGCGGACAACGCACAGCGCCTGAACCTGGGTGCGCGGGCGCGCTTTCAGGCTGGGGATTGGACAATGGGCCTTTCGGGGCCGTTTGACGTGATCCTGTCCAACCCGCCCTATATCGCCGAGACCGACCGCGAGACACTGCTGCCGGAGGTTCTGGGCTTCGACCCCCATGGAGCCTTGTTCGCGGGATCCGAGGGGCTTGACGCCTATGCCGCGATCGCGCCCCAGGCCGCGAAAATTCTCGCACCGGGGGGAATCGTTATCCTCGAACTGGGGCAGGGACAGGAAGCGGCGGTGGCTGAAATCTTTCGCCGGGCCGGACTGATCCCCGATGGGACACGCGCCGATCTGGCAGGAATCCCCCGGTCATTCGCTGCCATCGCGAATGGTGGATGAACCCGTAAAAAAATGTTGGAAATGCGGGGGAACCGGTCTAGGGTGCCCGTGGTGGCTGTGAGGCCACTTGGGCGGATCGTCTTGTGTGACGCGTCATCGACATCCGAAAATCACATGAAATTCGGAACCAGGTCGCGGCACCGGACAGGCCCCCCGGGATTTCCCTGAGCAAAGTGACGTGCGTCTCCGTTGGGTAACGAGGCGGTCGTTCTTTGAACAGCCGATGCGGCGGGCAGGCGTTATTTGTCTGTCACCGTGGCGGGTGGGGCTGGTCCTTAATTTGGCCGGCCGACATGGGAAGCGTACCCAGCAGCCCGCTAACAGCAGTGTTGCAAGGAAAATGAACAAGAACTCCAATAACAGACGGTCGCGCGGCCGCGGTGGCAATAAGCGTCACGGCAACGTTCGTAATCAAACCTTCGAAAGCAACGGCCCCGGCGTCAAAGTCCGCGGCTCGGCCCAGCAGGTTCTCGATAAATATCTGCTCCTGGCGCGGGATGCTTCCTCCGCCGGTGATCGGATCATGGCTGAATCCTACTTTCAGTTCGCGGAGCACTATTTCCGTCTTCTGAATACGGATGAGCAGCGCAACGCCGACCGCAACGGTCAGAACCGGGGACGACCCGACGGCGGTGCCCGTCAGACTCCGGGCGGCGCCGAAGGCGGGCCCGAAGACAACATGGGCGGCGATTACGACGACGATATGGATAACGACGGCGATCAGGACGACGCCGACGCAGAGGTCATCCACACCAACCGGCCGCAAGCGAATGACGGTGATAACCGTGACGAGCGTGATAGCCGCGGCAATGGTCGAAACGGTTCCGGCAACAAAGCCGAAGCCGCGGATGAGGCAGACGCGCCGGCGGCGAAACCCGCCCGGGCACCCCGCGGGCGTCGCCGCAAGGCGCCGGAGCCTCAGCAGGAAAGCCAGCAGGCCGAATTGCCCATGGCCGCCAAGCCTGATGCGCAGCCTGAGGTCGAACCCGAACAGCCCGTGGCTACAGACGCCGCTGATTGACTGCCTGAATTCCTCAAGCGCGATCCCTGATCGCGCCGTCTTAAAGATCAACGAGGCGAGAGGAACTCACCGACGGCGACCGGCCCGGGTTTCGTAACCCGGACGAATACGCCCATGTCGGTATGACCGAATCCGGTCTGCAGGAATTTAACGATGTTCAGGTCGCGCTCCGCCGTTGCCGGATTGACGCTGGTCGCTCCGCAGCGGCCGATGCGTTCGATCACGTCCGCCTCGGCGCCGCCGATGGCGACCGGTCTGCCCAGCCAACCGAATTCGACCCAGGGGTCGAGCCCGTCGATATAAAAGTTGGCGCGAAAGCGCAAAGGATCGACCGGCGCCTGGACGACCCGTTCCAGGTCGCGGATCGACGCCAGATTGATGACCGAAATCAGTGGCGTCGCCTGATCGGTCAGGCGTTCGCCCGGATTGGCTTCAACCAGGCGCGGGCGGCCTTTGGCCTCAGCCTTCATATAGGCGGCGAAGAAATCCTCGATCATGGTGCGGCCGATGCGGTCGGTGATGTTTCCGCGCGCGACCTGGCGGCCCTGACGCTTGATGGTCAAAACACCCGTATCGTCATCGAAGGATGTTTCCAGGGTCGCCAGCTTTTCGTTCTTCACCAGTTCCAGGAAATTGCGCTTGGGCATCCATTCCAGATGATGGCCGCCGCTGATGGGGGTCGAGCCCAGGGCCATGGCGAACCGTCGGTCGCCCGGCAGATAACCGTCGACCGTAAGTTCGGTCGCATCGAGCGCTTCGGGCGTCAGGCCCTTCACCGGATAGCGGTAGATATGTTTGATTTCAGCATTCATGGGAGGGCAAGGCTCGCCCTTTCATCGCCCGCCGTCAACGCCTGAAATATTAATCCGTTCTGCGATTGCATACGCGACGCCATAACCCTATTTCAGTTGCGGGAATAGACGGTCTATTGCCCTGCACATTGCCGCCGTAAACGCTTATGTTTGCATGGGATGTGCACTAACCCTTGAGAGGGGCGGCCGGTTCGCCGATTATCGGGAACACACCGCTCTGTCGCCAAAGGACGGGACAGATGGAATTTGAAAAATTTACCGAACGCGCGCGCGGCTTCATTCAAAGCGCGCAGTCGCTTGCCATACGTGAAACCCACCAGCAATTCACGCCGCTGCATCTACTCAAGGTGCTGCTCGACGACAAGGAAGGCCTTGCGGCCTCGCTGATCGAGGCCGCGGGCGGCAACGCACAGCGCGCCCTCCGCCTGACCGAGGGCGAGTTGAAGCGCCTACCCAAGGTCGAAAGCGACACGGTGCAGATCTACCTGGCGTCGGAAACGGCCAAGCTGTTCGATCAGGCGCAGGAGATCGCCGATAAGGCCGGCGATAGCTTCGTTACGGTCGAGATGCTGCTGCTCGCCATGGTCATGGCCCAGGGCACCAAGGCGGCCGACATCCTGAAGGAAGCAGGCATCAAGCCGCAGGACCTGAACACGGCGATCAAGGAATTCCGCAAGGGCCGGGCCGCCAACTCGGCCAATGCCGAGGATGCTTATGACGCGCTCAAGAAATATGCCCGTGACCTGACCCAGGCGGCCATGGACGGCAAGCTCGACCCGGTGATCGGCCGCGACGAGGAAATCCGCCGCGCTATCCAGGTGTTGTCGCGTCGGACCAAGAACAACCCGGTTCTGATCGGCGAGCCCGGCGTGGGCAAGACCGCCATCGTCGAAGGCTTGGCGTTACGCATCGTCAACGGCGACGTGCCGGAAAACTTGAAACAGAAACGCCTGATGGTCCTCGACCTGGGGGCGCTGGTCGCTGGGGCCAAGTTCCGCGGTGAGTTCGAAGAACGCCTGAAGGCCGTCTTGGCCGAGGTCACGGCGGCGGCTGGGCAGATCATCCTGTTCATCGACGAAATGCACACCCTGATCGGCGCCGGGAAGGCGGAGGGCTCCATGGATGCCTCCAACCTGTTGAAGCCGGCCTTGGCGCGGGGTGAACTGCACTGCGTCGGCGCCACGACCCTGGACGAATTCCGCAAGCATGTGGAAAAGGACGCGGCCTTGGCCCGACGGTTCCAGCCCGTGTTCGTGGGCGAGCCGACAGTCGAGGACACGGTCTCCATCCTGCGCGGGATCAAGGAAAAGTACGAACTGCACCACGGCGTGAAGATCCACGACAGCGCCCTGGTCGCGGCGGCGACGCTCTCCAACCGCTACATCACCGACCGCTTCCTGCCGGACAAGGCCATCGACCTGATGGACGAAGCCGGTTCGCGCGTGCGCATGGCCGTCGATTCCAAGCCTGAGGAACTGGACGAACTCGATCGCCGGGTGATCCAGTTGAAGATCGAACGCGAGGCCTTGAAGAAGGAAACCGACAAGGCGTCCAAGGATCGGCTCGGCAAGCTTGAGATCGAGTTGAAGGACCTGGAAGAAAAATCCGCCGCCATGACCGGCGAGTGGGAAAAGGGCAAGGCCTCGCTCGCCGATACCACCAAGCTGAAGGAAGAGTTGGAAAAGGCCCATTTGGCTCAGCAGCAGGCGCTGCGCGCCGGCGATTACGAAAAGGCCGGCGAACTGCAGTACGACCTGATCCCCCGGCTTGAGGACAAGCTGAAGAAGGCGGAGGAAGCCGACGGCTCCGTCGTCGTCGAGGAGGCGGTGACGGAAGAACATATCGCCCAGGTCGTCAGCCGCTGGACCGGCATTCCCGTCGACAAGATGCTCCAGGGCGAACGCGACAAGCTGTTGCAGATGGAAGCGAACCTGGGCCGACGCGTGGTCGGCCAGTCCGAGGCCGTGACCGCCGTGGCCAACGCCGTGCGCCGTTCGCGCGCGGGCCTGCAGGACGCCAACCGGCCCATGGGCTCGTTCCTGTTCCTGGGGCCGACGGGCGTGGGCAAGACGGAACTGACCAAGGCCCTCGCCGAATTTCTGTTCGACGATGAAACGGCCATGGCGCGCATCGACATGTCCGAATACATGGAAAAGCATTCGGTCTCGCGGCTGATCGGTGCCCCTCCGGGCTATGTCGGCTATGACGAGGGCGGGGCCCTGACCGAGGCCGTGCGCCGCCGGCCCTATCAGGTCGTGTTGTTCGACGAAATCGAAAAGGCCCATCCGGATGTGTTCAACGTGCTGTTGCAGGTTCTCGACGACGGCCGCCTGACCGATGGTCAGGGCCGCACGGTCGATTTCCGCAACACGTTGATCATCATGACCTCCAACCTGGGCGGTGAGATCCTTGCCGGGCAGGAAGACGGCCACGATTCGGCAGAAGTGCGTGGCCCGGTCATGGAGATCGTGCGTCAGGCCTTTCGTCCGGAATTCCTCAACCGCCTGGACGAGATCATTCTGTTCCACCGCCTGTTCCCCGAACATATGGGCGGAATCGTGGACATTCAGCTACAGCGCCTTCGCAAGCTGCTGGTTGACCGCCACATCGCGCTGGAGCTCGACGCGGCGGCGAAGGATTGGCTTGCTGAAAAAGGCTATGATCCGGTCTATGGTGCCCGTCCGCTCAAACGGGTGATCCAGAAGGATTTGCAGAATCCCCTGGCGTCCATGATCCTGGAAGGGTCCGTTGAGGACGGCTCCAAGATTGTAGTCTCTGCCGAGGGCGGCAAACTGACCATAAACGGCAAGGCACTGGAGGCGGAAGCGGCCTAATGAACACGGCACCTGCATCGGCCCCGCATTGCCCCGTCTGTGACGGGGCCGAGCAGGTGTTCGAAATATCGGCCCGCGGCCACGATCTATATCGTTGCGGTGTCTGTGCGACGGTCTACGTCCATGGCCTGCCGTCCAATGCGGAAGTGGCAGCCGGGTACGACGATTCCTACGACGGCGCGACCACGGGATACTTCGCCAAGGTCGATAAAAAAATGCGCCGTTCGCGTGGGCGCATTCGTGCGCTCAAGAAACTGGTGCCTTCTGGTGCCCGGTTCCTCGACGTCGGCTGCAACGGCGGCTTCGTGGTCGAGGCCGCGCGGGAGGCGGGCCTTGATGCCTGGGGGTTGGAGGTCGACAATGTTTCTCTCGCCTATGCGCGCGAACATTATCCCAAGAACAACTACTTCCTAGGTCTGGTCGAGAGCTTCCAGCCGGATCAGGGGTTCGATCTGATCTATACGTCTGAGGTCATCGAGCATGTTTCCGATGTACGCCCCTTCATGGCGGCGATCGTGCGGTTGTTGAACCCGGGCGGCGTGGTCTATGTGACGACGCCGGATATCAGCCATTGGCGGCGACCCCGCGACCTGGACACCTGGGACGGTTTCAACCCGCCGGTTCATTGCGTCTATTTCAACCCGAACAGCATGCGGTTACTGCTGGAAAGCATGGGGCTTGAAGTCGTGAAAAAGCTGTCGGCCTTCAAGCCAGGCATGAAGTTCATCGCACGAAAGCCCCGTTAACGCCTAATACCGTGTGATTTCCATCACTGTATCGATTCCGGAATGATATTAGGCTGATCCCATGAAAGGATCGGCTTGATGGCTGACGTGACTCTTACCAAAGGCGTTCGGGCAAACCTGCTGCAACTGCAGCGGAACCAGTCCCTGCGTCTGCAGGTCGCCGACAGCTTAGCCACGGGCCGGCGGGTCAATCGCGTCTCCGACGATCCCCAGGATTTTTATGCCGGCCGTGCGGCGGCCAACCGGGTCGGTGATTTGTTCGACCTCAAGTCCGGTATCAATCAGGCCCTGTCGTCGGCCGAGACCGCATCGGTCGGCCTGCATGCGGTCGAGGATCTGACACGCCAACTGCGCGGCATCGCCACGGCCGTGCGCGGTGGTACGGCGGAACAGCGACAGGCGGCGGCGGAACAGTTCGACCAGATCAGGTCGCAGCTCAGCAGTCTCTCCGGTGATGCATCCTACGCCGGGGTCAATCTGATGGGCGATCCGGCGGACGATCAGACGACGCGGGTCGGCGATTTGTCCGGTGCCGAGATTACGGTCAAGGGCGGGGCATCCTCATCGGACGCGCTCAGAATCGGCACGGCGACCGGCGACTACAACGGCTTCGCCACGGATGCGGACATCGACGCGGCCCTGGCCGACCTTGCCGGTGCAACCCGGCAGGTGCGGTCGACGACGCAGCGCGTCGGCGCCGACATCGCGGCGCTGACGACGCGTGGGCAGTTCACCCAGGATCTTTCCAATACCCTGCAGGCGGCCGAGGACAAGTTGACCGGCGCCGACCTGAACGAAGACGCGGCGCGCCAGGTCGCGTTGCAGCTTCAGGACCGTTTTGCGACCGCCGGCTTGCGCTTTACCGTGCGCACGGAAAGCCTGGTCGCCGATCTTTTGAATACGGGAAGGCCGTGATGGAGATGATCCGGCAACATACCGCTGCCTCGCGCGCCTATGGGCGGGCACACCATTCGGTCATTTCCGGCCGCCCGGCCGAGGCCGAGGCTTTTGCCCGGGCCGCCGCCGCACTGCGCGATGCCGCCGAACAGTCCCATGACCGGACCGTTCTGGTTCGGGCTCTTGGCTACAATCAGAAACTCTGGACGATCGTGCAGGCCGAGGCCTCGGATCCGGGCCACCCGGCGCCGGCGGATATGCGGGATGACATGCTGTCCCTTGCCCGGTTCATGGACCGTGCCACGGCGGAGGCACTCTCAGCGGCGCATCCGAACTTGGACGGCATGATCGCGATCAACGCCAGCCTGTCGTCAGGCCTGTTCGGCCGCCCCATCTAAGTTCCGCGTCAGACCCGGTCGGTGAGGGTGTAATCCCGCTCCACCTTGGCGACCCTGATCCGGAAATCCTTAAAGATCCCGGCCTTGCCCGCATCCTGTGCCGCCTGATGGCCCAGATGGCCGCGCCATTCGGTGATCGCCGCCTCATCACGCCAGAACGACAAGGACACGTAGCGCTCCTGGTTGGCCAGACTCTGGAATCGTTCGATGGAGATAAAGCCGTCGATCTTTTCCAGATCGGGGCGCAATTCGGCAGCCAAGTCGAAATATTCCTGGGCGCGGGCCGGATTGGGGGTGACTTCGAAAATCACGGCATACATGACTGCCTCCTTCGGTATCCCGGGCGTTAGACGCCGAGGAAGCCTTTGACGTGGTTTAGGAACAGCTCGGGCGCTTCCGCATGGGCCCAATGGCCGACGCCGGGCAGGACCTCGACGCGGGCGGCGGGGAACAGGCGGTTGATTTCTCCGTGGTGATGCGGGCCGATGTAATCGGACGCCCCGCCGGCCAGGAACAGGGCCTGGCCCTGGTAACTGTGGCCGTGGGGCGGCGTCTCGAAATCCAGTAGGTCTTCCATCGCGGCGCTCAGGGCATCCAGGTTGACCCGCCATTTGAAGCCGTCGGCGCCGCTTTCCAGGTTCTGCAGCAGGAAGGCGCGGATGCCGGGATTCGGCTCCGCGGGTGCCAGCCCGGCGTCAGCCTCCTTGCGCGAGGTAATCCGGGTCAGGTCCATGGCGCGCAGTGCCTCGACGTAATGGATGAAGGTGCCGGGCGAGGGGGCGGGCGCGATATCGACCACGGTCAGGCTGCCGACCAGTTCGGGATGGGACAGCGCCAGGGTCATGGCCGCCTTGCCGCCCATGGAATGGCCGATCACATCGACCGATCCCAGGCTGTGGGCGTGGATGAAATGCGCCACGTCGGCGGCCAGGGCCGGGTAGTTCATGGCCGGGTCCCACGGGCTTTCCCCGTGATTGCGCAGGTCCAGGCAGAGCACCCGGCGATGGGCGGAAAGGGCCTTGGCGATAGCCCCCCAATTGCGCTTGGAGCCAAACAGGCCGTGCAGGATCACCAGCGGTTTGCCGGCGCCGCTGTCCGTGAAGGCGAGGGAGAGAGGGCTTGGGTCCACCATGAAGGGCTCCGCCTGATCCTTGGGCGCGGCGCCCGTTGGGATTATCGGGCGGCCGCCACGTCGCGTTGTCTGTCGGCCTTCTGGTTATCGTCCAGGCGGGCGAACTGCAAGTCCATCTGGTCCTTGGCGGCCAGGAAGCGCGCCAATTCCTTGCCCGTCAGCTTGCGCCCCGACGGCATACGCACGCTGAGCGGATTGACCTGTCCGCCGTCGACCAGGATCTCGTAATGCAGATGCGGGCCGGTGGAGCGGCCGGTGGTGCCGACATAGCCGATGACCTCGCCCTGGCGTACCCGTTTGCCCCGGCTCATGCCGCGGGCGAAGCCCTTCATATGGGCATAGGCGGTGTGATAGCGCCCGTTGTGGCGGATGTTGATGTAATTTCCGTAGCCGCCCTTGCGCCCGGCAAAGGTAACGACGCCGTCGCCGGCGGCATAGATGGGCGTGCCCTGGGGGGCGGCGAAATCGACGCCTCGGTGCATTTTATTATAGCCGAGAACCGGATGGCGGCGCTTCCCGAAGCCGGACGACAGGCGGGCCCCGTCGATGGGCGTGCGCATCAACGCCTTGCGTGCGCCCTGACCTTTGTCGTCGAAATAATCGACGTCGCCTGCGGCGGTGACGAAGCGGTAGAGCGCCCGGCGGTCGCCGGACAGGGTCAGGGCCGCGAAATGCACGGTGCCGGCATGAACCAGTCGGCCTTCCTCGTCGCGCACTTCCTCGTAGGTGACCTCGAAGGCGTCGCCCTCGCGGATGTCGCGTTGGAAATCGACGTCCCAGGAATAAATCCGGATCAGTTCCGCCAGCACGTTGGCCGGCAAGCCTTGGCCTTCACCCGCCAGGTAAAGGGAACTGGTGATGGGGGCGGCGACACGGGCGAGGGAACGCTTAACCTTCTTGGCTTCCTTGACGGCGGTGAAATTGTCGTCCGCGTGACGCTTGACCACGATCTCGTGGCGGAAGTCCGGCTCGAACCCGAATCCCAGGAAGGTGCCGGGCTTGGTGCCCGTGCGCGGGCCGTCGGGCCCGCCTTCGGGCGCGCGGAAACGGACAATGATTTTCTGGCCGGGCAGCAGACGACGCGGATCGTACACGCCGGTGAAGGCGCGCATCGCCGCGTCGGCATCGACGCCCGTGACCCCGGCCCGCGCCAGCACGCCGGCCAGCGTCTCGCCGGGGGCGATGGTTTCCGTGGCGCTGATCACGGCGGGGCCCTGGTCGGGCGATTCCGTCTCGCGGCTGCCGGGATGAATGATGCGGTGGGTCGCCAGGCCCGAGGCCGCGGCCGGATGGCCCAGGCTCAAGGGGGCGAGGGCAAAGGTCGGCTCGCCGTCGCCGCCAAGCAGCTTGTCCATATTCTGAGGGGTCTTCAATACCAGTCCGGCCGAACCCAGAACGACACCGAAGAACGCTCCCGCCGCAAGGAGTGTCCGCATACGCATAAGAGAAGCCCGCTACCTTGTCTTGCCCAGTCGGTTGTCCGTTATCCAGCCGGACCGCCGTCGTTTGCCCAGTCAGGACGCCGCCACTATATGTGTACCCAGGCGGCGACACCTGTTCGTTTTTTCAAAGCCCCTTGGAATCAGCCGGCCAGCCTTGTCCGGCACTGAATTTCCTCACGCTTTCGCCCAACAATGTGTGGGGAGGGCGATGTTGTCAAGCATCGATCAGGGATTCATTCATAGGAATCAATATTATAGAAGATGACCCTTATATATTGTTTCATATAAGGCGCTTACGGCACCGGAATCGCAAAGGACTTCCTCTCCCCGTGTCGGGGAAACCGTTCCGCTGGGGGGCGAAGTGCCGAAGTGCCGCGGATTTGTCCCTTGGATTCGTCGGGCAGGGCAGGTTTTTTACCCTCTGTTAAGGCATTGCGCCCCGGATTTCCGGGCTTTTCCGGTCATTGCAATAAAATGACAAAAGGGGTTTGACAGGGCGCGGCAGCCTGCGTATAACCCCGCCTCCACCAGCGACGGGGGCGACGGCGACAAACCGGGCGCCCCTAATATTTGCTTCGGTGGCGGGGACTTAAGGTTCCTGAATGGAATTCGCGGCTTCGGCCGCACGGCTGTTTGACATTGTGGTTAAGGAAGGGATACGCGGGCGGCGTTTTTAGCGCTGTACGGGTAGGACCGGTCGCTGT